>QCIU01000001.1 GCA_003216465.1 Prochlorococcus sp. AG-402-N10
GCGCAGCCCATTCACGAGAACTATCAGATTCAACATTAGTCATAAATATTTTAAATCACATTTATTTTAATTATAAAAAATTTTTGATCCATATCAAATAATTATCACACCTTAACTCTTTGCAATCTCCTTAAAACTCCATTAATCATTTTTCTACCTTGTGTATCACTATATTTGTTTGCTAAGTTAACCGCTTCATCACATGCAACAGCAATAGGAGTGCTTAAATAATGGATATCTACATAAGCTAATCGTAAAATATCACGGTCAACTCTTGGCAGTCTTTTTAATCTCCATCCATCCATTACTTGATCAATTTCAGAATCAATAATACATAAATTATTAACTATTAATGTAATTCTTTGATTTACATCTTCTCTAATATCCTTTTGATTGCTTGATACAACCAATTTAGGGAAATCTATAGTAGCTGAAAGAGAATTCATTACAGATTCAATTTTATATATGGCTTGCTTTATTTCATCTCGAACATTTGAATAAGAAGATTTAATTCCTTCCTTCAATTCGCTTTCTAGAAGTTTCTCTAATGCTTTTTCTAAGTCTACTTCACAGTTATCTAACTCATCTCGACAATGATTTATCAAAACATCTAAGGCAGATTCAAAAATATCTTGAATTTGAAGTTTATCTAAATTTAAAGATCCTCTGTCTTTTATTAGACCTAATGAAAACAAAGATAATTCTCGTGATAGTGATCTGTTATGCATCAATTAAGAAGAGGAAGTATTAGTAGAAGCCCTTAATTGAGAAAATAATTTAGAAAATGTTGGATTTGTAGAATTATCTTTTTCATCAGGATTAACAATACCTGCCGAAATAATAGTTCTAAAGGCATCTTCAACGGAAATATCAAGATCCTTAACAGAAGATTCAGGCACTAATGTATACCATCCTGTTGTAGGGTTGGGAGCAGTAGGTATAAAAACACTCAACAACTTTTCATCCAATTCTGGTTGGAGTGATGGCCCAACATCACCAGTTACAAAACCAACACTAAATAGTCCCTCTCGTGGATATTCCACCAAAACTACTCTTCTAAACCTATTGGACTTATTACTTAGAAATGTTTCCAATAGTTGTTTAAGAGTTTTATAAACTGCTCCAGCGATTGGAATCTTTGATAATGTCCCTTCTCCAAATTCTAATAACCATCTGCCAACAAAATTTCTTGCCATCAAGCCAATCAGCAAAATAGCTAAAAGAGGGACGGTAAGACCTAAAGTTAAATTAATTAAATCTTGTAGTAGTGGGTTTAAAGTAATGAACGGATTGAGTTGTTTGGGAACAGAGGTGACTAACGTTAAAACAAATTTACTGACAATAGAAGATAGCCAGATAGTAGTTGCTAAAGGTATTACAACTAATAACCCAGCAATAAGATCATTTTTAAGATCCTGTTGCAGCCTAGTTCCTAGGTTAGAATCTTGACTTTGAGTAGATTCAACCAAAATAAAAGTCCTTTTCTATATTCATTTTACTAACAATTTAACTGGTTTTTATTGATAAGGATATATTTATTTTTAATAAATTTAAATTAATTATTAGTATCTATTTAATATTACCATTTTTTTGAATCTAAATCATAATGGAGTAATGGATAATTTATTTCAGAATAAAGAAGAATTAAGTTTAAAAATAAAAGAACGAGCGATTATTGAAGGTTTTGCTGTCTCACGCATAGCATTAATTCCAGGAAGTTCGCGCCTCAAACTTAGAACAAAATCATTAGAAAGATGGTTAGAAAACAATTATCACAGTGAAATGAAATGGATGGAAGCACAAAGAAGAAAAAATATAGAATCTCTATTAAAAAATGCAAAAAGTGTTTTAACTGTAGGCTTTAACTATATGAGCGAAAAGACGCAGAAAACTAAAAATTTTAAGATCGGAAAATTCGGACAAGGAGAAGATTATCACAAAGTTATTTATAATAAATTAAAAAATGTAGGTAGATGGGTTAATGATGAAATACCAGATTGCAAATGGAAAATATGTGTTGATTCATCTCCTCTACTCGAAAAAGCATGGGCTGAAGAATCAGGTCTGGGCTGGATAGGTAAACATAGTAATATCATAAATAAATATTATGGTTCTTGGTTAACTTTAGGTTTTATGATTCTGACAAAAGAACTAATCCCTGACAAACCATCGAAATCACTTTGTGGTTCTTGCGAAAAATGTATTGAAAAATGTCCTACAAACGCAATAACAGAACCATTTGTTATAAATTCTAATTTATGCATTGCCTACCACACGATAGAAAACAGAAATGAAAATCTCCCCAAATATATACAAAAAAATTTAAATGGATGGATTGCTGGATGTGATATATGCCAAGATGTATGTCCTTGGAACAAATCTGTCCCTTTAAATAAAAATATTGAAGCTGAACCAAAGCAATGGATAAAAAATCTTAATGTAGAATCATTGGATTGGGATGAGAAACAATGGGCAGTCAACCTTAAAGGAACTACACTAAAAAGAATAAAACCATGGATGTGGAAAAGAAACATAAAAGCAATTATCAATAATCAGTAAAAGTATGAGAAAAATTTTAATAAAATTATTATTTTTATCAATGATCAGTAGCTATGTTTTTAAGATAAACAACCTTAAAGCTTTGGTGCCATATTACTATTTCCCAACACCAAAAAGTTTAAAAAAAGAGAGTATAGTTATTGGGAAAAATGCCATTGAAATCCTTAATTATGGAAAAATCAAAGAAAGTCTTAGCTTGGCTAAGACAGCAGTAAAAATTAATAATAAAGATGAAAATTTGTGGGCTATTCTTGCTGAAATACAAATAGCTAACGCACTATATCAAGATGCATTAATTTCTCTAAACAATGCGCAAGAAATTAATCCTCAACTTAGTGAAATATATTTTATAAAAAGTGAAATATATTTAACACAAGAAAAAACAAAAAAAGCAAAACTTGCATTACAGTCAGGTCTTAAAATTAGCCCAAAAAATTTTAAAGCCATTTTTCAATTAGGAAATATTTTTTTAATAGAAGGGAATTTGATTAACTCAATAGATCAATTTAATAAAGCCATACAAATTAAACCTGATTTTTGGGAAGCAATTAACAACAAAGGATTAGCTTATTATGAAATTGATAAATTAAATCTTTCTATAAAGTATTTTAGAAAAGCAATTGCATTAAATGAAAATGCAGAATCAATATTGGCACTTGCCTCATGTATACAGACACAAAATATTAATGAAGCAATTTCTCTAGCAAAAAAAGCTTTAAAAAAAGATCCAAATTATGTTGATTACGAATATAGAAAAAAACATCTATGGGGGAATAAACTACAAAATTCTACTGAAAAACTATTTGAAAATAGTCAACTCGCAAAAGAAATAATAATTGCAAAAACAAAAATAAATTAAATTTCCTGATTATTAATACTGGTAAATATTTATTTACCTATTAATCTTAATTTAGCTTTTGAAAACAAACTGTAAATTTCATAATAAATGACTAAGGAAAAATTCACTTCCATATCGCTCAAAGAAGAAATGCAACGTTCCTACCTGGAATACGCAATGAGCGTAATAGTAGGGCGTGCTTTACCTGATGCTAGAGATGGCCTAAAACCAGTACAAAGAAGAATTCTTTTCGCAATGCATGAATTAGGCCTTACTCCAGATAGACCATTTAGAAAATGCGCTAGAGTAGTAGGGGATGTGCTCGGAAAGTATCATCCTCATGGTGATCAAGCAGTTTACGAAGCATTAGTAAGGTTGGTTCAAGATTTCTCCACGAAATATCCAACTCTAGATGGCCATGGAAATTTTGGATCCGTTGATAACGATCCTGCCGCTGCAATGAGATATACAGAAACACGTCTAGCACCCATAGCTCATGAATGTTTTCTTGAAGAAATTGGCAGTGATACAGTAAGTTATTCAAATAATTTTGACGGTTCACAGCAAGAACCTGATATATTACCTGCACAGTTACCCTTTTTGTTATTAAATGGTTCATCAGGCATTGCGGTTGGTATGGCTACGAATATTCCACCCCACAATTTAGGCGAAATAGTTGAAGGTTTAATTGCTCTAATAAAAGATAAAGAATTAAGTGAAAAAAAATTGTCTAGAATTATATTGGGCCCTGATTTTCCTACAGGAGGAGAACTAATTTACAATAATGCAGTTAAAGAAACTTACGAAAACGGTAGAGGCTCTATAACAATAAGAGGAGTAATTAAAAGTGAGGAAATTAATTTAGGAAAAGGTAAACATAAAAGACATGCACTTATAATTTCAGAACTTCCATACCAAATAAGTAAAGCCGGTTGGATTGAAAAACTTGCCGACTTAGTAAATCTAGGGAAAATTGATGACATATCAGATATTCGAGATGAAAGTGACAGAGATGGGATGAGAATCGTAATTGAATTAAAAAAAGATTCAAATCCTGAAATTGTGATATCTAATTTATACAAAAAAACCTCTTTGCAATCAAATTTTGGTGCAATATTTTTAGCTTTAGTAAACGGGAAACCTATTCAACTTACTTTAAGAAAATATCTAAATTATTTTATTGAATTTAGAGAAGAAACAATTCGAAAAAGAACAAATTATTTTCTGAAAATGACCTCAGAAAAACTTGAGGTATTAGAGGGTTTTTCAAAAGCAACTAAAAATATAAAAGATATTATTGAAGTTATTCAAAACGCTGAAAATGCGACTGAAGCAAAATCAATATTAATACCACAGCTTGACCTGAGTAACAAGCAAGCCGATGCAGTTTTAGGCATGCCACTTAAAAAATTAACAAATTTAGAAAGGAAACAATTAGAAATTGAAATGATTGAACTTTTAGAAAAAAAGAAATATCTGAGTAATCTTCTTAATAACAGAAGTATATTACTTGAAACTTTAATTGAAGAACTAAAGACTTTAAAGACAAAATTTAATGTTAAAAGAAAGACAAGAATCTTAAAAGATGTTAACCAGGAAAACGAAATAGAGACTATCAACAATCAAATATTAGAAGAACTCATAAATAAAGACACAATGATATCAATAGATAATAGATTTTATTTAAAAAAAATTATTAGTAGTAATTACAAAAAATTATTAGACAGTGAAAACAAAATTTTAGATAATAAAACTATTCAAAAATTTATATGCCGAATTAATAAAAATTTAAAAATTATTGGTATTACATTTTCAGGAAAAGTCCTTCAAATTAATTGGAAATTAAACATAAATAATGACTATAAATTAGATAATAAGATTTTAGGCAATATTGATCCGGGAGAAATAGTCAATTTTCATCATTTCAATTGTAAATTAAAAAATTATTTATGTATTTTAAATTCAGATGGAAGATTTAAAAAGATTTTATTTGACGAAGATATGATAAAAAGTAATAGGATATTTTCAATTTCAAAATTAAAAAATTCTATAAAGATAGTTGATTCATTTATTTACAACGAAGAAGAAAAACTGTTAATACTTACTTCTATTGGGAGAATTTTCAAATTTGATTTATCTAATACATATCTCAAACCAAATACAAAACAATCTCAAGGATTAGTATTAGTAAATCTTTTACCGACTGAAAAAATAGTTTCTTGCTGTAAAACTAACGATGAAGATACTCTTTATTTAATTTCTGAAAAAGGTACTTTTTTTCATTTAAAAGTAAATGAAATTTATAATGCTTACAATTCTAAATTAGGATACATAAATGAAAAGATTCAACTTAAAAATGATAATTTCATAAAAATAGTTTCTAGTAATCAATACATTGATATTGAGACTAATAAAAACAGATCAGCGAGGTTAGACTTTAAGAAATTATCCACTGAAACAAATAAAAACATAATCAAAGCTGACTTTTTAAATTTAGAAAAAGATGAATATCTTGAAAACTGCTTTCGTTTAGAAAAATTTATAAACTAGGATTTATATTCGTTTTCTACCCATTTTAAATATTCATTATTTACTGTTCCAGTAACATAAGATCCAGTAAAACAACTCATCTCTAAATCTTTCACTAAAGAATCGTTAACTATAGATTTTCTTAAATTATCGACAGTTTGATATACAAGATTATCAATTTCCAACTTTTCTGCTATTTCAGCTATGGATCTATCATGAGCAATTAATTCGTCTCTGTTAGGCATATTTATACCATAAACGTGAGGAAATCTTACGGGTGGAGCTGCTGAAGTGAAAAAAACTTTATTAGCTCCTGCGTCTTTTGCCATTTGAACAATTTGCTTTGATGTAGTACCCCTGACTATAGAATCATCAACTATTAGTACATTTTTATTTTTAAATTCTGTACTCATAGCATTCAACTTTTGTCTAACAGATTGCTTACGTTTTTGGTGTCCAGGCATTATAAAAGTTCTACCAACATATCTATTTTTAAAAAAACCTTCTCTATACTCAATTCCCAATTGTCTAGCTACTTGCATAGCGGCAGGACGAGAAGAATCAGGGATAGGCATAACAACATCAATATCTCCTGAATTTATTGTCTCTTTAATTGTTTCTGCTAAATAATCTCCCATTCTCAAACGTGCTTTATATACTGATATTCCGTTCATTACTGAATCTGGCCTTGCCAAATAAACATATTCAAAAGCACAAGGAAATAAACGAGGATTTTCCGAACACTGTTCAGAAAAAAATTCACCGTTATTAGTTATAAAAATTGCCTCTCCGGGTTCGACGTCCCTGACAACCTGATAATCATTATTTTCTAATACTAAAGATTCACTTGCAACCATCCACTCTTCCTTTTGAGAAGATAAGGCGATCCTTTTTCCAATTACTAAAGGCCTTATACCAAATGGATCTCGAAAAGCTAATAGTCCATGACCTGAAATTAATGCAATTGATGCATATGAACCTTGAATTCTTTTATGTAAAGTTTTAACTGCATTAAATATTAATTCTGGCTGCAACTCTTGATTATGAATTTGTTCTTGTAATTCAGTTGCAAATATATTCAATAACATTTCAGTATCACTTGAGGAATTTGTATGACGCTTATCTACATTAAATAATTGCTTCTCTAAATCTCTTGTATTAGTAAGGTTACCATTATGAATTAAAACAATTCCATAAGGTGCATTAACGTAAAAAGGTTGAGCTTCCTCTACACTTTCTGCCGAACCTTTAGTTGCATATCTAACATGTCCTAATCCTATTTTACCTATAAGATTACGCATATCTCTAGTTCTATAAGCAGTATTTACCTGCCCTTTGGCTTTATGAATATGGAAAACAGTATTTTCCATTGTTGCTATTCCCGTGGAATCTTGCCCTCTGTGTTGGAGAAGCAAGAGGCTGTCATAAATTTGTTGATTTACATCATCAGAAGATACAATTCCTACTATTCCACACATAATTAATTTTTGGAAGATTTATAAAGTTGAAGATATTTATCCATTATTAAAAACTATTAGAAATACTATTGTTAAATTTTTCGGTTAAATCTTCAACCTTAATATTGCAAATATCTTTATCATCTAATCTTATATTAAGATTCTGTTCAGAAACAATCCCTATTTTTTTTACGTATATATTTTGACCAAAATATATACTTTTATCTTTTATAAAATTTAAAAAATTATGTTCCTTATTTTTGCTAACTGAAAAAATTACTCTTGATCCTCCCTCGCTAAACAATAATTTATCTTTACGAATATTTTTATTTTCTAACTCTATAATTGCTCCTTTTGCAGATAAAATACAACATTCTGATAATGCTATAGATAAACCTCCATCACTAACATCATGAGAAGAAATAATATAATTTTTTAAAATTGCTTCTCTTAAAAAACTCTGACAAAATTTTTCATCTTGTAAATTAATTTTTGGCGGTCTGCCCGTAATTAAACCATGAAAATACTCTAAATAAGAACTAGCTGCTAAAGTTGACTCAGAAGAATTTGAACCAATTATCCAAATTTGATCATTAATATTTTTCCAGCCTGAATTTACTGCATTATCAACATTATCAATTGTACCTACCATACCAATAACAGGAGTAGGGTTAATAGGTGTAATTTTATTGTTTTCATTTTTTGATTCATTATATAAAGAAACATTCCCCCCAGTAACTGGCGTTTCTAGGGCTATACAAGCTTCAGAAATCCCCTCACAAGCTAATGCAAGCTGCCAGTATCCTATTTCTGTATCAGGCGATGAAAAATTTAAATTGTTAGTAATAGCTATTGGATCAGCTCCTACACAACTAACATTCCTTGCAGATTCCGCAACTGCCGCAATACTTCCTCTAAAAGGGTCTAATGAAACCCATCTACTATTACAGTCAACGGAAGCTGCTATTCCAGTAAAAACTTTATTTTTACATTTTTCATGTTGATTTCTAAGTCTTATTAATGCCGCATCTGCTTCTCCTGGTTTAAAGACAGTGTTTAATTGTACTTGCGAATCATATTGTCGATAAATCCATCTTTTAGAGGCAATAGATGGAGTTGATAAAAGTTTTAAAATAATTTCTGAAAGAGTTAATGATTTTTGATCTTTTAAAGAGATGATTTCATTATTATTTATTGAGGGTAATTCTTCTTCTTTCCATTCCCACTTCCTTAATAAATAATCTGGAATTTGTTTACTAACCTTATGAATATTAATTGGAGTATCATCAGATAAAGCAGATGTAGGGATTTGAGCCACTATTTGAGATTTATGGGAAATAATTACCTCTTTTTCTTTTATTACTTCGCCAATAACATTTGCATATAATCCCCACTTTTTAAATTGTTTTATAAGACTATTTAATTTATCTTTTTTAACAACGAGCAGCATTCTCTCTTGAGATTCAGATAACAAATATTGATAAGGAGACATATCATATTCTCTCGCAGGAACTAAATCTAAATTAATGGAAATTCCTAAACCACCATTTGCAGCCATTTCCGCGCTACTACAAGTTAAACCTGCAGCTCCCATATCTTGAGCAGCAATAACATCCCCCGATTTAAATGCCTCTAAACAAGCCTCTATAAGACTTTTTTCAATAAAGGGATCACCCACTTGAACTGCAGGCCTATCATCTAAAGAATTAGTTGTTAATTCGGAACTAGCAAAACTTGCACCACCTACACCATCTTTACCTGTTGTATTTCCTACATATAAAACTGGAGCGCCCTCTTTATTAGCTCCTGAACAAACAATTTGATCAGTCTCTAATAAACCTAAAGCCATGACATTAACAAGAGGATTTCCTGAGTAACTATCATCAAAATCTATTTCCCCACCAACAGTAGGTACACCTACACAATTGCCGTAATGTGATATCCCTGCCACGACGCCACGTATTAGAGAGATATTAGATGTCTTATCAAGATTACCAAATCTTAATGAATTCAGAACAGCTATTGGTCTGGCTCCCATAGTAAATATATCTCTTAAGATCCCACCTACGCCTGTCGCGGCACCTTGAAAAGGTTCAATTGCAGAAGGATGATTATGGCTTTCTATTTTAAAAACAAGTTTTTGATTATTTCCTACATCAATAACACCAGCATTTTCTCCTGGACCAACTAACACTTTCTTTCCTTTTGTAGGAAAATTAGATAATAAAGGTTTAGAATTTCTATAACAACAATGTTCAGACCACATTACTCCAAACATACCTAATTCTGTTCTGTTTGGCTTTCTTCCTAATCTTTTTAATATCTCTTCATAATCTCCTTCACTTAAATTTTCATCTTTAAGTGATTGATTTATATCATAATTTTCATTATTTAAAATTTTTATCATTAGTTAAATCCAAGGATCATCTTCACTTTTGTTTCTCAAAGATTTTAATTCATCTTCCTCATTATAAAAAGTTTTCTGTTCAGATACATTTTCTTGGTTTATATCTTCATCTTCTTCAAGCCAATCCTCTAATCGATTAGTTGCAATATTTTTCATATAATCAAAACGGTCAATAATATTTTTTCCTTTTTTGAAAAATTGGCGTTTTATACTTGATTTAACTAAAGACAAATCATCTAATGAATTTAATGATGCAAAAACTAAACCAGGTTGTTGATCGATAATATCTTCTATACATAATTTCCACCTACTCGACCCTGGGATTTTTGGATTATTGCGTGAAATCAAATAAAACTTGATATTACCTGTTTTTATTTCAAATAAAAAATCTGCAATTACTCCTATCTTTGACCCCTCTGAATTTATCAAATTAGCATCTATCAAAGTTGGAAATCTATTAAGGGTTCTTAAGTCAGAAATTGCAGGATCACCTTTTACATAAATATCATTTTCTACTATTTGACTTATTTGATTTAATCTCCATACATTTCGTTTTAATTCAAAATTTGAAGGACGAGAATACCATCCTAAAATCCTATGAACTGGTGGATGCATCCATACGTTTTCACCATTTCCGTAATTGAGAGTCATATTACCCCTAACATTATAATTTAATAATTCACTTAATAAAAATTCTTTAGGTATTTTCAAACTAAGAACGAACTTGAACTGGCATAACTAGATAAGTAAAAGCGGTAAAATCATCTTTAGGAACTAGAACAGCAGGTGTTGTAGGAAGATTACATTTTAGAATTACACTTTCACTTGCAATAACTTTTAATCCTTCCAAAAGATATCTAACGTTAAAAGCAATATCAAATTTCTCAACATCAGATGCAACTGGTAGTGATTCATTTGCATTTCCAATATCTTGAGCATCTGCACTAATTAGAGCTAAATCTTTATCTTCCAATTTAATTTTTACAACACTACTTTGTTGATCTGCTACAACAGCTATTCTTTCTAGAGCTTCGATTAGTTGTTTTGTATTAAATGTGAAAAGTTTCGAAAACTCATCAGGTATTAATTGAGAATAATTTGGATAAGTTCCTTCAAGAGTTCTAGTAGTAATAATCTGATTAGTAGAAATAAAAACAACTTGACCCTTATCATAAAAAAGTTTGATTGAATCTTCTGAGGTTTTTAGAATAATAAGTTTTTCAATTTCTCTTAAAGATCTAGTTGGAATAGTGACAGATAAATTTTCTTCATTGGAAAATGTAATTTCATTGTCATCAGATTTATCTTTATTGTCCATTAAAACAACAGCTAATCTGTGACCGTCGGTTGCAGCTGACTCCAGATATTTCTTTTTAAAAGTAAAATTAACTCCTGTAAGAAGTTGTTTTGAATCATCACTACTACTTGCAAAGATAGTTAACTTAAGAGCTTTGATAAAAGAACTCGGATCAATATCTAAAGATGTTCCACTCTCAACGAATGGTAAGTTTGGATAATCATCTGATGATATACCTTTTAAATTAAAAGAACCTCTATCACTTTTAATCAAAATATTATCTGAAGTTTCATCAACATCAAGAGTTACTGGTGTTTCACTAGGTAATTTATTTACTATTTCTGATAAAAGTTTAGAAGGAATAGTAATAGCTCCGCTTTTTTTTACATTTGCTTCAAAGGATGTTTGTATTCCTAAATTTAAATCAAACCCAGTAAGACTTATTTTATTAGTACCTTGATCAGCTGTAAGAAGTAAATTTGCCAAAATTGGATGAGTAGGTCTTGTGGCTACTGCTTTACCTACCAATTGAATAGCATTATTAAATTCATTTTGATTACAAACAATCTCCATCGGACTTTAAAACTTTATCTACATATTAGATATATTTTCTTGATATTTGCAATTAAAAAATTTTTTCTATTTATCTAATAAATATATTCATTAAATTATCTATATAGTAGTAGTAGAACTTGGGGAAACTGTGGAGAATATTAAATATCTTTTATTACAACAATGCTTTATTGAATTTATATAGGTGGAAAAATTTCATTTAATGTTGAAATTTTTATAGTATTTTCATTAACTCATATTTTTATCAACATTCTATTAATCAGTTTACTTGAATTTTCTACAGGTCTTATATACTTTTTAATAATTTTCCACAGACACTAATTTGTTTGACTAATTTAATATCCTAATATTTTGGTAATATTTTTTAAAGAAGGTTCTAAATTTTTCCTAAAAATAGCGTCATTATTTTTAATTGCACAATCTGGATCTTTTAATCCGTTACCAGTTAAGACACAAACAATATTAGATTCTTTTTTTATTCTATTTTTGTTCTTAATTAATCCAGCTACTGAAGCTGCGCTAGCTGGCTCACAAAATATTCCTTCTTTAGCAAGAATTTTATAAGCATTAATAATTTCTTCGTCACTAACGGATTGGAAATCCCCTTTGCTTTCTTTTTTAACTAATTTTGCTTTTTCTCTATTTACAGGATTTCCAATCCTAATAGCGGTCGCTATTGTATTAGGATCTTCAACTATAATATTTTTTACTAGGGGAGCTGAACCTTCAGACTGAAAACCCATCATAATAGGCAATTTTAAACTTCTTTTTATTTTTGAATATTCTTTAAAGCCCATCCAATAAGCGGTTATATTTCCTGCATTTCCCATTGGAATACAAAGCCAGTCAGGTGCAAGACCTAGGTCATCTACTATTTCAAAAGCAGCGGTTTTTTGACCTTGTATTCGATATGGATTAACAGAGTTCACAAGATCTATTGGATATTCAGAGGATAATTGCCTTACAATTTCTAAAGCCTTATCAAAATTTCCTTGTATTGAAATTATTTCGGCACCATACATTAATGCTTGAGCAAGTTTTCCTTGTGCTACAAATCCATCAGGAATTAAAACATACGATTTTAAACCACCCCTAGAGGCATAGGCAGCAGCAGCAGCAGAGGTATTTCCTGTACTTGCGCAAATTACTGCATCACTACCTTCTTCTTTAGCCTTACTTATAGCCATTGTCATTCCTCTATCCTTAAAAGATCCAGTTGGATTTAAACCATCATATTTTAAATAAATTTTAGTATCATTACCTATTAAATTACTTATTGATTCACTGTAAATTAAAGGGGTATTTCCTTCATTCAGAGATACAATAGGAGTTTTTGATGATACCGGTAGATATTGTCTATAAGCATTAATTAAACCAGGCCATTTTTTCTTTTTATAATTAAACCTGAACTTATTTTTAACTATATTTAGTAACGACATAATACTTAATTTGATTTAATTTTTTCTAAAGGTGAGTTAGTAAAAAAATCTAATAATTCTGAAATTGATTCTACTTTATTCATTATTTTGCTTAAAGCATTGACATTTAAAATAACAGTTCTAGTTGGGTAATTTTCAAAAAAACTTATAAGATTTATTGTTTCATCTTTAAAATCAATACCTTGTAAAATACTTGACCTTAGAGCTAACATTCCGGTTTGTTGATCTTTTGCCTTTGGGGGGTGAATTATAGAAGAAATTCTTATCAAAACGACTTTACCTATTTCTGAATATAGTAACTTGCTAGCTATGGTAATTGGAATTTCAAAATTTTTATTTAATATTGATCGAATTTCAACATCTGGAGAACCAGTACTATTTAAAATTCTTCTTAAGTTATTTGTTGAAGAACCATTTTCAGCAAAATTTTTTAAAGAATTAACTTTTATTGTTCTTGAAAAAACGTTATAAATTATTTTAATTTCCTCTGCAGAATTTACTTTAGGGATGTTGAAAAGTAAATTATTTGCGATTAATATTAATAAAATTTTAGGAAATATAACTTTAGAAAATATCATTTATATGTTTGCACCCGCAGCTATTTTTACAAGCCTTACAACGCCTTTTTCGGTCAAATTTTTTGCTATTTGAAAACTCATTTCTTTTGTATATGGTTCACTTAAAAGTCTTGGAACTCTTTTTAGAAATATATCAATAGAATAACCTGGAACTTTTTGTATTATTTCCAAAAAGTTTTTGAAAGGTTCTATATATAAAATCAAATCTTGTAAATTGTTATTTTCTTTTGCAATATTTAATTGAATTGGTTTTGGAAGATAATTATTGATACTTTTCAAAAATTTAAAACTTATATTGTCTATTTGATTAGTAATGCTTTCTATAATTTCATTTCTTAGAAATCCTCCGTTAGAAGAAAAAAGTAGATTGATGACTTCATCAAGGAGTTTTTCTAAATCTAAATTTGTTTGCTTTGCTGCATTAGATAATAAATCTTCCAATCGATCCCACTTGAATTTTTTATCGTCAAAAAGCATTTCCTTCAAACTTTCTCGTAATTGCGGGTCTGGGTCTTCCATTAATCTTCTCGCAAAATATGGGTAAGCTGCACCAAGTATTTTAAAATTCGGATCCACGCTTAAAGCTATCCCTTCCAAAGTTAGCAAAGATCTAATTATAAGTGCATAGTATGGAGGTAATTTAAAAGGAAATTTATACATAACTCCCGACATATCGTCAGTAACACTCTTGAAATCCATCTTAGATACACCAAGTTCTACTGCATTTATAAATACATCTTGAAAAGCTGGAACAATAGGTTGAAGATTTACTTCCTCTGAAAGGAAACCCAATTTAACAAAATCTTGAGATAATTTATCAAAATTTTTATTTACGAGATGAACAACTGCTTGTATCAAACCTGATCTGGAACTTTTAGTAACTTCACTCATCATTCCGAAATCTAAGTAGCAGAGTCTTCCATCTTCTAAGGCTAGTAAATTTCCAGGATGCGGGTCTGCATGAAAAAAACCATGTTCTAACAATTGTTCTAAACTGCATTGAACACCAATTTCGATCATTTCATCCGGATCAATTCCTAATTTCCTAACCTCTTCAAGATTTGTTAGTTTAGTGCCATCAATCCATTCCATTGTTAATACTCTACGTGAAGTAGTTTCTTTATAAATTTTTGGCACAGCTATTTTCGAATTATGTAAATGCAATTTTCTGAATTTTTCTGCATTTTTAGCTTCGTTCAGATAATCCATTTCTTCAAAAACTCTTTTTCCTAGTTCATCAATCAAGGCAACAAGATCACTTCTAATCAATCCAATATTATTTTTTAACCAATAAGCAATATTCCTAACTATGTACAAATCAAGTGTAATTTGTTCCCTTAAACCTGGTCTTTGAACTTTAACAGCTACAACTTCTTTACTTTTAAGTACAGCTTTATGTACTTGACCTAGTGAAGCTGCGGAAATTGGTTCTTTATCAATAGATAGAAAAATTTCATCAATTGTTTTATTTAAATCTTCTTCTATCAATTCCATTGCTTTATCTCCATCAAATCCAGGTAATTGATCTTGAAGTTGTGATAACTCTTCAAGAAGGACAGCAGGAATAATGTCAGGTCGAGTTGATAAAGCTTGACCTGCTTTAACAAATGCTGGTCCTAATTCAACTAATAAATTGGTAAGTTCTTTAGCTCTTAATCTCGCTCTTGATTGAATTTTTAATCTTCCTGTTAATTTATCCCATCCAATTGAAAAAATATAAGCAAATATTGGTATTAGAGTTTCCCAAAGCCTTCTAAAAAGACGTTTGGGATTTTTTTGATAAATTTTTGAAATTGTATTTGGATCGTATTCTAATAATCCAGAGGTTTCAATAAAATCGGTATAATCTTCATTCATAACTTTATTTATATAAATCTTTTTTTTTATTGGAAAAGAAGTTATTTTTTCTATATAGATAAATTAACATGTTAATAAAATTAAATTTAAGAAATATTGCCTTAATAGAGATTATAGAAATTAATTTCGAAAAAGGTTTGAATATTTTCACTGGAGATTCAGGCTCTGGAAAATCTTTGATTTTAGATTCTTTAAATGTTTTATTTGGCGGAACCAATATACCTTTAAAACACTTAATTCGTCCAGGAAAAGAAGACTGTTTAATTGAGGCAAAATTCTCTATCTCTCCAAAAGTAAATGCTTGGCTTTCTAGAAATGGGTTTGAGTTTATTTCTGATTATATTTTGGTTACGAGGAAGTCTTTTAAAAAAAATAATAAAATAATATCCAATTATAGGATTAATAATTTATCTATAACTAAAAAGATGATTGAAGACTTAGGTCTATTATTAATTGACTTTGCTGGTCAAGCTGATGGATTTTTATTTGATAGTAGCGAATATAGAAGATTAATTATAGATGACCTTGGTTCTAAAGAATTAAAGAGGATAAATTCTCAGATTAAAGAAAAATGGCGTGAATTTGAAAATTTAAAAAAAAGAAGAGAAGAAAAGATCCAATTTTCTAAAAAGAGAGAAGAGAATAATTTCGTAATTAAAGAGATGCATAAGATTTTAGAGGAAGCCAATTTAAGTTCGTGTAACGAAATTATAGAATTAAAAACTAAAGAATTAAGGCTTTCAAATAATTTTGAGATAAGTAAATCTATACAATTATCACTTGACAATTTAAATAATTTTAATAATGAAGAGCCATCAGTAAGTACTTTGATAACTCAATCAATAAAACAACTAAATAGAGTTGTTGAATTTGATTCTAAGATTAATGATTTCAATGAAAATTTAATAAATATCCAAAACGATATAGAAAACTTAATTTTTGCATTAACAAAGTATTTAGAAACGGTTGAGAATGAAGACCTAAGTTTGGAACAAATTCAAAAAAGATTATTTTACTTAAAAAATTTAGAGCGAACCTTTTCTTTAGAATTGCCTCAATTAATTTTAAAGAGGGATGAACTAAAAAAATACATCGCAAATAATTTATACGAAGATGAGATTAAGAAGCTAGATATTCAAATTAATAGTCTGCAATTTAATTTAGATAAGCTTTTTGAGAGTCAGTCTTCTTATAGACGGGAAACAGCGAACCATCTTAAAAATTCTGTATTATCTGTATTAAAAAATTTAGGCTTAGAAAATGCAAACTTTTCTATTGACTTCCAAAAAGTTAAACCATCTCCAGTAGGTTACGAAAATATAGAATTTCTTTTTTCTGCTAATCCTGATCAAATGTTAGCTCCTCTCTCAAAAGTTATTTCTGGTGGAGAAATGTCAAGATTTTTGTTAGCTATAAAATCTTGTATTTCTAAGACTACTAACACTTTTTTCTTAGATGAAATTGATAATGGTTTAAGTGGGAAATCTATGTTTTCTTTAGTTGAATTAATAAAAGCAACTGCAAGAGAAAGGCAGGTTTTGTGCATTACTCATCAGCCTTTTTTAGCAGCAACTGGTAATACTCACTTCAAAGTTAAGAAAAATGTAATTGATGGAGTAACCTTTTCTTCTATTTCTAAATTAACTTCACGAAAAGATCGTCAAAATGAGCTCATTGAACTTATAGGCGGAGGTTTTAGTGCAGCTAATAATTTTGCTTCGACACTTATAGACAGAGCAGCCGCATAAAACCAAAAATTTCCACTATAATAAGTTTTCTTTAAATCTATTTATGATTAAAGCATGGTAAAAAAGATCATTAGTTTTAACAAAGAAAATTCAATAAAGATTAGAGGCGCTCGTCAACATAATTTAAAAAATATAGACCTAACTCTTCCAAGGAATAAATTTATTGTTTTTACGGGTGTAAGTGGCAGTGGTAAAAGCTCTTTAGCGTTTGATACTATTTTTGCTGAGGGTCAAAGGAGATATGTTGAAAGCTTATCTGCATATGCAAGACAATTTTTAGGCCAAGTTGATAAACCAGACGTAGATAATATTGAGGGTTTATCTCCTGCGATATCAATAGATCAAAAGTCAACAAGTCATAATCCTCGATCAACCGTTGGAACAGTAACTGAGATACAAGATTATTTAAGATTATTATTTGGTCGTGCAGGAGAACCTCATTGTCATCATTGTGGCCTTCCAATTGCTCCTCAAACAATTGATGAAATGGTTGATCAAATAGTTTTATTGCCAGAGGGAACAAGATATCAATTGCTTGCACCTGTTGTTAGGGGAAAAAAAGGTACTCATGCAAAGTTAATTAGTGGACTAGCTGCCGAAGGTTTTGCACGAGTAAGAATTAATGGTGAGGTTAGAGAACTAGCAGATAGTATTGAACTAGATAAAAATCATACGCACAATATTGAGGTTGTAGTTGACCGATTGATTGCTAGAGATGGAATTCAGGAAAGATTGAATGACTCTTTACAAACTTGTCTCAAAAGAGGAGATGGTCTTGCAATTGTGGAAGTTGTTCCTAAAAAAGGAGAAGTTTTACCTCCTAATCTAGATAAAGAAAAGTTATATTCAGAGAATTATGCATGTCCTATCCATGGATCTATTGTTGAAGAACTGTCACCAAGATTATTTTCTTTTAATAGTCCATATGGTGCTTGTCCTGATTGCCATGGTATCGGTTATTTAAAGAAATTTACTGCAGATAGAGTAATACCAGATACTTCTTTACCTGTTTATGCTGCTATAGCTCCTTGGAGTGAAAAAGATAATACTTATTATTTCTCATTACTTTATTCAGTCGGTCAAGCTTATGGCTTTGAATTAAAAACCCCATGGAAAGATTTGAGTGATTTACAGAAAAATGTTTTACTTGCAGGTTCAGATAAGCCAATTTTAATACAAGCTGATAGTCGCTTTAAAACTTCTAGTGGTTTCGAAAGGCCTTTTGAAGGAATTTTGCCAATCTTAGAAAGGCAATTGAGCGAATCTAATGGAGAATTAGTTAAGCAAAAGTTGGAAAAATATTTAGAGTTAGTGCCTTGTAAAACTTGTTCCGGCAAAAGATTAAAACCTGAGGCACTTGCTGTCAAGATTGGACCGTACAATATCACAGATTTAACTTCGATTAGTGTTTCTGAAACCCTACATAACATAGAGAAAATAATGGGAAAAAGTAAAAATATAAAAGATAATATTTCTTTATCTGAGAAACAAAAACAAATAGGTGAATTAGTTTTAAAAGAAATTCGATTACGTTTAAAGTTTCTGATCAATGTAGGTTTGGATTATTTAACTTTAGATAGACCAGCTATGACTTTATCAGGGGGTGAAGCACAGCGTATCAGATTAGCAACTCAAATAGGGGCTGGTTTAACGGGAGTCTTATACGTACTTGATGAACCTAGTATTGGTTTGCATCAAAGAGATAATGATAGATTGCTTGAAACATTAAAAAATCTCAGAGACTTAGGAAATACTTTGGTTGTTGTAGAACATGATGAAGATACTATGAAATCTGCAGATTATTTAGTTGATATAGGTCCTGGGGCAGGCGTTTATGGAGGAGAAATTATTGCAAAAGGCACATTCGATGATGTTTTAAAAGCAGAAAAGTCTTTAACTGGAGCTTATCTTAGTGGAAGGAAATCAATTCCTACTCCAACAGAGCGACGATCTTCAGTTAAGAAAAGTTTAATATTAAATAACTGTTTTAAGAATAATCTAAAAGATATATCAGTCGAATTTCCCTTAGGGAGACTAGTTTCTGTTACTGGCGTAAGTGGAAGTGGAAAAAGTACCTTAGTTAATGAATTATTACACCCTGCACTTTGCCATTCTTTGGGGTTAAAAGTTCCTTTTCCAAAAGGTGTTAAAGAGTTAAAGGGTATTAAAGCTATAGATAAAGTGATTGTTATTGATCAATCTCCTATTGGAAGAACACCGCGATCTAATCCTGCTACTTATACTGGTGCTTTTGATCCAATTAGGCAGTTATTTACTGCGACTGTTGAAGCCAAAGCAAGAGGTTATCAGGCGGGTCAATTTAGTTTTAACGTCAAAGGAGGAAGATGTGAAGCTTGTCGAGGTCAAGGGGTTAATGTCATTGAAATGAATTTTCTACCTGATGTTTATGTACAATGTGAAGTATGTAAAGGGGCACGTTTTAATAGAGAAACCCTTCAAGTTAAATATAAAGGTTTTAATATTTCGGATGTTTTAGAAATGACTGTTGAGCAAGCTGCTGAAACTTTTTCTGCTATTCCACAAGCAGCTGATAGATTATCTACATTAGTTGATGTAGGACTTGGTTATGTCAAATTAGGACAGCCAGCTCCCACATTATCTGGTGGCGAAGCTCAGAGAGTAAAATTAGCAACTGAATTATCAAAAAGAGCTACTGGAAAAACTTTATATTTAATTGATGAACCAACAACGGGATTAAGTTTTTATGATGTTCATAAATTAATGGATGTTATTCAACGATTAGTAGACAAAGGTAATTCTGTAGTTGTAATAGAGCATAATTTAGATGTTATAAGATGTTCTGATTGGATAATTGATCTTGGACCTGATGGGGGTGATAAAGGGGGAGAAATTATAGTGGAGGGTACTCCTGAAGATGTTGCTAATCATTCAACAAGCTATACTGCAAAATATCTTAAAGAAGCTTTAAATAGAGAGGTTTAATAGTTGTATTTCTTCGCATTGTTTATATAATAATTTTGCAATTATCCTTTTATAAAGTTATTAAATAATAGTTATAGCAATTAATTTCAGCATTTTTATTAATTTAAAATTAAAAAATCATAATGCTTTCTTTATATTTCTAACTAAAAAATATCTTATTTCTAATAGAGATTATATACGTGAAGTGCAAAAATGAGTTTGAAACTTTTACATTTGCATCTGCATGGTTTGATAAGGTCAAATAATCTTGAATTAGGTAAAGATTCAGATACTGGTGGGCAAACTCAATATGTTTTGGAACTAGTTAAAAGTTTAGCGAATACATCTGAAGTTGCTCAAGTAGATTTAGTTACTCGTCTTATTAAAGATAGGAAAGTAGACCCTGATTACTCAAAACAGGAAGAATTTATTGTACCTGGAGCGAAAATACTAAGATTTCAATTTGGCCCCAGCAAATATTTAAGAAAAGAATTACTTTGGCCATACTTAGATGAACTAACACAAAACCTTATTTGTCATTATCAAAAGAATGAAAATAAGCCAAGTTGGATTCATGCTCATTATGCAGATGCTGCATATGTAGGAGTTCGATTAAGTCAAGCTCTTAAACTTCCTTTAGTTTTCACTGGGCATTCTTTGGGAAGAGAGAAGAAAAGAAAACTACTTGAGGCTGGTTTAAAGACTAATCAAATTGAAAAGCTGTACTTTATTAGTAAAAGAATTAATGCAGAAGAAGAGGCCTTAAAATATGCCGATATTGTTGTTACAAGCACTAAACAAGAATCTGTATATCAATATTCTCAATATTTTTCTTTTTCCTCTGAAAAAGCTAAAGTAATTGCTCCTGGAGTTGACCACAAAAAATTTCATCATATTCATTCAACCACTGAGACTTCTGAAATTGATAAAATGATGCTTCCTTTCTTAAAAGATTTAAGTAAGCCTTCTTTTCTGACTATTTCTAGAGCAGTAAGAAGAAAAAATATTCCATCTTTAGTTGAGGCTTTTGGAAGATCAGAAAAATTAAAGAGAAATACTAATTTAATTTTAGTTTTAGGTTGTCGAGAAAATACATCAAAACTTGACTCTCAACAAAGAGATGTTTTTCAAGATATTTTTGAAATGATAGATAAATATAATTTATATGGAAAAGTGGCATATCCAAAAAAGCATTCTCCAGATAATATTCCTGGAATATATAGATGGGCAGCAAGTCGAGGAGGAATCTTTGTTAATCCTGCCTTAACAGAACCTTTCGGTTTAACCTTGCTAGAAGCATCTTCTTGTGGATTGCCATTTATTTCTACAGATGATGGTGGCCCTAAAGATATTAATTTAAAATGTGCAAATGGGTTATTAGTAGATGTGACTGATATCAATAAGTTGAAATTTACTCTTGAAAAAGGTATTTCAAATCTAGCTCAATGGAAGTTATGGAGTAGAAATGGTATCGAGGGCGTTCATAGACATTTCAGTTGGAACACTCATGTAAGAAATTATTTATCAATAATGGAAGGCCATTCTCAAAAATCTATTATTGATTCATCATCTGGTATTAAGCTAAGTTGTTTGAAAGGTAATTCTTCACTTATGAAACCCCATTGATCAAAAACTTTTGGATCAGAATGTATGATTAATTGATTTTTTTGTGTTTTTTTTAATTGAAAACCTTTTTCAGATAATCTTTTCATTAAGTTAGCTGTTTCCTCAAATCGAGAAGCCATTGCATCAAGACTGGAACAGTCACTTGTTAAGCCTTTATCTTTCCATGTAAAGAAACTCATATGAATACTATTTAAAGAATTATTTTTAAAACTATACCCAAAACTACTAATAATGTGTTTATTTTCCAAAAATTTTCAACTATTTTTTCTTCTTTGATACCCTTTAGCTCAAAATGATGATGTATTGGTGTCATTAAAAAGATTCTTTTTCCTTTCTTGAACATTTTTTTTGTGATTTTAAAAAAACTAACTTGAATAATCACTGATAATGCTTCAATTATAAATATTCCTGACATGATAAATAACGTAAAAAAACTATTAGTTAGTATCGTAATTGATCCTAATGTGGCCCCAATAGTTAAAGATCCAGTATCCCCCATAAATATTTTTGCAGGATATTTATTAAATCTTAGAAACCCCATACATAACCCTGAGAGTGCAAAGCAAATAAAACTATATAGTATTAATTCTTTCTGACCTTTGAGCAATATTTCTGTACCAACCCCATAAAATACTATTGAGCTACACCCAGACGCTAAGCCATCAAGCCCATCAGTTAAATTTACTGCATTACTTAAACCAACTAAAGTAATAAAAGAAATTGGAAAAATCATTAAGTTAGTATCTATTTCCCAATTATTAGATATTGTAATTAAAGGATTAATATAATTATTTTGCGAAGCTAAAATAATGAATATTATTGAAATTAGTGATTGTAATATAAATTTTTCGTTAGATTTTAAACCTGTATTTCCCTTTTTTCTAATACTTATATAGTCATCCAAAATTCCTATAGTAAAAAAAGATAAACTGCAGAAAAATAATAGAAAAATACTAATATCTTTATATTTAATATTTAATATTAAGAGTAGTATTAAATAAGGTATGAAAATAAAAACTCCTCCCATTGTGGGAGTATTTTTTTTGCTTAAATGATTAGCAGGACCTTCATCTCTAATATTTTGAAATAAATTTAGTTTATTAATGAAATTTAAACCATATTTTGTTCCCAATAAAGAAATACAAAAAAATATAAAGAAAATACCTATTAAAATATAATTATCAAACCAATAAGAATTTACAAATAATGCTAATGAAATTAAAGTAAATAATAACTTAAAGTTTAGTTTATTAATCTTCCCACTCATCATCTGAAGATTCTTCCTCAGATTTATAATCCTCTTTTTCACCCATTAAAGCTGAGAGTTCTTCCTCTTCAATTGTACTAATTTCTTGTGAATCTCCATCTTTTTCAGCTACAAGTCTTCCTGTTTCCTCAAGCCAAGATAATAAATCAGGTTCTTCTCTTAATGGTAAAACAGGTGCAGGGTCTTTTCTGTGATAACAAGTTAAAGCCGGATTGACTTCGGCAATTTCATTTAATTTAATTGTCAATTTATTAGAGTCCATTATGAAAAATGCTTCATCTTTATAACATAATACACAATTAAGTAATTTAAAATTCATGTTTGATAAAAAGAATTTAAAATATTTTTTAATTTGGCCTTTGTCAGTATTGCTTGCAATTTTTTTTAAATGGTATGGCTTCTTAAAACCAGAGGTTTTATTAATTAATAATTATCTTATTCTGTTACTAGTTTTTGGACCATCACTTGTAGTTACAATGGTATTAGTTTTTAATAAACTTTTGAAAACTGAAATAAATTAGTATTTCAGATAAACACTAGAGGTAAATTTTAAATGCAGCAGGTAAAAAAAGTTGTTCTTGCCTATTCAGGTGGGGTTGATACTAGTGTTTGTATTCCTTACTTAAAAAATGAATACGGAATTGAAGAAGTTGTAACCTTTGTAGCTGATCTTGGACAAGGAGATGATTTAGAGAGTATTAGACAAAAAGCTTTAAATTCTGGGGCTTCAAAATCAATAATTGGTGATTTAGTTGATAATTTTGTAGAGAGATTCGCATTCCCAGCTATTAGAGCAAATGCACTATATGGTGACAAGTATCCATTATCTACTGCTCTAGCTAGGCCGTTGATAGCAGAAAATCTTGTAACTATAGCTAGAGAATTAAATGCTGATGCAGTAGCTCATGGTTGTACGGGTAAAGGTAATGACCAAGTAAGGTTTGATTTGGCTATTAATGCTCTAGGTCCTGATTTGCAGATTATTACCCCTGCTAGAGAATGGAATATGAGTAGGGAGGAAGCAATTTTGTATGGTGAAAAATATGGAATTCCTGCTCCAGTATCAAAAAAATCACCATATTCAATTGATGTCAACCTTCTTGGTAGAAGTATTGAAGCTGGGTTATTAGAAGATCCAATGCAAGAGCCAATCGAGGATATTTTTTCCATGACTTCTTCTATTGAAGAGGCACCTAATGCATCGGAAGATATAGAAATACTATTTAAAAATGGATTTCCTATTGCAATAGGAAATGAATTTTTGAGTCCAGTTGAGATCATCCAAAAAGCTAATTCTCTAGCAGGTGAACATGGTTTCGGAAGAATTGATATGATTGAAGATAGAGTAGTCGGTATTAAGAGTAGAGAAATTTATGAAACGCCTGGTCTTTTACTTCTTATAAAAGCTCATAAAGAATTAGAATCAATAACATTAAATCCAGATGTTTTAGATTTTAAAAATATAGTCGAAAAAAAATGGGGTCAACTAGTTTATCAGGGCTTTTGGTTCGGTCCTTTAAAGACTGCATTAGATGGCTTTATTGATCACACCCAAAATTCAGTAAATGGTAAAGTCAAAATAAGATTACATAAGGGAAATGCGATTATAATTGGCCGTTCTTCTGAAAATAATTCACTTTACAGAGAAGATTTAGCAACTTACAGTAAAGAAGATATTTTCAATCACAAGCATGCGGAAGGTTTTATTTATATGTGGGGTATGTCTAATAAAATATGGGCAGAATTAAATTCAAAGAATGAATAATTAAAATTTAAGATTCTGCAGTTTCCTTAGAATCTTTAATTTCTGGAGTGGGAGTTTCTGCTTTTAATATGTTCTTTTCTTTAGATTCTTCTGCCTTAGGCTCTTCCTTCTTATTTGTATCATTGATTCTATTTTCTTTTTTATCTATTTGGTTAGACCCTTTATTTGAAGGCTTTGGTGTTGGTAAAGGCCCTTCTTGTTTTACTGTCATATATCTAATAACATCTTCGCTCAGACGCATGGCTTTTTCTATTTTAAAAATATGTTGACCATCCCCCTGATGACTTAATTGAACATAAATCCCTTCTCTATGTTTTGCTATTTGATAAGCTAACCTTCTTTTGCCTCTCATTTGGCTATCAAGGATTTTCCCACCTAATTCTTCAAGGAGTTTATTGTATTTGTCAATATGATTAGTGACTTCATTCTCCGCTATATCTGGGCGGAGAATGTACATTGTTTCGTAATAAATTTGATCAGTCATGGTTTTCAGACAAGGTCTTTGGCTCAGAATTTGTTTAATGAGCGTCTGTGCATTATTTACGATACCTTATCAAGGTCAAATTCCTCATATTTAAAATTATTTATAAAGTTTAAAGATATTTTTTTAATGCATCATGCATAACCTCAAAAGGTATTTCTAACCCGTCTGTCCAGAATGATAATGATTTTGCTCCTTGAGCAATTAGCATTTGTACTCCATCTATAGTCATGCATCCTTTTTTATCGCAAAATTTTAAAAATGGTGTAGGTGAAGGATTGTAAATTAGATCATAAACAATTGTTTTTGAATTTATAGTGCTCCAAAAACTTTGCCCAAATGGTATTTCATCATCATTTGTGCTTTTATTCATGCCTACCGGAGTTGTATTGACAATTAAATCTGCTTCTTTAATTAAATTATCAGTTTTGGTATTAGTGTTCAGTAAGCCTTCTATTTTGATTTCATTTTTAAAGTTGGTAATTAATTCATTTAAAGTTTTTGTATTACGTGAAATAATGGAAATTTTTGATAATTTTAAATTTATGAGACCTTGAATTACTGATCTTGCTGAGCCTCCAGAGCCTAATATTACACCAGTCTTTTTTATTAAATTAATTTTTTTTAAAGGATAGATAAATCCATCAATATCCGTATTTGTCCCACTCCACTCTTTATTATCTTTTAATTTAAGGGTATTTATAGCCTTTACTTTTTTTGCAACTGGAGATATTTCATTACAACAATTAAATACTCGTTGTTTGAAAGGAATTGTGATATTTAATCCTTTACAATTAATTTTTTTTAAACTGTTAACCACTATTTCTAGGTCTTCGATTTTACAAGGAATTGCTATATAAATTAAATCAAGGTCCAAATATTGAATAGCTGCATTTTGCATTATTGGAGATAAAGAATGATTTACTGGATTTCCAATTAAAGCAAGAAATGATGTTTGACTTGTAATCATTTTTTAGAGAGATTTTAAAGAAAAATTGTAATCTGTTCGGGAACCACACCTCGTTTTAGAGTAACAATAATGACGTCGATGACCGATTATGGAGAATATTAAAGAAAGTATTTATCCATGGGGAAGGTTGTTGGAATCGATTTAGGTACAACTAATAGTTGTGTTGCTGTCATGGAGGGTGGTAAACCCACTGTAATAGCAAATGCAGAGGGTTTCAGAACAACGCCATCTGTTGTCGCATATACAAAGAATCAAGATCAACTTGTTGGCCAGATTGCAAAACGCCAAGCTGTTATGAACCCTGATAATACTTTTTACTCTGCTAAGCGTTTTGTTGGCAGAAGAGTTGATGAAGTTAATGAGGAATCAAAAGAAGTTAGCTATGGAATTGAAAAAGCTGGATCAAATGTAAAATTAAAATGTCCAGTTTTAGATAAACAGTTTTCTCCTGAGGAAGTGAGTGCTCAGGTCTTAAGAAAACTTTCTGAAGATGCTGGAAAATATTTAGGTGAAAATATTACTCAAGCGGTCATAACAGTTCCAGCTTATTTTAATGATTCTCAAAGACAAGCTACAAAGGATGCTGGAAAAATAGCAGGGCTTGAAGTTTTAAGAATAATTAATGAACCCACAGCTGCTGCTTTAGCATATGGATTAGATAAAAAAAGTAATGAAAGAATACTTGTTTTTGATTTGGGAGGTGGAACTTTTGACGTTTCAGTGTTGGAAGTTGGAGACGGTGTTTTTGAAGTTTTATCAACTTCTGGTGATACTCATTTAGGAGGCGACGATTTCGATAGATGTATTGTTGATCATCTTGCAAGTATTTTTAAAACTAACGAAGGTATTGATCTAAGACAGGACAAGCAAGCTTTACAACGTCTTACTGAAGCTGCTGAAAAGGCTAAAATTGAACTTTCAAATGCTACTCAAAGTGAAATAAATTTACCTTTTATAACAGCTACCCCCGAAGGTCCAAAGCATCTTGATTTAAATTTGACTAGAGCAAATTTTGAAGAGCTTGCTTCTAAATTAATCGATAGATGTAGAGTCCCAGTAGAGCAAGCCCTTAAGGATGCCAAGCTCTCTACTGGTGAGATTGATGAAATAGTTATGGTTGGTGGTTCAACTAGAATGCCAGCTGTTCAAGAGTTAGTTAAGCGTGTTACAGGAAAAGATCCTAATCAAACTGTAAATCCAGATGAGGTAGTTGCTGTAGGTGCAGCTATTCAAGGAGGTGTTTTAGCAGGCGAAGTGAAAGATATTTTATTGTTAGATGTTACGCCACTATCTCTAGGGGTAGAGACTTTGGGAGGAGTAATGACAAAAATGATTACTCGAAATACAACCGTACCAACTAAAAAATCTGAGACTTATTCCACTGCTGTTGATGGTCAAACTAATGTTGAGATTCATGTCTTGCAGGGTGAAAGAGAAATGGCTTCAGATAATAAAAGTTTAGGAACCTTTAGACTTGACGGTATCCCTTCTGCTCCAAGAGGTGTTCCGCAAATAGAAGTAACTTTTGATATTGATGCGAATGGTATTTTAAGTGTCACTGCAAAAGATAAAGGAAGCGGTAAGGAACAATCTATCTCTATCACGGGTGCCTCAACTCTTTCAGATAATGAAGTTGAAAAAATGGTTAAAGATGCTGAATCCAATGCATCTGTCGATAAAGAAAAAAGAGAGAAAATTGATCTAAAGAATCAAGCTGAAACTCTCGTTTATCAAACAGAAAAACAACTGGGAGAACTTGGGGATAAAGTTGATGCATCCGCCAAAACTAAGGTAGAAGAAAAAAGCAAAGCATTAAAAGAGGCAACTTCAAAAGAAGATTATGAATCAATGAAGAAACTGTTAGAAGAACTTCAACAAGAACTTTATGCAATCGGTTCTTCAGTATATCAACAGCCAGGCAATCAACCTCCAGCTCCAGAAGCTTCTGAACCTAATGATTCAAACAATGCAAGTGGTGATGATGATGTAATTGATGCAGATTTCACAGAGACAAAAGATTAAATAAAATATTTCTTTAGTTCATTTGCTACCCAATGAGAGCATGAAGGGGCAAGTAAAAATCCATTTTTATAGAAACCAGTACATATCATTAATCCATCACTTAAGTTTTTTTGAACGGGCGAGGGTTCCCCTTCAGGACGTGATCTAATTCCAAACCACTTTCTTGTTACTCTCTTTTTAGATAGCCATTTAGGTTTATTCTCTATAAAATCAGTAAGTTTTTCGAAGACATTCTCTTCTGGTTTTTCATCATATTCGTCTGTAGAACCAATTATAATTTTATTTTTTGTTGTAGAAATTATGTTTTTGCCATTAATGTTAAAATGTTTTGGCAGAGATAATAAATTAACTTCATCTGAACTTGTACAAATTTCAATAGCTTGACCTATGACTGGTTTTAGTTGGATATTATGATGCTTGTCTCCTATTAAATTTAGTGCATTTAGAGAATTGCATAAAACAATAGCGTCAGTTTTGATTTCGTTATTGTTTTTCGACACTGCAATCCACTTTTTGTTTAATTTTTTAATTTGTATTATTTCATCTTTTAAAAAGTTTATTTTTTTACTTTTTAGGTAAATATTTAACGTATTTAATAAAGACATAGGATCTATTCTTCCATCTTTGTGGGAAATAATTCCTTTTATATTTTTTGTTTTGAATGTCTTATTGATATTCTTACTAATAAGTGATTCTTCTTCTACGATCTCAAGTCCTTCGTTTGGATTCTCGTAAACAAATTCCTTAAGCCTTTCAAATCTTTCATCATTTGTGGTCAATTGTATTAATGGTTTTTCTATATATAATTCCGGATTAAATTCTTGCAAAAATTTGATCCATTTTGGCCATAATCCAAGGCTTTGCTTTCTAAGTAGCCAACTTCTACCATTTCTCTTCTGATAAATATTTCCCATTAAAAGACCTAATGCAGCACTACTACTATTTTTATCTAAAGCTGGATCAGCAATTGTTATTTGATAACCTAATTCAGAGAGTTCTATTGCGTTAAATTTTCCTATAATTCCAGCACCTACAATAAGTATGTGTGGTTTTTGTAAATTTTCTTTTAATCTTTTCATTGATATATTAGATGTAATAACTTATTTGATTAAATAATTAAAAATTCTTTGGAACATCCTTCAATCATATTTAAAATTGTTTGTCCTGATCGTCCAGGCCTTGTAAGTCAACTTACAAGTTGGATATCCAATTATGGTGGTAATATCAAGCACTCAGATCATCATACAGATCAAGATGCAGGACTATTTCTCAGTAGGATTGAATGGCATAGTATTCATTCAACAATTAATAGAAAAGAGATTTATGAAAGTTTTCAAGAAATTATACTTGATATAAATGGAAAATTTAATATTAATTATTCTGATGAAATACCTAATGTTGCTATTTTTGTGAGTAAACAAAATCATTGTTTAATTGATTTACTTTGGCGGGTAAGAAATGGTGAACTCAAAATGAATGTCCCACTTATAATTTCTAATCATCCTGATCTTGAAAGTATTGCAAATGACTTTAATTCACAATTTGTTTATTTTGATAATGTTAATTCTTCGAAATCGGATGTTGAAGATCAAATTCTAAAATTAATAGAACAATTTGATATTGATCTTGTTGTATTAGCTAAATATATGCAAATTTTGAGTGACTCTTTTTTGCAAAAGTTTTCATCAATAATAAATATTCATCATTCTTTCCTACCTGCTTTCAAGGGGGCTCAACCATATCATCGAGCATGGAAGAGGGGTGTTAAATTAATTGGAGCCACAGCACACTATGTCACTAAAGATCTTGATGAAGGACCGATTATAGAACAATGTACTGTCAACGTAAGTCATAGAGATGAAGTTGATGACTTGATACGAAAAGGTAGAGACATTGAAAGAGTTGCTTTGGCAAGGGCCGTTAGATTACATTTAAATCATCAAGTTTTTGTTTATAACAGTAAAACTGCTGTTTTTGACTGACAAATAATTCTTAATCTTCTAATTCAATCTGAATTTGCCTTTCATAAATTGATTCTTCATTAAATGCTCTAGCTATGAGGAAACTTGCAATACAGCTAATGAGAACTGGTTTCATAATTAATAAATTTTTTGTTAATGCAAAAGCTAAAAACATTGCCGTGATTGGTGTTCTAGAACAGCCTGCTACAAAGGCACCCATTCCAGCAAATATATATGTACTTGGCGCATGACCTGTTGCTATTTCAACCCAGCTTCCCATTATTAGCCCAATAGCACCACCTAAAGTGAGCATTGGATAGAATAATCCTCCTGGTGCTCCTGATGATGCAGCTAAACCTGTCGTAATAAATAGAATTAATACAGTTAAGAGTGCAATTTCAATACTGATATTTTGTTCAGCTATTATTTTCTGCAACTTATCTAAATTATGAAAAGTGCTTGGTAAGAACGAATAGATAGTTCCTAAAATAAGACCACAAATACTCATTTTTAAAACAAATCTGTTTTTATACCACAGTTTTCCAAGGTTTTGCATTAGAAGAATATACTTACTGTAAAGTTCTGCAATTATCCCCACAATTACTCCTAGCAAAACCAAATAAAGAAAATCAATCGGCAAGAAAAATACCGATGGGTCATATTCTTTTTGGATTAAAAATCCTAGGTTAAAATCAAATCCTCCTGCATTAGGATCTAATCCCAAGGCTTGAATAATATCAGCAGAAGAATCCGCTATGAAGGTTGTAATCAAAACTAATAATAAAACTACTGGTCGAGCAGAGTTTAATAATTCTTCTATTGCATAAACAAATCCTCCTAAAGGAGCGCTAAAAACGGCAGCTATTCCAGCCCCACCTCCTGCAGCGACTATAACCCTCCTAAAAGCTAATGGGGCCTTGAGCCATTTTGCCATTTGCCAAGCAACTGATCCGCCCATTTGAACAGAAGGACCTTCTGGACCTAATGGGAAGCCACTACCAATGGCAATAATGCCAGATATGAGTTTTACTAATCCTACTCTCAGATTCATTGGAACTTTTTTATGTCTTAAAAAACCCATTATTTGACATACTCCTGAACCTTTTGCGGCAGGAGCAATATTTTTAATTAAAAATCCTGCTAAAGCACCTCCTATAGCACCAAAAATTGGTAAAACTGCAATTGATGGAAATTGGTCTAATAGAGCTAATCTCCAATTGTTAATAAAATAAATTCCAGTTTTAAAAGATATGCTAGTTATGGATGCTCCTAAGCCTGTCAATAAAAGTGATATTGCAACAACAAAAGATCTTTGTTTGAGTAATTTTTTAATGCTACGAGAGGAGTTATTACTTGTTTTTTTAATATTTTCTTTTATAAGGTTTTGCATAGTCCATAATTACTTTGTCAAGCTGAAATCGCGTATTTCATCAAATTGAAGATAGCGATAAAGTTCATCTGAATATGGATTTATTTTATTTTTAGTAATATCCTGATATTCTTCTATTTCAGGTATTTTTCCAAGAAGTGCGCATACTGCTGCTAATTCAGCACTGCCTAAAAATACTTGAGCATTTTTACCAAGCCTATTGTCAAAATTTCTTGTACTAGTAGAAAATACTACTGATCCTTCATCTACTCTAGCTTGATTTCCCATGCATAAAGAACAACCTGGCAATTCTAATCTTGCACCACAATTTTCAAATATTTCATAGTAACCTTCATTTTTTAGAGTTTCCTCATCCATTTTTGTAGGTGGACAAATCCATAGTTTTGCTTTTAAATCTTTAACATCTTCAAGAACTTTTGCGGCAGCCCTGTAGTGACCAATGTTTGTCATACAAGAACCTATAAAAACTTCATCAATATTTGTATTCGCAACATCAGAAATTTCTTTCACATTATCTGGATCGTTGGGGCAAGCAACTATAGGTTGTTTAACATCTGATAAGTCAATTTCAATTATTTCTTTGTAATTGGCATTTTGATCTGGCTGAATTAATTCAGGTTTATTTAACCAATTTTTCATATCATTGATTCTTCTTGATATGGACTTTGAATCTTCATAATTGCTCTCAATCATTTTTTCTAGAAGGCAAATATTGCTTCTTATGTATTCTTCAACAGTTTCCTGAGATAAAAGTATTGTGCTTCCTGCGCATGAGCGTTCAGCTGTCGCATCAGTTAGTTCAAAAGCTTGTTCAAGTTTTAAGTTAGGCAATCCTTCAATTTCCATAATTTTCCCGTTAAATATATTTTTTTTATTTGCTTTCTCAACTGTCAAAAGTCCTTTTCTAATTGCAAAGAGGGGGATTGCATTCACTAAATCTCGTAATGTAATGCCAGGTAATAAATTTCCCTTAAATTTTACGAGTACTGATTCTGGCATATTTAATGGCATTGATCCTATTGCAGCAGCAAAGGCAACGATGCCTGAGCCTCCAGGAAATGAAATTCCAAGAGGGAATCTTGTATGACTATCTCCTCCTGTACCAACAGTATCTGGAAGGAGCATTCTGTTCAGCCAGCTATGAATTATGCCGTCCCCAGGCTTTAGAGCCACTCCCCCTCTTTGAGATATAAAGTCAGGTAATTCTTTGTGCGTAATCAAATCTACTGGTTTAGGATATGCAGCAGTGTGACAAAAACTTTGCATAACTAAATCTGCAGTGAATCCTAAACAAGCTAGTTCTTTAAGTTCATCTCTAGTCATTGGCCCAGTAGTATCTTGACTTCCAACTGTAGTCATAATTGGTTCACAGGTCATTCCAGGTAAAACCCCCTTTAAACCGCATGCTTTCCCTACTATTTTTTGTGCTTGAGTAAAGCCAGAATTAATTTCTTGTGGATTTTCTGGTCGGATAAATATTTCGCTAGATTTATAGTTTAATTTGTTTCTTATTTTGTCTGTGAGTGACCTTCCAATCATAAGATTTATTCTACCTCCAGCTCGAATCTCATCAGTAATAGTTGATGGATACAAGTCGAATTGACTGATAACCAATTCAGTCTTGGCATTTTTTTCAATTTTTTTAATAACTCCGTCATAAGGAAATATTTTTATTAAGTCTCCTGTTTCCATATGAGATACATCAGCTTCTATTGGTAATGCTCCTGAATCTTGTGCGGTATTAAAGAAAATTGGAGCTATTTTGCTACCAATTATTATTCCTCCGTTTTTTTTATTTGGGACAAAAGGGATATCTTCTCCTATATGCCATATCAGTGAATTTATAGCTGATTTTCTTGAACTTCCTGTCCCTACTACATCTCCAACATAAGCAATTTGTATCTTTTGTTTTTTGAGATCATTAAGAATTTTTAATCCATCTTGTTTTTTAAATTCGAGCATAGCCAATGCATGCATTGGTATATCTGGACGTGTTGTAGCGTGAACTGCAGGAGATAAGTCATCTGTATTTGTCTCACCATCAATTTTGAATACTAGACAAGTAATTTCTTTTTCTAGAACTTTTTTACTTTTGAACCATTCTGCATTTGCCCAACTTTCTACTACCTCTTTTGCATAAATATTATTTTGAGATAATTCATAAATATCATTCGCTGAATCGTAAACAAGAATTATATTTTTTAAAACCTCTGCAGCTTTTTTAGCTAGTAAACTATTGTCTCCTTTAATTATTTCAACCAGAGAATTAACATTATATCCACCTATCATCGTACCCAATATTTCAATTGCTTTTTCAGGGTTAATGTATCTGCAATGTTTTTCACCTTGAGCAATTGCTGTAAGCCAGCTAGCTTTTACATATGCTGCTTCATCAACACCAGGTGGCACTCTATTTATTAACAAATCAAGTAAATACGAGCTATCGAGATTACTATCTTGTTCTAAAAACTTAGTAATACAGTTTGTTTGCTCTGCATTTAGCGGCAATGGAGGTATTCCTTTAGAAGCTCGTTTAGCTACATGATCCGCATAATCTTTGAGCAATGTTTCCAATTTATTCATTTGTGAGGTTTAATGCCTAATCTATTGTTATTTTTAATATTGATAAGGAGAGTATTCATAAATGCTTTTTTAAATATTCAAATTTCTTAATTAATCAATGACGACTTCATCCAATAATCAATCTTTAGAAAAAACATCTGATTTGCATGTTGTTGAAACACGTCCATTAATACCTCCAAGCAAACTTCATAATGATATACCTCTAGATTATACTTCTGCTAGTACTGTAGCTAATTGTAGAAGATCAATACAAAATATATTGCATCAAAATGATCCCAGGCTTTTAGTTATAGTGGGACCCTGTTCAATTCACGATATTGAGGCTGCTAAAGAATATGCAGAGTATATTCAAGAATTTAGAAAAAAATACAAAGATAAATTGGAAATTGTAATGCGAGTTTATTTTGAAAAACCAAGAACGACAATTGGGTGGAAAGGATTAATAAATGACCCGCATTTAGATGGTTCCTATGATATTAATACAGGTCTACGAAGGGCAAGAAATTTACTCTCCTATTTAGCAATACATGGAATACCAGCAGCTACTGAGCTCCTTGATCCAATAGTTCCCCAATATATTGCTGATCTAATTAGCTGGACAGCAATTGGTGCAAGGACTACTGAAAGTCAAACGCATAGAGAGATGGCATCAGGACTATCTATGCCTATAGGTTTTAAAAATGGGACGGATGGTTCTTTTAGTACAGCAATTAATGCGATGCAATCAGCTTCAAAATCTCATCATTTTTTAGGGGTTAATGATCATGGTTATGCATCTATTGTCAATACTACTGGTAATCCAGATGGTCATATTGTCTTAAGGGGAGGTTCTAAAGGAGTTAACTTTGAAAATCAACATGTAAAAAGCATTTCGTCAAAATTACAAGAAAGTGATCTGCCTTATAAAGTTATGATTGATTGTAGCCATGGAAATTCTAATAAAGATTATAGAAAGCAATCTGATGTACTAAAAAACGTAGCAAATCAATTAAGTAATAACGAAAAAAATATTTTAGGAGTTATGCTGGAAAGCCATCTTAAGGAAGGGAATCAAAAACTAACAAATAGAAAGGATCTTGAATATGGAAGAAGTATCACTGACGCTTGCATAAATGTTGATACAACAAAAGATTTGCTCAAGATTTTGTATGATTCACTTTTATAATTTATAAACCTGTAATAAAAAAGTTAAAGCAAAATGCCGCCGAAATTGGCACAATTAAATTGTCTATTCCAAAAATACTAAACTGTTCAAGAACGGTACTAATAAAAGCAATAGTAATAGAATTTATATTAATTGGATATTTCTGAAAATAACTTAAACTAATAACTATTATTAAGCTAATTAAGAACATGGTCATTGTTCCAAAAAGGGACTTTTTTTGATCCCCAAAAAACCAACTTTTGGATTCAAAGTTTTTACCTATTAATCCAGCAAACCCATCACCAAATGTCATTATAAAAAAACCAGCGATGAGAGAAGTAGGATCTTTATTCCAATAAAAATAAATTAAAATAAATAAACTAAGACAATAAAATAATGTCCCATAACTTTTTCTGTCTACATCTTCAATATTTGGGAATAATTTAGATTGGTAATTTATGAAAGTTAATATTGAGACAAGTCCCGTAAAATAAAGTGCAGATGTTTGATTAATTTCTAAAAATTTAGCTAAAGGAATCAAAGGTCCTATTCCAATATGTATAATTTTTCTAAGAGCTTCTTTATTATTTGGATTAAAACCTTTGTAAATTATTGATATTAAAAAAATAATAAATATATAAATTATAATTAATGCAAATTTGAACAACGTAATTATGCTGCTTTTTGATGAGTAGTCATTACTCTGAGTTTTAATATTGCTTTTGCTTCTAGTTGTCTGACTCTCTCTCTAGATACATTGATTTGTCTTCCTATTTCAGCGAGAGTAAGAGGTTCTTCTCCATCTAAGCCAAATCTAAGTTTCATAATTTTTTGCTCTCTTTCATTTAATTGAGCAAGCCAAGTTCCTAAATGTTCTTTTTGGATAGTTCTATCCATACCCTCCATAGGTTCTTCGCCGTTTGGATCTGGAATGAGTTCACCAAGAGTACTACGATCTTCTTCGCCTCTTGCATGAGCATCAAGAGATGCGCATGGAGCGCTTTGAGAGATTAAGTCTTCTAAATCTTTTTGTTCAATACCCATTGCTGAAGCCATTTCTAATCTGGTAGGTTGCCTACCAAATTTATGAGATAGTTCTCGCGAAACTCTTCGCATTTTGGATAATTTTTCACTAATGTGAATTGGCAACCGAATTGTTCTTGCACTATTATCAATAGCTCTTGTCATTCCTTGTCTAATCCACCAATAAGCGTAAGTAGAAAATTTATATCCCATTGCTGGGTCAAATTTATCGACAGCCCTTTCTAAGCCGATAGCACCTTCTTGTACCAAGTCTAATAACTCTAAACCTTGATTTTGATACTTTTTTGCAACAGATACTACGAGTCTTAAATTAGCCGCCATCATTCTATCTCTGGCTCTTTTACCAATTTTAATTAAATGACGATCTCGAGATGATCTTTGAACTTCAGGAATTTCTAGCAATTTTTTCATGTTTTGAACATGATGTGCTAGTTCTATTTCCTCTGCAGCAGTTAGAAGAGGAACTCTTCCTATACTACTTAAGTAATAACCTATAGAATCTGAAGCAAGTCTTGCAGATTTTTTTTGGCTCTGTTTAGCAGTTAAGCTGGATTTTGTTTTGCGAGTTTTGCCCGCAGTGTTTGGCAATCTAGGTTCTTCAATATTATTTTTTGAAGAACTCTTTCCAGATTCCAGAGGGATCCCCATCACCCTGGCCTCCTAAAATGGATTTTTTAAAAAGCTAGCACTGAAATTGAAATAAAAACTACTTTTGCGTTGAAACTTTAAAGACAAAAAAATTAAATTTTACTAATATTTCCTCAGAACTATTTGCATGACAGGGTTTTTAATAAATATAAAATTTTTAAAAATATTAAGTAATTTTTGAAAATGTTATAAAAATCAATCTTTTTACAAATTATTTATTAGATCAATTTGAGAGCGTTTTAAGTTTGAATCAGCTTTCTTTTTTGTGTAATTTCCATCTTTGTTCATTACCCATGAGTAATAATTATCATCAATATAAGTTTGTAATAGATTATATAATTGAGATTTTAACTTTAAGTCCTCTACAGGTGTAACAGCTTCTATTCTTCTGTCTAAATTTCTTCTCATCCAGTCTGCACTGCCAATATAAACTTCTGAATTGTTGTTATTATAAAACCAAAAAATTCTGGAATGTTCAAGAAAATGACCAATAATACTTGTTACGGTAATGTTTTCACTTAAATTGTCTCTTTGAGGATATAAACAACATACTCCTCTAATAATTAGATTAATTTTAACTCCTGTTTTAGAAGCTAAATAAAGTAATTGAATAATTTCTGGGTCTACTAACGAATTCATTTTTGCAATAATTTCTCCCTTGTTTCCGTTTTTGGCACTTTCAATTTCTCTTTTTATCAAAAAAATGAATTTTTTTCGTAATGATGTTGGAGATACTAATAACTTTTGATAAGGTGTTTGTTTAGAGAATCCTGATAAGTAATTAAATAATTCAATTAAATCAGAGGAGATATCAGGATCTGTAGAGAGTAATCCTATATCCGTATAAAAACGAGAAGTGTTTGAATTGTAATTACCAGTTCCAATATGAAAATAATTTCTTAAACTTCCTTTTTCTTTTCTAACTACTAACGAAATCTTGGTATGTGTTTTATAACCAATTATTCCATAAACTACATGAATTCCCGCCTGTTCTAGCTGTTTAGCCCATTGGATATTGTTATCCTCATCAAATCTTGCTTTGAGTTCAACGAGAGTCATTACTTCTTTCCCATTTTCAGCGGCTCTCATCAAAGCATTAATAATAGGAGAATCCTTTGAAACTCTATAAAGAGTAATTTTAATAGCTAATACAAGGGGGTCGTCAGCAGCTTGATTGATAAATTCTTCAACTGACGTTTTGAATAAATCGTATGGGTGATGAAGAAGAATATCTTGTTTTCTAAGAATGCTGAAAATAGAGTTAAAGTTTTTATCTTTAGAAGAATCAAGTGATTTTAATAATGGATGTGTGTCTCCAATGAATAAATTTTCTTTTAAATCCTCTCGATTAATTTTTGTGAGATAATTTAAATCATCAAGTCCTAATATGCTTTTGCAAAAATAAATATATTCTTCTGGAATGGCAATACTCTCAATAAGTAATTTTAAGATATTTTTTGGAATATTTTCTTCTACTTCTAATCTGACTACATCTCCCCCTAATCTCCTTTTTTGCAAGCTTTGTTCAACTGCCAATAGTAAGTCGTCAGCTTCAAGTTCTTTTAATTCTAAATCTGCGTCTCTTGTTACTCTAAAGAAAGAATAACTAAGGCATCTCATGCCCTTAAATAAAGAATTTATATTGTTTCCAATCAAGTCTTCAACAGTTATAAAGTAGTGTTCTTTTTCATCATTAGCTCCAATAATTTCATCAGGAATGAGTATAAATCTCCCAATATTTTTTGTGGGGATTTTTATTCTTACAAATTGATTTTTAGATTCTTCCCCATCATTAATAAGAGCCGCTAAATTAAGACTTAAATTACTTATAAAAGGGAATGGGTGAGCAGGATCAACAACTAATGGAGTTAATAAAGGAAAAATTGAAGATAGAAAATAATTATTACACCAATTTTTTTGATTTTCATCAAGCTCATCATATTTTTGTATGTAAATACCTTCATTCTTAAGCTCAATATTTAACTCATTATTTAGATGGTTTTCTTGTATGCTAGTAAGGTGTTTAACTTCTTTGTTTATTTTTTTTAGTTGTTCTTTAGGTGTGAGCCCATCAATACTTTTTTTTCTAATTCCTGCTTCAACCTGAGCTTTTAGCGAAGCAACTCTAACCATAAAAAATTCATCAAGATTATTACTGAAAATTGAAAAGAATTTAATTTTATCTAGTATTTTATATTCTCTACCCATGCCAGTAAGAAGAACTCGTTTATTAAAGTCAATCCAACTTAATTCTCTATTAATGTAGTTACTTGGTTCGTATTTCATTAAGGTGATTTAATTATTAATTATAAGAAATTTTGTTATTTTTTCCTTGAGCAATAAGGTAGATCATAAAAAGTAAAATAATTGACCCTGCAAAAAATGGTGCTTTCGGACCAAATTCGTCATAAACTCGTCCAGCCATTGCTATACCTAAAACCCCACCAAGACTTTGAAGACCTTGCAAATTACTAAGTATTGATCCTTGATTATCACCATCTAATTTTTTTGAAATTAATGCTCTTAAAGTAGGTGTAATTAAACCTGCTCCAACAGCTAAAAATGAAACTGCTGAATAAATATTCACCGTTGCATTTGCTTGAGGTGTAGTTATTAAGAGGAAACATGCTAAAAGGATAAATCCTGAACCAATCAAGGTTAGTTTCATTTCTCCAAATTTTTTTACTAAAGGACCAATTAGTCCACCCTGTACTATTATTGCTATCACACCAACCACTACAAGAGTTCCACTGGATGCCTTAGTCGTCCAATTAAGAGATTCTTGGAGGAAAAATATTAAAATATTTGTTAGTCCAGTAAAGGCTATGAAATATATAAAAAAAGCTAGAGATAATTTTCTTATTTTTTCTTCTTTAAATACTTTAAATAATTGCTTTAAAGGGTTTTTTAAAAGTTGTTTTGATTTGTTAAATTCATTTTTAGGCTTAGTTTCTGGTAAATAAAAGAATACAAGCATAAAGTTAATAATTGGAATTATTGAGGCTATAATTACTGGAATAATGAAATTATTATTAGTATTTTTGGCAAAAATTACAACGAATATATTCCCTAAGAAAAAACTTAGACCAAATGCTACTCCAATAAGTCCAAATGTTTTTGCCCTTTTTTCAGGGCTAGAAATATCTGCAAGAATAGTAGTCGCCGTTGCTGCAGTTCCACCGCTCAGACCATCTATAAGTCTTGCTATAAATAATAAAAACAAGGGGATAGTAGCTATTGAAGTTGACCAATCAAATAAAACCGTAAATGATAATATTGATATTCCGATAATTGAGCCAGTTATACAAAAAAGAGTTACGGGTCTTCTTCCATATCTATCACTCATAAGCCCAATAAAAGGAGAAGCTGTAAATTGTGCTAATTGATAAGTACAAGAAAGTAAACCATAAGTACTAGCTTTTGAGTCAAAAAGTAAAACAAAAGAAGGTAAAATTGGCAAAAGAATACTTTCGCTTAATCGATCATTTAGGAGAGTTACAAAAGCGCTGAATAAAATGAATTTTCTACTTGGCTTGAATAAACTTTTATTCACGATATTTATATTCAATTCGATTTTCATCTACTACCATACTTGTTAATGGAGATTAATGTGCCCGGTATAGTTTATTTAGTTGGAGCAGGTCCTGGAGACCCTGAGTTGCTAACTTTAAAAGCTTTAAGACTTATTAAAACGTGTGATGCTTTGGTCCATGATGCATTAGTCTCTGCCGAAATCATACAAGAAACTAGTATCAATACTGAAATATTTAATGTAGGTAAAAGGGCTGGTAAGTGTTCCGTTCCTCAGAATAAGACTAATTCACTTCTTGTACAATTGGCAAAGGAAGGAAAGAATGTTGTAAGGCTTAAAGGGGGAGATCCATTTGTTTTCTCAAGAGGGGGTGAAGAGGTAACTTATTTAGAAAAAAATGGTATATCAGTCGAAATTGTACCTGGTATAACTTCTGGAATAGCTGCTCCATCATATTTTGGGATTCCATTAACTCATCGAGAAGCAGGAAGCTCTATAACTTTTGTTACTGGTCATGAAGATATTAATAAGGACAAAAAGAGTGTTAATTGGAGAACTTTAGCTAAGTCATCCGATGGTTTAGTAATTTATATGGGTATTAGAAATATAGAATTTATTGTTAGAGAACTAATTTTAGGTGGCTTGTATGAGCACACTAAATGTGCTGTTATTCAAGAAGCAACTTTGCATAATCAAAAATGTTTGATTTCAGAATTAGGTAATTTAGCTGAGACAATTAGGAATAAAGGTTTTACTTCACCATCAATAGTTGTTATTGGAAATATTGTAGATTTTAAAGTTAATAACTATATAAGTAACCTATCTGATGCTTCTTTGTCAGAGAAAAAATAATTCTATTTATACAACAAATCCCAGAAATATTTTGGATCAAAACTTGTTATGAAGTCTACATCATTCACTCTATAAATTTGTCTACAAGATAAACTATTAATAGCAATTAAAATATCATTTTTATAAAATTTAGGTAAGATTAACTCTTCTTTTATTATTTTTAATTCTATAGCTTTTTTAACCATAATTCCTTGAAGACATCCGCTTTCTTTTCTGGGTGTAACCCATCTATTCTTTCTTTTAAGTAAAATATTAAAAGTACTACCACAACATAATTCATTTGCTGTATTTAACATTAAACAATCATCAAATAATTTTTTATTAGCTTCTATTAATACTTGTATTGATTGATTATATGAGAAAGTTTTACATTGATTAATTAAACTGTATTGATTTCTTTTTTCTGTTTGACTTATAAATGTACTTATTGGAGAAAAATTAGGTTCTATAATATAAAATTCAATCCATAAATTATTGATATCAAAATCTTGCTGATTTTCGTTAATTCTTATTGATCTTCCTCTGTTTAAACCTCGGCTGTAATTAATTCTTATTGATCCTAATTGATCGTTTTTAATAGATAATTTTTTTATACCTAAATTAATAATATCTTTCAAATATGATTTATTCATATTCAAACTTATATTTAAAACTTTACTGCTATTTTCCAGTCTTTGGATATGTTCGTCTATCAAAATAGCATTATTATTTTTTATTAAAACAGTTTCGAAAATTCCATCGCCAAATTTTAGACCTCTATCATTTGCTGAGATACAAATATTTTCAATATCTAGCCATTTATCTTTATGCCAGCCTATGCTTATTTTCATTTCAACGAATCAATTAAAGGTAAAAGTTTCCACTTTAGTTCTTCTGTTTCATTTTTTGGATCAGAATCACTAACTATTCCACAGCCCGCAGATATATTAATTTTTTTATTTTTTACGATAAAAGATCTTATAAGTATATTGCTATCAAATTCTCCATTCCAGTCAACCTTGATAAATGATCCACAGTAAGGACCTCTTGCTTTTTTTTCTATTTCATATAGTCTTTGGCAGGATCTTAATTTTGGAGCGCCAGTTATAGAGCCTCCCGGCCAACAAGCAGTTAGCAAGTCGACCCAGTTTTTAGTTTTTTTTAATTTCCCTCTAATCACAGATGTAAGATGATGAACTTTTAAATAACTTTCAAGTTTTAATATTTCCGGTACTTCAATACTTCCTACTTCGCAGACTTTGCTTAAATCATTTCTTAAAAGGTCTACAATCATAATATTTTCAGCTCTATCTTTTTCATTAGTTATTAAATCTATAGCATTTAAAGCATCTTGATTTAAATCTTGGTGTCTGGCTCTTGTCCCTTTAATAGGCCTTGATTCTACATAACCTTTTTTGTCTATTTTTAAAAATCTTTCAGGGGAAGTTGATAATACTGCCTCATTTATACCTTCTGAATTATTTATTATTATCCCTCCAAAAGGGCCCTGCAATTTGCTTCTTATCTTTGAATATATACTTAAGGAACTATAAGTTTCCAAAGCTTCAACTTCACATTGTGTCGTTAGATTTGCTTGGAAAATATCTCCTATTGATATTAATTGTTTAACTTTTAAAATATTTTGCTGAAATTGGTTACTTAATTCTTCTAAATTAATTTTTGAAAAATTAAATTTTAGGTTATTTTTTATAGAGTTTTTTTCTTTTTGAGTATCAATATTAAAAATGATATTTTCATATTTCATCAATTCAGAATTATTAGTTCCCTCAAGAATTATTTCATTTGAAAGTAGATTAAATTTAATAATTGGATCATAAGATGCAATCCACAAAGTCGCTATTTCATTATTTTTCCATGGATTTTTTGGCTCGATGTACGCTCCTGCCTCAAAGTTTAACCATCCAATCCAAAATCCTTTTTCAATATTTTTTAATTTAAAAAATGGATTATTATTAATATCTAAATTATTTAAATCTCTTGAGCAAATAACTTTTTTTGGGTTTACTCCTAAAAAGGACCATTCCCCATTATCTTTGCCATCACTATCTAACCAAGATAATCCATGTTCTCCAAATTTTAATGCAAAATGATTAGCAATCAATTCTGGGTCAAGCCACTTAGATAATTTTTTTGTTTTAATTTTCATTTTTTTTCATTTTCCATTTTTTGAAGGCATTTTTTCTAATTCTGCAACTATCACATTTTCCACAAGGTTTTAAATTTCCTGAATAACAACTCCATGTTTTTTCTTGAGGGACATTATTATCAAAAGCTAATTGAATAATATCTTCTTTATTTAAGTCTATTAAAGGTGTCCAAAGTTTAATTGGATTTTCTTCTCTGCCTCTTTTGTTAGCAAGGTTAGCAAGCTCTTGAAACTTTTTAATGTAGTCTGGTCTGCAATCAGGATATCCGGAATAATCTAAAGCATTAACACCTAAGCCTATTAAATCAGCATTGATTGCTTCTGCATAACTTAACGCAACAGAAATAAAGATTGTATTTCTTCCAGGTACATATGTGTTGGGAATTGTGTTTAGCTGAATACCATCAACAGGGATATCTTTTTTTATATCTGTTAGAGATGAACCGCCCCACAAAGATAAATCAAGATTTACAATTTTGAATTCTTCTATTTCAAAGTGCTTGGCTATTGTTAATGCGGAATCTAATTCTTTTTTATGTCTTTGCCCGTAGTTAAAAGATAAGCCAAATATCTTTGCATTGGAGGCTTTTGCTAAGCCTGTAACGGTCGAAGAATCTAAACCTCCAGATAATAAAATTACTACTGATTTGTTTTTTAAATTCATATGGACTATTTAATCTTTAAGTATTTATGCGTCTGAAGACTGAGCTTCCATTCAGGATTTTTTTTAATAAAATCAATTGTAAGGGAAAACCCATCATTATTTTTCCATGCGGGTTGTAAATAATATTTTTTATTCAACATATAAAAATTGTTTTTTTCTGATAACTTCTGTAATCTATTAATTATTTCTTGCTTTATATCAATTGCAAAATCAATATCTTTTTGATCATTAATAATTATTTTTAATTCATTACAATTCTCCAAAAAATAAGTTTTTGGGGGCGAGTGTCTTTTTGGTGATAATGTAATCCAATCATAATTACCTGATATTTTGTTTACTCCACTCGTTTCAATGTGAATTTTTATTGGATCCCCTCCCCCTTTAGAGGTTTCTATGTTTATAGCTTTACACAAATTATCTAAATTATGATGTAACGGCTCACCACCTGTGATAACTAAAAAAGATGCTCCTTTTTTTCGAGCCTTTTTTATTTCATTTGCGATTTTTTCGATTGATATTAAAGGATATTTTTTTTGATCCCAAGAATGCTTAGTATCGCACCATGAGCATCCAACATTACATCCAGCTAGTCTTATAAAAAAGGCACTTTTACCGGTGTGAAACCCCTCTCCTTGTAATGAATGAAATTTTTCTACTAATGGTAAGAAATTTGTCATTATTTCATTCAACAAAAACAAGTAATATTAATTTGATTTAGTTAATTTTTTTTGTGATGCTTTTATTAAGCCTTTAAATAATGGATGTGGTTTTCCAGGTCTTGATAAAAATTCAGGATGGTATTGACATGCTAAAAAATATGGATGATTATCTAACTCAATTAATTCTACTAATCTGCCATCTGGAGATGTGCCACTGATTTTATAACCAGAATCTAAAAAACTTTGTTTGTAATAATTATTAAATTCATATCGATGTCGATGTCTCTCATAAATAACATCTTCGTTATATAGTTCTTTCCCAGTTGTATCCTTTTGGAGTCTACAAGGATAAACTCCTAATCTCATAGTGCCACCCAAGTCAACAATATCTTCTTGTTCTGGTAATAAATGTATTACAGGATTTGGAGATTCAGGTTCCAATTCCGAGCTTGATGCTCCCGGTAATTGAGCAATATTTCTTGCCCATTCTATTACTGCACATTGCATACCTAAACATAAACCTAGAAATGGAATTTTATTTTCTCTTGCAAATTTTATTGCTGAAATTTTTCCATTCACTCCTCTATTTCCAAAACCTCCTGGAACAACAATTGCATCAACATCATTTAAATAATTTTCGGCTGATTTTTCCTCGATCATTTCAGCACTGACCCAATGAAGATCTAATAAAGCTTTTTGTTCAATACAAGCATGTCTTAATGCTTCCACTACAGATAGATATGCATCACCAAGTTCTATATATTTCCCAACTAAAGCTACTTTTATTGGTTGTCCAGGATTTCTAAGATTATGAATTATTTTTTCCCAATTCTCTAAATTACATTCTTTATCTTCAAGTTCTAGACACTTTAAGGTCTCTTTACATAAACCTTCTTTCTTTAAAGAAAGGGGAACTGAATAAATACTGTCAGCATCTAATGCTTCAATTACGCAATTAAGATTAACTCCGCAGAAACCACTAAGTTTTCTTTTTAGACCTTCATTAATTTCTTTATCACTCCTACATACAAGTAAATCTGGTTGTATACCTATGGACCTTAACTCTTTGACAGAATGTTGAGTAGGTTTAGTTTTTATTTCGCCAGAAGTTTTAATATATGGAAGTAAAGTTACGTGGATATAAGCGACATCATTTTTATTAACATCATTTTTAAATTCTCTTATTGCCTCTAAAAATGGCAGAGATTCAATATCTCCTACTGTTCCCCCAATTTCAGTTATAACAATATCAGCATTGCTGTTAGCTGCTACTCTGTGAATCCTTTCTCTTATTTCTCCTGTTATGTGAGGAATAACTTGAACTGTACCTCCGTTGTAACTTCCTCTCCTTTCTTTATTAATGACTGCTTGGTAGATAGATCCTGTAGTGACACTATTTAAACGAGTCATTGCAGTGTCAGTAAATCTTTCATAGTGACCTAAATCTAAATCTGTTTCAGCTCCATCTTCGGTAACGAAAACTTCGCCATGTTGAAATGGACTCATTGTGCCTGGGTCAACATTTAGATAAGGATCTAGCTTCAGTATTGAAACGCTATATCCTCTAGATTTTAATAATCTTCCTAAGCTAGCTGCAACAATACCCTTACCAATGCTAGAAACAACTCCTCCAGTAACAAAAACAAATTTTGACATTAAATATTTTAATTAAGCACAACCTCCTTATATTTTATTTAAACAAAAAAATTATTGATAATCCATAAATACTTTATTCATCAATTGTTATTTCAATATCTAATTCTTTTAATTGGGATTTGGAGACATTTGAAGGAGCATTTGTTAAAAGACATTTTGCTTGTTGATTTTTTGGAAAAGCAATTGTTTCTCTAATTGAATCTACCCCCAAAATTAGCATTGTTATTCGATCTAGCCCAAATGCTATGCCTCCATGAGGAGGGGCACCCATTTCAAGAGCCTCAATTAAAAAACCAAATTTTTCAGAAATTTCATTATCTGTTAATCCAACAGTTCTAAGAACTTCTCTTTGCAATTCGGCTTGATGGATACGCAGTGAACCACCTCCTAACTCTAATCCATTTAGTACCAAGTCATAAGCATTTGCTGTAGAATCATTAATTTTTTCTTTTAATTCTTTTGAGTTTTCACAATTAATGTCTTTGGGAGAACAAAAAGGATGATGTAAGGCCTCATATCTATTCTCTTCTTCATTTCTTTCAAACATTGGAAAATCTGTTACCCACAAAAAGTTCCATTTGTCTTTCTTTATAAGCTTTAAATCTTTTGCGATATATTGCCTTACTCTATCCAGTGATTGATTAACAATCTTTGTACTTCCTGCTCCTAATAGAATTAGGTCCCCATCTTCTGCTTCTGTTATTTCTAAAATAAGAGAAATATGATCTTGATTTAAGTTATTTTTTATTGCACCAATAGTTTCAAGTTCATTTCCTTTTACTCTGATAAATGCTAATCCACCAGCACCGGCATCTTGTGCTACTTGAAAAATATCGCCACCAGGTTTAATCCGTACGTTGCTAATACTTTCATTACCCCCCTTAATAGTTATGGATTTTATAGAGCCTCCAGATTGAATAGCTTTAGTAAAAATATTAAATCCAATATTACCTAAAATTTTTCCTAGATCTTTTAATAACATTTCATATCTTGTATCTGGTCTGTCTGTTCCATAGTTTTCCATTGCTGAATGCCAAGTCATCCTAGGAAAAGAATCAATGATTTTAAAATTTAAAATATCTTGCCATATTTTTTTTATTAATTTTTCATTAAAAGATATAATTTCTTCTTCACTAACAAAACTCATTTCTATATCTAATTGAGTAAATTCTGGCTGTCTATCCGCTCTTAGGTCTTCATCACGGAAACATTTAGCAATTTGATAGTACTTATCTAAGCCTCCTACCATTAAAAGTTGTTTAAAAAGTTGTGGGGATTGAGGCAGGGCATAAAATTCACCGTTTGATAAACGTGCAGGAACAAGAAAATCTCTTGCCCCTTCAGGAGTTGATTTTGTAAGTAATGGAGTTTCTACTTCTATAAATCCAAAATTATCAAGATATTCTCTAATTACTGTGATGATTTTATGCCTTGTTTTTAAATTTTCTAATAATTTCCCTCTTCTTAAATCTAGATATCTATATTTTAACCTAAGCTCTTCTTTAGTATTTTCATAGTCATGTATAGAAATAGGGAAAGGTAAATTATTTTTAATTTGGTTAAGGATTTGTAAATCTCTAACTTTAAGCTCTAACTCTCCAGTGCTTAAATTTTTGTTTATTGAATCTTTAGGTCTTTCATTAATAATTCCGCTAACCATTATTACAGTCTCGTTTCTAAGAGTCTCTGCTTTTTTAAATAGATTTGCCCCATCATCAGGGTTAATGGTTATTTGTAAAAATCCACTATGATCTCTCAAATCTATAAAAATTACTCCACCATGATCTCTTCTACGATCAACCCATCCACATAAATTAACTAATTGTCCAATATCTGAATTATTTAATTCATCGCAAATTTTGTTTCTCATCTATAAAAGATTTATTTATCAATAATAGATAATCATAATTCTTAAAGGGTAAGTTTAGTTAAATATCTTTTTTATAAAAGGCTCTTCTTGTGATATAACCTTTGAATTTTTTTCCTCTTATTAATATTTGAACTTCATTATTTAAATATGCATGTGAAGTATTGATGTATGCAAACGCAATAGCTTTTTGTTTAGTAGGAGACCAACTTCCGCTAGTGATCATACCAATATTCTCATTATCTTTAAATATTTCGCACCCTTTTCTTCCTATAGCTTTACCTTCCAATGAAAGACCAACTAACTTTTTTTGAATACCTAATTTTGATTGTTTTTCGAGAAAATCTCTTCCAAAAAATTCATGATTATTCTCTAAATGTACAAGCCAACCTAAACCTGCTTCATATGGAGAGGTTTCTTCATTTATGTCTTGGCCATAAAGATGCATGCCTGCTTCAAGTCTTAGAGTATCTCTAGCTCCTAAGCCACAAGGCGAAATATTTTTGGAAATTAAGAAATCCCATAAATTAATTGCGGCTTTTGCTGGTAATAGAATTTCTAAACCGTTTTCTCCTGTGTAGCCAGTTTTCGAAAAGAAAATTTTTTCTTCAGTTGAAATATGTTCAAACATTTTGTATTCGCATCCAAAGTTAGGGATATGCGAAATCGATGATTCAATCCATTTCTCGAATAATTTAAAGGAATTTTTGCCTTGCAGTGCCAAGAGGACATTATCTTTTTTAGCGTTTGATATAGAAATTTCTTTAGTATTTAAATTATTTTTAATCCACGAAAAATCCACTTGGTATCTGCTTGCGTTAACTATTAAAACAATTTCTGAAATATCATCTTCTTGTATACCAAGATCATAAATTATCAAGTCATCTATTATTCCTCCTTTATCATTAAGCATTACTGTATAAAGACCTTGTCCTTGAGAAAAAGAGTATAAATTTGTTGGAAAAAATTTTTGAATATAATCTTTTGGATTAATCCCCTTAATAGAAATTACACCCATATGAGAAATATCAAAAAATCCCGCTGAAGATCTTACTGATTCATGTTCTTTGATCAATCCTGAAAATGATATCGGCATTTCCCAGCCTGCAAAATTCACTAATTTTGCATTTGACTGAACATATTTTGGATAAAGTGGACTTTTTAGCAAATCCATGAAATATTGAATTATTTATTTAGTATTTTTATACTTTAGTTTAGAAAATTTTTATTGCATTTTTTCTAATGACAAAATTAAGCTTCTTAGTACTTTGGCGGCAACTATGCTACTTACTCCGCTTTTGTCAATTTCTGGAGATAATTCCACAATATCTGAAGCTACAATCCTAAAGTCTTTTAAAGTTTCAAGAATTTTTTCAAAATCATTCCAAAAAAAACCTCCTGGTTCTGGAGTTCCTGTACCCGCTAATAAACTGGGATCAAACCAATCTAAGTCTATTGTTAAATAGATCGGAGAATGAACATATGGTAGAAGTGCTTTTTTAAGCTCTTGTGTATTTCCACCTGGGAAAAAGTCTACTAATTGATTTTTGTTACGCATAAATTGAAATTCTTTTTTTGTTCCGCTTCGTATTCCTACTTGTAAAATCTTCTTTTCAGGTAATACTTCTAAGCATCTTTGCATCGCACAAGCATGACTATGTCTATTTCCAATATATGATTCTCTTAAATCTGCATGTGCATCAAGTTGAATCAATATTAAATCAGGATATTTATTTACTAATGCTTCAATAGCACCTCTAGTAATAGAGTGCTCGCCTCCTAGCATGATAGGACTAAGGTTTTTATCAATTAGGTAATTTGTTGTTGATTTGACTGACTCAATAACTGACTTTGAGTCATTTTTATCGATTAAAATCGAACCAAAATCAACATACTTAATATCTTCTAAGTCTTTATCTATTTTTGGACAATATGTTTCTAAACAAGAACTGACTTGTCTTATGGCTTCTGGACCAAATCTAGCGCCTGGCTTAAAAGAACATGTTCCATCATAATTAACTCCAAATATACCAATCGAGCAATCCTTAGGATTTCTTTTTGCTCCCATAAATATTGCATTTTCGTTATCAAATAAAATTTTATTTATCATTTTAAGAATTTAGTTCTTTTACAATTTTATTTGGCATCATTTTGAATGCTGCATTTTGAAAATTTATATTCCAAATTTCGCATTCTTTTTCTATTTTTAGGGCGTCTTTGCAATTTGGCTTTGTTAAGTATAATTCTTCTTTAGAAGAGAACGTCCAACTCCAAATACCGCTTGGATATATAGGCACGAAAGAATACATAGTTTCAGAAACTCTAAAAGTTTTTTTTAGAGTTTTCAAAATATTTATATGAATATTTTTAAAGGATTCAGGTGATTCGCTTTGAGTGGCTAATATCCCCTTTGTAGTTAGTATTCTTTTACATTCTTTATAAAAAGAATCTGAAAATAATAAATTTGAAAATTCTGAAGGGTCTGAACAATCTATAAATATGAAGTCATAACAATTGTCTCTTGTTTTTTCTACCCATTTAATACCATCATTAATGTGTATTTTTAATCTTTGGTCATTCCATGCTTCTCCTCCAATTTCGTGTAAAAATTTTTTAGATACTTTGATTACTTCCTCATCAATCTCTACCAAATCAATGTTTGCTATTTTAGAATATTTAAGGCATTCTCTTGCAGTACCACCATCACCTCCCCCAATAATTAGTACATTAGATTTTTCTTCAATACTACTTAACGCTGGATGAACAAGGCATTCATGATAATATTTTTCATCCTTTAATGATGTCATCCAACAACCATCTAGCATTAAAGCTTTACCGTAATAATCATTTTCTATAACGATAATTTCTTGATACTTTGAGTTTTTTCTAATTAGTACTTTCCCATTAAGGCCAAATCTTGAGCCTTTATGATATTCGTCTATCCATGTTATTATTTCTGTCATTTACTTTTAGGAATTTTTTTTCATAAGTGTTTTCTTGGCAATTTGCCAAAGCCTTTGAAAATCTTTAGGAGTTTGTTTTTTAATATTATCTCCTGCATGATGTTCAATGATTGAAAATCTGTCTAAAAATTTTTTATTAGTTTTTTGAAGGGCTGATTCAGGATTTATTTTTAAAAAGTTTGAGAGATTTATCAGAGTAAAGTAAATATCTCCAAATTCATCTTTTATATCTGACTTTTTTTTGCTTTTAATTGCCTCTTTTAATTCATTTATCTCTTCTTCTAACTTTTCAATAATCTGATTGGTATTTTCCCACTTAAAACCATATTCTTTAACAATATTTGTGATTCTATCTGTACCCACTAATGGCGGTAAATTTTTTATTTTTAAATTTAAAAATTTACTAATTGATGATTTCTCATATAGCGCTTTTTTTTCTGAATTTTTAATATCTTCCCAAATCTGTTGCGATTTTTCCAAAGATACTTTTTCTTTTTTGTTAAAAATATATGGATGTCTATTAATAATTTTCTTATTGAGATTTTTTATTACATCATTTAGCTCAAATTCTTTGTTTTCGTAACCGATTTCAGAATGAAGCATTATTTGTAATAAGAGATCTCCTAACTCTTCACAAATGTTATTCGTATTTTTTTCATATATCGCATCTGTAAATTCGCTACTCTCTTCATGTAAAAATGGGATTAACGATATATGAGACTGATTTTTCTGCCATGGGCAGCCCCAAGTTTTATCTTTTAACGATTTAACATTAGATATTAAAATTTTGAAATTCTCTAATGTTTTTAAATCGGAATTTTTTTGATAGTTATTTCTATTGTTTGAGGACATAGAATAAATTTTATTAATTCAATTTTGCCTCAATCATGAAATATTTAAATACTTATTATAAATATTTCAACTTCATCTATTAGAATGATTTATCATAAGGGCGATTAGCTCAGCGGTAGAGCGCCTGCCTTACAAGCAGGATGTCCCTGGTTCGAACCCTGGATCGCCCATTTATTATTATTTTTATGACTGAGATCGTTAATCTTTCAATCAGTCAAAGCGCAGCTTCTGAACTATCTAGGCAAGCTTCTTTTGGAGGTTCTCCAGGAGAAATGTCAATTGATTTGGTTGAGGATAAGAATTGTTCCGCAGGATGGATGCATATTAAATTAAGGCCTGGGACATGTAATGGATCCCCTATATCAAGAACGGAAGGAGTAACTTTATATTCAGATTTAAAAAAATTTAATTTATTGAAAGATTTAAAATTAGATTATTATGGTGATTTAAGCGGTGGTGGATTTCTTATCTCAACACCAAAAAATGCAAAACGTTGTTCATGCGGTTCTGGTTTTAAACTTTTGTAATGTGATTTTGCCTTTTTTTGCAAACTAATATTATTTTCGTTAATTGGCTTTTATCAAGATAAGATAAGCAAAAGGTTCTTTGAAATAAATTTTGCAAATGACAGAGATGAATGATGAATTATCTTTAGAAAATTATTCACCTTCTGAAGTAGAAAAAAAGTGGCAAGGCCAATGGGAAAGTTTAAAGGCGTTTAGCCCTAATCCTGAAGATGAGAGAGAGCCTTTTTCTATTGTTATACCTCCGCCTAATGTAACTGGATCTTTGCATATGGGACATGCATTTAATACAGCTTTAATAGATGTTATTGTCCGTTTCCAGAGACTTTTAGGTAAGAATGTTTTGTGTTTGCCAGGTACAGATCATGCTTCTATAGCAGTTCAAACCATTCTTGAAAAACAATTAAAAAGTGAAGGAAAAAAAAGTGAGGATATTGGAAGAGATGAATTTCTTAAAAGAGCATGGACTTGGAAAGAGCAAAGCGGCGGCAGAATAGTATCTCAATTAAAAAGGATAGGATATTCAGTAGACTGGACTAGAGAAAGATTTACTTTAGATCAACAATTAAATGAGGCAGTTGTTGAGGCATTTAATATTCTTTATAAAAAGAATTTAATTTATAGAGGCGAATATTTAGTTAATTGGTGTCCTGCATCTCAATCTGCTGTAAGTGATCTCGAAGTTGAGATGCAAGAAGTAAATGGCCATTTATGGCATTTTAAATACCCATTACTTTCTAAAAGTGGTGAAAAGTTAGATAAGTACTTAGAGGTTGCAACAACTAGACCAGAGACTTTATTAGGTGATACTGCTGTGGCAGTTAATCCGGAAGATAATAGATATAAAAAATATATTGGCGACAAAGTAAAAGTACCTTTTGTTGATAGAGAGATACCCGTTATTGCTGACTCACATGTCGATAAAGAGTTTGGTACTGGATGTGTAAAGGTCACTCCAGCTCACGATCCTAATGATTTTGCTATAGGAAAAAGGCATAACTTAAAACAGATTAATGTAATGAATAAAGATGGAACTTTAAATATCAATGCAGGTAAATTTAAAGATTTAGATAGATATGAGGCTAGAAAAAAAATAATCAAAGAATTAGATAACTTAGGTCTCTTAATTAAGATTGAAGATTATAAACATACTGTTCCTTTTTCTGATAGAGGAAAAGTTCCAATTGAACCATTATTGTCAACACAATGGTTTTTAAAAATGGATGATATCTCGCAAGGATGTTTAAAGGAAATTGATTCTAAAAAGCCAGAGTTTATTCCCCAACGCTGGGAGAAAGTTTACAAGGATTGGTTAGAGAATATTAATGATTGGTGTATAAGCAGGCAATTATGGTGGGGTCACCAAATACCTGCATGGTATGTTTTAGATGAATCGAAAGACTCAATAGAACAAAATACTCCGTTTGTTGTTGCAAGAAATAAAGAGGATGCGTTAATTCAAGCTAATAAAAAATTTGGTTTAAATATTAAATTGGTTCGTGATAAAGATGTATTGGATACTTGGTTTTCAAGCGGTTTATGGCCTTTCTCAACACTTGGTTGGCCAAATATAAATAATCAGGATTTTAAAAAATGGTATCCAAATAGTGTTCTAGTTACTGGTTTTGATATTATTTTTTTCTGGGTGGCAAGAATGACAATGATGGGTAATACTTTCACGAATAATATTCCTTTTAAGGATGTTTATATTCATGGTCTAGTTCGAGATGAAAATAATAAAAAAATGAGCAAAAGTTCAGGAAATGGTATTGACCCAATACTATTAATTGATAAATATGGTTCTGATGCGTTGCGATTTGCTTTAATTAGAGAAGTTGCTGGTGCTGGACAGGATATAAGGCTTGATTTTGATAGGAAAAAAGATACATCTTCAACTGTTGAAGCTTCAAGAAATTTTGCTAATAAATTATGGAATGCAACTAAATTTGTATTAATTAATAAAACTTCTAATGATAATTATTCGTTGAATGACAGTGATCAGAATTCTTTAGAGTTATGCGATAAGTGGATTTTATCAAAGTTAAATCAAGTTAATACTAAGGTAGCTAATTTGTTGAAAGAATATAAATTAGGTGAATCTGCAAAATTACTATACGAATTTTCATGGAATGATTTTTGTGACTGGTATGTAGAATTTGCAAAGCAAAGATTTAATAATAAAGAGACTCAAAATAGACAAACATCTGAAAAAGTTTTAATAAAAGTGCTTAATGATATTTTGGTAATGATTCATCCTTTTATGCCTCATATTACTGAAGAACTTTGGCATGTACTCCAACTAAGACCTGAAGAAACATTATTATCGCTTCATAAATGGCCAACACAAGAAAATAAATTTGTTGATAATAAGCTTGATAAATCCTTTCAGAAACTCTTTGAAATTATTAGATTGATTAGAAATTTGAGAGCTGAATTAGGACTTAAGCCATCAGAGCGAAGTCCTGTTTATTTGATTTCAGATAATGGCGAATTAATTGATTTTTTAAAAATTTTAGTTGATGATATACAAACTTTAACTAAATCTTCTGAAGTATTTATTTATGAAACCGATGATATTGACAAAAAAGAGTTTGCAAAATCTTTTTCTGGGATAATTGGTGATTTAGAGGTTTATTTACCTTTTCAGAATTATGTAAATCTAGATGCATTAAAAGAAAGGTTAACCAAGGATTTACAAAAAGTGAATTCCGAATTAGAAAATTTAAATAAGAGATTATCTAATAAAAATTTTATTGATAAGGCTCCAAAAGAAATCGTTGAAGAGTGTAGATTTAAATTAAAAGAGGGTAAGGCACAAATGGAAAGAATTAATAAAAAACTCGAATTATTATATTGAGTATGAACATATTACTAGAAAATATTTATAATTTTTCCTTTTTTTTTAATACTGAAATTGGTATTTTTGCGTTTGTTTGCATTTATATTTTAAGTGTTTTATTAATACTTCCAGCCTCTTGGTTATCTTTATTATCAGGTTTTTTATATGGCTCATACTTCGGATCAATTATTGTTTTTATTTCGGCTTCCATAGGAGCTTCAGTTGCTTTTTTTATATCAAAAAGTTTTTTGGCAAAAAAATTAAAAAATTTTTTTAATCGTTATCCAAAGTTAAGTGTTGTGGATCAAGTAGTCAGAAAAGGAGGACTCAAATTAATTTTTTTAGCGCGATTATCACCGATATTTCCTTTCAGTATTCTTAATTATTTTTATGGCTTGAATAATATTAAATTCAGAGATTTTGCTCTTGGTTTGCTTGGAATAATTCCAGGTACTTTTCTTTATTGCTCTATAGGTAGTTTGGCTAAAAGTATTCAGGACTTACAGTATGTCCAATCAACAAATAATTTATATTTGACTATCGTCGGTGTCGTTTCAACTTTTTTATTTGTATATTTTTCAGCTAAATATTCTAGAGAATACTTCGACAAATTCGAAGACTTCAATCTTTAATATTCCAATCTCTTATAGATGCAATTAATACAAACCACATCAATCTAAATTTACCAAGTAAGCTTTTGTTAGATTCTAGTTCGTTATATTTTGCCTGTCCACAAGGTGTTTTGATGTATTTAAATACTGCTTTCTTCATAATTAGTTTTTTAGAAATTCTTGATCTTTATTTTATATTTTACAGTCAAGATCTAAGGTTTCTATAATTAAAAACCACATTTTTCATTGACTACTTATTGAATATTATTTTATAAATTTATATCTTTTCACCAGCTTTAAATCCTCTAAAGCATTTGAATCTTGGAAACCTTAGACTAAAAGCCATTGCATCTTTAGATTGAGTTTTTGCATCAGCTCGTATTTCTACAAGTTGACCGACCAGATGATTACGTTTCGTCCAATATTCTTCACGTTGTTTATCACTAAAACCGCTCCCGCAACTAAGGCTGTATTCATACCCGTCGTCTTCCCCTTCTACGAAGATTGCTCCAAGCCTTCCTTTATTGCGGCCTGTTCCTTCCTCAACCGAGACAACTTTTAAAGTGACTTCAATGAAAGGTTTTGCTTTTAACCAACTGTGGGTTCTTTTACATTCATATATAGCATCAGGATCTTTAATCATAACTCCTTCATATCCACCTTCAACGGCAGATTTATTCAGTTCCACAAATCTTTTCTGTCCTTTAATGGTGTCAAGATCTACATTTTCCCATTCAAGCGTTCGTATATGTTTTAGTAATACAGAATGTTTTGCAACCCATTCTTTTACTAGTAAACTTCTTTTTGATTGATGATTTTCCCATCTTCCTTTTTGGAAGTTTGTAAGAGGACATAAGTCAAATAAATGTAAAACTGCATCTTTAGTTTGTTTCCCATCTTTTCTATGTACTTGCTTCATTAAATCCTGAAAATTAGCACTCATCACTTCACCATCTAGGACTAAATCATAAGGCGTGGGATTTTCTTTTATAACTTTTTTTATTTCTGAGATAATATGACCAAAATTATGGAATTGCTTTCCATTTCGAGAAAACATTTCTACTTTATTTTGTCTAATGATAGTTAAAACCCGCACGCCATCTAATTTAATTTCAATTTGTTTCTTACCTATCATTTTTTTTTCATGATTTGCGCTGTCATGCGCTAATGGGCAAGAAAAAATAGGTATCTCATACTTGGGAAATTTCTTCGCTATTTTATTTATTGTCTTTTCTGAAACTCCACATCTAAGATCTTTAATTAGCACTCGTCTATAAAATCCATTCCACTCTGCTTTTTTCGAAGATTCCATAGCTTTAAGGATCGCATCACGAGCAGCATGTCCAGTAAGCTCTCTTTTAATAAGCTTTTTGGCTAATTTATGAAAATCTGACCAAGAAAAGCTTTGACTTTTTTCATCCTCTTTTTCAGGAACCATTTTTACACCAAAAGTTACTAATGGATCTAACGCCATGCGAATTCCCTCAAAAAAATCATCTAAGCCCTCTTCCATTGCTTTTAAGATAATTTTTTCTTTATCTAATCTACTGGGGTGTAATTCTAATTGACTTATTATCTCTTCTTTTAGCAATTCTTTTGGCCTCACAAGGAATCATTAATTAACTTTGGCTATTCTGTCTATTTTCCAATCTTTATCCATTTTTGCAAAGGTAAAATCTAATGGAAGCTCATCTTGTTTATCTTCTGACTTTAAATTTAACGTTATTATGATTTGATCTTCTTGAACTCTTGGTCTTCCAGATTTTAAATTCCTGTATTTGTTGAGGTTTAAACTAGCTAAGAATTTGAGAAAGTCTTGACGTTTAACATGAGTTTTATAAGTTTTTGTAGTCAAACCATAAGCTGCATCAATTCTCCCAGCAGCTATTTGATCAAAAAACTTTCTTACCAATGGATTAATACCTCGTGCACTTATAACTAATTTGACTGCATTAAAAGTCCAAAAAGAAACAAGTACCGCTCCGCCAACTAATAAAGCTTTTATTCCGATATCTTTAACTAGTGTTGCATCCATGTTAATTGTGGTTTTTTTCTTACTTTAAGAAAATAAATCGTTTTTGATGGCTTTTTTTGTCAAAATAATATTAATTTTAATCCATAATGCCTGTAATTCCTCTTTTACCTTTATTTCATAGATTTAATAGCCAATATTTTGAAAATTCTTTAGCTGTTAATAATCAACCTTTAGTAAAATTAAGATGGAGCGATAATAGATTAAAAACTACTGCAGGTTTTTATAAAAGAAAAAGAATAAATGGTTTATTAGATTCTGAAATTATATTATCTAAACCTATTTTGAGTAAGTTATCTACTTGCGAAATACACAGTACTCTTTGTCATGAAATGATTCATGCATGGGTAGACAGGATATTAAAAAAGAATGAGATACATGGTCCAAATTTCTTAGATAAGATGAATGAAATAAACGCAAAAGAGAAAAATTTTCAAATTTCTGTAAGGCACTCTTTTCCTATTGAAAGGAGAGAATTAAAATATATAGGAACATGTCAAAAATGTGGTGAAAAATTTTTTTATAGAAAAAGAATAAAGAATATCGCCTGTAAAAAATGTTGTGTTAATTACTATGGTGGATCATGGAATAAAAACTGTTTAATTTTGTTTGATTAAAAATATAAGATGTGTTTTTGTTTCTATATTTGGAATTTTTTATTTTTTTAATGTAATTTATATTTAAAAAAGCATAATAATTTATGGATTCAAGGAGAATTAGAAATCTAAGAAATAGTTTTGATAGAACTATTGTTGATAAACAAGTTGATAGAATTTTTGAAACTGGTAGACAATTTGTTGATGGAGTATCTGGAGCAAGGCCAGGTAAGAGAAGAAACTCAGATTTTCAAGGAATAACAAGTAAGAGTGCAAAAAAAGTAGGAAGATGGGTCTCTGAAAAAGTGGATTTATTTTTTGATGAAGACAATGATGATTGGTATGACGATAATTTTGATGATGATAATGGCGAGGTTAAGACATTTACTAGAGAATCAAATTCTATTCAATCATCTAAACCACATTCAAAAAGACCTTTAGAGGCAATATCCTTGAGGCAACCAAAAAATTTTCAAATAACTGAGCAAAAAAGATTGCCTTATGGAAAAGAAGTTAAGAATCAAGATTGGCCAAATGAATTTGATTTTAAAGTTGAGAGATGGCAAAGATCTTCAGAAAAAGAGATTGATACAGTTAGAGATGAATTAAACCAACGTGGCGGCTCAAAATCAAGAAATTTACCTAGATCCAGAAGAAGAAGAGTATAGATTTGCAAATTCATTAATATCTGAAGAACCTAGCAAACTTTCTAGATGAGGATTGAATACTTCCCTAATAATAGTTAAAGGCTTTTTGTCTCTGAAAAATCTATAATTTCTTGACCAGAATGGACCTTTAAAGCAAAATTGATCCTCTAACCATTTTGCATTCACAAGTGAAATATTATCAACTTCCCTAAATAGTTCTGATCTGTCTTGAGTTAAATTTTTCCAAATTGGTTCCTCTTTGGCCTTTAAATTTTGACTAACTTGCTCTGCATTCCACCAACTTTCTGCCCATGCTAGGTTTTTATTATTATTTTTAATCCAGACTTGTCTTCTTATTAAAGGTCCAGTTAATTGGTTTATTTCCTGAGGACCCTCTTGACTGGATAGAGGATCTAATTGCATTGAAATTAATTTAATTTTTGTTTCTTGATTAGTTAAAAGTTGTAGATGTCTCGTGGGACTTCCATCACCAAGTAACATTAATTTCCAAGCCCCAGATAATTTTGGAAGTGCATTTTCTACTAAAAAAGTAGAAGCTTTCTCTTCCCATAGTATTTTTGGCGAGTTAAAAAGTTTATTATTCAGTGCTCTGACAGATTACTTTTCAAATGATAACTTTTTTCAGCAAAAATATTTGTCTTTTCTTTTTTTATTTCTTTAATTTTCAACCAAACTAGTAAAGCAGTTAAATCAGCTTTGCTAACTCCAGGAATTTTTGAAGCGTCTCCAAAATTTGTTGGTTTGATCTTATTCAAATTTTCCCTTGCTTCTAATGATAAAGTCTTTATCTTTTCGTAATTTAACTCTGGGGGTAGAGATTTGAGACTTTGACGCTTAATCTGATCTATATTGTTTTTTTGTCTTTTAAGGTATCCCTCGTATTTAATATCTATTTCAACACCTTCGCTTATTGAAGATGATATGTCTTTCTCGTTCAAATCATATTTAATTAGATCTGAATAATGAAAATTTGGTCTTTTTAAGAGTTCTTTCAAAGTGGTTGAGCCTTTGATTTTTGATCCTGTGTCTAATTCTATTTTGCTTGCTATTTTATCGGTATTTTTTATACGGGTGCATTCTAATCTTAATTTCTCTTTTTCAAGCAATTTCATTTTTTCTTGATAAGACTTCCATCTCTTCTCATCAATAAGCCCTATTTGAAAACCTAATGGTGTTAGCCTTCTATCGGCATTATCTCCTCTTAAAGTTAACCTATATTCACTCCTACTAGTAAGAACCCTGTATGGTTCTTTGAGATCTTTGGTAATTAAATCATTTATCATAGTGCCTATATAGCTGCTTTCCCTAGTAAAGATTATTGGATCTTTTGTGTTTAGTTTTCTTGTTGCATTTATTCCTGCAACTAATCCTTGTGCAGCTGCTTCTTCATACCCAGTTGTTCCATTGATTTGCCCAGCACTAAATAAATATTCAATTTCTTTTGTTTCAAGTGATGTTTGGAGCTGTGTTGCAGGTATATATTCATACTCGACAGCATATGCTGGTCGTAACATTTTACATTTGCCTAATCCAGGTAAGGTTCTCAAAAGTTTTAATTGAATATTTTCGGCTAAACCTGTAGAAAATCCTTGTACATATATTTCAGGAGTATTAATTCCTTCTGGTTCCAGGAAAATCTGATGAGATTCTTTATCAGCAAATTTAACGATTTTATCTTCAATTGATGGACAATATCTTGGTCCCTTACTATCTATAAAACCACCGTAAATGGGAGTTAAATGTAAATTATCTCGAATGAGTTGATGTGTTTTAGTAGTTGTTCTTGTGATGTGGCAACTTACTTGGGGCATATTATTTTTGATGTCTGGATCAAACGAAAAATATTTATCAGCTGCTGTACTTGGTTGAATATCTAATTCATCAAAAATGATGCTTTTTTTATCAACTCTTGCTGGAGTTCCTGTTTTTAAACGTTCTGTTTTTATTCCAATTTCGTGCAGGTTTTGAGTCAGACCCTGTGCTGCTTGTTCACCAGATCTGCCTGCTGACATTGATTTATTTCCTATCCATATTTTACCTTCTAAAAAAGTACCAGCCGTGATGATAACTGATCTAGCTGAATAATAACTACCAAAGAAAGTTTTTACACCTTTTATTCTTTTTTGTATGGTTTTTTTGGAGTTCAATCCAATTACTTCAGTTTTTGCAATATCAAGTTCAGTAATCATGGCTTCCTTCAAAGACAAATTATCTATATTTTGCAGTATTTCGATCATTCTTTTTGAATATTCTTTTTTATCTGTTTGAGCTCTTAATGCCCATACAGCTGGACCTCTACTTGCATTTAATATTCTTTTTTGTATAGCAGTCTCATCTGCTAATTTTCCAATAATTCCTCCTAATGCATCAACTTCATGAACTAATTGACTTTTTGCGGGTCCGCCAACTGCAGGGTTACAAGGCTGCCAGGCAATTCTATCTAAATTGATTGTAAATAATGCTGTTGAAAATCCTAATTTTGCTGTTGTTATAGCTGCTTCGCATCCTGCATGCCCTCCACCAATAACGATGATGTCAAAAGATTCATTAGGGGATTGATGATCTTGCATTTTAGGATCGAATTAATTAGCTAAATTCCTAAATCTAGTAAATTGGGGCTCAAATAATAATTTAACAGTTCCAACAGGACCATTTCTGTGTTTCGTGACAATAATTTCAGTTATTCCTCTATCTTCAGTTTCAGGATTGTAATATTCGTCTCTATAAATCATTAATACTAAGTCTGCATCTTGCTCTATAGATCCAGATTCTCTAAGGTCACTTAACATAGGTCTTTTATTTGTTCTTGATTCAACTCCTCTACTTAATTGAGATAAAGCTACTACTGGTACTTTTAATTCTCTTGCCATACTTTTTAATCCTCTAGTAATACGAGATAGCTCTTGAACTCTATTATCAGGGGTTGTTCCTTCCATTAGTTGTAAGTAGTCAATAACTATTAAACCAAGCTCTTTTTTCTGTTCAGCTATTAATCTTCTGCATAGGGATCTCATCTCTAAAACACTTAAATTAGGTTTGTCATCTATAAATATTGGAAGTTGACCTAATGAGTTAATTCCTTCTCCAAGTAAAGGCCATTCATCTTGTTGTAGTCTTCCGGTTCTTAATCTTCCGCTTTCTATACCTACTTCCATAGAAAGTAATCTATAAGTAAGTTGTTCTTTACTCATTTCAAGGCTAAATACACAAACAGGAAGATCCTGAGATTGAGCTACATTCTTTGCTAGGTTTAAAACCATTGAGGTTTTCCCCATTGAGGGTCTTCCAGCTACGATTATTAAATCACTTCTTTGAAAACCTTGAGTCATTGCATCAAGGTCATAAAAATTTACTGGAATACCCGCTACCGATGTACCTAGGGACCTTGACTCTATTTCATTAAATGTACTTGTCAGAATTTCTGCGGCTTGTGTAAGCCCTTTTGTAGGTTTTTCTTGACTAATTTCAAAAATTTTTTGTTCTGCCTTATCTAGTACTTCATTAGTTTCTTGTGTTTGATCAAATCCTAGTTGAACAACCTCATTTCCAGATCTTATTAGTTGTCTTCTTATAAATTTATCACTAATTAAATTCGCTACTTGTTCTATTGAGGCAGTAGAAGATACATTTTCGACTAATTCTACTAATTTAGTGTTTCCTCCAATTTTTTCAAGTGATCCATTGTCAGCAAGCCAAGCGCTCATTGAAGTTAGATCTGTAGGTTTGCCTTGCGTATGTAACATTAAGGCTGTTTTATAAATCTCTTGATGCGCATTTATATAAAAAGCTTCTGGTTTAATTAAATCTGCAATTCTTCCTATTGCATCTGGATCAAGGAGGATCCCACCTAAAACAGCCTCTTCTGCTTGAATATTTTGAGGAGGAACCAAGCCAGCATTTTCGTTATCAAAGTCTTTTTTAAAATTTTTATTAGACCCATTATTTGGAAAAGGAACCGAAACCATATACTTAAATACTTAGATATATACTCTGACTAGTTTTCGGAATAATGCAACAAATTTATTAACTTGTTACTTCAATGTTAACTTCCGCACTTACTTCTTGATGTAATTTTATTTTTGCAACGAAAGAACCCAAATTATGAATATCTGGAACTGTTATATCTCTTCTTTCAATATCTTTTTTCGTGGCTGCCTCAATAGCTTCAGCAACATCCCCATTAGTCACGGTTCCAAAAAGAACTCCATCTTCACCTACTTGTTTCTTAATTATAAATCTACCTATGGTTGCTAAAGCTGTTTTAAACTCTATAGCTTCTTGTTTTACTTTTTCTGCAGCAATTTTTTCTTTCGCTCTTTTGCGCTCAATTTGTTTCAGAATTGAAGGAGTTACATTAGCTGCTTTACCAAATGGAAATAAGAAATTTCTTGCATAACCAGGTGCTACTTCAACAACATCACCATCTCTACCGAGAGTGGAAATTGATTCTGTTAAAACGACTTTTACTCTTTTAGCCATGAAAATATATATTTATGTATTTAATAATAAGACCTAGAGGGTAACTTTACTTTTTTTGCAAATCCTAATTTAGCAAGAATCTTAATATGTTCCCAGGTTAGATCAATTTGGCCTCTGAATAATCCTTGTCTAGCTGAATTCGGAAAAGCATGATGATTATTATGCCAACCCTCACCAAATGTTAAAGCAGCAACCCAAGCATTATTTTTTGATGAATCGCCACTGTCAAAAGGAGCTTTGCCCCAACAATGAGTAGCTGAGTTTACTAACCAAGTTATGTGGTAAACGACTACAAGCCTTAAAGGAATCCCCCAAAGTACTAGAGCCCATCCTCCAACACCCAATTCTTGCCCTATTGCATAAAGACATAAACCTATAGGAATTTGTAAAATGAGAAAATATTTATTGAGAAATCTATAGTATGGATCTTTAATTAAATCTGCACTGAGTTTAGGTACAGCTTTTAACGCCTCAACATCTTTAAACATCCAACCCATGTGACTCCACCAAAATCCTCTTTTACTATTGTGATGATCAACTTCTGTATCTGAAAAAGAGTGATGATGCCTATGTAAACCAACCCAATCTATTGGCCCATGTTGACAACTAATAGCTCCACAAGTAGCAAAAAATCTTTCTAACCATTTTGGTACTATAAATGATCTATGTGAGAGTAATCTGTGATAACCAAGTGTGACTCCTAGGCACGCTGTTAACCAGTAGAAAAATAATAATGATATAACTGCTGGAAGACTCCAGAATTGTGGTTGTAAAGAAACTAGTGAAAGCAAATGTATTGCAATCATGAAAACGATGGTGCCCCATGTTTTGTGTAATCTGGGAGGATATCTTTTCGAGTGACTAGATGGTTCTAGTAATTTATCCGAAAGTTCTATAACTTTTTCAGCAGGGACAGGCTTTTTTAATTTGGCTGTTTCTTGGAAGACAACTGAATTCATAATATTTTAGAAACTATTTTCAAAAGAACCGATATGTAATATTATCATACTATACTATTGATTAGTTTAATTATCCGTGAGCTTAGGATATCGCGATAAATTATTGAAGGGTCGAAGAGCGATGGCTCATTTGATTCATCTTTGGCATGAGAGAAATGGCTGGTCTCACAGGGTTTTACCCTTACTTTCTGAAATACTTGATTTAGGAAGAGTACATAATTCTCAAATTTCAAATCTAAGGAATGGAAAGTTATCTTCACCCGGTCCTGAAGTTTTTCTTGCATTAGCACAGGTTAATACGATTCTTGATCAAGGAATAGAACCAATAAGGGATCAATTAGAAAAAAGTCATCCTGAATTATTGAGGTCATTAGAGGATTCTGCTCTTCCATTAAAAAATGATTATGGGAAGCCATTGTCAGCAGGAGAATTATTTGAGATTTTTGCAGGATTAAAACCCCTCCCATCTTCTTTCGACTGGTATATAGAGGACGAAGAGGCTTCTGCTTTAAGTGATGCTCTTTCTGATCATTTTTGTCAAAATAAACCTTGGAGATCTTGTAAAGTTACAATCATGGATGCTTATACAGTTACAAAACCTTCAAGAAGAGAACGTTTCGCAGAGGTTATTGCTGGAATAAAGGATTTTACAGCTGAAGAGTTAGATGGAGAATTAATAGATTTATATGAGACTTCAAAAAAACTATCCTTTTTTCATGGAGGAGGACCAAATGCTTTTCTCAACCAATTAAGAGATATTGCTTTAAGTAAGACGCAAGTGATTACTAATGAATAACAAAAACTATAATTTTAGATTAGCTGAAGAAATGGTTATATCTGCTGAAAATGATTTAAAGGATATTTTTCATAATAGATCAAATCAAATTTACAGCAAATTGAGTAATATATTGAAAATTTTTAAAGATGAAAAAGTTTCAACTAATCATTTCAATCAATCTACAGGAAGCGGACATGATGATATCTCTAGAGAAAAGATTGATGATGTATTTGCTAAATTTTTTCTGGCAGAAAAATCAGCTGTTAGAATGCAATTTGTGAGTGGGACGCATGCTATAAGTTCAGTTCTCTTCGGGATTTTGAGGCCAGGTGATTTAATGTTATCTGTAACAGGAAGTCCTTACGATACTCTGGAAGAAGTTATAGGCTTAAGAGGAAAGGGAAAAGGTTCTTTGTTAGATTTAGGAATTGAATATAAGCAAATCAGTTTTGATGAAGAAAAAAGTTTTTTCGAGGATAAACTTATAGATTTTTTTAAAAAAAATCAATGTAAATTAGTCTTTATTCAAAAAAGTTGTGGTTACAGTTGGAGAAAATCATTAAAAAATAAACAAATAAAAAAGATTTGTCATTTAGTTCATTCATTAAATCCTGGTTGTATTTGTTTTGTGGATAATTGTTATGGTGAGCTTGTTGAAGATAGTGAGCCAATTTCTAATGGCGCAAATATAATTGCAGGCTCATTAATTAAAAACTTGGGAGGTACTATAGTTCCTACTGGAGGATATATTGCTGGTGATTCCGATCTAGTAGAAATGGCATGCTGTAGATTAACTGCTCCAGGAATAGGTTCAAATGCAGGAATTAATTTTGGGTTTGGAAGATTGATTTTACAAGGATTATTTTTAGCACCACAAATGGTAAATGAATCTTTGAAGGGTGCTGATTTAATAGCTTCAGTTTTTAATAAGCTTGATTTTATGGTCTTACCAGAACCGAAGGCATATAGATCAGATATAATCCAAGCAATTAGATTAAAAAATTCGTATTTAATACAAAAGGTATGTCAGTCGTTTCAAAATTCTTCACCGATAGATTCTTTTTTAAATGTCATACCCTCTCCAATGAGTGGGTATGAATCGAAATTATTAATGTCAGGAGGTACATTTATTGAGGGAAGTACAAGTGAATTTTCTGCAGATGCCCCTTTAAGAGATCCATATAATATTTTTGTACAAGGTGGTTCTCATATGGCTCATATCAAAATTGCTTTAATTCAATTAGTATTTGAGTTATTAGAAGAAAATCTTATTAAAAAGGAATCTCTCATTTCTTCATAACAATTACTATGTCTTACAAATTTCCAAATTACTTAAAATATGCTGATACACATGAATATGTAAAAGAAGAAAATGGATTGTTAAAAATTGGTGTAAGTGAATTTGCAATTGACCAGTTAGGGGATATTGTTTTTGTTGAATTAGTTGAGAAAGGCAGTAACTTAAAAAAAGGAGAAACTTTTGGAACAATAGAATCTGTTAAGGCTGTTGAAGAAGTTTATCTCCCTTTCTCAGGTGTAGTTATTTCTGTAAATGAAGTAGTTATCGATAATCCAGAAATATTGCAAAATGACCCAATTAATGAAGGATGGTTGATAATTATTAAACCAGAAATAAATGTTTCATTGAACAAACTAATGAATTCAGATGAATATAAATCAAAGGTTGTTCCAAATTGAAGCAATTTTCTGAAAAACGGTTATTTTAAAGAAAAATAATTAAATATGAATCCCACAAGAAACTCGGATTTATTTATTGATAGGCATCTTGGTTTAAAGGATAATGATGAGAAAAAAATGCTACAAAAACTTGGTTTTGATGATTTAGAAGATTTTATAGATCAAGTTATACCGTTAGATATTCAACTGAAGGATAAATTTTCAGAAGTCTTACCAAAAGGATGCTCTGAAATTGAGGCTTTGAGTGAATTAGAAGCAATATCTCAAAAAAATATTAAAATGAGATCCTTAATTGGACTAGGATATTATGGTACCCATACTCCTAAAGTTGTTCAGAGACATGTTCTAGAAAACCCTAGATGGTACACGGCATATACTCCTTACCAAGCAGAAATTGCGCAAGGAAGATTAGAAGCTCTATTTAATTTCCAAACTTTAATTTGTGAATTAACAGGATTTTCTGTAGCTAATGCATCTCTTTTAGACGAAGGAACTGCAGCAGCTGAAGCTATGACAATGAGTTTTGCTTCAAGAAAAAACAATTTGTCTAATGTATTTCTAGTAGATGAAAATGTTTACGACCATACATTTAATGTCTTATCAACGAGAGCAAAACCTTTAGGAATTAGTTTAAAACGTTTTAATCAAAATAATTTAAATAATATTGATAATGTTTTTGGCATTTTAATACAACTACCTGGAAAAGATGGACAATTGTTTGATCCTACATTCTTAATTTCTAAAGCTCATAAAGCAGAAATAATAGTCACTTCAATTATTGATCCTCTTGCACAAGTTTTAATAAAACCAATAGCCCAATTCGGAATTGATGTAGCTGTAGGGAGTTTACAAAGATTTGGTGTTCCAATGGGTTTTGGTGGCCCTCATGCAGCATTTTTTGCATGTAGTGAAAAATATAAAAGACTTATACCAGGAAGAATAGTAGGCCAAACTCTCTCTAAAAATGGAGAAAGATCATTGAGATTGGCATTGCAAACTAGAGAGCAACATATCAGGAGAGAAAAAGCGACCAGTAATATTTGTACGGCTCAATCTTTGCTAGCAATAATTTCATCTTTTTATGCGATTTATCATGGCTCTTATGGCTTAACAAAAATGGCTAAGAGGATTGTGATATTAAGAAGATATCTAGAATCTTGTCTGTCTGACCTAGGCTTTAAAATTCCTGTCGGATGCAGATTTGATAGTTTCGATATTTATTATGAAGAATCTGAAAAGATTCATAATGAAGCTTTAAAAAATGGTTTTAACCTTAGAATTTTACCTTTGGGATCAAGGATTGAGGAATCTACTGGTTTTGGAATTTCTCTCGATGAGCTTACTGATGAAAATGAAGTCTATGAGATTTTAAACTTTGTAGCAAATGCGCTAGGAAAAAAAAGAGATTTCAAGGAAATAAAAATTAATAAGTTTTTTCAGCTTGAAGGCATTGCATTAAGAAATGATGCATGGATGCAACAAAATATATTTGAAAACTATCACAGTGAAACTGATTTGATGAGGTATATTTTTAAACTTGCTGAGAAAGATTTTTCACTTGTTGATGGAATGATACCTTTAGGAAGTTGTACTATGAAATTGAATTCTGCAGCAGAACTAAGTGCAATTTCATGGGAAAATTTATCCTCAATTCATCCTTTTGCACCCGCTAATCAAACTAAAGGTTATTCAAAAATAATATCCGATCTTGAGAAATGGATTAGTGAAATAGTTGGCTTAAAGTCAGTTTCATTTCAACCTAATGCTGGTTCTCAAGGTGAGTTTGCAGGTTTACTAGCTATTAATTCTTATTTTGCTTCAAAAGGTGATTTATTAAGAAAAAAATGTTTAATTCCTCAAAGTGCTCATGGAACAAATCCCGCGAGTGCAGTTATGGCAGGTTTTGATGTTGTAACTATAAAATGTGATTCTGAAGGTAATATTTCCTTTGCGGATTTATTAATTAAGGTCGAGGAATTTGATAATCAAATTGGTGCATTAATGTTAACTTATCCATCAACTCATGGAGTTTTTGAATTAAATATTAGTCAAATATGTAAATTAATCCATTCAGTTGGCGCATTTGTATATTTAGATGGAGCAAATCTAAATGCTCAGGTTGGATTGTGTAAACCTGGAGAGTATGGAGTGGATGTTTGTCACCTCAATTTACATAAAACATTTTGCATCCCTCATGGCGGAGGTGGTCCTGGAGTTGGTCCAGTTGCGACATCAGAAACTTTAAGTCCTTTTCTTCCTTCTCATTCTTTGACAGATAATATTTCTAGTAAATTTGGATATTCTGTATCTTCCTCTCAGTATGGAAGTGCAAGTATTCTTCCAATAAGCTGGATGTATATTAAGATGGCTGGTCATAGTGGTTTAAGAAAGGCAAGTTCTCATGCAATCCTGTCAGCAAATTATATTGCTAATTCTTTGAAGAATAAATTTAATATTTTGTATAAAGGAGAAAATAACTTTGTCGCACATGAATGTATTCTTGATTTTAGAGAATTGAAGTCAAAAACTGGTTTAAGTGTAAATGACATTGCTAAGAGATTAATAGATTACAGTTTTCATGCTCCAACGGTAAGTTGGCCAGTTCCTGAGACTATAATGATCGAGCCAACTGAGAGTGAAAGTTTGACTGAGTTAAACAGATTTTGCGAAGCTATGCTCTTAATAAGCGAAGAAATTGAAGAAATTGAAAAAAATTCTGCTCTAAGAAATAACAATTTAATTAGTAATGCTCCTCATACAATAAATGAGTTGATTTCAGATGATTGGAATTATCCTTATTCAAAAGAAAAGGCTGCGTATCCATATAAAAGTAGATTCGAAAGCAAATTCTGGTCTTCAGTATCAAGGATTAATAACGCGTATGGAGACAGGAATTTAATTTGTTCTTGCAATGTTAATTATCAAGACTCTATAGAAGACAAAAAATGCGCTTAAAAGACTAGCATTCTTCTTCTTTTTTAGTTATCTTCAGTTTAAATAAAAAATTTAATATTTTCTTATAGAATTTTTTTAGATTTTTTGATTACTATTATCAAGCATCAAATTTTTTGGGGTATTTGAAGCTATGAGCAAAGATTTAAAATCTGGTAAGGTTAAAAGCTTACCAATCACAAATTTGGATTTGCCAAATTTTGTCAATAGTTTTTCTGGAAAAAATTCAAAAGTTAGTGCTGTTGAGGGCACTAATGTAATTAGAGTGCCATTTGGTAAAAGATTACCCAAAAAACAGAGGCCAGAAAAGAATCAAAATATAGCTACTTTAATACTTCCAATAAATTCATTCATTAATCCTACTCCACCGCCACATGTGGCTTAGTTAATATAAATTTAGGAGATATTTTCTAGTGTTTCTGAATAATATTTTTGTAATTGAAGAGTAGCTTGATTCCAATCCCATTGCTCTGCTTCTTTCCTCGCTTCTTTTCTCATCTCTTCTTTTTTATTGTTGTCTACCAAGATTTTTTTTGTAGCTTCAATTAAACTTTTTTCTCCTTTGTCTTTTTCATCTGGGTCATATAAGCAGCCATTAACACCATCATTGATAATATCTGGTATTCCTCCTTTATTTGCACCTATAACTGGGCATCCAGCTGCCATTGCCTCTAGTAATACTAACCCGAGAGTTTCTGTGCTTGAAGGGAATAGGAATATATCTCCAGATGCATAAGCACTGGCAAGCTCTTCACCGGAAAGATATCCTACAAAGTTTGTTTTTGTTTTTTCAAAAATCTTTTCCAACTGTCCTCTATATGGACCATCTCCCACAAGAGCGAGGCAGGTTCCGGGTATATTATCTAATACTGGTTTTATTCTTTCAATTTGTTTTTCTGCCGATAATCGACCAACATAAATCAAAAGCGAATCACTATCTTTGTGATTACCAAATAACTTTTCTCTCATTATTTTACTTCTCAACTCAGGTCTAAAGTTTTCAGTATCTACACCTCTTTGCCATAATGCAGTTCTTTGGATTCCTTTATCTTTAAGCTCATTAACCATTGCAGTTGAGGTGCAAAGATTTAATAAGGCTTGATTGTGAGCTGCTTTTAGTAACTCCCATAAAAGTGGTTCTAACATTCCCATTCCATAATGTTCAAGATATTTAGGGAGATGAGTGTGATAACTTGCAATTAGAGGAATATTATTTGTTTTAGCTAGCCATATACCTCCTAATCCAAGAACAGCGGGATTAACGACGTGTATTAAATCTGGCTTAAATTTTTCTAACTTATCAGAAACTGCAGGGCCAGGTAGGCCTAATTTCAACTCAGGATATAAGGGTAATGGCATTGCTGCAACCCCAATTATTGTAGCTCCTTTATATGAGTCAGGACATCCTTCAGGACAAAAAACTATAACTTCATCACCATTTTTTGTTAAGAATTCGATGGTTTTAGTTAATCTTGTAACGATTCCATCGACTTTAGGTAGAAAAGTTTCAGTAAAGAATGCTATTTTCACTTTGTTAGTTAGATATTAAAACAATTTTTAGTTAGTTTTTATTGCTTTAGCCTGTTTCTTTGTCCAAGTTGAAATACAAGGAATTCTTTTTTTATCACATCTCATAGAATATTTTTTTGCCACTTCAACAACTTCTTCTAATAAGCCATTATCAAGAGTGGTGGGATTGAGTCCTAGTTCTATGAAACATTTATTATCAACTATCAAGTCATTTTCTACGGCTTCATTTCGAGGATTTGGTAAGTAATTAATTTGTGCTCCAGTTAGAGAAGCAACTTTTTTGGCTAATTCACCAACCTGATGACTTTCTGTCATTTGATTAAAAATTTTAACCCTTTCCCCAGATTGTGGAGGGTTTTCTAGAGCTAGTTGAACACATTTAACTGAATCTTTTATATGTATAAAGGCTCTTGTTTGTCCTCCTGTTCCATGAACAGTTAGAGGATATCCAATAGCTGCTTGCATAAGAAATCTATTGAGAACAGTACCGTAATCACCGTCGTAATCAAATCTATTGGTCAACCTTGGATCTCTTAATGTTGTATCTGTATTAGTACCCCAAACAATACCTTGATGTAAATCTGTAATTCTAATTAAATCATTTTTATTGTAATAAAGAAATAATAATTGATCTAATGTCTTAGTCATATGATAAATACTTCCTGGACTGGCGGGATGCAAGATTTCTTCTTCAAAACGACTTCCATCTGGTTGAGGAACTTCAACTTTTAAATAACCTTCAGGAATTGTTGCACCTCTATGTGATCCATATCCATATACACCCATTGTTCCTAGATGAACGATATGAATATCTAAATTACTTTCTACAATTGCAGCAAGCAAATTGTGAGTACCATTTACATTATTATCAACTGTATATCTTTTGGTATAACTTGATTTCATTGAGTAAGGTGCAGCCCTTTGTTCTGCAAAATGTACTATGGAATCTGGTTTTTCTTCAATAAGTAAATTTAGCAATTTTTGGTATTGTTTAGAAAGATCAATATTTATAAATTTTATAGGTTTTCCTCCAGTTTCTTCCCATGCAGAAAGTCTCTCGTTTATTGAAGAGATTGGAGTGAGAGATTCTACTTCAAGATCTATATCTATTTTTCTGCGACTTAAGTTGTCAACTATAATTACATCATGATTTTGTTCTGCCAAATTCACCGCACAAGGCCAACCGCAAAACCCATCTCCGCCAAGAACAATTACTTTCACTCAAAACTCCAAAATAGAAAAGATCATTTTATATTTATTAAATTACTACAGAGCGCTTCCAAAATGTGAAAAAGTATTGTAAAAAGTTTCAAATCTTTTTTTGAATGAACAAATTACTTATGATTCAACTTTTTTTAATACTTAATTTATTTTTCAAGGAGCTAATATTATTTTATTGATATATTTTTGTTGGGAGAACTAGCGACTGCCAATCTTTGCTTTTCAATTCTTCCAGCTAGAAAAGCTTCTCTTCCTGCTTTTACTCCATAATTCATGGCTCTAGCCATTTTTAATGGGTTTTTAGCTAATGCTATTGCACTATTGATTAAAACTCCATCTGCTCCAAGTTCCATAGCCTGAGAAGCTTCACTAGGTACTCCTATACCAGCATCAATAATTACTGGAATATTAGAATTTTCAATAATTATTGATATATTAGATAAATTTAGGAGACCTTGACCAGAGCCTATAGGTGATCCTAATGGCATAACAGTTGAGCAACCTGCCTCCTCTAACTTTTTAGCTAATATTGGATCAGCATTTATATATGGAAGAACAACGAAATCTTTCTTTATCAAAATTTCAGCTGCTTTTAGAGTTTCAATAGGATCAGGTAATAAATATTTTTTATCAGGAATAACTTCTAACTTAACGAAATTATTTTCTTCTTGTCCTGATAATTTTGCAAGTTCCCTTCCTAAAATTGCTATTCTTACTGCTTCATCTGAATTAGTGCATCCAGCAGTGTTAGGGAGCATCCAGAATTTTTTCCAGTCAATTTTTTCTAATAAATTTTCACCATTTTTATTGTTTTTAACTCTTCTTATAGCAACGGTTACTATTTCTGATTCAGTATTTGATAAGCTTTTAATCATTTGTTCTGTAGACGAGTATTTACCCGTTCCTACCATTAACCTACTTGTGAAGTTTTTACCTCCAATTTTTAATGCTGAATTTTCTTTCATTTTTAAAATCCTTTATCTTTTACACCTTTATAAGGGGTGTAATTATTCCTTTTTTCAAGCTCTTTACTCTTTTTGATTGCCGTTTTATTATTTGGATCAATGCCTAGAACCTTTTTATAAGTTGCATATGCCAAATCGTATTCCAGCAATCTTTGTTGAGAGGATGCAAGATTATTTAAAGCGACTGTATATTCAGGGAGAAATTTTATAGCTGAGTTGTAGTGCTTTACTGAATTTTTAAATTCATTTTGTGCTGCATAAGAAAATCCGAGAGCATTTTCGATGATGGCTTTTGCTTCGTTAGGTTCATTCTCATAATATTCAATAGCTCTTAAAAAGGTCTTAATGGCCTCTGGATACAACCTTTTTTTAATTTGGATGGAGCCAAATTCGTATAATTCAGAAGCTTGCGTTAGTGAATCTAGGCCTTTTTGCTCAAACTTTACTAAATTTAGTTCTTCTTTTCTTGTCCTAAGAAATTGTCGAAAAACAAATACGGATATTATTACAAGAACTACAAAAAGGATTATTAAATAGGATTGAAAGGAAGTTATTTCCATTAATTAAAATATATTTTTCAAAATTCTTTCGTATAAATTATTTATTTATTGTAGTTACAATTTTTTCAAAACATTTAGGATCGCTCAATGCTAATTGTGCAAGCATTTTCCTATTGATAATAATCTCAGAAGACTTCATACCATTAATTAATTTACTGTAATTTGTACCATTTATTCTCGCAGAGGCATTGATTCTTGATATCCAAAGTCTTCTAAAATCTCTTTTTCTTCTTCTTCTATCTCTGTAAGCATTGCAGAGAGCTTTCATCACTCTTTGATTTGCAGTTCTAAAAAGATTTTTGTTTCCTCCTCTAAAACCTTTTGCAAGGTTTAAGATTTTGTTTCTTCTTTTTCTGGCTATGTTGCCTCTTTTAACGCGTGCCATAAATCTATTTTTTGAAAGTAACTTGTATGCTTTTAAGCATAAGGGATCATTAATTTTACATTATCGGCATCTTTTTCATCAACAACAGCTTTAGTAGAAAGATGCCTCTTTAATTTTGCGCTTTTGTGATCCAACAAATGATTATGGAAAGCTCTACGTCTCATGAATTTACCCGTAGCAGTAGCTTTAAATCTTTTTGCTGCTGATTTACGAGTCTTAAGTTTAGACATTTCCCTTGATAATGTTTAATCTAGATAATCTAAACCTTTATATGCATTGGTGCAAATTAAAGTTTTGAATTGATAAGGAAATTTCTAATTTATGTCACGCAAATTTAACTTTGGATATCTGATTTATGGATGTTGGTTATTTTGTTCAATTATGCCAATTTTGACATTAAATGGATTTGCAGAAGATTATTTAAAAATAAATCTTACTAAAGAATTAAAAAAAGGTAATTTTTTAATTGGCTTAAAACAATATTTAGGCAGTAGTAATGATAGTTTTTCAGAAAAGCAAAATATTATTTTTTCAACAAAAAATAATCCCCTAAAACTTCATTCTTCTAATGGTCTTGTTCATAAATCAAAAAAAATAAATATTATATTTAAGGAGATACCGTTGAAAACCCCTTTTACTCTTCAAAGATTTGTCTTTGGTCCGTTTGCAAGCTATGAATCTGCACAAAACGAAGCTAATAATTTGAAAAAACAAGGATATGAAGCTCTTATTGCCTATCCAAATAATTGGGAAGTTTGGATTCCATTTAGCGAAGATCTTCCAAATAAAAATTTAAACTATAAATTGTTTAAAAAATCTTATAAGTCAAAAATCATCCCTTTTGTAGTTAGTGAATACTCTCAAAAAAAACTTCAAGGCCCGATATATATATCTTCATCCGAAGAGATAAAAATTAATGATATCAATTATGGTAAAAAGTTTTATTTAGCGAAAGATTCATATGGAACTTGGACTTTGATTCAAAAAATTAAATTTGATGATTATTTAGAAGGTGTTTTGCCATATGAAATAGGCTCTAATTCTCCTTTCGAAGCACTTAAAGCACAAGCAGTAATTGCTAGAACTTGGGCCCTTTTTAATTCTCAAAGATTTAATATAGATAAATATCATTTATGTACGACTACTCAATGTCAAGTTTATAAACCTCCTAAAACTCAATATAAAAATGTAAATAAAGCTATAAAAGATACTACAAATTTAATAATTTCTTATAAAAACAAACCAATAAATACTTTTTATCATGGTTCTAACGGCGGTATATCTGCTAGCGCAAGTGAGTCTTGGAAGATAGAGGATTATTTTTATTTGAATCCATTTATTGACGGTTCAAATTCTTTAAAAAATACTTTTAAGATTCCAATCGAAAATGACGATGAATTAGATAAATTCCTTGATTTTGTAGATGAACCATTCTATGGAAATTATCATTCTCTTTTTCGTTGGAAGAAAATACGCTCAAGTGAGATAATCCAAAATAGGCTAATTAAAAATCAATTGATTGAAAACAAATCAGATTTGATGGATCTAAATATTATTGATAGAGGCCCCAGTGGAAGAGTAACAAAATTAGAAATTAAGCTTAGAAATTTTAAGAAACCCATAGTTCTAGTTAAAGATGATATTCGACGAATTTTGAGTTTTTTGCCAAGCAATTTATTTACTATTAATAAATTAAATGATAATCTTTGGATTTTTAAAGGAGGGGGCTTCGGTCATGGTGTAGGTTTATCTCAATCAGGAGCAATTGAAATGGCTGAATTGGGTTTTACTTATGAACAAATATTGAATCATTATTATCAAGGAACAAAAATTATGAAAATTGAGATATCGTCTCAATAATTTAAAAAATTAGAAGTTTTTCTTTATGAGTAACGGTTTTTATAAAAATCGAAGATTAAAATCATTGTTATTTTTTGCTGCTTGTTTATTTGTAAGTACTCTTCCACATATTTTTGATTTTAACTATTTTTTTTATTTTACTATTGCCATTTCTATTTTTATTGCTTGTTATGGATTAAATGTGATTTCAAAAAATTTTAATAGAGAAATTAATATAGCCGATTATGATAAGAAAATTACTGATGATAAATTACCTATACTGGATATTCTTGTTGCCGCAAGAGATGAAGAGAATGTAATTGAAAGATTAGTTGAAAGATTATTTAATCTAGAGTATCCCACTAATAAATTAAATATTTACATTATCGATGATGGAAGTGTTGATAAGACTCCTTTGATTTTGGAAAGGTTATCCAGAGAATTTAATAAATTAAAAATAATAAGGAGATCCTCAAATGCTGGCGGTGGTAAATCAGGAGCATTAAACTACGCTTTAAAATTTACACAAGGCGAATGGATACTAATATTAGATGCTGATGCTCAATTAAAAAAAGATACATTATCAAGATTATTTAATTTTGTTTATAAAGGATCTTGGTCAGCAGTTCAGTTAAGAAAATCAGTCATAAATGTTAGTAAGAATTTTTTAACAACATGTCAGTCCATGGAAATGGCAATGGATGCAATTTTTCAATATGGAAGATTATCTGTTGCTGGAGTATCTGAATTAAGAGGTAATGGTCAATTAATTAATAAAGAAGTCTTACTTAAATGTGGCTCTTTCAATGAGGATACTGTTACTGATGACTTGGATTTAAGCCTTAGGCTATTACTTTCCAAAGCAGAAATAGGCATCCTATGGGATCCTCCGGTAATGGAGGAAGCAGTTGAAAATATATCTGCTTTATTTGCACAAAGACAAAGATGGGCCGAAGGAGGATTGCAAAGATTTTTTGACTATGGCGAGCAATTATTTTCAAATAAAACTGAATTTATTCAAAAATTTGACTTAAGTTATTTCTTTATCTTGCAATATGCTTTACCTATTATTTCTATGGTTGATTTGATTTTGAGTATTGCTCTATTTGAACCACCTATTTATTGGCTAATCTCAACAACAGCTTTTACCTTGTCTGGAATTGCAGTTTGGTACGGCTCTTCATGTAAGAGTGAAGGTCCATGTTTGCAAAATCTCAATTTGGTGATGATGTTAGTTTCGCTTTTATATTTATCTCATTGGTTTGTAGTTATACCTTGGGTAACGATAAAAATGTCTATTTTCCCTAAAAAAATTCTCTGGAAGAAAACACTTCATACTGGTGTTTAAGTTATTCTTCTAAATCAATAATTTCCCCGTTAAAGAAATTGGCTAAATTTTTACTGCTATCATTAAAAGATGCTTTTTGGGGATTGTCAGGAGGAATATTTGCCCTATTAAGATCACTGCTATTTTTTGCCTTATTTTTACTTGGACTATTAATATGTTCTTCTTGTAATTTTGTAGAGGTTGTATTATTGATTTTTTTGCTAGAGAAATTAAGTTTTATTTGATCACCAAAAACTTTTATAACTGCATTTTCAATTATTACTTTTCGACTTTTGATCATGTTTTCCCAGTTTGGAGATAATGCTATTAAAACTTCATTCGAATCAATACTTGCAAGTTCTGCCTGCTGTGAAAGTAACATTCTTGTCGATGGTAATTCTAACTTAGAGAGAATTAACTCCCATTTTTCTTTTAAATTATCAGTTTGATTATTATGAGAAATAGTTTTAACACCCTCTTTATTTATTAATTCCTGACTATTAAAATTGTTTGATTCGCTTTGAATTTTGATTTTATCAGATATAACCTCTTTATTAATTAATTCCTGACTATTAAAATTGTTTGATTCGCTTTGAATTTTGATTTTATCAGATATAACTTCTTTATTAATTAATTCCTGACTATTAAAATTGTTTGATTCGCTTTGCTTGTTATTTACATTACTAGCTATTTTTTTTATGTCCGTATTTTCAATAAGACTTGTTAAGTGTATTTCTAACCATAATCTTGGATTATCGCTTGTTTTGATTTGATACTCAACGTTTTTTAGCTTATTATGCCAATCAATAATCCTTGTTTTATTAATTTTATTAGCGAATTTATTCAATTCATTTTGAAAATCAATAGATGTATAGAAAATATCTGAATAATTATTATTTATAGTTTTAAGTAATAGATCTCTAGTGATATTTAATAATCCAATCAATATCTCATTAGGTTCATTACCCGCATCAAATAATTTAGTACAACTGATTAATAAAGACTCTGGATCATTGTTAATTAACGCATTGATTAACTTAATTAAATCGTTTTCTGATACTTCTCCAAGTAAGTTCTGAACATTTTTAGTATTGATACCATCAGGAAGAAGACTTAATTGGTCTAGTAAACTTTGTGCATCTCGCATTCCACCATTCGATCTTTTCGCGATAAGTTGTAGGGCTTGATCTTCAAATTTGATTGATTCTTTACTGGCTATCTTGGAAAGGTGCTGGAAAATAGTATTCGAGCTTATTCTTTTAAAATCAAATTTTTGACACCTACTTTGAATAGTCTTTAAAACTCTTTCAGGATTTGTAGTCGCAAGAATAAAAACAACTCTTGCAGGAGGTTCTTCAATAGTTTTAAGTAAAGCATTTGATGCTGCTGTTGAAAGCATATGACATTCATCAATAACATATACTTTCCACCTGGCTTGAGTGGGTGCAAATCTTGCTCTATCTATTATTTCTCTTATATTCTCAACACCAGTATTAGATGCAGCGTCAATCTCAATAATATCAAGAGCATTGCCATCAGCAATTTGTTTGCATAATTCACATTTTCCACATGGATCAGGTGTGGGTTGGTCAGAATTTAGGCAATTTAATGATTTAGCAAAAATTCTTGCACTGGATGTTTTCCCCGTACCTCTAGGTCCATTGAAAAGATAAGCAGGCGCAATTTTTTGAGATACTAATGCTTGTTTAAGTGTAGTTGATATAAATTCTTGGCCGACCAGCTCATCAAGATTACTAGGTCTGTATTTTTGATGAAAAGGTTTATGGATATTAAGCATTTCTGGTTATTAATTAAAAATGATTAAGGTTTAATTTATCTAAACTACAACCTTAATTCTTATGCAGATTCTTTAATGATTCTATTGGTTCCTGAAGGAAGTTTAACAATTTTCGAAGAAAACAGATTATCTACCATTTTTTTTGTAATGGTGAATTCTTTTACTTCTTCTTGTGATGGAAGTGTATACATTAAATCAAGCATTAATTCTTCAATTATTGATCTTAGAGCTCTTGCACCTGTTTTCCTTTTAAAAGCTTCATCAGCGATTGCTTCAACAGATTCCTGTTCAAATTTTAATTCAACGTTATCCATACTTAATAAAGTTTTAAATTGTTTAACTAAAGCATCTCTTGGTTCTGTCAGAATTGATTTAAGAGTTTCCTTAGTTAGGCGATCTAATACTGCGCATACAGGAATTCTTCCTATGAATTCTGGAATTAATCCATATTTGACTAAATCATCAAGTTCCAAATTCTTTAGTGCATCTCTAGAATCAACCATTTTTTTTGAATCTACTTTGTTTTGTTCTGTGTCTGTAGTAAATCCTATGGAATGTTTACCTAGACGTTTTTGAACAATATCTTCTAAACCAATAAATGCACCTCCACATATAAATAAAATCTGACTTGTATCGATTTGAATACAGTCGTGGTAGGGGTGTTTTCTTCCTCCTTGTGGAGGAACATTAGCAATTGTTCCTTCAAGCATTTTTAATAAAGCTTGTTGAACACCTTCTCCTGATACATCTCTTGTAATTGATGGATTTTCACTCTTTCTCGCGATCTTATCTATCTCATCAATATATATAATCCCCTTTTGAGCTAAATCCACATTCATTTCTGACTTTTGTAAAAGTCTCAATAAGATATTTTCAACATCCTCTCCAACATATCCAGCTTCAGTGAGGGTTGTCGCATCTGCCACTGCAAAAGGGACATCAAGAAATTCAGCTAAAGTTTGTGCTAATAATGTTTTGCCACTCCCAGTTGGACCAATTAGTAGGATGTTTGATTTTTGTAATTTAGTGGTTTGGCAATCATTAGAATTATCTTCTTTAGGTTCTTCTTTTAATCTCCAAGCAAGCCTCTTGTAGTGATTATAAACTGCGACTGATAGTATTTTTTTAGCAGATTCTTGACCTACAACTTGGTTATCAAGAAAAGTCTTAATTTCTAGTGGTTTGGGGATAGAAGTTAATTTTAATGGCGAAGATTGATCTGGTTTATTAGTTGGTAATTTTTTCTTTACTTGTGGGGAATTATTCAGTTTTGCTTGAGTATCAATTAATTCTTCATCGAGAATCTCATTACATAAATCTATACATTCATCACAAATGTAAACCCCTGGACCCGCTATAAGTTTTCTAACTTGATCTTGTGATTTACCACAAAACGAACATTTTAGATGGGCGTCAAACTTAGCCATCGATTATCAAAGTATATTAAAATAAAAAAGGTTTTTACCTCTTACTTATTAGGATTGCTCATAAAATTGAATTCGTCACCCCATTCTTAAAATATTACTTTTACTTGTCATTTTTTTATGACTTTATCTATTAATCCATATTGAACTGCTTCAATGGGTGATAAAAAATAGTCTCTTTCAGTATCTTCATTAATTTTTTCTAAAGATTGACCAGTATGTTCAGCTAAAAGAGAATTCAATGTTTTTTTGAGAAACAGTATTTCTTTTGCTTGTATTTCAATTTCTATTGCTTGGCCTTGAGCACCTCCAAGAGGTTGATGAATCATTATTCTTGAATTTGGTAAAGCTAACCTTTTCCCCTTAGTGCCTCCTGAGAGAAGGAATGCCCCCATACTTGCTGCTACTCCGAAACAGATTGTTACAACGTCTGGAGATATTTGCTGCATCGTGTCATATATAGCTAATCCGGCAGTAACAGAGCCTCCAGGAGAATTAATATATATTTGTATGTCTTTGTCAGGATCTTCGGCTTCTAAATACAATAATTGTGCAACTAGTGAATCTGATACTTGATCATTAATTCCAGTTCCTAAAAATATTATTCTTTCTCTTAATAATCTTGAATAAATATCAAATGCTCTTTCTCCTCTTCCAGATTGTTCGACAACCGTAGGAACGGCTGATCTCGAATTATTTAAAGCATCACGAGAATTAATTGAGCTTTGAATTAAATGTTTTTGTTCGGAATTCACTTAGTTTAGTCTCTAACCTTTACTTAATTTAGAAGTTTTTTTGTTGATTAGTCATAATTTTTTATAAATTATTTTTTTTCTTTTTTATTTATTTTAGTTTGACTTCCTTTTTTTGTAGTTAATTTTGTTGTTTTTGTTGTTTTTGTTGTTTTTGTTGTTTTTTCAATTATTTCTTTTACTTCTGAATTTTCTTCAAGCCAATTAATTAACTTTTCTTTTAGTAGATCATTACGAACCACATTTTTTAATTTTTGAATATCTATTTGTTTCGGTGATTTTGAAATTTCATCTTCATATTCTTTCATTTTTTGTTCTATTTCTTTATCCTCGACTGTAATATTCTCTTTTTCTGATAATGCTTTTAAAGCTAAATTCCTATGTACATTTTTTTCTGCTTGAGGACGAGTTGATTCAGCTAAGGATTTTACTAACTCTGGAGTAAAAGTAGATTTAATATCCATCCCTTGTTGAGCAAACCTTTGAGCTGTTTGTTCAATATTATTTCTAACTTCAATATCAATCATTGCTTTTGGAATATCGGCATCTAATTCTTTTGAAAGTGCATCCATTAAAGCTTCAATTTTGATATTTTTTTGAGTATTTTCAAAATTTTCCTTGAGTTGGGCTTCTATATCTTTTTTTAGTTCTTCTAATGAGTCTTTATTTCCAGATTGTTTTGCAAAATCATCATTTAGTTCAGGTAATTCTTTTTCTTTAAGGTCTTTGAGGCTTACTTCAAAAATTGCCTTTTTACCTCTTGAATCTTCATGAGTATAGTCTTTAGGAAATTGGAGATTGAGAGTTTTATTCTCGTCAATTTTCATACCAACAATACCTTCAACGAATCCTGGAATCATTTTGTTCTTTTCTAATTCAAGATCCATTGATTCACTAGATCCCCCATCTATTTCTTCATTAGAATCTTTATAAATGCCTTTAAAACTTACTACCGCAATATCTCCTAACTTGGCAGGCCTGTTAATTACTGGAACAATATTCGCTAATTGATTTCTTGATTTTTCTAGAGCTTCATTTATGGACTTAGGATCAAATTTACTTTTTTTAATCTCAACAGATATTCCTTTTGATTTTTTTAATTTTAGTTGGGGTGCAACATCAGTTTGTAGAGTAATTTTTAATGGTTTTTCCGGACTAAAAGTTTTAAGTAATGAGTCAAATCCGTCAACCAACTCTGGTTCACTTAGTGGCTCTATGGATTCTTTTTTTAAAGCTTCATTCCAAGATTTCTCAATTATTTTTTCTAAAGCAGAAGCATGAAGTTGATTAATACCGATGCGTTGTATTAATACTTGTCTTGGAATTTTGCCAAGCCTAAAACCAGGAATTTTAGCTGAACGACTAATGGAATTTATTGTTTCATTTACGCATGATATGCATGTATTAGATGGTATTTCTAATTCAAGTTCAATTCTACTTTGAGGAAGTGAGGTTGTTTTTACTATTAATGCTTCTTTAATCATGTTTGAGTTTTTTTAATTATTACAATAAGCAGAAACTTAATTATTCCACATTAAGTGATTTCCTTGAAAGTTAACTTTTTTGATACAGTAAGAAAAATATTCAATTTTATAAATTTTTTTAGATAGTGAGAAAATCTCCATTTTTGCCAAATAGGCCTTTAAAAGTAGCTATTTTGGGTTCTTCAGGTGCGGTGGGATCTGAACTCCTTAAAATTCTTGAAGAAAGAGATTTTCCTATCGCAGAATTGGTATTACTCTCTTCTGAAAGATCAGAAGGAAAAATAATTAAATGGAAAGGTGAAGAAATTGTCACTAAAAGAGCAACTAAAGAAGAATTTTTAAATGTTGATTTAGTGCTCGCTTCCGCTGGTGGAAGTATTTCAAAAAAATGGTTACCAACAGTTAAAGATCAAAATGCGATATTAATCGATAACTCAAGTGCATTTAGATTAGAAAATGATGTCCCCCTAGTTGTTCCAGAGGTTAATGCTTGTGATGCTCTAAAACATAATGGTGTCATCTCTAATCCAAATTGCACAACTATATTACTGACTTTGGTTTTAGCCCCTCTGAATAATATTTCTCCCATTAAAAGAGTAATCATTTCTACTTATCAATCAGTAAGTGGAGCAGGACAATTAGCAATGGAAGAATTGCAGTTTTTAACTAAGAGATATTTGCAGGGAGAACCAAGAGAAAGTGAAGTTTTACCATATTCATTAGCATTTAATTTGTTTCTACATAATTCTCCAATGCTTGCAAATAACTATTGCGAAGAAGAGATGAAAATGACAAACGAAACTCGTAAAATACTTAATATTTCTGATTTGAAATTGTCTTCAACATGCGTTCGAGTACCAGTTCTTAGAGCTCATTCTGAATCAGTTAATATTGAATTTGAGGATATTATCAAACCTTCCTATGCTATTAATAAATTAAAAAAATCTGACGGTATAGATATAATAGAAGACTATGAAAAGAATAGGTTTCCTATGCCAAATGATGTTATGGGAAGAGATAATATTGCTGTTGGAAGGGTAAGAACTGATATAAGTAATCCCAATGGATTAGAATTGTGGTTATGTGGAGATCAAATAAGAAAAGGAGCGGCACTTAATGCTGTTCAAATAGCTGAACTTTTAATTGCAAAAAAATGACTGCTGATAACACTGAGTCTTCTAATCCATTATTTGGGAGAATATTAACTGCGATGGTTACTCCGTTTAATGAAGATGGTGCAGTGGATTGTGAATTAGCAATAAAACTTTCAAATTACCTTTATGAAAATGGTTCAGATGGAATTGTTCTTTGTGGAACAACAGGAGAATCTCCAACTCTTTCATGGTCTGAACAGCATGATTTGTTAGTTGCACTTAGAGGTTCTTTAAATTCTAGATGTAAAATAATTGTTGGAACAGGTAGTAATTGTACTAGCGAGGCAATAGAGGCTACTAAGAAAGCATACGAATTTGGTGCAGATGGTGCTTTAGTTGTAGTCCCTTACTATAATAAACCTCCTCAAGAAGGACTCTATAACCACTTTAGTTCTATAGCGACTGCAGCTAAGGGTTTACCTCTAATGCTTTACAACATACCAGGAAGAACAGGTTGTAATTTATTACCCAATACTGTAAATAAACTTATGAATTTCTCAAATATCCTCAGTATTAAAGCAGCAAGCGGTAGAATAGAAGAAGTAACAGAGTTAAGGTCAGTTTGTGGACCTAAGCTCTCTATATATAGTGGTGACGATTCATTGTTGCTCCCTATGTTATCTGTTGGTGCTGTTGGCGTAGTAAGTGTGGCAAGCCATTTGGTTGGCCTTCAACTTAAAGAAATGATTGAATTATTTTATAAAGGAGAAGTTTCATCTGCTCTAGTAATTCATGAAAGACTTCAACCTCTCTTTAAATCACTTTTTATTACAACTAATCCTATTCCAATTAAGGCAGCTTTAGAGCTTTCAGGATGGAATGTAGGTGACCCAAGGAGTCCTTTATCCCCACTACCCGTGGAGATGAAAAAACAACTTTCAATTATCCTCAAATCCTTACATTAAGGATTCTATTAAACTTGATAATTAAATTTTAATAAAATTAGTTTGATTACAAGCAAGACTTTATAAATTTTTTAAATTATGCAATCAAGATCAAATTCAACCATTAACAGATCTTCCAATAACCCATCAGGATCTAAAAATCATAGCTCCACTCTAAGAGTAATACCATTAGGTGGCTTACATGAAATAGGAAAAAATACTTGTGTATTTGAATTTGGAGACGAATTAATGTTGGTCGATGCTGGCCTGGCTTTCCCTTCAGATGGCATGCATGGTGTAAATGTTGTCATGCCGGATACAACTTTTTTAAAAGAAAATCAAAGAAGAATAAAAGGAATGATAGTAACTCATGGACATGAGGATCATATTGGAGGCATTTCTCATCATCTTAAACATTTTAATATTCCGATTATTTATGGACCAAGACTAGCAATGTCAATGTTAAGAGGAAAAATGGAGGAAGCAGGCGTTTCTGATAGAACGACAATACAGACAGTAAATCCGAGAGATGTTGTCAAAGTTGGACAACATTTTTCAGTAGAATTTATTCGCAATACTCATTCAATTTGCGATAGTTTTTCTTTAGCAGTTACTACACCAGTCGGCACAATTATATTTACTGGTGATTTTAAGTTTGATCATATGCCAGTAGATGGAGAACAATTTGATATTGAAAGAATGGTTCATTATGGTGAGAAAGGTGTTTTATGTATGTTTAGTGATTCTACTAATGCAGAAGTGCCAGGCTTTTGTCCATCTGAAAAGACTATTTATCCTTCTTTAGAAAAACATATTTCTGAAGCAAAAGAACGAGTCATCCTTACCACCTTTGCTAGTTCTGTTCATAGAGTGACAATGATCTTAGAGTTGGCGATGAAACACGGAAGAAAGGTAGGTTTGTTGGGTAGATCGATGATAAATGTTATTGCTAAAGCCAGAGATATAGGTTACATGAAATGCCCAGATGATTTGTTTGTTCCTATTAAACAAATTAGAGATTTACCTGATAGAGAAACTTTATTATTGATGACTGGAAGTCAAGGAGAACCTTTAGCTGCTTTAAGTAGAATCTCTCGTGGTGAGCATCAACATGTTCGCCTCAAAACTACTGATACTGTTATTTTTTCCGCTAGCCCAATTCCAGGGAATACTATTGGTGTTGTTAATACAATAGATAGATTGATGAAAATGGGAGCGAAGGTTGTTTACGGAAAAGGTGAAAATATTCATGTTTCTGGTCATGGGTTCCAAGAAGATCAAAAATTAATGTTGGCATTAGCAAAACCTAAGTTTTTTGTTCCTGTTCACGGTGAACATAGAATGCTTGTCTGTCATAGTAGAAGTGCTCAGACAATGGGAGTTCCAAAAGATAATATCTTAATTATTGAAAATGGAGATGTTGTTGAATTAACTTCTGATTCTATTAATAAAGGAGATCCTGTAAAGGCTGGGGTAGAATTACTTGATAATTCTCGAAATGGGATTGTTGATGCCCGAGTATTAAAGGAAAGGCAGCAATTAGCTGGTGATGGTGTTGTAACTGTTTTAGCTCCAATAAGTACTGATGGAAAAATGGTTGCTCCACCAAGAGTAAATTTAAGGGGGGTTGTAACTACTGCAGAACCAAGAAAAATGTCTATGTGGACTGAACGAGAAATTAGTTGGGTTTTAGAAAATAGATGGAAGCAGTTATCTAGGCAAACTGGACCTAATAATTTTGAGGTAGATTGGATTGGCGTTCAAAGAGAAATTGAAAATGGTTTAAGTAGAAGAATGAGAAGAGAGTTACAAGTAGAACCTTTAATTCTTTGTTTAGTGCAGCCGGCACCAAGTGGAACGCGTGCCTATGTACCAAAGATTACTGAAGATCAAAATAATCATAATAGGAATAGAAATAATCAAAATTTTCAAAAAAGAAATAATAATAATAATCCAAATAATTCAAATAATCCAAAAAATCTTAATACTCAAAATAATCCAAAATCTTCAAAAGACTCATTAATTAATTCTGAAAAAGAAGAATCCTTTGAGGGTAGGACTAGACGAAGAAGATCAGCAGTAACGTCTTAAGATTTTTCAAGATTTATATAATCTTTATTCCAAATAATTTTTAATCTCTGGGGCAGATTTGTTTGGCCTCTATCTTTTTCAAAAATTGAAGATACCAGATTATTAATATGCTTTGAGCTTAATTGTTTTGTACAATTTTTCTTTAAAAAAGTATTTAATATAGTACATCTTGCTTCAATGCATAAGCTATTTAATAAATTTCTTTTAATACCATTTGCATCTTCACAGAAGAGTGATGCAAGCTTGCTAAGATCCTTTTGTTCATTTTTATAATTACTCATTTTTTCTGCAAAACTATTAATCCTTTCGGAACAACCAGGATACATAGTTTCTAAAGTCGGTATAATTTTTCTTCTTACTAAATTCCTCTTAATCTTTAGATCGTTGTTGGTTGGGTCTTCCCAGACAGGAATATTCATGTGGTTACAGAATTGTTTGGTATCTTCTCTGCTGAATATTAATAATGGTCTTATTAAAAAAATATTATTTTCTAGTAATCTTTTCTTTTTGATATAGCTTAGTCCAGCATAATTTGCCCCTCTCGCTAAATTAAGTAAAAATGTTTCGGTATTGTCGGAGTTTGTATGACCTGTTAATACGTAAATATCTATTTTTTTTTGGTTTTCAATTAATAATTGATTAGCTCTTTCACTTAATTTTTTATATCTCCAATCTCTTGCTTTTTCTTCAGAACTAATATTTTTTTTATTAGCTCGATCAAAAAAAAATGATATATTTTTTTTATCGCAATAATTTTTTAAGTCAAGCGCATATTTTTCAGATTTTTCATGCCATTGATGATCTCCATGCCAAACATTGATAAACCAATTGTGTTTATTTCTCATATCATTGATTAGATTTAACAATGCCATTGAATCTTGTCCTCCTGAAACTGCTATCAATAGAATTGCTCCATTAGGAACTATTTTTTTGTCGCTTATTAACTCTTTATGAAGCAGATGATGCCAGGAAGTCCAATTTTTTTGTCTTAAATTTTTATGTGACATATTGTTTAACTCAAATAATATTTTTTAAAAAATGCACTGTTTTACTAAAACAATGTCACAATCAGGTAATAAATTCATCAAGTAAATGAGTCTGATTAATCTTTTGCCACAAAAAATTCAAGAAGAGTTAAGCCATAAATCTTTACTCAAAGTTATTTCAGGCTTAAGTAATTTTGATCCCCAATCTGTTAAGAGAATTTCAGAAGCAGCTTTTATAGGGGGTGCTGATTTGATTGATATAGCTTGTAAACCTGAATTGGTTGAATCTGCTATTGAGATTTCATCATTACCAATTTGTGTAAGTTCCGTAAAACCTGAATTATTTATAAACTCTGTTAAGGCAGGCGCTTCTTTAATAGAAATAGGTAACTACGATAGTTTTTATGAAGAGGGAATTACTTTTTCAGAAGAGAAAGTCTTAAATCTGACAAAAGAAACTAAAGATATTTTACCTAATGTTCCTTTATCTGTTACTGTTCCTCATACTATGCCTGTTGATAAGCAAGTTGATCTTGCATTAAAGTTAGTTTTTGAAGGCGCTGATATTATTCAAACTGAAGGTGGTAAAAGTTCTAATCCATATAATTCAGGGATACAAGGATTAATAGAAAAATCAGTACCTACATTGGCAGCTACTTTTGCAATACATAAGGAATTTAAGAAACAGTCTATACATATTCCGATTATGAGTGCTTCCGGTTTAAGTGAGGTAACATGTCCCTTAGCAGTATCATGTGGAGCCTCTGCAGTTGGAGTTGGATCTGTAGTTAACAAATTAGATGATTTAATATCAATGATTGCTGTTGTGAGAGGTTTAAAAGAATCTTTGGAAAATTCAATAGTTAAAGAAAAAATTTCCTAATATATAAAAATAATAAGCTATTGGCTGAATGAATAACTATAAGCTTCAAGCACCATATGAACCTAATGGTGATCAACCAGGAGCTATAAAAAAATTAGTTCATGGAGTTAATAGTGGTAAACAGTTTCAAACTCTATTAGGAGCAACTGGAACCGGAAAAACTTTCACCATTGCAAATGTAATAGAACAAACAGGTAGGCCCGCACTTGTGTTAGCTCATAATAAAACTTTAGCAGCTCAACTATGCAATGAATTAAGAGAGTTCTTTCCTAAAAATGCTGTTGAATACTTTATTTCTTACTATGATTACTACCAACCTGAGGCTTATGTTCCAATAAGTGATACATACATAGCAAAAACTGCTTCAATTAATGAGGAGATTGATATGCTTAGGCACTCTGCTACTCGATCTTTATTTGAAAGGAAAGATGTAATAGTTGTTGCATCTATTAGTTGTATTTATGGACTTGGAATACCAAGCGAATATTTAAAAGCTGCTGTTAAATTTGTGGTAGGAGAATCAATAAATTTACGTTCTTCTTTAAGAGCATTAGTTGATAATCAATATACAAGAAATGATATGGAAATAACTAGAGGTAGATTTAGAATTAAAGGTGATGTATTAGAAATTGGTCCAGCCTACGAAGATAGATTGATAAGAATTGAGTTATTTGGCGATGAGATAGAGGCTATTAGATTTGTTGACCCATTAACTGGAGAGATTCTTGAGAGTCTTGATCAAGTTAGTGTTTATCCTGCTAAGCATTTTGTTACTCCAAAAGAGAGATTAGAGGCTGCCATTAATGCTATTAAAAGTGAATTAAAAGAACAACTAGATAAATTTGCTTCTGAAGGAAAGTTGTTGGAGGCTCAACGTTTAGAACAGCGTACAAAATATGATTTAGAAATGCTAAGAGAAGTGGGATATTGCAATGGTGTTGAAAATTACGCACGTCATTTGGCTGGTAGAGAAGAAGGAACTCCTCCTGAATGCTTAATAGATTATTTCCCAAAAGATTGGTTATTAGTAGTTGATGAAAGTCATGTAACGTGTCCTCAATTACATGCAATGTATAACGGAGACCAAGCTAGAAAAAAGGTGTTAATAGATCATGGTTTTAGGTTGCCAAGTGCTGCAGATAATAGGCCTTTAAAGTGTGAGGAGTTTTGGGACAAGTCTAGACAGACATTGTTTATTAGTGCAACACCAGGTCAATGGGAGTTGGATCAATGTGAAGGCAAGTTTATTGAACAAGTTATAAGGCCAACTGGTGTTTTAGATCCAATTATTGATGTAAGGCCTAGTGATGGTCAAATAGATGATCTTTTGTCAGAAATAAGAGTTAGAGCCAAAAAAAAACAAAGAGTACTTGTTACTACTCTTACAAAAAGGATGGCAGAAGATCTTACAGATTTTTTATCGGATAATAAAGTTAGGGTGAGGTATTTGCATTCTGAAATTCATTCAATTGAAAGGATAGAAATTATTCAAGATCTTAGATTGGGTGAATATGATGTATTAGTAGGAGTAAATTTATTAAGGGAAGGTCTTGATCTCCCTGAAGTCTCTTTAGTTGCAATTTTAGATGCTGATAAAGAGGGTTTTTTGAGAGCAGAGCGTTCTCTAATTCAAACTATTGGTAGAGCTGCAAGGCATGTGGAAGGAGTTGCTTTACTTTATGCAGATAACTTTACCGAATCTATGAAGAGAGCTATATCTGAAACTGAAAGAAGACGAACTATCCAAAAAAAATATAATCAAATAAATGGTATTACTCCAAAACCAGCAGGTAAGAAAATAGAAAATTCAATATTATCTTTTTTAGAGCTTTCCAGAAAATTAGATGCCGGAGGATTATCTAAAGATCTTATAAATATTGTTAGTAATAAAACAGATGAAATTTTAAATGCTAATGATAATCAATGTTTACTGGAAGAAATGCCTGCTTTAATTGATAAGTTAGAAAATAAAATGAAAGATGCTGCTAAAGAATTAAATTTTGAAGAGGCAGCAAATCTTAGAGATAGAATTAAGAAACTTAGGCAAAAGTTATCTAGAAGCAGTTAATTAATTATTTATCTAATTGGAAATAAGAATGGATAGCTTTTACTGCTTTATCACAATTCTTTTCTAAGACGATACAAGAAGTTCTTATTTCGCTTGTAGCAATCATTTCAACATTAATATTTTCATTGGCAAGTGCTCTAAATATTTTTCCAGCTGTTCCAACCTTAAACGCCATGCCAGCACCGACTGTACTGACTTTAGCTATTGCAGGCCCATCTTCAACAAAAGATCCTGGAAATTTTTTTGTTAGAGATTTAAAAATTAAATCCGCTTGCTCTCTATCTTGTTTACTCATAGTAAAACTTATATCCTTAGTTTTAAAAGATGTCACTCTTTCAGATTGAACTATAGTATCAAAAATTAAATTACTTTCAGCAAGAGCTAGACATATGGAAGCTGCTACTCCAGGTTTATCAGGAAGATTTCTAAAACTAACTTGAACTTGATTTTTATCTAGTGCAATTCCTCTAACTTCAGGTTGATCTTGTTTCTTAAATATTGGATTAATCAATATTTGCGAATCAGATAATTTAAATTTTTCTCCTACAAATCTAATAGCTTTAGGGATATTGCTTATATCAATTACACAACTCACTTTTATCTCACTTGTAGCTATTAATCTTACATTTATGTTTGCCTGGGATAGAGTATCAAACAGATCCGCTGATACACTTGGCCTTCCCATTATTCCTGCTCCTTGAATACTTAATTTTGTCATATTTGTTTTGTAATTATATTCACCCCCTAATTGATTGGTGATCAACTTACATTGTTCAATAGTCTTTTTTAACTCCAATGCATTAACCGTAAAAGCTATGTCATTTATATTTCCGTCATGTGTAGTTTGAATGATTAAATCAACATTAATATTAGCTGCTGACAAAGTTTCAAATATTTGAGCTGCAATTCCAGGTCTATCAGGAAGATTGGAAACACTTAATACGGCCTGGTTTTCTAATACCTCAAGACTATTTACAGTTTTTGTTAATTCTAACCCACCTCTTTTTAATGGTAATGGTTTAATTTGACTATGAAGAAGAGTTCCCTTAGATAGTGTTTGGCTTGATTTTACGTATAGTTTAATTCCATAGTTGCGAGCAATTTCTACAGCTCTTGGATGAAGTACGGATGCGCCTACGCTCGCAAGTTCCAGCATTTCTTCACAACTAATATAATCTAATAATTTTGCATCAGGCACTATTCTTGGATCAGTTGTAAGAACTCCTGGAACATCAGTATATATTTCACAAGTTTCTGCACCTAGTGCTGCAGATAATGCTACTGCCGAAGTATCTGAACCCCCTCTTCCTAAAGTTGTAATTTCCATTAATCCAGTATGACTAAGAGTTGAACCTTGAAAACCTGCAACAATAACAATATAACCTTGATCAAGGTAGCTTTGAATGCGTTCTGTTTTTATATCTAAAATTCTTGCTTTTCCATGAATTGATTCTGTGATGATACCTACTTGGCTACCAGTCATAGATATTGCAGGTATTCCAAAATCATTTAGCGACATTGAAAGTAAAGCAATAGTTACTTGCTCTCCAGTAGAGAGAAGCATATCTAGTTCTCTATTATTTGGCTTACTACTGATTAATTTTGCTAATTTATTTAAGTTATCTGTAGAATTTCCCATTGCAGACACTACAACTACAATATCATTTCCAGCTTCTTTACTTTGACAAATACTTTGAGCAATGGCCTTAATTTTTGTAATATCTCCTACTGAAGTTCCGCCAAATTTTTTAATTAGTAAAGTCATATTTTAATCATAATATAAATTCTTAAACTTAAAATTTATTAACTTAAGTTAACTAGATTTTCTGTAAAAACGTTAATAGGATTATTTCCTTTTTTTAACAATGATTCAATATTTAATAAATTACCCATTAACTTAATTAAGAAATCTGAAGAAGTACTATGTACTTTTTTCCTTATGTAAAAAATTCTCTTTGGGTTTGATATATTAGCAAGTTTGCATATTTTTGATAAGTCTTGCTCTCCTGCAGTGTCCAGTAACTTGATTATTGTATGCATTCTAATTTGACTAATTAGTCCTGAATTGAGTCTTAAAGCGGGTTCTCCGTTTTGTAATAAAAAATAAATTTCACTAAGACTTTCAGCAATGCTATTTTGTAAAAGATGATCAATTATTTTAAAAATATTTGACTGATGATCATTAAATATTTTCTGTACATCGTTACTTTTTAAAACAAGTTTTGATTTGTCATTATTTAATGCAGAAAGATATATTTTTGCTTTAGTTAATTCGTTCATTAACTTATAACTATCATTTCCAACTGAATCAATAATTAATTCTGCTGCTCCTTTTTCTATCTTTATATTCATTGAATTTGCAGTAATCTCTAAGTATCTTTTCTGTCCTTCATAATCCCAGACATCAGGTAAAGAAAATGATGTTTCAATAGCCAAGTCTTTTTTAATTAAATTTTGAATAAATTTTGTGCTCTTTATTCTTGCGTCTGGTTTTTTTATATTTTGCAAAACAAAATAAGTATTAATTGGAATATTTTGATATGTTTGTTCAAATTTAATTCGCAGTTCTTCATTTTTATTTGTGAATATTGGGTTATTTTTTAATACAATTACTCGTGAACCCACTCCTAAAGGAGGTGTTAATATTTCATCAAATGCTTGTTTAAGTTGATTTTCGTCATCACCATTCAAATAACTAACATTTATCGCTTCCCAGATTTTTGATACTTTTTGATCGATTATTTCTTGAATAAACTTATTACATGCATTTAAATCATTTCCCCAAATTATTTGTATTGGCATATTTGCTAAAAAAGAAGCTTATTATTATTATGCTTATTTTTAAGATAAATTAAATTTTAATGATAAAAGATCATCCCATTTTTTTAGAAAGTATTAGATTTATAAAATCTAACTTGATTGAAAATAACCTTAGTTATTTAGAAAATAAAGTGTTAGAAAGATTAGTGCATACTTCAGGTGATTTTAATATTCAGAAACTTTTGGTATTTAGTGAAGGAGCGTGTGAAAAAGCAGTAAAATCTTTAAAAGCAGGCGCACCAATATTAACTGATACAGATATGGCTGCTGCAGCTATCAAATCAATGGCGAAAAATACAAGCAGAAATAAAGTTGTTTCTGCAAAAAAATGGTTTAATGATAAAGATTTATTAGGGCTTACTAAAACTGCCTATGGGATTGAAAAAGGATGGATTGAATTATCTGCCAAGAACTTAGGAACTAAATCGCCAATTATCGTTATTGGAAGTTCTCCAACAGCATTAGTAAATTTATTAAAGATTCTGGATAATTCAAAGCAGATTCCAAGCCTCATTATTGGAATGCCTGTTGGTTTTATTGGTGTTAGACAAAGTAAAAAAAAATTACTTAATACTAATTATCCAAGGATTCTTGTTAACTCTACAAGAGGAGGAGCAGCAATGGCTGCTGCAGCTGTTAACGCTTTATTAAGGGAAACTATTTAAACGAATTTTCAAGATAAGTATTGTTGAAATCTGAATTAAACTTTAATTGTAGAATCCAACTTATTATTTTTTTCTAAATAATCTAAAACTAATCTAGCTTTTTCTATAACTTCTTTTGGAACTCCTGCTAACTTTGCAGCTTCAATCCCATAACTTTTGTTAGCACCACCTTTATCAATTTTATGACAAAAATGTAGTTTATCCTTTTCTTGTTTTACTAATACTTGAAAATTTTCTACATTAAAGTTTGTATTTTTAAGATAATTTAGCTCATGATAATGGGTCGCAAAAATGGTATTACATATAATTTTTTTTGCAAGATATTCACTCACTGACCATGCAATTGAGAGTCCATCAAAAGTAGATGTCCCTCTTCCTATTTCATCAAGCAAGACAAGAGAGTTTGAAGTCGCTTGATTAAGTATTGATGCAGTCTCGGACATTTCTACCATGAATGTCGATTGTCCGGATGCTTGATCATCTACGGCTCCTATTCTTGTAAATATTCGATCTGCAATTTGAATGTTAGCTTTCTTTGCAGGAATGAAGCTACCAATCTGAGATAAAATCTGAATTAATCCTATTTGTCTAATAAAGCAACTTTTTCCACTTGCATTTGGTCCTGTTAATATTATTAATTTTTGCTTATTATTAAAAATAATATCATTAGATATAAATTGTTTATTATTTAGAAGTTGTTCAACGATAGGATTTCGTCCATCAATAATTTCTGTGCTTTGTGTCCCAATTGAATTTTGAATGGGAAAAAGAGTAGGTTTTATATAATTATTTTCTAATGATGTAATTGCCAAACCTAGTAATGCATCCATACTGGCAATAGATTTTGCAATTGATCTAATTTTTTTTGTTTTTGCAGCTACAAGATTTCTTATTTCGCAAAATATTTCATATTCTTTTGCAGCCGCACGACTTTTTACTTGAAATATTTTACTTTCTCTGTTTTTAATTTCTGTAGTTATATATCTTTCTTCATTAGTAAGAGTTTGTCTTTTAATCCAATGAGTAGGAGCTAAATTAACTTTGGATTTGTTGATTGAAATATAATAACCAAAGTTTTTATGGAATTGAATTTTTAAATTAGATATTTGACTAATTTTTCTTTCTTTTAATTCTTCTTGATTTAACCAATCTGAGTAGTCGTCAATTAAATTGCGTAAGCCATCCAATACACTATCAACTCCATCATGGATCATGCCTCCTTCACTGGTATTTAAAGGGGGATTTTCTACCAGCTTGAAACTTATTAGATCTGCTAATTCTAAAAGTTCATTATCAATAGTTTTTAATTGAGCCGTCCAAGATGGGATTTCATAATTAAACAATTCAACAATTGATTTTAATCTAGGTAATTTTTTTAGACCCTCTGATATTGCTATCAAATCTCTTGGGCTTGCATGTCCAGCGCACGCCCTTCCTGAAAGTCTCTCCAAATCACCCATTGCTCTAAGTATATTTTGAGTATCTATACGTAACTTTTTAGACTCTAAAAAATTTGCAATAATATTTTGTCTTTTACAAATTTCATCAATATTTAATAATGGAGAGTCTATCCATCTTCTTAAACATCTAGCCCCCATGCATGTATATGTTCTATCAATACTCCAAAGCAGTGAACCAACATAATTATTTTCTCGTTGTGTATTTTTTATTTCTAAATTTTTTTGAGTTTGATAATCAATAATTAAATGATCTTTTGGAAATTGTATTTGTGGAAAATCTAAAGAAATTTTTAGAGAAGAATCATTTTCTATATTGGAAGGATTAATTTTTTCTAAATAATTTAGTAAGCCACCAAGTGATTTAGTAGCATTCTTTAATTTTTTTAGACCTAAACCCTCTAAACTTAAAATTTTAAAATAATGCTTTATCGTTGCACTTGCTTCATTAATGCTGAAAAAAGTCTCTTGAGTGACCGTATATGTTATTTGTTGATTTTGTTCCTCTAATAAACTTTTTTCTTCATTACTTCCTATGATGATTTCTGAAGTTTCTAATTTAACCATCTCATCGAATAGTTTTGAGCGTGATTGCCCTTCCATAGTTAATAATTCTCCTGTGCTTACATCAGCTCTTGAAATACCCCATTCATATAGACCTTCGGCTTTGTTTTCTGATAAGTGGATTGCTGTTATCCAATTATTTTTTTTCGCAACCAACATTCCTTCTTCAATGACAGTTCCTGGCGTGATTATTCTTGTTATTCCTCTTTTCAGCGGTGTTCCATAGTTACCAGAACTTTTTTCTAATTGGTCACAAATCACTACTGAGTTGTTTTTCTTGATTAACTCTGCACAGTATCTCTCCATTGCATGATAAGGTACTCCTGCCATGGGTATTTTTCCAATTTCTTTTCCAGCATCTTTGCTAGTTAATGTTATCTCTAATAAGTTAGATATTAATACAGCATCTTCAAAAAAACATTCAAAAAAATCTCCTAATCTATATAACAAAAATCTATTGCTGTGTTCTTCTTTTAATTGAACATAATGTTTGAGAACTGGAGTCAATTTTTGTTTGTCAACTGTTTTATAACTGTATGATTTTTCATTAATGCAACTATGCTTTTTTTCGTTATTCAAATCATTGTTGAATTTGTGAATTAAATTAGGTGAATTTTTTCTTTTTCTGGGCCTTTTCTGCGATTCTTTTTTTAATTCTTCAGCCGATAAATCTTCAGGAATTTGAGTTGAACTGTTTGGTTGTTTAGGTTCATTATCAATTGCAAATAAATTCTTCTGAATTAATGTATCTTCTTGCATATTTTTATTATTTATAAATTGATATTAGGGACTAATTTTCTTTTTGCATTTTTACAGTGACTAAAAGTATGTAAATTTTCTCCAAAAATATTCATTTTCATGAGATCATAGTATTTATAATTATTTAAAAATAAGTTTGAATCATGCAGGCAGTTAACTTTTTCTTTGTAAATGCTCTTCTATTTGCTTCTCTAATTGCAGTGGTTGGGGTTCCAGTTTTATATGTAACTCAGCCTTCAACTGAAGAAGGACAAAAAGAGAGTAGAAGAAAAATATATTCTATTGCTGCAGTTTGGGTCGTTTTAGTATTTGTTACAGGCATTGTCTCTTCTTTAGTTTGAACTTAATACCTTTTCATGAGAGTGTAGTTATATAGTGAAAAAAATTTAATGACTATCTTTGAGGGATCTTTTACAAATGCTTCTACTTTAAGGGTGGGAATAGTAGTGGCAAGATTTAATGATTTAATTACTAATAAAATATTATCTGGGTGCCTTGATTGCCTAAAAAGACATGGTTTAGATACTTCTGAAACTAGCAAAGAACTAGATATTGTTTGGGTTCCTGGATCATTCGAACTACCAATAGCAGCTAAAATACTCTTGAAAAAATCAAATTATGATGTTTTAATTACTCTTGGAGCTGTTATTCGGGGAGAAACCTCACATTATGATGTGGTTGTTTCTGAAGCTAGTAAGGGAATATCTCAAGTTTCATATGAAAATAATGTTCCGATTATTTTTGGCGTTTTAACAACTGATACTATGCAGCAGGCTTTAGAGAGAGCTGGGATTAAGAATAATCTTGGTTGGAATTATGCTTTACAAGCTATTGAGATGGGATCTTTAATCAAAAATTTAAATTAGTTTCAAAAAAAGTTAGGTTTTCTTCATTTCATTCCATTTTTAGGATAAAATAAATAAGCTATGCGGATGTAGCTCAGTGGTAGAGCATCTCCTTGCCAAGGAGAATGTCGAGAGTTCGAATCTCTTCATCCGCTTTTTTAAAATATAATAAAAAGATAATATTTAATTTTTTAATGTCTAGAATCATTTCTGTTGAGGATCTAAGGGAACTATTTACTAAACCTTATGGAAAAGATGCACCAACAAAACAAAAATGGGCAGAATTTTATAATGATAATGTTACCTTTATTGACCCAACGCAAGAAACAAAGGGTTTAGACTCCTATGTTAATGCTCAAGAAAAACTAGTTAAAAGATGCGATGATGTTTATTTGGAAACTCATGCAATATCTATTAATGGAAACTGTGGATTCGTTGAATGGACAATGGGCTTAAAAATAATGGGTAAAGAATTCATTTACCCTGGAACAACTCGTTTAATATTCTCTGAAAATGGATTAATCCAGGAACATAGAGATTACTTTGATTTTTGTGGACCTACCTTTGGCCCAGTACCTATTTTGGGTCCATTTATTAGATGGTTATATTCAAGATTTGTATCTTGATTAAAGTTATAGTAAAAATCCATTTTTTACATTTTGAAAAACATTCCTCAAGAAAATAGATATCAGATATGCAGATATATTATTTCAGGATTAATTTCAACGTGTATCAATTTCTTGGCATATAATTCTATTTATTTGATTTTTAAAAATATATTATTTGCCTCTATATTGGGTTATTCAATAGGCCTTTTTGTCTCATTTGTTTTGGCGAAGATTTGGGTTTTTAGAGATAATTCAAAAAAAAGAATATTAAAAACTTTTTTTGTTTTTTGTTTGATTTATATTTTAGGTGGTTTAGAAATGTCATTAATAATTATTTTCCTGAATCAATTAATTAGTAATTATAAAGTTGCTTGGGTGTTTGGGGTATTTGTTGGAGCTCTAAATAATTATTTGGGGTCAAAATATTTTTTGTTTAAAAAGTAATTTATATCTCACGTACTAATAAATTTTGAGAAGAGACTTCTTTGAAATCAATTTGTGAATAAAACAATTTTTTGCTCGTTGTCATTAAATATATTTTTTTGGTACTCTTTATTTTTTTTGATTCTAAAAGATTTTTTACAATCATTTTTCCGTATCCTTTTCCTTGATGATTCTGATCAATCACTATATCCCATAAAACGCCTCTATAAATACCATCTGATAAGGCTCTTCCAAAACCAACTGGGTTATTGCCAGACCAGATACTAATAACAACATCGCTATTAGCAAGACATTTTCTAAGATCACTGGTTTTTCTATCCTTAGCCCAAAATGCATTGCGATGTAAAAATTGCTGAAGTTTAAATAATCCTTTAGTGGGTTTAAAATTAGGACCTAATCCAAATAATCTTAATCCAATAGCACCTTTTGAATGTTTAACTAAAAATACTTGTTTCATTATTTTTGAAATTTTACCATTTTGAGAAAAATTTAATAATCTATTGTATAAATTTAATTTGTATTACTTAATCTATACTTTTTAAAATAATAAAGAGATATAGGATTTACCCATTTAGTTGTAACGCACTATTTTATAATGATTGTAATAGGATTAATTTTTTAGAGGAAAAACAATTATGCTAAAACTTTTGTTAGGAGATCCGAATACACGAAAGTTAAAGCGCTATCAACCAATAGTTGAAGAAATAAACTTACTAGAAGAAGAAGTATCTATATTAACCGATGATCAATTACGAAAAGAGACACAAAATCTTAAATCAAATGTTTCATCGGAATTAAATATAAAAAAACAAAAAGAATTATTAGAAGAAATATTACCAAAAGCTTTTGCAATTGTTCGAGAAGCAAGTAAAAGAGTTTTAGAAATGCGTCATTTTGATGTTCAATTAATTGGTGGGATGGTTCTACATGAGGGGCAAATTGCCGAGATGAAAACTGGAGAAGGTAAAACTCTTGTTGCAACTCTTCCTTGCTATCTCAATGCGTTAACTGGCAAAGGTGTACACGTTGTTACCGTAAATGATTACTTGGCTCGAAGAGATGCTGAGTGGATGGGACAAGTGCATCGATTTTTAGGATTATCAGTTGGTTTAATACAGCAAGATATGAGTCCCTCTGAAAGAAAAAAAAATTACGAATGTGATATAACATATGCCACTAACTCTGAACTGGGATTTGATTATCTAAGGGATAATATGGCTACTGATATTGAAGAAGTCGTTCAAAGGAAATTTAATTATTGTGTTATTGATGAAGTTGATTCTATTCTAATCGATGAAGCTAGAACGCCTTTAATAATATCTGGTCAGATTGAGAGGCCACAAGAAAAATATCAAAAAGCTGCCGAATTATCACTTTCTCTTATCAAGGCAAAGGAATTGAGTAAGGATGGAGTTGACCCGGAGGGAGATTATGAAGTTGATGAAAAACAACGCAGCTGTATATTGACTGATCAAGGATTTGCTAAATGTGAAGAGTATTTAAAAGTTGATGATTTATATAATCCTAAAGACCCATGGGCTCATTACATTACCAATGCTTTAAAAGCTAAAGAATTATTTGTAAAAGATGTCAATTACATAATTAAAAAAGATGAAGCAGTAATAGTAGATGAATTTACAGGAAGAGTAATGCCAGGAAGAAGATGGAGCGATGGGCAACATCAGGCTATTGAAGCAAAGGAAGGTCTTGAAATCCAGCCCGAAACCCAGACATTAGCTTCTATCACTTATCAGAATTTTTTCCTTTTATATCCTGGTTTGGCAGGTATGACTGGTACTGCTAAGACTGAAGAAGTTGAATTTGAAAAAACTTATAAATTAGAATCAACAGTAGTTCCAACAAATCAAATTAGGAAGAGACAAGACTGGTCAGATCAAGTTTTTAAAACAGAACTAGGAAAATGGAAAGCTGTCGCTAATGAAACAGCAGAGATCCATAGGAAAGGAAGACCTGTTTTAGTTGGCACTACAAGTGTTGAAAAGAGTGAATTATTAAGTTCTCTATTGTTTGAACAGCAAATTCCACATAATTTATTAAATGCAAAACCAGAAAATGTTGAACGTGAGGCAGAAATCGTCGCTCAGGCGGGAAGATCGGGTGCTGTAACTATCGCAACTAATATGGCTGGAAGAGGTACTGATATTATTCTGGGAGGAAATAGTGACTATATGGCAAGACTTAAATTAAAAGAGATTTTAATCCCATTACTTGTTAAGCCAGATAATGAGCATAAGCCACCAATACCTCCACAAAGGAGTTCCAAGTCTGGAGGTGGTTTTTCTTCAAAAGTCGATTTACACTCTAAAAAAAATACTAACACTGGTGTTTTAAGCCTTTTCCCATGTCAGTTAGGTGAGGATATTACAAGAAAATTATCAGATTTATCAAATCTACTTGTAAAAGATTGGGGAGATAAAACCCTAACAGTTCTTGAATTGGAGGATAAAATTGCAACTGCAGCTGAAAAAGCGCCAACTGAGGATAAACTTATACAATTATTGAGAGATTCTTTATCAGATGTAAAAAAAGAATATGAAAGTGTTTTGATTCAAGAAGAAGAAAATGTTAGACAGGCAGGAGGTTTACACGTTATTGGAACTGAACGACATGAGTCAAGAAGAGTTGATAATCAATTAAGAGGAAGAGCAGGTAGACAAGGGGATCTAGGGAGTACTAGATTCTTTTTGTCTCTAGAAGATAATTTGTTAAGGATATTTGGAGGTGATAGAGTAGCAAACTTAATGAATGCATTTAGGGTAGATGAAGATATGCCAATTGAGTCAGGAATGCTTACAAGATCTCTAGAAAGTGCTCAAAAGAAGGTAGAAACTTATTATTACGACATTAGAAAACAAGTATTTGAATATGATGAGGTAATGAATAATCAAAGAAAAGCTGTTTATAGTGAGCGTCTAAGAGTTTTAAAAGGGATTGATTTAAAAAAACAAGTCATAGGATATGGAGAAAGGACAATGGAAGAAATTGTAGAAGCTTATATTAATCCTGATTTACCCCCAGAAGAATGGGATATTGATCAATTGATTTCTAAAGTAAAAGAGTTTATTTATTTATTAAATGATCTAAAAACAACTGATGTAAGTTTATTATCTGTTGAAGAATTAAAAAATTATCTTCAAGAGCAATTACGCAATGCATATGATTTGAAGGAAGCTCAAATAGATCAATTTCGTCCGGGTTTAATGCGGGAGGCTGAAAGGTTTTTTATTCTTCAACAAATTGATAATCTGTGGAGAGAACATCTTCAATCGATGGATTCTTTAAGAGAATCAGTAGGTTTAAGAGGTTATGGTCAAAAGGACCCTCTAATTGAATATAAAAACGAAGGGTATGATATGTTCCTTGAAATGATGACTAATATGAGAAGGAATGTTATTTATTCAATGTTTATGTTTCAACCTAAAAGTGAAAAGGAGAGTAAAACTTAGTCTAACTTTAATTATCTCCAAGGAATTCAATTATTTCTTTATCTTTTAGATTTTGAGCATCACCAATATTAGAAATTTCAATAGATTCTGACTTGGCTAAACATTGGATTGTTTTTTGTAATTTAAGAATTTGATTCTCAAGGTGGTCTATTCTGTCCATTAGATTTTTAATAACATTAGCTTCAGCATCTGGTAAGGCAGAGTGTGCTAAAGGATTAACTTTTACACCACTTTGATGAACGACTCTCCCAGGAACTCCAACTACAGTACTATTTTCATCAACATTACGAACAACAACAGAACCTGCTCCAATACGTGTATTTTGACCAACTATTATTGACCCAAGAACTTTTGCACCTGCTCCCACCACAACGTTTTCTCTTAATGTTGGATGTCTTTTACCGTGACTCTTGCCAGTTCCACCTAGTGTTACGCCTTGGTAAAGTAAGCAATTATTTCCAATTTCTGCTGTTTCACCAATTACAACTCCCATGCCATGATCAATAAAAACTTTTTTACCAATTTTGGCACCAGGATGAATTTCTATTCCCGTGAAGAATCTATTTACATGACTTAATAATCTTGGAATCAAAGGTAAATTTAATTGCCATAATTTGTGGCTTAATCTATGTATAACAATTGATTGAAATCCAGGATAGCAAAGAAAAATTTCTAATATACCTCTTGCGGCAGGATCTCTCTCTCTGATTATCTCAATATCTGATCTAAAAGTTCTAAACATAATGATTTAATTGATTTCTCCTATTTCTATTTTTAATTGATTTATTGTATCGATACTCAAATAATTTTTTGCACATACGATTTGTGGGGCTCTTATTAATTGCGAGCGGTTCTTTATTACTGCATTTTCTACTACGGATAAGCTAGGTCCATCGCATACTATATGATTTGAGGCTTTTAAAAGCGCTAATAATCTACTACTGTTATCAGAAATTGCATTCATAAGAATAATTTCACTCCCTCTCATGCTGTGAATGATAATTTCTGCCGCTCTTAGTAAACCAGGACTTATACTAACAATACCTACACAACTGCCAGGTTTTAATTCTTTGATAATTTTTAATTCTTTTTGAAAGTCGCTCAAATCAACTGCAATTGCTCTAACACTATATTTTTTTGCTAATTTTTCTAAGGGTTGCAAAAAATATCTACTTGTGACAATTGTGCCACTATTTGAGTTGCAAAGTACTTTTTCTAATTCTTCCATAGGTACTACTTCAACTGGGACATTGATTTTTGGAGCTAGGTCTTCTGCAATTAACATTGAAGCACCTATGTCTTCCCTAGGAGTGCTAACTAATATTTTTGCACCACATTTTATGCGCCAATCAATTTCATTTGTCAAAAAATTTCTTGTTTCTTGAAGAGTACATCCAAGTTTTATTAATTTATCAACTGCTTTTCTTGCTTCTTGATCAGGAAGGTTATTAATATTATTTTTTGGATTTAAAGAGTTTTTGAAATCCTTTTCTTTAAGATTGTCACGTACATAAATACCTGATCCTGCGATTGCTTCAACAACTCCATCATTTTCTAGTTGCCTATAGACTTTGCTAATAGTATTTCGATGAAGTCCAGTTTGCATTGCTAGTTGTCTTGTACTAGGTAATCGATGCCCTGGCGGATAATATCTGGCAGCAATTGCGAAGCAAATCTGGTTATATAATTGAGTAGATGCTGGGATATCAATTTCTTGTTGTATATGGAATCTCACTTTTGAAAAACCCTAATTAGTTTATGATAAGTAATCTAGTGACACTTTAACATCCGTCATAATATTTGGACAAAATTCTTATTGTTAATTTGATTTTTTTAATCTTCTTCTTTCTTAATTAAGGGAGTTTTTCTTGGACTAAGAAACATAATCATGTTTCTACCTTCTCTTTTTGGCTTTTGCTGGACTTCTGACTGCTCTTCTAGATCATTTGCCATTTTCAAAAGAAGTGTTTCTGCTAAATTTGAGTGCTGAATTTCTCTACCTCTAAAAATGACTGTACATTTAACCTTGTCACCTGATTTTAAAAATCTAACAGCTTGGCCTATTCTTACGTCATAATCATGCTTATCTATTTTGTATCTCATTTTTACTTCTTTGACTTCAGTTTGGTGAGATTTTTTTCTAGCTTCTTTAGCTTTCTTTTCTTGTTCAAATTTATATTTCCCATAATCCATAATCCTACATACAGGAGGTTTAGCTTTCTCGCTTACTAAGACTAGGTCAAGTTCTCTTTGTGTAGCAATTTCTAATGCTTTTATTCTGTCAATAACTCCTAGCTGCTTTCCATCTGAATCAACTACTCTTAATTGAGGGTATTTTATCCTGTCATTAATATTTGGGAGCTCTCTAACAGGAGCGCGGCGATCAAAGCGTGGGCGTGGTGGCATTCAGTTTCTTTAAATAATTGTTTTGATGATGAACAAGATCTATAACTAAAGTTAGCTTAAAGCAGACTCTATATTGATTATTGCATCTTTTAGCAGGTTTTTGTTATTAAGCCATATTGGATTGTTCTTATTACGAAACCATGTCTTTTGTCTTTTAGCAAATTGTGTTGTCTTTTTTGTTGTTAATTCAATAGCTTTATCAATTTTTAAATTTTCACTTAACACATCTTTAGCCTCTTTATATCCAATAGTTTTTAGCAAAGGTAAATCAAATCCATATTTATTAATAATGTTTTTAGTTTCCTCAACAATACCAAATTCAAACATATTTTTTGTTCTTTTTGAAATCCTTTCTCTTAAGTCTTCTCTATCTAATCCTAATTCTAATATTCTCCATGGGGGGGGATTTTGAAATCTCTGTGATGACAGTGGTTTTCCTGTTACATAAAAAACTTCTAAAGCTCTTATAGTTCTTACTTGATCAGCATAATTAATTTTTTTTGTTGAGATAGGATCACAAATTTTTAGTAGATTCCAACATTGTTCTTGCCCTAATTTGTCTAGTTGATTTCTAAGATTACGCTGTGGTGGTACATCTGGTAAAAAGAAGCCATTTATTATTGAATTCATATACAATCCACTTCCGCCAACTAGGAATGGGATCAGTTTCTTTTGTATTTCATTATTAATAGAATCTTTAGCAATTTGTTGAAATTTTCTGGCATTAATTTGATTAGAGGGTTCTGCTATATCAATTAAAAAATGTTTAATCTGTGCTTGTTGTTGTTTTGTTGGCTTTGCTGTACCAATGTCCATAGACCTATAAATTTGCCTTGAATCAATATTATGTATATTGAAATTAAAATATTTGGCAATCTCTATCGCTAGTTCCGTTTTGCCACTTGCGGTGGGCCCAATTAAAACTATTACTAATGGTTTTGATAAAAACATAATTGATTTTTTTGAGAAAATATTTTATCCATATGATTAAAGTGGTTAAATTTTGCATTTACTTAAAGCCTTTATCTAATACCGATGGTAAATTTAATAAAAGGCCTTTTAAAAATAACATTTTAAAAGTTTTAGTTTTTTATTTTTTATATTAAATGAGTGAGGAAAAAAGATCTAATAAAATCTCAAATGAGTATGGTGCAGAGCAGATTCAGGTTTTAGAGGGATTAGAACCTGTTCGTAAACGACCAGGAATGTATATTGGCTCCACTGGTCCAAGAGGTCTTCATCATTTAGTTTATGAAGTCGTAGATAATTCTGTAGATGAAGCTCTTGCTGGTCATTGTGATCATATAGAGATAATTCTCAAAGAAGATGGATCAGCTTTGATTTCAGATAATGGAAGAGGTATACCTACAGATATCCATCCAAGAACAGGTAAGAGTGCTCTTGAAACAGTTCTTACTGTTCTTCATGCGGGTGGTAAATTTGGAAGTGGCGGATATAAAGTTTCTGGTGGTTTACATGGTGTTGGAATATCTGTTGTAAATGCTTTAAGTGAATGGGTTAATGTTAGTGTATTCAGAAATGGTAGAGAGTTTAATCAAAGATTTGAGAAAGGAATTGCAATAGGTGAATTAAAATCTCATAAACAGCAAAATAAACCACTTAAGAAAGGAACTACAATTTGTTTTAAACCAGATCCAACCATATTTACTGATGGGATTGAATTTGATTATTCTTTGTTGTCATCAAGATTGAGAGAACTAGCTTATTTGAATGGCGGGGTTAAAATTATATTTAGAGATGAGAGATGTAAATTAAAAGATGATTCTTTTAAAGAAGAGGTTTATTTATATCATGGTGGAATTAAAGAATATGTTCAATATATAAATCAAGAAAAAGAATCTATTCATTCAGAGATAATTTATGTCGATTCCCAAAAAGATAATGTTTATGTAGAAGCAGCTTTACAATGGTGTTCAGATGTTTATTCAGACAATATTTTAGGTTTTGCTAACAATATCAGAACGATTGATGGAGGTACACATATAGAGGGTTTAAAAACAGTTTTAACCAGAACATTTAACGCAATTGCAAAAAAAAGAGGAAAGAGAAAAGATGTAGATAAAAATTTATCAGGAGAAAATATTAGAGAAGGTTTAACGGTAGTTTTATCTGTCAAAGTTCCTGAACCAGAGTTTGAAGGTCAAACAAAAACAAAATTAGGAAATACTGAAGTAAGAGGAATTGTGGATTCGCTTATAGGAGAATCACTAATAAAATACATGGAATTTAATCCTAGTGTGTTTGATTTAATTTTAGAAAAAGCAATTCAATCTTTTAATGCAGCCGAAGCAGCTAAAAGAGCAAGAGATTTAGTAAGAAGAAAAAGTGTTCTTGAAAGTTCAACTTTGCCTGGTAAATTGGCAGATTGTAGTTCTAGAGACCCTTCTGGTTCGGAAATTTATATTGTTGAAGGGGATTCTGCGGGGGGTTCTGCTAAACAGGGAAGAGATAGAAAATTTCAAGCGATCTTACCTTTGAGAGGAAAAATATTAAATATTGAAAAAACAGATGATACTAAAATATACAAAAATACTGAAATTCAATCACTTATAACTGCTTTAGGATTAGGTATTAAAGGTGAAGAATTTGATGTTAATTCTCTTAGGTATCATCGTGTCGTAATTATGACTGATGCTGATGTCGATGGAGCTCATATTAGAACTTTATTATTAACATTCTTTTACAGATATCAAAGAGAGCTTGTTGAAAAAGGTTTTATATATATTGCTTGTCCTCCATTATATAAAGTTGAAAGAGGAAAAAATCATAAATATTGTTATAACGAAAGTCAACTAAAGCATACTATTGAAGAATTTGGAGAAAAAGCAAATTATAATATTCAAAGATTTAAGGGATTAGGTGAAATGATGCCTAAACAATTATGGGATACAACAATGAATCCACAAACAAGGATGATGAAGAAAGTTGAAATTGAAGATGCTCTTCAAGCAGATCGAATATTCAATATTTTAATGGGTGATAAAGTGGCGCCAAGAAGAGAATTTATTGAAACTCATAGCGCTAATTTAGATATGGCTACATTAGATATATGATTAATAACTTTATAAAAAATATCTGTTTAATAGGTTTTGCACTAATCGGACCAATAACTTTACCCGCTGGAGGAATACAAAAGGAATTGATAGATTACAAAGTTCTAAATACTTCAAAAGAGATAATTTTAAATACAAATTGTCCACTATATACTTTTCCCAATACTAACGCTAAACAACTAATCGTTCTTCACTCTGGTTCCTCATTATCAATATTGCGTAAATGGTTAGTAAATGAAAAAGATATTTGGGTAAGAGTAGAGTTAGTTACAAATAAATTTTTTGACAGTCCTAACAAAACTACAAGGGGTTGGATTGAAATGTAGATTTTGGAGTTAGAGGCAATTATTTATACTCTTATAGGAAGTACTCTAGGATTAATATTAAGGTTTTTTATACAAAATACTCTTAGAAAAAATATAGGATTTTATCTTACTAATATTTCTGTAGTTAACATTTTAGCTTCGTTCATATTAGGAATATTAGTAGCATTAAATCCCATTAATACAAATTTATTATTTTTGGTTTACATAGGCTTTTTAGGATCTTTTAGTACATTCTCATCGTTTATATATCAATTATTCAAGTTTATGCAAAGTAGAAAATATTTGCTCTTAATATTCCATTATATTCAAGTATTAATTTTTTCATTCTTATTTTTTTTCGCGGGTCAGTTTATTATTTTCTCCCTTAAGAATTGACTAAAAATAACTTTATAATAATTCTTATATCTGCTTATCTAGCAACCTTTTTAAGATTTTATATTGATAATAATTTCCTTGTATCAATATTAGGTTCATTTTTTTATGGATTTGTTATTGCAAGATCTATTAGTCATTCAAAAAAAGAAATTTTATTATATGGTTTTTGTTCTTGTTTTACGTCATATAGTGGTTTTATTTTTCTTTTGTATGAAATTTTTAAAGATGGTTACTTTCTGAAATTATTTGTTTATTTAAATTTAATAATTATTTTTAATTTGATAATCATGTATCTTGGTTTTTTAATTAGTAGAAAAACTACTTAATTTTTATATAATGGTTTTGTTACTTTGATTAAGAGCAATATCATGGAAGAAGATAATAATCTTGAATTTATTACTCCTTTATCTTCAGATTTGACGACTCGTGGAAAGATAACTATTCAACTTGAAGAATTGCTTATAGCGGGGAATTACGATGAAGCAAAATTGTTACTTGAACCGTCCCAACCGGTTGATATTGCTGAAGCCATAGGAAGTCTTCCTTTAATACTTCAAGCACTTGCATTTAGGTTGTTAAAAAAGAATGAAGCAATTGAGGTTTATGAATATTTAGATCCCATTGTCCAACAAACATTACTTGACAGACTTCGTTCTGGTGAGGTTTTAGAAATAGTCGAAAAAATGTCTCCGGATGATAGGGTTCAGCTTTTTGATGAATTACCTGCCAAAGTTGTAAGGAAATTTTTATCAGCACTTAGTCCTGGGGAAAGAAAAGTTACAGCTGAATTGTTAGGGTATGAGCCTGAAACTGCAGGAAGATTAATGACTACTGAATTTATTGACTTAAAAGAGATGCAGACTGCAGAGGAAGCACTATCATTAGTACGAAAAAGGGCTCCATTTACAGAAACGATTTATAGTTTATACGTAACGGATAAGGAGAGACATTTAACTGGCATTTTATCATTAAGAGATCTTGTAACTGCTGACCCCAGCAAGCCTATAGGGGATGTCATGACAAAGGACGTTGTCAATATATCTACAAATACTAACCAAGAGGAGGTTGCTAGAGCAATTCAAAGATATGATTTTTTAGCACTTCCAGTAGTAGATAAAGAAAAAAGATTAGTCGGAATTGTTACTGTTGACGATTTAATTGATGTTATTGAGCAGGAGGCTACAAGGGATATTTATGCTGCAGGAGCTGTTCAGTCTGGTGATGAAGATGATTATTTTCAAAGTAGTTTATTTACAATTACTCGTAGAAGAATATTATGGCTTTTGATTTTGGTTTTAGCTAATGGATTGACCACAAAAGTTATCGCAATGAACGATCAGATTTTAAAAGAAATAGTTTTATTAGCTGCTTTTATTCCATTATTAATCGGTACTGGAGGGAATGTTGGCGCACAAAGTTCAACAGTGGTTATTAGAGGTTTAAGTACTCAAAAATTAAAATCTCTGGGGGCAATAAAAGCTGTCATAAAGGAATCTATTACAGGAGCTTTACTAGGAGTTTGTATGATGATATTAGTGTTTCCTTTCGCTTGGTGGCAGGGTGAAGGACCTTTAATAGCCTCTGCAGTAGGCATAAGCTTAATTTCAATAACTACGTTAGCGGCGACTGCAGGTGCTATTCTCCCATTGCTTTTTGATAGGATGGGGTTAGATCCTGCATTAATGTCTTCTCCATTTATTACGACTGTCACAGATATCGCTGGCGTTTTTATTTATTTAAGCACTGCAAATTGGCTTCTAAATGCTTCAATCCTTTAAAATGAATAGGTATTTATTCTCATTTTTGTAAAATTGTGGATTTTTTTGTTTAACTTTACATTTCTTAATGGTATTGTTTACAAAACAACATTTACTTTCATGTCACCCGAAACATTAGTTGAAAATAAATTAGCAACTATTTCATCTTTAAAATCTAGTAATGATGTAGATTTAGTCAGATCTTATTTGAGAGATATTGGTAGAGTTCCACTGTTATCACATGAACAAGAAATAACTTTAGGTAGGCAAGTTCAAGAGTATATGCAAGTTGAGAGAGCTGAGCTTGAAATTATTGAATTGATTGGGGATAAGCCAAGTGTAGAAGACTTAGCTGAGAAATTAAATCTAACCACCTCTCAAATAAAAAAAAGACAAAGAGCTGGTCAAAGAGCTAAAGAAAGAATGGTAGCAGCTAATCTTAGGCTAGTAGTTAGTGTTGCAAAAAAATATACTAAAAGAAATATGGAACTTCTAGATCTAATACAGGAAGGAACTATTGGACTTGTTAGGGGGGTAGAGAAATTTGATCCTGCAAGAGGTTATAAATTTTCTACATATGCTTATTGGTGGATTAGACAAGGAATAACTCGTGCAATAGCTGAGAAAAGTAGAGCAATTAGATTACCAATACACATTACTGAAATGCTTAACAAGTTAAAAAAAGGGCAAAGAGAATTGAGCCAAGAAATGTCAAGGACACCAACAATAAGTGAATTAGCAAAATATGTTGAGCTTCCTGAGGATGACGTTAAGGATCTAATGTGTAAAGCTGGACAGCCTGTTAGTCTAGAAACAAAAGTTGGAGATGGTGAAGATACAGTTTTACTTGATTTGCTTGCAGGAGGAGAAGATTTACCGGATGAACAAATTGAGATGGATTGTATGAGAGGAGATTTACACTCACTTCTTCATCAACTTCCTGATCTTCAGTGTAGGGTTTTGAGAATGAGATACGGAATGGATGGTGATGAACCAATGTCACTTACAGGAATAGGACGTGTATTGGGGATTAGCAGAGATAGAGTAAGAAATTTAGAAAGAGATGGTTTAAGGGGTTTGCGCAGACTTAGTGACAATGTAGAAGCTTATTTCGTCTCTTGAATAAATTCATAAATTAACTTGTTAGTTTTTTCAGGATTTTCATCATGTGGGCAATGGCCGGCACCTTTTATAACATCAAGCCTCTTAATGTTTTTAAAATTATTTTTCCAACTTTTTGCTTCATCTAGGGATTCCCATGGATCTTTTTCTCCCCAGATCAATTGTATTGAAACATTAACTTTATTGAAAAGATCCGTTGCGAGATAGTCATCAAATAAATTAATAAATCCACGAAATGCTTCTTTAGAGTTTTTTCTTAAGGAAGGTGTGTATAAAATTTCTATCAATTCATCATCAATATTTTTTCCCGAAGGATAAGCTTTTTTGAGTATTTGTCTTATGATTGTAGGATTTGCAGCTCTTGCAAAAAGTGTATTACTTATAAATCTCTGTCTTACTAAAGTTTTTAATACTGGTCGGAGTAGGTTCATTAAAACATTACTTCTTTTTAATCGTTTATCATCCATTGCTCTTTGTGCACAATCAATCAAAATTACCCCATCGCATTTATCTTGGAGAATTTCAGCTGCTTTCAAAGCTACAACTCCACCAATTGAGTTTCCTACTAAAAATACTGGTGATTTTATTACTTCAGAACAAAATGTCGCTATTTGATCACCCCATAAGTCAAAGGAATATTTAACTGAATTTTCTTTATGAGATTCGTAATCTAATAGAGCGCTAGGCTGACTGCTTTCTCCAAATCCAAGCAAGTCGATAGAAAAGCAATTAGTGTATTCTCCAAGAAAATCTTGATTATGCCTCCAATGTCTTTTTGATGCCCCGAAACCGTGAATTAATAAAATATTTATGTTGTTGTCTTTTGTAGATTGTTTAGATAAAGACCATGAAATATTCCAATTGTTCCAATTCCAATTTTCAGATTTTTTAAGATGCATCATAGGTAAATTATTAATTAAACTTTAATTCAAAATAAAATTATTCGTTTTTGATTAATTATTCTTAGTAAAAGAGGGATTTCTATAAATGAAAAAAACTAAGGTTGTCTGTATTGGAGAGGCTTTAATAGATAGAATCAGGAATAAATCAAATCAAAGATTTACAGATTTTTTGGGTGGTGCACCAGCAAATGTCGCTTGTTCATTGAAAAAATTAAAAATAGATTCATCATTTATTGGGCGTTTAGGAAATGATGAATTTGGTAAAAGATTTATTAAAAAATTCAATGAGTTAGATATAAATATAGATTTTATGCAATTGGATAATAATCTTCCAACTAGGATAGTTATAGTAGACAGAGATAATTCTGGAGATCGATATTTTTCTGGTTTTGATTCAAGCTCACAAACCGTTTTTGCTGACGAAGCTCTTAATAGCAAGTTATTTGAAAATGATCTTCAAGGTTTAAAAAAACTATTTTTAGAAACAAAATATTTTGTAACTGGAACTATCATATTATCTTCCTCAATCTCATTTAAATCTATTAATTTTCTTCTAAGACTTGCTAATAAGTTTGATGTTAAGATAATAATTGATTTGAATTGGAGACAAGTTTTTTGGGATTATTCAACGTTTTCATGCCAAACTATTCAAAAGGAGAGAATTAATTTAATAAAGAATTTTTTAAACTTTGCTCATATTTTAAAGTTGGCTAAGGAAGAGGCTATTTTGTTTTTTGGAAATGAAAACCCTTTTCAAATATCAGAAAAACTCTTAAATAAACCTGATGTAATAATTACTGATGGAGGAAATCCTATTTCATGGTACATAAATAGCATCCAGGGAACTACTGAAGTAATTAATAAATCTAAAATTGTTGATACTACTGGGGCAGGGGATGCTTTTTTAGCTGGTTTTATTTCAAAATTAATTACTTTTGGTTACCCTTCCACTAAAGCAGAAATTATAAATTGTATAAAATTTGCCAGTGTTTCTGGCTTATTAACTTGTTTTGGTGAAGGTGCCATTGATCAACAACCAGATTATGAAAAAGTTAATCAATTCTTAGGATCCCAAATTTTATAAATCCTCCCAGACTTTTCAGCGTAACTTATTTCTATTTTCCAGAATTTTTCAATAATTGGCTCTATAAATTGTGGCCATTCAATTACTAAAATCGCTTTATTTTGGCTAGCTTCTTCTTCTTCAGCTAAAAAGAATTCTTTTGCCATCAAACTATTTTCTATTCTGTATAAATCCAGGTGAATCAGAGGAATTGTTCCGGAATAATAATGATGTGATAAAGCGAATGTTGGACTTGTAATATCTTCTGAAATAGAAAGTCCTTTAGCTATGCCTTGGATGAATGAAGTTTTCCCTGCTCCAATAGGTCCTTTTAATAGAACAATTGATTGTGAATCTAATCCTTTCGCAAACTTTCTTCCCAATTTAATAGTTTCTGACAAATTCCCAACAAACACAAAATTATATGAAAATCATTTATAGTTTAAACTATAAGATATTTTTTAGAAATGGTTATTGCTAACTCGCTTAAAACGTCTATACCAAACTACGTAATTGCAGATATTGCTTTATCTGAATTTGGTTGTAAAGAAATAAGGATTGCTGAAACTGAAATGCCTGGATTAATGGCACTCAGAGAAAAGTATTATTCTGATAAGCCACTAAAGGGAGCAAAAATAGCGGGTAGTCTGCATATGACTATACAAACTGCTGTTTTAATTGAAACTCTAGTGGATCTGGGCGCTGAAGTTAAATGGGCTTCTTGCAATATTTTCTCAACCCAAGATCATGCAGCAGCAGCTATAGCTGAGAAAGGGATATCTGTTTATGCAAAAAAAGGTGAGAACTTAGATGAATACTGGCAATATACTCACTATATTCTAGATTGGGGTGTAGATTCCCCCAATATGATTCTTGATGATGGAGGAGATGCAACGGGTTTACTGATTCTTGGTAGTAAGGCAGAAAATGATTTGTCTGTCTTAGATAATCCAAGCAACGAAGAGGAAATCGCGTTATTCAATTCTATTAAAGCTAAATTGCAAGACGATAAAAGTTTCTACTCTCGTATTAAGAGTAATATAATTGGTGTTACTGAAGAGACTACAACAGGGGTCGCAAGACTTTATCAATTGCAAAAACAAAATGCTTTACCCTTTCCTGCAATTAATGTTAATGACTCAGTTACTAAGAGTAAATTCGATAATTTGTATGGTTGCAGAGAGTCTTTAGTCGATAGTATTAAGCGTGCAACTGATGTAATGATTGCCGGAAAAGTTGCTTTAGTTATGGGATTTGGAGATGTAGGTAAAGGGTCTGCACAATCTCTCAGAGGACTTGGTGCAATAGTAAAAGTTGCTGAAGTTGATCCAATTTGTGCTCTTCAAGCAGCCATGGAAGGCTTTAGCGTCGTTACACTTGAAGAAGTTGTTAAAGACATAGATATCTTTGTTACCGCTACTGGTAATTTTCAGGTGATAACCCACGATAACCTAATCAAAATGAAAGATGAGGCTATAGTCTGCAATATTGGTCATTTTGACAACGAAATTGATGTTGCTTCATTGAAAGATTATGAATGGGAAAATATAAAACCTCAAGTTGATCATATTACTTTGCCAAGTGGGAATAAGATTATTCTTTTAGCAGAAGGCAGACTTGTTAATTTAGGTTGTGCAACAGGCCATCCAAGTTTTGTTATGAGTAATTCTTTTACTAATCAGGTTTTAGCTCAAATCGAACTTTTTAATAAGTCAGAAGAATATTCCAAAGAGGTTTATGTCTTACCAAAACATTTAGATGAAATGGTAGCGAGGTTACATCTCGATAAAATTGGGGCTAAATTAACAAAATTAACCAAAGAACAGGCTGATTATATTAATGTCTCTGTTGAAGGACCCTATAAACCAGAATTATATAGATACTAAGTTTGAGTTTAATTTTTATAAATATACTCACTTCAATTCCTGAATATATAAGTAAGGCTGTTGAAACAAACTCAATAATTGCTTACCTCACAATCTGTTTGGCAATGTTCTTGGAGAATATTATTCCTCCAATTCCATCAGAAATAATTATGCCTTTGGGTGGTTTTTTCGTTTTTCAACAAAAACTTAATTTCTATATTCTGATATTTTGCGGCTTATTAGGCACAATTGCAGGATCTCTACCTTGGTATTATCTCGGGAGATTAGTGAATGAAAAAAGACTTTCAAACTTTTTAGATAAAAGGGGAAAATATGTAGGAATAACATCTACTGATCTTGCTAAAAGCAAACTTTGGTTTGATAAGTATGGAGTTTCATTAGTGTTCTGGGGCAGACTAATCCCTGGTATAAGAACATTGATTTCAGTTCCTGCAGGTATGGAACTCATGCCATTGAGAAAATTTTTAATTTGGACTTCTTTGGGAAGCCTAATATGGGTGGGAATTTTGACATATGCTGGATATGTTTTTGGAGAAAATTATCCAATTATTCAAACTTATCTGGATCAAATAAAATATATTCTTAAACCTATTTTAATTCTGATAATCGCCTATTTTTTAATGAAGTTTTTTTTCAGGTTTTATAAAAAACTTCATTAAAAAGGAATCTCGCTTGAGTTACTATTATTAGAATATTGATTATTTTCACTATCTTTTTTAGAACTTAATAGATTTAACCTATCAACCCTCACTACTGGTTTAAATCTATCCTCACCTGTATTTTTATCTTTCCAACTATCAATTTTAAAGCTTCCTGTAATTCCTATTAAAGATCCTTTTTTTACATAGTCTGCAGCTATTTGTGCTTGTTTGCCCCAAATTTCTAAGTTAAACCAGTCAGGTTCTTCATCTCTACTCCTTCTATTTACCGCGAGAGTAAAATTGGCTACTATAGTTCCTGATTCAAAATATCTAACGTCTGGTTCTCTTCCTGCCCTGCCAACTAGATTAATAGTGTTAATTTGCATAGTGAATTTTTTATTAAATACTAATCAATTTTTTCTATTTTGCTCAAAGTTTTGCAAGCTATTCGTAACCAAATCAAATAATTTTGAGAGGTATATAGAAAATGGTTATATCATGCACTTAAAAGAATTCTTATTGTGATTTTTAACAGATTTAAATTCAGTAGAGACATTGGTATTGATTTAGGTACTGCCAACACTCTTATTCACGTATCAGGCAAAGGGGTAGTTTTGCAAGAACCTTCAGTAGTTGCAATGGATCTGGAAGAGGGAGTTCCTATGGCAGTTGGTGAAGAAGCAAAATTGATGCTAGGAAGAACACCTGGTAATATCAGAGCTGTTAGGCCACTGAGAGATGGAGTAATTGCAGATTTTGATGCGGCAGAACAAATGATAAAAACTTTTATACAAAAATGTAATGAGGGGAGAGGTCTTTTAGCTCCCAGAATAGTTATTGGTATTCCGAGTGGTGTCACTAGTGTAGAACGCAGAGCAGTAAGAGAAGCTGGCTTAGCAGGTGCTAGGGAGGTGCATTTGATTGATGAACCTGTAGCTGCTGCGATAGGGGCTTCTTTGCCAGTAACTGAGCCAATTGGCACTATGATAGTTGATATTGGTGGTGGAACTACAGAAGTAGCAGTTTTAAGTCTTGGTGGAACGGTCTTAAGTGAATCTGTTCGAATAGCAGGGGATGAAATTAATGAATCAATAGCAATCTACCTTAAAAAAGTTCATAATTTAGTCGTCGGTGAGAGAACTGCGGAAGATATAAAAATAAAAATAGGATCAGCATTTCCAGATGATGATTTTGATACTACATCTATAGAAGTAAGAGGCTTACACCTTTTATCTGGTTTGCCAAGATCAATCACCTTAACCTCTGGAGAAATAAGAGAGGCTATGGCTGATCCTCTCAATAAAATTGTTGAGGCAGTTAAAAGAACCTTAGAACGAACTCCACCTGAATTAGCTGCAGATATAGTTGATAGAGGAATTATGCTTGCAGGAGGAGGTGCCCTCGTAAGAGGTATCAGTGATTTAGTTAGCCATGAAACTGGAATTTTTACGCACATAGCAGAAAATCCATTACTGTGCGTTGTTAATGGCTGTGGAGAAGTATTGGATGATTTTAAAAAACTTAAAAGAGTTGTTGATACGCCTGATTTTATAAGAAATGCAATTAGAGATTAATTGAATGTTAGATATCCGGCGAGTATCAACTAACCGTTGGTGGCACAAAAAGAAAAATTGGGTTTTATTTATATTTTTATTATTTTTGTTTTTTGTGAGGATATCAAAAGGTGCAGTATATAAAGATTTTTATTATTTAATTTCCAAACCTTTTTGGCCAGGTCAATTCCAAAGAGAAGTTTTAACTAAAAGTGTTGAACAAGAGATTTTGATCAAGTTAAAACAGATTGAACAAGATAATAAAAGATTACGCGAAATTTTATCTCTTCAAAGATTATCTGACTCTGAAAGCATTTCAGCAAGCGTAATTTCAAGAAAAACAGGTAGTTGGTGGAGACAAATTATCTTAAATAAAGGTACCAGCGCTGGAGTTGATGTTGGGAGTTTTGTTGTTGGGCCAGGAGGTTTATTAGGAAGAGTGAATAGTACTTCTTTATTTACTTCATCAGTAAAATTATTAACATCACCTGATAGTAAAATTGGCGTTTGGATTGAAAGAGTTCAGACTCATGGATTATTAGTAGGCTCGGGAAATGACTATCCCAAAGTAATTTTTTATAACAAGGATGTGGATATCAAGGTTGGAGACTTTGTCTTAACTTCTCCAGCTAGCACATTATTACCTCCAAATATTGCAGTAGGTATTATTCAATCTATTGATGAAGAATTACAATCAAAAAAAACCGCAAATATAATGCTTTTAGGTAAACCCCAGGCAATAGATTGGGTACAAATCATAAAGGTTGAAATTTAAATGGAGAAATATATAAAAACAAATTTAACTTTAATTTCTTTTACTTTTATACCAATCTTTTATTTGTGGGATCCTAATTGGCTTGGATTTTTGGGGGTACAACCCTATTGGCCTTTATTTTGGTTATTACCTTGGTCTTTGATCCATGGTTCGATCAATGGTTTGTTAGTTGGTTTATTTTTAGGATTGGTTTTAGATTCAATAAGTCTCGATTATAGTTTTACACAAATTCCCGGTTTGATCATATGTGGAATATGGTTTGGAAAGTTAAGTATTTCTGCTAATGTTTTTACTGCTCAATTCAAATATGGTTTCATTTGTTGCATTGGTAGTTTTTTATGCAGTTCATTATATCTCTCTCAAATCTTGATTAAGCATATGAATGAAAATAATATTTTGATGTATTTTCCTAGTATTAAAAATATTTTTGCTCAAGTATTTATAACTGGCTTATTAGCTCCCTTAATATGCTCATTATTGTTTAGACTATTCAATAGTTCAAAAGAAAGAGACAAATTAATTAACTTTAAAAATAACTAAAAATTTCTTATAAGTTAAAAAATAAGGTATCCTTCAATAATAAAATAAATTTGTAAATTGCAGAATTATATCTTTTAGGGTGCGTAATGTTATATTTTTAATTGTTAGATTGTATAAACAAGATATTCATTGCAAAACATTTTTGTTTTGAAGTATCTGCAAAAATCTTTTTTTTTCGATGTCAAAAGCAAGTATTTTAGTTGTTGATGATGAACCAGCAGTATTGAAAGTTTTAGTTACTAGACTTCAATTAGCAGGATATCAAGTATTTCAGGCTACTAATGGTGAAGAAGCTCTTGAGGTTTTCCATAAAGAATCTCCAGATTTAATAGTTCTTGATGTGATGCTTCCCAAAATGGATGGATTTGCAGTTTGCAGAAGAATTAGAGCCGAATCCGTTGTGCCTATAATATTTTTAACCGCTTTAGAGGCTATTTCTGAAAGGGTGGCAGGTTTAGATTTAGGAGCGGATGATTATTTGTCAAAACCTTTTAGCCCCAAAGAATTAGAAGCTAGAATAGCTACAATTCTGAGGCGCATGGGACCAAGTATTACAGTGGCTGAAAGTAAAGAGGTTCCCTCTGGTAAAGGAGTAATGAAATTTGGAAATTTAGTTGTTGATACTAATAGAAGACAAGTCTCAAGGGCTGGAGAAAGAATAAGTTTAACTTATACTGAATTCAGTCTTCTTGAACTTTTATTCGATGAACCAGGTAAAGTTGTTCCAAGAGCTGAAATACTTGAGCAACTTTGGGGTTATCCTCCAAGAAGGGCTGCTGATTTAAGAGTTGTAGATGTATATGTGGCAAGATTAAGAGGAAAGTTGGAACCTGACCCAAGAAACCCTGAATTAATACTTACTGTTAGAGGTATAGGTTATGCTTCCCAAAGAGTAGGAGAAACAGCAACATCTTTGGCAAGTTGAGCCTTCTTCTGATAACTTTATTAAATAAAACATAAATATTGATAAATTTTGTCAGAAATTAGAGAAGCTCGCTTATTAAAAGCTAATTCACTAGTCAACAAAGGATTCGAACCTTACGCAGAAACTTTTAAAATATCCCATTCAACAAAATTTCTTACTGAGAATTATAGTTATTTAGATAATGGTCAAGAATTTAATTTAAACGTTTCTATTGCAGGAAGAGTTTTAGCAAAAAGAGTAATGGGAAAAATTGCTTTTTTTACAATTAATGATCAAGAAGGGAAAATTCAACTTTATTTAGAGAAAAAAATAATTGATGATTTTGACACTAATACAAAAATACTTTCTTTTGAAGATCTTAAAGAAATTGTAGATATTGGAGATTGGATAGGTGTTCATGGAACTATTAAGAAAACCAATAAAGGTGAACTATCAATCAAAGTTTCTAAGTGGGAAATGTTATCTAAATCATTAAAGCCATTGCCTGATAAATGGCATGGTTTAAATGATATAGAAAAAAGGTATAGACAAAGATATCTTGATTTAATAGTTAATCCAGAGTCAAAGAACGTTTTTAAAACAAGAGCAAAGTCTATAAGTCTAATAAGAAGATGGTTAGATGAACATAACTTTTTAGAAATAGAAACTCCAATACTTCAATCTGAGGCTGGAGGAGCTGAAGCTAGGCCATTTATTACTCATCACAATACCTTAGATATACCACTTTATCTAAGAATAGCTACAGAATTACATCTAAAAAGAATGGTGGTAGGAGGTTTTGAGAAAGTATATGAATTAGGAAGAATTTTTCGTAATGAAGGGATCAGTACAAAACATAATCCTGAATTTACGTCAGTGGAAATCTATCAGGCTTTCTCTAATTACGTTGATATGATGAATTTAACTGAAGAATTGATAAAAAATATTGTATCTAATTGTTGTGATTCTTTAATTATTAATTATCAAGAAAAAGAGATTAATTTTTCAAAACCTTGGAAACGAATCTCAATGAAAAATGTTGTAATGGAATATACTGGGATTGATTTCGACTCCTTTAATGGTGATTTCAATAAAGCTATACAGAATTTAGAAAAAATTAATATCGAAATATCACCTAAAATTAATACTTTGGGTAGGCTTTTAAATGAGGTTTTTGAGCAAAAGGTTGAATCTCAATTAGTACAACCTACTTTCGTTATTGATTATCCAATTGAAATATCTCCTCTTGCAAGACCACATACTAACAATAAAGAGATGGTTCAGAGATTTGAGTTATTTATTGCTGGACGCGAACTTGCAAACGCATTTAGTGAGTTAATAGATCCAGTTGATCAAAGAGAAAGAATGCAATTACAGCAATCTTTACGAGAGGACGGAGATCTTGAAGCTCATTGTATTGATGAAGATTTTTTGAATGCCTTAGAAATAGGAATGCCACCTACAGGAGGGTTAGGAATTGGAATTGATAGACTTGTTATGTTAGTTACCAATAGTGCTTCAATTAGAGATGTAATACCTTTTCCATTGTTAAAACCAGAAATAACTTCTACTAAATCTGAAAAATTAACCTCGAATGAAGTAAAATAGAAATTGATCCAATACGAAATTTTTTAAATGAGTGGTGAACGTGTTGGTTTCCGTTTCAAGCACGCAGATGCAGTAGTGAAAAGAAATCCTCAAGGCCGATCAAGAAGAGGCTGGGTTATGGAACCAGTTGAACAAACTACTAGTAGAGGTACTAAGATGCCTGCTTATAAAATTCGCTGGAGAGATAGCGAAAGACCTGAAACTGTTTTACAGCATATGTTAATTGCTGATCCTGATCCATCTCCACCCCCCAATACAGTTAGTTTAGATACTGATTAAAATTTTGAATATAAGTATGTAAGTTTTACCTTTTAAGAGCAGATTTTATTTCTTTTTTAATATCTTTTTGTTTATCAGCTTGTCTTTTATCATGTAACTTTTTACCCTTACCAATTCCAATAGTTAATTTTATCCATGGACCTTTTAAATAAATAGATAAAGGAATTATAGTTAACCCTTTTTTTTCAGTATTAGACTTAAGTTTTAAGATTTCTCTTTTATGTAGTAATAATTTTCTATTGCGTAACGGGTCATGATTAAAAAAGGAACCCACATTTTTATGTGGTGAAATGTGAACATTTAATAATATTATTTCACCATCTCTGAAAGAACAGTAACCATCTCTTAAATTCGCTTTACCATTTCGTATAGATTTTACTTCAGTGCCAAGAAGCTCTATTCCAGCTTCTATTGTTTCAAGAATTTCATATTGAAATCTTGCATATCTATTTTCTGCAAGAGATTTTAATTTTAGTTCTTTTTTAATACTATTGTTTGAAATTTTTGCCATTGTTGTTTTAAGAAATCTTCCATCAAAGAACAATTGCTACTAACCTTCAATTATGGCAATCATTTCTTCAAGTTTAGATGAATCTAATTCTCCTCGCTCAAGAAAAGAGCTCAGGATAGTGGATTCAAACATTATTTCTGAAGAAAAAAACAATAAAAATGTAAATTTAGCGCGGCCAAATTCTTTTAAAGAATTTATTGGTCAAGATCAAATTAAATCTACATTAAAAATTGCTATAGAGGCTTCAACATATAGAAATGAAGTTTTAGAACATACACTTCTATATGGTCAACCTGGTTTAGGGAAAACTACATTAGCTTTATTGATAGCGGAGGAAATGAATACAAAATGCAGAGTCACAAGTGCACCTTCTATTGAAAGGCCAAGAGATATTGTGGGATTACTGCTTGGATTAAAAGAAGGTGAGATTTTATTTATTGATGAAATACATCGTTTAAATAAATTAGCTGAAGAGCTCTTATATTCTGCAATGGAAGATTTTAGATTGGATTTAACGATGGGAGCCAACAGAGGAGCTCGCTGTAGAACAATTAATCTGCCGAAATTTACTTTAATTGGTGCTACTACAAAATTTGCTTCAATAAGTGCCCCTTTGAGAGACAGATTTGGTATTTGTCAGAAGATTGAATTTTATTCTGTTGATGAATTACAAGAAATAATTTTTAATTTTTCTACTTTGATAAATCTTCATCTTGAAAACGATGCTTGTTGCATGCTAGCTAAGATATCTAGAGGCACACCACGAATTGCATTAAGATTACTAAAAAGGGTACGAGACTATTCTCAAGTTATTAAAAAGACTAATAAGATTTCTTTAGAGGCAGTTGAAAAAGCTTTAATTTCTCAAAAAATAGATAATAAAGGTTTGGATAATCTAGATAGGAAATTCTTGTCGTTTTTAAATCTTAATTTAAATTATCCAGTTGGCTTAGATTCAATAGCTGCAGCTTTGGGAGAAGATTCTTCAATGTTGGAGTTTGTTGTTGAACCATATTTAATTCAAATTGGTTTTATCATAAGGACACCTCGTGGAAGAGTACTTACATCTTTAGGAAAAAAGTACATTAATTCTAAAAATGAAAATTAAAAAAAAAATTAAGAGTTACTTTTTATTGATTTTTATATTAATCAATATCTTTTATGTTAATCCAAGTTATTCATTAACTTCGAGGGAAGATTTATTTAAAAATTCATTAAATTTAAGTTCAAATGGAAATTTTAATCTAGCTTTGCAGCAATGGAATAAGTATTTAGAGTTGTTTCCTGATGATGCTGCTGCTTTAAGTAATAGAGGAAATATAAAACTTGTTATTGGTGATCCCAAAGGAGCAATAGAAGATCAAGATCATGCTATTGAATTAGATCCTGATGAATTAGATCCTTATATTAATAGAGGAATCGCAAAAGAATCTTTAGCTCTCTGGTCAGACGCAAAAAAAGATTATTTGTATGTTATTGCAAAAGATAATGAGAATTTTTCAGCTTTGTATAATTTTGCAAATGTTGAAGGATCTTTATCAAATTGGCAAAGTGCAAGGGATTTATTTTCTAAAGCTTCACAATCAAATCCTGGATTTGCTATGGCGAGATCAAGCATGGCTTTGGCAGACTACCAATTAGGAAATATAAAGGAATCAGAAAAAGAGCTTAAAAAATTGATCCGGCGTTATCCAACTTTTGCTGATGCAAGAGCAGCTTTAACAGCCTTACAGTGGTCTCAAGGAATATCTGGTGAAGCTGAAAGTAATTGGATTGCAGTAACTGAATTAGATCCAAGATATGTAGATGAAGAATGGCTAATAAATGTTAGACGATGGCCTCAAAAACCAACTAAAGATTTGATGAAATTTATTAGTCTAAATTGAAAATGGATAGGGATATATTATTAAAAAAAATTGATTCACTTAATGATGAATTAATTAATATAAGAAGGCATATCCATTCACATCCAGAATTAAGTGGATTAGAAAATCAAACAGCAATTTTGGTAAGTGGTTATTTGAAAAATATTGGTTGGCGAGTTACAGAATCTGTTGGTAGAACTGGAGTTGTTGCTGATTTTGGACCAACAGATAATGGTTTTATAGGTTTAAGAGTGGATATGGATGCCCTTCCAATTTATGAAAATACTAATTTAAGTTTTTCTTCAAAAATAGACGGAGTTATGCATGCTTGTGGACATGATTTACATACCTCTATTGGTCTAGGAGTAGCAAAAATTATTAAGAATTTAAAACTTAAATTTGGGACAAGAATTATTTTCCAACCCGCTGAAGAAATTGCGAGTGGTGCTAGGTGGATGATTGATGATGGTGTGACCAAGGGATTAAAACAAATTCTAGGAGTACACGTTTTCCCCGAATTGTTTGTCGGAACAATTGGAATTAAGGAAGGAAGTCTTACCGCAGCCGCAGGTCAGCTTACTGTTGAGATAATAGGGAAATCAGGACATGGTGCAAGACCTCACGAAGGGGTAGATGCTATTTGGGCGGCATCTAAAGTGATCTCTGGAATTCAAGAAGCAATAACAAGGAAATTAGATCCTTTAGATCCTCTTGTTATTACTTTTGGGAAAATTAATGGTGGTAATGCATATAATATTCTTTCCGAAAAGGTTAAGTTAACTGGAACAGTAAGATGTACAAACATTAAATTATTTAAAGAGATGGATGATTGGCTTAATAATAATATTTCTGCTATCGCAAATAGTTGTGGAGCTGAAGCTAAAATAAAATTTAGAGAGATTACACCGCCTGTAAATAATGATTTTCAAATAAATAAGGTCTTAAGGGATTCGGCAATACGAATATTAGGTCATGAAAATGTTATTGAATTGCAAAAACCGTCATTAGGAGCTGAAGATTTTGCCGAGTTTTTAAATGAAGTACCTGGAGCAATGTTTAGGCTTGGTGTTTCTAGAGAAAAAGGGTGTGCTCCACTACATAGTTCGGAATTTGATCCAGACGAAAGAGCTATAAATATAGGTATTAAAGTTATTACTGAAACCATAGTAAAATTGAATAATTAGTTTGTAAATTTTATATGAAATTTGAAAAAACATATATCTTTTCACTTGTTGCTCCTTTAATGATTCTTTTGTCAATAATAGGTTATATATCAAGGGAGGATAGTAAAAAGATTTTTTATTTACCAATTGGTTTAATGGGTATTTTTATAATTTCAGAGAAGGAATTAAGTAGAGGAGTAATGAGAAAAAATATTTTGAAAAAAATAAAATCTTATAAACAAGACAAATAAAAACATATTCTTTATTTTTAAGTAATAAAAGATGACTATTTTTTCAAAAAGAGCTATTTTCTAATTAAACCTAGGGGTGCTAAGTAAATAGCTTAGCTGAGATCATACCCTTTGAACCTGACACAGTTAAAACTGACGAAGGAAAGTGGAACTTTGATCAAACTCTAGTAATATCCATTTAAATTTTGAAAGATATGAGACATTCTTGGATTAAGCCACGTCTAGGACAAAAAAATATTACTCAGATGAATTTTGCGAGAAATGGAGATATTACTGAAGAAATGAACTATGTTGCGCAAAAAGAAAATCTTCCAGCCACATTAATTATGGAAGAAGTAGCAAGAGGTAGATTAATAATTCCAGCCAACATAAATCATACAAATCTTGAACCAATGGCAATTGGGATAGCTTCTAAATGCAAAGTAAATGCAAATATTGGTGCTTCTCCCAATGCAAGTAATATCAATGAAGAAGTTGAGAAGTTAAAGTTAGCTGTTAAATATGGTGCAGACACAGTCATGGATTTATCTACGGGAGGAGTAAATCTTGATGAAGTGAGACAAGCAATTATCAAGGCATCATCTGTACCTATTGGGACTGTGCCAGTTTATCAAGCTTTAGAAAGTGTACATGGTTCTATAGAAAGACTAACTGAAGATGATTTTCTTCATATAATAGAAAAACATTGTCAGCAGGGTGTTGATTATCAAACCATTCATGCTGGTTTGTTAATAGAACATCTACCTAAAGTTAAAGGAAGAATAACGGGTATTGTAAGCCGTGGCGGAGGAATTTTAGCTCAATGGATGTTGCATCATTTTAAACAAAATCCTCTTTATACAAGGTTTGATGATATATGCGAAATTTTTAAAAAATATGATTGTACTTTTTCTCTAGGAGATTCACTCAGACCTGGATGTTTGCATGATGCATCTGATGACGCTCAATTAGCTGAATTAAAAACATTGGGTGAGCTAACAAGAAAAGCATGGACTCATAATGTTCAAGTTATGGTTGAAGGGCCTGGACACGTTCCTATGGATCAGATTGAGTTTAATGTTAGAAAACAAATGGAAGAATGCTCAGAAGCCCCTTTTTATGTTCTTGGCCCATTAGTAACAGATATTTCACCAGGTTATGACCATATCTCAAGCGCGATTGGTGCTGCGATGGCAGGATGGTATGGAACTGCTATGTTATGTTACGTAACGCCCAAAGAGCATTTAGGTCTTCCAAACGCTGAGGATGTTAGAGAAGGCTTGATAGCGTATAAAATTGCTGCTCATGCAGCAGATATTGCAAGACATAGAGCAGGTGCCCGTGATAGAGATGATAAATTAAGTCATGCAAGATATACTTTTGATTGGAACAAACAGTTCGAACTTTCTTTGGATCCTGAAAGGGCCAAACAATATCATGATGAAACCTTGCCAGAAGAAATATTTAAAAAAGCTGAGTTTTGCTCAATGTGTGGACCTAAGCATTGCCCTATGAATTCAAAAATTTCTGACGAAACTCTCGATGAACTGAATAATAAATTGACAAAATGTGATACTAATGTTTAGAAAAAGTTTATAAAATTTCTTTTGTTTTATTGACTACATTTTCAATAGTAAATCCAAAATTAGTCATACATTTTCCGCCAGGGGCTGAAGCTCCGAATCTATCCATAGTAATACAAATTCCATCTAGACCAGTATATTTATGCCATCCGAATGAATGTGCAGCCTCAACTACAACTCTTTTTTTAATACTACTTGGCAAAATACTTTCTTTATATGATTCATCTTGCTCTTCAAAGAGTTCCACACATGGCATTGAGATAACCCTAGTTTTCTTACCTAATTTTGAGATTTCTTTACTTGCTTCAATGCAAAGATTTAGTTCACTACCAGTACCAATAAATATTACATCGGGAGTGCCTTCACAATCGGAAATAATATATCCACCTAATGCAACTTTTTCGATAGAGGTATTCCCTTGATTTGGCATAGCTTGTCTACTTAAGCAAAGTGCAGAAGGCCTTTTTCTGTTTTCAATAGCAATCTTGTAAGCTCCACTTGTTTCATTACCGTCTCCTGGTCTAAAAACAAGCATATTTGGCATTGCTCTTAGAGAAGGTATGGTTTCAACAGGTTGATGTGTTGGGCCATCTTCACCTACTCCAATTGAGTCATGAGTAAGTACATAAATGACTCCTAGTTCACTAAGAGCAGAGAGCCTCATTGACCCCCTCATGTAGTCTGCAAAAACGAGAAAGGTTCCTCCATAAGGTATTAGTCCACTATCGTGATAAGCAATCCCATTTAATATTGCAGCCATAGCATGCTCTCTTACACCAAAATGTAAATATCTCTTTTCAGGAGAATGTGCTTGAAATGACCCTGTTTCTCCTTTGATATCTGTGTAATTAGAGTGAGTTAAATCTGCAGATCCTCCAATTAATTCAGGAAGATTAGGTCCAAGAGCGCCCAGGCATATTTGAGAGTGTTTTCTTGTAGCTAAACCCTTATCATCAGGAGTATATGAAGGAAGTTCTGAATCCCAGCTCTCAGGCAATTCACCGTTGATCATTCTTTTTAATTCTGCACCTTCAGAAGGATATGTTTTCTGATATTCTTGAAATTTAAGATTCCATTTTTCCTCTGAATTTTCACCTTTAGTAATAGCTTGTCTAAATTGAACATAAACTTCTTTAGGTATCTCAAAAGGAGGATATTCCCAATTTAAAAACTCTCGTGTTAAGGTAGCTTCTTCTTCTCCTACTGCAGCCCCGTGAATACCTGCAGTATCTGACTTATTTGGAGATCCATAACCTATTATTGTAGAAATTTTAATTAAAGAAGGTTTGTCTTTTACTGATTTTGCAGTTTCAATTGCCCTAGTAATTCCTTTTACATCGTGATTACCATCCTCAACATGTTGCACATGCCATCCGTATGCTTCATATCTTTTTAAAACATCTTCTGTGAAGGAAACATCTGTTCTGCCATCAATCGTAATTTGATTATCATCATAAAGAGCAATTAATTTGCCAAGCTTAAGATGCCCAGCAAGGGAACATGCTTCAGATGCAATACCCTCTTGGTTGCAGCCATCACCCATAATGACGTAAGTATAATGGTCAACAATCTGACAATCTGCCTTATTAAATTTTGCTGCTAGATGTGTTTCTGCGATTGCCAAACCAACTGCGTTTGAAATTCCTGCACCAAGTGGTCCTGCGGTTACCTCGACACCTTCAGTCTCAAATGTTTCGGGATGACCTGGTGTTTTAGATCCCCATTGCCTAAACTCTTTGATATCTTCAATTGAAACTGATTTATAACCTGTTAGGTGTAATAGAGAATATAACAACATACAACCATGACCAGCTGACAAAACAAAGCGATCTCTATTAAACCATTTCGGATTATTAGGATTATGATTAAGAATATTGTGCCATAATGCATAACCCATTGGAGCACAGCCCATAGGTAAGCCAGGATGCCCACTGTTAGACTTATTTACTGCATCTACAGCTAACATTCTTATGCTATTTACACAGAGTGATTCTAAAGAAACAGATGCAGCGACCATTGTTTTAAATAAGGTAAGTTTGGAATACAGAATTGGTTATCATCAATCAAGTTTGCTAAAAGCTAAACAAACGTTGTGACCACCAAAGCCGAATGAATTAGAAAGAGCAACTCTTATTTGAGCATCTCTAGCATTATTGGGTACATAATCAAGATCACAATCTGGATCTCGATTGACGTAATTTATTGTAGGAGGGATAAAATTATGTGTCAAAGAGAGTATACAAGCTACTGCTTCTATACCTCCAGAACCCCCTAAGAGATGACCAGTCATCGACTTAGTAGAGCTTACAGGAATAAGGTAAGATTTGTCTTTAAAAATAGATTTAATTGCAGAAGTTTCATTTTTGTCATTTGCTGAAGTGCTAGTTCCATGAGCGTTTATATAATCAACTTGATCAATGTTGATAGAACCATCTTTAATGGCAAGGTGAATTGCTGCAGCTCCCCCAGTTCCACCTGGAGAAGGTGCAGTGATGTGATGAGCATCACAAGTTGTTCCATAGCCAATAATTTCAGCATAGATTTTTGCACCCCTTTTTTTTGCATTTTCAAGGGTTTCCATAACAAGAATGCCGGATCCTTCTCCAATTACAAATCCATCTCTTTCAGCATCAAAAGGCCTACTTGCAGTCTGTGGGCTTTCATTTCTTAAAGAAAGAGCTTTTGCACTTGCAAAACCTGCTACTCCAAGTGGTGTAATACTTGCTTCTGCTCCTCCACAAATCATTGCATCTGCTTTTCCCAGTTGTAATAATCTAAAAGAATCTCCAATAGCATTTGATCCCGCTGCGCAGGCTGTTGAGACAGCTGAGCTTGGACCTTTTGCTCCCAAAGCTATAGCAGCTAGTCCTGTTGCCATATTTGGAATCATCATTGGGACCGTAAATGGGCTTACTCTTTTTGGACCTTTAAGACTCAATATTTGAGCTTGACTTTCCATTGTTAATAAACCTCCAACACCAGAGCCGATAATTACTCCAACTCTTGCTGCATTGGCTTCATTTATTTCAAGTCCAGAATCATTAAAAGCTTGCTTTGCAGCGATTACTCCAAATTGAGAAAAGCGATCCCACCTTTTTGATTCCTTAAGTTCAATAAATTTTTCCGATTGAAGATTTTTAACTTCTGCTGCAAATTTGCAGGGATGTTGTTCAGCATTAAAGAGAGTAATATCTGAAACTCCATTTACCCCTTTTTGAAGGCCGAGTAAATATTCATCAATGTTATTACCAATTGGAGTAACTGCTCCGATACCAGTAATAACTACTCGATGGAAATTTGGCATCCTCAATTAACCTTTCTTATCTTCGATGAATTTAACAGCGTCTCCAACTGTCGCGATACCTTCAGCAGCTTCATCAGGTATTTCGATATCAAATGCTTCTTCTAGAGCCATTACTAGCTCAACAGTGTCTAGCGAGTCTGCGCCTAAATCGTTTTGGAAATTTGAATCAGATTTAACTTCGCCTAGTTCAACACTTAGTTGCTCAGAAACAATAGAGCAAACTTTTTGAAGGGTTTCTTCTTGTGACATAGTTTATGAAATTTATTGTTTATCTATAAGAGTTTATGCCCTAGAGTTAACAAGAGTGAAGCATATCTTAATTTTTTTAATTTCTTTGTAAGACAATAGTATTATATTACGAGGTTCTTAAAGGCAATTTTTACATGTCACACGCAGTTAAAATTTATGACACATGCATTGGATGTACTCAATGTGTAAGGGCGTGCCCATTAGATGTATTGGAAATGGTTCCCTGGGATGGGTGCAAAGCAGGACAAATAGCATCATCTCCTAGAACAGAAGATTGCGTAGGATGTAAAAGGTGTGAAACGGCATGCCCAACAGACTTTTTGAGTATTAGAGTTTATTTAGGTGATGAGACCTCAAGGAGTATGGGTTTAGCTTATTAAAATATTTATAGTGCAGTTATATTAGAGTCCATGTTTTATAAAATATTAAATTTTTTTCAATATAATTGAAAAAAATTATTTGTATGTGTGGCATAGTCGCTGTTACTGGTTATAAAAAAGCATTACCATTACTAATTAATGGACTAGAGAAACTCGAATATAGAGGCTATGATTCTGCTGGAATTGCTGTAATAAATCCTGACACAAAGAATATTATATGTAATAAAGCAGAAGGAAAACTTACAAATCTTTTAAATAATATAAGCAATAAACATATTCATGGAACTGTTGGAATAGGACATACACGTTGGGCCACTCACGGAAAACCTGAAGTAAAGAATGCACATCCTCATATTGATAGTTCAGGCAAAGTTGCAGTTGTCCAAAATGGGATTATTGAAAATTATCAAGAATTAAAAGATAAGTTAGAAAAAGAAGGAATAAGATTTAATTCTGATACTGATACAGAAGTCATACCACATCTTATTCAAAAGGAACTACTGGCTTTAAATAAACTAAATCTTGAGAAGAATGGGTCAACTTTGTTGGTTGCATTAAGAAACGTCATTTCTGATTTAGAAGGATCTTATGCTCTTGCAGTTTTATGGGCCGATGCCCCTGATTCATTAGTAGTAGCTAGGAAGCAGGCACCGTTAATAATTGGCTTAGGGGAAGGAGAATTTATATGTGCAAGTGATACCCCTGCAATTGCGAATTTTACAAAGATAATTTTACCTTTAGAGGATGAGGAAATAGCTCTTTTAACTCCTCTCGGTATAGAAATTTATGACTCAAATAATGAGAGACAATATCGTAATCCAATTCATTTACATGTTTCGGAACAAGTAATTGATAAAAAAGACTATAAACATTATATGTTAAAGGAAATATATGATCAGCCTGATACAGCGAAATATTGGATAGAAAAGTTCTTATTTAAAGATTCCAAGACTGGTCAATATCAGATTGATTACCCCTTTGATACGGAATTTTTTGAGTCTATTGAGAGAATTGAAATTGTTGCTTGTGGTACAAGTAAACATGCTGCTATGGTGGGTAGTTTTTTGTTAGAACAATTCTCCGGTATTCCCACAAATGTTTTCTATGCGAGTGAATTTAGATACTCTCCACCACCATTACTTCCCAATACTTTAACAATTGGAGTAACTCAATCTGGAGAAACTGCTGATACTATCGCTGCTATAAATATGGAAATAAAAAGGAGATCTTCAATGAGTGATGAGAAATATAAACCAAATTTAGTAGCAATTACAAACAGAATGGAAAGCTCAATTGGACGACAAATTTCAAATATAATTGATATTGGAGCGGGTGTAGAGATTGGAGTAGCTGCCACCAAAACTTTTTTTGCTCAATTACTTTCTTTTTATGGATTAGCTATTAAATTTGCTCAAATTAAAGGTACGCAAAATAATGAGATTATTAATCAATTAATTTCTGAATTAACCAAATTACCGCCATTAATAGAAGAACTTTTAGAAAAACATAACAAAACCTCTGAAAAACTTGCTCATGATTTTTTTAATATTAAAGATGTCATTTTTTTGGGAAGAGGCATAAATTATCCCATTGCACTTGAGGGAGCCTTGAAGTTAAAGGAAATTAGTTATATTCATGCGGCAGGTTATCCTGCTGGCGAAATGAAGCATGGACCAATAGCTCTTTTAGATAAAAAAGTTCCTGTAATATCAATAGCAACTCCAGGAGTAGTATTTGATAAGGTTATAAGTAATGCACAAGAAGCAAAAGCTAGAGATTCTTATTTAATTGGTATTGCGCCGGAATGTAAAGGGACAGAAATTTTTGATTATTTAATGATGATACCCGAAACAAATGAGTGGATTTCGCCTTTACTAGCAATTGTACCTCTTCAATTATTGAGTTATCACATTGCTGCTCATAGAGGGCTTGATGTAGATCAGCCACGAAATCTAGCTAAAAGTGTCACAGTAGAATAAAAAGATTAAATTTTCCAATTGAAAATAATAATATAAAAAGTAAATTTATAGTTCTAACAGACCTGGAGGAGGAGTAATTATTAAAAATGTATTTTCGATATCTACTACTGGAATAATTTCCTTAACAAATGGCACGAGAACTCTTTTATTATTTTTCAAAAGTTTAATTACAAGTAAATTATTTTTTTCGTTTTCTAGATTAATAACTTTTCCTATTACATTTAATTTATTATTTTCTAAGATTTTGACTTTTAAATTAATTAGTTCCGTTAAGTGAAATTCTTCCTTTTTTAATTTTGGGATGTCATCAACTTTGACAAGAATCTTATATTCTTTTAAGTTTTCTGCTTGATTTCTATTATTTATTCCTTTAAGTGAGATAATAAAGTACTGTTTACCAGGTTGTTTAAATCCAGAAGAAAGTTCTATTTCTAAGGGGATCTCTTTTTCTTTTTGTATCCAACGTATACCTGGTTTAGTAAATCTTTCTTCAAAATCACTATATGACTTAACTTTAAGTTTTCCATTAATTCCGTGAGGAGATGTTATTAATCCAACAACCAACCATTCGTTATGATTTATCATAGTAAGTAGATAAATTTATTTTATGGAATTATCGAGTAAACCAATACTTCCAGGTTCTATAGTAATAGTTAGAGATGTTAATTCTATTTACAGAGGATATAAAGGGTTTGTTCAGAGAGTTACTAGCAAAACCGCTGCAGTTCTTTTTGAAGGAGGTAATTGGGACAAGATAGTAACTTTTCAATTAACTAATTTAGAACAGGTTTGAAGAATTAATTTTTTTTAAGAAATATTTTTTCTATCAGAATACTAGCTGCATTTTTTTCAGCGTTTTTATGAGATTTTCCAAAACAGCAAGCTTCTTTTGATCCATTAATATAAATCTCACAAAAGAATCTTTTTGGGTCTCCATGATTTTGTGATACTTCATTCACTTTATATACGGGTAAATCGAATCCTTGCCTTTGGCACCATTCTTGTAATGAAGATTTAGCATTAAATTTGTATGGTGCTTTTAAAAATATTTCCGAATCTTTTTCCCAAAAATTATCGAGCCATAGATTGACTTCTTTAATTGAATTGAAACATTTATATATTGCACCGATTAACGCTTCGGTAGTTTCCGCAATAATAGTATCTTTTGAATTCTTATCATTAATTGCTTTGAAACCTTTTATTATTACTTTGTCTATAAAAATTTTTTTACCTAATTGAGTTAACCATTCATCACTTACTATTTGAGCTCTTAGCTCTGATCTATTGCCAACACTCATATTCTTATATTTTCTATCTATAAAATCTGAAGCTGATAATCTGAGAACAGCATCTCCAAAGAATTCTAATTTTTCGTAATTTATTATCTTATTACTAGAAGAGTGTGTTAAAGCTTCATTAAAAGTTTGAATAATTAATTGATCTTTAGAATTTATTATTTCGATAAATCTTGCTGATTTAATATCTAGTGAATTTAAAAACTTAATAATTTGTTCAATTCTTTTTTCATTAATTAAGTTATCCATTTTAATTAAATATTTACATTAATTTAGAAAGCAGGGCATAAGCCGGGTTCTGTTCATCTTTTTAAGATGGGCAATCATCTATCTAGGACTGGAATTACTTCACAGCCTCAAGCGGCGCTTAACAAGTAGATTTTTAATGGCCATAGATCTACTCAGCCTTGCTCCCAGCCGGGGTTTACCTAGCCAACACTTCTCAATGTTGCTGGTGCGCTCTTACCGCACCCTTGCACCCTTACCATACAAAAAAGTATTAGGCGGTATGTTTCTGTGGCACTATCCTCACGGTTGCCCGCACTGGGAATTACCCAGCAAGCCTGACCATATGGGAGCCCGGACTTTCCTCAAAAAGGGTTTTATTTTGAAAACAAAATAAAACTTTTTTGCGATTGCCTCTCCTGCTTTCATTTAGCATAATGCTTATTACGCTAAAAAACATCTGTTGGGGCTGTAGCTCAGTAGGATAGAGCAACGGTTTCCTAAACCGTAGGTCGTGGGTTCGACTCCCTCCAGTCCCGTTAAAGTTAATAAACTATATGTAGTATGTGTGCAAACTTGCCACTCTCTAGCTAGCGTGTAATTAGTAATTAAGCTTTTATGGCTAAGCTGCACGATATGCGTTTAAAACTCTTAGTTCAACAAGAGCATGAACGTATTTCTAAATCTCAACAAACTGATTTAGACCTTTCAATAGTTCAAGCAAGATGTTTATGTTGGCTGGCTTTATTAGCAGAGGCTCACGAAGATCAAGCAAATGATGCCGAAAAAAGAGGAGATGCTGAGCAAGCAATGGGTTGGTTTGCAGATTCTATGAGGTTAAGAGACGTTATTAATTTGGTGTCAAGTATTGAAATCCCCTTGCCTGATAGCCCTGATGCTCTTGATGAAAATGACGAATTATTGGATGGACCTACAATAATGCCCAAATAGTGCGATGATATAGATAGCATTATCTATTCTTTTGAACGAAGAACCATGTCAATGCTCTGATTGTCAGAGATTTTATAAAGAACATGATCGACTCATTCGAGAATTCCCTACTTTTAAACAACAGCAGGAATTGAATTGGGCATCAATACAATCATTTAGAACTTTATGTAGTAAAGTTACTGATGAATTACAAAAGAAATTGTCTGATAAACAGTCTGAAGAATGTTTACTTGAAATTGACAAAAATATTACCGATGTAGAAATTACAGATGCATTAGATGAACTGGAAAATGTTAATGCTTATTTGTATTCAATTGAAGCTTTAATGGAAAGAATTTTTGATATTAAAGTTTCTGATAAAATTGAATTAAAGTTTAAAGAGATTTCAAAACAATTAGCTCCAGATCCGCTAAATATTGACAGGTTAATATTAAATAGATTATTTCACCAAACCCCAGACTTGCCAGATAAAAAAGACTCTAAGTAGCTACTTCTTCAATATCACATGTAATTTCAACAGGCATTGGTGAAACTTTCCAAATAGATTTACAATATTCTCTAATCGAACGATCTGAAGAAAAATAACCCGATCTTGCAGTATTTAATAACGCCATTTTATTCCAAGCTTTTTTATTATTCCAACAGTTACTAACTTCGTCTTGTTTATTTAAATAGTCTTCGAAATCAGCCATTACGAAAAAGGGATCATGTCCAGTAAGACTATTCAATAAAGGTTTGAATAATTCTTTATCTCCATTACTAAAATGACCTATCTCTATTAAGCGGATAACTTCCTTTAATTCAGGACATTTTTCAATGAAATCATTAGGCGAGTAACCGTTATTTTTTAAATTCATTATTTCACTTTCAGTTTTTCCAAAAAGAAAGAAATTTTCTTTTTTTACAAGATCTCTCAACTCTACATTAGCTCCATCAAGAGTTCCTATAGTCAATGCTCCATTCATTGCAAATTTCATGTTTCCTGTTCCTGAAGCTTCTTTTCCTGCAGTTGAAATTTGCTCAGAAAGATCGGTGGCAGGATAAACAATTTCTCCAAGTTTGACATTATAGTCAGGTAAGAAGACTACTCTTAAAAGTCCTTCCATATCTGGATCTGAATTTACTACATCTGCGATACCATTAATAAATCTGATCATTAATTTAGCCATAAAGTAGCCAGGAGCTGCTTTCCCTCCAAAAATTACTGTTCTAGGGGCTTTATAGCTAGATATTCCATTTTTAATTCTCAAATATTGTGCAATAATTTGAAGAGCATTTAAATGCTGTCTCTTATATTGATGTATCCTTTTAACTTGAACATCGAATAAACTTGTCGGATCAACTAGAATCCCAGTTTTTGAATGAATAAAACTTGCTAGCTTCCTTTTACCAATTAATTTAGTCTCTTCAAATTTTTGAAGAAAATTTGCATCATCTTTTTTCTTTTCTAAGTTTTTTAATAGTTCCATGTTGGTTATCCAATTAAGACCAACTTCTTTTTCTAATAAATTAGATAAAGAGGGATTAGCTAACGCAACCCATCTTCTAGGAGTTACTCCATTAGTTACATTTGTAAATTTTTCAGGCCAGAGTTCTGCAAATTCAGGAAGTAATTGTCTTTTTATTAAGTCTGAATGAAGTGCAGCAACACCATTGATATGGTGAGCTCCAATAGTTGCTAGGTGTGCCATTCTAACGGACTTAGAACCTTCTTCATCAATAATTGAGAGTTTTTGAAGGATCTTATCGTCACCTGGATAACGTAATCTTAATTGCTGTAAAAATCTCCAATTTATTTCATAAATAATTTCTAAATGACGTGGAAGTAAATCTTTAAATAGATTAAGATCCCATTTTTCTAAGGCTTCAGGAAGTAGAGTGTGATTTGTATAAGCTACAGCAGAAGTTGTTATATTCCATGCTTTATCCCAGCTTACTTGGTATTGATCAATTAAGAGACGCATAAGTTCTGCTACTGCGATGGCAGGATGGGTATCATTTAATTGAACTGTCCAATGTTTGGCAAATTCAATAATTGGGATAGATCTTTTTTCAAGGCTTCTTAACATGTCTTGTAAAGAGCAACTCACAAAGAAATGCTGTTGTTTCAGCCTTAATCTTCTACCCTCATCAGTACCATCATTTGGATAGAGGACTTTTGATAAAGTTTCAGATGCAACTTTCTCTTCTACGGCACCATAATAATCACCAATATTAAAAGCATAAAAATCAAAACTTTCTGTTGCATCAGCTCTCCATAACCTTAATCTGTCGCATGTATTTACTCTATAGCCCAATACTGGAACATCGTGTGGAACACCAATTGCATGTTCTGAGGGAACCCATCTTGATCGATAGTTACCTTTATCGTCTCTATAACTTTCGGTTCTTCCACCAAAACCAACAAAACAAGATTCGTCCGGCTGAGGTAATTCCCATGGCCAACCACCTTTGAGCCATTTATCTGTAACTTCAACTTGCCAACCGTCTCTAATTAACTGATTAAATATTCCAAATTCATATCTTATGCCATAGCCAACTGCTGGAACTTGTAAGGAGGCTAAAGACTCCATATAACAAGCAGCAAGCCTACCAAGTCCACCATTACCTAGTCCTGGTTCTTCTTCTACTTCTAAAATTGTGGACAATGATTCTATTCCAAACCTCTTTAAGGCGTCTTCTGCTTCTGCTGTGATCCCGAGGTTTAACAAATTATTGCTTAATTGTGGGCCTATTAAAAATTCTGCTGACAAGTAAGCTACGGTTTTTTGAGGCTTTTTACGGATAACTTCTTGACTAGCTAAGTATCTTGTCATTAACCTATCTTTAACTGAGTAACTTAGAGCCATATACAAATCATGAGGACTTGCAGAGGTTGCTAGTTTGCCAAGTGTAAAAAATAAGTGCGCTGTCATTCCCTTGAATAGCGCATCAGAATCCATGCCAGCTTTCTCGGGATTTAAATAGCACCCTGGAGTAGGCAAACGTAGGTCAAAGGGTTCGTTCGAATTCATCTTATTTAACATATATATGACAATAGCCAGTTTTTTTAAAAATTCTTTGTTGTAACTTCAGATCCACACTTGTTGAGTATTTTTGCTTTTTTTTACATACTTCGAAAAGTGGGCCCTTTATAAACTATCTTCCAATTAGATAGTTTAATTTTCCTAGCATTTGACATGTATCCTTTACTTGCAGAATTAAGTGCACATGATTTAGAAGTTGCTGAGACGCTCATAGGAGTTATTAGATTTCTTTTAATATTTTTAGCTGCTAGAGCATTGGCCGAAGTATTAGTAAGATTAAGTTTACCTACTATTGTTGGAGAGCTTTTAGCAGGTGTCGTTATAGGAGCATCTGGATTCCATTTATTAATTCCACCATCAGCTCATACTCAATTAAATGAAGGACTAGTTAACGTAATTAGCTCGTTAGCATCAATACCTCCTGAAGCTGTTCCTGATGTTTATTTTGAAAGTTTTCCTTCATTGCAAGCCGTTGCTACACTTGGCTTGTATGCACTTCTTTTCTTAACAGGATTAGAAAGTGAATTAGAAGAATTAGTAGCCGTTGGTGCGCAGGCTTTTACAGTTGCTATGGCAGGCGTTATTTTGCCTTTTGCATTTGGTACTCTTGGATTAATGTTTATTTTTCAGGTAGATCTCATCCCTGCAGTTTTTGCAGGAGCATCAATGACTGCTACAAGTATAGGAATTACTGCAAGTGTTTTTGGCGAATTAGGATACTTGAAAACTAGAGAAGGTCAAATTGTTATTGGTGCGGCAGTTCTAGATGATATTTTGGGTATTGTTATTCTTGCAGTCGTTGTAGCTCTTGCTGCTGGTGGCTCATTGGAAATTGCTCCCATAGTTAAATTAGTTGCTGCAGCTGTTGTATTTGTAATTGCTGCTATTGCATTAAGTAGAACAGCAGCACCTGGATTCGATTGGCTTCTTGATAGGCTAAAAGCACCTGGTGCTGTGGTCGTGGCATCATTTGTAATACTTGTGTTGTGTTGCTTCGTAGCTACTGCGATAGGACTTGAAGCAGCTTTAGGGGCTTTTGCTGCTGGTTTAATTCTTAGCAGTTCTAAAAATAATCATGCTATCCAGCAATCAGTTTTGCCATTGGTTTCACTATTTGCGACTATCTTTTTCGTCTTGGTTGGTGCTGGTATGGATTTATCAGTTATTAATCCTTTAGATCCTGCTAGTAGGTCTGCTTTAATAGTTGCTGGATTTTTATTAGTTGTGGCAATTATTGGAAAAATTGCTGCTGGATGGGTTTTTTCAAGTGATAAACCTACAAATAGATTAGTTGTAGGTTTAGGAATGATGCCTAGAGGAGAAGTGGGATTGATTTTTCTTGGATTAGGAACCAGCGCTAAGCTTTTGACACCTTCCCTGGAGGCAGCAATTTTATTAATGGTCATTGGAACAACATTCCTTGCCCCTGTTCTTTTAAGAATTGTGTTGAAAGATAAGCCTCCTGGTGGTGATAATAAAATTTCAGATGATGTTGCAGCTGATCCAGTTGGTCTTCTTTAAGGAATAATTTTATTAGAATTATTCAAATTAGAATTTGATAAATGGAAAAAACAGTTCGAATAGATAGTGATGTAAATTATGACTGGAATTTTTTAAATTACCCAATACATACTGTTTCAGCTAAGCCAGAACATTCATCAAAAGAATGTGCAATTTTATTAATTCATGGTTTTGGAGCTTCTACCGATCATTGGAGATTCAATATCCCTATCTTAAGCAACAAATATGAAGTTCATGCAATGGATCTACTGGGTTTTGGAAAAAGTCCTAAACCTCAGGATATTGAATACTCAGGATCTTTATGGAAAGATCAGGTTGTAGCTTACGTAAAAGAGAAAATAAGAAAACCTACAATTGTTGTTGGAAATTCATTAGGTGGCTACGCAGCATTAGCAGCCGGTTCAGAATTAAATGAACTTAACGCAGGTGTCATATTACTCAATGCTGCTGGATACTTTAGTGAAGAAAAATCTATTAAGAAGAATATGTTGCAAACTTCAATTGAAACAGTTGCAGGAATATTTTTGAAAAATATTGTTCTTCAACGTTTGATTTTTGAGAACATGAGAAATCCAAAAAATATTAAAAAAACTTTGAATCAGGTTTATGTTGATAAAAAAAATGTTGATGATTTTTTAGTTGAGTCCATAAGAAAGCCTTCGCTAGATTATGGAGCATTTAATGTTTTTAGAAGCGTATTTAACCCTTCAGGTCCTCAGGGATTACCTTTAGACAAGTTATTCGCAAAACTAAATTCACCATTATTACTCCTCTGGGGAGGCAAAGATCCATGGATGAATACCCCTAAAAAAAGAAATTTATATAAAAAATTTACTCCAAAAGATACAAAAGAAATTATTTTAGAGGCTGGACATTGTCCTCATGATGAAATACCTGAATTAGTTAATCAGCATATTTTGGATTGGGTTGATTCTCTTTAAGAAATAATTAATTGTGCTAATTAAATTATTTAATAAGAAAAAAGGAATTTATATTTTTCAATTAGATCAAAGAAACTATATAAAATTTTGCCCTAAAAGAGGCGGGGTTATCACGAATTGGGTTTCGGATGGTAACGAAATACTCTACTTCGATGAAAAAAGATTTATGGATAATACAAAAAGTATTAGAGGAGGTATTCCAATTTTGTTCCCAATTTGTGGCAATATAAATGCCTCAAGTTCAGTATTTGGGAAAGATTACTTGCAGTTAATGCAACATGGTTTTGCTAGGGATTTGCATTGGCAATACTGCTTTAACGATAGTGAAAAATCTTTATGCTTATTTTTAAATGAATCTAAAAAAACAAAAAAATATTATCCTTTTGATTTCGAGTTGAGGATAGAAGTTACTTTAAAGATTAACTGTTTAGAATTTGAAATTACTATTCAAAACAAAACAGATACTGTAATGCCAATAAATTTTGGATTGCATCCTTATTTTAATGTCTCAGATTTCAAAAATTTAGATTTTATTGATAATCCAATTAATTGTCAGGAGCAAGAAAAGAATATTCTAAGTAATACTTTTTATGAGTTAAAAAAAATTAATTTAGGAGTTGATCTACTTATGTATACCTCAGGTAAAAGTGTCTTTCGAGATAAAGTCCTAAAAAGACAGGTAACGTTAAATCATCCATATCCTTTTGACCTCGGGGTTATTTGGAGTGACCCTCCTAGAAGAATGATATGTCTTGAACCTTGGACTAGTCCCAGAAATGCTTTTGTTGATGGATTCAGAAATATTATAATTCCTTCAAATGATAGTCAAAAGTTTAATGCTTCAATACAAATAAAATCTCTTTAGTGAATATGAAATACCTATGAAATTTGTTGTTATTGATGATGATCCAACAGGATCTCAAACTGTACATGATTGCTTATTACTACTTAAGTGGGATTATTCAACTTTAATTAAAGGTTTTGAATCTGAATCTAATCTATTTTTTATTTTGGCTAATACAAGGTCACTCTCGGAAAAGGATGCGAAATTAACAATAGAACAAATTTGTAAAAATCTAAAGTCTGTTATGGCTTCTGAAGCTTATGAAGAAGAAATTATTTTTATAAGTAGAGGAGATTCTACTCTTCGGGGACATAACTTTTTAGAGCCAAGTATATTAAATAGTTTTTTAGGTCCTTTTGATGCTACTTTTCATATCCCAGCTTTTATAGAGGGTAAAAGATTAACAATCAATGGATCACATTTTGTTGATAAAATTCCAATAAATCAAACAATTTTTGCAAGAGATAAAATTTTTGGATACCAGACAAGTAATGTCAAGAATCTTTTATTTCAGAAGAGTAAATCTCATATTAATTTAGATGATATTCAAAATCTTTTATTGTCAGATCTTGAAATTCTTAATGATGAAGAAAATAATATCGTTTTTAAAACACTCAAAAATTTGAAGAAGAATAAACATGTAATTGTAGATGTAGAAAATTATTCTCAACTTAAAAAATTTTCATTAATAATAAAGAAATTAACTAAACAAAAAAAATTTCTTTTTCGAACTGCAGCGAGTTTTATAAGTTCAATTTCTGAGAAAAAAAGCAATCCCATGGATGAGATATTTTTTTCTAATTTAAGAATTAAAAATAAAGGAGAAAGTTTTCTTCCTGGACTGGTAGTTGTTGGATCCTATGTGGAACTTTCATCAGTACAATTGAAAAACTTATTAGTAATAAGTTCCTGCGAGCCAATTGAATTAGATGTTTTTGAATTCTTTAGAATTCATTCATCAGAGAATAATCAAAAGCAAAGAAATTTGTTTAAAAATAAATTTTTGAAAGAAATTAGATTTTCCTTTGAGAAAGGAAAAACTCCTGTATTGTTTACTTCAAGAAGATTTATGTCCTTAGGTTATTCTGAACAACTTAATTTTTATAATTCAATCGCTCTTTTTATTGCTGAATTAGTCGAAGATTTGAAATATGAAATAGGATATTTGATTTCAAAAGGCGGAATAACAACTAATGTGATTCTTAGTAATGGACTTAAAGCAGATTATGTTTATCTTGAGGGACAAATTTTAACAGGCATCTCCGTAGTTACTTACAACCTAAAAAATGATCAAAAGCTTCCTATCGTTACACATCCTGGAAATATTGGTACTAAAGATTCATTAGCTAATATTTGGAAAGTTTTGGAAAATAAAAATAATTTTTAAAATTAGAAATTTGAGATAATTTCTTCAGCAAAACTGCTGCAGGATAAGGGTTCTACTTTGGGTTCCATTAAACGTGCTAAATCATAGGTGACTTTTTTTTTCTCTATTGCCTTACTTAAACCATTAGTAATCAAGTTAGCTGCTTCATCCCATCCAAAATATTCAAGCATCATTACACCACTAAGAATTACTGAGCCTGGATTTATTTTATTTAAGCCTGCATGTTTTGGTGCAGTACCATGAGTTGCTTCGAAAATTGCCGCATTATCACCAATATTTGCACCAGGAGCCATACCTAGGCCACCAACGATTGCTGCAGCCGCATCAGAAACATAGTCTCCATTTAGGTTTAATGTTGCAAGAATTGAATATTCTTGAGGTCGAGTTTGAATTTGTTGAAATATACTGTCAGCTATCCGATCATCAACAAGAATTAGGTTTTCCCATTTACTATCTCCATGGGAATGTGATATAGATGCAAGTACTTCTTTAATTTCCTCGCAAATAAACGCTTTTTTATTATTTGTAAGCTTGTCAAAACCTGGTTCTATTTTTCGAGCATTATTTTCAATTGTAATTTCTGGATTTTTCTGAATATTATCTAAAATCCAGCTTTCTCTTTCAGTAATGCAATCTTCTCTAAATTCATTTACTGCTAATTCATATCCCCAATCTCTAAAAGCACCTTCAGTATATTTCATAATATTACCTTTATGTACAAGAGTCACATGCCTTTTATCTCCTGATAATCTTTTTGCATGCTCAATAGCCTTTCTAATATGCCTTTGGCTACCTGATTTACTTACTGGTTTGATTCCAATTCCAGATCCCTTAGGTATGGATCTATTTTTTAAATTTTTACTATTTGGTATTACAACGTTATTTAAGTGATTAATTAATTCAAGACAATTATTATCCTCTGCTTCCCATTCAATTCCCATGTAGATATCCTCTGTATTTTCTCTATAAACAATAACGTCCAAATTTTGAGGGTTTTTATGAGGACTTGGAGTTCCTGAATAATATCTGCATGGTCTAACACAGCTATATAAATCAAAGATTTGTCTTAATGCAACATTAAGAGATCTAATACCTCCACCTATGGGAGTTGTTAAAGGACCTTTGATGGCTACACCAAAGTGTTTAATTGCCTCAATAGTATCTTGAGGAAGATAGTTATATGTTCCATAAAGTTCACAAGCTTCATCACCTGCATAGACTTTAAACCAATTAATTTTTTTTTCATTTCCATAGCTTTTTTTAATAGCTGCATCAAGAACAATTTGAGTTGCCGGCCATATATCAACTCCAGTTCCATCACCCCTAATAAATGGGACAATTGGATTATTAGGAACATTCGGCTTGCCTTGATTAAAAGTTATTATCTCTCCTTCAGTAGGTAAATTTAATTTTTCAAATTTTGGCATAGCATTGAATTAATTACTAAAGAAAACTCATTGAAGTTCTTCGTATTGTAATTTGCGATGAGTTATTTTCCTTAAAAGCTAGAAATTTATTATTCAAATGTGAATAGAGAATACTTTCTTGATCAGCATTTCAACATCTTTATTAAAAGAAAAAGTAGTTAATAAGCAAGTTAAAGGAAATTATGTCATTTTCTAAAAAACACATAGCTATTTATGAATGCGAGTTCAAATGTTAGCAACGTCGAAATAGCTAATAAAATTGCATCTACTGCCGCTTTGTTTAGGAAATATTTTCCAGATGCTAGCGTAAACTTTAGTCCTTGGGAAAATTCTAATAATGAATCCATGAAGGATACTATAGATTTCTCCTTTCATTTTCCTGGTTGGAGTCCTTTAATTGAATGTAGAGCAATACTCTTACAATTGAGAATTGAAAATGAGAATAATAACAATAAAAATGTCCCAAAATTGTTAGGAATAATAATGCGAGGGATGATTGTGCCCTCAGAGAGATGGAGAGTAGCTACTATCGGAGATTGGGAAATGACTGGTTCTCATTTACCTCAGAAGAAACAGAAAGATAATCTTTATATGGTTTGTAAAGAACTTCATAAGTTATTCTCTACAACATCCGCTGGTAACAAAAATTAGCTGTTTTATGTATTTTCCTTGTAGATTAAACATACATACAAAATAAATCTAAAATAAATGGCAGTCGCTCTTGCAGGACAACTAAGAGAAGGGACAAAAAAATCCCACACTATGGCAGAAAATACTGGTTTTGTGGCTTGTTTTTTAAAAGGAGTTGTCGAAAAAAAATCATATAGAAAATTAATTAGTGATTTATATTTTGTTTACGAAGCTATGGAAGAAGAAATTGAAAGATTGGTCCATGAGGAACATCCCGTAATAAAACCTATTGGTTTTAAATCATTATTTAGAAAAGAAACCCTTGAAAATGATCTTAAATTTTATTTTGGCGATAACTGGAAGAATGAAATTAATATCTCTCAATCAGCAAAAGAATATGTTGAAAGAATCCGTGAGGTAGCAAAAAATTCACCAGAGTTATTGGTCGGCCACCACTATACGCGCTATATAGGAGATTTATCTGGTGGTCAAATTTTGAAAAGGATCGCTAAAAAAGCATTAAATTTACAGGGAAATAATGGTTTAAATTTTTACGAATTTGAATTAATTGCTGACGAAAAGAAATTTAAAGAAGAATATTCCCTGACTTTGAATCAACTTCCGATAAATCAAACGACTGCTGATCAAATTATTAATGAAGCTAATCAAGCATTTACTTATAATATGAAAATGTTTAAGGAGCTTGAAGGTAACCTAATTGCTGTTTTAGGCAAGATTGTATTTAATTACATTACAAAAAAAGTTAGGAAAGGAAGCACTGAGACCTAATATTTATGTTTGATTCATTAGTTGATTTCCTTAAAACCAATATTGATGAATTAAATGGTCAGGAAGTTCAAATATCTAGCGAATTTAAAGAACATCATAATAAAGATTCAAAATATATTATTAAAAATTGGCTTTTTTCATCTCCCGAATATAGAAAGTGGAGGATAACTAGATTAGATGGCGGCAAAAAACTGCAAGTGTTTAATACGGTTGCATATCCAAATTTTGATAGTGAATTGCCAATCCTAGGAGCTGATATTTTATGGTTTGGAACTTCTCAAAAGTTATTAGCAATCCTCGATTATCAACCCTTAATTCAAGAAAGTGAGTATCTCAAAAAATATTGTTCAAGTTTAGGTATTATTAAGAAAAAATATTCTACGTTTGATAATAATGAAATGAAGAATATTTACGATCCAAAAAAGTATTTCTCCCCATGGGTAATTATATGTAGAGGAAATAAATTAAATCTTGATAGAGATTTAAACAAAATATTTCATTTATTTGTTAGTAATTATTTGAAAATTTACAAATTGAATCCTGCTAATCAATTTTTAAATTTAGAACAAATCAAGATTAATCAAATTAAATATGATAAGTATAGTTTTGAAAAAGACCCTGCAGATAAATTGTTTAAATCTTTTTTTGGAGAAAAATGGACAAAAAAATTTATTAATAATTTTCTTTTTACATTAAATCAAGAGATTATTGATTAAATGTTAATACAAAATACTATTTTTTATAGACCAGACTGGAAATGGCATAATTTTCTAAAATATTTAATTAATAATTTAAGTAAATATAATTGTCTAGAAAAAAGAATATCTTCAGAATACTCTTACAAAGATTCAACTTATGGTTCAAAAAAATCAAAAAAAAATGTGAATCTTTCTACCTGGGGTGTAACCCATAAAAAAAGAATTCAATTTGCAAGAGCAGTCTGTATTGATAGTCCAAATTATTCTGTTTTAAATTTTTTAATTATTCCAAATACTATTTATAACGTCCCATTTTTTGGGGTAGATTTTGTTTCTCTGCCCAATAGCCATTTATTAGTATTAGATTTCCAGCCTTCATTAAAAATAGAAAATCAATATAGTAATAAATTATTAGAACAACTTATAAAACTTAAAACTCGTTGTCATTCATCCCTCCCATTAGCTGAAAAAATGTCTGAAGATGTAGCAAGATTTTTTTCTCCAGGATTAATCTGGTCAAAATTGCCAAAAGAAGAAAGTAGTAATTTTTTAATTGCTAATCAGCTTTATACTTCATTCAAAGAATATTTAACATTGTATTTGGAAATTCTTTTCGAAAGTCAGGAAGCTAATCTAGAGCTGCAAAAAGACTTAATAAATGGTCAAAATTATTATTTGAAATATAGAAGAGATAACGATCCAGCCAGGCCAATGTTATCGAGTTTATTTGGTAAGGAATTTACTGAATCTTTAATTAAAGAAGTTTTATTTACTACTTAAACATCTTATAATTTTATAAATTTGTAATCGCATGAAAAAAATTGCTGTTCTTTTTGTATGTTTGGGAAATATTTGTAGGTCTCCTGCTGCAGAAGCTATTTTTATAAATTTACTTGAAAAGAAAGGATTAACTGATGCCTTTATTGTAGATTCTGCAGGAACTGGGAGTTGGCATATAGGAAAAAAGGCTGACTCTAGAATGAGAATCGCGGCAGAAAGAAGAGATATAAATATTTTAAGTAGGGCTCGTCAAATTACTTGTGAAGATTTTGAGAAATTTAACTATATCCTTGCGATGGACAACTCAAATTTTCAAAACATACAAGATTTTAAAAATAGAAGCCCATCAAGTGATTTTGCATTAATTAAAAAAATACAAAATTTTAGATCAGTTTTTAATGAGCAAGAAGTCCCTGATCCATATTTTGGAGGTGATGAGGGCTTTGATCATGTTCTTGATATTTTAGAAGACTCTGTGAGCTGCTTCTTGGATAGTATTTCTTGAATTTACTGGATCTGAATCTCTTTGGGAATCTTGTCATTATAGAGATCAATAATTTTATCTACTACCTCATTAATCGAATATCCATCTGTAATTATTTCTATTGCGTCATTAGCTTTTATTAGAGGTGAAATTTCTCTATTAGAATCTTCAAAATCTCTTTTCTTTATAAGCTCCTTTAATTTATTAAGGTCTATTTCTTGTGAATCTTTGCTTTTTTTATCAGACTTTCTTCTTTTTGCTCTTTCATTTATGCTTGCAGTTAAAAATATTTTAAGTTCTGCATCAGGAAAAACGGTAGTACCTATATCTCTTCCCTCAGCTACAAGTCCGCCTGATTCTCCAATTTTTCTTTGTTCCTCTACTAAGAGTTGTCTTACTTCTTTAATTGAGGAAATTTTAGAAACTATGGAACTTATCTCTTGCGACCTAATTTCTTCAGTAACACAGTAGTTGTTAATAAAAATATCCTGATGTGAATTTGCATTTGACTTGAACACAATAGATATATCTTTAAGAATATGATTCAATTCTGTTTCTTTTTTATAATCGATTTTTTCTTTAAGTAAAAGCCAACTCAATGCCCTATACATTGCTCCAGTATCTAAATATAAAAGTTTAAGTTTATTCGCTATCAACTTTGTAACAGTACTTTTTCCTGAACCGGCAGGCCCATCAATTGCAATAATTGGGCTTCTTTTCATTAGAAAAACGTGATCAATTAATCTTGTCTTTCCACATCTTATCGCACCAGCCAGTATGGAAATATTATCATCAGCTCCCAAGTTTTGAAGTGTATAAGGGTGTAAATGATCTAAATATTCAATTAAAATTTTTTCTGCTGATAGCTTTTGAATTATTTCTTTTAAATTAATCTTTTTTTCTTTTTTAAAGTTATTTTTAGCGATTAATAATTCATTTGAAAAAAATCTAATTAATTTCCTTTCTTTGTTTGATAAATGTACATTACGAGAACTTAAAGGAATTCCATCAGAATCTCTCTGAGTAGGAATAGATATAATATTTACATTTAATTTTTTTTCTAATACGAGGTTTTTTAAAATTAAAAGCTGTTGCCAGTCTTTTTCTCCTAAATAAAGATTTTTTGGCTGTACAAGTTTTAGTAATCTAAAAACAACAGTGCAAACCCCATCAAAATGACCCTCTCTTCGAATTCCACACAAAGCTGAAGATAATTCTTTAGAAGCTTTCAAATAACTAATGCTTTTGTTATTTGGTGGATATATATCAGCTCTATCTGGGATAAAAATAGCATCTGCCCCAGCGGAGCATGCAATCTCAATATCTTTACCAATAGTTATTGGATAGTTTTTAAGATCCTCCTTGCTCTCAAATTGAAGTGGATTCACAAAAATACTTACTAAGTTAATATTACAATTTGAACTTTTTGCAGTTGATATTAATTTGAGATGTCCATCGTGCAAATTGCCCATAGTTGGGATAAAATTAATATCATTTTTAAGTTCAAGACGCCATTGTTCAAGCTCTTCTGTTTTTCTTATTATTTTGTTCACGTTTTTTGAAAAATAAATCTAATTAACAAATAATTACTGGACAAAATTAATCTACGGAGGAATATCTATATATGGGAAGTCTATCATTTTTGTTTTATGGATTACAAAACCTCAGGAGTTGATATAAAAGCAGGAAGGGAATTTGTCTCAGAAATTAAACAAGCTGTTGAATCAACTCATTCATCTAATGTAATGGAAGGGATTGGAGGATTTGGTGGTCTATTTAAAATCCCCCTCGAGGGTTTAAAAAAACCTGTTTTAGTTTCAGGGACAGATGGTGTAGGTACAAAATTACAATTAGCACAAAACAAGAATTTTCATTTTGAAGTAGGTATTGATTTGGTAGCAATGTGCATGAACGATATAATTACAACTGGAGCAAAACCGCTATTTTTTCTTGACTATATCGCTACTGGGAAACTTGATAAAAATCAATTATTAGAGGTTGTTAAAGGTATTTCGTATAGTTGCAGAGAAAATAATTGCTCTTTACTTGGAGGAGAAACTGCAGAAATGCCAGGATTTTACTCGAAGAATAAGTACGATTTGGCAGGATTTTGTGTCGGAATAGTTGACGAGGAAAAATTAGTTAATGGCAAAAATATACGCGAAAATGATTTGATTATTGCATTGCAAAGTAATGGAATTCATAGTAATGGATTTAGTTTAATTAGAAAAATAATTGAAAGTAATAATCAAATCGAAAAGCAATTTGAAAAAATGTACCACTTAGATTTTTATGATCAATTATTAAAACCTACAAAAATTTATTTTAAAATTGTAAATCAAATTTTATCTCAGAATATAGAAATAAAGGGAATGTCTCATATTACCGGAGGTGGCATTCCTGAAAATTTACCTAGGTGTATGCCTTCTGATTTTATTCCTTATGTTGATAAGAAATCTTGGGACATACCTTTTTTGTTTGAATTTTTAAAGAATGTTGGTCAGATTCCTGAACAAGATTTTTGGAATACTTTTAATTTAGGGGTTGGTTTTTGTTTAATAATTGATAAACAATTTGAGGATGAGATTATAAATATTTGTGATGCTAATAATATATCTAGTTGGGTTTTAGGAAAGGTTCTTAAGAAAGATAAATCAAAAGAGAATAAATTTTTTCCTGAAATAATTGTATGAATATCTTGAATAAACTTTTATTTAGAAATAACAAATTAAATTTATCTACACAAATGGAAAAAGTTAAGTGTAATATAATAAAAACACCGCCGAGTTATATCGGAGATTAAGTAAGTAGATTTAATTTTAATTCAATGCCCTTTGAAAATAATCAAAGAATTACACGTAGACGTAGTTCAGCAGGACCTACTCCTCCTAAGAGACCAATAGGTAATAACTCAGAATTCAACGGGCGCCAAAATCAAGGCCCCAGACCAACTTTCTTAAGTTTAAGAGATCATGGAAAGGTTTTTGTCGCTGATTTACCAAATTTATCTGATGGACAATTGGCTCATATAAGTAAAGAAGCTAATGAGGTTTTAAATAGTCTTGAGAAAAGGCTAAGTGATCTTGAGAATGAATCAAATTCTATTAATCCTGAAAATGATACTTTGATAAAAGCATCTACTAAAAGAGACGTTACATTAAGATTTATAAGATCAATCGAAGAAGAACAAGATCATAGAAAGAATAATCCTGCGTTAAGAGATGCTGCTTCTGAATCCTTACCCAGAACTTTTCTGGAGGTGGCAAGACATAGATTACCTGGGGCAACTTTTGATTCTCTTCTTAGAGAAGCTTTGGAGGCATGTGCGGTAGATGATAATCCTAAGAAAAGTGAAGTTATCGACGAACCCAAGGAAACTGTAAAAATAATGGATATACCCTCTTCCAACAATAATGCTTCTCTTGTTGTTAGTATCGATTCAGGTAAAGATAATAACAATGGAAATATATAAGCCTAAACTGAGCTTGATAAGTAATAAAGCTAAATTAATTTCATCTCAGGTTTCGCACCATAAAGATAAGATTTTGTGTAATCATTGTAAAAGGACCGTTTCAAATGGCATACGCTGTTTGGGTATATGTGTATCTGACAATGACTATTAGAAAGATTAACTTTTAAAAAATTAATATTAGCTTTTTCTTATTTATGTTTCGTTAGTCCAAATATTTCCTTAGTAAATAAGTTGTCAGTATATATAACCAATTTAATCAATTACTTTATCTAAAAACGTTAAAAATGTTATTAAATTTAAATTGAAGAGGTAGGAAATAATTTTTTTCTTATTGAATTTGTCCTTAGATTTTTGATTTAATTGGTGCAAACTTTCCTCTTTAGAAATTTAAAAAAGAAGATTTATTTTGATCATTAGTCAGTAAGTGAGATGATAGAAGGGTCACAATAAGACTTGGTAATTCATTAGTTAACTTACCGTCTAGTTACTAATCACTATTTTAGACTTGAGAATTAAACATCGCTACAATAAAATATTGTGTTTGGAGCGCTTTACAGCGAGGATAGTTAATAATTTTAAAAAGGCGGCACCCAGATTCGAACTGGGGATAAAGGATTTGCAATCCTCTGCCTTACCACTTGGCCATGCCGCCGATAGGGATTTAATTGAATCACTTAATAATAATCCTAACAGTAACGCGTCTCATTCTCTGTTAATTATATGTAATGGGCACGGGGAGGATGTCATTGCGTTGGAAATAATAAAAAGATTCTTAAACAAAATAAATATTAAAACAATTGAAGTTATGCCATTGGTTGGAAGTGGTAAATTATTTGATTCAATAAAGTCCAAGAACTTTAGCAAAGTTGGTTATTTCAACGAATTACCTAGTGGAGGTTTTAGTAATCAAAGCCTTAAAGGATTTTTGCTTGATTTGTTTGCAGGTTTTTTAGTAGATACTTTTAAAAACTTTTTAATTCTTAGAGAAAAGTCAAAAGATAATTATAAAATAATTGCAGTTGGTGATTTATTACCTTTGTTTTTTGCCTGGAGTTCAAAATGCGAATTTACTTTTATAGGTACGCCTAAAAGTGATCATACTTGGAGTAATGGACCTGGCTGGGCATTAAGTGATTTCTATCATAAATGCAAAGGCTCTGAATGGGATCCCTGGGAAATGTTTCTTATGAGATCTTCCAGATGTAAAGGTTTAATAATGAGAGATGAAATTACATCAAAGAATTTAAATAAAAAAATGATTAATGCGAAATACTTTGGTAATCCAATGATGGATTTTGTAGATAAAAAAAATCAAAAAAATTCTAAGTTTAATATGTTTAATAGATTAATTTTAATAATAGGAAGTCGATTTCCTGAAGCTCTAAATAATCTTGATATTTTTTTGAATTGTTTAGAGGATCTAAAAATTTCCAATAATTTGATTATTCTTTTGCCTCTAAGTATTAATGCGAACATTTTTACGATCAAGAGTCATTTAAAAAATAATGGTTATTTGAAAGAAAATAATGTTGAGTTTATGGTTGGTGAAGATTCAGTTTGGAAAAATAATGATAAATATATTTTGTTAGGCAAAAGTACTTTTAATAAGTGGGCTAATATGGCATGTGTTGGCTTATCAAATGCAGGCACCGCTACAGAACAAATTACTGGACTTGGCGTGCCCTCTATTTCTCTTCCTGGAGCAGGCCCACAATTCACAAAATCATTTGCAAAACGACAGTCTAGGTTATTAGGAGGAAGTGTATTAGTCTGCAATAATAAAACAACTCTTTTAGAAAATTTAGAAACTCTTTTAAGTCAAAAGGAGTCCAGAGAAAAACAAGTAAAAATTGGAATGAAAAGAATGGGTAAAAGTGGAGCTAGTAAGAAAATTGTCGATTACATTAATTCAACTTTGTTAAGTTGATCAAGTAATATCTTAAAAGGCTTTGTAAATTTTTTTATGTACCCTATTAAAGATCGTCAATATCTCGTAATATGCTCTGAAATAGCGAAGTTATTGAGTGTAAGTTTGTCATCCGCAAAGAAAAAAGTAGAAATTCAAATTGCAAAAAAAGGTTCTAAAACTATTGAAGAAAAAAGACAAGTTGCCCAAGAAATTTTGAAAATATGTGAAAACGAAAATGGAAATAAATTAAGTTCTTCAAAAATACTAGATAAGCTTATGTCGACTATAGAAAATGAAGATAATTTTATACCTGAAGATTAATTAATGTTCAAATATATTTGAAAATCTTAGTAAATCTAATTCAGCATGAACTGGAATAGACTTAAAACATTTCTGAGCCAATTCATATCTTCCTTCTCTCTGAAGAATTACCTTTAATTTTTGCATTGCTTCAATTAAATATTTAACGTCATTAGCTGCATAATCAATTTGCATATTAGATAAATCTTCGGAACTGCCCCAATCACTACTTTGAGAGCTTTTATCTAATTCTACTCCAATTAATTCATTAATTAAATCCTTTAAACCATGTTTATTTGTATATGTTCGTGCCAATTTACTAGCTATTTTTGTACAAAAAATATTACTTGTATTAATTTCAAGGTTGCATTGTAGAGCTGCTACATCAAATCTTGCAAAATGGAATATTTTCATTATTTTATTATCTTCAAATAGTTTTTTTATGTTTGGCGATTTTGAGTTATTAAGTTCTATCTTTATGCATGATGTCACATTTAATTCATTACATATTTGTATTAAACATAGCCTATCTCTTCCATGTATTAAGCCCATTGCTTCAGTATCTACAGCTAAATAAGATGAATCTTTGTAGAGACTATATAAATCAGAACTTATATCATTGTAGGAAAAAGTTATTTTTTTATTTTTTTTAATGTTATGCATCAGTATTAACAAAAATTTTTTCAATTTTTACTTTACATTATTTTGATAAGTTTGTGATTAAAGTATTTCTTGAGATTTAAATTTGTTCTAGAACATGGAAAATTATATTATGATAAGTTTTTAAATATAAATGTTCGAAAATATTTTTATTGGTATATGTAATGACTTATTCTCTTAATTCAACATTATTACTTACGATTCTTCTTGCTATAGGTTTATTTTTTTTCCTAAGAGCTTCAAGTAAAGATAGAACTACAGTTGTTGAAATAACTTCTTCTCAGAAACCATTAGAAGTGTTAAATGTTATTTATGAATGGCTTAATTTAAGAGGCTGGAAACAAATAGGTGGCGATTTTGATCAAAGAACTCTAATGTTTAAAGGACAGGTTATATCTAGCAAATTTTTAGCAATTTTTTTAAGTTTACTGGGTGGGTTTGGATCTTGTGCTCTAGGGTTAGTAATTATTCAAATTTACCCAAAATTAGGATGGTGGCCTATTCTTTTAGGTTTAATTGGAGGTCCTTTATCAGGAATTATTTATTTTCAAAAGTCAGCTAGGGAAGAAAAATTTGAATTGAGACTAGTAAGTGATGACGATAAGGAAGAAATTACGTTAATGAGGTTAAGAGCCCACAGGGATGAATTAATATCTTTAGAAAATGAACTAAGTGATAGGCTTGAGTTAAAAAGTGATGGTTCTTTGTTTAAGACACCTATTTAGAAAAAAATTTCTTAAAAAGTTTTAATTAATCAAAAATATTATTTTCTACACAAAATTTTTCTAAATTCTTATCATTGTGCCAATCTTGAGGTTTTGTAAAAATTTTAGTAAGGTAGTCTTCTCTAGTACCTTTTTTTGCTTTGAAACCATATTCCCATCTAGCTAAGGGTGGTAATGACATCAAGATAGATTCAGTTCTCCCATTAGTTTGTAATCCAAAAATTGTTCCTCTATCCCAAACTAAATTAAATTCAACGTATCTTCCTCGTCTATAAAGCTGAAATTCTCTCTCTTCTTTTGTGTATTTTTGCATAATTCTTTTTTCAATTATTGGTTGATATGAATTTAGAAATGCTGCGCCACAATTTTCAGCTAGTGAAAACAAATTATCCCAAGATAAATTTAATTCTCCAATATTTTTAGATTCTATATAAGACTCACCATTTTTATTGTTTCCTTTATAAATGCTGCCAGATCCATCTTGATAATCATAGAAGATACCGCCAATACCTCTCGATTCATTTCGGTGTTTTAAAAAGAAATATTCATCACACCATGGTTTAAATACTTTGTGAAGATTTGTATTTACTTTTGCACAGGCTTTACCATGCTCTTGATGAAAATGCCTTACGTCAGTTAAGTAAGGATAATAGGGTGTAAGATCTGCACCTCCACCAAACCACCAAACTGGACCAGCTTCAAAATAACGATAGTTTAGATGAACTGTAGGTATAAAGGGATTTTTAGGATGCAAGACCATTGATGTCCCTGTTGCAAACCATTCATGTCCTTTGGCTTCTGGTCTTTGTGAGATTATTGATTGAGGTAATTCTTTACCGTATACCTCTGAGAAATTAACTCCAGCTTGTTCAAAAATAGAGCCGTTTTTTAAAACTCTTGATCTTCCGCCACCACCTTCTTCCCTTTGCCACGATTCTTCAGTAAATTTTGCTCTTCCATCAGCATTTTCGAGTCCTTTGCAAATATTATCTTGTAATTCAAGTAAGAGATTCTTAGTTCTATCTCTTGAATTCTTTGGAGGTTCTTTAGACATTTATTTAATTTTTAATATTGAAGAATTAAATTTTGGTTAATTATTAGTTTCCCTTTATAATTTCGTTTAAGGGGGGATAATTTCTTATTATTTGATAGTTCGACATAGTTCTTAATCTTTTCAAGAGTCGACTAACCTATAAAAACATTTAAATATTTTGATGACTACTGTTGAAGATGCGAATTATGCCTTAACAAAGATTCTAGATGCTGGATCGAAAAAAAATCTCATAGAATTAGCTTGGATTAGAAATGTGAGAGTAGTTATACCAAGAATAATAATCACTCTATCATTGCCTTCATTTGCAAATTCTCAAAGAGAAAGAATAGTAAAAGAGGTCAGAAATACACTCCTGAAATTAGAGGATATTAATGATGTACAAATAGAAATAGACAATAACGTAAATCAATCTAATTCCAACAGTGAAAGTAATTTACCTGAGTTGAAGAATATAAAAGGAATAAAAAATATTATTGCAATTAGTAGCGGTAAAGGAGGTGTAGGGAAAAGTACAATTGCAGTTAATATCGCTTGTTCATTAGCCAAGTTAGGATTAAAAACTGGCTTATTAGATGCTGATATCTATGGGCCTAATACACCTGCAATGCTAGGTGTGACAGAAGAGAATCCAAAAGTGACGGATGGTAGTGGTAATGATCAAAGATTAATACCAATTAATAAATATGGTATCTCATTAGTTTCTATGGGCTTTTTGATAGAAGAAGGACAACCAGTTATTTGGAGAGGACCAATGTTAAATAGCATTATAAGGCAATTTCTTTATCAAGTTGAATGGAATAATCTTGATTTCTTAGTAATTGATTTACCTCCAGGTACAGGCGATGCTCAGATATCTTTATCGCAATCTGTACCTATTTCTGGAGCAATTATTGTAACTACACCTCAACAAGTATCTTTGCAAGATGCAAGAAGAGGTTTAGCAATGTTTAAGCAACTTGGGGTTCCATTATTAGGTGTAGTAGAAAATATGTCTGTATTTATTCCGCCGGATATGCCCAATAAAAAATATGAAATTTTTGGAAAAGGGGGTGGGGAAATCTTAGCAAAAGAAAATAACTTGCCATTACTTGCGCAAATCCCAATTGAAATAAAATTAGTCAATGAAAGTAATAAGGGTATTCCAATCTCAATAAGTGAACCAGATAAAGAAAGTTCCATTAGATTTAAAGAGTTAGCTACATTAATTAAAAAACAATTTATTAATCAGTAATTAATGGTTAACGGAATTTCTCTACTAAAGAAAAAGAGATTTTTTCAAAAGAAAGATAAGATTAATCGAAAAATTGTTTTTTCACCTTTACTTGTTATACCTTTAGCATTAGTAGTTATTTCAAGTATTTTAATAAAAAGCGTACAAAGAGATTATTTACAAACAGATTTTTTAAATCATCTTTTTACAGGTTTATTAGGTTATTTTCTGGCAATTTTTATTTCATACATACCCATTGAAAGAATTAGACAATATTTAATTCCATTATATTTTTGTTCATTAATATCATTATTGTTAATTTATTTTTTTGGAATCTCAGTTTATGGAGCACAAAGATGGCTAGGATTGGGAATTTTTTCTTTTCAGCCATCGGAAGTAGCTAAATTAAGTACTATATTAATTCTTGCTTTAGTTCTTGATAGAAAAACTATTTCTTCTTTAAAAGATTTACTAATACCTTTCTTAATTGTAATTTTGCCTTGGTTATTAATATTTTTTCAACCTGATTTAGGAACTTCTTTAGTTTTAATAGTATTGACGTTTGTTATGCTTTATTGGTCCCAAATGCCTATAGAGTGGATACTAATTTTAGTCTTTTGTATCTTTACATCAATACTCTCATTGGTATTCCCGAAATTGCTTATTATTTGGATCCCTTTTATGGGTTACTTAGCTTATAAATCTTTTCAAAAGAAAATAATTTTTTCGACTTTATCAATTGCTCTTCATTCATTAGTTGTAAAGTTGACTCCGATTTTTTGGAAGTTTGGCCTTAAGGACTATCAAAAAGATAGATTAATTTTATTTTTAGACCCAAGTATAGATCCTTTAGGTGGAGGATATCATTTATTACAAAGTAAAATAGCAATTGGTTCTGGAGGTTTACTTGGCACAGGAATTTTGAGAGGTAAACTAACAAATTTACAATTTATACCCGAACAACATACAGATTTTATATTTACTGCATTAGGAGAAGAATTAGGTTTTTTGGGCTGTATTCTAGTTCTTGTTTTATTTTTTATTCTGATTACTCAACTTATAAGAGTTTCAAAAAATGCTAGAACTGACTTTGAATCATTGATAGTGATTGGGATAGCTTCAACTTTTCTATTTCAAATCATTATTAACTTATTCATGACTATTGGATTAGGTCCAGTGACAGGGATCCCACTGCCCTTTATGAGTTATGGTAGAACTTCTTTGTTAATAAACTTTATATGTATCGGATTGGCATTATCCACATTTAATCGCTCTACATCTTTAAGAAATCAATGAAATCTTTAATTACTATAAAAAAAATTCAAGATTTACTTCTTCAAGGCTTAAAAACGACATACGTTGATGATGAGACTTCTAGGCGAATGTGGTGGGCTTCTTTAGAAGTTGTTCAGAAAGAGTTTCTTTCGCATAATTCTCAAAAAGGAGGATTTTGGATTGCTTCTCCTTTGCCAGCATTAACCGACAAAAAATGTTTAACAAAAATGAAAGGCTGGTTATGGTCACCAGAAGGGTTTCCATATTTTCAAATTGATAATGCTGGTTACTTGCCAATTGATCATGCCAGAACTATAAAAAAAGATAGTAATTTCATAAGAAATTATAAAGTCTTAAAATTACATCCTAAAGATGGTTATGAGCCTTTTCTAATGATAATAACTCCAAATTTTCAATGTCTTTTAACAATTGCAGGAGAAAAAGATAAAAGAACTTTACTTATGCGATGTGATGAAAAAAGTCTGAAAACTGGCATTGAGTTAATTGATGCAAAATTACATCAAGAAAATTATCAGGAAGTACTTAATTTTCGTAATGAAATCAAAAGTCTTGGTGACCTTAATATAAATGATGAATTTGAAAATAATTTCTGGCCAAGTTTATCTACTAGGTTGGCAAACTTGATTCCAAAATTAAGTGTTCATAATTCAATTCAAAATGATAAAAAAGACGTTCAAATAACAGAGGCAAAGTTATTAAAAGCAATTTCTCATGAAGTCAGAACACCTCTAGCAACTATAAGAACCTTAATAAGTTCTACTCTCAGAAAGTTTAATATGGACGAATCAATGAGAAGCCGTTTAATTCAAATTGATAATGAATGTAATGAGCAAATTGATAGATTTGGCCTTATTTTCAATGCTGCCGAACTTGTAAGTAATGATATTTCCCCATCTAATCAACTAGCAAGAATAAATTTAGGTGAAATTTTATATAAATTATCCCCTGTTTGGAATAAACAATTAAAACGACGTGGCATCTCGTTAAAAATTGATATACCTAAACAACTGCCTGAAATTTTGAGTGATTCTGAAAAACTAGAGCTTATGTTAAGAGGACTAATTGACAAAAATACTAGAGGATTAAGAGAAGGAAGTAGTTTAATATTAGAGTTGCGACCAGCTGGACAAAAATTAAAACTTGAACTGAAAGTACAAAAATTAGACAGAGGAAAAAGTGAAATATCTTATATAGAAAATGGTTCAGATATTAGTCCAGTACTGAATTGGAATCCTCAAACAGGAACTCTACAATTAAGCCAGATTGCAACTAAGAAATTGTTGGCAAGTCTTGGAGGCTACGTTACTAAAAGAAAGGATACTGGATTGACAGTTTTTTTTCCTATTTCAGATTCAAAGGATATTTAAGAAAATTTTTTTTATTAATTTATTAAATAATGTAGAAACTTTTTTAATATTTACGAAATTTGTAAAACATGAATGCTAGTTTCTTAATATTGATACTTTAAAAGATTAGGATGACTGAAACTTTAGTTGGTCAATTTCCAAAGCATATAGGAAGTACTGGAGGTTTATTAAACTCCGCTGAAACTGAAGAAAAATATGCGATTTCGTGGAATAGCTCCAAGGAACAAGCATTTGAATTGCCAACTGGTGGAGCTGCTGTTATGCACGAGGGAGATAATTTGATGTACTTCGCAAGAAAGGAACAATGTCTTGCTCTTGGTACACAATTGAGGAGCCTTAAACCTAGAATTGAAGATTTTAAAATTTATAGAATTTTTCCAGGGGGAGATATTGAATTCTTACATCCTAAAGATGGCGTATTTCCTGAAAAAGTTAATGAGGGTAGAGAGAAAGTTGGCCATAATCCAAGAAGAATTGGTGAGAATCCAAATCCTGCGGGTTTAAAATTTACAACTAAAAAAACTTTTGAATAAATTTTCAAAAGTTGATATAAAAGACAAATATAATTATAATTTGGGCTGATATTATTAGTATGATCAGTTCTCAAAAAGATAGTTTTTTAAAGGCTTATAAAGAAGGTAAAAATTTTATACCTATAATCAATACTTGGGCTGCGGATTTAGAAACGCCATTATCTACATGGCTTAAATTATCAAATAAAGATTCTCATGGTGTCTTTCTAGAATCTGTTGAAGGTGGAGAAAATTTAGGCAGATGGAGTATTGTGGCTACTAATCCTTTGTGGGAAGCAGTTTGTCATGGAGAAGAAACTATTAAAACTTGGAGTAACGGAAACAGAGAAATACATAAAGGTGATCCTTTTGATTTATTAAGAACTTGGACAGAAGAATATAAATCATATAGTCTAGAAAATTTACCTTATGTCGGCCAGTTATATGGTTCTTGGGGTTATGAATTAATAAATTATCTGGAATCTAGTGTTCCTGTTAATAGTTCAGAAGAAAAAGAAATACCATATGGATCTTGGATGTTTTTTGATCAATTAGTAATATTTGATCAAATGAAAAGATGTATAACTGCAGTAGTATATGCTGACACCTCTAGTGCATTAGATTCTCATATTGAAGAAATTTATCAAGACTCTATTTTAAAAATCACTAGAATTAGAGATTTAATGAAAGATCCAATTAAAGAAACTGAGTTTCTTAATTGGAACGATAACAAAGATTTGAATATTCAAATTTCAAGTAATTGGAAACAAAAAGAGTTTGAAGAAGCAGTTGTTTCTGCTAAAGAGTATATAAAAAAAGGTGATATTTTTCAGATTGTTATTAGTCAAAAGTTCCAAGCAAAAGTTAAAAGTGATCCCTTTAATTTATATAGGAGTTTAAGGATGGTTAATCCTTCACCCTATATGGCTTTCTTTGATTTCGGATCATGGTATCTCATAGGTTCTAGTCCTGAGGTCATGGTTAAAGCACAAAAGAATAAAAAAAATCAAATTGTTGCAAGCCTAAGACCGATAGCTGGCACCAGGCCAAGAGGTAAAGATGCGGAACAAGATCTAAAATTTCAGAAAGATTTATTAAAAGATCCCAAAGAGATATCAGAGCATGTAATGCTAATTGATCTTGGTAGAAATGATTTAGGAAGAGTATGTAAGACAGGTTCCGTAGAGGTCAAAGATTTGATGGTTATTGAAAAATATTCACACGTTATGCATATAGTCAGTGAAGTTGAAGGGATTTTGAACGCAAATACAAGTGTTTGGGATTTACTTAAAGCATGTTTTCCTGCTGGTACAGTAACCGGGGCCCCAAAAATAAGAGCAATGCAACTCATTAATAAATTTGAAAAAGAATCTAGAGGACCATATGCTGGCGTTTATGGGTCTATAGATATAAATGGTGCACTAAATACTGCAATTACAATAAGAACTATGATCGTTATGCCTTCAAAGGAAGGAGAATACACAGTTTCTGTTCAAGCTGGTGCAGGAATAGTCGCAGATTCATCTCCTGCAAATGAATATCAAGAAACTATAAATAAAGCTAAAGGCATATTGATGGCATTGGCTTGTTTGGATAGATAAATGCTGAATCATAAATTATTCAAAGGGTTTGAAGTGGAACTCTTTACAGGTTCTCAAAAAACTCATGTTGGAGTTTCTGATGCTATCGAAGAAACATTTTCTAATTTTGTTAGAGAACCTGATAACAGAAATGTTGAATACATAACAACTCCAGAAAAAGATTACAAAGTTATATATAAAAATTTATTAGATCCTAGAAAAAAGTTAAGACAGTGGCTAAAAACTAGAGATCTAACCATAATTCCTTCATCTACTTTATGTTTTAAACACGATAATCAGTTTCAACGGTCTGATAAAGATAATGTCTATCATCAATTTATTCAGGATAATTACGGAATATCAATTGCTACTTCAAGTGTTCATATAAATTTAGGGATTGATAATTTAGATCAGCTTTTTGCAGCTATTCGACTTGTAAGGTGTGAGGCTTCTTTATTTCTTTCAATCAGTGCAAGTTCACCTTTTTTGAACAATAAACTTACTAATAATCATTCACAGAGATGGATACAATTCCCGAAAACACCTAATAAAGTTCCTTTCTTTAATGATCATAGTAAATATATTAAATGGATTGAGGAAAATATTCATAATGGAAATATGCAAAATATTAGACATTTTTGGTCTTCTATCCGACCAAATGGCCCACAAAGACCTCATATTTTAGATCGGTTGGAATTACGGATTTGTGATTATGTCCATGATATTAATTTATTGTTAGCAATAACTGCTTTACTAGAACTTAGAGTTATTTACCTGTTCGAAAATATGAAGACTGTAGATCCTTTAAGAACTAGTAAGTTTTCTATGGATGAACTATCAAAAATATGTGACCAAAATGAAATAAAAGCTGCACAAAATAGCTTGGATGCAGAACTAATACATTGGAGAGATGGTAAGAAAGTGGTTTGTAGAGATTGGATAAAAAATTTATTATTGGAATCATCACTAATGGCATGTAAATTGAATATGACTCATTTATTAAAACCAATCTACAGGACACTTGAAGAGGGAAATCAATCTATGAAATGGATAAAGCAATATATGGAAGGATTATCAATTGAGGAAATTATGAAATTTACTATTGAAGATATGATTACTAGTGAAGAAGAAAATATTTGATAATTTAAACAAATATTTGATCTCAATATATTTACTTATGACATAATAATTATATGGAATCTATGAAACAGTTTAAAAATAATAAGGTGGATCTTATAAGTAAAAATGATCCATTGGATAAAAATCGTGAATTAATAGAAGATCTTTGGGAGTCTGTATTAAGGGAGGAATGTCCGGACGATCAAGCAAATCGTTTAATACAGCTCAAAGAATTAAGTTATAACAATCAAGTTGAAGAAGGTAATTCAAAAACTTTTAAAAAGAAAATAGTTCATATTGTTAATTCCATGAACTTAGCTGAATCTATTTCTGCAGCTAGAGCTTTCTCATTATATTTCCAATTAGTTAATATTTTAGAGCAAAGAGTTGAAGAAGATAGATATATTCAAAGCTTTACCAATCAAAACGTTAAAAAATCTCATGATAATCTTGATCCTTTTGCGCCTGCATTAGCAAGACAAAATGCTCCAGTAACATTTAGAGAATTATTTTATAGGCTTAGAAGATTAAATGTTCCTCCAGGTAAATTAGAGGAATTGTTGCAAGAAATGGATATACGCCTAGTTTTTACTGCACATCCTACTGAGATAGTTAGACATACAATTAGGCATAAGCAAACTAGAGTTGCTAATTTACTAAAAAAAATACAAGCTGAAAAATATTTAACAATTGAAGAAATTAAATCTCTCAAAATACAACTTAAAGAAGAAATTAGACTTTGGTGGAGAACAGATGAGCTTCATCAGTTTAAACCATCTGTAATAGATGAAGTTGATTATTCTCTTCATTATTTCCAACAAGTTCTCTTTAATGCAATGCCTCAGTTGAGAGGTAGAATTTCCTCTGCTCTTACTGAAAATTATCCAGATGTACAAGTACCAACAGAATCTTTTTGCACTTTTGGATCTTGGGTAGGTTCTGATAGGGATGGTAATCCATCAGTAACTCCAGAAATAACTTGGAGGACAGCATGTTATCAAAGGCAATTAATGTTAGAAAGATATATTAATGCGACATCTAATCTAAGAGATCAATTAAGTGTTTCAATGCAATGGAGCCAAGTTAGCGCATCTCTTTTGGAATCATTAGAAACAGATAGGGTTAAGTTTCCTGAAATCTATGAAGCAAGAGCCACAAGATATAGATCTGAACCTTACAGGTTAAAATTAAGTTATATTTTAGAAAAATTGAGACTAACACAAGAGAGAAATAATTTACTAGCAGAAGGGGGTTGGAAATTATCCTTAGAAAAGGAATCAGATAATAAAAATATAGAATTAGTTGAAAAATTACATTATAAATCTGTCGATGAATTTACGTATGACCTTGAATTAATTAAAAATAGCTTGAATAGTACAGATTTAACTTGTGAGGAGGTCAATAAACTATTAACTCAAGTTCATATCTTTGGTTTTTCACTAGCAAGTTTGGATATACGTCAGGAGAGCACTAGACATAGTGATGCAATACAAGAACTAACCAATTATCTTGATTTGTCTAAGCAATATGATCAAATGTCTGAGAAGGAGAGAATGACATGGCTAATTGATGAATTAAAAACAAAAAGGCCTTTAATTCCACTCGAAGTTAATTGGTCTAAAAGTACTGAAGAAACTTTCTCAGTCTTCAAAATGGTCAAAAGATTGCAAGAAGAATTTGGCAGCCGTATTTGTCATTCATATGTAATTTCAATGAGCCATAGTTCTTCTGATTTACTTGAAGTGCTTCTCCTAGCAAAAGAGACAGGACTGATTGATCAAGGTTCTCAACAATCTAAATTGCTAGTTGTTCCTCTTTTTGAAACTGTTGAAGATCTAAAAAGAGCACCGGAAGTAATGAATCAATTATTTCAATTAAATTTTTATAGATCATTATTACCAAAAGTTGGAGAAAGTTTAAAACCTCTTCAAGAGTTGATGTTAGGTTATTCTGACAGTAATAAAGATTCAGGATTCTTATCAAGTAATTGGGAAATTCATAGAGCTCAAATAGCCCTCCAAAATCTTTCTAGTAAAAATAATATTTTTCTAAGGCTTTTTCATGGTAGAGGTGGTTCAGTAGGTAGAGGGGGAGGACCTGCTTATCAGGCAATATTGGCTCAACCAAGCGGTACTCTAAAAGGAAGAATAAAAATTACGGAACAAGGAGAGGTTTTAGCCTCTAAATATAGCCTTCCTGAACTGGCTTTATATAATCTGGAGACTGTCACTACAGCAGTAATTCAAAATAGTTTAGTTAATAATAGGCTTGATGCGACCCCAGAATGGAATGAATTAATGACTAGGCTGGCAGAAACATCGCGAATCCACTATAGAAAATTAGTACATGAGAATCCAAATTTATTAACTTTTTTTCAAGAAGTAACTCCAATTGAGGAAATTAGTAAGTTGCAAATATCTAGTAGACCTGCGAGAAGAAAAAAAGGGACAAAGGATTTATCGAGTTTAAGGGCAATTCCATGGGTGTTTGGATGGACCCAGAGTAGATTTCTTTTGCCAAGTTGGTTTGGAGTAGGTACTGCTTTATCTGTCGAATTAAAATCAGATCCTGAACAGCTTGAATTACTTAGAGTGCTACATCAAAGATGGCCCTTTTTTAGGATGCTCATATCTAAGGTGGAAATGACATTATCAAAAGTTGATTTGGAAGTTGCGAAATATTATGTTGATACTCTTGGGAGTAAAGAAAATTTAAAGTCATTCGGTGAAATTTTTGATGTTATCTCTAAAGAATATTTTCTTACTAAATCTTTAATACTTGAAATAACTGGTAAAACTAAGCTGTTAGAATCTGACAGGGACTTGAGATCATCTGTTAACTTAAGAAATAAAACAATAATTCCTTTAGGATTTTTGCAAGTTTCTCTTTTAAGAAGGCTGAGAGATCAAAAAAGACAACCTCCAATTAGCGAGCTCTTTAATGAAAGTAGTGAATCTAAAAGAGCTTATAGCCGAAGTGAACTATTAAGAGGAGCACTATTAACAATTAATGGAATAGCAGCTGGCATGCGAAATACAGGGTAATCATTGCAATATTTTTCAATAAAAAAACTGATTTTACCAGATGGCTTTTTTGTAAGTTCTTCTCAAGTGCCATCTCCTAAGGATTTAAATAAACTCTTAGTAAGCTGTGGTTGTGAGGCATTCCCTCTGCAAAAGTTATCATTAGCTATACAAAAAAGTAATTTTTTTTTCACCATCCAAAAAAAGTTCAAGAGCAAGCTTTATGGTTTTGTAAGAGTTACTTCAGATAAGGGTCTGAATGCTAACTTATGGAATTTAAGCGCTGATGTTGGAAATAACCAAAATCTGTTTTACTCAGTATTGCTTCAAGCAACTCTTGAAAAAATTAATAGGGAAATGCCAGGATGTAGCATTTCTGTTCAAGCTCCAGTATCTTCTTTTGAAAGTTTAGAAAAAAGTGGTTTTATAATAGATCCAAATGGAATAAGAGTCATGGGTTATAAACTTTAAATTTTTTATTACGAGCATGGAGGGAATCGAACCCCCGACTCTCAGAACCGGAATCTGATGCTCTATCCAACTGAGCTACATGCCCTTAACTTTTCAATTTCTTTAAGGAAAATCTAAATATCTTAAATTTAGCTAATTTAATTAAGGAGTGCATAAAAAAAATTTTCTTAAATAACTTAAAAATAAATAATTTTCGAAACCATAAAAGTTTTGAAATTAACCTGAAGGAGCAAAGAATTATTGTTCTTGGATCAAATGGTATTGGTAAATCTAATTTACTTGAGTCTGTTGAATTCCTCAGTCAATTGAAGTCTAGTAGAGCAATAAATGATAAAGATTTAATTGAAAATGATAGTGATGTGGCTATTATTTTTGGTCAAATTGATTTTGCAGATGATTTGAAAGTAAATTTATTTAGGAAAGGAGCAAAAAAAATCTATGTAAATGAATCTTTACTGAAAAAACAGAGTGACTTAAAAAATTATATCCGGAGTGTATGTTTTTGTTCAAATGATATCAATATTGTAAGAAGTGAACCTGGCTATAGAAGGACATGGATTGATAAAGTTGTATCACAGCTTGAGCCAGTATATGTAGAGTTGATTCATAGATTTAATAGACTTTTAAAACAAAGAAGCCATTTTTGGCGTTCACAAAGCTTTCAAAAAGGTCAATATTCAGAAATTATTGAAAGTTTTGATATCCAGATGTCGTTAATTAGTACAAGAATTTTTAGACGTAGAAGGAGAGCAATATCTAAAATAAGCCCATATGTTAAATATTGGCATAATCACTTAAGTAAATCTGAAGAAAAAATTGGTATAAATTATCTTTCTGGTTTAGAGAATTTAGAACAAGAACAAGAACAAGAAGAAGAAGTTATTATTAAGAAAATTAAAGAACAATTATTGAAGCAGAGATCAACAGAAGCATTGACTGGCAGATGTAATTTTGGCCCTCATCGTGATGATCTCGAATTTCTGATTAATAATATTTCAATAAGAAAATATGGTTCATCTGGTCAGCAAAGGACTTTTATATTGGCTCTTAAGATGGCTGAACTCGACTTTTTGCGTAGTACTTTAAAAGTACCACCCCTACTTATATTGGATGATGTCCTAGCAGAATTGGATATAACAAGGCAAAATATGTTATTAAATTCAGTAGGAAAAGATAGTCAATGCTTCATAAGTGCGACTCATTTAGATAAGTTAAATCAATCTTTTTTAGGCTCTTCGCAAATGATTTACTTATAATTTCAAGAAGTTGCAATTCTCTAGCAAATCTATTAATCCGATAAATTTAAGTAATGGAAACCCCAAGAAAAAATCATCCCTTAAAAGTACTCAATAATGAAAAGGAATCAATATACAAAAGTAAGCATTTATTGTTAGAGCTTTATAGATGTGATTACGAAAAATTAAATGATGAATCTTTTTTACGTTGCAAATTAAATAATGCCGCTAAATTAGCCAATGCAAGAGTTTTGAATTTAATCAGTAATAAATTTGAACCGCAGGGAGTTACAGCAATTGCTTTACTTGCTGAATCTCATATTTCAATACATACATGGCCTGAATCATATTATTCTGCAATTGATATTTTCACATGTGGTCAAAATATGAAGCCAAAATTAGCTTGTAAATACTTAATTGAAGCTTTAATGGCTGAAGAACATCTCTTGCGAATTATTAATAGAAATCCACCAATATCGATTAAACATAAAATAAGAAAAATAGTTTAAGTTTTCAGTTTTCTCGATTTAACTTGCCGCTGATCAAGCCTTCAAGATCTAAACTTGTGCAATTAAATCCTATATGAGAGAAATAGTTAACTAATTCATTTAAATCAAATTTTTTTAAAAATATTTTTAATTCCTCTTTCGGAATTTCTATTCTTGCTGTTGAACCTTGGCATCTAACTCTAACTTCTGAGATGTTTCTTTGTTTTATGTATTCTTCAGCTTTTTCTACCATTTTTAGCCTTTCACTTGTTATGGATTGGCCATAGGGAAATCTGGATGATAAACAAGGTTGTGCAGGTTTATCCCACCAAGGAAAACCTAATGCTCTTGATACATCTCTGATATCTTTTTTTGAAAATTCAAATTTTGCTAAAGGTGAAATCACTCCTGCTTCTTTGGCTGCTTTAATCCCTGGCCTAAAATCTTTTAGGTCATCTAAATTTACTCCATCAAATATAGTTTTGTAATTAATTTTTTTAGCTAAATATGTGGTGTGTTTGTGTAACTCTTGTTTGCATGCAAAACATCTATCTTTGGGATTTTTGCTATATCCTGTTTGATCTAATTCTGAGGTCTCTACTTCTAAATGTTGAATCCCAATCCACTGCGCTTGGCTTCTTGCCTCCTTAAGCAGTGTACTAGTTAATGCAGGTGAAACGCCAGTAATCGCTATTGCTTTTTTACCCAATTGCTCAAAGGCTAAAGAGACTACCAATGTGCTATCCACTCCTCCAGAGTAAGCAATACAAACACTATTCATAGTTTTGATATAACTTCTCATTTCTCCAAGTTTTTTATTTTGTTCATCAGAGAGAATTTCCAGTTGATTGAACATAATAATTTCTTTAAAATGAAAGTAACATACAAATAAGTTAAATTTATTATTAAATTATCAATAATATTCTTAACTATATCTTAAATTTAATTTATTAAACTTTTTCAATTGGCAAATACTAGTAAAAATAGAGGTGTTGGAATTGTTACTGCAAGTGACAGTCAAGAGAGATCAAAGGGACAATTACATATTTATGATGGAGAAGGGAAAGGAAAAAGTCAGGCAGCACTAGGAGTAGTTCTAAGGACAATAGGGTTAGGAATTTGTGAAAAAAGGCAGTCCAGAGTATTGTTGCTTAGATTTTTGAAAGGTCCGGAGAGGTCATATGACGAAGACTCTGCAATAGAGGCATTACAGAGAGGCTTCCCTCATTTAATTGACCATGTAAGGACAGGGAGATCAGAATTCTTTAATGCTGATCAAGTTACAAAATCTGATATAACAGAAGCTGAGAGGGGATGGAATATAGCTAAAGGAGCAATAGCTAGCTCTCTATATTCCGTATTAGTACTTGATGAACTAAATCCGGTTTTAGATTTAGCGATGCTTGATATTGAGGACGTGGTAAATTCTCTTCAGAATCGACCTGAAGATTTGGAAATTATTATTACGGGAAGAGCAGCTCCTTCTTCACTTATACAAATATCTCAACTCCATTCTGAGATGAGACCTCGTTTGAGAGGGGATTTACATAATTCTGATAGTCCAACTAAAAATTATGGTGGAATTGAAGTTTATACTGGGGAAGGAAAAGGTAAATCCACTAGTGCACTTGGTAAGGCTCTTCAAGCTATTGGTAAAGGAATATCTCAAGATAAAAGTCATAGAGTTTTAATACTTCAATGGCTTAAGGGAGGTAATGGTTATACAGAAGATGCTGCTATTGAAGCTTTGAGAGACAGCTATCCTCATTTAGTGGATCATTTACGCTCTGGAAGGGATGCAATAGTATGGAGAGGCCAGCAACAGCCAATTGATTATGTTGAAGCTGAGAGGGCTTGGGAAATTGCTAAAGCGGCTATTCTTAGTGGTTTATATAAGACTATTATATTGGATGAATTAAATCCAACTGTGGATCTAGAACTTTTGCCTGTTGAATCTATATATCAAACACTCTTAAAAAAACCAGCAGATACAGAAGTTGTTATTACTGGAAGATGTAAAAATGAACCTTCATATTTTGAATTGGCAGACGTATACTCTGAAATGGTCTGTCATAAGCATTATGCGAATGTTGGAGTTGATTTAAAAAGAGGAGTGGATTATTAAATTACTTTAGATAATTATTTAATTTTTATTTGATTGATTCTTTCAATTCCGCCTTCTATCGATTTTGAAGGAATTTTAAATTGCATCAAAATCTTGGATGCTTTTTCTGAACGTTTGCCTAGTTGGCATAATGTAAAAACTTCTTTACCTAAACTTTCTTTCTTTATAAAATCTAATTGAGATTTTTTTTCTAAATTGTTGAGGGGAATTGATATAGAACCTTTAAGAGAGAATTTGTTAAATTCATCATCTTCTCTAACATCAATAAGAAGTATTTTGTTGAATTTTGCTTTATATAATGAATTAAATTCGTTGGCATTAATTTTCTTAATCTCAACATTTTCTGAACATTGGAAGTCTTTATAAAAATTTTTAAATTGAGTTAAATTTCTAATTTTTTTGTTTGACTTTTCAGCTTTTAGATTTAATTTTTTTATATTCATAGTTAATAAATTAAAAATCATAATCTTCCCATCAAGAATTTTTCCTTTTTTTAGAATAATTTTTACTATCTCATTTACTTGTAAAACTCCTATAAGACCAGTTGTAACTCCTATTACTCCAAAATCTTCACAGCTAGGGATATTATTTTTTGAGGGAGATTCTGGTAGTAAGTCTCTTAAATTAGGACTATTTTTATTAAGATTAAAAACACTTATTTGTCCTTCAAAGCCTTGAACACTTCCAAAAACTAAAGATTTATTAAGTATTAGACAAGCATCATTTATTAAATATCGAGTGCCAAAGTTATCTGAGCAATCACACACAACATCAAATTCTCGAATGATTTCAAGAATATTATCTGAGTTAATTCTTTCCTGATATGTTTTTATCTTTGTGTTTGGATTAAATCTTTTAATTCTTTCTCGGGCAGAATCAATTTTTAAATTACCGATCGTGTTTGTTTCATGGATGATTTGTCTCTGAAGATTAGACTTTTCAACTTGATCATTATCAACTATCCCAATTTTTCCAATTCCTGCAGCTGCAAGATAAAGCAAAGCTGAGGAGCCTAGACCACCAGCTCCAATACAGACTACCGAACTTTTTTTAAGTTTTAGTTGCCCTGTAATTCCTATTTCTTCCAATGTTAAATGCTTTCTGTATCTTTCTTGTTCATCTACAGTTAAGAAATCAGATTTAATATCAGCTGATATTTCCATTATTTAATTTCAAAAAATAATATATGAAAATATAATAATTTAAATAATAAATTTAGCCTTTTAATTTTTTATTTTTGATTAAGTTTTTTAATGTTTTTTGTTAGAACAAGGTAATATTGTGAAGTTTTTGTAAACCTAATTTAACGTTAAATATCTTTGAATTTCATTTATATCAATACATCTTAAAAAATACAAAATGTTTCGGTTCGGAATTATGCATAACAAAAAGGTAGTCAACAGACAATTTTTCCGATACTGTCTGGTTCATATATTAAGTTGACTGAATTCATGAGTGATAACACTCCTGAGTCAAATCAAGACTCCGGCTCCGATACCAACTCAGAAACTAAAAGCTTTTCAGAAAAGTATTCTGATGTAATGGGAAAAATTAATGAAACCCTTGGAAATGTCGATTGGACCCAAATGGGGAAATATGGAAAAGCAGCTGGGATTATAGCTGTTGTCGTTATCGCTCAGATAATAATTAAAGTTGTTATCGACACGATTAATTTTTTCCCAATTCTTCCAGGATTGTTAGAACTATTAGGTGTAGTAGTAGTAGGTCAATGGAGTTGGCAGAATCTTCGCACGAGTGAGAATCGGGAAGCAGTACTAGACAAGGTTCAAAATCTTAAAAAAACATATTTAGGGTAAACTAAGAGCAACATCACATATTCAAAATATTTTGAATATAAAGTTTAACCTGATCGAAATATGAACCTCCAAACATATTGGCATGGTTTAATATGTGATAAAAATTATAAATTATTTCTCTTTTTTTGAATCCTTTTTTAACTGGAACAATTTTGTGATAATTATCATAGAATTCACTTCGGAAATTACTGAATAATCTTGTCATAGCTATATCTACTTCAGAATCTGCCCACCAACATGCAGGGTCAAATATTACACCTTTGTCCATTTTGTTTACGCCTATATTACCCGACCACAAATCACCATGAATAAGCGAGTTCATTGGATTATGGTCGGATAGTACTGATTCAATTTTTGACATTATTTTATTCTTAATATCAATTTCTAAAAAGTCTTTTTTTAAAAATGCTAATTGAGGTTCGATTCTTAAATTAATAAAACATTTAATCCAATTATTTTCCCACCCTTTTATTTGATTTGTAGTTCCTATGTAACCTTGTATAGGATAACCAAAACTTTTTGGATTATATTTATTTGATTCAAGATGCATTTCTCCTAAACCTTTACCTAATTTTTTCTGATCATTATTTTTCATATCTATCCAATCCATTAATAAGAATTCAACATTGTTAACTTCTAGGTGGAAGACTGTTTGAGGAACGACTAAGTTTTCATAATTAATATATTTTCTTAGATTCTTTAGACAATATTCTTCAAATTTAAGAAACTTTACTTCTCTTTTATTTCTTTTAAGAAAGAATTTAGCATTTTTAAATTCTATTTGCCATGAAGTATGAATATCCCCCCCAAAAACTTGTTTTACACTTTTTGGTGTTCCTTCTCCTAATTTATTACAAATTTCGCTAAGTTCGATATGAGGTATATTTTGCATTTTAATGTCCAAGACTGAAATTGTTGTTGTTGGTGCTGGTATAGCAGGACTAACATCTGCAGCAATTTTATCAAAAATGGGGCTTTCAGTTACTTTGATTGAATCACATACTCAATCAGGAGGTTGTGCAGGAACTTTTAAAAGGAAAAAATATATTTTTGATGTAGGCGCAACACAGGTTGCGGGTTTAGAAGAAGGAGGAATACACTCTAAAATTTTTAAATTTTTAAATATACCTCTTCCTGAAGCCTCTATTTTAAATCCAGCTTGCATTGTTGATTTAAATGATGGTAGTCAGCCAATACCTATTTGGTATGAAAAAAATGAATGGATTAAAGAGAGAGAGATGCAGTTCCCAGGTAGTGGTAAATTTTGGCAACTATGTCATTTAATTCATCAAAGCAATTGGACTTTTGCTAACAATAATCCTGTATTACCCATTAAAAATTTATGGGATTTTTCACAATTTCTGAAAGCATTAGTACCAAATAATCTTGTAACAGGAATTTTAATTAAATCTACTATTTTTGATCTTTTACGTATTTGTGGATTATCTAATGATCAGAGATTAATTAAGTTTCTTAATTTGCAATTGAAGCTTTATTCGCAAGAAGATGTTTATCAAACAGCAGCTCTATATGGTTCTACAGTGTTGCAAATCTCTCAACAACCTTATGGTCTTTGGCATTTAAAAAAATCAATGCAGGTTTTAAGTGAGGCTTTAGAAGATTCATTAAAAAAAACAGGGGTTAAAATTGTGTATGGGACGAAGGTGAATTCTATAAATTTTGACGATCTCAAAAAGATTTGGAAAGTTTGTGCAACATCTAAAAAAGAGAGTTTAAATTACTACGCAGATGATGTAATCTATACACCACCACCCCAATCTCTTTTAAAAAATCTTGAAGATTCCTTAAACAAAAATCATAATTATAGAAAGAGAATACAAAACCTTCCTGACCCAAGTGGGGCGATAGTTTTTTATTCAGCTTTAAAAAAAGAACATATTAAATCAATATTTTCAAATCATTATCAAGTTGTTTCAAGAGAGTTGGGATCACTTTTTGTATCAATTAGTGATGAAGGAGATGGAAGAGCTCCAAAAGGGGAGATAACACTGATTGCAAGTCTTTTTACTAAAACAAATGACTGGTTTAATTTAGATAAACATGATTATTTAAAGAGAAAAAAGGAGTATCTCCAAAAAATATCTTTTGCTTTAGAGAATCAATTTGATATTTCTGCTGAAAATTGGCTTCATAGGGAATTAGCTACTCCATTGGGATTTGAAAGATGGACTAATAGGCCAAATGGAATAGTAGGCGGTTTAGGTCAAAATCCCGATATTTTTGGATTATTTGGACTATCGAGTAGAACCCCATTTAAAGGTTTATGGTTATGTGGCGATTCTATTTATCCAGGAGAAGGAACAGCTGGTGTTAGTCAGTCTGCACTAATGGTTTCCAGACAAGTTTTAGCTTCAAAAGGAATTAATAATTTTCATCTTTGAGATTTTTAATTTATAAAATTCGATCTTACTTCCATTGCCTTTGTAAGGTTTTTAGAGAGTAATTCCCAATTTTTATCTTTGATTAGAGTTTCAATTTCATTAATATTATCTTTAAACTCCTTTATTGCATTTAAGATATTTTTCTGATTATTTTTAGCCAAATCTAAACCTAGATTTGGATTGCCACCTCCAACTCTTGTTGTATCAGAAAATCCAGTAGCAGCTAGTCTTTGAGTTAAATCTAGTAATGATTTATTTTCTTCTTTATAAGCTGTTTTTATTAATGAAGAAGCAACAAATATTGGTAAATGAGAGATTAAAGAAACTGCTTCATCGTGTTCTTTTGGCGATGCTTTACAGAGCTCACATTGCATAGAAGTTATTAAATTACTTAGCATATTTATCGCATTTTCATTAGTTTGCGAAGTAGGAGTAATAATCCATTTTGCATTATCTAATAAACTTTCGAAACCTGAATCCACACCTTTTCTTTCCGTGCCTGCCATAGGATGTGATCCAATAAATAATGGATGTATTCTTTCCCATGTGTTAATTATTGGCTCTTTTATAGAACCAACATCGGTTACTACAGATTCTTTTGGAATTACATTTATTAGTTCTTTGGAAGGATTAATTAAATCTTCAATAGGCAATGCCAATATAATTAGAGAACATTTTTTTAAGATGCCAAAATCGCAACTAATATAATTTGCAAGTTTTCTCTCTATTGCTTTTTTTTCATTGAAATTATTATTTGTGACTCCATAAATGGTGTGGTTTAATCTTTGAAGCTTTAAACCTATTGAACCGCCAATTAGTCCTAATCCTACAATTCCTATATTCATTGATTATTAATTCAAAGCTTTTTTATAGTGATACCAAATTTTTGTATATTAGTATCATATTTCCTAAATTTGGTATTAAGCGAATTATAAATGCTTGAAATTACAAGTCATCAATACTTAAAAAAATTTATTAAATCCCATCAAACTGATTGGAATCATATTTATTCATTTGGGCGAATAATTTCGAAATGTCTTCAAACAAATGAAACTTATCTAATTAATTCAGAAATTTTCCCCTCAAATATTTGGATATCCCCTTTATTAATTTCTGTATTTTTATCTGAAGAAAATACAACTTTTGTTTTAACCAAAGAAAAAATTGAAATTATAAAAAAAAATCATTTAGAAGATTTAAAAAATATTGGTTTTGAATTTATTTTGGAAAATGATCAAATAATTTTTTCCAATCATCGAGTTTCTTTAATTACACTTGAAAACTTATTAAGTGATTCAAATATTTTAAGATTGACTAATCATCGCATAATTTTTTCTGGGATTGAAAATATTAAGGAGGATCTAAAAAACCATTTCAGGATTTCATTATTGAAAAAACATTGGTTCCAAAATATAGATAAAAAATTACTTGCTAGTCAAAGGATTATTAACAAATACAATTCACTAAAGAAAAAATTTTTCTTGAAGAAAGTTTTAGATAATGATTATATATTTTTAGATTCTAAGGAAGTTAGCCTCCTTTCCAATTTCTTTAATGAATATGCCTCATTTTCTGATCAGTTTCAAAGAGTAAGTGATGCATTATCTAAAAGATGGGCTTGTTGGGTACAATTGGATAATATTAATTTCGAGTGGAAGTTTTTTTTAGAACCATTAGATGAACTTTCTCAAATTAAAAAACTACTCAGCAATAATAATTTTGTTTTTTTATCAGCTTTAAGAAAAGATAATTTTTTTGAAGAATATCTCAAAAAGCAAAGTATAAAAATTGACTTGGTAATTAATTTTAAAAGTAATTTCAATGAAAAAAGGATTTTATTATATGTACCACCTCGGCAGGTGCTTCCAAATAATCCTCTTTTTACTAAATTAATCTCAGATAAATGCAAGAAATTAGTGATTTTTAGTAAGGGAGTTACTTTACTCTTATCTGATGATGTTAATTTGAAGATGCATTTAGCTACAGAATTAGCATCCAAATATGGTAAGCGAGTACTTTTGGAGAAAATTCCTTATCATAATAATCAAATAGTATGCGCCAGTTATAATTGGTGGATTAAAAATTCCTGTTTAGTAAAAAGTCCTGAACAAATAATTATCCCATTACTACCAATTCCTGATATGAAAGAACCTATTAATGGAATTAATGTTTCTCATTACAAAAAACTCGCTAAAGATTGGTTTAGAGAATTTTTGCTCCCTGAAGCGATAGAAAAACTAGAAAGATCAGTCTCACCTCTAAGAAGAAATGCCGGTAAGCTTATAATTCTCGATGGTCGTGCAAATAAAAGAAGATGGGGGAGATCAATTATGAAAAGTATTGAGCCCTCAAAACAAATAAACTATATGTTACCTTTCGAATAGGCTACTATTCAGAAAAAATCTTTTAAACATGGGAGAAGCAAAAAGGAGAAAATCACTAGGTCTCCCTCCAAAAAAGAATAATAATAAAAATAAATTTGATCAGTCACCTAGAATTTTTGATTGGTTACCCATAACAGTTAACCAGAAAGATAGTTTAATTAAACTAAGTATTAAAACTGGTTGGTTTGGAATTGGAGCCTTAGTGATCTTATGGGTAGTTGTTAGATTTATTGGGCCTGCTGCAGGATGGTGGTTTCCAGCCGATTCATTATGAATCTAAGCTACCGTTTTAATATCATTGGCAATAACTATATTCTCTGGTTTACTATTTAATGCCTTCATGGAATTGGAGCTTACTTCTGTTCCTTCTGTGAGCTTACTTTTGACAATAGATGCTACTTTATTCTTTATTTCTAGATTCTGATCTAACCAAATAATTGTGTTATCTCTTCCTTGGCCAATATTTTCTCCTTCATAACTATACCAAGCCCCTCTCCTAATTATAATATTAGTCTCTTCAGCTAAATCTAATAAACATCCTGTTGTACTAATTCCTTTGCCGAATAAAATATCAAATTCTGCAATTCTAAATGGAGGTGCGACTTTATTTTTTGCTACTTTAACTTTTGCTCTTATCCCATATTCTTCTGTACCTCTTTTAAGAGTTTGAATCCTTCTAATATCCAGTCTTACGGAAGCGTAAAACTTTAATGCGTTTCCTCCTGTGGTTGTCTCCGGATTCCCATATGTTACGCCGATTTTTAGACGTAATTGATTGAGGAATATTACTGTACATCCTGATTTTCCAATATTTCCGGTTATTTTTCTCATCGCTTGACTCATTAGCCTTGCCTGGCTTCCTATTACGTGATCTCCCATTTCTCCTTCTATTTCTGCCCTTGGAGTTAGTGCTGCTACTGAGTCAACAACGACAAGATCTACAGCAGTGGATCTTATGAGTTGATCAACTATTTCTAAAGCCATTTCACCAGTATCTGGTTGAGAAACTAGTAAATTTTCGACATCTACGCCTAAAGATGCTGCATAGACTGGATCTAAAGCATGTTCGGCATCAACAAATGCTGCTATACCACCATTTTTTTGAACCTCAGCTATTGCGTGAAGGGTTAGCGTTGTTTTTCCTGAACTTTCAGGCCCATATACTTCAACTACTCTTCCCTTTGGATAGCCTCCTCCCAGTGCTAAATCTAATGTAAGAGCTCCTGTAGATATTGTTTCGACTTTCATTCTTGATGCATCGCCCAGTCTCATTATTGATCCTCTCCCAAAGTTTCTTTCTATTTGACCTAAGACAAGATTTAATGCTTTGTCTTTTTCTTTTGATATGGATTCTGTCGAATCATTTTTTTTTCTTTCTTCAAAACTCATTTTTGACGTTCTTAAAATGTTCTCATAATTATTTTTAATTTAGAATTGTATATATAAAATTCAAATTTAATAATTACAATTTATAGTACATCCGTACTCTAGCTGAAGATATTTAAATTGCAACTAATTGTTCTAAATCTTTTAATTTCAATAATTTAATTTCATAAGGTAGTTTATTTCTATCGTTTTTTTTTAAATACCCCCAATCCGCTAAGTAACAGGGTATGTGCTTAGTGTAATTATTTTGCTTAATATCAACTAATGTCTTTTTCCTATCTTCTATAAATCCCATAATTTCATATTCGTTTGAAAGTTTTGATGCTATTTCAACCTTTGTTCCAGATTCATAACCAAAAACTAATTCTGGAAAAATATTTAATTTTTCAAGAATCTTTTCTGCAAATAATTTTCCTTTTGTTGTTATGATACCTGACTTTATTTTATCTTTCTTGATTCTTTCTATGAAATTAATAACTTCATAAAACGGTTTATGTAAATTGACCCAACTGTCAAAATCTTGATCTATTTGATTTTTTCTTGATTTATCAAGACATTTTTGTAAGTCTTCAGAAATCCAGGAATTCTTTAAAAGAATTTCTTCACAGTTTTGATGATATTTATTTTGAAAATTAATTTTATTATTGTTATTTAATGAATTTTCTCTTTTGGTAATTTCGTGGACAATTATCAACATTTCCCATCCATATTTAACCCAGGGTCTCATTTCTATGAAGGTATTTGAAACTTGTTTATAAAGATTGTGATCAATAAATATTTCTGGCGAATTTAAATATTTTTCACAAGCCAATAATGCACTATTCCAGTACTCATTCATTCCATCAACAATTACTCCATCAAAATCAAAAAGGAATAATTTCTTAGAGTGCACTCAATTAAATTTTAAAAACTGGGCCGCTAGGATTCGAACCTAGGAATGTCGAGACCAAAACCCGATGCCTTACCACTTGGCGACGGCCCAATGAATCTCTATTTTAATACATAGATAGATTTTTTTCTATCAAAAAAATATAAATTTTTTATTCTAATATTTGATCTAATTTTATTTTTTTTTCAAAAATTCATTGAATTAGATTATTTTCCATGGCTTTAGTAAGTTTTTTGCTTCTTTGATTGCTAAAGCCATTTTTTCTGGATATTCATATAATTTTTTATTATTTTTATCCGCATATTCAATAAGTGGTTGCATTATTTTTCTCGCATAACTTCCAAAAGCAATTCCATCAGGAAAATTATTTCTTTTTAGAAATTCATGGGTTTTATCATTTGTACCTCCTGCTAGTTGAATTAGACCAGGCGGAAGTTGAGATCCTATATTTTCCCATAATTTAACCGTATCCTTTCCTGTCGTTGGTGCTAGATCACCAGACATTGGCCTTCCATCAAGTTGCCAAATAAGAGGTACATTATGTTCAAGCAAAATTTCATACCTCTCCCAGAGTGCTTTTGAAAGATCTATTGGTTTTTTTTTGGATTGATTTAATCCACAACTGACAGATATTTTTTTTAATTTTATCCCTGAATTTTTGATTAGATTAGCTACTCTTCTAAAAGAATCTATTTGATTAATTTCAGTATGAATTTCTACTGCATCAGGTTTAATTGCTTTAAGAGTATTTGGTAAATCATTCTTTGATAAATTATATTCATTTTCAGAAATTAAATTTAAGGGGCAACTATTTATACATCTACCACATCCATAGCATTTATTCTCTTTGACTCCAGAAAAATCAATTGCAGATGTAGGGCAAATCTTTTCACATGGTCTTGAACAATTAGATGGGCATTTCAATGGATCAAATGTAGCTTTACGAAAATGAATATCCTTCCCATCACTAATACTTATCATTAATCCAGGAGAGTTCCCAAAAACTTCTTTAGCCCATTTAATACCACGTCTAGCCGCTTGCACTATGGATTGTTCAGCAGCAACATCAATATAATCAACTCCAGCAGCGGAATAAATGGCACATAAATCTTCTATTGCAACAATATCTTCATTGCTCGCCCCACAAATTAATTTAACCCATTTATCTGATACCTTTTTATTTTTTTTCAAATAGTTCAATTTTAGAATTCATCCAAAATATAATCATTTAAAGATTTCCATTCAAGCTTTCTTGAACCGCCCATTTCAACAACAATTTTAAGTTTGTTGTCTTCAGTACAAATTTTAATTAAGCTTTCTAATTCCGATTGTGATAAGACTTGACCCTCTAATAGCCACAATAATTTATTAGTGTCATTTTCATTAAAAAGTTCCGATGCCTGTGGAATTACTTGCTGTACTTCTCCAAGAGCTCCATTCCTGCCAATACTTTGATGACCAAGATGAGGAGGCCTTATGCCATGTAAGTTTAGTAAAAAGACTTCGGGATCACCTAATCCTCTGGAGGAAGTTATGTAAGTCTTGAAACCTTTAGCTCGCATTCTTCTCAAAAGACGAGTTTCATATCCTCCCTCAAGAGGAGCAAATATTGCTAAACATTTATTTTTATGTAAATCGTTATGAAACTTTTTTCCTGTCAGAAGTAATGGCATAAAGATTTCCTTTATTTATATATTATTTCATTTTATGGTACTTGATGATGTACAATTTATATTCGGTGAAATTTTTAAGCTCGCAAGCTAGCCGAGCCTCTAAAAAGTTTCACATTTTTAGCGTTTCGTTAAAATAGTTGGGATGGGTTAACCCAAAGAGAAACTCTCTAGTTTTAGAAAAGTCTCGCCCAGTATATATTGATTTTTGAATTGCCAACATCCTTGAGGGATTTAGATAATTAAAAATTAGTTACGAGCTAGCCTACACAAGTCTTATGTCTATAGGAATTTTAGGAAAGAAATTGGGTATGTCCCAATTATTTGATGATACTGGCAATGCAGTACCTGTAACTCTCATAGAGGCTGGTCCTTGTCGCATCACTCAATTAAAGACACAATCTTTGGATGGCTACAAAGCTATTCAGATAGGTTACGGTGTGTCAAAAGATAAGCATCTAAGTAAACCTGAAAAAGGTCATCTATTAAAATCAGGTCAAGAACTTTTAAAACATTTAAAGGAATACAGAGTTGAAGAAACTTCTCCTTATGAAATTGGTAAAGAGGTAACAGTAAAGAATTTTGAGGTGGGTCAAAAAGTTGATATAAGCGGCAAATCCATGGGTAGAGGGTTCTCTGGACATCAGAAAAGACATGGTTTCAGTAGAGGACCTATGAGCCATGGTTCAAAAAATCATAGGGCACCAGGGTCTACAGGAGCGGGAACAACCCCAGGAAGAATTTATCCCGGGAAAAGAATGGCTGGAAGATATGGAGGGAAAAAAATTACTACAAAAGGTTTATTAGTGGTCAAAATTGATGATCAAAAAAATCTACTTATTGTGAAAGGTTCTATACCAGGTAAACCTGGCTCGATAGTTGATATTAGGCCTAATAATATTGTAGGCAACAAAGGAGGAGCAAAATCATGACAACTCTGGAAACCTTAAAATGGGATGGTAAAAAAGCTGGCAACATTGCAATAGATTTAAAAGTTGCCAAAGAAACTTCTTCTGCAGATTTAATTCATAGAGCCGTGCTTAGACAATTAGCTAATAAAAGACAAGGTACTGCATCTACTTTGACAAGATCTGAAGTCCGTGGAGGTGGTAGGAAACCATATAAGCAAAAGGGTACTGGCCGAGCTCGTCAAGGATCAATAAGGACTCCATTAAGACCAGGAGGCGGAGTAATCTTTGGTCCTAAGCCACGTTCCTATAATTTGGATATGAATCGAAAAGAAAGAAGATTGGCTCTTAGAACTGCCCTCATGTCAAGAGTTTCTGATATTAAAGCTGTTGAAGATTTCGGATCCACATTAGATAAACCCAAAACTAGTGAAATAGTTAATGGTTTATCACGATTAGGTATTGAAAAAACAGAAAAAGTTTTAGTTATTCTTGATTCCCCTTCTGATGTTATTAAAAAATCAATAAACAATATTGAAAAGGTCAAATTAATTGCTGCAGATCAATTAAATGTCTTTGATATTCTCAACGCTAATAAGTTAGTTATAGGTCAATCAGCAATAAATAAAATTCAGGAGGTTTATGCATCATGAGTAAATTATTTGATTCTCGTTTGGCAGATGTAATTCGTAAACCCGTAATTACAGAAAAAGCCACAAATGCACTAGACCTTAACCAATATACATTTGAGGTTGATCATAGAGCAGCAAAACCTCAGATAAAGGCAGCAATTGAGTCCTTGTTTAGTGTTAAAGTTATAAGAATAAACACTATGAATCCTCCGAGGAGAACAAGAAGAGTCGGTAAATTCTCCGGGAAACGTTCTCAAGTCAAGAAGGCAATTGTACGTCTTGCTGAGGGAGACAAAATCCAATTATTCCCAGAATCTTAAGGATTATTATTATGGCTATTCGTAAATTCAAACCCTATACACCAGGAACTAGACAGAGAGTTGTTACTGACTTTAGTGAGATTACAAGTTCAAAACCAGAAAGATCATTAATAGTTTCCAAGCATAGAGTTAAAGGAAGAAATAATAGAGGAGTTATAACTTGTCGTCATAGAGGTGGCGGACACAAAAGGCAATATAGATTGGTAGATTTCAGAAGAGATAAAAAAAATATTAATGCTAAAGTCGCAGCTATTCATTATGATCCGCATAGAAATGCTAGGCTTGCGCTTTTATTTTATGAAGATGGAGAGAAAAGGTATATTATCGCTCCTGCAGGAGTAAAAGTTGGTCAAAATGTAATTTCTGGCGAGGGTGTTCCAATTGAAGATGGTAATGCAATGCCTCTCTCAGATATGCCATTAGGATCTAATGTTCATTGCGTGGAACTTTATGCTGGAAGGGGTGCACAAATGGTTAGATCTGCAGGGTCAAGCGCACAACTAATGGCTAAAGAAGGAGATTATGTCGCCTTAAAATTACCATCTACAGAAGTAAGATTGGTGAGAAAAGAGTGTTATGCAACTTTAGGTGAAGTTGGCAATTCTGAAATACGTAATACTAGTTTAGGAAAGGCTGGGAGAAGAAGATGGCTCGGTAGAAGACCCCAAGTAAGAGGAAGTGTAATGAACCCATGTGATCATCCACATGGAGGAGGAGAGGGAAAAGCTCCAATTGGTCGAGCAGGCCCTGTAACTCCCTGGGGTAAACCAGCTCTCGGATTAAAGACTCGCAAAAAGAACAAGCCAAGTAATAAATTAGTTGTTCGAAGACGACGTCGTATCTCTAAGAGGAGTAGAGGAGGAAGAGATTCTTGATTACTACTATTTCTATTTCTTTATCAATTTTATAAATCATGGGACGTTCATTAAAAAAAGGACCTTTTATAGCCGATAGTTTGCTTAAAAAGGTAGAAAAGCAAAACACTGATAATGATAAATCAGTCATTAAAACATGGTCTAGATCTTCGACTATTCTTCCTGTAATGATTGGTCATACTATTGCTGTACATAATGGCAAAGCTCATATTCCAGTTTTTATAACTGAACAAATGATTGGTCATAAATTAGGAGAATTCGCTCCTACCAGAACCTATCGTGGACATTTAAGAGACAAAAAGGGGGCTAGATAAATGACAAAAACACCTGAAATCACAAAAACTGCTATTGCTCATGGAAAGTATATCCGTGGCTCCGCATCAAAAGTAAGGAGAGTGCTTGATCAAATTAGAGGCAAATCTTACAGAGATGCACTGATTATGTTGGAATTCATGCCATATAGATCTACGGATCCTATTACTAAAGTTTTAAGATCTGCCGTGGCAAATGCAGAACATAATTTAGGAATGGATCCATCCTCTTTATTTATATCTTCTGCTTCAGCTGATAATGGCCCTGTGATGAAAAGATTTAGACCAAGAGCTCAAGGGCGAGCTTTCTCTATCAAAAAACAGACTTGCCATATTAGTATTTCTGTTGAATCTGCTCCTAAACAAACTATTACGGAGGAACAAAACTAATGGGGAATAAAATTAATCCATCGGGTCTTAGGTTAGGTATTACCCAAGAACATCGTTCAAAATGGTTCGCAAATTCTAAAACTTATCCAATTCTTCTTCAAGAGGATTATAAGATTCGCACCTTCATACAAAAGAAGTATGGCGCAGCTGGAATTAGCGATGTATTAATAGCAAGAAAAGCCGATCAGTTAGAACTTGAATTGAAAACAGCTAGACCTGGAGTCATAGTAGGAAGGCAAGGAAGTGGTATTGAAGAATTAAGATCAGGTATACAAAAAACTATAGGTGATAGAACAAGACAAGTTAGAATTAATGTAGTAGAAGTTGAAAGAGTTGATGCAGACGCGTTTTTACTAGCTGAATATATTGCACAACAATTAGAAAAAAGAGTTGCATTTAGAAGAACTATAAGAATGGCTTTGCAAAGAGCACAAAGAGCTGGAGTGATTGGTTTGAAAGTACAAGTAGGAGGAAGACTTAATGGCGCAGAAATAGCTAGAACTGAGTGGACTAGAGAAGGTAGAGTTCCTCTTCATACTTTGAGAGCTGAGATAGATTATGCAATACGAGAAGCTAACACAACGTATGGTGTTTTAGGAATAAAAGTTTGGGTTTTTAAAGGAGAGGTTCTTCCTAAAGAAGAACAATCTATTCCTGTTGGTGCTATTCCAAAGAGGAAAGCTAGTCGAAGGCCTCAGCAATTTGAGGATCGTTCAAATGAGAATTCATAGGAGGTAAAAAATGCTTAGTCCAAAACGTACTAAATTCCGTAAACAACATAGAGGCAGGATGAAAGGAGTTGCGTCTAAGGGTAATAAAATAGCTTTTGGTCAGTTTGCTTTACAAGCTCAAGATTGTGGGTGGGTAACTGCACGTCAGATTGAAGCTAGCAGAAGAGCAATGACAAGGTATATAAAACGTGGTGGAAAAATATGGATTCGCATTTTTCCAGATAAACCAGTCACTATGAGACCAGCAGAAACTAGGATGGGCTCAGGAAAAGGAAATCCAGAGTTCTGGGTTGCCGTTGTAAAACCTGGAAGAATCTTATTTGAAATGGGGGGTGAAGAAATTACAGAAGAAATAGCTAAAGAAGCTATGCGCCTTGCCCAATATAAATTACCTGTAAAAACAAAGTTTATTTCTAGTGATAAAATTCTAAATAATGATACAAAATTAGATTTAAAGATTGAGAAAGAGTCTAAAGAGGAGGTTAAACAATGAAAAACTCAGAATCTATAAAAGAATTTAAAAAATTTAATTCTTCTCAAATAACTGAAAAAATTGACCAATTGCGGAAAGATCTTTTCGACTTGAGATTCAAACAGGCTACTAGACAGCTTAATGAAACTCATAAATTTAGAATTATTAAGAAACAAGTTGCACAACTACTTACTCTTAGTAAAAGTCAATCTATTTCTCAAAAATCTACTGATTAATTATTACTATGGCACTTAAAGAAAGAATTGGTACTGTTGTGAGCGACAAAATGGATAAAACAGTCGTTGTTGCTGTAATCAATAGATATCCTCATCCAACTTATAAAAAAATTGTGAGTCGAACCACTCGTTATAAAGCACATGATCCAGAAAATATATGTGTTTTAGGCGATCGCGTTAAAATAAAAGAAACTAGACCACTAAGTGCTCATAAAAGATGGGCAATAGATGAAATTCTAAATAAAACAATCAAGATTAAGGAGGATAAAAAATGATTCAACAAGAAACCTATTTAACTGTCGCAGATAACAGCGGAGCAAAAAGACTTCAATGTATTAGGGTCTTAGGCTCAAACAGAAGATATGCACATGTTGGTGATGTTGTAGTTGCATCGGTGAAAGATGCATTACCAAATATGGGCGTCAAAAAATCTGATGTAGTTAAAGCAGTCATTGTAAGGACTAGACATACATTAAGAAGAAACACAGGTAACTCAATACGTTTTGATGATAATGCAGCTGTTTTAATTAACGAAGATAAGAATCCAAAAGGCACAAGAGTCTTTGGTCCAGTTGCAAGGGAATTGCGTGATCGTAATTTTACAAAGATTGTTTCTTTAGCTCCGGAGGTTATTTAAATGTTGGATTCAGTAAAACAAAAGAAAAACTCCAAACGAATAAAAATGAGAATTAAAACAGGAGATTTAGTCAAAGTTATTAACGGTAAAGAGAAGGGAAAGACTGGTGAAGTTTTAAAAACTATTCCGCTGGAAAATAGAGTTATTGTTAAGGGGATTAATCTCAGGACCAAGCATGTTAAACCCACACAAGAAGGAGAAAGCGGAAGGATATTGACAGAAGAAGCATCAATGCATGCTTCTAATGTAATGTTTTTTTCTAAGGAAAAAAATGTAATAAGTAAGATAGAATTCTTTATTGATAAAGAAGGAATAAAAAAAAGGAGACTTAAAAAAACTGGTGAATTAATTGATTAAATTATTCATCAAAAATGAGAATTCAAAGTTCTTATTACTCAATTCTGACAAAGACCAGAATTAACTTCAAACATCATGACTCTTAAAACTCGCTACAAAGAAGCAATAAGACCGAAACTTTTAAAAGATCTTGGTCTTCAAAATATTCATCAAGTTCCTAAAGTTGTTAAAGTTAACATAAATAGAGGCCTTGGTGAGGCTGCATCGAACTCAAAAGCTTTAGAAGCCTCCTTAAATGAAATGGCAACTATCACTGGACAAAAAGCCTTAGTTACAAGATCTAAAAAGGCTATTGCTGGCTTTAAAATAAGAGAAGGAATGGCTATTGGTTGTACTGTTACCTTAAGGGGTGACAGAATGTACTCTTTTTTAGAAAGATTTATTAATTTAGCATTACCAAGAATAAGAGATTTTAGAGGTGTTAGCCCTAAGAGCTTTGATGGGAGAGGTAATTATACTGTAGGTGTTAAAGAACAATTGATATTTCCTGAAATCTCATTTGATAAAATTGATTCCATTAGGGGTATGGACATAACAATTGTCACTAGTGCTTCTACTGATCAAGAGGGAAAAGCTCTCCTTACAGAATTAGGTATGCCTTTTAGTAATTAACTTTATAAACATGTCAAATCACGATCCTATTTCAGATATGCTCACTCGGATAAGAAATGCGAGTCAAAAAAAACATTCATCAACGGCAATTCCAGCCTCTAAGATGTCTCTTAATATAGCTAAAGTACTTCAAAAAGAAGGTTTCATAGCTGATATTAACGAGGAAGGGGAAGGTTATAAATCTCAGATAATTTTAGGCCTCAAATATAGTGGTAAAAATAAATTCCCAACTATTAGATCGATGCAAAGGGTAAGTAAACCTGGATTAAGAATTTATAAGAATACAAGGGGTTTACCAAAGGTCCTTGGGGGTCTTGGAGTTGCTATAATATCAACTTCTAAAGGTGTAATGAGTGATCGTGATGCAAGGAAACAAGGAATTGGTGGCGAAGTACTTTGTTATGTTTATTAAGGAGAATTAATTATGTCAAGAATAGGAAAATTACCAGTTCAAATACCAGACAAAGTATCTGTTGATATTAATGGATTGAATGTGACTGTAAAGGGTCCCAAAGGAGAACTAAAAAGAGTTATGCCTGAAGGTGTAAATTTTGATCAGAAAGATAACCAAATTGTTGTTAGTCCCTCTACTGCAAAAAGATATTCAAAAGAAAGACATGGTTTATGTAGAACATTAATTTCAAATATGGTAGAAGGCGTAAGTCAAGGTTATTCCAAAAGGTTAGAAATTGTAGGTGTTGGATCTAGGGCTCAAGTTAAAGGAAAAAATCTAGTAGTAAGTGCTGGATATAGTCATCCAGTAGAAATGACCCCCCCTGATGGTATAACATACAAAGTTGAAAGTAATACAAATGTAACTGTATCTGGAATTGATAAAGAGATTGTTGGTAACGAAGCAGCCAAAATCAGATCAATAAGGCCTCCAGAACCTTACAAAGGTAAAGGTATTAAATACCAAGGTGAGCATATCATCAGAAAAGCTGGTAAATCCGGCAAAAAATAACTGTTTTAAAAATCATGGCTAAACTTTCAAGAAAACTTCAAACGCAAAAGCGTCATAAAAGATTAAGAAGATTCTTAATCGGTAATAAAACACGTCCAAGACTAGCTGTTTTCCGTTCTAATAATCATATTTATGCTCAGGTTATTGATGATCACGCACACCAAACACTTTGCTCAGCATCTACAGTTGATAAAGAACTTAAAGAAGATTCCAATAAACTTTCTTCAAATTGTAGTTCTTCTTCAATTGTGGGAAAGTTATTAGCTAAACGTGCAATCAAGAAAGGTATTAAACAAGTAATTTTTGATCGCGGTGGTAATTTATATCATGGGAGAGTTAAAGCTCTAGCAGACGCTGCCCGTGAAGAAGGCTTGAATTTCTAAATATCTTTTTATCATGACAGACACTCCAACAAAGCAAGAAAATCAGTCAAATACTGATAATTTACCTTCAGCCGCTCCGAACGAGCAGAGGAGGAATAATAATCGAAATAATGATCGAAAAAGAAATCGAAGAGGTGATTCTAAAAATGAGAGAGACTCTGAGTGGCAAGAGAGAGTTGTTCAAATTAGAAGGGTTTCTAAAACTGTAAAAGGTGGTAAAAAAATGAGTTTCAGAGCAATTGTTGTTGTTGGTAATGAGAAAGGACAAGTTGGAGTTGGAGTTGGTAAGGCAGGAGATGTTATTGGGGCAGTTAGAAAAGGGGTTTCAGATGGGAAAAAACATCTTGTAAGAGTACCTTTAACTCCAAATAATTCAATTCCAACTTTATCTAAAGGAAGAGATGGAGCTGCAAACGTTCTCATCAGACCTGCTGCACCTGGTACAGGTGTAATTGCAGGGGGATCAATTAGAACAGTTTTAGAATTAGCTGGAATAAAAAATGTTTTAGCTAAAAGGTTAGGCAGTAAGACTCCTCTAAATAATGCAAGAGCTGCTATGGTAGCCCTTTCCCAGTTAAGAACACATAAATCTGCTTCTAGGGAAAGAGGAATTTCCCTTGAACAGCTTTATTCTTGAAAATCATGACTTCAAAATTAAATACACTAAAATCAAATGCTGGTTCTAGGAAGAAAAAATTAAGAAAAGGCAGAGGTATCGCGGCAGGTCAAGGTGCTTCTTGTGGCTTTGGTATGAGAGGACAGAAATCTCGTTCTGGCAGACCTACTCGTCCAGGTTTTGAGGGTGGTCAGATGCCCTTATATAGAAGGGTCCCAAAGTTAAAGCATTTTGAAATAATTAATCAAAAAAACTTTTCAATCGTCAATTTAAGTAAATTAAATGAATTTAAGGACAGTGAGATAGTAAATATCGATTCACTTGTAAAAAAAGGTTTGCTATTTAAGCCAAAATTTCCTCTTAAAATATTAGGAAATGGAGAAGTTAATGTAAAATTAAAAGTTCAAGCTCATGCATTCACAAAAGTTGCCAAAGATAAAATTGAAGCTGCAGGCGGATCATGTGAAATTATAAAGAATAAATAAATTTATACATAAATTAAATTTCATTTGAATATGTTAGTTAAAAAAAGTAGAAATCCTAGCGCCTCTGAAATAATTACTCAATTATTTGTAAATAAGGAGTTAAGAAATCGAGTTTTAACAACACTAGGCCTTTTACTTTTAGTGAGACTTGGCATATATATACCAATGCCTGGGATAGATAGAGTTGCTTTTAAAAGTTTTATAGATCAAGGTGGACAATTAATTGGTTTTTTAGATATTTTTACTGGTGGAGGAATTTCAACTTTAGGCATATTTGCTTTAGGGATTTTACCTTTTATTAATGCTTCAATTATTATTCAACTTTTGACTGCTTCCTTACCAGTTCTTGAAGATTTACAAAAAAATGAGGGTGAGGCAGGCAGAAGAAAAATTGCTCAAATAACAAGATATGTTTCTTTGGGATGGGGCTTTTTACAGAGTATTATTTTTTCTTTAATTCTTAGACAGTATGCCATAGAGGGTATAAGTGAAACGGCGTTTGTTTTACAAACATCGATTGCTTTGGTAACTGGATCAATGATAGTAATGTGGTTTAGCGAAATTATTACAGAAAAAGGTATAGGTCAAGGAGCTTCCTTAGTAATCTTCTTAAATATTGTAGCCACACTTCCCAAAGCATTAAGTTCAACTATCGAAAAAGCGCAAACTGGTGATCGTGGAGACGTTTTGGGTATTATCGTATTACTAGGAGTCTTTTTGCTTACAATTGTTGGAATAATTTTTGTTCAAGAAGGGGCAAGACGTATCCCAATAGTTAGTGCTAAAAGACAGATAGGAAGTTCCTCATTGCTTCCGACAAGACAAAGTTACCTACCTTTAAAGTTGAACGCTGGAGGGGTTATGCCAATCATCTTTGCATCTGCCTTAATATTTTTACCAATAACTATCGCAAACGTAACTGGTAATCCTGTATTAATCAAATTAGCTGGAAGTTTAAATCCTGGGTCCTCAAATCCTTGGCCTTATGCATTAACATTCTTTGCTTTGATTTTAGGTTTCTCATACTTTTATGCTTCTCTTACTATTAACCCGGTAGATGTAGCATCTAATCTGAAAAAAGGTGGGGTTGCTATCCCGGGAGTAAGACCAGGCAGTAATACTACAAATTACTTATCAGGTATACAGAATAGATTAACATTATTGGGAGGATTATTTTTAGGTTCAGTAGCTATAATTCCTACTGCTGTTGAAAGAGCAACAAATGTTCAAACTTTTCAAGGTTTAGGAGCGACCTCGTTATTAATTCTTGTAGGAGTTGCTATTGATACTGCTAAGCAAGTTCAAACTTATGTTATATCTCAGAGATATGAGGGGCTAGTAAATAATTAATGAAAAAACATTTACTATTTTTAGGACCGCCCGGCGCAGGAAAAGGTACTCAGGCGGCTTTAATAAGTAAAGCTAATAATTACTTACATTTATCTACTGGTGAATTATTAAGAAAAGAAATTGATTTGGATACTGAATTGGGTAAAAAAGTTAAGGATATAATGAATAATGGCGAACTTGTAAGTGATCAACTTGTTTTAGATATAGTAAAAAAGAATCTGGAAGAGAATAATAAAGGTTGGATTTTAGATGGTTATCCTAGAAATTTATCACAAGTAAATTCTTTAAATGAAGAATTAATGCTCATAAATCAACAATTAGAAATTGTATTTTATTTAGATATTCCGGATGAAGTTTTAATAAATCGCTTACTTATGAGAGGTAGGAAGGATGATAATGAAGAAACTATTAAAAGGAGATTACAAATTTACAAAGAAAATACTCAACCTTTAATTGAATATTATAAAAAGCTATCTTTATTAGAGTATATAAATGCTGATGGAGATTTAAAAACAATTTCTGCTGATATAAAACAAAAAATGGCTTGATCATGTTGTAGAATATAGTATTAATATTTTAATGAGAAAACCTCATGAAGGTTAGAGCCTCAGTAAAAAAAATGTGTGACAAATGTCGTGTTATTCGTAGACACGGTAGGGTTATGGTTATTTGCACCGCAAGCCCTAGACACAAACAACGTCAAGGTTAATTCTTTGATGAAATTAAATTGAAAACCTTTTACTAATTCGAAACAAGTGGCCAGGATCGCAGGAATTGACATACCTCGTGAAAAACGGGTTGAAATTGCACTTACATACATCTATGGAATTGGTCTTACAAGATCAAAATTAATTCTTTCAAATACAGGAGTAAATCCTGATATACGTGTAAAAGATTTATCAGATAGTGATGTACAAAAATTGAGAGGTGCAGCTGAAGACTTTACTGTAGAAGGTGATTTACGTAGGCAAGAAGGGATGGCTTTAAAACGCTTGCAAGATATTGGCTGTGTTCGAGGGAGAAGACATAGAATGAGTCTTCCTGTAAGGGGTCAGAGAACAAGGACTAATGCTAGAACAAGAAGAGGCTCAAGAAAAACAGTTGCTGGAAGGAAAAAATAATTGATTATTTATAACAGCAAACTAAACTTATTAAACTAAATTATTATGGCTGCTCAAGTTAAAAAGACAGGTTCAAAGAAATCAAAGCGAAATATACCAAATGGTGTAGTACACATTCAAAGTACCTTTAATAACACGATTGTATCTATTACTGATACCTCAGGTCATGTAATTTCTTGGTCTTCTGCAGGGGCAAGTGGATTTAAAGGGGCTCGTAAAGGAACTCCATTTGCTGCTCAAACAGCTGCCGAAGCAGCAGCGAAAAGAGCACTTGATCAAGGGATGAGACAAATAGAAGTGTTAGTTAGAGGGCCTGGCTCAGGTAGGGAAACCGCCATAAGAGCTTTACAAGTTGCCGGTTTAGAAATAACTCTAATAAGAGATGTAACTCCGTTACCTCATAATGGATGTAGAAGACCTAAACGTAGACGCGTTTAGAATTCAACCATTTCCACCAAACTTTCAACCTTTTTTTTTCCGTGTTGCAATACCAGATTGACAGAATCGACCATCAAATAGCAGATGATCGCTCCCAAACAGGAACATTTCTAATTGGTCCCTTAGAAAGGGGACAGGCCACAACTTTAGGTAATTCTTTAAGAAGAGTTCTTATGGGAGGACTTGAAGGAAGTGCTGTTACTGCAGTTAGAATTGCAGGAATTAATCATGAATATGCCACTATTCCAGGAGTAAGAGAAGATGTTCTAGACATTTTATTAAATTGTAAGCAACTTTCCATAAATAGTTCCAACCCAGAACTAGAGATAGGTAGATTAGTTGTTAGTGGACCAATGGAAGTAAAGGCAAATGATATTCAATTTTCATCACAAGTTGAAATCGTTGATGGTGATAAGCCAATTGCAACTATTCAAGATGGTCATAATCTAGAACTCGAAATTCATGTAGAAAGAGGCGTAGGCTATAGACCCGTAGATCGCAGGAATGATGAAACTACATCTGTTGACTTACTTCAAATTGATGCTGTATTTATGCCTGTGAAGAGAGTTAATTTCACAATAGACGAAACTGCTGTTGCGGAGGGAGGTACAGGCAGAGAAAGATTAAAAATGGAAGTTGTAACAGATGGTTCTACAAGCCCCGATGATGCAATAGCTGAAGCTGCAAATCAGTTAATTGAACTCTTTCAGCCTCTAGCAACTGTTACAATGGTTGAAGAAATACCTGAAGAACCAGAACCATCTCCTGAAGCTCAAATTCCATTAGAAGAACTAAACTTGTCTGTTAGAGCATATAATTGTTTGAAAAGAGCACAAGTTAATTCTGTTTCAGATTTAATGGGATTTAGTTACGAAGACCTTTTAGAAATTAAGAACTTCGGCTCAAAATCAGCAGATGAGGTGATCGAAGCTCTCGAGCGTATAGGAATTTCAATTCCACAGAGTAGGACCTCCGTTTAACAAACTTTTGAGATTATGAGACATCAACTTAGAATTCCTCTTTTAAGTAAACCAGCTGATCAAAGAAAAGCTCTTTTAAGGGGTCTAACTACACAACTCATTAGAGAGGGTAGAGTAACAACTACAAAGGCTAAAGCTAAAGCTTTAAGAAATGAAGCAGAAAGAATGATTTCCTTAGCTAAGGAGGGAACCTTATCTGCAAGAAGAAGAGCTATTGGATATATTTATGATAAGAAGTTAGTGCATTCATTATTTGATAAAGCTCAAGAAAGGTATGGAGATAGGAAAGGTGGTTATACGAGAATAGTTAGAACTGTTTCAAGAAAAGGTGATAATGCCCAAATGGCTATAATTGAACTCGTCTAAAACAAAGAAAGTATTAAAAATATTAAATATAACTTTTGAAAAGAGTAGCGTTAATAATTCAATATGATGGATCTTATTTTTCAGGTTGGCAAAGACAGAAAAATGCAATAAGTGTTCAAGAGACAATAGAAACTTCTCTTTCTAAAATATCAAATCAAACTATAAGAACATTTGCTTCAGGAAGAACAGATGCTGGGGTTCATGCATCCGGGCAAGTATTACATTTTGATATTGAGTTTGTTATTCCTGCGGATAGCTATGCAGATGTTTTAAACAGCAAATTACCACAATCAATTAGAGTCTTAGAATCAGTTGAGGTGAAGCGTAATTGGCACGCTTGTTATTCAGCAATCTATAGACATTATCGTTACGTAATTAATAATAGTAAGGTACCAAATTTATTTTTAAATAAATGGTCATGGCATAGGTATCAAAAAGTTCTTGATGAGATTGCTATGTCAAATGCATTAGAAGGAATGCAGGGTAAACATGACTTTTTTGCTTTTCAAAAAAGTGGAAGTAATAGATTAACTTCAGTGACAACTATCAAAAATATAGAATTAGAAAGGATTGAAGATCTGATATTGGTAGATATAAAAGCTACAGGTTTTCTTTATGGAATGGTCCGTTCAATAGTTGGCCAACTTGTTTTAGTTGGAGAAAAAAAAATAACACCAGAAATTTTTAAAAGAAGATGGACTGATAAAAAGAAAAAAGATGTTCGTGAATCAGCTCCTGCAAAAGGGTTATGTTTTGTTAACTCTGTGTATGAAGAAAAAGTGTTTAAAAGAATTAATAACAATGATCTTTTCCCAAAATTTTTAATCAAAGGGTTTTCATAGCTTTTAAGAGTTTGTGTAGTCAAATTATTTGTTTAGATTAACCCAACTTATTGTTTAATACTCCTTCAGTAAGGTAGAATTTAAGACTTATCGAAATTTATTCTGAAAGATTTTGTAAATGAATAAAACAATTACTCCTTCTTTAGAAACTATTGGAAGAAATTGGTTTCTAGTTGACGCTCAAAATAAAACACTTGGCAGGCTTGCTACAGAAATAGCATCTGTATTACGTGGAAAGAATAAACCGACTTTTACACCTCATTTAGATACAGGTGATTTCGTTATTGTGGTAAATGCTGAAAAAGTAGAAATCTCAGGGAAAAAAGCTACTCAGAAACTATATAGAAGGCATTCTGGAAGACCGGGAGGAATGAAGATTGAAAAATTTGAATCTCTTCAAGAAAGAATTCCAGAAAGAATAATTGAGCAAGCAGTTAAAGGAATGCTTCCTCATAATTCATTAGGTAGGCAGCAATTCAAGAAATTAAAAGTTTATAAAGGTTCAGATCATCCTCATGCTGCACAAAATCCTGTATTATTAAATGGTTAAGTTTTAACAATGAATAGTCAAATAAAAAACAAAGCCGTTTATTGGGGGACTGGAAGAAGAAAAACTTCTGTGGCCAGAGTTCGTTTAATCCCAGGTAGTGGACAAATTAAAATAAACGGTCGTTCTGGCGATGACTACTTAAACTTTAACCCACTACATCTAAACTCAGTAAAAGCCCCTTTACAAACATTAGGTCTTGAAAACTCTTATGATATTTTTGTAAATGTTTTTGGCGGTGGTTTAACTGGGCAAGCTGATGCTATCAAACAGGGAGCAGCAAGAGCCCTTTGTGAATTATCACCTGACAACCGAAAGCCTTTAAAAACAGAGGGACACCTCAGTAGAGACCCTAGGGCAAAAGAAAGAAGAAAATATGGTCTTAAAAAAGCTAGAAAAGCACCACAATTCTCAAAACGTTAAAACATTTATTATGCCTAAATCAGAGATTCATCCTAAATGGTATCCAGATGCAAAAGTTATTTGCAATGGTGAAGTTGTAATGACAACAGGTTCAACACAGCCGGAACTCCATGTTGATGTATGGAGTGGAAATCATCCTTTCTTTACTGGGACTCAAAAAATTCTTGATACCGAAGGTAGAGTTGATAGATTTATGAAAAAATATGGAATGGGTTCAGCTGACTCAGCCACCTCAAAGGAATCTAAAGATTCAGATAAATAGAAATTGAGTATCAAATATTAAGCAAATTTTCAATTGGAATACACAACATTAATTGCAAGATTGAAAAATGCTTCAGAAAATTTTGAGAATTTGGAAATGCAGCTTGCAGATCCTGATATTGCAAATAATCCTAAAAAACTAGAATCTATAGCAAGAGAAAGATCGAAGCTGGAGCCCTTGGTAATAGATTACAATCAATTGCTTGATACTGATCAAGAAATTGAAGACTCCAAAGGGTTACTTAAAGATAATAGAAATGATAAAGATATGGAATCTTTGATCAATGAAGAATTATGTAGTTTAGAAGACCTCAAAAATAGTCTTATTCAAAAATTAACAATAGCCTTATTGCCAAAAGATCCACGAGATGAAAGAAGTGTAATGTTAGAAATAAGAGCGGGAGCAGGAGGAAATGAAGCTTGTATTTGGGCTGGTGATCTAGCAAGAATGTATGAAAGATATGGTCAAAAAATTGGTTGGTCTGTAAAACCTATTAGTGCTTCTGAATCGGATATGGGAGGATTTAAAGAATTAGTTATTTCTGTAAAAGGAGATTCTGTTTATAGCCAATTAAAATTTGAGGCAGGAGTTCATAGAGTTCAAAGAGTCCCAGCAACTGAATCTCAAGGAAGAGTTCATACTTCTACTGCAACAGTAGCTGTTATGCCTGAGGCTGATCCAGTAGAAGTTAAGATTGATCCAACTGAGATAGAAATTGGTACAGCTAGATCAGGTGGCGCCGGAGGCCAAAATGTTAATAAGGTAGAAACTGCTATTGATCTTATCCACAAGCCGACAGGGATAAGAGTATTTTGTACTCAAGAAAGATCTCAGCTACAAAATCGTGAGCGAGCCATGGAAATCTTAAGAGCTAAATTATATGAAATTCAATTAAAAGAAGCTAACGCAAAGGAGAGATCTCAAAGACTAATGCAAGTGGGAAGTGGGGATAGAAGTGAAAAAATTAGAACTTACAATTTTAAAGATAATAGAACTACTGACCACAGATTAGGATCCAATTTTTCATTAGAGCCAATTCTGGAAGGACAATTAGATGAAGTTATTGATGCTTGTTTAGCACAAGAACAGAAAAGGATGCTGGAAGATTTTAATGAGAATAAAAATTAAATTATTCTAATCTTAGGCAGCTAAACCAATTACATACTTACTCCATTCTTTGTGTTTGCCTGAATCTATTTGTCTTGTCGCTTCAAAATTTAGATTACTTAATGGGCGATATGGCTTTCGTTTTAAAGGCATATTTGCTTCTTCGGGAGTCCTGTTCCCTTTCTGAACATTACATCTAAGGCATGCAGTTGTTACATTTTCCCAATTATCAGTTCCACCTCTGCTTCTTGGCAAAACATGATCTATAGATAAATCGCTCCCTCTATGATTACAGTATTGACATGAATTATTGTCTCTAAGAAGTATATTTTTTCTTGTAAGAGAAACTTCCCTGAAGGGAACTTTAACGTAATAGCGGAGTCTAATAACGGTTGGTAGTTTTTGACCAGAATGTATCAGATATGATTGATCTTCTTCTAAACTTTCTGCTTTACCTTTAATCATTAAAATTATAGCTCTACGCCAAGAAGTGATGTTTAAAGGTTCATAAGATGCATTTAAAACAAGAGTCTGGCCCATGCCAAAAATCAATTTACATGTCATGCTAGCGGTATATTTAAACATGCGCATATAATCGCGTAAACATTAATAAAGATTCTCTTGGATAATCGAAAAAATAACTTTGATACTCGTCCAAGATTTGGAGGGGATATAGATCCAACTCAAAGAGCTTGGATAGAGGTAAGTGGCAAAGCAATAGAGGAAAACGTCAGGAAATTAAGATCTAAATTAAAAAATAATTGTCAATTTATGGCAGTTGTTAAAGCTGATGGATATGGACATGATGCAAAAGTTGTATCGGAAAATGCTATTAAAGGCGGTGCTTCTCAATTAGGAGTAGCAACCTTAAAGGAGGGAATAAAACTTCGTTCTTATGGAATAAGTGTCCCAATTCTTATACTTGGTAATCTTTATACAAAAAAAGATCTATCTACATGCTTCAGAAACGATTTAATGCCAACAATTAGTACTTTTAGAGAATGTTTGATTTGTAATAATATCGGAAAGAGCAATAATTTGAAATTTTCGTTACATTTAAAAGTTGATACTGGGATGTCAAGATTGGGATTTGAATATTATGAGTTTGTTAAACAATTTAATAAGATTGAATGTCTTGAAAATATAGCTGTTAAGGGTATATATAGTCATCTTGCCTGTGCAGATGAAAATAATGCATTACAACCCAATAGTAGTACCCAATTACAAAGAGAAAAATTTCAAGAATTATTGAAACTCATTAATATTGATGAGAAACAAAATATCAAGATTCATCTTGCAAATTCAGCGGGCATGATTCTAGGCAAAGATTTTCATTTTGATATGGTTCGAGTTGGATTATCTATGTACGGTTATGATCCACTAAAAAAGATAAAAAAAAATTTATTTCTTAAACCTGCATTATTTTTGAAGGCTAAGGTGACTTTTGTGCGAACTATTGAAAAAGGCATTGGTGTAAGTTATGGAAATAAATTTATTAGCGATAGAAAAACAAAGTTGGCTGTTTTAGGTATTGGTTATGCAGATGGCATTATTAGAAATCTCTCTGGCAAAATAAGTTTGATTCATAATGAAAAACTTTACCCTCAGGTTGGATCAATAACAATGGATCAAATGATGGTAGATATTACAGATTCTGATGATATTACAGTTGGCAGTACCATGCTATTACTAGGATCTCAAGGAGGACAAATAATTTCTCCTGTTGATTGGGCATATAAATGCAATAGCATTCCTTGGGAAATTCTTTGTTCTTTTAAAAATAGATTACCAAGAGTCCAAGTTGATTAGACATTTCGATTAAATAAATAATTTTGAATGTTTACTAATAAATTGATAATGTATAAGAATTGGAGAGGTGGCTGAGTGGTTGAAAGCGGCTCCCTGCTAAGGAGTTACAGGAGGTAACTTTTGTCGAGGGTTCGAATCCCTCCCTCTCCGTTCTTTATTCGTTCAGGCGAGTTCGTATAAGTTCAGAAAAAAGAAATCATTTAGTAGAAATAGGATTCTCTCTTTTATGTATTCACTAACTCTTCTCTTTGTTTTCTTTTAAGCAATGCCAATCTTGGCAGTGGGGTTTATTCTTTTCTTAAGACATTATGAAATAACCTCCCAAATATTTGCTTTACTCTCCCTCTCTTTTGACTCCTCTTACTTCCTCTTCTTTTATCATTCTCAGTATTTCCTAACAAAATTTTCGTATGAACGAAACGTCTCCATAATCGCATTTGCCAATGATAGCTTGAACTTCTCTGAATTATTTTTAATTAATTAAGGTAAGTCCTCATTTCTATTTTAAAGATTTCTCACTAATAAATCAAAATTACAGTCTTATTATATTTATTAATAATTATTGCTAGAAAATATCAATTAGATAATACTTTTAGTCTAGTTATATTTTTTTGATTAAAGTAAAAATTAATTTTATTTTGAAGTCCTAGATGAATAGAATAGTACAAATAAAACTTAATTCTCAACAAATAAATAAACTCAATTCAATTTTTGTAGAAATACATCCACATGGCAAGAAAAAATTTGAAATAGGACAGAGCTTAATATTTCTTGAGTCAGTAACAGTCGGAACTTCTTTTGGAATATATGCAGGAAATTTTATTCCAAGTATAGGTAGTTATTCTTTCTCACACTCTCCATTTTTTGAGTTAATTCCATTTGATATTGGCAATTATGTATCTATAGGCGAACAGGTTTGTAGTTTTGGTTTTGAACATCCTATTAATAATTTAGGCACCTCGCCTCTTTTTTATCAGAAAAATCGTAATTTGTTTAAGCGAGTAGAAATAAATACGTCTAAAAAAACTATTAATGATAAAGGGATAGTTATTGCTAATGATGTTTGGATAGGAAGAGGAGCAATGTTAAAGAGAGGAATAAATATTGGTAATGGAGCAGTTGTTGGTGCTGGTTCTATTGTTACAAAAAATGTACCTGATTATGCTGTAGTTGCAGGTAATCCAGCAAAGATCATTAAATATAGATTTAATGAGAATATTATTGAACGTCTCATTAAAGTTAAATGGTGGAATCTTCCACTCGAAGAACTATCAAAAATAGATTTTAACTTGCCTATTTTAAAAATCATCGAAACTTTGGAGGAGTCAAATTCTTTCGATTTTAAATCACCTTTGAAAAAAACTTTGCTTATAGATTTATTAGGAATTAAGCTACTTTAAATAACTAATTAAATTAGTTTAAAAGATTTTATTAAATTGCTATCGGTGGCTAATTTTTTTTAGATTTATCAATTGTTTTTTTTATATTTATTTGTTTTGTTAGTACTAGTTAAGTCAATTTAGGTATTTGAGTAGAAAAATATTAGCTTTTTATGCTTTACTCTTCCATACCACTCTGCTGCAGTCATTTATAGTTCTAAGCTTACGAACTCCCTATTATAAAAATCGTTTTTATTTTTGGTATTTTTTAAAAAAATCAATATCGATATCTTTAAGATCATTTACCGAATTAAGAATTAAATCAGCTCCCGCCTCTAGAAGTTTTGATTCATATGAATCACGTTCTTTCACTCTAGATTTCAAATGGAGATGAGGTGGAGCTATTCCAATACTAAGAAATTTTTGACTTGGAATTATTTTTTTTGCATTATTAACTGTATTTATATCAGCAATAGTGTCACCGACATATGCAATTGGTATATTTTTATGACCTAGTTTATTTCTGCAAAGCTTGCTTGCTAGGTAAAGAAAACCTTGAGGATCTGGCTTATCAGGAGCATCACCCATTGCTATTAAAGGGGGAGATACTAATTTCAGTCTCTTTTCTAAAACAAATTTTGCAGAAGCAGATTCAGCTCCACTTACAAACCCCCAACTAATCTTTTTTGCACTTAAAAAAGTAAAGAATTCTTTTTCTACTAATAAGTCCTCATTTCTTATAAAACCTGACCAATCTTTAGAATCTTTATTTGGATTACCACCAAAATAAAAGTTTTCAAAACATTCAATAATATCTTTTCTTTGAGGTGGTTTAAGTTTTAAATTTTTTATTTTAATATTCCTCTTTATCAGTTCTAAACTTAAATCCCAATCATTATTCCAAATTCCCTCATTTTTTGCATCATCAATGTCTTTATAACTTGGTTCCCATCCGCAAAATTGATAAACTGTATTTTTTAGTGAAAGCCTATAACTATTTTCTACACTTCGTATAACCCCATCTATATCAAATAAAATTACACCAATATTATTCAATTGATTAATCTCAATTCTACTTGATTAAAGATTAATATCCTCTTACAAAAAAAGCAAAACTAAAATTGTAATGATCTTTATATTATTTTTTTGAATTTGCTTTTTATAGATATCCTCTTTGGGTTAAAAATATTTCATCAACTAAAGTAGTTCTAGAATTTCCAATAATAATTATTGATAGCATATCTATATCTTCTAAAGGAATTTTATCTAAAGTAAAAAATCTCTTTGATTGGTTTTGTCTTCCTACTTGTCTTCCTACTAAGACTGGAGTACTCCCAGGTCTGTATCCTAAGCATAATTCTAAAGCCCTTTTTAATTGCCAATTTCTTTCACGTGATTGTGGATTGAAAATGGTAATTACAAAGTCTCCCAATAAAGCACCCGCAATTCTTTTTTCTATAGATTCCCAAGGAGTTAACTTATCACTCAAGCTGATTGAACAGAAGTCATTCATTAAAGGAGCTCCACCAAGTGCAGCTGCCAACTGCATGCTACTTATTCCTGGATGAATTTCAAATGAAGGCCTAAATTCTTTATTAACTTTTTGGATTAATTCTAAAAATAAACCAGCCATACCGTAAAACCCTGCCTCACCAGACGATATTAGTGCTACTTTCATTCCCTCTTCAGCAAGTTTTATAGCCTTCTCACACCTATCTTTTTCTTCAGTAAGATTACTTTCAATTAAGACTTGATCTTTCCTTTTAAGAGGTTTAATTAAATCTAAATACATTTTGTATCCTATCCAAATAGAACATTTTGATAAAGCTTTTCTCGCATCATTTGTTAAATAGGAAATATCTCCTGGTCCACTACCAATAACATGCACTTCGCCTGTTGATGGGGAATATTGATTTTTAGATTGAGCTATTGCAATAGTAACTGCGCCGGATTTACTTTTTGAAAGATCGATACTTTTAAAAATTTTCTTTCCTTGTAATAGTTTTGAACCTTTTCCTGCAGCCAGAATACAAGCAGCCTCAGCAACTGAAGGTGTCCCAATCTCATTAAGTACGATATTTGATGGATTAGGGACATTGATTGTAGAGAGCTCATCAGATGTGAAAAATTTTATAGGCAATTTATTTTCTTTTGAGATCTTTACAAATGCTTGCTCATCTCTCTTAATATCGATGGTTGCATATCCTGCTATTGATAATGGAGATAAATTATTAGTTGCTAAAAAATTTTGTATGGAGTCTTCAATTAATTCTTTGCTAGTATTTCTCTCACAACCTAAACCGATCCACAATGTAGAAGGATGCCAAGTATTTCTTTGGTCACTATATATACTTATATGAAAAGTTGACTCCTTTTGCTTATCATCTTCATCTGATAATTGATTAATAGTATTTCCAGCTTCGGAGTTTTTCCATAAATTATTGCCTGATAATTGGCTACAAAAAATATCTTTATTGTTAGCTTGTTTTATTACTAGTTTTGACCAGTCTTTTACATCTCCAGACCTTTTCCACCCCCATTGATATCCAAATGAATCAATATTTAGAAAATTCTTCTCAACTGAATTGTTAGTTTCTATTATTTCCCCTCCAAATAAATTACTTATTTGAAATGCAATATTTTGAACATTTGATTGATGTGAGCCAATAATGGGGACAATTTTTAATCCTTTTTTATCAATAACAATTACACCAGGATCTTTATCTTTAGAAGATAATAAAGAGTTGATAAGTCTTATTGAGGCGCCTATTGAGCCAATAAATAGAATTAAATCCACTTTGTCCCACTTTTCTCTCAAAATTTGCTTAGGTTTGACAAATTCAATAGAGTCTTTTATGTGTTTATCTTTCTTGGATGAACTTCCTATATAAATCTCATTAATGAATTCAGTTTTTTTTAGTCTTTTTAAAATCTCTTTTGAAGTATCAGAAAAACCTATTGCAATACCTTTCAATTTCAGAAGTTCTGTTTAATATCAATTTAAAACTATATCTTGTAGTAGTAATTAAAAAATGGAGAATTGAAATATAAAAAAAAATTAAAGAAATTTATGCTTTTTTAAGTAATTATACTCAAAAGTATTTCATGTTAAGGGATTTGCTAAATATTAATTAAGTAACAATCATTAGAACATTTGTTACGTTCCTGCATATCCAAAGAATCTTTAGCTTATTATTTTTGAAACGAGTATCTAAAGTTTTGATTTTTATCGTTTCTTCAAGTTTATGATTATTAATAAGCTTTTAGATTTGATTAATCTGCTTTAAGATCAATTATTTTTGAGGTGCTAGATGACCATCAGCCCACCAGAAAGTGGAGAAAAAAACAAAAAAGTTTTGGAAGAGCCAGTAAAGGCTGATCCAAGACCTATTGATTTTGCCAAATTAGATAAACCAGGTTTCTGGTCAAGCAAATTATCCAAAGGTCCAAAAACTACCACTTGGATTTGGAATTTGCATGCCGATGCCCATGATTTTGATATCCATACAGGGGATGCTGAAGAAGCAACTAGAAAAATCTTCTCAGCACACTTTGGACATCTTGCAGTTATTTTTATTTGGATGAGTGCTGCATTCTTCCATGGAGCAAGATTCTCAAATTATTCAGGCTGGTTAGCCGATCCTACTCATGTTAAGCCTGGGGCTCAACAAGTTTGGGCAGTAGTTGGACAGGAGATGCTTAATGGTGATCTTGGTGCTAACTACAACGGTATACAAATAAGTTCCGGAATATTCCACATGTGGCGAGCATGGGGAATTACAAATGAAAGTGAACTAATGGCCTTAGCTATAGGAGCAGTTGTAATGGCTGCACTTATGCTTCATGCCGGGATCTTTCACTACCATAAAGCTGCTCCAAAAATGGAATGGTTCCAAGATATAGAGTCAATGCTAAATCACCATATCGCTGGTTTAGTCGGCCTTGGATCATTAGCTTGGGCTGGTCATTGTATTCATATTGGTGCTCCTACCGCAGCACTTCTAGATGCAATTGATGCAGGAACTCCATTAGTTATTAATGGTAAAGAAATTGCGACAATTGCTGATATGCCTATGCCTCATCAGTTATGTGATCCACAAATTATTGGTCAAATCTTCCCAGGATTAGCAAGTGGTACTGGAAATTTCTTTAGCCTTAATTGGCTTGCTTTTTCAGATTTCTTAACTTTTAAAGGTGGATTGAATCCTGTTACAGGAAGTCTATGGATGACTGATGTTTCTCATCATCATTTAGCTTTTGGTGTTATTGCGATAATTGGTGGTCATATGTATAGAACTAACTATGGTATAGGCCATAGTATGAAAGAAATATTAGAGGCACATCAAGGAGACCCAATTTTATTCCCAGCTCCTAAAGGTCATCAAGGACTGTTTGAATTTATGGCTGAAAGTAGACATGCGCAGCTTTCTGTAAACTTAGCGATGCTTGGTTCTTTGAGTATCTTGATCTCTCATCATATGTATGCGATGCCTCCATATCCATATATTGCTACTGATTACATGACTGTTCTTGGTTTATTCACTCATCATATGTGGATAGGAGGATTATTTATAGTTGGAGCTGGAGCTCACGCTGGAATAGCGATGGTCAGAGATTATGATCCCGCCAAACATATAGATAATGTTTTGGATAGGATTTTAAAAGCTAGAGATGCGTTAATAAGTCATCTTAATTGGGTTTGTATGTGGTTAGGTTTCCATAGCTTTGGACTTTATATTCATAACGACACGATGAGAGCTTTAGGAAGACCACAAGATATGTTTAGTGACTCTGCAATTCAACTGCAACCAATATTTGCTCAATGGGTTCAAAGCATTCAAGCTTCAGCTGTTGGAACTTCTATATTGGCTGGAACTGCAGAAGCGCTACCTCATAAAGCAATAAGTGAAGTATTTAATGGAAGTTTAGTAGAAGTAGGTGGAAAGGTTGCTATTGCTCCAATTCCACTTGGAACAGCTGATTTGATGATTCATCACATTCATGCGTTCCAAATACACGTAACAGTTTTGATTCTTCTTAAAGGTGTCCTTTATGCAAGAAACTCAAGATTAATCCCTGATAAAGCATCATTAGGATTTAGATTCCCTTGTGATGGCCCTGGTCGAGGAGGTACATGTCAAGTTTCTTCTTGGGATCATGTTTTCTTAGCACTTTTCTGGATGTATAACTGCTTATCAATTGTTATTTTCCACTTTTCTTGGAAGATGCAAAGCGATGTCTGGGGACTCACTGGAGGTAACTTTTCTCAAAGTGCCATAACTATTAATGGTTGGCTAAGAGACTTTTTATGGGCGCAATCTTCTCAGGTTTTGACAAGTTATGGTTCAGCTATAAGTATGTATGGTTTGATGTTCTTGGGAGCACACTTTATCTGGGCATTTAGCTTAATGTTCTTATTCAGTGGAAGAGGTTACTGGCAAGAACTGTTTGAATCAATTGTTTGGGCTCATAACAAACTTAAAGTTGCTCCAACAATTCAACCAAGAGCATTATCAATTACTCAAGGTCGTGCAGTTGGTGTTACTCACTTCTTAGTAGGTGGTATTGCAACTACTTGGGCATTCTTCCATGCTCGCCTTTTCGGGCTTGGCTAAATAACCTGAACTTTTCCTTTTTAATTCAATGGCAACAAAATTTCCATCATTTAACCAGGGTCTAGCTCAGGACCCAACAACCCGCCGAATATGGTACGGAATAGCTACAGCTCATGACTTTGAAAGTCATGATGGAATGACTGAAGAAAAACTCTATCAAAAGTTATTTTCTACTCATTTCGGTCATTTAGCGATAATTGCGCTTTGGGTCGCTGGCAACCTTTTCCATATTGCTTGGCAAGGTAACTTTGAGCAATTCGTAATTGATCCAACTCATGTTCGTCCAATAGCTCATGCTATATGGGATCCTCATTTTGGATCTGGGATTACAGAAGCAATGACACAAGCTGGAGCTAGTGGACCGGTTAATATAGCTTATTCAGGTTTGTACCACTGGTGGTACACAATTGGAATGAGAACTAATGAGCAACTATTCCAAGCTTCAATTTTTATGAGTATATTGGCTTGTTGGACCTTATTCGCAGGTTGGTTGCATTTACAGCCAAAATTCAGACCTTCACTTGCATGGTTTAAAAATGCAGAGTCAAGATTAAATCATCATCTAGCTGTATTATTTGGTTTTAGTAGTATCGCTTGGACCGGTCATTTAGTTCATGTAGCTATACCTGAATCAAGAGGTCAGCATGTTGGCTGGGATAATTGGTTAACAGTGCTTCCTCATCCTGCAGGATTAGCTCCCTTCTTTACTTTAAATTGGGGTGCATACGCACAAAATCCAGATTCTTTAGATCAAGTATTTGGAACTGCTGAAGGCGCTGGAACTGCAATATTTACATTCTTAGGTGGTTTGCATCCGCAAAGTGAAGCATTATGGTTAACTGACATAGCACATCACCACATTGCAATAGGAACTGTATTTGTTATTGCTGGTCATATGTATAGAAATACTTTTGGAATAGGCCATAGCTTAAAAGAGATTACTGAAGCTCACAATACAAGGCATCCTAATGATCCACATAAAGGTAGTTTTGGGATTAATCATGATGGTATTTATGAGACTGTAAATAACTCTTTACACTTCCAATTAGGTTTAGCTTTAGCATCTCTTGGGGTTGCCACCTCATTAGTTGCTCAACATATGGGTGCTCTGCCTTCATATGCTTTTATAGCCAGAGATTACACTACGCAATCTGCACTTTATACACATCATCAATATATAGCTATGTTTTTGATGGTTGGTGCCTTTGCACATGGAGCAATTTTCTTTGTACGAGATTATGATCCAGAACTAAATAAAGATAATGTTTTAGCTAGAGTTTTAGGAACTAAAGAAGCATTAATAAGTCATTTAAGTTGGGTAACTATGTTACTTGGATTCCATACTTTAGGTATATATGTACATAATGATGTCGTTGTAGCTTTTGGTAATCCAGAAAAACAAATTTTAATTGAACCTGTTTTTGCTCAGTTTGTTCAAGCAGCTCAAGGAAAAATGATGTATGGCTTTGATGCTTTATTATCCGATCCAACAAGTTCTGCTAGTATCGCCGCAAATTCTTTACCAGGAAATCATTACTGGATGGATTTAATTAATAGGCAAGATGCTCTTAGTTCATTTTTACCAATAGGCCCTGCTGATTTCTTAGTTCATCATGCCATTGCTCTTGGACTTCATACTACTGCTTTAATCCTTATTAAGGGTGCTTTAGATGCAAGGGGAACAAAACTAATTCCTGATAAAAAGGATTTAGGATATGCATTCCCATGTGATGGTCCTGGTCGTGGAGGTACTTGTGATAGTTCATCTTGGGATGCTATGTATCTTGCAATGTTCTGGGCTTTAAACTTAATAGCATGGGTTACTTTCTACTGGCATTGGAAACATTTAGCAATTTGGCAAGGTAATGTAGCTCAATTTAATGAGTCTGGTACTTATTTAATGGGTTGGTTTAGGGATTATCTATGGTTGAATTCTGCTCAACTAATTAATGGATATAATCCATTTGGAGTCAATTCTTTATCACCTTGGGCATGGATGTTCTTATTTGGCCATCTAGTCTGGGCGACCGGATTCATGTTCTTAATCTCATGGAGAGGTTACTGGCAAGAATTAATTGAGACATTAGTTTGGGCTCATCAGCGTACTCCAATAGCTAACCTTGTAGGCTGGAGAGATAAGCCAGTTGCACTCTCAATTGTTCAAGCAAGATTAGTTGGATTAGCGCATTTTACAATTGGAAACATTCTTACTTTCGGAGCATTTGTAATAGCATCTACTTCAGGTAAGTTTGGATAAACTCTTACTAAATAATCTAAATCACCACATTAGTGGTGATTTTTTTTGTTTATATTTTATTGTTCTAGATAAGTTAAAATTAAAGGATTATTAATAGCTATTTATATGACATATGTTAATCAGTTGATTTCTATTATTATTCCTGTTTTTAATGAAAGCGAAAGTATTGGATATTTATTAGATGAAGTTTTAAATGTAATGCTATCTAATAAATTAAATTTTGAATTAGTTGTTGTTAATGATGGATCTAAAGACACTACGTCCACTGTATTGGATGAATTAACTAACAAGATTCAGGAATTATCAGTTATTACACTCCGAAAAAATTATGGACAAACAGCAGCTATGGCTGCAGGTTTTGATAATTCTAAGGGCGAAATTGTAATTACTTTAGATGGGGACTTACAAAATGATCCTAATGATATTCCGAATCTCATATCACAAATAAATGAAGGCTATGATTTAATTTGTGGCTGGAGATATGATCGAAAAGATAAATTAATTAATAGACGTATACCATCAAAAATTGCAAATAAGTTAATTGCTAATGTTACGGGCCTTAAGCTGCATGATTATGGATGTTCCTTAAAAGCGTTTAAAAAAGAGATACTAGATGACATGAAATTATATGGAGAACTTCATAGGTTTTTACCTGTTTTAGCAAATATTGAAGGAGCCAAAATTAAAGAAATCAAAGTTAATCATCGAAGTCGTAAATTCGGTTCTAGTAAATATGGGATTGATAGAACATTTAGAGTTTTAATGGATTTGCTTACAGTTTGGTTTATGACTAAATTCTTAACAAGACCTATGTACGGCTTTGGTTTTGTTGGGATTATAAGTATTTTATTAAGTCTTGGGATGACTTCTTACTTAATAGTGATCAAATTATTGGGCGAAGATATAGGTAATCGTCCGATGCTTATGTTTGCTCTGATACTAGGAATAGCAGGGGTTCAATTATTTAGTTTTGGTTTATTAAGTGAACTTTTAATTAGAACTTATCACGAAAGTCAAAACAGGCCAATTTACAGGATTAGAAAAATTCAAACTAAAATGAATAACTAAATCATTATTTGAATTTTCTTATAAGACAAGCTGAAAATTCTACTATTGCAGGATCCATATCTTTTAAGCCCCGTCTGATTATTGGTAATGTTGATTTATCGGCTAATTCTTCTGCAAGATTTAAGGCTTTTAACTTATCTTCTGCTGAACCTTTAAAAAGTTTATTCATTTTTTCTCTTTTTTTTCTTTTATAAAACTCTGAGTACTTGTATAAGCTTTTTTGATTATGATTATTTTTTTTTTGCTGCAGAGGTAATTATATTATTTTTAGTATTTATTTATTTCATCGGATATAATTTCTTTTTATTAAAAGCATTAGATAAATATTTTCTCTTGAAAATAACAATAAAAAATAGTATTAAAATAATGAAAACTATTGAGAGAAAATTGAGCATATATTAAAGTTAATAATTTTTATATCATCCAGTAATAAAAGTAACACTATTTGCCATTTAAATACTAAAGTATTCAAAGATCTTTAATAGATTATGCCATCTGATTTTTCAACGTTCCTACCATCAATATTTGTCCCATTGATTGGTCTAGTAACCCCAGCAGTATTTCTTGTATTAATTGGAAGATTGATTACAGCTACTGATTAAATAAATTCAAATTACACTTTTATTAAAAATGAGCGACTTTCAAAAATCATTTTCAGAATCAACAAGTTCTATTAAATTTGATGAGAAATATATAGATAATTCTGTTCAGCCAAATGACATCGGTATAGCAAATCAATGGGCTGTTAAAACAGTGTCAGATCCTTGCGTTGGAAATCTTGCAACACCAGTTAATAGCGGTTACTTTACAAAAGCCTTTATTAATAATTTACCTTTTTATAGAGAAGGTATTTCTCCAAATTTTAGAGGTTTAGAAACTGGAGCTGCATTTGGATATCTTTTATATGGTCCATTTTCTATGACTGGTCCGTTAAGAAATTCTGATTTTGCGTTAACGGCAGGACTACTTGCAACAATAGGAGCTGTTCATATATTGACAGGGCTTTTAGTTCTTTATAATGCCCCTGGAAAAGCTCCTAATGTTCAGCCCCCAGACGCCACAGTATACAATCCTCCCACAGACTTGTTTACTAGAGCAGGCTGGGCCGATTTTACAAGTGGGTTTTGGTTAGGTGGTTGTGGAGGTGCTGTCTTTGCATGGCTTCTTGTAGGCACTCTTCATTTAGATACTATAATGCCAATTGTAAAAAATATTTGGACAACTGGTTAATTTAAAAATTTACCTAGAGTATATGCAATAGTTAGCTGTTATATAAAAATTTATCTAATAGTTTTATTCCATCTGTAAGATCTAAATATTCTTCCTGCAGAAATAAGTTTGGATTGATAGTGAAGTGATATTTTGTCATTAGTTTCTTTTAAAGTGTCTATTCCTATACCATTTCTGCCGTAGTCGATACCCGAACTATGGTAATAAAATCCATCTCCTTTATAAATACCAACATGATCACATTTTTTTTTATTTCCAAAAAATAAAATATCTCCTTCTTTAAGTGAATAATTGTTTTCTGAAAAATTGAAAAGATGCCTGCAAAAACTTTTTATTTGATATGAATCTCTAGGTATATAAATTTCATGATTTAAAAAAGCAGTTTGAATTAGGCCAGAACAGTCAAAATTTGGCCCTAATGTGCCACCCCAAAGATATTTATTTTTTACTTTAGATTGATTTTTTATCCAATTAAGTATCAATGGAATTTTTTCTTGTATAGATTCTTCATCAGATTCGGCAAAACTGTTTTTAGAATCAAATTTTTCAATAGATAATTTTAGCAAATCAATCCAGCAGATATACCCATCTTCATAAAATTGCACTAATATTCTGGATAATTTATTTTTACTCTGATAGAGATTGGGATAAATAAGTCTAAAAATTCTATTTTTGACAATTTCCGTAACTAAATTATTTTCAGTTTCATTTTGATATCCAGAAATATTAATTTTTACTTTCCACCAAATAGTGTTTGAAAAATTTGTTTGTTTTAATAGTGAGATAGGGTCTACATGTTCTTTCATCAAATGTCTTTTTATTATTTAAGAGAAGAAATGGGTTTAGCTTTAAATGGTATTTTAGACAGGATTTGCTCTAAAAATATAGAAAATTTAAGGAATGATATCGCAATAACTTGGATCAATTATAAAAGCGAAAGCAATCGTATAAATAAAGGCTTTGGAGTTGGAATCAATAATAGAAAACTCATTTATCCTGCAAGCATCGTAAAGCTTGTTTATGGCCTCGCAGCATACTCATGGATTGATACAAAAAAAATATTATTAAACCAAGAAATAATCGATGCAGTAAATAAAATGCTTTTTTACTCAAGTAATGATGCTACAAGCTTTTTAATCGATATCATCACTGGGACTACAAGTGGTCCATGCATAGAAGGAGATCCTTGGGAGAATTGGAAATATCAAAGATCAATAATCAATGATTGGTTAAAAGAACTTAATTGGAATGAATTAAACGAGATAAATTGCTGCCAAAAAACTTGGGATGATGGACCATTTGGTAGAGAAAAAGAATTTTATGGACCTCTCAACATTAATAAAAATATGATGACAACAGATTCAACTGCGAGGATTTTGGAGGAGATAATGATAAATCTTGATTATCAAAAAGAAAATTTAAATTTGAAAAGTTTTTTAAAAAGAGATTTAAATAAGAACGTTCTTAAAAAGGATCCTCTTAATCAAGTAGACGGTTTTTTAGGAGAAGGATTACCCGAAAATATTAATTTCTGGAGTAAAGCAGGTCTAATGTCTCAAGCTAGACATGATGCTGCTTGGTGGGTTAATAATGACTCATTACAGACTTTATTAGTTGTTTTTGGGAATGGAAAGAAATACTTCAAAGATGAGACTTTATTTCCTGAAATAGCCAAGGCTGTTTATAAATATAATAATAATTTGGTTTAATGTTAGATTAAATCATCTAAGAAATCTCTATCTAATTTATTTGTATAAGCTTCGTACGGTAACATCATAACCTCCTCAAAATCTAATTCATTCAAGATCCATTCTTCATATTCGGCTAATAAACTATTTCTATCCTTATTATCTAATTCATGAATACGTAGTGCAGTATCTTTAAGATTTTCTTTAATCAGGTTTTCAAGTTCTTTTTTATTCATATCAGTTCTTTTCTCCATCTAGAATTATTCTTCGGATTGTTGATAAAGCAATTCCAGTTTGAGTTCTGATTGATCTATATGAGCATCCCTCTTTACGCAACCTCATAACTAGTGATTCTTTTAAAGGACTAATTTTTGGTCTGCCTCCTAAATTATTTCCATTTAATCTTCTTTGTAAAACAAGTTCTTTTTTTCTTTCTCTTAAGCACTCATTATCCAAATTATCCAACTCATATAAAATATGGAAGACTGAAGAAGATATTTCAGAGGAATTTTTTGGAGACAAAAATCCAGACAAGGTTCTCAACTTAACATCATTATTCAAGAGTTTATTAATTGTTTTTATACATTCATTTCGATTACAAAATGCCCTATCTAATTTTGTGATAATTAATTCATCTCCTTTTGACAAATAATTTAGAGCTTTTCTTAGTTCGGGTTTTATTTCTTCATCTATACCTATGATTTCAGAAAATATTAAGCTGCAACCCTCATTTTTTAAGGTTTTTATTTGTTCATCTAAGTAATCAGATTCACTATCAATAGCTCTTGCATATCCAATAGATTTGGATTTTCTATTTTTTTCAGATAAAAGAAAACGTTTTCTTTTAAATTTAAGTGTCAATGTTTTAATACATATATTTTTAACTGTATCAAATACTTATAAAAAAAACACTTTATAGAACATTTTAAACGATAATATTAAGGATTTTTAATATATATATTTATATATAATATGTTTGAAAACTATACTAAAAATAACGTTCTAGTTATTGTACTTTTTTATGTTATTAGAACAACTAGTTTATTGTTTTATTTGTTTTAATGGGTAAATTCTCAATAAAGATTAAAAATTATTTTTATCAAAAGTAAAATTTCAATTGCTTCAATAATTAATTTGAAATTTAATTTCTTTATTGGAAGGAAGTAAAAATAGTAAAATTTCATAATTTTGATTAAAATCTAGGATAATCGATTTGATTAAATTAATTTGACTAATATTTCTAATAATGCAGTTGAGAAGCCGAGCTGGTTAAGGGTCAAAGCACCTCAAGTTGAGAGAATAGGTAATACTGCAAATTTGTTGAGTGATCTAAAACTAAATACAGTATGTCAAGAGGCAAGTTGTCCTAATATTGGCGAATGTTTTGCAAGTGGTACGGCAACTTTTCTAATAATGGGACCTGGCTGCACTAGAGCATGTCCATATTGCGATATCGATTTCGACAGATCTAAGAGAAATTTAGATCCAACAGAACCAGATCGTTTAGCAGAGGCTGTTTGCAGAATGAATCTTAAACATGTCGTTATTACATCAGTTAACAGAGATGATCTGGATGACGGTGGAGCTTCGCAGTTTTACAAATGTGTTTCAGAAGTTAGAACAAAATCCTCTGAAACAACTATTGAACTATTAATTCCTGATTTATGTGGTAACTGGTCGGCACTTGAAAAGGTTTTAGATTCTAAACCAAATGTTTTAAATCATAATATTGAAACTGTGCCATCTTTATATAAAAAAGTAAGACCACAAGGAAACTATCAAAGAACTCTAGAATTACTTAAAAGGACTAGAGAATATTTCCCAAGTGTTTATACTAAATCTGGATTTATGTTGGGATTAGGAGAAAAGGATGATGAAGTTTTAAACCTTCTTATGGATTTAAGAAAAAATGATGTAGACATAGTTACTATTGGACAATACTTATCCCCAGGTCCAAAACATCTTCCGGTTCAAAGATTCGTTAGTCCTTCAAAGTTTAATTATTTTAAGTTATTTGGAGAAAATGAATTAGGTTTTATGCAAATTGTCAGTTCTCCTTTGACTCGAAGTAGTTATCATGCGGAAGAGATTCAAAAACTCATGAAAAATTTTCCAAGATAATTCATTATTTATTGAGTAATATCAATCCATTCATTTAATTTCCATTCCACAATATTATTTTTTATCATAGGGTCATTCTTTATGATTTTTAGAGCATCTTGATACGTTTCAATATCAATAATTAGTAATCCCCCATCACCAGGTTGTTTTAATTCATCTACCAAAAATCCGCTTTTAATATTAACTCCTTTTCTCTTTAAATTTTCTATCCATTTAATATGTTCATTAATTACTTTCTTTCTAATATTTTTTTGAATTAGGTATTCTTTTTTAATGAGTTCAGTCTTAATAAAAATAGGCATTCATTAATTTTTAATATCGAGCATTTCTTCTTCACTAGGAGGAACAATTATTTTGAAAATTCTCTTAAAATTAGACCAATCGTTTATTATTTTCAATGCTTTTAAACTCTTTGTTTTTTCATAATACTCTCTAAGAATTCCTAATAAAATCTCTTCTTGTTTAAGATTGTTTATTTTATAGATATTGACTATTTCCTTATTCACTTTATTTTCTAAATCATTATTCTCATCCAATATGTAAGCTATTCCACCTGTCATTCCTGCTCCAATATTTCTACCTGTTGGACCTAAAATTACTACTTTTCCACCAGTCATATATTCACAGCAATGGTCGCCTGAACCTTCAGTGACTGCAATAGCTCCACTATTTCTAACTGCGAATCTTTCTCCGGATTTACCTAGGGCAAATAACTTACCACCTGTTGCACCATAGAGGCAGGTGTTACCCAAGATTACTTGCTCTGAAGATTTCTCCTCTATTTGTGGAGGCATAATAGCAAGCACTCCGCCATTCATTCCTTTGCAAACATAATCATTGGCTTCACCAATTAATTGGATATTCATTCCTTTTAATAAAAAAGCACCAAAACTCTGTCCTGCATATCCATTGAAATTGAGATTTAGTTCACCACTAAATCCATTATTTCCATAACGGGAAGCAATTTCTCCTGATATTTTTGCACAAACACTTCTATCTGTATTTCTGATTTCAATATTTTTAGTTAATTTTCCATGATTTTTTATGGAATGCATAAATTCAGCATCAGATAAAAATTTATCTTCTAAGACATATCCATTACTATGAGCATCTTTAGAGTGTTTTAACCATGACCTATCACTAACAAAGTTTTTATTATTAACCAAGGCGCTAAGATCAATGTTCTTAGTTTTTGGAAGACTTATATTTCTAGTTGTTAAAAATTCCTGATTACCAATCAATTCCTCCATATTTGAAACACCAATACTGCTCATTATTTGTCTTATTTCTTCAGCAATATATATGAAAAAATTAACTACATTATCAGGTAAACCTTTAAACCTTTTTCTTAATTCCTCTTTTTGAGTAGCAACTCCTACAGGACATTTGTTTGTGTGACAAACACGAGCCATTATGCAGCCCTCTGCGATCATTGCTACTGAACCAAAGCCATATTCTTCAGCACCTAGTAGAGCTGCAATAACCACATCCCATCCTGTCTTTAGACCTCCGTCAGTTCTTAAAAGCACCCTATCTCTAAGATTATTTTCAAGTAGAGATTTATGAACCTCTGCGACTCCTAGTTCCCATGGTAAACCAGCATGTTTAATAGAACTTAGAGGAGAAGCGCCAGTCCCTCCATCATGCCCAGAGATTTGTATTACATCAGCATTCGCTTTGCTTACCCCAGCGGCAATAGTACCTATGCCAATTTCAGATACAAGCTTTACACTTACTTTCGCTTTTGGATGTACTTGGTGCAAGTCATGAATTAATTGTGCTAAATCTTCAATTGAATAAATATCATGATGAGGGGGCGGAGATATTAAGGCTACCCCAGGTTTGCTGTTTCTTAGTTTTGCTATATATGAATCAACTTTTGGCCCTGGTAATTGTCCCCCTTCACCTGGTTTAGCTCCTTGAGCCATTTTGATTTCAAGTTGCTTACCACTTCTGAGATATTCTGGAGTAACTCCAAATCTTCCAGAGGCTATTTGTTTAATTGCTGAGCAGGCAGTATCTCCATTTGCAAGACCCTTTATGAAAGGTAATGTGGCTGATTGAGTATTTTCATCAATATCTTTTAATACGTTAAATCGAGCAGGATCTTCACCTCCTTCGCCGCTGTTACTTTTCCCTCCAATTCTATTCATTGCAACTGCTAATACTTCATGAGCTTCTCTTGATAATGCTCCTAAACTCATGCCTCCTGTACAAAACCTTTTACATATAGATTCAACACTTTCAACCTGATCTAATGAAATACTTTTCCTTTTCGAGTCAATTGTTAGTAAATCTCTTAAAGAAGTAATTGGTCTATTACGGATAAGTTTTTTATAAGTTTCAAAATGATTGTATCCTGGTCCTTGCTTGATAGCGGAATGCAAAACTTTAGACATTTCAGGGTTATTGGAATGATATTCTCCGTTATTTCTAAATTGAACAAATCCTAGAAACTCTAATTTTTTCAAATCGATTTCTGGATATGCCTTTGAGTGAATTACAAGTGATTCATTTGCAAGTTCTTTCAATGTAATTCCTGCAATTCGACTTGTAGTTCCATCAAAAGCTATTTTTATTAAATCAGAACCAATCCCAACAGCCTCAAAAATTTGAGCGCCATGATAACTAGATAATAGAGAGATTCCTATTTTAGAAAGTATTTTTCTTAGTCCATCTTCTAAAGCTTTTTTAATATTTTTTTGTACATCTCCAATAGATATTGGATTGATTTTTTTACTAGCTATAAGTTTTTGGGTTTTTGGATGTTGTAACCAATGTCTGCCAGATTCGAGTGTTAACCATGGACAAACAGCACTAACCCCATAACCAATTAAACAAGCAAGATGATGGGTACTCCAACATTGCCCAGTTTCAATTATTAGGGACGCCTTTAATCTTATTTCTTTTTTAAGCAGATAATGATGAATTGCACCTACAGCTAATAAAGGAGGAATAAAACTTTTTTTTGAATTCACTCCTTTGTCAGAAATGATTATTAAAGAACAGCCTTCATTTATTGAGATCTCGCTTAATTTACATATTTCTTCTAATTTTTTTTCAAAACCTTGAATACCTTTCTCAATATCAAATAAACTTGATATTGTTTTAGATTTAATTTCTGATTCTTTTAGTGAAATTAATTCTTCTTCATTAATGATTGGGCTATTTAGATGAATAAAAGGTTTAATATTTTTTGTTTCAAAAGGGGAGCATCTTTCACCAAGATGCATTTCTAAGCTCATTACTAATTTTTCTCTTAAAGGATCTATTGGAGGGTTAGTAACTTGAGCAAATCTTTGTTTGAAATAATCGTATAAAATATGCGGCTTTGAAGAAAGAACAGCCAATGGAATGTCATCACCCATGCAATATGTCGGTTCTTTAGAAAGAGAAGCCATTGAATCAAGAATTAGATCATTATCTTCTGAAGAAAAACCGTAAGCAGTTTGTTGTTGAAGTAATTGAAGATCTTTCAAAACGCAAGTGTTATTCCATTCATTTTTTTTGAGTTTTACAATTCTTTCTTGTAAAAGATTTTCATAGTTCTCTCTTTTAGCAGCCTCTGATTTAACATCCCAATTCCTCAAAATCTTATTTTGAAGAAAATCTACTGCCAGCATTTGACCAGGACCTAAGCGCCCTTTTTCTATTACTCTATTTTCTTCAATATCTACCACTCCTGTTTCGGAACCCATTATTACAAAACCATCATTGGTAATTGAATATCTTGCAGGTCTTAACCCATTCCTATCTAAAGTTGCTCCAACAAAATTTCCATCAGCAAATACTAATAAAGCAGGACCGTCCCAAGCTTCCTGGAGACTCGCTGAATATTCATAAAATGCTTTTATGTCACTTCTGTGTTCAAGTTCTGGTTGATCTCTAAATGCCTCTGGAACAAGTCTTAATAAAGAATCAGTTATCGGTTTTCCTGAACGAATATTAATTTCTAGAGTCGCATCAAGATTTGATGAATCACTTTTATTTATATCAACTATTGGTTTTATATCTCTTGATAATTCCCCCCAGTACTCATCTATATGTGTTTCTGAAGCTTTAGCCCAATTGATATTGCCAAGTAACGTATTTATTTCTCCATTATGACCTAAAAACCTCATTGGCTGAGCAAGAGGCCATTTTGGTAAAGTGTTTGTGCTAAATCTTCGATGGTAAACAGAAAAAGAAACTTTAAAATCTTCTTTCTTTAAATCTTCGTAAAACTCTGATAAAATTTCAGATCTAACCATACCTTTGTAGACAATGGTTTTGGAACTTAGTGATGCGAAATAAAACTCGCATTCACCGATAGCATTTTTTGTATTATCTCTAACCCTTTTTTCAATTCTTTTTCTTAGTTGAAATAAAAGCATCTCAATATCTCTACAATCATCTTTTTCTATACAAACGATCCATTGACTAATAAATGGCGCGTTTGCTTTTGCTAAAGGACCTAATGTTTTATTTTTGACAGGTACATTTCTCCAATATGTTTTTTTGAAATTTAATTTTTTTGCTTCTTCATCGCATATTAGTTTGCATTCTTTAACTTTTAATTCATTATTTGGCATGAAAATCATACCTAAACCTCTCTTTTCAAAGGTTTTAGTGTTTAATTGCAACTCCTTATCTAAGAATGTCCATGGAATTGAACATAAAATCCCTGCTCCATCACCAGAATCACTATCTCCTCCGCATCCCCCCCTATGCTCCATACAATTCAAACCTTTTAGAGATTGCTTTAATATCCAATTACTCTCTTTGCCGTCAATATTCGCTATAAAACCTACTCCACAAGCATCTTTTTCTCCAATAATCCCATTTGGAGAATAACTATCTTGATATGGCTCGATGCTTCTTTTGATACTCTCTCGCATAGATTATTTAACTATATAAAAAATTTAATTTATTTCTATTATAAAAATGAATATCAAAATGCAAAGCTAAAATAATGAAGAATTACTAAACAAATTAAAATTTTATTTATAAATCAAAAAAAATAAAAATACTTTTAGATATGACTCGTAAAAGGTTATGATGTTTTAATAAGTATTTTTTTCTATAAATTATAGATGCCGACCATTTCTCAATTAATTGGTTCAGAAAGAAAACGTCTGACAAGAAAAACAAAATCTCCTGCGCTTAAATCTTGTCCAGAGAGAAGAGGAGTATGTACAAGAGTTTATACATCAACTCCTAAGAAACCTAATTCTGCTTTAAGAAAAGTTGCAAGAGTTAGATTAACTTCAGGTTTCGAAGTTACTGCCTATATCCCTGGTATAGGACATAACTTGCAAGAACACTCTGTTGTTTTGCTGAGAGGAGGAAGAGTTAAAGATTTACCAGGAGTAAGATATCATATAATCAGAGGAACTTTAGATACTGCTGGAGTCAAAGATAGACGTCAATCCAGATCTAAATATGGCGCAAAAGCCCCTAAAAATGATTAACTTTTAACATCAATTTTTTTAAATATGTCACGTCGTAATGCAGCTGTAAAAAGACCCGTTTTGCCAGATCCACAATTTAATAGTCGTCTTGCTTCAATGATGATTTCTAGATTGATGAAACATGGAAAAAAATCTACTGCACAAAAAATATTATCAGATGCTTTTTCTCTTATAAGTGAGAGAACAGGTGGAAATGCTGTCGAATTATTTGAGACAGCTGTAAAGAATGCTACACCTTTAGTTGAGGTAAGAGCTAGAAGAGTTGGTGGTGCTACTTATCAAGTTCCCATGGAAGTTCGTCAAGAAAGAGGAACAGCAATGGCACTAAGATGGCTTGTTACTTTTTCAAGAGGAAGAAATGGGAAAAGCATGTCACAAAAATTAGCTGGCGAATTAATGGATGCAGCTAATGAAACTGGTAGCGCAGTGAAGAAGAGGGAAGATACTCATAAAATGGCAGAAGCTAATAAGGCTTTTGCTCACTACAGATACTAATTTCGTCCAAAATGGTCCTTAATTAGTTTATTATTAGAAAAAGTTTATTAATCAAATAAACTGAAGCTATTAAGCAAATTATTCTATTTGGAGTTTTTACATTGGCACGCGACTTTCCCCTAGAAAAAGTTAGGAACATAGGTATAGCTGCTCATATTGATGCTGGTAAAACAACAACAACTGAAAGAATACTTTTTTATTCAGGAGTTGTTCACAAAATTGGTGAAGTACACGATGGTGCTGCGGTAACTGATTGGATGGCTCAAGAAAGAGAGAGAGGAATTACAATTACAGCTGCTGCAATTTCTACAAGTTGGCAGGATCATAGGATTAATATTATTGATACTCCCGGTCACGTTGACTTTACGATTGAAGTTGAGAGATCAATGAGAGTATTAGATGGAGTAATAGCTGTATTTTGCGCTGTAGGAGGAGTTCAGCCACAATCAGAAACAGTATGGCGACAAGCTGATAGATATTCTGTTCCAAGGATGGTTTTTGTTAATAAAATGGATAGAACAGGAGCAGACTTTTTAAAAGTTAATCAACAAATTAAGGAGCGTCTCAAAGCAAACGCTTTTCCTATTCAGCTCCCAATAGGTGCTGAGGGGGATCTTTCAGGGATTATTGATTTAGTAAGTAATAAGGCTTATTTATATAAAAATGACCTTGGAACCGATATTGAAGAGGCTCCAATACCAGAAGATATGAAAGATGAAGCAACAGAATGGAGGAGTAAGTTAATGGAAAGTGTTGCAGAGAATGATGAGGAATTAATTGAAATATTCTTGGAAACAGGAGAATTAAATGAAGAGCAACTAAAAAAAGGTATCAGAGAAGGAGTCCTCAAGCATGGTTTAGTTCCTGTTTTATGTGGATCAGCCTTTAAAAATAAAGGAGTTCAATTAGTTTTAGATGCTGTTGTTGATTATTTACCTGCCCCAGTGGATGTAAAGCCAATTCAAGGTGTTTTACCAAATGGTAAAGAAGATATTAGACCATCTGATGATAACGCTCCTTTTAGTGCATTAGCTTTCAAGGTAATGTCTGATCCTTATGGGAAATTGACTTTTGTAAGAATGTATTCAGGAGTGCTATCAAAAGGTAGTTATGTTATGAATTCCACTAAGGATGCTAAAGAGAGAATCTCTAGATTAGTCATATTGAAAGCTGACGAGAGGGAAGAAGTTGATGAATTAAGAGCTGGAGATTTAGGAGCCGTTTTGGGGTTGAAAAATACAACAACAGGCGACACCTTATGTAATACCGATGATCCAATAGTTCTAGAAACTTTATTTATTCCTGAACCTGTCATCTCAGTTGCTGTTGAACCAAAAACCAAGGGAGATATGGAAAAGCTTTCAAAAGCTTTACAAGCCTTATCTGAGGAAGATCCCACCTTTAGGGTAAGTACAGATCAAGAGACAAATCAAACTGTAATAGCTGGTATGGGTGAATTACATTTAGAAATACTCGTAGATAGAATGTTAAGAGAATTTAAAGTTGAGGCTAATATTGGTGCTCCTCAGGTTTCTTACAGGGAAACAATTAGATCAAGTTCTAAGGGAGAAGGAAAATATGCAAGGCAAACAGGAGGTAAAGGACAGTATGGACATGTAATAATTGAAATGGAACCTGCTGAAGTTGGTAAAGGTTTTGAATTTGTTAACAAAATTGTAGGTGGTACAGTTCCAAAAGAATATATTGGGCCAGCCTCAAATGGTATGAAAGAAACCTGTGAAGGAGGTGTTCTTGCCGGTTATCCGCTGATTGATGTAAAAGTAACACTAGTCGATGGTTCGTTCCACGATGTAGACTCATCTGAAATGGCCTTCAAAATTGCAGGTTCAATGGCTTTTAAAGATGGGGTTAAAAAATGCAATCCTGTCCTATTAGAGCCTATGATGAAAGTCGAGGTCGAAAGTCCTGATGATTTTCTTGGATCTGTAATTGGAGACCTCTCCTCGAGGAGAGGTCAAGTCGAAGGACAATCTGTCGATGATGGATTGTCTAAAGTACAGGCCAAAGTGCCTCTAGCCGAAATGTTCGGTTATGCTACTCAACTCCGATCAATGACTCAAGGTCGGGGAATTTTTTCAATGGAGTTCGCAAATTATGAGGAAGTTCCTCGTAATGTTGCTGAAGCTATCATTTCCAAGAATCAGGGCAACTCCTGATCTCTAAAACAAACACTCTTTAACCCTCGATTCTTTAATTCAAATGGCTCGCGAGAAGTTCGAAAGGAACAAACCACATGTCAACATAGGTACTATTGGCCACGTTGATCATGGAAAAACAACCCTAACTGCTGCTATAACTAATGTTCTAGCTAAAAAAGGTCAGGCACAAGCTCAAGATTATGGAGACATAGACGGTGCTCCAGAAGAAAGAGAGCGTGGTATAACAATCAATACTGCACACGTTGAATATGAAACCGCAGACAGACATTATGCCCATGTAGACTGCCCAGGTCATGCTGATTATGTTAAAAATATGATCACTGGGGCTGCTCAAATGGATGGTGCAATTTTGGTTTGTGCCGCAACCGATGGTCCTATGGCTCAAACAAAAGAGCATATTCTTTTGGCGAAACAAGTTGGAGTGCCTGCTTTAGTGGTTGCTTTAAATAAATGTGACATGGTAGATGATGAAGAAATCATTGAACTTGTCGAAATGGAAATTAGAGAACTCTTAGATAGTTATGATTTCCCAGGAGATGAGATACCCATTGTTCAAGTTTCAGGTCTAAAAGCTTTGGAAGGTGATTCCACTTGGGAATCAAAGATTGAAGAATTAATGACGGCTGTTGATGCCAGTATCCCAGAACCTGAAAGAGAAGTTGACAAACCATTTTTAATGGCAGTCGAAGATGTTTTTTCTATTACAGGTAGAGGAACAGTTGCTACTGGAAGAATTGAAAGAGGTAAAGTAAAAGTTGGTGAAGAAGTTGAAATAGTAGGAATTAGAGACACTAGGTTAACTACTGTTACTGGTGTTGAAATGTTCAGAAAACTACTTGATGAAGGGATGGCTGGAGATAATGTTGGACTTCTTCTGCGTGGTGTTCAAAAGGAAGATATCGAGAGAGGTATGGTGCTAGTCAAAAAAGGATCAATTACTCCTCATACAAAATTTGAAGGAGAAGTTTATGTTCTTAAGAAAGAAGAGGGTGGTAGACATACTCCTTTTTTCGCTGGTTATAGACCACAATTCTATATAAGAACAACCGATGTCACAGGACAAATTACTGCATTTACCTCTGATGATGGTGCTAATGTGGAAATGGTAATGCCTGGCGACAGAATAAAAATGACTGGAGAATTAATATGTCCAGTTGCTATTGAGCAAGGTATGCGCTTTGCTATTCGCGAAGGAGGACGTACTATTGGAGCAGGTGTTGTTTCTAAAATTATGGAATAAATCTCTTTAATTTTACGAAGCTACCCTTTGATATTCTAATATATACAAATCAATAAGAGATGGGTTATTGGTTACCAATAACCCCCTTAAAATATGATTAACTTTAACTTATGACTGCTTCAATTGCTCAACAGAAAATTAGAATAAGATTAAAGGCATTTGATAGAAGAATGCTCGATTTATCTTGCGATAAAATTATTCAAACAGCTGATACAACTGCAGCGTCAGCTATAGGCCCTATTCCACTACCAACTAAAAGGAAAATTTATTGTGTTTTAAGATCTCCTCATGTAGATAAGGATTCTAGAGAGCATTTTGAGACGAGAACTCACAGAAGAATAATTGATATTTACAGCCCTTCTGCAAAAACTATTGATGCTTTAATGAAATTAGATCTTCCTAGCGGTGTAGATATAGAAGTAAAATTATAAGATAGCCCGAATAGAACTTAAATTTACTAAAATATAATAAATGAATTGAGGTTTAAATGGGAGAGCTTTCAGTAAGGGAATTACCTTTATTCCCTTTGCCAGAAGTTGTTCTCTTCCCTCAAGAAGTTTTACCATTACATATTTTTGAATCAAGATACAGAATGATGCTTAAATCTGTACTTGAATTGGATTCAATGTTTGGAGTAATTAAATGGGATCCGAATACTAAAAGCATGGCTAATGTTGGTTGTTGTGCTCAAATAATAAAACATCAAACAGCAGAGGATGGTAGAAGTAATATAATTACTATTGGTCAGCAGAGATTCCAGATTTTAGAAATTGTTAGATCAACTCCTTATTGCTCAGCTATGGTTAGTTGGATTAATGATGAAAGTATTGAAAGTTTTCAGAAGCTGGATATTTTAAGAGACTCAGTTACTGAAGCTTTAAATGATGTAGTTAAATTAACTAGTAAATTAACTAATTCCCAAAAAATTCTTCCAGATAAGTTACCAGAAAATCCTATGGAATTATCCTTTTGGATTGGCGCTCATCTAGGAGGACAGGTTGCAGAAGAGCAGCAGAGACTTTTAGAAGAGAGAAATACATATATAAGGCTGCAAAGAGAATTTGAAATGTTAGATCATACTAGAAAACAATTAGCAGCTAGAACAGCTTTAAAAGAAAGTTTTCCTGATACTAAAGAAAGTTAAATGTCCTCGTATTTAATACCTTCAATTTTTTTAGTAATAATTCTTCTGTTAACCTATTTAATACTTTGGAGGATTAACACAAGAAAATATATTTCTTCTAGTACTGTAGCTTCTGCTTATGATTCATGGACTCAAGATAAACTTCTAGAAAGATTGTGGGGAGAGCATATTCATTTAGGTTTCTATCCTCCAAGCAAGAATATTGATTTTAGGAAGGCAAAAGTACAATTTGTGCACGAGTTAGTAAGTTGGAGTGGTTTAGATAAGTTACCAAGAGGTTCTAGAATACTTGATGTAGGTTGTGGCATAGGCGGAAGTTCTAGGATACTTGCAAATTATTATGGATTTAATGTGACAGGAATAACCATTAGTCCAGCCCAAGTAAAAAGAGCTATAGAACTCACTCCTCATGAATGTAGATGCAACTTCAAAGTTATGGATGCTTTGGATTTGAAATTTGAAGATGGTTCATTTGATGGGATTTGGAGTGTTGAGGCAGGAGCTCATATGAATAACAAATCTAAATTTGCTGATCAAATGTTAAGAACTTTAAGACCAGGTGGTTATTTAGCATTAGCAGATTGGAATTCAAGAGATTTAAAAATCAATCCTCCATCAATTCTTGAAAAAATTGTTTTAAAGCAATTACTTGAACAATGGGTACATCCCAAGTTTATGAGTATAAATGAATTTACAAGAATCCTTATCAAAAACAAAAACAGTTCTGGAGAAGTTATATCTGAGAATTGGAATTCATTTACAAATCCATCTTGGTTCGATTCAATTTTTGAAGGAATGAGAAGACCTAATGCTATTCTTTCCCTTGGTCCAGGAGCATTACTAAAGTCTATAAGAGAGGTTCCAACAATTTTATTAATGGATTGGGCTTTTAAAAAAGGTTTAATGGAATTTGGCGTTTTTAAATGTCGAGGTTAATTAATCTAAATAAATATTTTCTGATAAATAACAACCAAAATCAACTAAATGTTCACAGAGAGGCTTTAATTTTTTCTTTAATTCACAGAAGGTTTCAATATTTGTTTTAGAATTTAAATCAAGATCAACATAAATTATATATTCTCCTAGTTCTCTCTTAGAAGGTCTTGATTCAATCTTGCTCATATTGAATCCAAGTTCTGCAATATAATTTAAGGCTTTAAGCAAAGCCCCAGGATTATTTGATAGTAATGAGAATGCAAAACTTGCAATATTAGCTCTACTTAAAATGGATTCTTTACTCAATAAAACAAATCTTGTACAATTTCCTGGAACATCATTGATAGGGAAAGCTAATTCTTTAAGACCCTCTATTTCAGTGAGTGATTTTGATCCAATAGCGGCTCTAAATGAACTCCCTTTTACCATATTTACAGCTTCAGAAGTTGAATTGGTAGATAAAGTGATTGCTTCAGGAAGATTCTCAGATAACCATTCTGAACATTGAGCTAAAGCTTGTGGATGAGATAATACTTCAGATATATCTGAGATTTCACCATCACTTATTAAGGCATGTTTTATTGGTAAGACAATTGCTTTATTGATATTAATATCAGGAAATTTCCAGAGCGCATCCAAAGTCGCTGTAACTCCGCCTTCAACAGAATTTTCTATAGGGACTATTGCTGCATCACAATTGTTGTAGGCTATAGATTTAATAACCGAATATAGCCCGTTACATGGTACAAATATAGGGGAATCAAAATTAGCAAGTTTTGACAAAATATGAGCTGCTTTTTCTGCGTATGTCCCTTGAGGACCTAAATATGCAACTTGTTTGCGCATGATTAATTATAAGAGAAACAGAGATCAAATAAGCATTGGAGGTATATAGAAAAATGCTTTTGGCTTTTGATGCTAAACAGAAACTTAAGCTTTCTGTAACAAGGAATAAAGAATATCTTTCTAGGTATCTTTTAGAAGAAGAAAGAGTTGTAGGAGCAATGCTTGACCCCAATAAATTAGTACCTAAAGGGGATGGTATGTACAAGTATACAGTAACAAGTTTCAGAGTTTTTCAATTAGATGTTAACCCAGTTGTATCAATAGCAGTTGAGAATACAGATGGAATTTTAAAAATGAGCGCACTTGATAGTAAGTTACATGGCCTTGGCTTGATAGATGATTTCAAATTAACTTTGAAAGCAAACTTGGAGGCAACTGATGTTGGATTAGAAGGTGAAGCACTTCTTGGTGTGTCGGTAAGTCAACCTCCTCTTTTGAAACTTGTGCCAAAAAGAATTTTGGAATCTACTGGACATTCAGTCTTAAATGGTATTTTATTAGGAATAAAATCTAGAGTTCAGCAACAATTAATAAAAGATTTTGTAAATTGGTGCGATTTAAATCAGATTTAATTTAGTCAAGAAGCTTTTTCTATGTAAATTAGTCAAGCCATATGCCTTAAGACTTGAAAAATGTTTTTTTGTACCATATCCTTTATTTTTATTTATAAAGTATCCAGGATGTTTCTCTTCTAATCTTTCCATTAAAAAATCGCGGGTTACTTTTGCAAGTATGCTTGCAGCAGCTATTGAAGTAAATTTTGAATCACCCGCAATTATATTTTTTTGATTTCCTTCCCAAAGTCTTAATGATAATGGCCCGTCAATTATGAGTTCTAATGGTTTATCTCTTAACTTTTTAATAGCTCTAATCATGGAAAGTTCAGTAGCATATCTGATTCCATATTCGTCTATTTCTCTTGCCGAAGACTGTCCCAGGCTGTAATCAGATGATAATGTAATAATTTTAGGTAAAAGGAATTTTCTTTTTTTTTCAGTTAATTGCTTACTATCTCTAACACCTAATCTCTTTAGGATTAATGCATTTTTTCTAGTTAAGCTTACAGAAGCAGAGAATACTGGGCCAAAAACAGCCCCACGACCTACTTCGTCGATACCTATCTCAGAAACTTTATTCAATACTTGCAGATGATCTTCTTCTTTTCCTTCTGTTGTTATCAACTTCTTCTTTTAATTCAATTTCTACACTTTCATTTGTGATTGAAGGTAATTTATTGTTGTTATTTACTTCTATAGATTCCTTTAAGTCGTCTTCCTCATTCGTATTAGAAGTTGATGATTTTTTATTTAGTTTTGGATTCGTAACTTTATTTTTGGATTTTTTATTATGTTTTAAAGCGGTTTCTTTTTCTTTGTTTTTGCTATCTTCTAAATTTACATAGTTATTACGAGTTAGATATTCTTTCCCTAATTTTATAAGAGGATTAATCCCTAGTTGGCTGTAGACAATTTTTTCATCGTCATTAAGTTCGATAGTTATTACTTTCTTCTCTTTTGGATGCGCTGTATTTTGTATCTCACTATCTGCTTCCTTTTTATTAATATGGTCATCATCTTTGTTTATATTCTTGATGTAATTTAACTCTTTTTCAGCAATCTTTTCTTGATTTTCAATTAATTGAGGTGTATCTAAATCTGGGTATTTTGTATGATTTAATTTACTAGAATTATTAGCTGGATTCTTTATTTCTAAATTAGTATTATGGTATTTTATTAAATTTTCAGTATGTCCTAATCCATTACAAGAATCACATTTTTTTGCAAATATTTCATATATATTTTGTCCTTGTCTTTTTCTCGTTAGTTCTACTAAACCTAATTCAGTTAACTGAGCTATTTGGGGTCTTGCAGAGTCATCTTTTATGGCTGAAGTAAAATGTTCAAGCAACTGAAATTGATCTCTTCTAGATTCCATATCTATAAAATCTATAACTAAGACTCCCCCAATATTTCTCAATTTCATTTGTCTAGAGATTTCAAGAGCTGCTTCACAATTTGTCCATAAAACAGTTTGTCTTGAGTTAGCTGATCTTGTGAAAGATCCTGAATTTACGTCAATTACTGTTAAAGCTTCAGTTGGTTCAATAATTATGTATCCTCCTGACGGCAAATCTACTCTTGGTTGAAGAGCCTTTTGAATAGTTTTATTAATTTGGTATTTTTCTAATATATGTTCATTTAATTCATTATTATGAAAAACTAGATCTACATTCTGATCACTATTTACTAAAAAGTCTTTTGCTTTTTCGAGAGCAATTTTACTATCAATTACAATTTTATTTGTAGATGATTTAATACAATCTCTTAAGATTTTGAATGAAAAATCTTCATCCCTATTGATTAAATTTGGTGGATGAGATACCTCTGAATCTCTTATGACCTGATCCCATTGTTGAATTAAATTCTCTAAATCTTCAATAAGTAGCTCTTCTTTTATTTTTTCTGCTTCTGTACGAAATAACAAACCTGTACTAGGAGGTTTAATTAAAACCCCAAGTGCTCTTAAACGACTTCTTTCAGTCTCGGTATTTATCTTTCTAGAAATATTAACTCCCTGTCCATAGGGTTGCATTATTAAATATTTTCCAGGTAATGAGATATTTCCAGTAAGCCTAGGACCTTTATTACCAGTTGGTTCCTTCATTACTTGAACAAGAACTTTTTGTTTAGGCTCTAGTAGTTCAGTGATTCCTACTACCCCCTTTTTTAGTTTTAAAGGACCTAAATCTGAAACGTGAATAAAGCCATTTTTCTCACTTTCTCCAATATCAATAAAGGCAGCATCGATCCCTGGAAGAACATTCTCAACAGTTCCTAAAAAAATATCACCGATTTGGTATTGACCTTGAGCGACAATTAATTCATCAACCCGATCATCTGTGAGTAGTGCTGCAATACGCGCCTGCTCAGCTATTACAATTTGCTGAGACATATAAAAAATTTAGTATGTTTTGAATATGAAAATCAATCAAAAGTTAATAATTAAAAATTTTATTATTCAATTAAGCAATTTCTTAATTGCTAAAATTATTAGACTTTTTAAAAATAATTAATAACAGTTTAATCTGCTATGTATTTCAACTTTAGACGACTTTCAATCCATTGAAATTGATTAAATAGCTATGATTATATCTTTGTTAAATCATAACTACCAATATATTAACATCAAATTCCCACTTAAGCACATTGATCCATTATTCTTATGAAGGTTATGATATTTATTTTTACAAGTGGTTCGAGTAAACGAGAGTTATCTAAAACTTAAAGCAGGTTATTTATTTCCTGAAATTTCTAAAAGAGTAAATTTGTATACTCAAAATAATAAGAAATCAGAGGTTATTAAACTTGGCATAGGAGATGTGACAGAACCATTACCTAAAGCTTGTAGAGTTGCTATGAGCAGAGCATTAGATGAAATGGGAACGACTGAGGGATTTAAAGGCTATGGCCCAGAACAAGGATATTATTGGCTTAGAGAAAAGATTTCTGAGCACGATTTTCAAGAAAGAGGTTGTCAAATAACTTCAGATGAAATTTTCATCTCAGATGGTTCAAAATGCGACAGCAGTAATATTTTGGATATTCTTGGTGACGATAATTTAATTGCTGTAACCGATCCTGTATACCCAGTTTATGTGGATAGTAATGTTATGACTGGTAGAACTGGTCGAGCTCTCCAAAATGGAACTTATCAAGGATTAACTTACCTTCCGATTAACGCTAATAATAAATTTTTGCCAGAAATTCCTTCATCAAAAGTTGATATTTTATATCTTTGTTTTCCAAATAATCCAACAGGAGCAACAATTACTAAAGAGGAGCTTAAAAAATGGGTTGATTATGCAAACTACCACAAATCTCTAATTCTTTTTGATGCAGCTTATGAAGCTTTTATTCAAGATAAAGACTTGCCACATTCAATATATGAAATTGATGGAGCAAAGAATTGTGCAATAGAATTTAGATCTTTCTCAAAAAATGCTGGTTTTACAGGAGTTAGATGCGCATATACAGTAATTCCTAAAAATCTTGTAGGATTTAATTCAAAAGATCAGAAATTTGATTTATGGTCCCTTTGGAATAGGCGTCAATGCACCAAATTTAATGGAGTTAGTTATGTTGTCCAGAGAGGAGCAGAGGCAGTTTATTCACCAGAAGGAAAAAAAGAAGTTAAGGGTTTAATAGATTTTTATATGGAAAATGCAAGAATAATGAAAAATAAACTTCAGACGGCAGGATTCATAGTTTATGGAGGAGATAATGCTCCTTATATTTGGATTAAAGCTTTAGACAAAATGTCTTCTTGGGACTTCTTTGATCATTTACTTGAAAAAGCTTGTGTTGTTGGAACTCCTGGAAGTGGTTTTGGACTAGCAGGAGAAGGTTATTTTCGATTATCTGCATTTAATACACGAACAAATGTTATTAATGCAATGGAACGAATAATTAATATATAATAACTATTATCTAAATTTTTAACTGAAATAAATGTCAAATATAAAGTTTGAAAAAGATAATAATAATGCAGCAGTCCTCGAGAAGAAGCCAGATGAATTAAAAAATAAATCCCCTAAATATAAAGTTTTACTCCACAATGATCCTGTTAATTCTATGGAGTATGTCACTATTTCACTAAGAGAGGTTGTTCCTCAATTAAGCGAGCAAGATGCCATATCTATAATGCTCGAAGCGCATAATACTGGAGTTGGTTTAGTAATTGTTTGCGATTTGGAACCAGCAGAGTTTTATTCTGAGTCTCTGAAATCAAAAGGAATATCAAGCTCAATCGAAAAAGAGGATTGATTAATTAAAGATAGTTAGAAAAATCAAATTAGAAGTCCAAATTAATTAATTTACGTTTTTAATTTGGCTAATTTTCTTTCTGCTAGTGGACGAACCGTCAAAGACTCACTTAAGGAAGACTTACCATAATCTCTTTCAAGGATGTTTATAACTGTTTTACCAAACTCATCTTCTTTGTTATCAAAGGCTTCAAGGCAAACTTCTCCAAGCTTTCTACCAAGAGCTCCTGGATTCCATAGAAGTTTTCTAGCTGTCCATGGCATCATACTCATTGGGTTGTAATTAGGCTTTAAAATTTTATGCTCTAAAGCATACTTTTCAAGGAGAGTATGGGGTTGTAAACCTATAAAAAATATAGCTGGATCTACCAGACCTTTTCCGAAGATGTTTTCTAGTTCTCTATGGTAAGCAATAGTCTGCCTAATTGTACTTGGAGTTTCATCAAAAACGTTAAAAGAATAATTTACTGAGACATGATTTTTAAATCCTGATTTGACAAGCATTCTACAATTTTCCAATACAGTTTCAAGGTTATATGCCAATCTCATTTTTCTAACAAGTTCTTGCGATCCTGAGGTGATACCTATTTCAAAATAACTCATACCTGTATCTACCATTAGTTGTGCTAATTCAGAATCAATATTATCTGCTCTTATGTATGCAGCCCATTTAATATCATGCCAACCTTGATCTTTTATTGATTGAAGAAGTAACTTGGCATCCTCTATGTTTTTCTTTGTTGGAATAAATTGAGCATCAGTAAACCAAAACCCTCTGACACCCATGTCATAAAGTTGCTTCATTTCTTTAATAACTTCGTTTACCGGATTAACTCGAACTTTTTTACCTTCTACAACTGTGTATACGCAGAAACAACAATTATGTGGACAACCTCTTTTAGTTTGAACTCCTACATAATAATCCCCCCCTTCGATATACCAATCAAATTTCCCCCAAATAGATTGAATATATTTGTAGTTACATGCTGTTTTAATAGTTCCTGAGGGCTGTTCATGTATTAGTTTATTTCTGGGCTTTTCCCCAGCTAGATAACATCTTTCTTCTGCAATAGAATCACCTTTAATAATCTTTTCGATTAGATTTTCGCCCTCCCCAACAGAAATTACTGTGCCTTTTGGTAATAAATTACCTAGCTGCTCATAGAAAACACTTACGGCACCACCCCCTAAAATTACTTTTACTGATTTATTGTACTTTTGGGCTCTTTTGAGTCCCATTTTTAATAATGATGTATTCCTGTTTATTTCTTCATAATGGGATGTTATTAGCTTTAAGCCTCCCCAAGCGCCTCTAATTTTTTTAAAAATATTCTTTGAGTAGAAAACTTCAAAGGAGTTTTGAAGAGGGTTACCGCTTCTCCCATCAACTGGGGCATATATTTGTATATCTCTCCATGAAAAAATGATTAGATGAGGTCTGAATTGATCAATTGTTCTTTTTAGGTATTTAGAGATATTGTTTGAAGGTACTATCGCTAAATCAATAAATTTTTGTTCTATATCTGGGAAGCATTTGTGAATATGATCAGCTAGATAAATAGGCCCAATTGGAAATATTGGATTACATGGGAGTCTAACAATCAGAACTTTACTGAAAGTTTCTCTATTGGAATTGCTTGATATTTTTTTTAAGTGAAGTTTAAACTTCATAAAAGAGATTTTAGATGGGATCTCACACAAAGAATCTAACTATTTTATTACTTTTTCGCTGCGTTTTTTTAATTTATTTGCGAAAAAAATAAACTCTTATTTTATTTAGATGTCTGAAATCATATATTCCCAACAAACCCTTAGCAATTTAATACCATCTACCCATCTTGATATATTTGGCGCACCTGATTTCCTAGCATAATATCTAACTGGATAATTTAGAATTTTAATATTATTTTTGGCGGCTTCAAAGATTATTGTAAAATCCCCAAATGGATCTGACTTGGATTCCCAACTACCATTTTTTTTCATCAATTTAAAAAACTTTCTGGAGAATACTTTTGTTCCACAAAGTGAATCGGAAATTTGTTTGTTAATCAATATCGATAAAAATATAGCGAAACATCTATTTCCGATATAATTTGCCCATCTCATAGCATCTTTTTCCATAGGAAATGTTGTTCGGGAGCAGTTAATAAGTATATTCTCATTCTTGGTTGATTCCATTATTGCATTGATACTATCGTTAATATCTACTGTGAAGTCGCTATCTATAATAGCGAGAGTTTCACCAGAGGAAATATTGAAACCTTCAACAACAGCATTTTTTTTACCCTTAGAAGTTTGTTTTAAAAGAATTATCTTGAAGTAATTTGAGAAATCCTTAGTTAGATTTTCTAGCATTTGAAAAGTTTTATCTTTACTATTTCCCTCAACAAATATTATTTCAATTTCATTAGGAATATTTTTAAATTTATTTAAAGCTTCTATTAAAAGTTTTTTATTACCCTCTTCATTTCTTGCAGGGATAACTATAGTAATCTTATGATCACTTGATTTTTCTTGATATTTATAAAATACAATTTCTAGTTCAAATGCAAGTTGCTTAATTATTGGAATTTTGCGTAAAGTGTTTTTTATAAATTTAGGAACTGAGTTTGTTGGTATTGGGGTTAATTTTTTTGCTTTCCATCTTATAGATCTATAATTGTATATTTCTGCTAGTGATTCAATATCACATAAAGTAATTCTTGCTTTGGTAGTTGTTCCTTTGAATATTCTGGAATCTAATTTAAGCCATCTCGTAATTGGCTCCCAAGTATTACCTCGAACATTAAGTGATATGAATTCAGTATTATTTTTAAATAATTGGTGAAGTTTATCATTTGATATATTCCAAGTATTTATAGATTTCATTTAATTCAATTTTTAATCAACATAATATTAATATAAACTGATTAGTTTTTTCTTACTAATTTCCAAGGATACAAAATTTTATTTTCATAAATTATTTGATAAGAGTCAGTTTCCTTTAATTCTTTTGAAGATAAAGTGGACCATGCGAAATCTGCAGAATTCATTTTTTTAATACTATCAATACCCTCTCCAAGGTTTGGAGTTAAGAGAGATATTCTTATAATTTTTGATTGTGACTTTTCATTTTTAATAGAACTTTTATCAACTTTTATGATTTGATTTTTGAGAATATCAAACGAAGAAAGATATTCCATAGTTTCTCTTAATTCTCTTGATCTGTCTGTAAACAAACCTGACTGCAAGAGTAAAGATGTCAATAGGTAAGGACCAATAATTAAAATTATAAAAACTTTTTTGATGGTAATATCGTGTCTTATAAAAGACCAAGCCATTGCAAAAGATATTAATCCTAAAATCATAAATGTGTTTTCTTTTAAGGTAAAATTTAAATTTTCTTTGAAAAAAATAAAATATGAAATAACTAACGAAATAGTTAATAAAGGAATTAATTTTGATGTAATAAAAACGACCAAAGATTTATATTTTTTTGAACCGAATAAAAAAATAATACCTGTGTATGAATTTAAAGATAGGATTGAAGCTATTTGCAAAGGGTAATATTGCGTTTTTGTAGAAAAAATACTCATTATTAGTATCAAAATTAGTGGAAAGTAAGTCAAAATAAGATTTTCTTTTTTATTTTGTGAGATATTCCAAATTAAACCGATAATAGAAAATATGCTCCATGGCAAAAATGTCAAAGGGATATTCCAAAAATAATAATAGAAAGGATTTGTAAAATTGTTTTCATTAGAAAGAATATTTAATTTTCCAAATAAGTAAAAGATAATATTCTGATCTAAATAAGAATTTATATTGTAAGCCCATAAGAAAAATGGATAAAAACCAATTAATAATCCAATCCAAAAGAATTTTGAAGCTAAAAGATTCTTTTTTGTAAATAAATATGGCGTTAGTGCCGCAATAGGAACAGCCACAAGAAAAGTCTTCATCATAAAAGCTAAACCTATCCAAATCCCAAATACAAAAATATAAAACTTGTTATTTTTGCTTTTTATTTTTACTAAAGCAAATACTCCTAAAGTTACCAGACATGAATAAATAATATCTTGAGTAGCCAAATGAGAGTAATCAAACCATAAATATGTTGTTGAAAGTATTAGTGGAGAAAAGATTGCATATCTTTTCTCAAAAAATTCCTCATGTAATTTATAAGTTAAAAACAACATTAATATCGCTGCAATCGTTGTTGGCAAATATGCCGAGAAAATATTCTCGCCAAATATTTCTTGTGACTTTGCTATTAAAACTTGTAACCCAATTGTTCTATCTAAGACATACTTATCCCACCATAAAGGAATTGTCCAGTTCCCTTTCTCTAATATCCATCTAGCTTGCAATGCATAAAATCCTTCATCAAAAGCTATATAACTTCTTTTTCCAAAATAGAAAATAACAGGAAAAAAAATAAATATTTTTAAAAGTTTGTTGGAGTTATTATTTCTCTCAATCATATTGTTCCAAAATATGAAATTTAAATGCCGATAATTGGAATTGAACCAATGACCTACTGTTTACGAAACAATTGCTCTTCCGCTGAGCTATATCTGCAATATAAAGTTTTGATATTTTCATATAGAATTAATTTTATATTTGAAATAAGTAATGTCAAAAATTGATCCTGAATTAAAAAAAAAATTACTAAAGGAATCTAAGACTCCCTTTAAGAGCTTAAGAAGATTATTGTGGATAGCCTTTACAGGTTCAGCTTTTTTAGGGCTTTTCATAATGGTTTCTAAAATTGCTAGTGGTAATGAAATACAGCAAAATAATATTTTGATACAACTAGGAACTTGTGTAATCTTTCCTCTCCTATTATTCCTTGATAGGAATAAAGAGGACTAATTTATTTATTTAATGTCCTTTTTTTAGTAACGAATTTGTATGCTTCAATGAGGTCCCCCTCGTTCCATGTTGAGAATTTATCACAGCCAACACCACATTCAAAGCCTGTATTCACTTCTTTTACATCATCTTTAGAACGTTTTAGAGAATCTAAATTACCCTCGAAAATTACTTTATCTGATCTAAGGACTCTTAGAGAACAGTTTCTTTGAAGTTTACCACTTTGTATATAGCACCCAGCAATTGAACCTTTCCCGACTGCAAAAGTTGCTCGTACTTCAGCTTGCCCTAAAGACTCCTCAACTAAATCAGGCTCAAGTAGTCCTTCCATAGCTAATTGAATATCTTCTAAAAGTTTATAAATCACTTCATACTCTCTTACATCAACATCATTTGCGTCAGCTGCTTTTTTTGCGCCAGAGGCTAACGATGTATTGAATCCTATAATTACAGAGCCAGAGGCAGCCGCAAGATCTATATCTGTTTCAGTTATTTCTCCAGGAGCTGAGAGGAGAACTCTAACTTGAACTTCATTTTTTGGTAATTGTTCTAGTGAACCTAATATTGCTTCCACACTCCCTTGGACATCCGCTTTAAGAATTAAATTTAGTTCTTTAAGCTCTCCATCATTTGCTTGAGTTGATAAAGATGATAAGCTTACTCTTCTCGATGCCATTTGCTGGGCTAATTTTGTTGCTCTTGCGTCAGTAGCTCTTTCTCCTACAATCACTCTAGCAGTCTTCTCATCAGGATAAACCTCAAATTCATCACCTGCTGTTGGCACTTCGCTAAATCCAAGGGCTTCTACTGGACATGAAGGCCCTGCTTCCTTGATTCTATTTCCATGTTCATCTACCATTGCTCTGATTTTCCCAAGTACTGAGCCTGCAGCTAAAACATCACCAGATTTTAAAGTACCATTCTGTACTAATAAAGTTGCAACAGGACCTTTGGCTTTGTCCAAATGGGCTTCAATAACTGTACCTTTAGCTAATCTTTCAGGGTTAGCTTGAAGATCTTCTACTTCAGAAACTAATAAGATCATTTCCAGTAATTTATCAATATTTTGCTTTTTGATGGCACTTACTGGAACCATCACCACGTCTCCGCCCCAATCTTCAGCAATTAAATCTTTTTCTGACAGTTCCTGCTTAACTTTATCTGGAGAGGCACCTTCTTTATCAATTTTGTTGATAGCTACAACTATTGGCACTTTTGCAGCTCTTGCATGGCTAATGGCCTCTAGTGTTTGAGGTCTACAACCATCATCTGCTGCTACAACAAGTACAGCCACATCCGTTACTTTTGTGCCTCTTGCACGCATTGCAGTAAAGGCTTCATGACCGGGTGTATCAAGAAAAGTTAGTTTTTTCTTTTTTGATTCGTGTTCAAACTCTACTTGATAGGCTCCTATATGTTGAGTTATTCCACCCGCTTCGCCTGATGCCACTCTGGATTCTCTTATGGAATCTAAGAGACTTGTTTTGCCATGATCAACATGTCCCATTACTGTAATGACCGGAGGTCTTTTTATTAGGCTATCAAGATCATCACTTTCAATCATATCTACTGTTTTCTTTGCAGCTTCTTCGACATCATCCTGCAAAACAGGTACTCCAAATTCTTCAGCTACAGTCTCGATAGTTGTCAAATCAAGTGATTGAGTAACTGTAGCTGTAATACCTTTGAAGAAAAGAGACTTAATTATTTCAGAACTTTCAAGACTAAGTTTATCCGCCAGTTCTTGAACTGTTAAATTATCTTCGGGTACAATTATCATCTCTGGTCTTACTTGTTTTGCATCTTTAGCTGCTCTTAATTCCATAGCTCTTCTCTTTTGTCTTTGTCTAGTAGTCTCTTTTTTCTTTTTCTTAAATTGTCTTGTAGCTTTCTGTGATTTAGGCTCTGCAGAATTTTCTTTTTTTGGACGAGCCAAACTAGCTGATAATATTGATACCTTCTCTCCTGAGTAGCCGCTGGTCTCAGAGGTTAATGAATCATCGTTCTCGCCAATAATATGTACTTTTTGCCTTTGTTTCTGAGGGTTTTTATTTCTTAATGCTTCTAATTTTGCACTGTCATCCCAATCTGATCTACCTGGCTTCTTGGAGTTATTTGTAAATGATCTATGAGGCGGTTTTTTGGAGGCAGGGGATGCATTTAGACGACTATTAGGTGCTTTAGCCTTTTGCTTAGGACCATCAATTTTCTGTTTGTCAATATTAGGTTTAGCAAAGTTCTCTTTTTCTGATGCATTCGTTTTCTGTAGCTGCATCAATTCATTAGGTGCGACTGGTTTTCTGATACCTGAGGGATTTTGATTATTAAATCTCGAGCCTGACCTGTTGAAATTTTCCTGCCTGTAGGGAGTACCTGATCTATTTGGCCCCCCTGATCTATTTGGACTACCTGATCTATTTGGGCCCCCTGATCTGTTTGGAGCACCTTGTCTATAAGAACCTCCTGGTCTGTTCGAAGTACCTGGTCTGTTTGGAGTACCTGGTCTGTTTGGAGTATTCTGCCTGTAAGAACCACCTGATCTGTTTGTACCACCCTGCCTATTCTGTCCTCCTGATCTATTAGGAGCACCTGTTCTATTAGGAACAACTTGCCTATTCTGCCCTCCTGATCTGTTTGAAGCTGTTTGTATATTTGATGTGGGTTTTCTGGTGTTGAAATTTTCCTTTTTGGGATTAATTTGAGGTTCTTCTCTTCTTATTGGAGCACCTACCAGTTCAGGTGTATTTTTAATACGAGGATTATTTATGTTCTTTTTATTAGGGTTATTATCCTTTTCAAATCTATTTGATGTTGGAGGTGTCTGATTAAAAGAATTAATTTTTTTATTAACATTTATATCCCTATTAGAGGTTGTTAAATTTTTAGGTTTTTCAATTAGTTGAATAGGAGGTCTTTCTGGCCCTTTTGTAGGGGGTGATGAAGGATTGATTAAAGGTTTTTTGTCTTGAATAAACTTTGAGACTGTTTTGTCTTGTTGATTATCTGTTGCTTTGATTGAATTATCAGTTTTACTTTGAGGATTTGAAAAAGATTTGGATTGGAGGTTTGAGACAATTGTTGGAGGTTTTAGATTATCAGGTTTATTTATTACTTTTTTATTAGAGTTTATTAGTGAATTCTCTGGCTTATTAATTGGCTTAATTAATAGTGGTTTTTGATTTAAATTTTCTTTTGAGGATTTTTCTCTATGTAAGTTTAAGTTATTATTAAGTGTATTATTATCTTTGCTTTGGTTGTTATTATTTTTTTGTTTTTCAGTCTTTGCTTTAAAAGATGATTTACTTACAGAAATGATTTTTTTTTCTGAATTTTTGTTACTAACAAGATTTTTAATTTTTTTTGCATCCTCTAAGCTAATCGAACTGCTATGACTTTTAACTGATATTGAAAGTTTTTGAGCAGCATCCAATATATCTTTGTTTTCCAGCTTTAGATCTCTGGAAAGTTCATAAATTCTGATTTTATCGCTGATAGTCATTTAGTCTGAATGTTGCTCTTTTTTAAAATTTAAAGAGGATTTAATTTTAATTATATGCTCTTTTGGGATAGTTATTTATAGTTTGCAATTTCTCTTTCAAAAATATCAAAAAAATCAGGATTTAAACCACTTTTTAAAGCTTTTTGAAGCTTTTTTTTAAGTTTAGAATCTGTGTAACATTTTTTTGATTTACAAATGTAAGCGGAACGACCCATGCCTTGGTTTAGCATTATTCCCAACTTGTGATCATTAGTAATCTTTAAAAGATCATTCCTATCAAAAGTTGTCCTGCAGGAAATACACTTACGCATAACAGGAGATTTCTTTATCACCGCGTTTTTTCCTCTTTAGGCAATAATTCATCTTGTTTTGTATTATCTATAAGGTCACTTTCAGAAAGATTTTCTTCAGTGTATGCTTCATCGCCATATTCCTCTTCATCTTCAGGTAAAGGATAAAGTTCCCTCAATCTTGCGTCTTCTGCAGCTCTTTCTGCTTGTTCTGCCTCTAACCTTAGCTCAGCCTCTCTTTGGAGATGCTCTTCTTCTTCTCTTTGCACAATTAATTTCTCTACCACAGCATCTTCTGCTTCTTGATCGTATTCATGAGAGTTTTTAACGTCTATTTTCCAGCCTGTTAACCTTGCAGCAAGACGTACATTTTGACCTTCTCTCCCTATAGCAAGACTCAATTGATCAGGGGGGACAAGGACATGAGCATGTTGCCCTTCTGGATCAACGAGCCTGACAAGGTCAACTTTAGCAGGGCTTAAAGAATTTAATATGTACTGTATAGGGTCAGATGACCACTTAATAACATCTATCTTTTCTCCTCTTAATTCATTAACTACTTGTTGGATTCTTGCTCCTCTTGCTCCAATGCAAGCCCCGACGGGATCAACTTCTTTTTCAATACTATCAACTGCGACTTTTGTTCTTGGGCCAACAGCTCTGGAAGGAGGGTTTGCTTCTCGAGAAACAGCGACAATTTTTACTGTACCCTCTTGAATTTCTGGGACTTCATTTTCAAATAAATAGACTACTAAGCCAGCATTAGCTCTACTTACAAAAAGTTGAGGCCCTTTTCTTGCAATTTCACTAACTTCCTTAAGAAATACTTTGAATGTTGCATTAGCTCTATAGTTATCATTAGGCAATTGATCTCTTTTGGGAAGTTCAGCTTCAACTTCGGGTCTTCCAATACCAGAGCTTACTCCCATAATTACTGATTGTCTTTCAAATCTTATAACTCTTGCTGTTAAAACAGGATCTTCTAAATCTGCGAATTCTTCCTGAATCATTTTTCTTTGCTGGTCTCTCAACTTTTGTGCTAGTACTTGCTTTGTTGTCGAGGCTGCCATTCTGCCAAAATCCTCTTTCTCTGGAGTAACGTCTAAAACAACTGTATCTCCTATTTGAGCATCATCAGCAACTTGTTTAACTTCTATAAGAGATATCTGATGATCTTCACTTTCGACCTCTTCAACAATTATTTTGCTTGATAAAATTCGATAACCTTCTTCATCTAAATCAAATCCCACATCAAAATTATTAAAGTATTCCTCATCAAATGGATCTTCTTTCATTCCAATATAGAAAGTTCTTCTATATTTTTCGTAACCTTTAAGTAAAGCTTCGCGTAAAGCTGACTCGACAACATGAGGAGGTAATTTTTTTTCCTCACTTATGTCTTCAATTAGATTGTTTAAACCTGGGAGAATAACTAATGCCATCTATGATGGGTAAATTGAATAATAGTTGAAAATAAATTAGTCTTTAATTGTGCAAAGACTAACCTTTAATACTTCATTAAAGGGGATTTTTTTTATCTTACCTTTTATGTTAATGGCTAAATAATCTTTAGACTTTTCATAAAGTAAACCATTCAAAAAATTCATTTTTGAATTTTTTGGGTTTAACTCAACATTAACTGGAAAACCTTTAAAAGTTTTGAAGTCTCTTTCTGAGGTTAATTCATCACTGACCCCTTGACTACTAATTTCTAAGACATATGAACATTTTAAAAGATTTGAATTCTCAATTACTATAGATGCTGGGTTATTAAATTTTGAACAATCATCCAATGTAATATCTTTCCCATCAATATTTCTAATGATGATTTTGATAATTATTGGAATATTATTTGTCAACGTATTAATGCTAACAATTTCTAGATTTAATTCTTTAGATACTCCTTTTAGAAGGTTTTCCAAATGGATTTTAAATTCTTTATCCAATTTATTCAGATAATCTTTTTATTTATTTATCATTTTCACATAATAAACAATCATTTTTTGAAAAAATTTTATTTGTATATTTTATGGATGTAAACAAAAAAACAACACTAGTAAATTTATTCAACTAAATTTTAAATAAGGAAGTAAGACTTTTCCAAGAAATGAGATTTTTAAAAACTAAATTTATTTATTTATTCAAAATATGTATTATATTTTCATTTTTCCTGCTGAATTTTTACCCTTTACCTAAAGTTTTAGCTTTAGGATCTCTTGATGGGCATAATTTTGTTTCAGATGCTGTTAAAAACGTAGGTCCTGCAGTGGTTAGAATTGACACTGAAAGATTAGTAGAAAGGCAACAGTTTGATCCAACTCTATTAGATCCGTTGTTAAGAGATTTACTAGGAGAACCTGGAATGGCTCCTGATAGGGAAAGAGGCCAAGGCTCAGGTGTGATTATCGATAAAAATGGGTTAGTTTTAACTAATGCTCATGTTGTAGAAAGAGTTGATAATGTCTCTGTTACTTTGGCAGATGGAACTAATTGCGAGGGGCAAGTGTTGGGAACAGATTCAATTACTGACTTAGCTTTAGTTAAAATTGAAGATCAAATTGAATCTAGTTATGCACCTTTAGGAGACTCAGAAGAACTTGAAGTTGGAGATTGGGCAATAGCCCTTGGGACTCCATATGGTCTTGAAAAAACAGTCACTCTCGGAATAGTTAGTAGTCTTCATAGAGATATTAACAGTCTAGGTTTTTCTGATAAAAGACTAGATCTCATACAAACAGATGCTGCAATTAATCCAGGTAATTCAGGCGGTCCACTTATTAATTCCAACGGACAAGTAATTGGAATTAATACATTGGTAAGAAGTGGACCAGGTGCTGGATTAGGCTTCGCAATTCCAATAAATTTGGCTAAAAATGTCTCTGATCAATTGTTAAAAAAAGGAGAAGTTATTCATCCCTATTTGGGCGTACAATTAATTTCTTTGAATCCGAAGATAGCAAAAGAACATAATGAGGATCCAAATGCACTAGTTCAATTACCAGAGAGATCAGGAGCTTTAATTCAATCTGTAATACCAAATAGTCCTGCTGAAAAAGCAGGATTGAGAAGAGGTGATTTAGTAATTGCTGCTGAAAATATTTTAATCGAGGAACCAAAGGCTCTTTTGGATGAGGTGGAAAAAGCTCAAATAGGAAAAATATTTCTGTTAAATGTGTTGAGGGATAATAAAGAAATAGAGGTTAATATTAAACCAGAGGCTCTCCCAGGTTTGACATAAATCACCTGTTGAAATTTAATAATCTATAAACTTTAGGTTAAAAACATTTTGGATTTAAAGACTCAAATGAAACAGATAGTTGCCACTGCAGCTATTAAAGAGATAGAAGATGGAATGATCGTCGGTTTAGGTTCTGGATCAACAGCAGCGCTTATGATAAAAAGCCTCGCGGAAGAAATTAGATTAGGCAAACTAAAAAATATTAGAGGTGTTCCAACTTCCTTTCAGTCCGAAGTTCTTGCCCTTGAACTTAATATTCCTTTAATTGATTTAGCTTCGGTGTCTGAAATTGATTTAGCCATTGATGGGGCTGATGAAGTAGACCCTGCCTTTCAGCTAATTAAAGGTGGAGGAGCTTGTCATGTAAGAGAAAAATTGGTTGCCTCTAAAGCTAATAAATTATTAATTGTTGTTGATGAAACAAAGTTAGTGAAAAATTTAAATGAAGTTTTCCCACTACCGGTAGAAGTTCTTCCTTCGGCTTGGAAACAAGTTAAGGATATTATTTCAGAAATGGGTGGAGTTTCTAATTTAAGAATGGCTATAAAGAAAGCAGGTCCAGTTGTTACTGATCAAGGTAATTTAATTTTGGATGTTTTATTTGATGATGGTATAAAAAATCCAAAAGATTTAGAAAACCGTATTAATAATATTCCTGGTGTACTGGAAAATGGCTTATTTGTTAATTTAACAGATGAGGTTTTAGTTGGGAAAATTGAGAATAATATGCCAATATTGTTCTCCCCTTCAAAGATTAGCTAATCTTTGAATCTGATTTTTACAGAATTAGCGTGGCTATGTAAACCTTCACTATTTGCCAAATTTATAATGTCTAAACTATTAATTTTTAAACTTTTTTCATTAAATTCAATTATTGATGAGTTTTTCATAAAAGTTTCAACTCCTAATGAACCACTAAACCTTGCATTGCCGCATGTAGGTAAAGTGTGATTAGGCCCTGCCAAATAATCCCCTACGGCTTCCGGTGTCCACTTTCCTAAGAATATTGCACCTGCATTTTCGATGTTTTCTAGAATCTTTTGGGGATCAATAGTAATTATTTCTAAATGTTCTGGAGCAAATTGATTGCTTAGATCAATACAGGATTCTAACTTTTTGCAAATAGCAATTAATCCCCAGTTTTTGATTGATTGAATACAAATCTCTTTTCTTGGATGATTGTTGATTTTTTTGTAAACCTCTTCAAAAACTTTTTTTGCTAATTCATTTGAAGTAGTTAAAAGTATTGAAGATGCTAATGGATCATGCTCGGCTTGAGCTAATAGATCAGAGGCAATCTGAGAACTGTTAGCAGTATTATCAGCGATTATTAATATTTCACTTGGACCCGCTAATGAGTCAATTCCGGTGGATCCATAAATTAATTTTTTAGCAGTGGTGACATAGATATTCCCTGGTCCAGAAATAACATCAACTTTATCTATTTGATTTGTTCCAAATGCTAAGGCACCAATTGCCTGCGCTCCGCCAATTCTATAAACTTTATCAATTCCTGATAAATGAGCAGCAGCTAAAACAGTTGTATTTATTCTCCCCTCTGCATTTCCTGGAGAAACCATTGAAATGTCTTTGACTCCTGCTACTTTTGCAGGTATCACATTCATTAAAACTGTGCTTGGATATGCTGCTCTACCTCCTGGTATGTATAAGCCAGCTCTTTGAACTGGTAGCCACCGCCTTTGGACGGAGTCACCATATTCTCCCCTAATGGTAAAAGATCTGGGAATTTCTTGTTCATGAAATTTATATATTCTTTGATAGGCAATTTCTAATGATTTTTTTAGATTAGAATCTGTCTCATCCCAAGCTCTTTTAATATCTTTGGCACTTACTTGAATTGGTTTAGGGTTGAATCCATCAAATTTTTTTGTATACTTCTCTATTGCTTTATCACCATAAATTTTAACTTCCTGAAGAATGTCTTCTACAACTGAAGTTATTGTATTATTATTGTCTGAAGAAGTCCTTTGAGAAATTCTTTTTAACTCCTGAATAGCTTCTTGTTTATTATCTATGATCTTCATATCCTTTATGTTACATCAAATTCAAAAGTTAATGCATAACTTAATTGATCTAAAGTTAATTATATATTATTGATTAGTTGACTAACTATTTGATATGATTAATTCATGTAATATATTTTAAATTTCTGTGGCCAATAACAAATCAGCAAAAAAGAGAATTCAAGTTGCTGAGAGAAATCGCTTAATTAATAAATCTTATAAATCAACAGTTAGAACATTAACCAAAAAAACATTATCCAATTGTGAAAAATATAAACAAGAACCTAATTCAAGTAATAAAGATTTAGTTCAATCAAGCTTAAATGAGGCCTTCAGTCTCATAGATAAGGCAGTCAAAAAAAATGTTCTTCATAAAAATAACGGAGCAAACAAAAAATCAAAAATTAATAAATTAGTTAAAAATTTTCTCATAACTAAATAATTAGGCAAAATATGAGCGATATCAAACTCATAGATTCTCATTGCCATTTGATATTTGAGAATTTTGAGGAAGATCTTGAAGATGTTGTTTTAAGGTGGCGTTCAATAGGAGTTCAAAAACTACTACATGCTTGCTGTGAGTTATCAGAAATTCCTAAATTAAAAAAAATATCTCATACAATTGATGAACTATATTATTCAGTTGGATTACATCCTCTTGAAGCAGGAAAATGGAAAGAAAATTCTAAATTAATATTAGAGAATGCCGCCCAAGCAGATAGGAGAGTAGTTGCAATAGGTGAATTAGGGTTAGATTTTTTTAAAAATAAAAATAAAGTTAAACAGATAGAAGCTCTTATCCCACAAATGAATTTAGCTTTTGAACTTAACTTGCCAGTCATTATTCATTGTAGAGAAGCTGCAAATGAAATGATAAAGATATGTAGCGATCTATCTAAAGAAGGTAAATGTCCCAAGGGTGTTCTGCATTGTTGGACAGGGACTCCAGATGAAATGAAGCAATTTTTGGATCTTGGATTTTACATAAGTTTTAGTGGGATAGTTACTTTCCCAAAAGCATATGAAATTCATGAGTGTGCAAAAATAGTCCCTAGTAACAGATACCTAATAGAGACAGACGCACCTTTTTTAGCCCCTGTACCTTACAGAGGTAAAAGAAATGAGCCAGCGTTTGTTGAGAGTGTCGCGAAGTCTTTAGCAAAAATACGATCTTCTGAGTTGAAAAATATCGCTGAAGAGTCTTCTAGGAATGCTGAAGATTTGTTTAAATTTGACTTGTTAAAATGAGCCTGATGCTGTTAGTATTAAAAATTACTGGCAATTTTTCTTAATTATTAGTTATGAGTTGATTAAAGTATAGATTCTTAACCTTTTCTATAATTATTCAGCTAATTACAAATTAAGTTTTTTGTTGAATTCAAGACTGAAAATCTTGATATCAATTCATTAGACTTAATTGTTACTCTAAAAATCTAAGTGATATTTACAGTGAATATTAAATCTTACAGAATAGCGGGTTTTCTTGGATGAGCAGTAGCGCTTTACAGGTAGCAAAAACAGTTACTTATCTACCAGATTTAGTTGAGGTACAAAGAGCAAGTTTTAAGTGGTTTCTTGAAAAGGGTTTAATTGAAGAATTAAAAAGTTTTTCTCCAATAACCGATTACACAGGCAAATTAGAATTGCATTTTATTGGAGAAGAATATAGGTTAAAGAGACCTAGACATAATGTTGAGGAAGCTAAAAGAAGAGATGCAACGTTCGCTTCGCAAATGTATGTCACATGCAGATTAATTAATAAAGAAACTGGAGAAATTAAAGAGCAAGAAGTATTTATTGGTGAACTTCCTTTGATGACAGAAAGAGGTACTTTCATAATAAATGGGGCTGAAAGAGTAATAGTTAATCAAATAGTGCGTAGCCCAGGGGTTTATTTTAAAGATGAAATGGATAAAAATGGTAGAAGAACTTATAATGCTAGCGTCATACCTAATAGAGGAGCATGGCTAAAGTTTGAAACTGACAAAAATAATTTGCTTTATGTAAGAGTTGACAAAACAAGAAAAATTAATGCACACGTATTAATGAGAGCTATGGGGCTCTCGGACAATGATGTGATTGATAAGTTGAGGCATCCCGAATTCTACAAACAATCAATTGAATCTGCTAACGATGAGGGAATAAATTCAGAAGATCAAGCATTGTTAGAACTCTATAAGAAATTACGTCCAGGTGAGCCTCCATCTGTATCTGGTGGGCAACAGCTCTTACACAGTAGATTTTTTGATCCTAAAAGATACGATTTAGGAAGAGTAGGTAGATACAAAATCAATAAAAAATTAAGATTAACGGTCCCAGATAACGTTAGAACCCTCACTCATGAGGATGTTCTTTCTACGATAGATTACCTTATTAATTTAGAACTTGATATTGGTGGAGCAAGTTTAGATGATATTGATCACTTAGGTAATAGAAGGGTTAGATCTGTGGGAGAGCTATTGCAAAATCAAGTTAGGGTGGGTCTTAATCGACTTGAGAGAATCATTAAAGAAAGAATGACGGTGGGGGAAACAGATACTCTTACTCCTGCGCAGCTGGTAAATCCAAAGCCTTTAGTGGCCGCTATAAAAGAATTTTTTGGGTCTAGTCAATTAAGCCAATTTATGGATCAAACAAATCCATTAGCCGAATTAACTCATAAGAGAAGAATTTCCGCACTAGGTCCAGGAGGGCTTACTCGAGAAAGAGCAGGGTTTGCAGTTAGAGATATTCATCCTTCTCACTATGGAAGATTGTGCCCTATAGAAACTCCAGAAGGGCCAAATGCAGGACTTATAAATTCTCTTGCTACACATGCGAGGGTTAATGAATATGGTTTTATTGAAACCCCTTTTTGGGAAGTAAAAAAAGGTAAAGTTATCAAAGAAGGCAAGCCTGTTTATTTATCTGCTGATTTAGAGGATGAGTGCAGAGTCGCACCAGGTGATGTAGCCACTGACAAAGATGGTAATATCTTGGCAAATTTAATACCAGTAAGGTATAGACAAGACTTTGAGAAAGTACCTCCGCATCAAGTTGATTATGTGCAGCTTTCTCCTGTTCAAGTGATATCAGTAGCTACTTCCCTTATCCCCTTTTTGGAACATGATGATGCAAATAGAGCATTGATGGGTTCAAATATGCAGCGTCAAGCTGTTCCCTTATTAAGACCAGAAAGACCACTTGTTGGAACAGGATTAGAATCCCAAGTTGCGAGAGACTCTGGCATGGTTCCAATCACTAAGGTAAATGGCATCGTTTCATATGTAGATGCAAATGAGATTGTAGTAAAAGATGTAGAGGGTAATGAACATGTTCATTACCTTCAAAAATATCAAAGATCTAATCAAGATACCTGTCTCAATCAAAGACCAATAGTCAAAAATGGGGACCATGTAATATCTGGCCAAGTTCTTGCTGATGGCTCAGCTTGTGAAGGAGGAGAAATAGCTTTGGGGCAAAATGTATTAATTGCTTATATGCCTTGGGAAGGTTACAACTATGAAGATGCAATACTTGTTAGTGAAAGGATGGTTACTGATGATCTATATACCTCTGTCCACATAGAAAAATATGAAATAGAAGCTAGACAAACTAAATTAGGTCCTGAAGAAATAACAAGAGAAATTCCGAATATTTCAGAAGATAGTCTGAACAATCTTGATGAAATGGGAATCATCAGAACAGGTGCTTTTGTTGAAAGTGGTGATATTCTCGTAGGGAAAGTTACTCCCAAAGGAGAATCTGATCAACCTCCTGAAGAAAAACTTTTGAGAGCAATCTTCGGTGAAAAAGCTCGAGATGTCAGAGACAACTCTCTTAGAGTTCCTAAAACGGAAAAGGGCAGGGTTTTAGATGTTCGAATATATACTAGAGAGCAAGGTGATGAGCTACCTCCTGGTGCAAATATGGTTGTTCGAGTTTATGTTGCTCAAAGGAGAAAAATACAAGTTGGGGATAAAATGGCTGGAAGGCATGGTAATAAAGGAATAATAAGTAGAATATTACCTAGAGAAGATATGCCTTATTTACCAGATGGAACGCCAGTTGATATTGTCTTAAATCCTCTTGGAGTCCCCAGTAGAATGAATGTTGGTCAAGTTTTTGAATTGTTGATGGGTTGGGCTGCTTCTAACTTAAATTGTAGGGTTAAAGTTGTACCATTTGACGAGATGTATGGTGCTGAAAAATCACATCAAACAGTTCAAGCATTTTTAAAAGAAGCTTCAAAGCAAGAGGGTAAAGATTGGGTTTATAATCCTGATGATCCTGGCAAATTGTTGCTCAAAGATGGCAGAACTGGAGAACCTTTCGATCAGCCTGTTGCTGTTGGATATTCTCACTTCCTTAAGCTTGTTCACTTAGTGGATGATAAGATCCATGCGAGGTCAACTGGTCCTTATTCCTTGGTTACTCAACAGCCTTTAGGCGGTAAAGCCCAACAAGGTGGCCAAAGGTTAGGAGAAATGGAAGTTTGGGCCCTAGAGGCATATGGTGCTGCCTATACTCTCCAAGAATTATTAACTGTAAAATCAGATGATATGCAAGGAAGAAATGAAGCTTTAAACGCAATAGTAAAAGGAAAGCCAATACCTAGACCAGGAACTCCTGAATCATTCAAAGTCTTAATGAGGGAATTACAATCACTAGGTTTAGATATAGGTGTTTACACAGATGAAGGTAAAGAGGTTGATTTGATGCAAGATGTAAATCCAAGAAGGAACACTCCCTCCAGGCCAACCTATGAATCTCTAGGCACCTCTGAATATGAGGAAGATTAAATGCTTAACCAAAATTTTTTAATTTAAATCTCCTAAAAATGACTAACAGTAACTTAAGAACAGAAAATCATTTCGATTACGTAAAAATTTCCATCGCTTCTCCTCAAAGAATAATGGATTGGGGACAGAGGACATTACCTAACGGACAAGTAGTAGGCGAGGTTACTAAACCTGAAACTATTAATTACAGAACCCTAAAACCAGAAATGGATGGTCTTTTTTGTGAAAAGATATTTGGCCCGTCCAAAGACTGGGAGTGTCATTGCGGTAAATATAAAAGAGTTAGACATCGTGGAATTGTATGTGAGAGATGTGGAGTAGAAGTCACAGAAAGTAGAGTAAGAAGACACAGAATGGGTTATATAAAACTTGCTGCGCCAGTTTCTCATGTTTGGTATTTAAAGGGGATTCCGAGTTACGTAGCAATACTTTTAGATATTCCTCTCAGGGATGTAGAACAGATTGTGTATTTTAATTGTTACGTTGTTTTGGATGTTGGAGATCATAAAGACCTTAAATATAAGCAACTTCTTACTGAAGATGAATGGTTAGAAATTGAAGATGAAATTTATGCAGAAGATTCAACTATTGAAAATGAACCAGTTGTTGGAATAGGTGCAGAGGCTCTTAAGCAATTATTAGAGGATCTTGACTTAAACCAAATTGCTGAGGAGCTTAGAGAAGAAATTACAACTAGTAAAGGTCAAAAAAGAGCAAAACTTATAAAAAGGATAAGAGTAATTGATAATTTTATAGCCACAAATGCAAGGCCTGAATGGATGGTATTAGATGCAATCCCCGTGATCCCACCTGATCTTAGACCAATGGTTCAGCTTGATGGAGGTAGATTTGCTACATCTGACCTAAATGATCTATATAGAAGAGTTATAAATAGAAATAATAGATTAGCTAGATTACAAGAAATTTTAGCCCCTGAAATTATCGTAAGAAATGAAAAAAGAATGTTGCAAGAAGCTGTTGATGCACTTATTGATAATGGAAGAAGAGGTAGAACAGTTGTTGGAGCAAATAATAGAGCCTTAAAATCTCTTAGTGACATTATCGAGGGAAAACAAGGTAGATTTAGGCAGAATTTATTAGGTAAACGTGTTGATTATTCTGGAAGATCAGTCATAGTAGTTGGTCCAAAATTAAAAATGCATCAATGTGGATTACCTAAAGAGATGGCTATTGAACTTTTCCAACCATTTGTTATTCATAGATTAATACGTCAAAATATCGTAAATAATATTAAAGCAGCTAAAAAATTAATTCAAAAAGCAGATGATGAAGTCATGCAAGTATTACAGGAGGTTATTGAGGGTCATCCAATACTTTTAAATAGAGCCCCGACTCTACATAGGTTAGGAATTCAAGCTTTTGAACCTAAATTAGTAGGTGGTAGAGCAATTCAACTTCATCCACTAGTTTGTCCTGCATTTAATGCTGATTTTGATGGAGATCAAATGGCAGTTCATGTCCCATTGGCTTTGGAGGCACAAACGGAGGCACGTATGCTTATGTTAGCTAGTAATAATATTCTTTCACCAGCAACCGGAGAACCAATTGTTACCCCCTCACAAGATATGGTTTTGGGTTCATATTATTTGACAGCTCTACAACCAGATTTTAAAAAACCTGAATTTGGTGATAACAAAAAAACTTATGCTTCATTAGAGGATGTAATTTTTGCTTTTGAAGATAAAAGAATAGGTTTACATGAATGGGTTTGGGTAAGATTTAACGGAGAAGTTGATGACGATGAAGAAGCTATCAAGCCAAAAGAATCTAAGGAACTTGAAGATGGTTCGAGGTTAGAAAAATGGAATTTCAGAAGAGATAGATTTGATTCCCAAAATAATTTAATTAGTAGATTTATCCTAACAACCGTTGGAAGGGTAGTAATGAATCACACAATCATTGATTCTGTTTCCAAAACGTAAATCTAAAAAAACCTATTTACTTATCTATAAAACTATGACATCATCTAAACCAAAAAAAAATTCAAGAGTACGTAAAACTACAAAAAACTCTAAAAAAGACAATAAAATAATTATGCCTTCATTGGCAAAAACGCCACCCACATTTAAAAATAAAGTGGTAGATAAAAAAGCTCTTAAAAATTTAGTTTCATGGGCTTATAAAACTCATGGAACTGCAGTAACGGCAGCAATGGCAGATAATTTAAAAGATTTAGGTTTTAAATATGCCACTCAAGCCGCTGTTTCTATCTCAGTAGAGGATTTGAAAGTTCCGGAAGCTAAGCAAGATTTAATTGGACAAGCAGAAGCTCAAATTACAGCTACTGAAGAATGTTACAGGCTTGGAGAAATTACAGAAGTTGAGAGACATACAAAAGTGATTGATACTTGGACTGAAACTAACGAGAGATTAGTTGATGCTGTAAAAAATAATTTTAATCAAAATGATCCTCTTAATTCTGTTTGGATGATGGCTAATTCCGGTGCAAGAGGAAATATGTCTCAGGTTAGACAGCTTGTTGGTATGAGGGGTTTAATGGCTAATCCTCAAGGAGAGATTATAGATTTACCAATTAGAACTAATTTCAGGGAGGGACTCACAGTTACTGAATATGTTATTTCTTCGTATGGTGCGAGGAAAGGTTTAGTAGATACAGCATTAAGAACAGCTGATTCAGGATATTTGACAAGAAGGTTGGTTGATGTAGCACAAGATGTAATTGTAAGAGAAGAAGATTGCGGAACTAAACGCTCAATAGTTGTAGAAGCTGAAGATGGTAAATTTGGTTCAAGGCTTCTCGGAAGATTAACGGCGGAAGATATCTTAGATTCAGAAGGTAATTTAATAATCTCCAAAAATACTGCTATAGATCCTTCGTTATCAAAAAATATAGAGACATTATTAATCTCTAAAGTTAATATCAGATCTCCATTAACATGTGAAGCAAATCGTTCAGTTTGTAGAAAATGTTACGGATGGGCTTTGGCTCATAATCATCTAGTTGATCTAGGAGAAGCCGTAGGGATTATTGCTGCTCAATCTATTGGTGAACCTGGGACCCAATTGACAATGAGAACCTTTCATACAGGGGGTGTTTCTACAGCAGAAAGTGGAGTGGTAAGATCAAAAATCCAAGGTAAAGTTGAATTTAGCTCAAAAGCAAAGATTAGAGGATATCGAACCCCGCATGGAGTTGAAGCGAAACAAGCTGAAGTAGATTTTTTATTAAAGATTATTCCTTCTGGAAGCAGCTCAAATAAAGCTCAAAAAATTGAAGTATCAAGTGGATCTCTTTTATTTGTAGAAAATGGTCAAGAAATTGAAGCAGATATAACAGTTGCTCAAATTACTGCTGGAGCTGTTAAAAAAAGTGTAGAAAAGGCTACTAAAGATGTGATTTGTGATTTAGCTGGTCAAGTAAGGTATGACAAAGTTATTCAACCAAAGGAGGTGACTGATAGACAAGGTAATATAACGTTGAAAGCTCAAAGATTAGGAAGATTATGGGTCTTGGCTGGAGATGTATATAATTTACCTCCTAATGCTAAACCTGTTATTAAATCATTCAAAAATGTAGAAGAGGGGACTGTTTTGGCTGAGGCAAGTCAATCAAGTGAGTTTGGTGGAGAGGTTCGTTTGAGGGAATCAATAGGAGATTCAAGAGAAGTTCAAATTGTTACTACTTCTATGTTATTGAGTAACTTCAAATTGCTTGAAGAATCTACTCATTCAGGTGAAATTTTTCATTTAGAGTCTGATGATGGGACAACTTATCGATTAAATACTTCTCCTGGTAGCAAAATTAGTAGTGGGGAAGTCATTGCCGATTTAGCAGATGAAAGGTTTCGTACTAAAACTGGTGGATTAGTAAAATATGCCCCTGGACTAAGTGTGAAAAAAGCAAGATCATCTAAAAATGGTTTCGAAGTAAGTCAAGGAGGAACATTACTTTGGATTGCTCAAGAGACTCATGAAATAAATAAAGATATTTCCTTGCTTATGATTGAGGATATGGAATGGATTGAAGCAGGAACAGAAGTTGTCAAAGATATATTTAGCCAAACATCAGGAATTGTCACAGTTACTCAAAAAAATGATATTTTACGAGAAATTACGGTTAGAAATGGCTCTTTCCATGAGTGTGATGATGAAGAAACTTTGAGTCGATTCACTGAAGAAGGAACATTAGTTAATCCAGGCGAAAAAATTATCGATGGGATAGAAAATAAGGAAATTCTCTTCGTACAAAAACTAGAAACATCAAAATCTAAAGGTTTACTCTTAAGAACTGTAGAAGAATTTACTATTCCTAATGAGGCAGAATTGCCAGAATTATCTCATGTTAAACAGGATAAAGGACCATCTCTGGGGTTAAAAGCTATACAAAGACTTACTTATAAAGATGGTGAATTAATTAAATCTGTTGAAGGTGTAGAACTACTTAGAACCCATCTAACATTAGAAAGCTTTGATGCTACTCCTCAAATGACAATAGATGTTGAGACTATCCAAGATAAAAGTGATGAAACAATAAATCGATTAAATTTAGTAATTTTGGAATCTATTTTGGTAAGACGAGATACTATATCTGATTCTAGTCATGGTTCAACACATACTGAATTACAAGTAAAAAATAAACAGACTGTTAAAGCTGGTGATGTAATAGCTACCACTCAAATTCTTTGTAAAGAAAAAGGGATAGTACAATTACCAGATAATGTTGAGGGTGAACCTATTAGAAGGCTTATAGTTGAGAGAAAAGAAGATAAAATAAATATTAGTATTAAAGGTAAAGCTCTTGTTAAAGTTGGCGATCGTGTTGTTGATGGAGATTTAATTAGTCAATCTGAAAAATCTACATCATGTGGAGAAATAGAAGAAGTTTCTAATGACCACGTTATATTACGACTTGGAAGACCTTATATGGTATCTCCTGATTCCGTTTTACACGTAAAAGATGGTGATTTGGTCCTTAGAGGAGATGGCCTGGCTTTACTAGTTTTTGAAAGACAGAAAACAGGTGATATTGTTCAAGGTTTACCTCGTATTGAAGAGTTATTAGAGGCAAGGAGACCAAGAGATTCTGCAATTTTATGTAAAAAATCTGGAGTTGTACAAATTAAAGAAGGAACTGATGAAGAATCTGTATCCTTATCGATTATTGAGAGAGATGATTCGATTAATGAGTATCAACTTTTAATAGGACAAAATATTATGGTAAGCGATGGTCAACAAGTCACTGGTGGAGAACTGTTAACGGATGGTCCAATTAACCCTCATGAATTATTAGATTGTTTCTTTATTGATTTGAAGGATCAAAAACCTTTAATGGAAGCAGCTAGAGAATCAATATCAAAATTACAAAGAAGGATGGTAAATGAGGTTCAGAATGTTTATAAGTCTCAAGGAGTTGCAATCGATGATAAACATATTGAAGTTATAGTTAGACAAATGACTAGCAAAGTACGTGTTGAGGACGCTGGAGATACAACCCTTCTTCCTGGAGAATTAATAGAATTGAGGCAAGTAGAAGACATAAACCAAGCAATGTCTATTACTGGTGGAGCTCCCGCAGAATTTACTCCTGTTTTGTTAGGTATAACTAAAGCATCTCTTAATACTGATAGCTTTATTTCAGCAGCATCTTTCCAAGAAACTACAAGAGTTCTTACAGAAGCTGCAATAGAGGGTAAATCTGATTGGTTAAGAGGTTTAAAAGAGAATGTGATAATAGGAAGATTAATTCCTGCTGGTACAGGCTTCAGTGGATTTGTTGAAGAATTAGCTTCAGAAGCAGGTCCCCATCCTGATATTCTTGCAGAAGAATCAGGTGGATATAGAAGAGCTCAAAATTTAAGGCCAGACTATACAGTAGATATGCCTCAAACCCCCACTGTTAGTTCTACTGCCATACTTGACGATCCTAGTGATGAAGATTTAGAAACTACAAGGAATAGGCATGGAATTGATCCCTCATCAAGTAATTTTGCTGCATTTGCAAGACCTAATGCTGAAAATCAATTTTCTGAAGATCAGTTACCAGATCCAGCTGCTTTGGAAGATTTACAAGAAGAAGGATTACTTTCAGATGAATAAAAACAATTCCCAATATTTTGTTATTAGAATGTTATTTTAATTTTAATTTATGATTAAGCCCGACATTATTCCTAAAAGGAAATTACCTCGTTACGGCTTTCATTTTTATAATGAAAAGCTTAATGGTAGATTAGCTATGATAGGATTTATTGCCCTTATTTTGACAGAATATCTCTTGAAACACGGATTGTTACTTTGGTAATTATTTTAACTAAATGGGATTATTAATAATTTGAAGAATATTCTTGGCTCCAGCGTTAAAGATTTAGAAAATTTAGCCCTAAATTATGGTCAAGCTGCTTTTAGAGGACGTCAAATTTATAGTTGGATTTATAATTATAAAAATAGATCTAAAAGTATTGATCAAATTGATGTTTTACCATTAAATTTTAGAGATCAATTAAAAAAGGAAGGTTTTGTCTTTGGAGAATTATCTTTAAAAGAAAAATATTTAGCTAAAGATGGAACTTTAAAATTGTTATTAAATACTAGAGATAATGAGAGTGTAGAGTGCGTTGGTATCCCGACTCAAAAAAGACTAACTGCATGTCTTTCAAGTCAAGTTGGATGCCCAATGGATTGTAAATTCTGTGCCACTGGCAAAGAAGGATTAAAAAGATCTTTAACAGCAAGTGAAATACTTGATCAAATTTTATTTATTGAAAATGAAATGAATCATAAAGTATCTAATGTCGTTTTTATGGGAATGGGTGAGCCTTTGTTAAATATTGATCAGTTACTTTTGTCAATTAGATCAATCAATGAGGATTTTGATATTAGTCAGAGAAAGGTAACAGTAAGCACCGTGGCTATCCCAAAAAAGATTAGTAAATTATCAGATATGTCTTTTCAAATATTGGGAAAATGTCAGTTTACTCTTGCAATAAGTTTACATGCTTCAAATCAAAAAATAAGAGAAGCGATTATACCAAGTGCACATAATTATGATATTGAAAATATTATCGAAGATTGTAGAAAATTTGTCAGAGAGACTGGTAGAAGAGTAAGTTTCGAATACTTATTGCTAAGTGGAGTTAATGATAAATTAGAACACGCAGATGAATTGAGTAATCTAATCAAAGGTTTTCAATGCCATGTCAATTTGATCCAATACAATCAGATTGATGAAGTTGATTTTAAGCAAACACCATCAGGGCATGCTCATTTATTTCAGCTCAGACTTTCTAAAAAAGGGATTAATGTTAGTCTTAGAAAAAGTAGAGGTTCAGATAGAAATGCAGCATGTGGTCAGTTAAGACAAAATGCCAGTATCAAATAATCATATTTAAAAACTTTTTATTAAATTCAACTCAAACACGTTATTATTGATTTAATCGATTCTAGATCATTGGCTTTTATTAAAACTAAGCTTTTACCTTTTGCAATTGTTAGCCTTTTTGGTATAGCTTTCTTTGCTGTAAGTGCGAGGATTTGGTTGCCAGGAGATATGATGTCCCCAGCTCCACTAAATTAATGTTTATTTTTATCTAAAATGACTAAAAGAGAGGATATTCAAAATGAGAGTTTGGCTGAGATAGTAATAGATCCTGATGTTTTAGCTAAAGAACTATCTATAGAACTTGAAATTGATCCCTTAGAACAAATTGATAAGGATAGTTTCTCAAAAGGAACTTTAAATAAAACTTTAGAATGTGATGAAGCTTTAAAGTTGCTTAAGGGTGATAGAGAGCAAAGGATTCAAGGATTAAAAATATTTTGTGAATATAGAGATGAAAGATCTTTTCCTCTTCTAATACCATTACTTGATCAACCTTGCCCAGTAGAAAGAATGAGTGCAGTTTATGCATTAGGTCGAAATCCATTCCCTAGCGCAGTTGAAAAATTAGTTAGTTTACTAGAAACAGATGACAATGCATATGTAAGAAGAGCTACTGCTTGGAGTTTAGCTAATTATGATAAACAAATTGTTTTAAGGCCATTAATAAATTCATTAAAAAATGATGTAGCTGCGGTAAGATTGTGGTCATCTAGTTCTCTAGCTGAAATTGGAAGCATTTCATCCTCAAATGCTCAATTAGCAGCTGAACAACTATTAATCAGTTTAGAAATTGATAATGAGCCTGTTGTAAGAAGTAACTGCATATGGTCTTTATGTAGATTGTATGAAAAATTGGACAATATATTACAAGAGAGGTTTGTTGATAAATGTACAAAAATTGCTCTTTTTGATAAAGAACCTTCAGTTATGGAAGAAGCAAAAACAGCTTTAGACTCTATGGGCATGAAAGGATTTTATAAATAGAGTTTTTGATTTATTAAGCAAACAATACAAAAAAATAAAATTTAATTAACTTGTACCAACTGAAACAATTTTTTTTCGTTATTCTATATAAAGTATTAGTACTTAGTACTCAATTTTGATGCCTCAAAGAACATTAAGATTCAAAATTCATCAAGATGGAAGAGTTGAGGAAACTGTAGAGGGGTTTATCGGTACCGCATGTAATGATGCTACCGAAAACATTGAGAATGCTTTAGGTGAAGTAAAAGTTAAAAACAAAAAAACAGAAGCTTTTATCTCTAACCAAAACAAAAAATTACAACAATTTAGTAAAGAATCTAATGTCACATTTTAGCACCATTAAAACACAGCTCAAAGAGGTAAAACCTTTAACTAAAGCTTTAGATCAACTTGGTTATGTCATAAATCAAGAAAAAAAATTTATAAAAGGTTATAGGGGCCAATTTACTGAAGTTGATATAAATATAGATTTGCCTTGTGATACAAAAGTTGGATTTAAATGGGATAGAAATTCTAATGCATATGAACTGGTAACTGATCTTGATCTTTGGAAATTTGATTTGCCTGTTGAGAGATTCATATCTAAAATTACTCAATTGTATGCTTACAATACAATCATCACAAAAACAGAAGAGGAAGGATATCAAATAGTTGAACAAAAAAATCAAAATGATGGATCAATTGAGTTAGTTCTTACAAAGTGGGAAAGTTAGCCCTTGGATACAAACTCCATAATCAAATCTGATAATTTTAAAGAAATCTCAGTACTAACAGGTTATGAAGCTGTGCTTGGGGGGAAATTAACTGAAAAAGCAATTTGGGTTGATGAAAGCAAATGTATAGGTTGTAGATATTGTGCTCATGTTGCTACTAACACTTTTATAGTTGATGAGGAATATGGGAGAAGTAGAGCAGTTAGACAAGATGGTGATAGTTTTGAAACTTTGCAAGAGGCTATTGATACTTGTCCTGTTGATTGTATTCATTGGGTTAAATTCGAAAAATTAACAGAACTAGAAAAAAGTCTTAATAGGGATATGTTTCAATCATTGGGAAAATTACCAAGAATTAATAAGCATTGATTTCTAATGGATTTGCCTTATCGCAGATTTGGGAGAACTAATCTAAAAATGCCTGTGTTGTCATTAGGGGGTATGAGATTTCAAAAGAGTTGGGACGAACTAAAGTTTTCGGAAATCTCAAGAAAAGAACAGGAGAAAGTTGAAAATATATTAATTCTTGCAAATGAATTTGGTTTTAATCATATAGAGACAGCTAAGTATTATGGAACTTCTGAAATTCAGATAGGTATGGGATTTAAAAGTACTAAAAAAATACCAAAAATCATTCAAACAAAAATCCCTCCTAATCGAGATACTAAATTATTCGAAGGCGAACTTTTGAAAAGCTTTGAAAAATTGCAAGTAAAGAAAATTGATTTATTAGCAATACATGGTATTAATTCAATTGAACATCTTCATCAGGCTGTAAGAGAAGGAGGCTGTATCGATATTTTAAGAAAATACCAAAAAGAAAATTTGATTGGTCATATAGGATTTTCGACTCATGGAGAATCATCACTTATAGAAAAAGCGATATCAACAAATTTATTTGATTATGTAAATTTACACTGGTATTTCATTAATCAAACAAATTCAAAGGTAATTGATATAGCTCATAAATATGATCTTGGGGTTTTTATTATTAGTCCTACTGATAAAGGCGGACATCTTCATACTCCATCTACAAAAATGTTGGAACTATGTAGACCCCTTCACCCAATAGTGTTTAACGATCTTTTTTGCTTAAGGAACAATAAAGTTCATACAATAAGTGTCGGAATAGCAAAAGAGAAAGACTTTGATTTACATATAGAAGCAGTTTCTTTATTGCCTAAATCTGATTATTATATTCCTCAAATATTAAATAATTTAAAAGAGGAATCAATAAGTTCTCTAGGTTTAGAGTGGTATCAAACCTGGGATAAAAATTTACCAAATTGGGAAAATACACCTGGAGGTATAAATATTCCTGTTCTTCTATGGCTCTCGAATTTAATAGATTCTTTTGATTTAGAAGACTTTGCAAAATCTAGATATCAATTACTTGGTAATGGAGGACATTGGTTTCCTGGAAATAATGCAAATTTACTAGATGTTGATGTAAGTGAAAGTCAATTATTCAAAGTATTGCAAAGGCATATAAAGCCTAAAAAGGTTATAAGGAAGTTAAGAGTACTAAAAGAAAAGTTTGGGGAAAAATCATTATCAAGATTATCAAATAATTAACCTTTGAGAGGATATTTTTCAGCCTTGCCATTGCCTCTAGGATAAATTTCAGGACAATATGCTTTTGGCTCAATAAAAATCGCATTACGGATACCTTTTTCTCTGGGAAGATAATGACTTTTCTTTTCTAAGATATTTCCTTCTAATACTTTTAAAGTTTTTTCTAACTTTTTGTTATTTTCATTGGTCCACTTTCCACAAAATAAAATACCTAATCCGTTCTTTTTTAACATTGGCAATATATATTCTGAAACCGTTGAAGGATTACTTACTGCTCTCGCTGTAGCAATATTAAAGTTATTTCTAAATGAAGATTGCCGTGCTAGGTTTTCAATCCGATCATTTATTACATATATATTATTTTTGAAATTAAGACTTTTGATAATTTCTCTAAGCGAATTTGTTTTTTTTTTGGAAGAATCAACTAAATATATTTCTGAATTAGGATGTGTTATCGCATAAGCAAATCCTGGGAACCCACAACCTGATCCAATATCAACAAATTTTTTATTATCAAAATTATTCTTTGTATTTTCTTTAAATACCCAAATACTGTCATAAACCTGTGATACCCAATAATCGTCTCCTTCAATTAGCCTAGTTAAGTTGGTTTTATAATTTAATTCTTTAATTATTATCTGCAATTCTTTAAACATCATTAATTCGTCATCATTTATTAATGTGAGAATTTCGTTAGGAATACTTTGTTTTGTCATTGAGTTTAAATAGGTTTTTTTCTTGTGGTTAAAAAATATTCAATTTTATCAAAATTGATTAGAATACTTTTAAGGTTAAATAAATTTTTTTGAAAGGCGAGATTAATTATTATAAGATTCTAGGCGTTAATGAAAATGCTTCAAATCATGAATTAAGAAAAGCTTTTTGTAAACGCTCAATTGAATTACATCCAGATACAACTTCTTTAGAATTAGAAGAGGCAAAAAATAAATTTCAAAAAGTATTAGAGGCATATGAAAATTTAAATAACTCTAATTTGAGGAAACTTTACGATGAAAAATTAAGAGTAAATTCTAAAAAACCAAATAAAAAAAATTTAAAGGTATTAAATACTTTAGTAAGGGACGCTAATAATCAGAAGTTAGTAGGCAATAGGAGGCCATTTTCAAATGGAGAAATGTTCTCACTATTTTTGTTGATTATTATTATTTTTATAAGTTTGTTTTTGGCTATCGTAATAGCTTCTTTTACAGGTAAAGAATTAGAATCAATTCCAACTTGGCTTTTAAGTTAATTATAAAAAGAACTTCTGTGACCCCATCTGATACCCCAATTAATCAACATTCACTTCAATCATTAGAATTATGGTTAAAAGATTTAGGCGCAACAAAAGATATTGATAATCCGTCTAAATGGTATTTATTACTTTCTAACTGGAATGCAACTATTACTTTTGAACAAGAAGATTTAAGTGTTGTCTGGGAGACTGGAGGTAAATTAACTAAAAGACTTTTTTCTTATTGTATTAATAGACAAGATATAGAGAATGCTATTTTACAAGGACCATAATCATAATTCTAAATTTTACAGATCGCTTAAAATTTCAAAAATAATTCTGTAACTTCTTTCTAATTGCTTGTCTGTAATACAAAGAGGAGGCAAGAGATAGATTACATTCCCAAGTGGTCTAATAAATAAACCTTTTTTAATTGATAAGGTTTTTATCCTTTTGCCAATATTGTTGAGATAACCTTGATTATTACCACTTTCAATATCAAATGCAGCAATTGTTCCTGTTACTCTTATGTTTTTTACGAATGGTAATTTTTTGAGTTTCTTTAGATGGAACAAATGCTTTTCCTCAAAAGAAAGATATTTAATTGGATCATTTTCTAACAAGTCAAGGCTTGCATTAGCTGCTGCACATCCTAAAGGATTTGCAGTGAAGCTATGTCCATGCCAAAAAGTTTTTTTAGGAGAATCGCTAATAAAAGATTGGAAAATCTTCTCTTTAGCTAGAGTTATGCCCATAGGAAGGAATCCTCCAGTTAAACCCTTTGAAATAGAAATTAAGTCAGGAATTATATTTGCTTTTTGAAATGCAAAGAGACTGCCACATCTTCCAAATCCAGTTAATACTTCATCAGCTATTAATAAAGAATTATTATGTTTTACCACTTCTGAAACTTTTTTAATAAAATCAGGTCTAACCATATTCATTCCACCGGCCCCTTGAACTAATGGTTCAAGTATGACAGCTACAGTTGGCTTTTTAAGTAGGTTAATTAATATTTGAATTGCTTTATTTTCTTTTATCTCTACCTTTTCATCATTTATCCAAGTTGAAGGCCATGGGACCCTTTTGACCGGGAACATTAAATTGTCAAAATTCTCATTGAAAATATTTCTTTCCCCTAAAGCCATTGCTCCAAATGTATCACCATGATAAGCTCCATCAAAAGCAATTATTTGGTTTCTTGTTTCACCTTGATTTTGCCAAGCTTGATAAGCAATTTTTAAAGCTACTTCTACTGCAGTAGATCCATTATCAGAAAAAAATAGCCTCTCTAATTTTGTTAAGCTACTGAGTCTCTCTGATAATTTTTGAGCCTGTGGATGTAAGAAGTCGGCAAATATAACTTGTTCAAGGGTCTTGGCTTGATGAAAAATTGCATTCGCTATGTAATCATTACTATGTCCATGCAGAGTAACCCACCAACTACTTATTCCATCAATAAGTTCTTGTTTTGGATTTTTAGTATAAATTAAAGCATTTTTTCCATGAGTAACTTCTATTTGAGGTTTGCTATTTATAATCTGGGTAAAAGGCGGCCATATATTAGGGTGCCAATCTTGATTAGTATTTTTTAAAATCTTAGATTTCATTTAGCTTTTCTTGAATTTAATAAGGTGATCAATTTATTTTTAATATTTAGCTCTTCCCATAGTACATCTAAATTATTAGAGTCAATTTTCTCGATATATGGAAATTCAGCAATGATTGGAAGCCTACTAAATTCAGTTAATGTTTTTGGATTATCTAAGTGTTTTTTTCCGTTAATAACTAGACCTAGAATTTTAATATTTCTTTTTTTTAATGCCTCAATACTAAGAAGTGTGTGATTAAGAGTCCCGAGTCCGCTCTTACAAACCAGTATTACTGGGATGTCCCATTTCTTGATTTGATCAATTTGTAAATCATTTCTTGTAATTGGAACCATTAAGCCCCCCGCTGTTTCTATAATTAATGCCCCATCAACATTTGGTAAATCTAATAACTGAAAGTTTATAACTTTTTGATCTATTTCTGCCGCCCAATGAGGAGAAACAGGTTCTCTAAAGATATATGCTTCATTGATTATCTTTGCTTTGTTCACTTTGGTTAGTCTTGCAACAGCTTGACTATCAGTCTCTGACTCAATTCCACTTTGAATAGGCTTCCAGTAAAAAGAATCTAATCCCCTCACAAAAAAAGAACTAATTAATGTCTTTCCAATATCAGTATCTGTACCACATATTACAAATTGGAATGGATTATTTATAGTGCTCATGATTTTTTCAAGATTTGAATGTTAATTTCCCATGTAAGGTTAACTGAATTATTTTCTTTCTTGGACCAAAACTTTTGCATTTCTTTTAATTCAGATACTTTTTTACGTTTACTCTTAGTTGATTGAGCTCCTACATTTACAATGCTTCTGAAAAGTTTATAAACATCTGGAAAGTTTTCTACATACAAATATTTATTTGAGAAGTATATTTCATCAGAGTTGAAATTTTTGATTATATTTTTTGAAAGAGGAAATTTTAGCCCGCTATATTCAACATTCGTTTCTTTGCAAGTTTGCTTCCATTCTGGGAAGGAATTTATTGTGGGATATGAAATTATTAAATAACCTCCACATCTTAATTTACTGAACCAATCTTTTATTATTTTCTCAGGATTGTCTAACCAGTGAATACAAAAGTTAGATGTCATTAGGGGACAGTTTATAATTGATGAAGGTAAACAATTATTTAAATCCCATAAAATCTTTTTACTAGATTCTTTATTTTGAAGAAGCATTTTTTTGCTAAAATCAATTCTTGTAATTTTCTTTTTAGAAAATTCTTTTTCAATTTCATCAGCTAATAAGCCTGTCCCTGAACCAAGATCTATCCATTCACCTTTTTGTATACTTAGTATTTTTAATAACGAAACAATCTTTTCAGCAAAATGTCTTTGAATATTTGAATAACCCAAATAATTTTCAGCAGCATTATTAAAGTTATTTTTTACTGTTTCATTCCAAATATTATTTTTCATTTTTATTATCGAGTATTCTTTTGAGGATTTGGTATAAATTTAAATTAGTTAAACAATGTCCTTGATTAGATAATTCGATTACAGTTGGCTTTTTAGTTAATTTTTTGTTTAGCAATTCAATAAATTTGTTCCTTGAATCTTGGTCAAGAATCAAATCTTTTTTGGAGTTTAAAATGATGACATTGCAATTTTTTTCAATGGAGTTTAAAGAATTTTTATCGGTATAAAGTCTTTTAAGGTCATTTAATAGAAGATTGTTATTTAAACACGGTAAATTTTTATAAAACATATTTTGGAAATTAATGGTCATTTTATTTGGTAAAAAAGATCGATGTATAAATTGTTTTAACATATCTTCAGTTTCAAATGACATTATTTTTTTCTCCATTCTCTTAAGAGATCTATAAATCAAGTTTCTTCTTTTGCTTGAGGGAAGAAAATTATTAAATGAATTGATAAAGACAATGTGAGAGGCTTCATTTAAAATATTTTCTTGAATTAAATGAAAACCTAAAGAGTGACATAAAACCATTTTGATTTGATTATTCAAATTGTTTGTTCCCCATTTTGCTTGATTGACATTTTTTGAAAAATAACCTCTTTCATTATTTTGCCAATGCCATCCATTTTTTTGAAATTCAACTTCATAACTATCCCAGAAACTTTGATCTAAACCCCATCCATGCTGAGTAATAATTTGGTTCATGTGAAAGCTTTCAAAACAGAAATAAAGTTTTTGAGTATGTCTAGATTTAAATCTCGTCTAATTGTTAGTCTTATTCTTGATTCGTTCACAGGAACTGTTGGTGGTCTAATAGCAATAGCTAAAAAACCATTTTTTTCAAGATATTTTTGAAGAAGTATTGTCTTTTCTTCTTGTCCAATAATTATAGATAAGATTTGAGACTCTCCTTTAATTGGGTAATTAAAATTTTGATGAATTTCTTTTTTCCACTTTTTTGAAGCGCTCAATAATTTAATACCCCATTCTTTATTATTTTTAATTTTTTGAAGAGATTTAAGTGCACCTGCAGCTAAAGCTGGGGAAAGAGCAGTTGTATATCTAAATGCCCCACTCGTTTGGATCAGATATTCACCAATATTTGATTTGCAAGCTATGAAAGCCCCTCCGCTACCAAATGATTTACCAAGTGTTCCAGTAAGCATAGTTATATCCTCAGACAAATCAAAACTTAAACCTCTACCTTCAGGACCTAAAACCCCAAGAGCATGAGCTTCGTCCACTAGTAGTTGAACATTATATTTTTTACAAATTTCAGAAATTTCTTTGAGGGGGGCAATTGACCCTTCCATGCTGTAGAGAGATTCAACAATTATGAGAATAGACTTATTTGCTGAGTTGAATTTAAGAATTTTATTTTCTAAATCTTTTAAATCATTATGTGCGAATCTTACCAGTTTTGATCCAGAAGCTTTTATTCCAACTAATAAAGAATTGTGAATAAATTTATCCACGATTGCAATACTATTTCTGTTTGCTAAACCTTGTACTGCAGCAATGTTAGCTTGGAAGCCACTTGGGAATAAAAGAACTTTTTCCTGATTAAGCCATTCTGCAAGTTTTGTCTCTAATAATGTATGTATTGGTCTTGAGCCTGTTATAAATCTCGAACCACCTGAACCAAGACCTTCAGATAAGCTTATTTCATAGGAGGCTTTTATTACATCCTTATCTCTACTTAATCCAAGATAATCGTTACTGCATAGGTCAATTAAGTTATTTTTAATTTTCTCCGGATTTAAATATTGAAGTTCATATGGCTTTTGACCTAAGGTAAATGTTTTTAAATTACGAATCCTATTTTTTGGAATTTTTATTTTATTCATTATTAAACAAATTTAATTAGTTGACTTTATAAAATGATCTAGATTTACTATTAAAGTGTGCAATGTGTTTATTGTTTATTAATATCTATATAGATCATATCTTAAGAAGTTAACTCCTCCTCCCTTCAATCACAATTATTGCTTGATTTAGAGGAATATTTCCCATTCCAGCTAGATCCGTTCCAAATAGAGGCAATAAAAGCTATAAATAGTGGAAATTCTGTTGTTTTAACTGCTCCAACCGGTTCAGGTAAAACATTAATTGGAGAATTTGCTATTTATAGAGCTTTATCTCATGAAAGTAGAGTTTTTTATACAACGCCTTTAAAAGCTTTATCAAATCAAAAGTTTAGGGATTTTATCAATCAATTTGGAGACAAAAAAGTTGGTCTCCTGACAGGTGATATCAGCATAAATAGAGATGCTCCAATCTTAGTTATGACAACTGAGATTTTTAGGAATATGCTCTATGGAGAATTTGAAGAATTTGATGACCCATTGGTAAATCTAGAGTCTTTAATTCTTGATGAATGTCATTATATGAATGATCCGCAAAGAGGAACAGTTTGGGAAGAAACAATAATTCATTGTCCTAGTAGAACTCAGATAGTAGCTTTATCCGCAACTATCTCTAATGCAGATCAACTTCAAAATTGGATAGAAAAAGTTCATGGACCAACTGTGCTTATAAATAGTGATAAAAGACCAGTCCCATTAAATTTTATTTTCGGTAGTGCAAAGGGTCTTCATCCACTTTTGAATAATAAAGGTAATGGAATTCATCCAAACTGTAAGATTTGGAGAGCACCAAAAGGGCAAAAAAAGAAAGGTAAAGTTGGCAGAATAATCCAACCAAAATCACCTCCAATTGGTTTTGTGATTTCTAAACTTGCAGAGAGAAATATGTTGCCAGCTATTTATTTTATTTTTAGTAGAAGAGGTTGTGATAAGGCTGTTCAAAATGTAAAAGAATTTTCTTTAGTAAGTTATTCAGAAGCAAATTTAATATCTCAAAAATTAGATATATACTTAAAAAATAACAAAGAAGGCATAAAAGATAAATTTCATTGCGAAGCTTTGAAACGAGGTATCGCTTCACATCATGCCGGTTTGCTACCTGCATGGAAAGAGTTGGTTGAAGAACTTTTTCAGCAAGGATTAATAAAAGTTGTTTTTGCAACTGAAACTTTAGCTGCTGGTATTAATATGCCTGCAAGGACAACAGTCATTTCGACATTATCAAAAAGGACAGAAGAAGGACATAGATTATTATTTAGTAGTGAATTCTTGCAGATGTCAGGAAGAGCAGGAAGAAGAGGAAAGGATTTGCAAGGATATGTTGTAACATTGCAAACTAGATTTGAAGGTGCGAAAGAAGCTAGTACTTTAGCTATTAGTAAACCAAATCCATTAGTCAGTCAGTTCACTCCAAGCTATGGAATGGTTCTCAACCTTTTGCAAAATTATAGTCTAGATAAATCACGAGAATTAATAAAAAGAAGTTTCGGTAGCTTTTTATATTTAGGGGAATCTTCAGAAGAGAAGGTTGTTCTTGATAATTTAGATAGAGATTTAATAGAACTAAAAAAAATAACTTCTAACATTTCGTGGCAAGATTTCGATGCATACGAAAAGTTGAAAAGTCGTTTAAAAGAAGAAAGAAGATTATTAAGGATATTAGAAAAACAAGCATCTGAGAAATTATCAGAGGAAATCGCTAATGCACTTACTTTTATTAAAGACGGAAGTTTAATTTCCATCAAAGCACCACAAATAAATAGAAAAGTTGTTCCAGCTTTGATTTGTAAAAAAATATATGAATCAAAAAAAATTAAAAGTTTGCTTTGTTTAACAATTGATAATTTGTTTATTCTAATAAAGCCTTCTTACATAATAAATATTTTTCCTGATTTAGAAGAGATTGAAATTGCAAAGCTTGAGGAACCTAAGATGAATTTTTCAGGAGAAGTAGTCAGAGGTGATAATGAATCACAAACTTTCGTAGACAAAATTTTTGAAATTTCTGAAAAACATGATTTAAGAACTCCTCAATATGATTTGACAACAGAAGTTTTAGCACAAAAGAAACTAATTACTAATTTGGATGAAACAATAACTAGTCAGCCTGCACATAGATTTGGCGACTCTAAAAAATTGAAAAGATATAGAAAAAGGATTATTGAGATTGAGCAAGAAATTATTATGAGGAATAATCTGCTTGAGGATAAGGAAAATTATAATTGGAAGAAATTTACTGATTTAATAAAAATTTTGAATCATTTTGGCTGTTTAAATGATTTAGAGCTTACTGAAGTAGGACAAACAGTTGGTGCAATAAGGAGTGAAAATGAATTATGGGTTGGACTTGTTTTAATTAGTGGTTATTTGGATGATTTAGACCCACCTGATTTAGCTGCAATAATTCAAGCTATTTGTGTTGAGATAAGAAGACCAAATGTTTGGTGTAATTTTAAACCTTCTACAAAAGTTTTAGATGTTTTTAATGAGTTGGAAGGCTTAAGAAAATTAGTCACCTCAAAACAAAACAAGTTTTCTATTGACACCCCAATTTTTTTAGAAACAGAATTGACTGGAATAATTGCAGAATGGGCAAGAGGTAAAAAATGGAAAGAACTAATTTTTAATACCTCTTTAGATGAAGGAGATGTTGTAAGGATCTTAAGAAGGTCTATAGATGTTTTATCTCAAATTCAATACTGTAAAGGAGTTAGTGATAAATTAAAAAATAAAGCAAAATTAGCCTTAAAAGCTATTAATAGATTTCCTGTTTCTGAATCGAACGATTTGTTAAAAGTATCTGATAATATAAATCCAGCTACAAAAAGGATTGATAATAATTCCTAAGTATATATATTAATTAAATCATTTCATTAGTATTAATAGCATCATCAAATTCATGGGAACTTAAATAACCTAATTTTAATGTTGCATCTTTTAAGTTAATTGATTCATTAAAGGCAAGATTTGCAATTTCTGCCGCTTTTTCATAACCTATTCTGGGAACCAATGCTGTTACAAGCATTAGTGAATTTTCAAGATTTAGTTTTATAATCTTCGGGTTGGGCTGTATCCCTTCAACTAATTTAAGACTGAAACTACTTATTGCATTATTCAATAATTTTATACTCGTAAGAATATTGAATCCAATTAGTGGCTTATATTCATTCATTTGCAAAGTACCGCTTGCATTAGCTATTGATACTGCATATTCAAAACCCATTACTTGAGTACATACCATTGATAATGCTTCACATTGAGTAGGATTTACTTTGCCAGGCATGATTGAGCTCCCAGGTTCATTCTGAGGAATGATTATTTCATAAACGCCTGATCTAGGTCCAGAGGACAATATTTTAATATCATTAGAAATCTTGAATAATGCACCTGCTAAGATTTTTATTTGACTCATTACATTTGCCAAACGATCATGTGATGCCATTAAAGAGAAATGATTCTTTGATTTATAAAAAAGTAAATCAGTATCTTCAGAAATTGATTTTATAGATTCTTCAGAGAAATTTTTTGGACAATTAATACCTGTCCCAACTGCAGTACCGCCTAAAGGTAAATAATATAATTCATCTAGACTCATTACAAGAGAATCTTTTGCATCTTTCAATTGTTTTGACCATGCAGAAACCTCTTGTCCAAGGGATAATGGTACTGCATCTTGAAAATGAGTTCGACCTATTTTTATAAGATCTTTCCATTCATTACTCTTTCTATCTAGAAGTAAGGTAAGTTCTTTTATCGTTGGCACTAATTTCTTGATTATTGCAGATACTACAGATATATGAATAGCAGTAGGAAAAGTATCATTTGTAGACTGAGATTTATTAACATCATCGTTTGGATGAATAGGATGATGACTTCCCAGTTCTGAATTTGTTTTTAATGCGGCAATATTAGATATAACTTCATTTATATTCATATTCGTTTGAGTTCCACTACCTGTTTGCCATACTTTTAAAGGAAACTGAGAATCATGTTTTCCATCGAGTATTTCTGCACAGGCTTCAATAATGAGATCTTTTTTTACTTTATCAATTAAACCCAATTTAAAATTAGCTATTGCCGCCGCTTTTTTTATTACTATAAGTGAAAAAATTAATTCCATTGGTATTAATTCCTCGCCAATAGAAAAATTTATTATTGATCTCTGTGTTTGAGCTCCCCACAAAGCCTCTGCTGGAACCTTTATCTGTCCCATACTATCTTTTTCAAACCTAAAGTTTTTGGTCATTAATTGTTTTAAAAAACTGTGATTAAACTTCAAATAAGATTTAAGAGTTTTAAATACTTAACTTTTTCCATATTACATTTAAATTGTTGAGATGAACGGAAGGGTCAAAGCACTCCTTTAAATCATTCTCACTTACTAATGCCATTATCTCTTTATCTTTTTCAATATTTTGTTTGAAATTACCATTCTCATTATTCCAAGCTTGATGAGCATTTTGCTGAACTAAACTATAAGCCTTTTCTCTAGACAAACCCTTTTCTACAAGCAAAAGTAAGACTTTTTGACTAAATATGACGCCACCATATATATTTAAATTTTTGAGCATATTTTCTGGATAAACTTTTAAATTACTTATTATTTCTTTCATTTCTCTAATCATGAAATGTAGGCATATAGAAACATCGGGTAACATGATTCTTTCATTAGAACTATGGCTAATATCTCTTTCGTGCCAAAGTGGGACATTCTCAAGAGCTGTAACAACATAACTCCTCAAAATTCTAGACAAACCGCTGACTCTTTCACTTCGAATAGGATTTCTTTTGTGCGGCATCGCTGAGCTACCTTTTTGTCCTTTTGAAAATCCTTCTTCAACTTCTAAAACATCAGTTCTTTGAAGGTTCCTTATTTCAGTCGCAAATCTATCAAGAGAAGCGCCTACTAGGGCAATTGTTTGAACATATTCAGCATGTCTATCTCTTGATATAACCTGAGTACTTACTGTATCTGGCTTTAAACCTAGCAAATCGCAAGTTATTTTTTCTATTTCTGGATTTGTATTGGCGTATGTTCCCATGGCCCCACTTATTTGTCCAATGGAAATAGATTCTTTAAGAGTTAATAATCTTTTTTTATTTCTTACTATCTCTGCTAACCATCCTGCCAATTTAAACCCAAACGAAATAGGCTCTCCGTGAATTGCATGAGATCTTCCAATCATTAATGTATTTTTATGCTGTCTTGCTAATAATCTGACTTCATTTTCTAGTTTTTCAATTTCTTCTAATAACAATTGGCAAGAATCTTTTAGCTGTAATGATAGGCCAGTATCAAGTACATCACTGCTTGTCATACCAACATGTATGTATCTGCCTGAATCTCCAACATATTCATTTATATTTGTAAGAAATGCTATTACATCATGTTTTACTTCTTTTTCAATTTCTTTAATCCTTGATTCTTCAAAGTTTGCATTTAAACGAATCTCTTTTAATGCTTCTTCAGGCATTTTTCCAAGAGAATAATTTGCCTCGCACGCGGCAATTTCAACTTTTAGCCAACTCTGGAATTTTGCATTTTCAGTCCAGATTTTCCCCATCTCGGGCAATGTGTAACGTTCAATCACAATTTTTAAACATCTTCAATTTAAACTTTATAACTAAAATCTCATAATTGCTCTATAGGTTTAAGATGTACTTGCCATTGAACATATTTGGATAATGATTATTTTCTTATGTAACATATTTTGTATTTTAAAAAAATTAAATTATTTCAAAAGTGTCTAAAACATTTGATTGGCTTATCTTTATAAATGAATAGTATTTTTTAATTAAATCTACAATTAGTATTATGTTTCAGAAATATAATTTGAAATTAGTCATTATTTCTCTCTTTTATTAGAAATGATTAAAAAAAGTAGATTAGATCTTTATCTTCTTAACAAAGGATTATGTGAAACTCGTCAGAAAGCTCAGGGCATTATTCTTGCAGGAAAAGTTAAGGATAGTAATGGTAAGATTTTCGATAAACCTGGACAGCAAGTATTAATAGGTTCTGAATTTTTTATTGAATCTAAATCTCAATTTGTATCAAGAGGAGGAGAAAAATTATTCCAGGCTTTTAAAAAACTAAATATTAATGTACAAGATAGAGTTTGTATGGATGTAGGAATATCTACTGGCGGATTTACTGATTGCTTGTTGCAGCAAGGGGCAAAAATGGTTTATGGAATAGATGTAGGTTATGGACAAACAGCTTGGGAAATCAGGAATAATCCCAAAGTAATTCTCTTCGAGAGGTCAAATATCAGAAATTTAAATCCTTTAGATTTATACTCTAAAGAAAATTTATTACCTAATTTCGTTGTAGCAGATCTGTCTTTTATCTCACTAAAATTAGTTTTTGAACCTATTAATAATTTATTATCTGGAGATTCTATAGAGGGGGTATTTCTCATTAAACCTCAATTTGAGGTAGGGAAAGATCGAGTAAGCAAAGGTGGTGTTGTAAGAAAGGTTGAATATCATATTGAGGCTATAGAGTCAGTTATTAAAGCTGCGAAAGAATTGCAATGGTACATCAACGATCTAATAGCATCTCCCTTAGTTGGACCTGCAGGAAATCATGAATATCTTGCTTGGATGTCTAAGACAGGAATGTCTAATCCAACAATAGAAAGTAAATTTATTGAAAAATTGGTAAAGGAAACTCTTTAATTAGAGAGCTTCTTCATCGGTGTCCCCAGTTCTAATTCTTACAACAGAATCAATGGATGATATAAATATTTTTCCATCACCAATTTCGCCTGTTTTTGCAGCTTCTGCAATTGCATCTATTACAGAATTTACTTTTTCATTTTCTACGACAACTTCCACTTTAAGTTTCTGAAGAAATTCAACTGTAAATTCAGAACCTCTATACCTTTCAACCTGCCCTTTTTGTCTTCCAAATCCTCTAACCTCGCTTACAGTCATTCCAACAATTCCAGAATTTACTAATGCAATTTTTACATCTTCCAATTTAAAAGGACGAATGATTGCCTCAATTTTCTTCATGATTTGCTCTCGGATATTATAACTTTAATTCTTTTTATGAAAAACATCCAGCATTGAAACTCCGGAAAATGATTTAATGTTTAGTCCGGCGCTAGTTGCATCTTTAACTAAGAATTTTGAATTTTCGTTCGAAATGATTACTGAGTTATTAGATAATGCATCCCATTCATCATTATCAAAATGAGTTTGGAGCCATAACATACCAATAACACTTGTTGGCTTTATTGATTTATTTAAATTGTTGTCAATATCTACTAAACAGATGTCCATAAATTTTCTGAAACTAGTTACATATAAGCCTTTTCAATGTATGTAGGATTGTAACCGTTGTTACGAATTAAAAATTTTTATCCTTTGGCTTATTGATTTGTAATACTTGGGTATGGTTTAAATTTTTGCCAATTTTTAGCTTTTTATATAGTTTTAGTAAATATGGTTTTGAAAAATGAGTACAGCTAATTTACATGATTCGACTAAAAAGCCTTTATATGGGGAAAGACTAATAGAAGAATCAAAAATAATATGCTTTGACAATCCAAATCAAAAAAGAATTTATGAAATTTCAATTGAATTACCTGAATTTACTTGTAAATGCCCTTTCTCTGGTTATCCGGATTTTGCAAAATTAAACATTTTTTACCAGCCTAATATGAAAGTATATGAGTTGAAATCATTAAAACTTTATATTAATAATTTTAGGGACCTAAAAATATCACATGAAGAAGTAGTAAATAGAATTATGGATGATTTGTTGAATGCTGCATCGCCACACTGGATTCATTTAAACGCTGATTTCAATCCTAGAGGAAATGTTTCTATGAAATTAGATATTTATAGTGGACAGAAAAAAAACTAAAAATTCTTTATCTCATCAGATAGTTTAAGAAATTCCTTTTTAAAACCTAGAAGATTCCTATTGCTAATACCACCAATAATTAATTTATTTGTATTTTCATTAATTAAAATCCATATTTGGTTTGTAGGAATAAGACTAAGGATTGTTCCACTAATTATTAAAACAAAAGATAAATATATGAAAGGGATGGAGGGATCATTTTTAATAATCAAGCCACTACTGGGAATAATTTTTTTTAAAGATAATTTTGAAGAATTTATTTCTGTTGGATCATTATTTAAGTAAACAAAACTTTCAGAAAAGTTCTCAATATTTGAGATTTTAAGAGGGCCATTTTCATTATCAATAGTTAGAAGATAATTTTTTTTGTTTTCTTTGCCCAATTCAATTAGTAAGCCCCAAATTTGATCTCCTATCTCAGGGATTGGTTTTAATTCTAGTTGGTAAAGAATATCATCTATTTCAATAATAATATTTGAGACAGACCAATCAGCTTGATAAATAGTTAAACCTTTGAATCTAATAGGGTAATTTACTTTAGTTGTTTTTATTTCTTTTAACATTGGCTCTTCTGAAAAGAAATCTAAATTGGATATGAATTGCTTTGGCTTGCCATCACTTTCGCGTTCTATTAGAAAGTTGTTAAGTTTTATTGTGACTTTAGAGTTGGTACTCTCATTTATTAAATCTAAACTTTCTCCTAATTTTAAAAATTGCTCTTTAGATTGGATAGTGAAATTCCCATATGCAGAGCCAATTAGTAATATAATCAGCCCGATATGAACAACTATTGGGCCAAGTTTTCCTATTAAACCTTTTCTTGCAGATAAGCGATTTTCAAATTTTGAAATGCTCCAACCTTTTTTTCTAAGTAAACGATCAGCTTCTGATATATGATCTCCATCTCGTTTAATTTCATAATTTGATAATAATTGGAGTTTATAGAACCTTTTTTCAACCTTATAGTCAGTCCATTTTAGTGCAGCTTTTAAAGATGGTATTTGCCTCCTAAAGCTGCAAGCTGCTAGAGAAATACAAAGAAGTATTAATGAAAATACAAACCAATTACTTGTGTAAATATGATCTAATTGAAGTTTTAGAACGTACTTACCATCTATAAAACCTAGAATTGGAGTTTCATTATAGAAATCAATATATTCTTGTTGATTATTTCCTTGTGGTATTAACGTTCCAAAACCACTTGAAATGGCAATGAAAATTATTAATGAAATTGCAAATCTTAAACTTGATATTTTTAAAATAAAATTCTTAAAAACAGTCATTTAAATCCAATTTGAGATTAAATTTAAAATTCCTAAAGATACTAAAAAAACTCCACTTAAAGTAGGGATTATTTGACTATATTTTCTAAGTTCTAGAAATCGCTTTAAATTTTCAGTTGTCACTCCTGCAAGAATTAATGGTATTACTTGACCAAGTCCAAAGAAGAATAAAAAAATTATAGAAATTGTAGGGTTTTTAGTTTGTGATACCCATGCTAAAAGGGTGGCTAAAACAGGAGTTATGCAAGGCGAAGAGGCAAGGCCAAAAGCTATACCTAATACAAAAGGTGTTAGTAATGAAGGTATTTTTTCTTCCATAAATCGTAAGTCAGGACCATTTGGTAATTGGAATTTTATAATCCCCAATAGATTTAAACCCATAATTATTGCTATAAAAGCGACTAAAGATGTGTAGTAAGAGGGCAATTGCCCATATATTTTGCCTAAAAATCCACTTAATGCCCCCAATGTAATTAGCGAAAAAATAACCCCAACTGAAAAACTTATAAGTTTAAATTTATTATTATTAGTTCCTCCAACATAGGCAATTGTAATTGGTAGTAATGATATAGAACATGGACCAAGACTTGTTAAGAGACCTGCAGTAAAGACTAATAATATAGTAAATGGGCCTGGATGATTAAGACCTTGCTCCATTAATGAATTACCTTTTTGAGCTAATTCTGAAATAACTAAATTAATTGATGCGATAATGAAGAATCTAAAATCCTCTAAATTCTAACTAATTGAGAGACTTTCGTGCACTAAAAATGCCTATAAAACCTGTTGACTCTAGTGAACATCTCAACAACATACCAATCACAAAAAATGAAGATAATAAGGAATTACCTCCGTAACTTACAAAAGGTAATGGTAGCCCTGTTGTTGGCATAGTCCCTGTTGCTACGGCAATATGCATTATAGATTGACCTACAAGTAAGATTGCACATCCAATAGCGACTAACTTTGTATAGTTATTCCTACATTTTATTGCAATTCGTAAGCTTATATAAGAAAAAAGAACTAAAAACCCTAGCAATAATGTTGATCCTAATAAACCAAATTCTTCTGCAAAAATTGCAAAAATAAAATCTGTGCTTTGAATTGGTAAGTACTGCATTTTTTGTGTAGAAAGCCCAAATCCTTGTCCAAAAAATCCTCCTGAACCTATTGCTAATAAACTTTGAATTAATTGATACCCATTACCTTCTGCATCTTTCCAAGGATCTATAAATGATATAACTCTTAGCTTTTGATATTCATTACTCAAAATACTAATGCAACCACTTACAAATCCTAATGAAGCTACTGATATTAGTGAACTGAATTTAACACCCCCACATAAACCCATTATCCAAAAAAGAATTCCTGTTAATCCTGCCGTACTTAAATTAGGTTGCTTCATTATTAATAAAATTAATAATCCAAAACTACATAATGAAATAATTTTTTTTTTATTTTTAGCTAAATTCCAATGTGCAAATAAGTTAGCTGCTTCTAAAATTGAAAATGGTTTAATCAATTCAGAAGGTTGAATTTGTAGAGGACCAATAATTAACCATCTTGAAGAACCATTTACCGTAGTACCAAAAAATACAGTTAACATTATCAAGAAAATTAAGAAGTAAAAAATAATCTTTGAAATTTTTAAGAGATCTCTAATATTTGTACTTAAAACAAAATAAAAAAAAGTTAATCCTGGAATGCACCAAATAATTTGTCTTTTTAAATAGTAAGCCCAATCTCCCATTTCCTTGCTGGCTACCCACCAACTTGCAGAACCAAGAATAAATAAACCTAAAATAGACCAAATACTTATTAATACAATAAGAAGTTTTCCTTCATAAGGCCATATTTCCCAAGGTAAAGGCAATAAAGCATCCTTGAAAAAGTTAGATTTACTTACTGAATCAAAAGTACTACTTCTTTTAAAAGCAAGTTTATAATTATTAGCTGCTTTACTTATCCTCACTTTAACGCTTGTAGATATACTATTGAGACGTTAAATAACTACTTTGCCAAGTCTTTAGACTATGTTTTGAAGTGAATTTAAATTATCTTGAAAAAGATTAATAAAATTCATTACATCCTAAGACATTTAAGAAATATATCAAATATCACAAATCTTAAGAATTCGGACGTTAAACCAAAAAGACCTAGCTAAAAGACCCCTTCCTATGATAGATTCCGTGGGTTTATATACTTAATCTTAAATCTGTATAAAGGGGGTTTTCTAAATTATGTTCACGTCAGTGGACTCAGATAGAAAAATAAATGAACATCTTCCTGGCAAGAATGTTCATATTTCTCCTGTCCAGGATAATTCTTTCATTAATGAAATTAAATCTGTTTTTGCAAATCAATTTAAAGAAATATTCTCAAATATTGATGAATTCACTAAATTGCAAATAACAATTTTTGGGATAACTCTCATCGCAGCCATTTTAGTGGCATCGATAACAGGAATTATAATTGGGTATACTTTTGGGTTTAGTGTTTTTATAGGTGCCATTGCTGGGATTTTTTACTTACGTTTGCTTGCTAAAAGCATAGGAAAAATAGGAAAAACATCCAGTAGAGTTTCTCAATTACAACTATTAGTTCCAATTTGTCTCTTTATTTTTGCTACCAAGCTAGGATCCATAGATATTTTCCCAGCAATGATAGGCTTTTTTATTTATAAGCCTTCTCTTATATTTTATTTTTCACGTTCTTAAATAAATTTTGCTTTTCAAAATTTATTAACTTTTTATCTTAATCAAAATGTTCTTTAACCACTTGCCAACCAATTTTGCAGCATTAGAAGTTGGTCAACATCTTTATTGGCAAATTGGAAATATAAGACTTCATGGACAAGTTTTTTTAACTTCTTGGATTTTATTAGGTGCATTATTAGTTTTCATTTCTTTAGGGACTAAAAAAATGGAAAATGATCCTAAAGGAATGCAAAATTTACTTGAGTTTTTATGGGACTACATAAGAGATCTTGCAAGAACTCAAATTGGTGAAAAAGTATATAGGGATTGGATGCCATTTATAGGAACTCTATTTTTATTTGTATTTGTAAGTAATTGGGGAGGGGCATTAATACCTTGGAGATTAATAAAGTTACCTAGTGGCGAATTAGGAGCTCCAACAGCAGATATTAATACAACTATTGCATTGGCATTGTTAGTTTCTTTATCTTATTTTTATGCAGGGCTAAGTAATAAAGGCTGGAGATATTTCGAATATTATGTTCATCCAACGCCAATAATGCTCCCTTTTAAAATTCTAGAAGACTTTACTAAACCTTTATCTTTATCTTTTAGGCTTTTTGGAAATATTCTTGCTGATGAACTTGTTGTTGGCGTTTTAGTTTTTCTAGTTCCTTTGGTTTTACCAATTCCTGTAATGTTTTTGGGGTTGTTCACAAGTGCAATACAAGCGTTAATCTTTGCCACACTAGCTGCTTACTACATAGGAGAAGCAGTAGAGGAACATCATTAGCGTCTTTAATACATTTAGACTCTTTTACAAAGGGCCTGTAATCTGCCAAAATATTTAATCGCGTAGGTCTGAAAAATCAGACCCATTCTAAAAAAAGAATGTCCAAGCGTGTTAGACAAAAAGATTTATCACAAGCATTAAGCTATTTATTTCAAAATTATGGATTCGATTACTTCCGCTGCATCTGTTGTAGCTGCTGGTTTAGCAGTTGGTCTAGGTGCTATTGGCCCAGGTCTTGGACAAGGTAACGCAGCTCAAGGTGCTGTTGAGGGCATTGCCCGCCAACCTGAAGCTGAAGGTAAAATCAGAGGAACTCTACTTTTATCTTTCGCTTTCATGGAGTCATTAACAATCTATGGATTAGTTGTGGCTTTAGTATTACTTTTTGCGAATCCTTTTTCCTAAAAGTTAATATTGCTTTTAATTCCTATTAGCAATATTTAAAAATAATTTTTTAACTTCAACTGAAACATATGTTGGCCTTTGACTTTTTTGGTGCTACTGAAGGTGGATTATTTGATATAAATGCCACTTTGCCGCTTATGGCAATACAAGTAATTGCCCTTACTTACATACTAAATTCTCTCTTTTTTAAGCCTGTGGGCAATGTTGTCGAAAAGCGAGAGAAATTTGTAAGTAATAATATTTTGGAGGCTAAAAATAAACTTTCAGAAGTTGAAAAATTAGAAGCTGATTTATTAAGCCAGCTTCAAAGTGCTCGTTCTGAAGCTCAAAAAATTGTGAGTGAAGCCGAGAATGAATCTGATAAACTTTATAAAGAGGCTCTTGAACTTGCTAATAGTGAAGCAAATGCTTCAAAGGAAAAAGCAAGGTTAGAGATAGAAAATCAGACATCTTCAGCTCGTGACCAACTTTTTAAGCAAGCTGAGGATTTAAGCGAACTTATTGTTAATAGATTAATTCTAGAAAAATGAATTTACCTCTTTTAGCTACAGAAGGTTTTGGATTAAATCTCAATTTATTCGAAACTAACGTTCTTAATTGGGCGGTAGTTGTTTTTGGCCTTTATAAATTTTTACCAGGTTTTCTGGGTAAAATGCTTCAAAAAAGAAGAGAGGGAATCCTTCTTGAATTAAAAGATGCAGAAGATCGACTTCTTAAGGCAACACAATCTTTAGAGAAAGCAAAAGCTGACTTATCTTTGGCAGAAGAAAAAGCCAGTCAAATAAAAGCAGATTCTCTTAAAAGATCTGAATCAATCAGAATGGAAAGCGAGAAAAAAGCTATTGAAGAGATGGCACGAATCAAACAAAGTGCAATCTCTGACGAGAGCTCAGAAGCCTCACGAGCAATTTCCCAACTTCGTAAAGAAGCTGTTGAAATAGCTATTAATAAAGCTTTAGATTCTCTGCCAAATAGACTTGATCAAACAACTCAAGAAAATTTGGTAACTCAATCCATAAATAATATTGAGATGAACTAATGCCACTTTTAAATTCAGTCACAACTCCATACGCAGAAGCTTTACTTCAGGTTGTAAACGAAAATGATCAAACTGAAGAAATGGTTAAGGAAGTAAAACAACTACTTACCTTAATTAATGATGTCCCTGAATTAGGGAAAACATTATCTTCCCCAGTTTTAGAGACTGTGACTAAGAAAAAAATTATAATTGCAATTTTTTCAGAAAAGATTAATTCTTCCCTTCTAAATTTCTTAAAATTATTGGCTGATAGGCAAAGAATTGGAATTGTAACTTCAATTCTCGATAGATTTTTAGAAATTTATAGAGAAAATAGTAATATTGCCTTAGCAACTGTTACTTCTGCTGTCGAGCTTACTGATGACCAAAAAGGTTTAATTACCAAAAAAATAATCAATATAGCTGGAACTGAAAAATTAGAACTTGTAACTAAAATCGACCCATCCCTCATTGGTGGTTTCGTCGCCAGTGTAGGATCTAAAGTAATTGATGCTAGTCTTGCCTCTCAAATCAGAAAACTTGGTTTGTCACTATCCAAGTAAATTCACAAATCAACCTTAAATTCTTAAATCCATGGTATCTATACGCCCTGATGAAATCAGTTCAATCTTAAAACAACAGATAACTGATTATGACCAATCTATAAGTGTAAGTAATGTAGGAACAGTTCTACAAATAGGTGATGGTATTGCAAGAATATACGGCTTAGATCAAGTTATGGCTGGTGAATTATTAGAATTTGAGGATGGGACTGAAGGCATAGCTCTTAATCTTGAAGATGATAATGTCGGTGCAGTTTTAATGGGTGAAGCATTAGGAGTACAAGAAGGAAGCAATGTAAAATCTACAGGAAAAATAGCATCTGTTCCTGTTGGAGAAGCTATGAAGGGGAGAGTCGTTAATCCTTTAGGACAACCAATAGATGGTAAAGGTGAAATTCCAACAAGTGATAATAGACTGATTGAAGAAATGGCGCCAGGAATAATTAAAAGGAGATCAGTTCATGAACCTATGCAAACTGGCATTACTTCCATAGACGCGATGATACCTGTTGGAAGAGGTCAAAGAGAATTGATTATAGGAGATAGACAAACTGGAAAAACTGCAATCGCTATAGATACGATAATCAACCAAAAAGGCCAAGATGTAGTTTGTGTTTATGTTGCAATTGGTCAAAAATCTGCTTCTGTGGCAAACGTTGTTGAAGTTTTAAGAGAAAAAGGAGCACTTGAATATACTGTTGTAGTAAGTGCAGGGGCTTCTGAAGCAGCTGCATTACAGTATCTGGCTCCTTATACAGGTGCAGCAATAGCTGAACATTTTATGTACCAGGGTAAAGCTACTCTTGTTATTTATGATGACTTAACAAAGCAAGCTCAAGCTTATAGGCAAATGTCTCTTCTTTTAAGAAGACCGCCAGGAAGAGAAGCTTATCCTGGAGATGTTTTTTATTGTCATAGCAGATTACTTGAAAGGGCAGCAAAATTGTCAGATGATATGGGTGGCGGATCAATGACTGCATTGCCAATTATTGAAACTCAAGCTGGAGATGTTTCTGCTTATATTCCAACTAATGTCATTTCTATTACTGATGGACAAATTTTCTTAAGTGCAGATTTATTTAACTCAGGCTTACGTCCTGCAATCAATGTGGGTATTTCAGTTAGTAGAGTAGGAGGAGCTGCACAAACAAAAGCAATTAAGAAGATTGCAGGAACACTAAAATTAGAATTAGCGCAATTTGATGAATTAGCAGCATTTTCTCAATTCGCCTCTGATCTGGATGAGGCTACTCAACAACAACTTGAAAGAGGTAAAAGATTAAGAGAATTGCTTAAACAAGCACAATTCTCACCGTTAAATCTTGCAGAACAAGTTGCGGTTGTATATGCAGGTGTTAAGGGGCTTATTGATGAGGTACCTGTTGAAGATGTAACCAAATTCGCAGCTGAACTTAGAGAATATCTTAAGTTAAATAAATCAGAATTTATTGAAGAAATTCTCAAAGAGAAGAAACTTAATGAAGGCTTAGAAACAACATTAAAAGATGTAATAAAAGAAGTTAAATCCTCAATGCTTGCGACAGTTTAGATTAATTTAAAGGAGATATTATGGCAAATCTTAAAGAAATTAGAGATCGAATTGTTTCTGTTAAGAATACTAGAAAAATAACAGAAGCTATGAGATTGGTTGCAGCTGCCAAGGTTAGGAGGGCTCAAGATCAAGTATTGAAAAGTAGACCTTTTGCCGACAAACTTGCTCGTGTCTTAGAGAATATTCAATCTAGGGTGCAATTTGAAGCTGTAGACTCTCCTCTCTTATCTAAAAGAGACGTTAAAACAATTTCTCTGGTCTGCATAACTGCTGATAGAGGTTTATGTGGTGGTTACAATACTAATATTATTAAGAAAGTAGAAATTAGGTATGCAGAGCTGATCAAACTAGGTTACGAACCAAATTTGATTTTAGTAGGGAAAAAGGCAATAGGTTACTTCCAAAATAGGAAGGATAAATACGTAATAAAAAATACATTTAAAGAGCTAGAACAAGTGCCAACAGCAATAGATTCCGAAGGGATAACTAATGAAGTTTTAGCTGAATTTTTATCAGAAAACTCAGATAGGGTAGAGATTATCTATACAAAATTCATTACCCTTGTAAGTTGTGCTCCAGTTGTACAAACATTATTGCCTCTAGATCCTCAAGGAATTGCTGAGGAAAATGATGAGATTTTTAGATTAACCACAAAAAATAGTAAGTTACTCGTTGAAAAATCCAATATAGAAAAGAATGATTCAGAGAAATTAGCCTCTGATATTGTTTTTGAACAAAGTCCTGATCAGTTACTAGATTCTTTATTACCTTTGTACTTGCAGAATCAGATACTTAGAGCACTTCAAGAGTCTGCGGCATCGGAACTTGCTTGTAGAATGACTGCTATGAATAATGCGAGTGATAATGCTAAAGAATTAGCAAGTACTTTAAACCTTACTTATAACAAAGCGAGACAAGCTGCTATAACTCAGGAAATATTAGAAGTAGTTGGAGGTTCAGCAGTCTAGCTGAATCTTTAAAAATGCCGGAATATAATATAAAAGTTGAATTAGAAAAAAAGACGTATGTTTTTTTGTGTCCTGAAGATCAAAATATAATATCTGCGGCTAAAGCTAATGGGATTGATTTACCTAGTAGTTGTTGTTCCGGAGTATGTACTAGCTGTGCCTCAATGGTGATTGAGGGATCACTTGAACAGGAAGATGCAATGGGTTTAAATGATGATTTGAAGGATAAGGGTTTTGCTCTTTTATGTGTCGCTTATCCGAAATCTGATCTCCATATCGTCGTTGGTGATGAAGTTGAAGATAGTCTATATAACAATCAATTTGGAAAGTATCAAAAATGAAATTAAGAAAGGTTGATTTTTATTTGGATTGGCCAGTATCAACAAACATTATAAATTTAAGGAGATATATCATAGAAAATCTTATGAAAGAAGGGATAGTCATAAGATGGGCCATAGTCGATATTAAAGCTTCAGGTGATTCTTCTCATATAAAAAATATAAAAATTAATGCTGTTTTAGTAAGTCCAACTAAACCATAAATTTCAATCGATATAGTCAATGGCAAAATCACCAACAATATTTATCATTCCAACTGGAATTGGATGTGAAATAGGAGGCTTCGCTGGAGATGCCCTTCCTGCTGCAAAATTGTTAGCTTCTGCGAGTGGATGCTTAATTACTCATCCAAATGTCATGAATGGAGGATCTCTTTCTGAGAAGAATAAAGATATTTTTTATGTAGAAGGTTATAGCTTAGATAGATTCGCTAAAGGAGAAATTGGCCTTAAAAGTGTAAAACAACAGAAAATCGGAATAATTTTTGATTCTAGTATTGAACATGAAATATTAATGAGACATTTACAAGTCGCAGATGCTTGTGTAGCAACATTAGGAATTGATGTTGATTCTTATGTATTAACAAAAAAGCCTATAGGTATTGCTATTGACTCTGAATCACAAGGCATTAGTGGAGGTTTAATTGAAAATCCCGATACTTTAATTGAAGCTGGAGAAAGCCTAATAAGTAAAGGTATAACTGCAATAGCGATAGTAGCTAAATTCCCTGATAATTTAGATTTGATTGAAACAAATTTATATAGGGAAGGGAAAGGAGTTGATCCTATCGCTGGAGTTGAGGCTGTAATAAGTCATTTGATAAGTAAGTTCCTAAAAGTTCCCTGTGCGCATGCACCTGCATTAAGTCCAATTCAATTGAATGAAGATTTAGATCCTCGTGCTGCGTCCGAAGAAATAGGATATACATTTTTGCCATCAGTATTGATTGGATTAAGCAAAGCTCCAGATCTTATAGAATTGTCTGATGAAAATAAAAATATTACCTTACATCCAAGTCATATCGAATCTATTGTTGTTCCAAGTGGGGCATTAGGTGGAGAAGCAGTATTGGCTGGTATTGAAAGAGGATTAAATATAATTGCCGTTAAAAATGAAAACATATTAAATCTTGATAATCATAATTTCAATTATCCCAAACTTATTGAAGTAAATAACTACTTTGAGGCAGCAGGTTTAATACTTTCCATTAGAGAGGGAATTAATCCTAAATCAATTCAAAGACCTTTGAAGAATATCCAAGAAGCGACTTTTAAGAACCGTCGATCTTAGTTTTAGTTAGAGATTGCTATTGGTACTCTCCAGTCGCTTCCGAGTGATTGACTACTTAATTTTAGTATTGGAGGAGCTTGCTTTCTTTTGAATTCTGCTTTTTTAATTAGTGAAATTATTTTTAAGATTTGTTCTTTGGAATGTCCATCTTGTTCAAGTAATTGCAAATCTTTTTTTTCTTCAATAATTCCCTTAAGAATTTTATCCAATAAAGAATATGGTGGAAGTGAATCACTATCAAGTTGATTAGGACCAAGCTCAGCGCTCGGAGCCTTATTGCGGATTGAATCCCCAATAATCTTAACTCTTGTATTTAATTTATATGCTTTTCTACGCTCTAATGAATCTTCACTATCAAGCCAATTACACAATTTAAAAACATTAGTTTTATATAAATCACCTATCACAGATAATCCTCCATTCATGTCACCATATAATGTGCAATATCCAACAGCTAGTTCTGATTTATTTCCTGTTGAAAGTAACAAATGCTTTTCTTGATTAGCCAAAGCCATTAAAAGTGTGCCCCTTATCCTTGATTGAATGTTTTGATCTGTTATTCCCCTTACTTTAAAATTGATACTTTCTATAAAAGAGTCTTCAAAAGAGGACATAATACTCTCAATTGAGATCGTTTTTAAAACTATGTTTAGTCTTTGGACTAAATCTTTTGCATCGATTTTAGAATGCTTAGAACTCCATTTCGAAGGCATTGATATGCAATATATATTTTCATTTCCTAATGCAGCCGTTGCTATGACTGATACTAGTGCTGAATCAATTCCTCCACTTAATCCAATCAAAGCTGATCTGAATCCGCATTTTTTAGCATAATCCTTTACTCCCAAAACTAAAGCATCAAAAACTGAGGAGATTTCAGAACATTTATTTTCAACTTCTAAATTTAAATTTTCATTGATATTCCAACAAGAAGTATCTTCTGAAAAAGATTTTAATTGTTTAATTTTAGATCCATTTTTATTTACGATGAAACTATTTCCATCAAAAATTAAATCATCATTAGCTCCTACTTGATTAATGTATACTAGCGGTACTTGAAGATATTTAGCAGCAAAACTTGAAATTTTATTTCTTAACTCAAGTTTTTTAAACGTGTATGGAGAGGCTGATAAATTTAATAAAAGATCAATTTTTTTATTCTTTAAATCTGAAATTGGATTCTCTTTATGAATACCTCTGCCCTCTATATTTTCATTAACCCATAAATCTTCGCATATAGTTATTCCTAGTTTATAAGTTTTGTGTTTAATTTTTTTGGATATTACAGATACTTTATCCTCCGATCTAAAGTATCGTTTTTCATCAAAAACTTCATAAGTTGGGAGAATAATTTTACGTGCAATCGTTTTCCATTCACCACCCTCTATTAGAACGATAGAATTATAAAGATTTGGGAAAAAAGAATCATCAATTTTCTCTGCAATTCCTACCGTAATACTTAAATCCCCGTATTTTTTGTGAATGGATACTGATAACTGATCTAGGAGGGTATATTGTCTTTCAACTAAATTTTTTTTTAGAAGTAAATCTTTGGCAGGATAACCCCATAAAGATAATTCTGGAGTGAGAACCATATCAACAGAATTTGAATATGCTGTATCAGCTAAATTCAGTATTTTTTTTGCATTCCCATCTAAATCCCCCACAATTGGATTCAATTGAGCAAGGAAAAACTTCATTTAATTAACTAAAAGATTCATATAAATTATTCTTCCTCACTATATCTATTAATGATTTAGGTAAATCAGAATAATTGTTGTTTAATCTAACCATTGAACTAGAAATATTTGGAATACTTAATGAAGAAATTTCAAAGATAACCTTATTATCTTCTAACATCTTAAGAGTATTTGATTCAATTGGATATCCTTCTCTTTTGATTATTAGTAATTTTACTTCGTTAATAATTTTATCAAAATTTCTCCATGAGAAGATTTCAGTAATTAAATCGCTACCTATTACAAAATCAATTTTATTTAAGGCATAAATATTTTTACATTCTTTAATAGATTCTATTGCCCATGGACTACTTAGTTTTTGATTAAATATTATTTTAGGATTATTGATATCTTTTATTAGTGTTTTTAACAGTAGATTACGAAAGAAAATATTTTCTTTATGCTTTTTTTTTGGATTATCACTTGCATAAGTAACTATAAAGGAATAAATGTTTGATAACTCCTCGAGTATTTTCTTGTGACCAACAGTTGGTGGATCTGCACTGGTTCCAAATAAGGCAATTCGATTTTTAGAATTAAATTTCAAGGAAAAATAGCAAAATTACTTTCTAGATTTTTATAAGATAAATAAATTTTTGTATGGTCAAAAATTTCAGGCTCTTTAATTATGAATTTTTTTATTATATGAGATGGATCTAAAAGACATCCTTTGCTTTTTCTAAATATTTCTTTAGCGGCTAATTTGCCAACAATTTTTGTGGAACGAACCGATATTGCTGCTTGCACAATAGCTACTGGTCCGTAAGGTAATAATGATAGACCATGTGTAAAGGGTGCAGTGGCTAAGAAAATTTTACGTAATAAATTAAAAGATGTATTTATACCAACTTGAGTAGCTCCCAAGAAAATGTTATTGACAGTAATTTTTTTGATTATTTTTCGTACTGATTCAGCTTGAAGATTTAACCCATAAACTTTACTTAATTCACTTACTAATGCGGTATCTAATGCAAAACCTCCAGCGATATCAAGGAAAATTAATGGATTTAATGCTACACCTGATGCTTTGATTGTTGCAAATTTGCCAATGATAGATTGAGCTTCTTTCTGTCTTCTTTTTAATCTTTGTTTTTTTATTTTCAAGAATAATTCATCAGCTAATTGAAGAGAGTTTAAAGTCAATAAACTTTCACCATATCTATTTATTAATTCAGTTATATGGTTCTTAATATTATTTTTTGAATTTATTATTATTGGAATATTTATATTTTCAGGTATTTTTAATCTTATATTTTTAAAGATATTTTTTAAATCATGCTCACTCCAATTATTAATTTTATTTAAAACAATAATAATTTTTTTTCCATTTTTAATAAATGAATTAATCTGAGACATCTCATTTCTGTTCATGTCTCCAGCTATAGTAAATAAAATTAGTTCTGAACTATTTATTTGTGAGAATATTATTTCTGGGTCTTTAATATTACAAAGATCAAAACCTGGAGAATCTATTAATGCTATTGTTTTAAGGTTTTGATTATTTAAGGACCACTCTTTCATTTCAATTTTTTTTGTCGAACCATGAATAATATCAGTCTTAAACTCGTTCTTGTTTAATAAGGAGTTTAAGATAGTAGACTTACCAACTCCTGCTTTGCCATATATTCCAATTCTTAATTGTTTTTCTTTTAGCCTCAATAATTGTTGATTAAAAGATATTATTTCATTATTTAAATTTCTCTTTTCATAGTTTGTAAGTTCTATACTTTCCCACCATTTTTTTAAAAGCAAATAACCTTTATCAATATTAATCTGATTCATAATCTATTCTTGCCACCATCCAGCTAGTACAGAAAGTACAGCCTCAGCTCCAATTATGCCCACGAATCCTCCAAATTCATCTACTACTACTTTCACTCCTTTATGGTCCTTGTCAAATCTTGTTAATAACTTATCTACTTTAATCATCTCTGGGATGTAGTCGACAGGATCACATAATTCCGATAGTAATTTCTTATTTTCTCCCCTAATAAGACTAGTTAGTAATTTCTCTCGTTTTGCTATTCCTTGTATTTTGTCAACTTTATCTCCTAAAACTACCCACCATGGAGAATTATTTGAAATTATAATTTTTGAAATTTCACCAAGATTTGAAGACCCATCAAGACTAGGCGCTGATACTCTAGGGATCATTAAATCTTTAGCTTTCAAATCATTTAATTGAAAAACCTTAAGTATCATTGCCGCCTCATCAGCTTCTATAAATCCTTTTTGAGAACCAATTTTTGCCATTTGTCTAATCTCAGCTTCATCAGTTGATATCTCATTCTCTGCAGTAATGACTGGAAATAATTGCTCTATTAATAATAAAAATGGCCTCATTAAACTATTTAACATCCTCAAAATAGGAACAGATAGTATGGCTATTTGCAATGAAAATCTTGTACCTAGTGCTTTTGGGAGTACTTCCCCAAGCAATACAACTAAAACATAAAAAATAATTGAAAATAATGTTAAAACGAAATTACTACTAATAATTAATGCACCATACACTCCTAAAAGAAGACTTCCAATTATATTAAAACCATTATTAGTTATCGTAATTACAGTTAAGGTTCTTCCAAGATGTTTTCTAAGTTTAAGTAGTTGATTAGCAGAACTTTTCGGTTTTTGTTTTGATGCTAATTCTAAAATACGTATTGAATTGACTGCTAAGAAAGCTGCTTCTACCCCTGAACAACATGCTGAACCAACTAAAATAATAATTATCAGTAAAATTAGAATGTAAACACTAGGTTCCATTAAAATTAATTTGTTTTAAATATCTTGTAATTCATTCTTCCACTTTTTTATAAAACTCGCCAATCGTAGATTTATGTTTAATACTAATAGTAAAGTTTTTGAAGAAAGAAGAGAAATTTTCTTAAAAAAATTAAATGGTAAAGCTGCCATTATTCCTAGTTCAAACTTAGTTCAGCATCATGCGGATTGTGAGTACCCTTTTAGACAAGATAGTAATTTTTGGTATCTAACTGGTTTTGATGAGCCTGATTCTATTGCTCTTTTCTTATCCAATAAACCAATAGGGGAAAGGTTTATTTTGTTTGTCGCTCCTAAAGATATTATTAGCGAGGTTTGGCACGGTTTTAGATGGGGTATAGAAGGCGCAGAAAGAGAATTTAAGGCAGATAAAGCTCATTCAATTAATGATTTTCAGCGTTTATTGCCAGCTTATATAAGTGATTCAGAAGAGATTGCTTTTGCTATAGGCAAGCATTTTAAAATTGAAAAAATTGTTTTGGAAATATTTTCTCAACAACTTGAAGCACGTTCAAGAGTTGGTATAGGAGCAAATTCTATAAAATCTCCTGAAATTTATCTCAATGAAATGCGCTTAATTAAAAGTGAATTTGAGATAAATAGGATGAGAGAGGCTACTCAAATTTCTGCCGAAGCTCATGAATTAGTAAGGAACTCTGTTTCATCAAAGAAAAATGAAAGACAAATTCAAGGATTAATAGAAGGATTTTTTTTAGAAAAAGGAGCAAGAGGTCCTGCTTATAACTCAATCGTAGCTTCAGGTGATAATGCCTGCATTTTGCATTACACATTAAATAACTCTGAATTAAATCATGGAGACTTACTTTTGGTAGATGCAGGATGTTCATTGATTGATTATTACAATGGAGATATAACAAGAACTATTCCTATAGGAGGTAAATTTTCTAAAGAGCAGAAACTCATATATGAAATTGTTTTAGAAGCGCAGAAAACTGCAATTAAGCATTCTATAAAAGGTTCTAACACTACAAATGTTCATAATATTGCTTTAAGAATACTGATAGAAGGATTAAAAGAAATTGGACTATTGAGAGGAGATACTGACGGAATAATTGAAAAAGAATCTTATAAGCATCTGTATATGCATAGAACAGGACATTGGCTTGGTTTGGACGTTCATGATGTTGGAGCATATAGGATGGGAGAATATGATGTTCCATTACAGAATGGAATGATACTTACAGTTGAACCAGGTATATATATAAGTGATAGGGTTCCAGTTCCAGAAGGGCAACCTAGCATTGATGAAAAATGGAAAGGTATTGGCATAAGGATTGAAGATGATGTTCTTGTAAATGAAAAAGAGCCAGAAATTCTTAGCTCCGCAGCATTGAAAGAAATTTCTGATTTAGAATTTTGAATATTTGACTTATACAGTTAATAGATTTATTTTTAAGATTATAAAAAATTTCAAAATGGATAAAACTAATTCTTATAATTCTAATTTATTGCAAGCAAGAGGCTTAGCTAGTCAACTTGGGATGTTTGCAGAAGAAAATGATATTCCTAAAGATCTTTGGGATTCTTTAGAAACGACTATTTACGAATTTTATGATGTATCTAGTGATAGATAAGATAAAAAATTAGTCGTTATGCATAAATAAAAGCAAGAATTTTTGATCAGAATGATCAATAAGTGCCCACAAGCTGATAAATTATTAACTAAATCTAAATAATATTGAATGACTTCATCAGATAAGGTCAATGAGAATGCACTAGAGCAACAAGAACAAAAAAGTGATTCTCAAAAATTAAAGAAAACTTCTCCAAATGCAGGGATGATGGGAGCAAACGCTGTTTTAGCTGCTGCCAAAATTGATGAAGATGGTGTACCTACAGGCTATACACCTAAACCTGATGAAGGTAGATTTATTATTAAAATTTTATGGTTACCCGATAACGTTGCATTAGCCGTTGATCAAATTGTTGGAGGAGGTCCAAGCCCTTTAACTGCATATTATTTTTGGCCAAGAGATGACGCCTGGGAAAAATTAAAAAGCGAATTAGAGAATAAAAGTTGGATTACAGATAATGAAAGAGTCGAAATATTGAATAAAGCTACTGAAGTGATAAATTATTGGCAAGAAGAAGGTAAAACAAAAAAATTGGAAGAAGCAAAGCTCAAGTTTCCAGAGGTTGCTTTCTGTGGTACTGCTTAAGATCTAATTTTTTGAAGCTTGTATTCTTGCCTCGGCTTTTGAAATTTCATTAAGAGCTTTAATCTTTTCAGGACTTTTCTCATTTTCAGGGAATTTACTAATTAATAATTTTGCTTCTTTAAGTGCATCTTCAGCCTTTTGGAGGTTAATTTCTGAGCCAATTTCAGCGCTGTTAACTAAAACTATCACTTCATCTGATTCGATTTCAGCAAAGCCACCCATTAAGGCTATTGATTTCCATTGGGAATTAGTTCTTAACCTCAAGACACCAATATCTATAGCCGTTACTAAAGATATATGTCCAGGGAGTACCCCAATCTGACCGGTCGTACTCGGGAGAATTACTTCTTCCGCCTCCCCTTGGTAAACATTCTGATTTGGAGCTAAAACCTTAAGTGAGATTGCCATAAATTTAAATTTTTAGAGAGCTTAAAATTATTTACAAAAGTTGATAGTTTATTTTTCTGATTTTATTTTTTCTGCTTTTGCTTTTACTTCATCAATATTACCTACCAAGTAAAATGCTTGTTCAGGTAGATCATCTAGTTCGCCAGCTAATATCATGTTAAAACCATCAATTGTATCTTCTAACTTTACATATTTACCGGACATTCCTGTGAAGATTTCTGCAACGAAGAAAGGTTGAGATAGGAATTTTTCAATTTTTCTAGCTCTATCAACTGTTAATCTATCTTCCTCAGATAATTCGTCCAAACCAAGAATCGCAATAATATCTTGAAGCTCTTTATATCTCTGTAGAGTTGATTGAACTGCACGAGCAGTTTTATAATGATCATCTCCAACTACTGAGGGTTGAAGCATCGTGCTAGTTGAATCCAAAGGATCAACTGCTGGATAAATACCCTTTGCAGCAAGACCTCTTGCGAGAACAGTGGTAGCATCTAAATGAGCGAAAGTTGTAGCAGGTGCAGGATCAGTTAAATCATCAGCTGGGACATATACAGCTTGTATTGACGTGATAGAACCCTCTAAAGTTGAAGTTATTCTTTCTTGTAATTCCCCTACATCAGTTCCTAAAGTTGGTTGATAACCAACCGCAGAAGGCATTCTTCCTAATAAAGCTGATACTTCAGAACCGGCTTGCACAAATCTGAAGATATTGTCTACAAATAAAAGAACATCTTGCTTATTTACATCCCTAAAGTGCTCTGCCATAGTTAATGCGGATAAACCAACTCTCATTCTTGCTCCTGGTGGCTCATTCATTTGGCCGAAGCACAATGCAACTTTGGATTGAGATAAGTCATCAGCGTTAATGACACCTGACTCTTTAAATTCTTCATACAAATCATTTCCTTCTCTTGTTCTTTCACCAACCCCTCCAAAAACTGATACGCCTCCATGCTCTTTAGCAATATTATTAATTAACTCCTGAATTAGAACTGTTTTACCTACTCCAGCACCTCCAAACAAACCAACTTTCCCACCTTGTCGATAAGGGGCCAATAAGTCGATGACCTTAATTCCTGTTTCGAAAACTTTAGGCTTAGTCTCTAAATCAGTTAGTTTAGGGGCTGATCTATGAATTGGTGCAGTATCAGAAGTCTTCACTGGTCCTTGTTCATCTACTGGTTCTCCTAAAACGTTAAATATTCTTCCCAAAGTCGCCTCTCCAACTGGAACCGATATTGGGGCGCCTGTATCTGTCGCCTCCATGCCCCTTACAAGGCCGTCTGTGCCGCTCATTGCGACTGCTCTTACTCTATGGTCTCCTAGTAGTTGTTGAACCTCTGCAGTGAGTGCTATGTCTTGACCTGCTGGATTCTTAGCTTCAATTCTCAAAGCATTCAATATCTTAGGTAATTTACCGGCTGGAAATTCTACATCCAAAACTGGACCGATTACTTGACGTACGACACCTTTTACAGGTGCTGAAGTTGATGGGGTTGCTACCATTTTGTATTAACTTGGTGATGATTAGCTGATTTTAAAGCAGCTCATAATGCGAAATATTACCATCCCATGGGTATATTCGTTAACTGGGTTCGGCCACCCGCACAGTTAAAGAGTGGTTTAAATGCTGCTCAACAGATTATGTTGTTGATCATACGGTTTGAGTAATACTCTTTCCAACTTTTTGACGCACAGCGTCGCAATTTATGACCCTCCATTAATCTATGGCAGCTGTTTCACTTACAGTCTCTACAGTCAAACCACTGGGAGATAGAATATTTATCAAAGTTTCCGAATCTGAGGAAAAAACTGCTGGTGGCATCCTTTTGCCCGATTCAGCTAAAGAAAAACCACAGGTAGGAGAAGTTGCTCAGGTTGGTCCTGGGAAGCTTAACGACGATGGTTCTCGACAAACTCCTGAAGTGAGTATTGGCGATAAAGTCTTATACAGCAAATATGCTGGAACTGACATTAAATTGGGAGGAGATGAGTATGTCTTGCTTTCAGAAAAAGATATTTTGGCTGTAGTTAGCTGATTTATTTGTTTCAAAAATTATTAAAACTTATTATTAAATTACTTGCCTACCATGGCTAAAAGAATTATTTACAACGAGCAAGCTCGCAGAGCTCTTGAAAGAGGAATCGATATCCTTGCTGAGTCTGTAGCTGTAACGCTTGGACCAAAAGGAAGAAACGTCGTCCTTGAAAAAAAATTTGGTGCTCCTCAAATTATTAATGATGGGGTAACAATCGCGAAAGAAATTGAATTAGAGGATCACATTGAAAATACTGGTGTTGCTCTAATCAGACAAGCTGCTTCCAAGACAAACGATGCGGCCGGTGATGGTACCACTACCGCTACTGTTTTAGCTCATGCAATGGTAAAAGCAGGGTTAAGAAACGTTGCTGCAGGAGCAAATGCAATTACCCTTAAAAAGGGAATTGATAAAGCTACAGAATTCCTTGTAGGTAAAATTGAAGAGAATTCAAAACCAATTAGTGATAGTAATGCGATAGCGCAATGTGGAACCATAGCAGCTGGTAATGATGAAGAAGTTGGCGAAATGATCGCTAACGCAATGGACAAAGTTGGTAAAGAAGGAGTGATTTCTCTTGAAGAAGGGAAATCAATGACTACTGAGCTCGAAGTCACTGAAGGAATGAGATTTGATAAAGGTTATATATCTCCTTATTTTGCAACAGATACTGAACGAATGGAGGCAGTCTTAGACGAGCCATATATTTTGCTCACCGATAAAAAGATTGCTTTAGTACAAGATTTAGTTCCAGTCTTAGAGCAAATAGCTAAAACAGGGAAACCACTTGTAATAATTGCTGAAGATATAGAAAAAGAAGCTTTAGCAACTCTAGTTGTTAATAGGTTAAGAGGTGTGCTTAATGTTGCTGCTGTCAAGGCTCCAGGCTTTGGGGATAGAAGAAAAGCAATGCTTGAGGATATGGCTGTTTTGACTAATGGTCAGCTAATAACTGAAGATGCAGGTTTAAAATTAGAAAACGCAACATTAGAAATGTTAGGTACTGGCAGAAGAATTACTATCAACAAAGAGACTACTACCATAGTCGCAGAAGGTAATGAAAAGGCTGTTACTGCAAGATGCGATCAAATTAAAAAACAGATGGATGAAACTGACTCTTCCTATGATAAAGAAAAACTTCAAGAGCGCTTAGCTAAGCTTGCTGGAGGAGTTGCAGTTATAAAAGTTGGAGCTGCAACTGAAACTGAAATGAAGGATAAAAAACTTCGTTTAGAGGATGCAATCAATGCTACAAAAGCGGCTGTTGAAGAGGGGATCGTTCCAGGAGGTGGGACAACTCTTGCTCACCTGGCACCAATTCTTAAGGAATGGGCAGATAAATCCTTGTCTGGAGAAGAATTAATAGGAGCTAACATCGTTGAGGCTTCCTTAACTGCTCCTCTTATGAGAATTGCTGAGAATGCTGGTTCAAATGGAGCTGTAATTGCAGAAAATGTCAAATCAAAACCATTTAACGATGGATTTAATGCAGCTACTGGAGAATATGTAGATATGTCTTCAGCTGGAATCGTTGATCCTGCAAAAGTTACTCGTTCTGGATTACAGAATGCAGCATCAATAGCAGGAATGGTACTTACGACTGAATGTATTGTTGCGGATTTACCAGAGAAGAAAGAAGCAGCACCTGCCGGAGCTCCAGGAATGGGTGGAGACTTTGATTACTAAATTACAAACTTTAAATTTTGTAAGGGATTGTTTAAACAATCCCTTTTTTTTATAAAAAAATAAATTTTAATAAATAATTTAATTTTAAATTACTAAATCCAACCAGCACTAAGAATAATTGCAAGAGCTAAAAATATAAACAAGATAGTCCAGGTTATTTTGTTAAGAGAAGCTTCAGCACTGGTAGCACTTGTAAACATTGAGCTTCCACTTGCTGCTATTCCTCCCATCCCATCACCCTTGGGACTATGAAGCAAAACTAAAAGTATTAGAAGGATTCCAGAAAAAACCCATATCCAAGTAAATATTTGACTCATTTTTAAAATTTGCTATTTACTCAATTTAAACATGTTGAACGACTTTATTATATCCTTTTAACTCAATTTCTTTAATGAGTGATTTACCTGTCATCTCTTTTGGAATTGGAAGATTTAGTAACTGCAATAATGTAGGAGCAATATCTGCTAAACCAGCATTTTCTCTTAAATAAATTTCATTTCCCATGTTTGGAATTTTTCTTTTCTCACCCTCAATAAAAATTAAGGGAACTTTGTTAATAGTGTGAGCAGTCCAAGGCTCTCCTGCAGGACCTTTCATTAATTCGGCATTACCATGATCGGCTGTGATAAGGATGCTACCTCCCATTTCTCCTGTAGAATTAACTATCTTACCTATACATCTATCCACGGTCTCAATGGCCTTAATAGCTGCTTCCATATTACCTGTGTGACCAACCATATCGGGATTGGCATAATTTATTACTACAAAAGAATATTTGCCACTTTTTATAGCATTAGAACAACTAATAGTTAATTCTTCAGCAGACATTTCCGGAGCCATATCATAAGTTGCCACTCTAGGAGATGGAATTAAATGCCTCTGTTCTCCGGGTAAGGGAATTTCTACCCCTCCATTAAAAAAATAAGTAACGTGCGGATATTTCTCTGTTTCTGCAGTTCTGTATTGGCTTAACCCATTCTCTGAAACTATTTGGCCAATAAAGTTATTGAGAGATTCAGGAGGGAATGCTACTTTGACTGGTAAATTTGCTTCATATTGGGTAAAGGTTACTATTTTAGTAGTAGGAAAGTTTTTTCTTTTAAAATCATCAAATTCTTTTTCTGCAAGAGCCTTGATTATTTGTCTAGCCCTGTCTGGGCGAAAATTAAAACAAATTAGACTATCACCATCTTTTAAGAAATTTTTAGTTAATCTTATTGGCTCTAAGAATTCATCTGTTATGTTCTCACTATAGCTTTTATTTAAGTAATCCTTGGGGGAAATATCAGTTACTTTAATATTTGGATTTGTTAAATTTAAAAATGCTTTTTCTGTTCTTTCCCATAATAGATTTCTATCCATCATCCAATATCTGCCGCATATAGAAGCTATCTCGCCTATCTTAAATTTTTTTATGCATTCCTCTATCTTCTTTAAATAATTAGAAGCACTTTTTGCCGGAGTATCCCTACCATCGGTAATAACATGAATGGCAACTTTTTTTATCCCAGCTTCGGAGGCCCATTTTATTAAACCAAGCAAGTGATCAATGTGGCTATGAACCCCTCCATCTGAACATAAACCTGTTAAATGTAAAGTACCATTGTTTTTCTTGAGTGAATTAGCTATTTCCATCAACTCAATTACTTGATTTAATTGGTCATTTTTCACAATATTTGTAATTCTTACAAGTTCTTGCTGAATAATCCTTCCGCTCCCAATTGTAAGATGTCCAACTTCAGAATTACCCATTTGACCGTTAGGTAAACCCACGTCAGCACCACTTGCACTAATTAGAGTATGTGGATAAGCATGCCATAAAGAATCCATGACAGGGGTATTGGCATTTTTTATAGCATTATCTAAAGTTTCTTCTCGATGTCCCCATCCATCGAGAATTGCAAGAACTACTGGAATCTGAGGATCTTT
>QCIU01000002.1 GCA_003216465.1 Prochlorococcus sp. AG-402-N10
CATTATTGGAAAATGTTCAATATCAAAAAGAGATAGACTTTAAATCTAAAGAAGAAAAAATAATTAATAATACTAAAATCGAAAATAAAAATATTAATGAGTCTTATAAATATGACTTTAAATATATTGAGAAAGAAGAATTGCCATTACCTAATATAAATAATTTAAGAAAATGGATTAAAAACGAGAAAAAAGCTAGTTAGATTTTTACATCATTCCTGGCATACCCATGCCACCCATTCCTGGCATACCCATACCACCCATTCCTGGCATACCCATGCCACCCATTCCTGGCATACCCATGCCACCCATTCCTGGCATACCCATACCACCCATACCACCCATACCACCCATTGGATCTGCGCCTGGTCCTCCAGGGGCGGCTGTCTCAGGCTCTGGAATATCAGCTACTGCAACTTCTGTAGTGAGAAGCATTGCTGCTATTGATACTGAATCTTGAAGAGCTAATCGAATTACTTTAGTAGGATCTAATATCCCTGATGCATTTAAATTTTCATATTCTCCGGTATTAGCATTAAATCCCTTATTAAGTCTTTTTATATCAGCAACAACTACATCTCCATTAAAACCAGCATTTTTTGCAATTTGCTTAGTAGGTTCTAAAAGTGCATTTGAAATAATATCTATACCTGTATTTAAATCATCTGATGTCTGTTTACGTAAATTAGAAAGTTCTTCTGAAATCTCAATTAATGTTTGTCCGCCACCGGATACAACTCCTTCTTCAATAGCTGCTTTTGTTGCGTTGAGTGAATCCTCTATCCTTAATTTTTTATACTTCATCTCTGTTTCTGTCGCAGCGCCCACTTTAATTAGAGCTACTCCTCCAGCAAGTTTTGCTATTCTCTCATTAATTTTATCCTTATCATATTCTGATTCAGTTATCTCTACTTCCCTTTTTAACTTCTCAACTCTTGCTTGGACTAAGTCTTTGGTATCTTCAAAAGCTACGATTGTTGTTTTATCCTTTGAGATTGTTATTTTTTTTGCTTTACCAAGATCATTTATAGTTACTTCCTCTAATTTCATTGATTTGTCTTCGCTAATTAATTTAGCTCCGGTAAGAATTGCGATATCCTCTAATGCAGCTTTTCTTCTTTCTCCAAAGGATGGAGCTCGAACAGCCGAAACGTTTAATACTCCACTGTTTTTATTTAATACAAGTGTTGTTAAAGCTTCGCCCTCAATATCTTCAGCAAGGACTAAAAATGGAGAAGTAGATTTCTGAATTTCTTCTAGGATAGGTACTAGGTTTGTTAATGAAGAAATTTTTTGATCAGTAATCAATATCTTAGGATTTTCAAGTTCGCAAATTTGTCTTTCTTGATCCGTTACAAAATAAGGTGAGCTATATCCTCTATCAAATGACATACCTTCTGTGATGTCTAGATCTGTTTCAAGTGATTGAGATTCTTCTACAGTTATTACCCCATCTGAAGTTACAATATCCATTGCCTTTGAAATTATTGAACCTATCTCTTCGTCTCCACCAGCACTCACTGTCGCAACTTTTTGAATGTCAGAGCCATTTATTTTGATACTTTTTGATTTTAATTTCTCTAAAACAAAAGCTAAGCCCTTTTCCATTCCCTTTTTTAGCTCGATAGGACTAGCACCAGCAGCTATATTTTTTAATCCTTCTTGAACCATTATTTGAGTCAAGATTGTTGCTGTAGTTGTTCCATCACCAGCACTTTCTTTAGTTTTAGAGGCTACTTGTTCTATTAATTTTGCCCCTAGATTAGAAATAGGGTTTTCTAGGTTAATTTCTTTAGCAACCGTAGATCCATCTCTAACTACATCTGGTGAACCGAATTTTCTCTCTATAACAACATTCTTTGCCTTTGGACCAATGGTAACTTTAACCGCGTCAGCTACAGTATTTACTCCTTTTTCAATCGCTTCTCGTGATTCGTTCGAAAAACTTAATTGTTTTGGCATGTTTATTGAATTACATAAGTTCTTATTCTAATGTCCCATGGAATTATATTTAAGTGATAGTTAATTAAGTGGGGAAAGCCGAATTTCTCTTAAACAGTTATCCAAATTAATTAAAAAATGAGTATCTTATTAATATGGATAAAACTGGAAATCTTATTTTTACTCTTACTGCTACACTTGCAGTTGCAATGACACTTATATATTTCCCTTTAAGATTTTTCTTGACTTTAACGGCTAGAAGTCGAAGATTAAAACTATTGCAAAAAATTAGAAGATTAAGGGACGAGTTAGGACAGCCATACAAAAGTACATAATTAAATACTCATTCCCCCATCAATACTAATTGTTTGTCCTGTAATATAACTTCCTGCATCACTTGAAACTAAAAATGAAACTAATTCCGCTATTTGTGAGCAACTACCAAGTTTTCCTAGTGGGATAGCCTTTATTATTGCTTCATCATTTAGGTTTTTAGTCATTTCTGTTTCTATAAAACCAGGCGCTATAGCATTTACATTTATACCTCTTGAAGCAAATTCTTTGGCACAAGTTTTTGTAAAGCCAATAACACCTGCTTTAGCGGCAGAATAATTTGCTTGTCCAGGATTTCCAATTATTCCAACAATAGATGAGATATTTATTATCTTGCCGCTTCTTTTTTTAAGCATAAATTTAGAAGCATATTTAGTACAAAGGAAAACTCCTTTTAAATTGGTATTTAGAACGTCATCCCATTGCTCTGATTTCATTCGCATTAAAAGACCATCCCTAGTTATCCCAGCGTTATTCACAAGGATATCTATGGTTCCGTTGGTTTTTATAATTTCTTCAAAAGCTCTACTTACAGATTCCTCTTTTGAGACGTCAAATTTTAATTTATGAACTTTACCACCGTATTTTTTGATTAAATTTACAACTTCTTCAGCTTTTTCATCGGAAGATGAATAATTGATAATTACGTCTGCTCCTAAATTACTAAGTTCTAAAGCTATTTCCTTTCCTATCCCTCTACTTGCTCCTGTAATTAAAGCAACTTTTCCTGTTAAAGATTTTGTATTCGACATTGTAAAAATTTTATAATTTAAAATCGTAGTACTAATTGTGCAAACATATTCCTTTTATTTATAATTATCTAGAAAACATTAAGCCAAATTATTGTGCATGTATTAATACCTGCTGCAGGTAGCGGTAGTAGAATGAAGGCTGGAAAAAATAAACTACTTATTGAATTAGAAGGTGAATCGCTTATTTATTGGACTTTAAAATCTGTATTTTCATCAAGTTTAGTAAGCTGGGTTGGAATAATAGGGCAACCGAATGATAAAAATGAATTATTAAATTCAGTTAAAGGTTTTGCCTCTAAAGTTCAATGGATTAATGGCGGTGCAACAAGGCAAGAGTCTGTCTTTAATGGTTTAAATTCTCTCCCCTCTAATGCTGAAAAAGTTCTCATTCATGATGGTGCTAGATGCTTAATAGAGCCAAAATTGATAAACAAATGTGCGCTAGAATTACAAGAGAATGATGCAGTTATTTTAGCCACCAAAGTTACCGATACAATAAAGATTGTTGATGATAAAGGTTATATTCAAAAAACTCCCGATAGAAAAAATTTGTGGGCAGCGCAAACCCCGCAAGGTTTTTTAGTAGAGAGCCTAAGAGAAGCACATGTCATGGCAATTGAAAATAATTGGACAGTTACTGATGATGCCTCACTATTTGAAATTTTAAATTGGAAAGTCAAAACTATTGAAGGAAATTCTTCAAATATAAAAATTACATCTCCATTAGATCTAAAAATAGCAAAACTATTTTTAAAAAAATTTTAGTGACTAAGGAATATGAACACTAAGAATTCCATCGTTGCCATTTAATATTGCTTCACAACCTAAGGGTATGCATGCATTACCAGACAAATGTCCAATTGGGAGGTCAAAAAGAATAGGAATATCAAATTCTTCTAGCCTTTCAATTATTAAATTTTTGAGTAAGCCTTTCCATTCAGGAGTAGATAGGTCATCTGAAAAACTTCCGAATCCGATACCTACAATTTCATTAAATTTGTTTGTCATTCTTAAATAAGTCAACATTCGATCAATTTTATAAATATCTTCATTTATGTCTTCAAATATTATTATTTTCCCTTTTAATTCTGGGAAATGATCAGTCCCAATTAGAAAAGATGCAATAGTAAGATTAGAAACAATAATCTCTCCTTTGGCGATACCTTTTTTTAAAGGTAAACCCCTAATATCATCTACATATCCTTCAAAAAGTAAATTTCTTAGTCTCCTCAAACTCCATTCCGGCTCTTTAGAAAGAGTTGTAATCATAGGTCCATGAATCGAGCCAAAATATCCTTGTGAATATTTTGATAACAATAGTGAACATGTATCAGAGAATCCAACCATCAAGCCATTTCCCCAATTTGGATTTTTTTCTAAAAGTCTTGCTGCGCCCCATCCTCCTTTAGCAAAAATGATAAGCTTACTATTTTGTGCTTTTTCAAGTTCTTCAAATCTGCTGAGATCATCTCCAGAAAAATAACCATATTTTTTTGAGAGGATATTCTTGCTGATAATTTTTAAGCCCCAAGTTTTTAAAATATCTATGCCTTTTATAAAATCCTCTTCTTTATCTATAAAAGAGCTGGGAGCTAGAATATTAATTTGATCTCCTTTTTTTAATTTAGTTAAAATTCTATTCATAAATCATGAGGCAACAATGAATCCCAACAAAATTAATCCTCCATATATTGATTGGTTTTTAAAATGATTACCAATTCTTTTAATTGTTTGTTTATTTTCAGGAAATATTTTAAAGATATCTTTTTGCATCAAAAATGCTGTTATCAACCAAATTGGCCAAAAAATCAGATTTAGTTGATTGATTAAAGCACAAATTGCTAAAAAAGCAGAAGTTAAAAAATAACACATTTGTATGGTTATTTTTGTTTTGGATGCAAGGTTAACAGCAGAACTGTTTACTCCAATTTCAAGATCATATTTTTTATCAGCCAAAGCATATACTGTATCAAAACCAAAAGTCCAAAAAATTGTGGCTAGCCAACAAAATAGTAAAACAATACTTTTTATGTTACCTTCACAAGCTGCCCAAGGTATCAAAACTGCGAAACCCCAACATAAAGATAAGATAATTTGAGGATATTTAAACCATCTTTTTGCCGAAGGGTAAATTAAGATTAGTGGTAATGCTAAAAAGGCGAGTGAAATAGAAAGTAGTCTTCCATTCTCTGGGAGTGACAAAGTTAAAAAGAAACTACATAAAATTAAAAAAATAAGAATTAAGTAAGCTGATTTGGTCCCGATTTTATTTGCAGCAAGAGGCCTGTTTTTGGTTCTTAAGACTTTTTGATCTATTTTTTTATCCCAAATATCATTAGCAACACAACCTAAACCACTAACTAATAATCCTCCAATTATTATTTTTAATAACATGTAAAAACTTGGATTTGATTCTGGAGTCAAATATAAACTCCATCCTGCAGGAATAAGTAAAATTAGTCTTCCAGTCGGTTTATTCCACCTAAGTAATTGAAAGATAATATTAAATTTCAATTTCAATTCTTTAATTATCAAAAGATCTATATTTCATAACTTTAAATAATCTAACTAGAAATTAGCCAATTCTGTAATTTAATAAGCAATCTTAAGTATATTAATTACGGTATTTAGAATCTTTATTTTTAGAGAATAAAAATGATAAAGAAAAAAAAAATAAGTTCTCTGAAAGATAAAGATATTTTGGTCGCATCAATTGATATTGGAACAAATTCGACTCACCTTTTGATTGCTGAGATAAATTTAGATCTTAAATCTTTTTCAATAAGATTCACTGATAAATCAACAACTCGTTTAGGGGAGAGAGATGAAGAGGGAAACCTTACTGAAGAATCAATTCAAAGGGTTTTGGATACCCTAAAGCGATTTAAAGAATACTGTAACAGTAATGGTGTTAATCAAATAGTGACTGCAGCAACAAGTGCCGTCAGAGAGGCTCCAAATGGACGAGAATTTATAAATAGAGTGCAAAGTGATCTTGGTATTCAAATAGAACTTGTAAGCGGATCTGAAGAAGCTCGATTAATTTATCTTGGAGTATTGTCTGGAATGGCCTTGGGAGATGACCACTACATAATTATTGATATTGGAGGAGGCTCTACAGAATTAATACTTGCAGATAAAAAAGATGCAATAGCTCTTACAAGTTCAAAGATTGGAGCGGTTAGGCTCAAAAATGATTTTCTTAATGAGGAGCCTATCAATATAGAAAGATCTAAGTTTTTGAGAACTTTTATTCAAGGATCTTTAGAACCATCTGTTGGGAAATTAAAAAGGAGATTGCAAAAAGAAAAAGGGGTTTCGATGATTGCTACAAGTGGTACCGCAATTTCTCTAGGAAATTTAATTTCGTCTGATCTTGGACAACCAAAACAAAAGATGCATGGTTACAAATTTAGAAAAGAAAGCTTAGAGATCATCTTGGAAAAATTAATTAAAATGCCAAGTTTTGAAATAAAGAAAATCCCTTCATTGAGTGAAAGAAGAGCAGAAATAATAATCCCAGGTGCATTAATTCTTGATACCTCAATGGAAATGTTGGGATTTAATGAATTGACAATAAGTGAAAGGGCTCTAAGGGAAGGATTAGTAGTTGATTGGATGCTTCGCCAAGGAATAATAAACAACGAATTTAATATTCAAAGTAATATTAGGAAAACGACTATAGTTCATCAAGCTAAAAAGTTTGGTGTTGATATAGCGAGATCTGAGAAAGTTACTAATATCGCATTTCAAATTTACGAACAAACTAACAATATCTTTCATAGCAATACTGATTCAAAAGCAAAAGATCTTCTTTGGGCTGCTTGCCATCTCTATAATTGCGGTAAATATGTAAATATAGGTTCTTTTCATAAGCATTCTTGGTATTTAATTAAACATTGCGAATTGTTAGGTTATTCTCAATCAGAAACAAATATTATTGCTTCAGTTGCTCGTTATCATAGAAAAACTTTACCTAAAAAAAGACATGAATCTTGGCAAAGTTTAATGTCAAAAGAAGATAAAACACTAGTACTGGAAATGTCTCTAATTTTAAGATTAGCGGCCTCTCTTGATCAAAGGCCTGAGAATGTAATATCCTCAATAAAAATTAAATTACTAAAAAATATACTCTCAATTGAACTAATCCCTTTTAATTCAAATCAAGAACTTCTACTTGAGAAATGGAGCTTAGATTCATGTAGTAATGTGGTAAAAGAATTAAAAAATTTAGAGTTAAATATTATTTAATTTTTATTTATAAATTCTTTATTGGGTGTTTTCTCTTCAAAGAAGTCTGAAAAAAAACTAAAAATTAAAGATGAGGCTAATAGGCCTAATATTCCTGAAATCAAAATAAATATAAAAGCCCCAAGAGAACTCTTATCCTTAACTTTTCTTTTCTTTTGAGCTTTTACTGAGACTTCTTTAACAATTTCTTCAATTTTTACTTCTTTTCTTTCGGTTTTGAATTCGCTCATTATGAATTCCGTATCAAGTTTAAGTTTTTCCGATATCCTACGAACCATTGCCTTTATAAAAACTTTTTCAGGTAAAAGATCTTCATTACCTTCTTCTATAGCCTGAAGTTGATGAGCTCCAATTTTTAAGTCGGAGGATAATTCTTCAATTGATTGATTTCTACTTATTCTTGCTTCTTTAATAAAAGAACCAATACTTTTTAAAGGGGAACTATTGTTAGGAATATTTTCTGCCTTATAAGATTTTAATTCTTCCAAAGTAATAGTTTTCACCAATTATAGTAAGTTATTTTTATCTATCAACTTTATTAGATTATTTGTTTCTAAATAAATGTTTGTAAGATGGACTGTAAAGATTAGATCTATTTGTAATGGCATTTATAGCGGGACTAATAATATAAATAGTGGTTCTAATAAGTTCCTTTTCAAGGGTAAATTTTTCCATATCTTTCAATTCAATTATCTCTGTCCAACCATCATCCCAAGATGCTCTATAACCTACAATCACTTTAGTTTCTGGAGGGTAAAATTCCAATAAAGTTTTTTGAGAACTTTTTATGTGCCTTGCACTTAAATAAAGACATAAAGAGGATTTGTGTCTTGCAAGATTTTGAAGAGATTCTTTCTCAGGCATACCAGTTCTGCCTCCTGCTCTGGATAGAATTATAGTTTGAGTAATTTCTGGAATTGTAAGCTCGGCCTGATGATATGCAGCTGCGACCTGAAAAGCGCTAACTCCTGGAATAACTTCAGTTTCAATATTTTCTTGATTTAAGATGTCTATTTGTTCTTTAACTGCACCATAAAGGCAAGGATCTCCATCATGCAATCTAATAACAATTTTACCTTCATTGAATCTCTTTATCATTATTGAAGTGATTCTTTCAAGAGTAAGTCCGCTTGTTTTTATTTTTTCAGAACTAACAGATGAAAAATTTATAATTTTTTCAGGGATCAAAGAATCAGCCCAAAATATAACGTCAGCAGACTCTATTTTTTTTAATGCTTTAATTGTTAATAAATCAGGATCGCCAGGACCAACTCCAATAAATGATATCTTTCTATCCATTCGATGTTGTTTTCCCTTTTAATGATCTTAATTTTAAAAAAAATATTCCAATTAATCCAGAAGAAAACAAAAAAATACTTATAAATTGAGCCATTCTTAAGCCTCCATCACAGAATGGGGGAAGGCCTCCAATACATAAGGGATCAATTCTTAAACCTTCAATCCAGAATCTTCCAAAACTATAGCCAATTAAATAAAGACAACTAATAAATCCTGGCCTGACCGAGTTATTTTTGTTCTGTTTATAAAAAATACTTATTAATAATAAAAAAATAAAAAAATTCCATAATGATTCATAAATAAATGTTGGATGAAAAAACTGGAAACTTATAAATTCAAATGGTCTATTTTGTATAGGAATAAATAACTTCCAAGGTAAATCTGTAGGTATCCCAAAAGCTTCGTTATTGAAGAAATTTCCCCATCTTCCAATTGATTGGCCAAGTATAATAGACGGAATTAATATGTCTATAAACGTCTTTATATCTATGTTTTTAGATTTACAAAAAAATAAAATAGATAAGAATCCTCCAATTAATCCTCCATGAATTGCTATGCCTCCTTCCCAAATCGCAAGAAAAGAGGGTATTTGAATTACATTATTAAATAGGTCAAAAGAAGTAAAAAAATTATCACCACTATATTGCCTCCATTCAAAAATTACATAATAAGCTCTTGCTCCAATTACTGAGGATATTATTAGAGAAGGTAAAATATCACTTATATATTGAGGATTAATATTTCTGTATTTTGCAAGCTTCTTAGAAATAAAAATTCCTATTAATACAGAAAAGGAAATTAGCAGACCATACCATCTAATAGTTAGAAAACCTAAATTTAAGAATGTATCTCCAGGAGATTGAATAAAAGCTTGATATGTAAGCATTTAGAGGCTAATTAAATACCCTCAGCAGCTTGTACCTTCTCAACCTGTTTTTTCTTAAGTACTAAAAGTATTTGAGTTAAGCCTACGCCAATAAAAAAAGCAATTAAGCCTATTATTCTATAAGGGCTTTGTAGGACTACTTCTGCATCTAGTTGTCCGAAACCTCCTACATTGGGGTCATTGGTAAGAGGATCTCCAGCATTTATTTGGTCTTGTTCTTTCACAATTAGTTCAGGACCAACTGGTACAGCCTCAGTTATTATTTCTCCGTTCTCATTTTCAATATTAATTTGATAACTTCCATCTTCAATAGTTTCTATTGAATTTATAGTCCCTGCAGAAGAAGATGTAAATATTACATTGTTACTTTTATCACCAGTAGGATAAACTTGACCCCTTCCTCTGTTCCCTCCTATGTGCAATGAGTATTTCCCATAGTGATATTCTTTATTTGTAGCTGGATTAGGTGAAAGAACTGGAAAAACAATTTCTTTATTAGTGTCCCCTGGTAGTGGTCCGACAATAATAATGTTATCTTTTTCTTCGCTGTAGTTAGTGAAATATACACCTTCAGTTTCTTCTTTTATTTCATCAGTCCATCTTTCCTGAGGAGCTAATTTAAAGCCATCTGGAAGCATAACAACAGCCCCTACTTGTAAAGGGACTTCTGAGCCGTCAGCACCTATTTCTTTTAAATCATCTTTATAAGGTATTTTAACCACAGCCTTGAATACACTATCAGCTCCAACAGCCTGAGGTACCTCTGCAATTGTTGGCATTTGTGCTAAGTGGCAATTTGCACAGACTATTTTTCCTGTAGCCTCTCTGGGAGATTCGTAATTTTGCTGAGCCCAAAAAGGATAAGCAAAAGAGGATTTTGGAAAAATTATAATGCTGGAAATAAAAAGCAGAGTGCAGAGAAAGAAAGTTGTTTTTTTCATTATTTGATTTTTAAAATTAATCATTTTCTTAGGCCCACCATGGATTTTCATTAGTTCTAAAATCTGTTTCTGACCACTGTTTAACAAGTACGGCATCTTCATCTACATCAACATGTGCCAAGGCCAAAGATAAAGGGGCAGGTCCTCTCACTACTTTTCCGTTTGTATCATATTGGCTTCCATGACAAGGACATATGAATTTATTAGCACCGCTATCCCATGGAACAACGCATCCTAAATGGGTGCAAATAGCATTAAGTCCAAATTCTCCTATCTCCCCTTCACTATTAACAATTAAGTAAGTTGGATCTCCTTTAAGACCCTGAACCAAACTTCTATCTCCAGGTTGATGATTTGCTAGCCAACCAGTCTTTGTTACTGGATTACCTAATTCATCTTTAGCAGAGGTTCCACCACCACCACCACCAGCCCTTAGAGGCATGAAATAATTAGCTACGGGATATAGTGCTCCTAATGCGACGCCAGTTGCAGTACCAAATGTAAGAAGATTCATAAATTGCCTTCGACCCATGGAGGGGACGTCATTGGAACTTAATTGAGTCATTCGATATTTAAGACTGTTATTTACTAGTTATTATGAATCAATTTGTACGGTTTCTGTTGCAAATAGATAGGACTTTTAATAATTTAAAGTATTGGTCTTGATGAGATTGATTATTATTAAATTATGAAACCTTTGGTAGTAGATGAGATTATTCATTATTTGATTCATCGATGGGGGAAAAAATATGACTTTAGACTTTTTAAGAGAGGTAAATATTTATATTTTCAAATGATGTGGGGCTTTTTAGGACAAGAATCTTTCCCATTAAATGAAATAGAATATAAAAAATCAATTGCAGATAAAATTGAAATATTAAATAGATGTGGTTATTCAGATGAAGTAAGGGAATGGCTTAAAAAAGTAAATTCTAGGCCAAGATTAGGGAGAGCTGTAAGCCTTCAACTTAATATTAATGAGAAGATGAAAGAGTTTTTGATTTAAGGTTTTCAGATAAATAAGTTAACCCAGCTCCTACAAAAAATAGAAAAATAATCGAAATTGAAAGCAATGACATAGTTAAAGGATCTGTTGAAGGTGTAATAACTGCGGATAATATTGCAGAGGAAATTACCACTATTTTCCAATTTGAGATCATTTTTGAAGTAGTGATAATTCCAAGTGAACCAAGAATAAATTGCAAAACCGGCAGCTGAAATGCTACAGCAGTACTCGACATTAATAATAAAACAAAATCAAAATATCTCTCGATGGACCATGTGGGCTCAACTATATCAGCTCCAAAATTTATAAAGAAATTTATTGCTGCAGGAACTAATATCCACCATGAAAAAAGCAAGCCAAGAAAAAATAGTAAACCTGATCCAAAAACAGCAGGTAAAATTAGGCTTTTTTCCTTTTTGGTTAATCCTGGAGAAATAAATAATATTACTTGATAAAAAATATACGGAATTGAAACTATTATCCCGCTATAACCTGCTACTTTGATAGCAACAAATAAGAATTCTCCAGGTGCAAGTTGTAATAAATGTATATCGCTGGCAGGAATTTCTAAAAAAGAAATTAATGGTTTAATTATTAAAAAACTAAAAAAAATGGAAATTAATATCGAATAGATAGAATTTAGTACTCTTTTCCTAAGCTCCTCTAAATGATCAGTAAAACTCATTGAATCAGATATACCAGTGTTACTTTCTTCTTTACTCTTCATTATTGAACTTGTTTTATAGTTTGAAACAAATAATCATTTAAATCATTTCTTATAAAGCATAATTTTGTAATTATTAATATCTAAGAATTATTTACTTAATTTTGGATTAGTCGGATCAGGTAATAAAAATGGAGGAGCGTCATTTAGAGAAGATTCTCCATATGTTTCATATTCTCTATAACCACCCATCTTCCCATTTGTTTTCATCAAAGCACTTACGAAAGCAAGTAATAGAAAAACTGTTGGAGCTCCAATGATTAATGCTGCACCAAATAAATACCCTACAATAAATTCAGGGAAACTATGATTACCTAAAAATTCGTGAGTTCCAAGTAAGAAATCTAACATGTAACAAAATTATTTTTTTTATTATAAGCTAATTTATCTTTTTAAGATTTTTTTTAATGTAATCTTCTCCTCTTGTAGGATTACCCCAAAGAATTTCTGCATTATTAAATGAAACGCAACCAGGCCCTCCTTTTGTAATTTTTTGAAGGTCTTTTACATTTACGAGACTAATAGGGACTTTTATATTCATTTTTGCTTTACTAAAAAAAGCTGCTAAATCTGCTGATATTTGTATGTCTTCATCTGATTCTTTTTGAGAAGAAGACTTTAAAATAACATGACTTCCAGGTGATTCTTGTGCATGGAACCAAAGATCTCCTTTTTTTGAAAACTTAAAACTTATTAGATCATTTTGCCTCATGTTTCTTCCTATTTGTATTTTTAAGCCTTTTGGAGTATTTATTTCTATTGGGGATGATTCTAATTTAGATAATTCTCTTTTTTGTTCTCTTGTATTTTTGATTCTCAAATTAAACTCTCGACAAATTTCAGCTTTAATTTCTTCCAGTAAATTTATTTTAATTGTCGGATTTTCATTTTTAAAAGAATTTAAGTTGTCTAGTAGAGCACTAAATTCTTCTAATCTATCAATTTTGTTTTTATAAATATCAATCCTTTCTTTAATTAAATTTTGTGATCTTTTTAGCTTTTTTGACTTTTTATAAAGCTTTTGGCCTTTAATAATATCTTGTTTTTGTATCTCATGAGACATAAATATTTTATCAGCCTTTTCTTTATATTTTTGATGATTTTCGGAGTTAATTAAAAGATCAGATTGTAAATTAAGATTCTTTTTCTCATGATTTGCTTGTTTAAAAATTATTCCATCAATTTTTTTTATTAATGCTTCAATTTTTCTTTGTTTTAAGTAAAAATCATAATAATTTTCTAATCCATTAACTTGATCAATATTTTTTTCATTATTTGTTTCATTCTTTAAAAACCAAACTGAATAAAAAAAACCATCAAAAATTGAGAAATTAAAGTTATTATTATTAAACCTTTTAATCCATATTTTCCAACTTTGGTAAATCTTTTTTAAGTTAGTTTCATTTATAGAATAAATATTTTTATTCATAATATCTGAGCTGCTCAAATTACTAAAAGTCTCGAGCTGCTTAGTTAAGATAGGACTTACTCCTTGATAAGTATTAATTAGGCAGTATCTCAGGGACTCAGAAAATGAAGAAATAGAGTTTTTCCATGATTCGTAAGATTCGTTTAGATTGGGTTCTTTTTTTAAGTTTTTGGGAGGTGCTATATATGTAGAACCAGTTGAAACGATACGAAAGCTTGATTGATTAGAATTTATTTGCTTGCCAACAGCAATTATTTTTTGATTTTTATCTAAGTAAAAAATATTACTATGTTTACCCATTAATTCGAAAATTAAGTATTTATTTATTTCATCTCCAGGTTTTTTTGCAAATCCAAATTTAATAACTCTTTCGAATTTATCTTGATCTATAGTAACAAGAGCCATATACTTCAATCCATATCTTAATTGCTTGGAAAGAGTACTTTCTGATCCGATTTTTTCAGGCCTATTTATTTTCAGTATTCGGGCAGAATCACTATGCCAAGAAACTTCTATCCAAGTTTGACTTTTTATTCCTCTTAAACAGATTTGAATTATATTGGGTTCGGGCTGTTGAGCAGTTTCAAATCTTGAGGGTAAAACTTCTTTAGATAAAGCATGCAATACAGATTTGATAGATGTAACATCCATTATCTGAGGAACACCCTTTTGCATTATTTCTTGTAATTATTCACCAGAATTTATTTTACTGTAAAAATTTTAATATGAAAAATTTTAAAAAACTAATAATTATCACAGGCCCTAGTGGAGTTGGGAAAGGAACTGTTGTTAAAGAAATATTAGAAAAAGATCAAGATATTTGGCTTTCTATATCTGCAACAACAAGAAATCCTAGAAAAGGTGAGAAAGATGGTGAGAATTATTATTTTATGTCTAATGAAAGGTTTAAAAATATGATCGAAAAAAAAGAATTTCTTGAATGGGCACAATTTGCTGGGAATTATTATGGAACACCTTTATCTACTGTGAATGAAAAGATTGAAAAGGGATTTATTGTTTTACTTGAAATTGAAGTTGAAGGAGCTAAACAAATTAAAGAAAAGTTTCCAGAAGCTTTATCAATCTTTTTACTACCTCCTAGTAAAGAGGAATTAGAAAAAAGAATAAGAAATAGAGGAACTGAAAAAGAGGAAGCAATAAATAGGAGACTTAGTAGAGCCAACTATGAAATTGCTTCTTCAGATAAATTTGATTTTGTATTAACAAACCATCATGTTGATGAGACAGTTAAAAGTGTTTTCAAGTTAATTAAGTCTTGAAATTCTTTTTAAATATCAGCTCATTGGATGAAATAATAAATCAGGAAAAAATCTATTAAATTCAATAATTATGCCAGCGGTAAGGCTTAACCAAACTGCTGCAACTACAGGAGCTGACCTGATAAATTTTGTGTTTAAGATTTTGAACATTTGTTTTTAGAATAGTTTAATAGTTTTTTATCTAGGGCCATTAAGTGTAATATTGTTATCTTTCTCTCTTAAATCTCCATTTCTACCTTGCTTGTTTGCTAATAAAGGCCATTGAGCTCCTTTTATAAGACATTTTTTCGCCAAATCTAAATCAATAATGATTTCAAGGTCTGCTGGGTTCTTAGTCTTTTTGGCTTCAATCAAATACTCTCTGCCAGACCATCCTATAATTCCTGCAATATAGATAAATAATACTCCAGGAATAAGTAAGTCTCCTTCATGACCCCTATTTAAGAGTGCCCCCCAGGGTTCAAGAGGTGGTCCTATTATTAAATGAGGCAATCCATCATCTCCACAAGCTGCTTTACCATATCTTTCAAATCTTGCGATATCTTTTTGGCTTGTTGCAGAACTTGCTCTTTCAATAAATTTAGGATTTTCTGAACATGTTGAGAGAGCCGATGCAGTAAATTCTGTGCTTGCTCTGTCTGCATTTAATGCAGGACCATTGGCAGCTAAAGCAATTGGGGTAATTCCAAGAAAGAGAAAAACCGAAGTGATGATTGAAAAAAAGAATTTCATAAGTTGCAATCTTTAATTCCTTTTGATGTTTTAATTAAGAAATTATTATTAAAATAGAACAGTATTGAATCAAATATGCGTAAAGTTCTTGCTATTGAAACAAGTTGTGATGAGACATCCGTCTCCATTGTTTCCAATAGTCACGATATTTATACAATACATTCGAATATTGTTGCATCACAAATCGAAGACCATTCTAAGTGGGGAGGAGTCGTTCCTGAACTCGCAGCGAGAAAACACTTGGAGCTGATTCCTTTTGTTCTTGAAAAAGCCCTGGAAGAATCAAAAATAAGTATTGAAGATATTGACGCGATAGCTTCAACTGTTACCCCAGGATTAGTAGGTTGTTTAAGAGTTGGATCTATTACTGCAAGAACACTATGTAATTTGTACTCAAAACCTTTCTTGGGTATACATCATTTAGAAGGCCATCTCTCATCAATATTATTTTCAAAACATTATCCTAAAGCACCCTTCTTAACCTTACTCGTTAGTGGTGGGCATACTGAACTAATTAAAGTTGGCAAAAGAAGAGAAATGCAAAGACTAGGAAGAAGTTATGATGATGCCGCTGGGGAAGCTTTCGATAAGGTAGGAAGATTATTGGGATTAAGTTACCCTGGAGGTCCTGCAATTGAAAAAGTTGCTAAAAAAGGTAATTCCTCAAAATTTAGTTTACCTAAATGCAAAATTTCTGATAAGGACGGCGGCTTTTTAAAATATGATTTTTCTTTTAGTGGTTTAAAAACGGCGGTATTAAGATTGGTTGAAAAAATAAATCGAAATGGCGATGAGTTACCAATCCCAGATATTGCGGCAAGCTTTGAGAGGGTTGTTGCAGAGGTTTTGGTAGAGAGGACAATTAAATGTGCAATAGATAATGGGTTAGAAAATATCGTCGTGGTAGGCGGAGTGGCTGCTAACGATACGTTAAGAAAGATGATGATTGGAGAAGCATACAAAAAATCCATTAAAGTTCATTTAGCCCCTTTAAGTCTTTGCACAGATAATGCAGCAATGATCGGAGCTGCAGCATTATTTAGGCTCAAATTTAGTGCACATGAAAGTTCTCTTAAATTGGGAATTTCTGGAAGACTTCCAATTGACCAAGCAAACGTTCTTTATGAAAAAAATCCACCTTTCTAATTATCAATGAAAAACCAATCCAAAGTAGAACTTAAAGAATCAAAAAAATTTGTTGATAAGCAAGAGCTAAATTTATGGAAAAGAGGTTTTACTCCTCAGGCAGAAATTTGGAATGGAAGAATGGCGACTATAGGTATAGGAATAATATTAATTATTATTGCTTTGATCAGTAAATTTTCTTCCATATAAAACATTCTTTAAAGTCTTAATATTTTTAATCTCTAGTAAAAAGTTTTTATTATTAGGTCTTTAATTGGATTTAATTAATAAATATTGTTTATAGTGGACTTAAAATGAGATTATTGATTTAATCAAATTAATTAATATTTTTTTTTAAAAGAAACTTATATGACGCCTGAAAGGCTTGGATTACTTTGGGGCATAACTGTATTTGCAGGGGCGTGTGCACGTCTGATCTCTTCAATATCAGGATTCCCAAGTGTCGTAATTTTATTACTTTCTGGTTTGTTTATTGGCAGGTCTGGTTTAGGTCTTGTTGAGCCACTTGATCTAGGACAGGGACTTGAAACTATTGTTGGGCTTTTAGTCTGTTTGGTTTTATTTGAAGGCGGGTTAAATTTAAAACTGCCTGAAGGAAATATAAGAAATACTGTTTTGAAAATTTCTTTAATAAGATTATTTATTTCATTATCAGCAGGAATATTTATAGCTCATTGGTTAGCAGGCCTTTCATGGCCAGTGGCTGGAGTATATAGTGCGATAGTTCTTGCTACTGGACCCACTGTAGTTTCACCTTTGGTAGAACAAATAAGATTAATCTCACCTCTATCTGAGGTCCTGAAAGCTGAAGGATTAGTTCTTGAACCTATTGGAGCAGTTCTGGCTTTATTAATATTAGAACTAATATTGGGCGATCTACATGGGATTAAGGAGGTTTTTATTGCCTTAATGCAGAGATTAGGTGGTGGGGTTTTGATAGGTATAAGTTCTGGATGGTTACTATCAGAAATTTTAAAGAAAATCAAAAATGAAGCATCATTTGGAATTGAGCTTCAAGTTACATTAGGGTTCATTTTTCTTGTATATGGAATTTGTGAATATATTTTGCCTGAATCAGGTTTACCTGCTTCCGTTGCTGCAGGATTTATTGTAGGTAAAAGAGAAATTATTGATAAAGAAAGATTAGATAATTTAATTTGTGAACTAGCGCAATTAGCCATAACAGTCCTTTTCCCTCTTTTGGCATCTGATGTTTCTTGGGGAGAATTAAGTCCTCTAGGTTGGGGTGGTATTGTTTGCGTACTAATGTTGATGATAATTGTACGTCCAATTTCCATTTCTCTAGCAACTATGGGAAGAGAATTAGATATTAATCAAAGAATTTTTTTAGCTTGGTTAGCCCCAAGAGGGATAGTTACTGCCGCTGTGGCATCTCTTTTTTCAATAAGGCTTGAGCAGGCAGGTGTACTTGGTGCAGGGCGACTGCAAGGCTTGGTATTCCTTACAATTCTAATGACAGTTGGTATTCAGGGACTTACAGCAAAACCTCTTGCGAATTTTCTAAATTTGATTGATAAGAAAATATAGTTAAATAAGACATCTTTCAATTAAAGAGATATCACTTTTGTTCTCAGAGAATAATTCCCAACTTTGAATTAAATCTGGTCCACTTAGACACCCAAAAAAAGCTACCCTTAATGATTTCATTAAAATACCCTTTTTTATAGAATGCTTAGTAGAAATTTTGCTAATTATTTCTTGAGCTTTATCGTTAGTAATCTTAGATATATTTTCTTCTTTTAAATAGTAAAGAACATACTTTAACGATTCTTTTGCTTCCTTTTTATTTTCAAGAAATTCATTTCCATCTTTCTGAATTTGAGATAAAGAAAAAAAAGGTTTTGATTGCTCAACTGCATCTTTTAATAGAATCATTGAGTCTTGAATTAAAGCCGTTAACTTTAAATCCCATTCCTTTGAGGGAGATTTCCAACCCATATCAATCCAGTAATTTTTAATAAATGCACTTAATTTAGTCAGTTCCATTTTCTTGATATATTGAGCATTAATCCAATTAAGTTTTTCCCAATTAAATTTTGCGCCAGCTTTATTTACCTCTGATAAATTAAAAATTTTTGATATTTCTGATAATGTTAATATTTCGCTCTCAGGAGTTTTTATTGCCCAACCTAAAAATGCCATGTAATTCGCTAAAGCCTCTGGTAAGTATCCCATCTCTTTAAATTCATCAATTGAAGTTACAGAATCACGCTTAGATAGTTTTTTGCCTTCACTATTTAATATGAGAGGAGTATGAGAAAAGATTGGTAACTTAAAGTCTAAAGCTCTATATATGAGGATTTGTTTTGCTGTATTGGAGATATGGTCTTCACCTCTTACAACATGTGTAATATTCATGAAATTGTCGTCTACTACAACAGCAAGATTGTAAAGAGGATCTCCTATCTCATATCCTAAAGCTCTTCTTGATAAGACTAAATCGCCGCCAAGATCCTTTCCTCGCCATTTGATTTCACCTCTAATCTGATCTTCCCATTTAATTTCTGTTTCCTCGTCAATCTTGAACCTTATGACAGAGGACCTTCCTTGAGATATGAATTCTTCTATCTCTTTACTGGTAAGATTTCTATGCCTATTGTCATGCTTTGGGGGTAAACCATTCGTTTTTTGTTTTTCTCTTAGTTCGAGAATCTCACTCTCTGAAGTAAAACATCTATATGCAGCTCCAATTTCTAAAAGTCTTTTTATATGGTTTTTATGAATTGTCATTCGCTGGCTTTGTTTAATCGGCTCTTCATCCCAATTAAGCCCCAGCCATTTCAGTCCCTCTAATATGTTTTTTGTATATTCAGCTTTAGATCGGACAACGTCAGTATCTTCTATTCTTATAAGGAATTTACCACTATTTTTTTTTGCATATAACCAGTTAAATAGTGCCGTTCTCGCTGTACCTATGTGTAATAAACCAGTTGGACTTGGTGCTAACCTTAAACGTTTTTCCAATTTCTTTTAGAAATGAACGGGACCGACGGGATTCGAACCCGCAACTTCCGCCGTGACAGGGCGGTGCTCTAACCAGTTGAACTACGGTCCCAGAATTTTTGTTCTAATTTAATTAGAGAACTAACTCTAAAATTATCAGATAATAATACTTAATTAATGTTGTTGTAATAAAAAAAATTCATAAATTTGTGGATTTAAAGAAATAATTAGTTTCTTGTTTTGTAAGGATAGAAATAATAATTTATTCTAAGGCCTAAAGCCTGCAGGCTCTATCAATCGGACTTGGTTCCCTCGTGCAGTGAATTCTCTGCCTTGGTCGCTTTGAACGACAACTCTTCCTCCAGATTTTACTCTGATGACTCTTGCACGAACCCACCCTAAAGCAGCTGATTCGAGGACTTTAACCACATCCCCAGGTTGAAGATCTAACTCCATCTCAATAAAAAAATAATTTACAAAATGTTGATCCAAACGCGCCGTGGAGGACTTGAACCCCCGACATCAGGTTTTGGAGACCTGCGTTCTACCAACTGAACTAACGACGCAATAAAAAGGATTATAAGCGCCTTTATGACCATTAGGTTGAAATAACTTTACAACCTTATCGATCAAAGCGTTGTTTTACGCGAGTAGCTTTTCCTACTCTATCCCTTAGATAGAATAGCTTAGCTCTTCTTACTTTACCTCTACGTTCAACTTTTAGAGAGGCAACTTGAGGACTATGTAGCATAAATACTCTTTCAACACCGATACCCTGAAAAATTCTTCTTACCGTTATTGTCTGATTAAGCCCTCCATGCCTTTTAGCAATAACAACTCCTTCATAAGGTTGAACTCTTTCTTTGTTACCTTCTGTAATTTTTACTCCAACTTTAACCGTATCTCCTACATATATTTCTGGCAATTGTTTTTTTAATTGTTCTTTTTCAAACTCTTCAATTAGATTAGATGTATTTAATCTTTTTTTTGTTTGAGAAAATGATTCTTTCTCTTCCTTTTCAACTGATATAGCTGCCGATTTGTCAGCCTCATCAATAATTTCTGACTCAGTTTCTTGGTTTTCTTTTGCCATTTTATGTTCAATTGATCTTTAAGATTATTATTTTAACCTTTCGACTCGCCTTTAGTAACCTTTTTAGTAAATGAAATTTTTTTTGAAAACATTTGAACTCCAGTTATTAGCATCCATATCAGCCCAAGAGAATTGAGAATTACATAAATTAATTCTCCGTTTTCACCAAGCCACTCCCCTTCGTGTAGAGACATCAACCAATGAACCTCAGTCTTTGAATAACCTAATAAATCTTTAGAAACTCTATAAAATAAGCCTGTAACAGCAGAAATGAACAATGGGAGGAAAACCCAAGGTGCCAATAATTTATGAAATTGCCTAGAATTAGAATTAAAATTCATTTTCTGTTTTTCTTGCTGATAGATTTAAGATAGCCATTTAGACAATGACTATTTTGATGATATTTAACTATTACTATTATTTATTCCAATGAAACATTTTGCAGATCTTTTATTAAATAAAAATAATTCCAAATCCAACGATCAAGTACCTTTTATTCAAAGAAGAAGAGGAATCGAAATAAAGTCTTCAAGGGAAATAAATTTGATGAAAAAATCAAGTAGGATTGTTGGAAAAGTTCTAAAGGAAATAAATGAACTAATTAAACCTGGCATGAGTACCAAAGATTTAGATGATTATGCCGAAAAGAGAATAAGAGAGATGGGAGCGGTACCAAGTTTTAAGGGTTATCACGGTTTCCCATCTAGTATCTGCGCTAGCATTAACAATGAAGTTGTCCACGGGATACCAAATAAAAAGAAAATAATTAAGAACGGAGATCTTGTAAAAATTGATACTGGTGCATACTTAGATGGTTTTCACGGGGATAGTTGTATCTCAATTTGTGTAGGCGAAGTAAGTGAGCAAGTTCAAAAACTTAGTGAAGTGGCATTGCAAGCTTTATTCGCGGGACTTTCAAAAATTAAATCAGGGAATACACTTCTTGATGTTGCTGGTGCAATTGAAGATGTTGTAAATTTTAATGGATTTAGTGTTGTAGAGGACTATACAGGTCACGGTGTTGGAAGAAATCTGCATGAAGAACCATCTGTTTTTAATTTTCGAACTAATGAATTACCGAATATTGTTCTTCGCGAAGGTATGACATTAGCTGTAGAACCAATTGTTAACCAAGGTAGTAAGTTTTGTAAAACTTTAAATGATAAATGGACAGTAATCACAAAAGATGGGAAATTATCAGCACAATGGGAGCATACAATCGTAGTAATGAAAGATGGAATTGAAATTTTGACAGATAGAGATTTTTAGCTATTGAGTTTTGTTATTTTTAAAAAATTGCAATATAAAAAATAATAAAATTCTTTAATTGGGAAGAGAATATATGAGATAGGATTGGGGCTAATAATAATTAAAAAAATATTTAAACAGGCAAAATTATAAGTAATATTTGCCACTAATTCTGGCGTCATAATTCCGATAGGATTTAATTTTGACTTGAAAGGACCTAAAATTATTTTTTTAATTTTTAATTTTTTCTTTGTATTTTCTTCGAGAAGGTTCTTTTTAAAAGAGACTAATTGACCAATAAGAGATTTACTTATTTCGTAAGAGGGATTTAAGGCTGGTAATATTTCTGCCTCAGAGGTATTAATCCAGATTTCTTTTACTATTTCAGAATTATTTTTTTTAGCAATCTCTTCAAATAAAGTTAGAAATTTAAATTTGCTTAAAGCATTAATTTCTATTGAATTCTCATAATTTGAATTCTTTTTACTCTTATCATAAATTCCATGGTTCAAAATTAAAATATCAATTTTTTTGAGATGCTCTTTTAATAAATATTCATTTCCGCATTGCCAACAAATCCATTCATTCGGAGAATCGTTATTTATTTCATGATTTTTTTCACTATGAGTAAATCCTGTAACTTTGTATCCTTTTTTTCGGAATATTTTTGTTAATTCTTTGCCTAAAGCTCCTGAAGCTCCTGTGATTCCAATAACTTTACTTTTACTCATTATAATTATTTATTTTGTATGAGTCTGATAATAGATCAAATCACCATATCTTATTTAAGATAGCATTATGGTTTTTAATTTATTTGATTAAAAGTCATACATAAACAATTGTACAGTTCTAAAAAAAATATTATCTTAAATCTATGGATAAATTAATTAATTAATTATGAGCGATATATTGTTAATTGGTTCCTGCGAGCCATTTAGTGGTAAGTCAGCATTAGTACTGGGAATATCAAAAAAAATTTTAGAGCAGGGCAAAAAAGTTCGTATTGGTAAGCCATTAGCAACTTGTATAGAACTTACTAATCTTCCTTCAATGACTTATGAAGGGCTAATAGATGACGACGTTAAATTTATCGGCTCAACATTAAATATTGAGGAAGATAATTTAATTCCCTCGGTTGGTTTGTTAGATAATATATCTGCTGAAAAAAGAATTGCTAATAAGGACTTAATTCCAGGTAAAGGATTTGAGCAAATTCAAGCAATAGTAAATGATAATTTCGATGGGCTAAATATTCTTGAAGCTGCTGGTAGCCTTTATGAAGGAATGATTTATGGTTTAAGTCTTCCTCAACTCGCAAAAAATTTAAATGCAAAAGTACTTATTGTGAACCTATGGGAAGATAGTAAAAGTGTTGATGCATTATTAGATGCAAAAAAACAATTAGGTGATCATTTTGCAGGAGCTGTTTTGAATGCTGTTGTGCCTGAAGAAGTGGAAAAGATAAAAGATAAAATCATACCCTCTCTTCAAGAGATGAATATTGAAGTTTTTGGAGTAATGCCTAAATCTCCATTGCTTAGAAGTGTAACTGTAGGGGAACTTGTAAGAAGATTGGATGCTCAAGTAATTTGTTGTCCTGAAAAAGAGCAATTACTCGTTGAGACTTTAAGTATCGGTGCAATGGGCGTAAATTCTGCAATGGAATTTTTTAGAAGGCGGAGAAACATGGCTGTCGTAACAGGAGCCGATAGAACTGATATTCAACTTGCAGCTTTGGAAGCTTCTACCCAATGTTTAATTCTTACTGGTTTAGGTGAACCTTTATCACAACTTATTCACAGAGCAGAAGAACTAGAAGTTCCTATTTTAAAAGTAGAGTTGGATACTCTTGCTTCAGTGGAAATTATTGAACAGGCTTTTGGACATGTCAGAATACATGAATCAATAAAGGCATCCTACGCTATCCAATTAGTTCAAGAGAATGTAAATCTAGAAAAAATTCTTGAAACAATAGATTTTCCCTGCAAATTTTCAGATAAATGCTAATTTCAAATATAGTAACTATTTTATTTTGAGTCGTTCTTTAGACCTACCCTCAACTGAAGGTGTCGATACCTTAGCTCAGGAACTTGCAAAACTTCAGGATAATGGAAAAAGAAGGATTGCTTTTTTAGGTACTAGACATGTACCAGTTGTTGATATACATCTTATTGAACTAATTGCGAGGTCTTTAGCAGAAGAGGGACACAATATTATTACTTCAGGATCTCAGGGAGTAAATGCAGCTGTAATTAGAGCTGTTTTAGATATAAATCCGTCTTTACTTACAGTATTATTGCCGCAAAGTTTAGATAGGCAATTACCTGAAATTAAATATCAATTAGAGAGTGTTATGCATTTAGTTGAGAAGAGTGAGAATGATGAATTACCTTTGCCTATGGCAAGTAGTCTTTGTAATCAAGAAATTATCAATAGATGTGATCAATTAATTTGTTTCGCTTTTCACGACAGTGAAACACTTTTAAATAGTTGTAGGTGTGCTGAAGAAATGGGGAAGGTTGTAAGTTTGTTATTTTTTGATTAAATTAACTCTTTTTTTTTTTTTTTAAGATAATTTGAGGTAATAATTAAATTACTTTTTAATCTTAAAGTAATGGCAGAAAATTTTTCATTTGATGTAGTTTCTGATTTTGATAGACAAGAATTAGTCAATGCTTTAGATCAAGTTAAAAGGGAGATTTCTCAAAGATATGATCTTAAAGGAACGGATACTTCCTTGGACTTGGAAAAAGACAATATTTTTATAACTACAAATAGTGAATTAACGCTAAATTCCGTAATTGATATTATTAGACAAAAGGCAATAAAAAGAAAACTCTCTTTAAAAATATTTGATTACAATGATATTGAAACAGTAAGCGGAAATAAAGTAAAACAAATTATTACTTTAAAGAAAGGTCTAAATCAGGAAATTGCAAAAAAAATCAGTAAAACTATTAGAGACGAAATTAAAAAGATCAATGTAAGTATTAATGGAGAGAGCTTAAGAGTAATGAGCAAAAGCAAGAATGATCTTCAATCGGTAATTAAATTACTTCATAAATTGGAAGATACATACAAAATTCCGCTTCAAACTAATAATTATAGATAAGATATTCATAATTAAAAGTACTTACAAAGATGGATTATTCAAAATCTCTTCTAGATTCACTTTGCTTAAAAATAAAAGGTTATCCACGTTTTTCATTAACAGAGATTGAGAAATTTTGTTGGATGGCTGCCCATGAGTATAAGCATGGTGTCTTACCTTCTGAATACGATATAAGAGAAATAGATGAGGACCTTTATTTACGATTATTGCAAGAATTTAAGACAAATAATATATAAAATTAATTTGTTTATTACGTAAGACAATTATTAAAAAAATATTTTAATTAAATACTTAATTAATGCATTAATTAATTTCTTTAAATATGATTGATTAAAAGCAAAACTAAATGTCAACATCTTTCAAAAATGTAACTCCAACTGGCCCTGGAGGAACAGCAACCTTATTAATCGTTTTATCTTTTACTGGATTCTTATTGCTAACACAATCTTTATTTGTTGTCCCTTCTGGGCAAGTTGCTGTCGTCACTACGCTTGGTAAAGTAAGTGGTGGTTCAAGAAGACCAGGTCTAAATTTTAAAGTACCTTTTGTTCAATCAGTTTTCCCTTTTGATGTTAAAACTCAAGTTCAACCTGAGAAATTTGAGACTTTAACGAAAGATCTACAAGTCATAAGAGCAACTGCGACTGTCAAATATTCGGTTAAACCAAATGAAGCTGGTAGAATTTTTGCCACAATTGCTAGTAGAAATAGTGATGTTTATCAAAAGATAGTGCAACCTTCTTTACTTAAGGCTTTAAAATCTGTTTTTTCACAATATGAATTAGAAACCATAGCAACTGAATTTAATGTTATCTCTGAAAAAGTTGCAAGTACTGTAGCTGAAGAATTAAATTCATTTGATTACGTAGATGTTAAGAGCTTAGATCTCACTGGATTAGAAATCGCTGAGGAATACAGAGCAGCGATTGAACAAAAACAGATAGCTGGACAGTTACTTTTAAGAGCTAAAACAGAAGTAGAAATTGCTGAACAGGAAGCTCTAAGATATGAAACTTTAAATAAAGGTTTAAATGATCAGGTACTTTTTAAACTATTCCTAGACAAATGGGATGGTAGTACACAAGTAGTTCCTGGACTTCCTGGAACAGATTCAGGAATGCCTCCTGTAATTGTTGGGGGAAAAAATAGGTAAAATTAGTTTTTTAAAACACTAAAAGATTGATCGAATGCTTCTAATGTTCGATCAATTTCTTCATCACTATGAGCCAATGAGGTAAATCCAGCTTCGAAAGGGCTTGGAGCTAGATATACTCCTCTTTTTAGCATCTCCCTATGGAGTTTCCCAAAAAGCTCTGAATCGTTAGTTTTAGCTTCTTCAAAATTTCTTACTGGTCCCTCGCACAAGAAAAAACCAAACATTGCACTCACGCTACCACCATTGATAGCAATACCGTTATTCTCAGCAGATTGCATAATACCTTCAATCAATCTAGAGGTTGTTGACTCTAGTTTATCGTAAGTCCCTTGTTGTTTGAGCAATTCAAGTGTTTTAATACCTGCTGTCATAGCTAGGGGGTTTCCACTTAAAGTCCCAGCCTGATATACGGGCCCAGATGGTGCGATCATAGACATGATTTCTTTTCTTCCTCCATAGGCTCCAACTGGTAAACCTCCACCAATGACTTTTCCTAGAGTTGTTAAATCAGGAGTAACTCCAAATTTCTCTTGGGCTCCTCCATAGCTAATTCTGAAACCAGTCATGACCTCATCAAAAACTAGTAAAGAACCATTTTCAGTTGTGAGTTCTCTCAATCCTTCTAAAAAGCCAGGTTCAGGAGTAATAAATCCTGCATTTCCAACTATAGGTTCAAGAATTACTCCTGATATTGCGTCTGGGTTCTCGGAAAATAATTTTTTTACAGCTTCAAGATCGTTGTAAGGGGCGGTTAAAGTATTTGCTGTTGTAGTTCTTGGAACGCCTGGGGAATCTGGCAAGCCTAAAGTAGCTACTCCAGAGCCTGCTTTAACCAAAAACATATCAGCATGACCGTGATAGCACCCGTCAAATTTTATAACTTTATCTCTGCCTGTAAATGCTCTCATTAGCCTTAATACTGCCATACATGCTTCTGTTCCACTGTTTACAAATCTAACCATCTCCACAGATGGCACAGCATCAATTACCATCTCAGCAAGTTTATTCTCTAATACGCACGGTGCTCCAAAACTAGTACCTTTTTCAATCGCTTCATGCAATGCTGTAATTAGTTCAGGGTGAGCATGGCCACATATGGCTGGTCCCCAACTTCCTATGTAATCGATATACCTATTCCCATCAACATCCCAAGCAAAAGGACCTTTAACTCTATCAAAAACAATCGGTTGCCCACCAACTGACTTAAATGCTCTAACTGGAGAATTAACCCCTCCAGGCATTAATTCTAAAGCGGAAGAGAAAACTTCTTCAGAATTGGTGGTATTTAATATGTCAGTCAAAATTTAAATGAATTGAGTTTTGAAAAAAATTTCTTCATGTTCTAAATTAGAAATAAGTAAAAATTTTGTCAATCAGATTGAAATTCTACATTATGATATTTTTATTGCGATATTTTGGAATGTAAATAATTAATTTTTCGGAAAATTGACATAAAAGTAATTAATTTCTAAATTTTTCTTTAATATTAAGCGTTTTGAAGGTTTAAAATATATGAGACTTTTTGAAACTATATTTCGAGAAAATCATCATCATCATCAAAGTAATCTTCATTTTGATTATCGATTTCTAAATTAATTAATACTGGAGCATGATCACTAGGCTTTAAATTTTCTCTTTGACTCCTTTCTATTACACAGCTTTTGAGTTTTGAGGAGAGGTTTTTACTTATATAAATATGATCTATTCTCCAGCCTTTATTTAGGTCAAATGCATTATTACGGTAATCCCACCAAGTCCAATGACCACTGTCTTTCTCAAAAATCCTAAAAGAATCAATAAATCTTCCTTTAATAACATTAAAAAGTGATTCTCGTTCAATCTGTGAAGCCATTATGCCCCCTTCGTATTTCTGCGGGGCATGAATATCTATATTGCTTGGAGCTATATTAAAATCACCTAGAAGGCAAACTAAATCATCACCTTTCACTTGCCCATCTAATAATGATGATAATTGTTGTAACCATTTAATCTTATAGTCGAACTTGTCAGAGTCTATTGAAGAACCATTTGGTACGTAAACATTTATTATTTTTAAACCATTAATAACTGCAGAAATTAATCGTTTCTGTTCATTAAATCCCAAAGTTTCATTGGGAAATCCTTTACTAACATTCTCGATCTTAAATTTACTTATAATTGCGACTCCATTGTACGATTTTTGTCCACTTACAATGACTTCATAACCTAATTCTTCAAAAGGTTTGATAGGAAAATCATCATCTATAACTTTGGTTTCCTGAAGACAAAGAATATCTGGATTTGCATGGTTAATCCAATTGATAATTTGAGAAAGTCTTGTTCTTACAGAGTTTACATTCCAAGTTGCTATTAACAATTAATTACCAAACTATGTAAAATTAAAATAGCAAATAATTTTAATCTTAAATTATTTTGAAATTAAACAAAATGAAATTTAATCTTAATAGAAACACTTCGAAATTGGTAAAATTTTTTATTTTATTTATTTCATTAATCAATGTTAAAACTACTTTTTTAATTGCTGAAAGTCCATATTTAAAAGATATCGAAATTAATAGTTCTACTAAATTTAATGAAAATGATTCAGTTCTACCTACTAATCCTTTTGAGATAGTAGACATGATTAGAAGAGCAAATAGCATGAATGATGCAACTAATCCTTCTGTTGCTATTGATGATGCTATAAAATCGTTTAATAATACTGAAGACAAAGAAAAACTTTAATTCAGTAAAATCTTTTATTAAATACACAAAAATTTAGTTATTATAAAAAATGATTAAAAATCCTATTCAAGAAGTTACAAATAAATTGCAATATAGAGCTATAGGTATAGTCAAGGGTATTTATAAACCTCACAATATTGAACAAATAAATAAGGGAACATTAACAGATCATGAAGGTAAAGTATTAGAAACTGTTGTTCTTGGTAAAGCGCTATCTTTAATAAAAAAACATATTAATTTAAAGAAAAATTATTTTTGGATAGTTTATCCAAGAAATAAAGATACGAGTAATTTACATTTACAGGTAGCAGGGATATGGGACCCCTATACTTTAAATAATGTTAATAAAGATAATGCTGAAAAAGATCCAGATGAATTATTAGAGGAGTTAAATTTAAACAATAATTATTTTTCAATTAGAGGTGATTTAGTTTATGTTAATACTCAAAAAAAAGAAGCTATTATAAAGATTTGTTCTTCTCCTCCCTCAAAAAAATTTAAAAATAAAACTTTTAAGGTAGTTGTTGAAGGAGAGATTTCTCTTAAACACTTAAATAATTTTGTAAGCCTTGATGTAAGAAGGGATGGAAATACTCTTCGATTAAATAAATATGAAATTATTGAAAAAAAAAAGGATTGAAAAAGAATAGTATTTAAAAATGTCTAATCAGGATTATTTTTTGTATTCTTATTATTCAAAAATTAATAAGGGTTTATGGAAAAAATTTTAATTGACTGTTCCCCAGGTGTATCTGGAGATATGTTACTAGGAGCTTTTCATGATTTGGGAGTACCAAAATATATAATTGAAAAAGCACTTTTAGATATTGGATTACAAGATTTATACTATTTAAACTTTAAAGAATCTAAAAGTTGTTCTATTCGGGGTATAAAAACTGAAGTTGAGAAATTAGATCAAAGAACAAAAAGAGATTGGAGTAGTATTGAAAAGTTGATTTTGAAAGCACGATTAGAAAAAAATTTAAAGAATAGAATTTTTAAAGTTTTTGAATCTTTAGCCTTAGCAGAAGGGAGGGTTCATGGTATTAATCCTGAAGAGGTTCATTTTCATGAAATAGGTGCTATCGATTCTTTAGTAGATATTGTTGGAGTCTGTGCTTCAATTGAATATTTGCAGCCGAAAAGGGTTTTTTGTAATGAACCAAATTTGGGGAGAGGTTTTATTCAAACTGATCATGGAAGATTATCAATTCCTACTCCTGCAGTAATAGAGTTATTAAGCAAAAAAGATTTCAAGGTCAGGTCAAGTGTTGAAACTTTAGAAGGTGAATTATCGACTCCAACAGGAATCGCATTACTTTTAAATTTGGTTGATTCTTTCCAAATTCCTCAAAAATATTCTATCAATTCTTATGGAGTAGGTATTGGGAATTTAAAACTTCCGTGCCCTAATTTGGTGAGAATTTTAAAAATTAATTCTACTAATGAAAATTCAATAGATCAAAAAATCAGTCCAAGATACGAAGAAATATCTGTTCAAGAAGCATGGATTGATGATCAAACATCTGAAGATATCGCTAATTTTTTAGAACTTCTTAGAAAAGAAGGAGCATATGATGTTTCTTCTAGGTCTATCAATATGAAAAAAGACCGAATAGGTTTTTCTATTCAAGTTATCTTACCTATTGAGAAGCAAGAATATTTCAGGAATTTGTGGTTTCAATATTCAAGTACTATTGGTTTAAGAGAAAGAAGGCAAGCCAGGTGGATTTTACTTAGGAGAAGAGGGGAATGTATAACAAAATTTGGAAAAATTAAGTTTAAACAAACAATGCAACCTAATGGCGATATTGTTATAAAACCAGAAAACGATGAAATTTTAAGACTGCAATCTGATTATAATAAAACTAGTCGGGAAATTAGAAATATCATTAGAGATTCTCGTGAGGAATTTAAAGCTTATGAAGATTGGCAATGATATTTAAAATACAAAGAAATTTAAATATAAAGCTTTTAAAAAGTATTGAATTTTCAACCCTAAAGAAAATTTTTTTTCTTTCAAGTACATCTTATTTCTTTTTTTATTTTTTTAAAAATTTTGATCAAAATGTATTCAATATAGATTTAGCTAGAGATGGTAAATATATTTTTTTATCATTTATATTTTGTACAATTAGTATCCTTTTTAATGCCCTAGCTTGGAAAAATATAGTAATTTGGTTTGGTAAGAATAAAACAAATAATAATTTAATTTCCTTTTATGCACTTACTAATATTCTTAAATATGTTCCTGGAGGTATCTGGCATTTCCTTGAAAGATACAACTTCCTAAAAGACATTAGTAATAATCAAATTGCATTTTCTTCTACACTGATTGAACCTTATTTTATGCTTTGTGCATCTCTCTTGTTAGCTTCAGTGGGCATAATTTTTTCTCCTTTTTATATTTTTTTACTTATACCCTTGATATTTCTGAATAGAAAATTAATTTATCTAATATTGCGAAAATTAGAATCCTTAAAAAGTAAAACAATTATGGCTTTGAAAATCAGTAATTCAAAGTCTCAATTTCAAGAAGGAGTAAAAATAATTTCTTTTTTTCCTGCAAGATCCTTCTTGATAGAAATTCTTTTTGTGTTATCAAAATTCGTTGGATTTATTATTTGCTTTAATGTGATTAATTTAGGCAATCAATATAATATTGTTTACTTATTAGTAATTTTTTGTACCTCCTGGTCAATTGGATTAATAGTGCCAACAGCCCCAGGAGGTGTAGGTGTGTTTGAGGCTTGTTTTCTTTTTTTTGTTGGGAAAGATATTCCTCAAACTATTATCCTTGTAAGTTTAATTTATTTCAGATTGATATCTACCTCCGCAGATTTATTTTTAGGTTTTCCTTTCTTATTGAAAAAACTTTTTAATAGAATTTAGTTCTTTTTATCCAAGCTTGGAATTAATGTACTTGATGCAATTAATCCTAAGACTGTTATGAAGAGGGCGGGAAATATAGCTTCTGCCATTCGTTCATCTCCTGCATATTGATATATCCTTACAGATAATGTGTCGAAGTCAAAAGGTCTAAGAATAAAAGTAATTGGCAATTCCTTAATCGTATCTACAAACACTAAAAGTGAGCCAACAAATATTGGTCCTTTTAGCAACGGTATATGTATTCTTTTAATAACGCCAATCCAGTTTGCACCAAGTCCATTCGCAGCCTCATCAAGGCTTGGCGATATTCTCTCAAATCCGGAGTCAAGAGTACCTTTTGAAATAGTTAAAAATCGAACTATGTAACCCCAAATGAGTAGAAAAATAGAAATGAAATGAAACTTAGAATTTGAAATCGTTATTAAAGATATAGCCAATACTGTTCCAGGTATGGCATATCCTATACTCGCTGGGAATGTGATAAATCTAATAATTAGGTGCTTATTCTGTCGATTGGCTAGTGTTAAGATTAAAGAAAAAATTATTGTTATTAATGTGGTTATTATTCCAATGCCTACAGTTCTAAATGTGAGAGATAATATATCTATAGTCAATCCTTTTTTTAATTGATCAAAATTTAAAAGAAACCAACCACAGGGAATTCCAATAGAAAACAATGGAGGGAATAAAGTAACTAATATTGCTAAAAAAGATCTGTATCCTTTTAACTCCCATCCTAGTGAATCTAATGATGCAGGATTTTCACTCCACCGCTTTGTTTTCCTTCTTGAAAATTTTTCACATAAAATTAAACCAAAAACAAATATTAGAGCGATCAATGATAATCCAATAGCACTTTGCGGATTTCCCTCTATGATCCAATTTTCAGTTATACCTGTCGAAATACTTGGAATATTTAATAGTTCTACTGTTCCCAATTCATTCAAAACTTCCATACAAATAAGACTAATCCCAGTTATCAAAGCAGGAAGTGCCATTGGAAGAGCGACTTTATAAAAACTACCCCATGGTCCAACTCCTAAACCTCTACTAGCATTAATTTGATTTATTCCAAATTTGTTAAAACTTTCATTAGCCAGTATGAAAACATAAGGGTAAGTAGAAATTGAAAGTATAAGTACACCCCACCATAGACCCGTTATTTGATGCCCAAAAATGCTGCTTAAATCTTGTAAAACTGCGGTTATCAAATATGCTGGTGCTGCGAGTGGTATAAGTTGAAATAAACGAAGAGTTTTTCTAAATCTAAATTCGCAATTTGATAGTAACCATCCATTTAAGGTACCTAAACCTCCTCCAAAAAGACTTGTAAGTATTAAAAGTTTTAATGTGCCAAATATTTCTTTTTTACCTGTAATACCTAGAGAAAAATTACCATATATTATAAAATCCACTCCTTCAATCAAGAAGTTGAAAATTGGGATAATTACAATAATTGCAACTATCAAAGATGCAATATCTAAAAGCTTTAAATTAGATAATAGTGCCTTTGTTTGAGTAATAAAATTTTTCAAAAATAAAATAAAACTTAATTATGCTTCGTATTTAGAATTAAATCTACAAAAATCAAGTTGATTCTTAATAGTTTGATGATTTAAATTTTTCCCTATAAGAACAATTTTATTTGATTTCTCATTTTCCCATTCATAATCGTCAAGTGAAAAACGTTTCCCAGATAAATGAAAAACATGTTTTCTTTCACTTTCTACAAACCATAAAATTCCTTTTGCTCTAAATACATTTTTTGAGAGTTGATTGTCTAAAAAATTTTGAAACTTTCTTAAAGAAAATGGTTCATGTGTCTCAAAAGAAATTGAAGTAAACCCTTCAATATTATTAATCAAATCATGAGAATGGGAAGAGTGATCATGAGAATGGGAAGAGTGATCATGAGAATGGGAAGAGTGATCATGAGAATCTTCGACTTTATTTATTCCTTTTGTAAATTGAAAAGTATCTGTTTCAAAAAGTCCTACACTCATGATTGTTTGTAATCCAACTTCACTATTTATCGATCTCAAAATTCTTGGTTCTTTTTTGATTTCATTAATATGTCGTTCTATTTGATTTAAATGTTTTTCAGTTGCTAAGTCACATTTATTGAGTAGTAAAATATCACCATATAAAATTTGAGAGTAAGCAACACTTGAATTTTTTAAATCAAAATCATGGTTTTCTGCATCAATAAGAGTAATGATCGAATCTAATCTTACTTTTTCTCTAAGATTCCCACCAGCAAAAGTCATCGCTACAGGTAATGGATCTGCAAGCCCAGTAGTTTCAACAATTAAATAATCTATTTTTTCAGGCCTTTCTAATATCTTAGACACAGTGTTTAAAAGTTCCCCGTTAATTGTGCAACAAATACATCCGTTATTTAATTCGATCATATCTTCAGCAGTTTTTACAATTAATTCATTATCAATACCTATTTCTCCAAATTCATTAACTAAAACAGCAGTTTTAACACCAACTTGATTCTTTAAAATATGATTTAAAAGTGTAGTTTTACCTGAACCTAAGAATCCACTAATGATAGTAACGGGTAGCAATTTTTCTGGCATTTTAATGATTATATATAAAGCAAAAATCAATATACTATATCTTAAATTATTTTCCGAAAGTTTGATTAATTTCTGTGGCAATAGTTTGATCTAAACTTGTAATACCTCCTAAATCATGAGTACTTAGTTTAACTATTACTTTTGAGTAGACATTTTCCCAATTAGGATGATGATTATGTTTTTCGCAAATCAAAGCGATCTTTGTCATGAATGAGAAGGCTTCTATAAAATTCTCAAAATTAAATTCTCTTTCAATATGATTTGATATGATTTTCCATCCTGGTATTTTAGCTATTAGTTCTTTTAATTCCTCATTTTTTAAAAGGTATGGTTTCATTAATAATTGAAGTGATTAAATATCATTATAGATAGTTGAATTTTTTTCACCAATAATATGAACACTTAGAGTCCTTTTTTTGGGACTAAATCTGTGTTCCCACAAATATATTGCTTGCCAGGTGCCTAGTACAATCTCCCCTTTTTGAAAACTTAAAGATAAATTAGTATTTGTTAAAGCAGTTTTAATATGAGCTGGCATATCGTCCTCCCCTTCTTGAAAATGTTCATAGCGGATCTCCTCTTTATCTTGTGATAATGAGGTGTAGCAATTGTAGGGAACTAAAGATTTAATGAACTTTTTTAAGTCCTTCAAAACATTCGGATCTGCATTTTCATTAATAGTCAAACTACAACTGGTGTGCAATGAAGTTAAATTAAGAATTCCTGAATCAAAATTACATTTTTGTATAAATAAATTTAAATTATCAGTAATATCGGTAAACCCCTCTCCATTGGTGGTTATGTTTAATTGTGAAAAAAATTGTTCCATAAATATTTTAATTCTTAATAATTAATATTCTATTATGCATATAGTTTGAAAAATTTAATACTTAGTATAAAACTTTTGACTTAAAATAAATAACAATTAGTATTAATATTTTTGGCTGAAATTCAATGGCATAAGCTAGGAGCTTATCTTAAAGAAACTCAAATATTAGGTTCAATACAGAGTACACTTTATTGGGATCAAAATACTGGGATGCCAAAGAGAGGAGCCTCTTGGAGATCGGAACAACTTACTTACATCGCAAAAATATTGCATAAAAGAAATTCCTCAGAAAAGTTTTCGGATTTAATAAGAGCGGCACAAGATGAGTTGTTGAATTCTGCAGAAAATTCTGAAAGTCAAGTTCTTATTCAAAGTAAAAAAAGAAATATTGAATTATTAATCAAGGAATTTAATAGGCAAAAAAATTTAGATCCTAAATTAGTTGAAGCTCTTGCTAAAGCTAAATCAAAAGGTTATGAAAGCTGGCAAGAAGCCAAAAGAAAATCAAATTTTAAGATTTTCTTACCATTTTTTGACGAGTTGATCAAATTACGGATTGAAGAAGCAAAGCAAATAACTGATAAATATAGACCTTGGGAAACTTTAGCTCAACCATTTGAGCCTGATATAACTCTGGAGTGGTTAAATAAAGTTTTTAAGCCACTTAAAGAAACAATCCCATATCTATTAGGTGATCTCAATGAATCAGAAAAAACTCATTGGGATTTAAGTGTTCAATCTCAACAAAATCTTTGTTCAAAATTACTTGATGAGTTTGGTCGAGATGAAGATATGGTTGTTGTTGCTAAATCTCCTCATCCTTTTTCTATTACTTTAGGTCCTGAAGATTATAGAATTACTACCAGGGTTGTAGAAGGCGAACCATTTTCTAGTTTTTTAGCAACGGCACATGAGTGGGGACACTCGATTTACGAACAAGGTTTACCTTCTCAAAGTCATCAATGGTTTGCATGGCCTCTTGGTCAGGCGACATCAATGGGCGTTCATGAAAGTCAATCATTATTTTGGGAAAACAGAATAGTTAAATCAAAATCATTTTCTAAAAGGTTTTTTAAACATTTTGCTTATGAGGGTTGTCCTTTAAATAATCATTTAGAACTTTGGAAATCTATTAATCATTTAAAAGCAGGTTTAAATAGAGTTGAAGCAGATGAATTAAGTTATGGTTTGCACATTTTAATTAGAACTGAGCTTGAAATAGATTTGATTGAAGGGGGTCTAGAACCCAAAGATATTCCCTCAGAATGGAACAAAAAATATGAGGAATTATTGGGAATTAGACCATCTAATGATGCAGAAGGATGTCTGCAAGATGTTCACTGGAGTGAAGGTGCATTTGGATATTTCCCCTCATACTTATTAGGCCATCTAATAAGCGCTCAAATATCTTCACAAATGGAAAATGAAATAGGGTTAATTGATAATTTAGTTGAAAATGGCGAATATGAAAAAATAATCTCATGGTTAAAAAATAATATTCATAACTATGGAAGATCTGTTAACTCTATGGAATTAGTAAGAAATGTGACCAGAGAAGAACTAACACCAAATTATTTTCTGAATCATTTAAAATCGAAAATAAAAGATTTTTGCTAAAAATTTACTTAATAGAATTTGATTGAGTGTAAAGATGTAGGATAAATAAAAATAATTTCTTGATGGCAAACCTTAATCAACCTCCAAGCAGAGTTACTCCAAATTTATTGCATATTTTAGATGCTTTTACAAACAGTACAAAATCAGTCGTTAATACAATTGTCGAATTAAATTCTAATACTATAAATAAGTATGAATTAATCACTGAAACTGGACATTTAAAACTTGATAGAGTTGGTTATTCATCTCTTGCATATCCTTTTGCATATGGCTGTATTCCAAGAACATGGGATGAAGATGGTGATCCTCTTGATATTGAAATAGTTGGAGTAACAGAAGCATTAATCCCTGGTTCAATTGTAGAATCAAGGATAATTGGAGTAATGAAATTTGATGATGGAGGAGAAGTCGATGATAAAGTAATTGCCGTTCTAGCAGATGATAAGAGAATGGATCATATTAAAACGTTTGATGATCTTGGAGAACATTGGCTTAAAGAGACTACATATTATTGGGAACATTACAAAGATTTAAAGAAACCTGGGACATGTAAAGTGAATGGCTTTTATGGCATTAAAGAAGCTGTTGAGGTAATTAAAGATTGTGAAGCTAGATATTTAAAAGAAATTGATCCTAAATTAGTTGATTAATAAAAATCTAATTTTTATCGATATTGTTTAAATATTTCCGAGAGGATTTCATCAGCACCTTGAAGTTTTAGCTTTTCAGCTAACTTTTTACCAACTGCCTCGGGACAATTAATATTTCCCATCGATTTATCTTTAATAAGTCTAGTCCCATCAATTGAGGCAACCATTCCTGTTAGAAATATTTCGTCATTTTGAATACTGCTATTAACCCCTATTGGAACTTGGCATCCACCTTCAAGTTCTCTTAAAAAGGATCTCTCTGCTAAACATCTTTGACTTGTAAACTTATCTTCTAAAACACTTATTATTTTAAGAACCTCTTTATCCTCTGATTTACATTCTATACCTAGAGCCCCTTGACCAACAGCATGCAGGGAAATCTCATTAGGAATGATTTGGTGAATTCTTGATTCAAATCCTAATCTTTTTAAACCAGCTGCAGCCAAAATAATGCAATCAAATTCTCCAGAATCTAATTTTTCTAATCTTGTAATAACATTACCTCTAATGTCTTTGAAATTAAGATGGGGAAATTTATATCGCAATTGAGCAAGTCTCCTTAGCGAGCTAGTTCCAACAATTGAACCTGAAGGTAAACTCTCTAATTGATAAATTTCGTTTTTTTTGCTTACTACTAATGCATCTGAAGGATCTTCCCTTTTTGTAATACAACCCAATATCAACCCTTTAGGTAAATTAGTTGGTAAATCTTTTAAAGAATGCACTGCAATATCTGCACGACCTATAAGCATTTGAGCTTCAAGTTCTTTTGTGAAAAGCCCTTTATCTCCTATTTTTGCTAATGCGACATCTAAGATTTTGTCACCTTGAGTTGCCATAGCTTCTACAGATACTTCCAAAGTAGGAATATTTTTTTCTAATTGTTCTTTAACCCATAATGTTTGGACCATCGCTAATTTACTTCTTCTACTAGCTATTTTTAATTTAAGTTTCGTCATTAAATATTGGTTTAATTAGGTTTATGAGGAAGTATCTCTATCCTATGATAAGTTTCGACAAATTTATAAAGCCTAAAAGTTATATTTAACTTTTTTATTTAATATATTCCTTTAACACACCATTTCTATTTGGATGTCTCAACTTCCTCAGCGCTTTTGCTTCTATTTGCCTGATTCTTTCTCTTGTAACATCAAAAATTTGTCCTATCTCTTCAAGAGTTTTCATCCTTCCGTCATCAATTCCATATCGAAGTCTAAGGACATCCCTTTCCCTTGGGCTAAGAGTTGCCAATACCCCCTCTAAATCTTCTCTTAGTAATGTTTTAGAAACATCTTGCTCTGGGTTCTCTATATCAGCTTCTATAAAGTCTCCAAGTCTTGAATCTTCTTCTTTACCAATAGGGGTTTCTAGTGAAATTGGAAGTTGAGCACTTTTAGCTATAAATCTTAATTTTTCAATTGTCATTTCCATACTCTCAGCGATCTCTTCTTCTGTGGGCTTTCTTCCAAATTCTTGACTCAAAACTTTTGTTGTCTTTTTAATCCTAGAAATTGTCTCATATAAGTGAACTGGTAATCTGATGGTCCTACTTTGATCTGCTATTGCTCTAGTTATCGCTTGACGAATCCACCAAGTAGCGTAAGTAGAGAATTTATATCCTTTTTCATGGTCAAATTTTTCTGCTGCCCTTATTAAACCTAAGCTCCCTTCTTGTATTAAATCTTGAAAAGATAAACCTCGATTCATATATTTCTTGGCAATAGAAACAACTAATCTTAAGTTAGATTGAACCATTTTTTCTTTAGCTCTTCTTCCTAAGAGAAGTCTTCTTCTGAATTTAGGAAGAGGCATATCTATTAATTCAGACCATTCCCTTACTGAGGGGAAATGCCCTTTTTCAGACTCGTACTGTGTAGCTAACTCCTCAAGTTGAAGTAGATCAGCTATTTTTCTAGCAAGTTCAATTTCTTCATCAGGTCTTAATAATCTAATTCTGCCGATCTCTTGAAGATAAACTCTTATTGAATCTTCTGTATAGATACCCTTTGGTCCAAGCTTTATATTACCAAGACCTTTTCCTTCTTCATCAGAATCGTTAAGTTCATCATTTTTTTCATTATTTCCTTTCTCATTGATAGAACCTTCATTCATACTTTGAATTGGATCTTCATTATTAATAACTTTTTTTTCTTCGATTGCTTTATCTAAATTCGAATTAATTTTTTTGTTAATTTTTTTCTTAGAACTAGGCTTAGAATTTTTTGATTCTGTGGCAACTGGGCACATAATGGACTCCTTTCTACGGTGAATTTAACTAGGTAAAATTTTAATTAGGGCGATTTTATACATTTAGTAGTAAAAATATGCCTTAAAAGATTAGAAGAACTTAATCTCAAAAATTGTGAATAGATAAAGTTTTTTTTTAATTGTTGAAAAATTTAAATAGTGTTATAGATTAACTAAAGTAAAAAGTCTTAGGATTTCTCAGACAGGCAGATCAATTTTTGAATTTTAACTCAATGATCAAAGCTTCATGTCTCCCTTAAGAACAGGATACTTAAAATGTGCAAAAACACTTTGTGGAATGTTCAACAATCCAATACTAAGAAAAAGTTTTGATGCCGGCAAGTAATAATTTATTAAATACCTCTTTTAAGTTTGAGGTCATGCTTGATATAGGTAGTCATAGCAGTAGTTTTTCTTATTTAGATGGGAATAATCTTGGTGTAGAAGTTGGAGATATTGTATCTGTAAGACTTAAAGGAAGATTATTAAACGGACTCACTATGGCTAAAAAAGTGTTTTCAAAAACAGATAAAAATAAGACAGATTTGGATAAAGAAGCCAATTTTGAATATTTGTTTATCGAAAGCATTGTCCAAAAAAAAGTAATTCAAGACTGGTGGAGAGAATGGTTGGAGGCTTTAGCTTCATTCTATCGTGTGAGCAGTTTAAAAATGTTTAAAACTGCTTTCCCCCCAGGATGGATAGGCAAACATAAAAAAATATCTCAAAATTATAAAAATCAAATATGGATTGAATCTCAAACAGATTTTCAAATTAGTAAAGATGAATTAACTAAAAGAGAACTTAAATTAAGAGATATGTTGCTTCATAAAGGTAATTGGCAAAGCGAACTGCTTAAGTGTGGTTTTAATTCAACTTTAATAAATTCAATGGTTAATAAAAACTTATTAATCAAGACTAAAAGAAAAAAATTTTTTTATACAAAATTAAGTTCTTTTAAAAATGATTTTATTGAATTAAAAAGACCAAATCTTACTAAGGATCAAAAAAAAGTATACGAGGAAATGAGAGGGATGCAAAATGGAGACATCTTTTTGCTATGGGGAGAAACAGGATCTGGTAAAACAGAAGTTTATATGAGAATGGCTGAAGATCAACTACAAAATAAAAAAAGTTGTTTAATACTTGCTCCAGAAATTGGTCTAATCCCTCAACTTATTGATAGATTTAGTAAGAGATTTCAAAATAAGGTTTACGAGTATCACAGTAATTGTTCTTCGAAACATAGAACTTTGGTATGGAAGAAGATAATAGATGAAGATGAGCCTCTTATCGTGGTTGGAACAAGGTCAGCAGTTTTCCTCCCTATTAAAAATTTAGGCTTAATAATAATGGATGAAGAACATGATGTTTCATATAAACAAGACAGCCCAATGCCTTGTTACGACGCAAGAGATGTTGCTATAGAGAGAGTAAAAAGAATTCCATCAAAGCTAATTTTCGGAAGCGCAACTCCTTCAATGAGGACGTGGAAAGAGAGTGTTTTTGAAAAAAAAATTAAGTTGCTGAGAATGGAAGAAAGGATTGCCAGTACAGAAACACCAGCAATTAAAGTTGTTGATATGCGTAATGAGTTTCAACATGGAAATACAAAAATATTTTGTAGCGAATTATTAAAATTAATCCCTCAGCTTAAAGAAAATCAGGAACAAGCAATAGTTTTGATTCCTAGAAGAGGATATAACAGTTTTCTGAGTTGTAGAAATTGCGGATTTATAATAAATTGTCCTAATTGTGACGTGCCTTTATCTGTGCATGCAGGTTCTAAAGGTAGACAGTGGCTTAGTTGTCACTGGTGTGATCATAAAGCCAAAATTATAAATAATTGCCCAGATTGCAACTCAAATGCTTTTAAGCCTTTCGGGATAGGAACTCAAAGAGTTATAGAGTTCTTAAATAAAGAATTCCCTGAGTTGAGGGTACTTCGTTTTGATAGAGACACTACTTCCGGTAAGGATGGTCATAGAAATATACTTTCAGAGTTTTCTAAAGGGAATGCAGATATTCTTGTAGGGACTCAAATGTTAGCGAAAGGTATTGATATTCCTAATGTTACTCTTTCAGTGGTTATCGCAGCCGATGGATTACTTCATCGACCAGATATTTCTTCGGAAGAAAAATCACTACAATTATTCTTACAATTAGCAGGCAGATCAGGAAGAGCCAAAAAATCAGGAAAGGTTATTTTTCAAACATATAAACCAAGTCATCCTGTCATCTCGTATCTCAAAAATAGAGATTATGAGGGATTTTTAGTTGACAGCTCTAAATTAAGAAAAGAAGCAAAATTATTTCCTTTTTGTAAAGTATGCCTTTTAAAAGTATCTGGTGAAAGCAATGAAATTACTGAGCGTACAGCGGGTAAGATTGCCAAATATTTGATAAGTTTGTGTAAAGATAATCAGTGGACGGTAATTGGACCTGCTCCAAGTTTAATCGCAAAAATTGGTAATAAATTTAGATGGCAGATATTAATACATGGTCCAGAAAACTCAGAAGTTCCTTTGCCAGATAGATCTAATTTATGGAAAATAGTTCCTGAAAAAGTATTTTTATCAATTGATTTGAATCCAGTAGAGTTATAGCTATTCAGAAGGAAGTTCTGGGAAGTTAGAACCTAACTTATATCTATAAATTTTTATAAAATAAGATATTGATATTAAAATTGAAATAAGCAAAAATCCTAATAATACTTTGTTCCAGTTCAAGTATGAGAATTCCAAGCTATTTATTTCTTCTGGGATTAAATTCCACTTTATAAAATTTTTTGATACTTCTATTTTGGGATTATCTACCTCTTGGAGGAAAACTTTATTGGGGCTAATAATATTAAAATTTAGTTCTAAATCGTCAAAATATCTAAGAGGCTGTAAATCTAAATCAATCTTGTAATTATATTTCGTTAAAAAGAAAAAGTTTTTTTCAATAATCTTAATTTTTAAATCTGTTGGGTTTCCTAACAAATCCCCACCTGTTTTTTGAATTTTATAAAGTGTTTCTTTAGCAGTTTCAATATCAAGATTATTATATTTAAAAGAAGAATCTAATTTTCCTATTGATATTTCTGCATCAGGAAAAATTTCTTGAATTTTTTGTTCAAATTTTATTTGCCAAGGAAACTTTTCAATATATTTACTTTCGATTTTTATCTTATTATTAATTGAGTCAATTTCACGAAGGTCGAGAGTATTTTCAATCTTAACGCAGCCACTTAAAAGCGGAATTAGTAATAACAATAAAAGAGAAATAAATAATATAAATCCTTTCTGAAAGGGCCTAGTTTCACCAGTCGGGATATTTGATGTATTTATAAACTTTTTTTCATTTTTTTTATTTTTAATGAGATTTAGAGAATTTATAGATTTTTTGTTTAAGGTAAGATTATTTTCAAAAGTGATATTCCAATTCTCAGGTTTTTTAATTTCTGGAGAATCGATAATTTCCATTAAATATTTTGCATTTTCTCTTGCTTTATAATCATGAGACTTTAAAAGTTCTTTGCAAAAAATTTTTGCCTCTTCCTTTTTATTAATTCCAGATAGGGCGGTTATTATTATTGTACGTAAATTAACTCCCTCTTTACTTGATGGAGGGTAAGATTCAATTATTGGGTATAAATATTCAATGCAGAAATTATATTCACCTTTGATAAGAGCAAGCTCTACTTTTTCTAAAACTTGCTTGTATTCTTCCATTTATCAAGCATTGATCATAGTCCCAATTCCTGAATTTGTAAAAATTTCTAGAAGCAATGAATGTTCAATCCTCCCATCGATAATATGAGCAGCTTTTACTCCTTGCGCTAAAGCCCGAATACAACATTCTGTTTTTGGTCGCATTCCATTAGAAACGATGTTTTTATCAAGAAATTCTCTTGCCTCTTTCAGGTTAATTTGTTTCACGAGGCTATTTGTATCATCTCTTTTTTTTAATACACCTGGGGTATCAGTTAGAAGAATAAGTTTCTCAGCATTTATTGCAGCTGCAATTTCGCCTGCCACGAAATCTGCATTGATGTTATGAGAGATGCCATTTATTGTAGAACCAATACTTGAAATAACTGGAATATAACCTTTATTAATTAGAGGGTCTAACAATTCAGGATTAATTTTTGTAACCTCACCAACTAATCCATGACTCCCATCTCCCAATTCTCTTGTCTGGATTAAATTGCCATCTAGTCCTGAAATGCCTACAGCTAACGAGCCTGTCTCATTAATCCCCCTAACAATTTGTTTATTTACTCTTCCCATTAGCACCATTTCAACTATTTCCATTGTTTTCTGATCGGTAACTCTCAACCCATTTTCGAATTTTGGTGATATTTCTAATTTGTTTAGCCAAGTATTGATTTCGGGACCACCGCCATGTATCACCACGGGACATACACCAACACTTGATAAAAGAGCAATATCTCGAAAGAAAGCTTTTTTTAATTTTTCTTCTTCCATAATGGAACCACCATACTTAATAACAATTTTTCTACCTGAAAAGCTTTGTATGTAAGGCAGTGCTTCGCTTAATATTGATACTCTAAGGGAATCGTCCATCATGAAGGGAATGTTGGAAATAAATTGAATTGATGAATTGAATTTTTATTAATATATTCCAAAATTTAATAAAAGAAAATCAAATCGAATTCCTTTTTATTATCGTTGATAATAAATTCTGATTCAAGGCCTTTAACAAAAAACCTATTTAATCTTTCTTGTTTCTCTATCCACAATTCAAAGGGGACATCATTGATTTCAAAATGCATCCTAAACCCATTCTTCTCCTCTTTTTTAATTTCTTCAATCTCTTTAAGTTGAGGGGGATTATCCTCATTCCATAAATTTAATGCCTCTAATGAAGATTCAAGATGCGCTTTTATTCCGTACCTCCATCTAGTCACATCTCTAACTAATTCGGTTAATTCTTTGGGTCTATTAAATCTATTTTCCTTGAAATCATTTTTATTTACTAATTTAACTGGAGGTATTTCAGATGTTTTCAAACCAAGCCCAATTAGTAAAATTGGGACTCCATAAAAGAAAGTAGGCACGCTTAGATTAACTGAATCAGTAAAATAAGCTGTCATTCCAATAAAAGCTAAAACACCTCCCGCTACTGTTATTATGTTTGCAGGAGATAGGTATTTCTTCATTTTGTTTTATTAGAAAAGTTATTGAATATTATGCAAGATCATAATTCTACAAATCAAGAAGATTTAATTTTAAAACTTGATCAAGATAGAGCATGGTTATTGGAGAATCTTGATAAAGGTAAATGGTCAGAGATTAGAAGTGAACTGGCTGATCTTGAAAGAAAAATAAGCAAACTTATTATACGTGTTCAAGATTCAAATATTGATACTTGATTTTAAAAAGGTATTTCGTCAACCTCAGGAACTAATGGAGAACTGTCCCATTGTGAAGTTTCTTCATTGCCAGATTTTTCTTCAGAAGAATTGCTATTGTTGCTATTAGAAATGGTAGTTTCTTTTTTCTCTGAGTTTATTTTTTCAACCGGACTTATATTATGAATTCGTGAAGCTGTTAGTTCAGGCTGTTTTTCTTTAGTACCATCTTTTCTGGTTATCGAGTTCATTCTAAGACGTCCCTCAATAACTATGTTTTGACCTTCATTTAATGCTTCCACCATTTCTTGCGCAATAGTTCCCCAACCTAAAACTTTTAGTTCTCTAGAGGGATCATCATCGCGTAATCCTTTGATTTTCACGGTCATTTCGGCAATGGGTGTTTTATTCTCTTTGGTATATCTCATCTGAGGAGCGCTATTTATTACCGCTTGAATTAGACAATGATTCATTAACTTTCTATATTAATTAAAGACATATTGATGCACAATTCAGAAAATTGCCACGAAAATGTTTGGATCCTTTCAGGAACTTCAGATGGGCCATTAATAGTTAACAAATTACTAAGACTTAACTATGTAGTCTTTGTAAGCGTTATCACTCATAAAGCAAGTAAGTCTTATGCTGAAAATTCAAAGTTACACATCATTACAGGGAAATTAAATAGTTCAAGTGAAATCATCAATTTTATTGAAAAAAATAAAATTAATTACGTAATAGATGCAACTCATCCATTTGCTTTAATCATTTCTAAAAATCTAAATAAGGCTTGCAAAAAAATCAAAAAGCATCTTTTAGCTTTTGAAAGGAAATCGGAAATAAAACCATTTAAAAATTTTGTCTACATAAATGGTTTAAAAGATATAAGCAAGGAAAGCCTTTTAAATAAAAATATTCTCTTGGCCATAGGTTCTAGATTACTGAATGAGACGGCAAGATATTATTTAAAGTGTGGTGCAAATGTATATACAAGGGTAATTCCAACATATGAAAGCATATCTAAAGCTTTTGGCTCATGTATAAAAAATTCAAATATAGCAATACTTGAACCTAGTAAAAAAAATGAAAATACCCTAGAAAAAAAACTTTGTGAACATTGGAAGATAGATTATATACTTTGTAGAGATTCTGGAAGTTATGCACAAATTAATTGGGAGGAAATTGTTTATGAAAGTGAGATGAAGTTATTTTTAGTTAAAAGGCCAAAATCAAAATATAAAGATCGTTTCATATTTTTTGATTATGATAAATTGATAGATCACATAACAAGAAAAATTAACACTTCAGGATGAATCAAGTTTTGCTTCTGATAACAACCTTATACAATAAAAAGGCAGCAAAAAAAATTGCTAAATTACTACTCAAAGAAAAACTTGCAGCATGTGTTTCCTTAAAAGATATTTATTCCATTTATGAATGGGAAGGAAAAATTGAGGAGGTTAATGAGGTTGAAATTACAATAAAAAGTAAACCTGAATTGAAAAAGTCTTTGATAGTTTTCTTACAAAAGATGACATCTTATGATGTTCCTCAAATCCTTTATAAAAAGTTTAATTCTGAAAAAAAATATATAAATTGGGTTAATAAATCTTTATCAAACTAAGTTTTCTTCTAATAAATTTTGAAGATTAATATTAGATCTAGAACCTAGCTGAGTAATTATATGACCTGCACAAATTGAGCCTAATTCTCCGCACCTTTTTATCGAATAGTTATTAATTAGTCCATGAATAAATCCACCAGCATAAAGATCTCCTGCTCCGGTTGTATCAATAATTCCCCCCAATAAGATAGGCTTTATTTCTTCATATTCTCCTTTATTAATTACTAAAGAACCTTTACCGCCTAAAGTAATTATTACTAGTTCACATAATGAAGAAATAGAATGTTTGCAGCTTTGTAAATTATTCTCTTTTAAAAGACTTAATACTTCAGATTCATTACAAAAAACAATGTCAATATAACTATCAATTAATTCTATAAAACTTTCTCGATGTCTATCTACACAAAAAGAGTCTGATAACGAAAGTATTATTTTTGTATTCGATTCTTTAGCAATCTTGACAGCTTTGAGAAAGGCACTTTTAGCTAATTCACTATCCCATAAGTATCCCTCTAGATATAAATATTTGCTATTTTTTATGAAATTATAATTAATATCTTTAGGTTCAAATTCAACAGATGCCCCCAGGTATGTGCACATAGTTCTTTGTGCATCTGGGGTTATAAAGATTATTGAATGTGCACTTGATGGCCCTTTATCTACAGGCAGAGTGTTAAAAATAGTATTACTTTTTTTAATATCTTTAGAAAAGAAATTTCCAAAATCGTCATTTTTTACTCTTCCTATAAATTGAACATTGTTCCCTAATTCTGCCAAGCTTACAACAGTATTAGCTGAAGACCCACCTGATATTTTTTTAATTACTTTAGAGTATTTTAATAAATTTTCAGATTGATTTGAATTGATAAGATTCATAGAGCCCTTTTTAAGCTTATTTATCTCTAAAAACCGATCTTCAACGTTTACGATAATATCTACAATTGCATTTCCTAAACCTATGAGATCAATATCTTTTTTTATATTGTTATCTTTATATTCTTCTTCCATAATTTAGAATTAATATATTTATCTTAGAAGCGCTCTCTTGGGTCCATGTATAGGGTCTTCAATTACTATGGTTTGATCTCTATTCGCACCTAATGAGACAATGGCTATTGGGACTTCCATTAATTCAGCAAGAAATCTGAGGTAATTCATAGCATTTTCAGGTAGATCAGAAAGCTTTCGGCAATTAGCAGTGGAGCATTGCCACCCTTTTAATTTTTTAAATATTGGTTTGCATTTTTTAAGATCATCAGAATTTGTAGGGAAATAATCTATCTCTTTCCCATCTAATTCATAAGCAATACAAACTTGAATTTCATCTAACTCATCTAGGACATCTAATTTTGTTACAGCCAAACAGTCAAGACCATTTACATATACGGCATATTTGCCAATAATTCCATCGAACCAACCACATCTTCTTCTTCTTCCCGTTGTAGTTCCAAACTCACTCCCTCTATCGCAAAGTTGATCATTAATACTTCCTTGCAGTTCTGTTGGGAATGGTCCTTCCCCAACTCTCGTAGTATATGCCTTCGCTACTCCTATGACTCTGTCTATAAGAGTTGGTCCCACCCCAGCACCAACACAAGCACCTCCCGATATAGGATTTGATGAAGTTACAAAAGGATATGTTCCGTGATCCAAATCAAGTAATGTTCCCTGCGCACCCTCAAATAGGATATTTTTTTTATTTCTTGCAGCCGAGTGAATAGTTCTCGTACAGTCAACTACATGCTTTGATAGTCTCTGTCCATAATCAAGATATTCTTCAATTATTTCATCTTTACAAAGAGGTTTAATGTCATAAATCTTTTCTAGAAGTCCATTTTTTTCTTTAAGAGGTATCTCTATAACATCTTTTAATCTATCTTCATTAAGTAAATCTCTTATCCTAATGCCATTTCTTTGTGATTTATCAGCATATGTAGGCCCTATTCCCCTCCCTGTAGTTCCTATTTTATTTGAACCTCTATCAGCTTCCATCGCCTCATCTAATAAACGATGGTAAGGCATTGTTACATGTGATGTTGATGATATTTTTAATCCCGAAATGTCTATTCCATTCTTAATTAACATATCTATTTCTTTAATTAATATCTTTGGGTCTACAACTGTTCCAGATCCAATTAAACAAGTCGTATCTTTATAAAGTATTCCAGATGGAATTAAATGTAATTTTAAAACCTCATCATCTACAACAATAGTATGGCCTGCATTTACACCACCCTGATAGCGCACAACAACATCTGCCGAACGACTCAATAAATCGGTTATTTTACCTTTTCCTTCGTCGCCCCATTGAGCTCCGATTACAACAACATTTGCCAATTTTAAAAGCTCATTATTTTTGTACGAATATATAATATATTCAAAATTCTTTAATAACTAAAAAAAAGTAAATCATTTGTATTAACTTTCCCTTAGAACCATTTTCTCGGCAAGAGAGAATTCTTTAGTTAAACGCTCTTTAAGTTTGTCTGGTAGAGGCCTAGCTGCAAAGTTTTTATAATGACCTGCCATGGCGTTTAAGGCTGTCTGCATGGTTGTAAATGATTGAGTTTTATTAACCATGCCTCTGTTTCTATATCTAGAAATATAGTCAGTTATTAGAGCAAGTGATTCATCTCTAACCACATCCTTATCAGGAGAATCTTTTGGAGTATCAACCGCAATTTGTAAGGTTTTAACGACGGATATTGTATCTTTAGCGTAATCACCAGTCATAGCAGTCTTTGCTGCATATGAAGGAGGACTTAATAGTGTAAAAAAAATAGATAAACAAATGGTAAAAGATATAGCTTTTGCAAAAAATTTAGAAAATAATTCATACATCTCTTTGACTAACATAATTTTACTCCGAATAAAATTTAGCTTTAAGAATTTTTATTGTACATTACTTTTGATTCGGAAATAAATTTTTCTAACAAATTCTTTGAAGCAATCTTAATTTTACTTTTGCTTGGTCGGCATAAGAATTCAACTTCTTTATTAATCGAATCTCTACCAATAATTATTTGAAAAGGAATCCCAATTAAATCTGCATCTTTAAATTTAACTCCTGCTCTATCCTCTCGGTCGTCAAGAAGAATATCGATTTTTTTGCTTTTGAACTCTTTATAAATCTCTTCGGTAAGTTTTTTTTGATTGGGATCTTTCAAATTAGTTGGAATAATTAAAACCTCAAAAGGAGAAATTTGGATTGGCCACGAAATACCATTTTCATCATGATTCTGCTCAATAGCTGCTTGGGCTATTCTTGTGACACCAATTCCATAACAACCCATCCACAAACTTTTCAACTGGCCATCTTTGTCAGAAAACTTAGCATTTAATTTCTCACTATATTTTTGGCCTAATTGAAAAATATGTCCAATTTCAATACCTCTTTTTTCTTTTAACTCTTCACTACTTTCAATGCTAATACGATCTCCTTTTTTCGCATTCCTTATATCTGATATTAGGTAGTTTTTCTCAACGAACGAAAACCTTTGGAATACTTTGTGAAAATTTATTTTATTGCCGCCACTAACAAAACTTGAAAGACTACTAACAGATTTGTCAGCAATTCTTATCCAACTTTTGTCCCAATTGGAAGTATTTTTTATTGTTTCATCATTTATGTCTGGACCAATATAACCTAATGGAAAATTAATTAGATTTTTTTCAATAATTGCATTATCTTCTAATATTTTTAGGTGAATCAAGTTTGAATTATATTTTTTGTTTATCAAATTAAAAAGTTTAACTTCATTTATATGCTGATCTCCTCTAATACATGTGAGGATTGGGACTTCAGATTTATTTTCAAATTTTGCAACGAATAAAACTACTTTAACTATTTGACTTGCATCTAAATTATTTTTTTGACATACATCAATAACCGATTTTTGATTAGGTGTTTCGAACAATACCTCTTTGCTTTTTTTTAAAGGAATCTCGTCAGAAGGTAAAGAAACAGCTTTTTCTATATTGGCTGCATATGAGCCACTCTCTGTAAATAAAATAGAATCTTCTCCAACATCCGCTGTTACCATGAATTCTTTAGATGCGGCCCCACCAATTGATCCGCTATCGGCATCCACTCCTACTGTATCTAATCCACAATTTTTAAAAATATTTTCATAAGCTTTTTCCATCTTTCCATAAAAAGATGATAAATCTTCTTTGGATGAGTGGAAAGAATAACCATCTTTCATTATAAATTCCCTACTTCGCATTAACCCAAATCTTGGTCTTATTTCATCTCTAAATTTTGTTTGTATTTGGTAAAAACATAAAGGGAGTTGCTTATATGAATTAATGATTTCTGATGCAATACTTGTAATTACTTCTTCATGTGTTGGTGCCAAGCCAAATTCTTTTCCTTGTCTATCCTTTAGATTAAACATTATTCCTTCACCGGCAGTATAACCTTCCCACCTTTCACTCTTTTTCCATAATTCTGAAGGATGAAGTTGGGGTAATAGTAACTTTGAACAGCCATTATTGTTAAGTTCTTTTTCAATTATGGAACTTATTTTTTCAATTACTCTAAGCATTATTGGCATGTATGCATAAATCCCACTATTCACTCTGCGAATAAATCCTCCTCTTAAAAGTAATTGATGTGAAATAATTTCGGCTTCAGAAGGAGTGTCACGAAGCGTCCCCAGAGGAAATGAGGTGGTGACGCGCATAAAAATAAATTATAAGATAATTAATATTATCAATTAAGAGGAAAAAAAAATTTAAAGTGTCTTGAGTCCCTGAAGGCATGTAGTTTAGATTTATTCTTTCTGCTAATTTCTGCAATAATAAAACTTAAAAACTTTTAAGTAATTTCATTAAATTAATGACATTTTAACAAAGTTATGGACAATACAGATTCTAATATTTCTAGTTCAGAAGAATTGGTAGGCATTGATGAGGTTCAAAAATTTCTTAACCGATCAAGAGCATCTGTTTATAGATACACAAATACCGATACACGCAATTTAAATCCTAGCTTTAATCCAAGAAAACTAAATCCTGAATATAGAACAGATCAAAAAGAACAATTACGTTTTCATCCTAATGAAATTGCAAGATTTGCAAAAGACATTTTAAGAATTAAAGAAGTAACTGTAGAAGTTTTTAATTCACCATCTTCAGCAACTCAAAATATACTTTCTCAAATTCTTGATGAGTTAAAAAGTATAAGATCCCTTCTAGAAAAAAATTAATTTAAAATTTATTTTTTAAGAATAAATTTTGATTTATTTACTTTTTGATTGTAAAATAATCTTTGTTAGTTTTAATACTCAACTTTTAACAAGTAAAATTCTTGAAATACACAAATTCAAAGCAGTTTGTAACAAGTAAATTAAGTGAAAATTCATCTCTTATTACTATTTCAAGTCAATTGGAGAAAGATGATGATGACCCCTTAAGTATGAGGTGTTTATCAACAACATTTTTAGGGATAATAATAGCTTTTCTGACAGTGTTATTACCTTCAATTAGTATTTTGCTTGGTAGACCTTTATCTCAGGAAAATGAGGTAATTTCTTTTCAATCTATTAAAAAAGATGGATCTTAGCTTGATACCTCCATCTCCAATGAAGGGCATAGTCAATTTAGTTGTAGAAATACCTGCAGGTAGCAGGAATAAATACGAATATTGTGCTCAAGCTGGAATAATGGCACTTGATAGGGTTTTACATTCTTCGGTACGCTACCCTTTTGATTATGGTTTTATTCCAAATACACTTGCTGATGATGGGGCACCTCTAGATGCAATGGTAATCATGGACGAACCAACATTCGCAGGATGTTTGATAAAAGCAAGACCTATAGGTGTTTTAGATATGCATGATTGTGGTGAATATGATGGGAAATTATTATGTGTGCCTACAGCTAATCCTAGGCAAGAAAATATAATTAGTATTAATCAAATAGCTCCAAATCAATTAGAAGATGTTGCAGAATTTTTTAGGACAAGTAAAGGTTTATATGGAAGGACAGTTAAGATAGATGGCTGGAGAGATTATGAAGTAGTTGATGAACTTATAAGACAATGTACACCTTCAAAAAAGAAAACCTTTAAAGTTCTAAAAAAATCATCAGTAGTTAAATAAGATTGAAAAAAATAATTTTTTATACTTATCCAAAATGCTCAACATGCAGAAAAGCAGCGAAGTGGCTTGATCTAAATAATATTAATTATAAATCTATAGATATAGTTAAAGAACCTCCTTCAAAAAAATTTTTAGAACTTGCTTTAATACAATTTTCATTAGATATAAAACATATATTTAATAAAAGAGGAAAGAATTTCAAAGCATTAAATTTTGATATTCTTGCATTAACAAAAAACAGAATTATTGAACTTTTATCAAAAGATGGGAAATTAATAAAAAGACCGTTTTTAGTAATTAACGAAAGTAAATTAATACTTGGATACAATGAGTCAGAATATATTGAAAATTTTAAATAGAGTTTTTATTTTATGATGTCAAAAAACTTATGAACTCTTCTTTTAAAAATATGCTTCTTGAGTGGGGTCCTCTAATTTTATTGGCTTTTTTTATTTCTTCTTGCAGATCTTTTTTGGTAGAGCCTCGTTATATCCCCTCTGGTTCAATGCTACCTGAATTACAAATAAACGATAGATTGCTTATTGAAAAAATTTCTTTAAAAAACAGATTACCCAGAAGGGGAGAGATTGTTGTTTTTAACTCTCCTTATTCATTTGACAAAGGATATATCTCTCAAAGAAATAAACCATTACCAACAAAAAGATATTGCTTCTTTATGAGTTTCCCTCCAATGTCATTAATTCCAGGTTGGAGAGATAGATCTTGTGATGCCTATATCAAAAGAGTAGTAGCTCTTCCAGGAGAGTTAGTTAATGTAAATAAAAAAGGAGAGGTAAAAATAAATAATACAAAAATTGACGAACCTTATATTGGATCAAAATGTAATGAATCTAATTTTTTTCTTTGCGAGGAGATTAATACAATTCAAGTTCCTGAAGATCATTTTTTGGTGTTAGGAGATAATAGAGCTAATAGTAGAGATAGCAGATCCTGGCCAGGAATATTTTTACCCAAAGATGAGATTATTGGGAGAGCTTATTTTAGATTTTGGCCTTTAAATAATATAGGTTTTTTTAACAATCAAGACCAACCTGAATAACTTTACCTTTGATTAACTCGTTTTTCTTGGGAAAATTTGAAGGAGAATCATATCCTAAATTAATTTGATTATTAAGCCATTTTTTATCTGGATCAAAAATAAGCCATCTTTTGCTGCCTAGTGATAATTTTTCTTCGGTAATTCTTAATAGATTAGAAGGATTAAAACTTAAATATTTCCATAACTTAGATATGGGCCAAGATCTTTTGTTTATAAACTCTTCCCACAATAATGGCAAAACTAATTCAAAAGAGCTTATCCCAACCGATCTATCATTAATTGGAAGAAATGTATCTTCATCGTTTAATGCTAGTGAGTTTACTGCAATTGCATTAATTAAATCATTTTCTAAACCTTTTATTAAAAATTCTCTATTTTCCTCAGAACCCAAAGGTGGATCTACTTTCCATCCAAGATCATCTAATTCGAGATTATTTGTATCTGCTATTAAGCTCCACCAACTTACTGTTGTCAGAATAGGGACTGTTTGTTTTTCTATTTCTTTAAGAGAATTTGAATCTGCTATGTTTTTAATTATTATATTGTTACCTTGGAAAAGGCTTTTTATTCCTAAGATATTTTTAACTTCAGCGAGTTCATTATTGTTTTCAATATTGTAAAAACCTAATTGTAGTGACTTTACATCTTTATTTACCATCCCTTTTTGCGATGATAATTTTTTTGTTAAAGAAAATATTATAGGAGAAGATTTCATACCATTTAAAGAAAGCCCTTTAAAAATTATTGATGGGTCAAAAAAATTACTAGTAGAAAGGCCAATTGAGCCTGATTTTATAAGTTCATTATGAGGAGAAAGGTGTATGCCTTCATCTTCTAAACTAAAACTTCCCCAAAAAAATATATTGATATCAAAATCATTATTTTTCTGAAAAGGAATTTTTTCAGGCTTATCTCTCCAATTATTGCTATTTGGAAGAAAGGCAATTGAACCAAAACCTGATTTCTTTGCTCTAAACTTTAAATTTTCTAAGTTATCATCAAATCCTGTTAAGGGATCTTTTAAAAATGAGTGACAATCTACTAGCATCGGAGCAACTAATTTATTATCAGATTTAGAAATTTTAATATTTTTTTTTAACGCTTCCTTTTTAGCCTCATTACCAAATGCTTCTATTTTGCCATCAACTATTAATAAATTATCTTTGATAACTTCCTTATTGGAGCCCATTAAAATATCTATTTTTTCAAAAAAAAATGTTTTTACCATTTTTAAAGAGCTCCGGATGCCGTTGAGTCTATTATTCCTCCAAGATGAGTTGTAATATTAAGAGCACTAATTACATTATCTTTTTGAGGATCATTAAATATATCAATAATAGTTATACCTCCATTACCTTGTTTTATCATCCAGATGTTTGAAAAATCAAGTCCTAATATATTACAAATAAGGGTTTTGTTGACTGCATCATGTGCTACTAATAAGGTCAAATCTTTATTCTTTTGAGCTAAACATATTTCTCCCCAAGCCTTAACTGACCTTTCAGAAACTTCTTTAATACTTTCACCCTCCGGCATTATTACCTCTTCAGGTTTCTCATGCCAATTTTTTAGTAATTTCGGCCATTGTTTCTTGATTTCATTTTCTAATTTGCCTTCCCATAATCCATGGCTAATCTCTACTAATTTTTCAATTTTTGTTATTTCTAAATTTGAGTTATTTTGAAGAATTATTTGTGCTGTTTCATATGGTCTATCCATTGAACTTGAAAATGCTTTGTTGAAGTTTATTTCTTTCAAATATTTAGAAGCCTTTTTTGCCTGATTTTTGCCATTGCTATTTAATGGGATATTTATTTGTCCCTGGAATCGACCCTCTTTATTCCAGTTGGTTTCCCCATGCCTCACAAGGAATATTCTAGAATCTCCAATCTGATCAGGTATTTTTTTATTTAGATGAGAGGTTTGATTTAAACATTCAACTTGTGTTTTATAGGAATTTCTTTGTTTTAAGATATTAAGGATAGAAAAAGAAGCATTATCCAACTTAATTTTTCTAAAACCTTTTTTAGGTCTTCCAATTAATGAGAGAATCAAACATCTAAGAATTGCATTGTGACCAATTATTAATATGTTAGCCTCATCTTTTTCTAAATAGATTTTTATAATATTTTTAATAAATTTATTCGCCTGGTCATATAGTTCTTGAATAGGTTGATAAGATAAGTTCTTATCATTTTTTAACTTCAAAGATTCAGGATCATTTTTCCAAAGAAGATAATTTTCTGGATATTTATTTTTTATTTCTTTGATAGTTAAACCAGACCAGGAACTAAGATTCACCTCTAATAAATTCTTGTCATAAATAATATTGTGTTTCACTTTTAAATTTTTCTGAATAGTTTTGGCAGTCTCGGCTGCCCTAACAAGTGGAGACGAATATATTTTGTTGAAATTGATACCTGATAATGCTTCCCCAGACATAAATGCCTGCTCATAACCCTTATCTGTTAAATATGAATCATCTGTCCTTCCTTGAATTAAGCCTTTTTCATTAAAACTGCTAAGTCCGTGTCTAACTAATACTAATCTGATACTCATTAAATAGTTTAGAATCAAAGTATTTTTATCATCTCATAGCATGATAATAATAAGTATATGATTATAAGAAATTCAATTAAAACTAAATTTAGTTTTTATATTTTATTATCAAATATATGAATAAAAATATTTCTAAGACAAAATTATTTTTGGCATTTATTTCCTTAATCATAACTATTTTTGTGTGGCAACAAGGCCTTAGAGATAGCCTTAATCGTCCATCAGTTAGCTTTGATATAAGTCAAAAAGAAAAAGAAATTGCGGAATTAGCTTTGCCTGCAGTACCAATAAATTTGAAGAACCTTTTAATTACAAATGAACCTCTCGAAGAGATTAAGATTTCTCTCTCTGAGGTTCCCTTTGAGGAATTAACAGAAAGGAATAAATTTATTTGGATAATTTCTTCCAAAAAAAATGAGATAGCCCTCAACGATGAATATCTTAATAGCTTTGAAAATAAAAACTATAAACTAGTATTAGAAAATTTAAGTAGAAGTTATTTAGATAATTCCTATACACTTAATGATAATTTACTTGAATACTTTAAAAAGGATAGATTTCTTTATCACTTATTAAGTAAAAGATTTGATCTTGATGACAGTGAATTGATAACAAATAAACTTTCAAAAGAAATGTTTTTAAAAATAATAGTTATTAGATTCACTCCTCTATTATTAATTTTTAGCGGCTCAATACTAGTGCTAAGAACATTACTGAGTCTTGTAGCTTTAAAAAAAGTTGAATGGAAAGAATTCAAGCCACTAGATTTAAATTTGTTAGATATGGTTCTTTTGATATCAGGAGGATTTGTTGTTTTAGGAGAAGTTATTTCACCTTTATTTTCAATTACCCTAGTTCAGTTATTAGCATCTAATCTATCAATTGAGTTAACGCAATCATTAAAAATATTTTTTGGATATTTATTTATGGCAATACCACCTTTATTGATTATTTATTATCAAATAAAATCTTTTGATAATATATTTATCTTTCAAAAAGATTATTTCCAATTCAATTTTTTACCTATCAAAGATTCTGTATTTCAAGGATTTAAAGGATTTTTAATGATAATACCTTTTGTTCTGTTGGTATCATTGATTATGAATTTTTTAATTGATAATCAAAATGGTAGTAATCCTTTGCTAGAGATAGTTTTAAATAATAATAATTATCTTTCATTTATAATATTATTTTTAACAACCACATTTTTAGCTCCATTTTTTGAAGAGGTTGTTTTTCGTGGGGTTTTGCTCCCAATCTTATCAAGAGAATTTGGGATAAGTTTAGGCATTATAATTTCTGCTTTTATATTTGCCTTGGCGCATTTGAGCATCGGTGAAATGCTCCCATTGTTTACATTAGGCATAGGACTAGGAGTTACAAGACTTATTTCAGGAAGATTAGCTTCTTCTGTGATTATGCATTCTTTGTGGAATGGAATGACGTTTTTGAATTTATTTTTATTGAGAACCTAAAAAGATTAATTTATATTACTTGCAAATTAATTTAAAAAATGTTTACTTAATAAATAATACTTCTTTTATTTCTAAAATTCCGAGAGATGAATATATATAAGAATGAAAATTCTTTAAAAAAAATCCTTATTAATACTAATAAAATAAATTCAAAAAATATATCGTTATTTAGTTTAAAATTAACTCATAAAATATTTGATAGTATAAATATTTCTTTATTAATTTTAATTTTTATTTTATCTTTTTTATCTTTTGATAGTCAAAGAAAATGGACAAGCATATATAAAAAATTGGCTAAGACAAGATCAAATAATAATAATCTTATAGACAACATATCTAAGACTGAAGAATTCTATATGAATGAAATTGAGACATTAAATACATTTAAAAAAACCACTCCAAAAGATTTAATCTACATTAATAAGGAAATTAAGATTCTGAGAAAAAATAATTTAAATAAAAAAATAAAAATTATCTACGATGGATTAAAAGATAGTAAATATCTAAGAGGTTATTAATGAAAAGATATAAGAAAATTGTACATTTAGTACCTCTAGAAGCTGGAAGGTTTAAGTTCGCATATATATTTTGTTTAATATTAATTTTTGGTCTTTTTGGCAGGCTTGTAAACTTACAGGTTTTTAGTTCTTCTGACTTACAAAAAAAAGCTAGGTTAATTCAATTAACCAAAATTAGTACCCTTAACAGGAGAAGATCAATAGTAGATAGGAATAATAGGTTGATTGCTTATGACAAACCTCTATATAAATTATGGGCTCATCCCAAATACTTTAACTTCCCTGGAGATGCTACTACTAGATTAAGAAGTATTGATGAAGTGGTTAATAAATTATTGCCGATTTTGAATGTAAAAGATGAAATTCTCCTTTCAAAGTTTGCAAATAAAATGACGGGTATCGAATTGATGGATGAAATAACAGAGAATCAAGCAAGAAAGATTAAAAACCTTCATATAAGTGGACTTGATTTGGTTAAATATTCCCAAAGATATTATCCTCAACGCAATTTGTATTCAAATCTTATTGGGTTTGTTAATTATGAGAATAAAGGTTCAGCTGGTTTAGAACTGCATTTGGATAATCAGATCAAAGTAGTTAATAAAAGTAATTTGGTAAAGAAAGGAGGAGATGGAACTCCTCTTCCAGATAATTCAGGCCCAAGAGATTTTATTAATGATTACAAAAGGTTAGGGTTAACAATTGATTCAAGATTACAAAAAGCTTCATTTCATTCATTGAGTAAACAGGTAATTAAGTGGGGAGCAAAGAAAGGCTTTGCAATAGTTATGAATGTAAATAATGGCGAAATTTTATCATTAGTTTCAATCCCATCTTATGATCCAAATAAATATTGGGAGTATGATTCTGAGATTTTTAAAGGTTGGTATTCTCAAGACTTATTTGAACCAGGCTCAACTTTTAAACCGATAAATCTAGCCTTAGCATTACAGGAAAAAGTAATTAAAAAAGATGGTTTTGTTGAAGATAATGGGAAGATAAATGTTGGAGGATGGACTCTCTCGAATTGGGATAAGAGAGGAAATGGATATATCGATTATCCTAAAGTCTTACAAGTTTCAAGCAATGTTGGGATGGTAAAAATAATGAAAAATTTGCCTCCCAAAACTTATTGGAATTGGCTTAACAAATTAGGAATTAGCAAAAGTTTAGAAACGGATTTATTTGAATCAACAGCAGGTCAATTAAAGTCAAAAGATATTTTTGTTAGTCAACCAATTGAGCCCGCAGTAGCATCTTTTGGAAAGGGATTTTCAATCTCTCCATTGAAATTAGCCCAACTACATGCTGTCCTAGCTAATGGGGGGAGTGAAGTTATTCCACATGTAACCGTAAATTTTAAAGATCACCTTAGAAACAATTCTCAAAAAGAAATCTTTTCTAATGAGGTCTCCAAAATTGTTCTTGAATGGATGGAGAGTGTTGTGAATAATGGCAGTGGAGTTGGAGCAAAAATTGATGGATATAGAATTGGAGGAAAAACTGGGACTTCTCAAAAGGCAATTAATGGAAGATATACAAAAAAGAAAGCTTGCAGTTTTGTAGCTACTTTTCCTATAAACAATCCAAAGTATGTTGTTCTAGTTATCGTTGACGAACCCTCTAAAGCATACGCATATGGATCAACAGTCGCAGTGCCAGTTGCTAAAGAAATTATTGAAAGTTTAATTGTTATTGAAAAAATACCGCCACAAATTGAAAACAATAAAATAATTGTTAAAAAACCCTAAAATTATATGATTTTTTAGTTAATAATTTCATTATTTGATGATTTCACTTGGAATTGAAGCTAACGTGAAGATATATATGACTATCCAGACATGAAATCAATTTTAGAACAACTATCTTCTATTACTGTTGTTGTTGCTGATACTGGAGATTTAGATGCGATTAAAAAGTTTCAACCTAGAGATGCTACTACTAACCCATCTCTAATATTAGCTGCGGCTAAGAATCCTGATTATGTAAAATTAATAGATCAAGCTTTGGAAAGTTCAAAAAAATCCTTACTTTCGGGCTTCTCTGAAAGTGAATTAATTAAAGAGGCTATTGATCAGGTATCAGTTTTTTTTGGCAAAGAGATTCTAAATCTTATCTCAGGGAGAGTGTCTACAGAAGTGGATGCAAGACTTAGTTTTGACACTGAAGCCACAGTTGAGAAGGCGAGAAAGTTAATAAATCATTATAAAACTTTTGGAATAGATAAAGAAAGAATTTTGATTAAGATTGCTTCAACCTGGGAAGGAATTAAAGCCGCTGAAATTTTAGAAAAAGAAGGCATTAAATGCAATTTAACTTTACTTTTTAACTTCTGCCAAGCCGTAGCCTGCGCGAATGCAAAAATCACCTTAATATCCCCTTTTGTAGGTCGAATTTTAGATTGGCATAAAGCTAAAACGGGTAAAGATAATTTTTCAGGGTATGAGGATCCAGGAGTTATCTCAGTAACTAAAATTTATAATTACTTTAAAGAAAAGGGATTCAAAACTGAAGTAATGGGAGCAAGCTTCAGAAATGTTGATGAAATAAAAGAATTAGCAGGATGTGACCTTCTAACTATTGCGCCAAAATTTTTAGATCAATTAAAAAGAGAAGAAGGAGAATTAATTAAAAAATTAGATGGAAATATTCAATCTAATAACTCTATTGATTATAAATTTGATGAGAAGGATTTCAGATTAACTATGTTAGAGGATCAAATGGCAAGTGAGAAGCTTAGTGAAGGAATTACAGGCTTCAGTAAGGCAATAGAAGAATTAGAAGAATTGCTAATAAAAAGATTAGCAGAAATCAAAAATCAAAAATTAATTTCTGCAACTTAAATTTCATCTTTCTAAAATATAAAAATTAACTGTCGCTATAAGTTAAAAGTCTTTTTATGACTCTTTTTGCGATGTCTTCATAATTCATTTGACCTGATAATATTTGAGCGATTCTTTGAGGAGCTGTTCTGCGTTTAATACCTAGTTGATAACCCGTTCGAGGGAATCTGTAAAAAATTTGAGCAATTCTCCTTCCCCATGCCATGGATTTCCCCCATTCATCGTTAATAAGTGCTGTGTAATTGTTTAAATCATAATTATCATTGGATAAACATTGATCTATACTTTCTGCGGCATAATGACTACTAATTAAAGAGGGTCTTATACCTTCAGCTAAAAATGGATCGCATAGGGATGCTGCATCTCCAACTGCAATCACCCTATTCCCATTAAGTTTGTGTATACCATTCCAAATTCTTAATTTTTTTTGAACTACTTTAAATGATAAGTCTTCAAACCCGAAACTTTTTATTATTTTATTATTGAGCTCTTCATCTACTAGAAGTTTATTATTTATAAAAGTCCCTATTCCAATATTGACACTGTCTTTTAATGGAAATGCCCAAGCAAATCCATACTTAACAAATCCAAACTCAAATCGTACTGCATCTTTAGGGATATCGCCTAATCCTTTTAATCTTACGGCAATAGTGTTAGCAAATTTAGGTTTTCTTGGACCTAAGTTGAAATATCCAGCCCATTGAGACTGCGAACCATCAGCAATAACAAGGAATTTAGATTTATAAGTAACTTGATTGCTGCATTTAATTATCCAAGTCTTATCTTCTTGAATTATTTTTTCAACATATGCTGGCCTTACGATCTCCATGCCATACTTTTGAGATTCATTAAGTAATAATTTATCTAATTTTTCTCTTCTAATAATCCAAAAAGGTGATTCTCCAGAAAGGTCAGCGATAACATTATCAGAGGATTTCCATCTGAATTCAACATTCCTAATCTTAGATTCTATTGCTTGATCTATATCTATCGGTAGAAATTTTTTCATTGAGGATGCTATACCTCCTGCGCATGGTTTAATATTTCCTAATTTTTCTTTTTCTATAATAAGAACAGAATATCCTTTTCTTGATAAGTTTAGAGCAGTCGAAGATCCTGATAGTCCGCCGCCAATAATTATGACGTCAAATTCCTTCAAACTTTAAGTATTTCCTTCTCTTTTTCAGATAATTTGGTTTCTATTAAAGAAATATATTTGTCAGTAAATTTTTGTATTTCTAATTGATTATCTCTTGATTCATCTATTGATATTAAACCTTGCTTTTCATCTTTTTTCTCTTTTTCAATAGCATCTCTTCTAACGTTTCTTAGAGCTACTTTACCTTCCTCTGCGTATTTGGAAGCTAACTTACAAAACTCTTTTCTTCTCTCCTCAGTTAGTGGGGGTACATTTATTCTTATAACCTTCCCATCATTGTTAGGGGTCATACCTAAATCACTAATTGAGATTGCCTTTTCAATAGCTTGTAAGCAAGAAACATCAAAGGGTTGAATTGAAATTGTTTGTGAATCTACAGTTGATATTGAGGCAAGTGATTTAATGGGGGTTTCTGCTCCATAGTATTCGACGCTAATTCTATCTAGTAATGATGCATTTGCTCGCCCAGTTCTTATAGTATTAAAGTTTCTTTGTGTGGCTTCAACACTTTTATTCATACTTGATTGAATTTCTTGTTTTTTCATAATTAGAAATTTGTAATTTAGATAAGTTTTAACTTATTAAAGAACCTATATTGTCTCCTGAAACTGCTTTAGAGATATTCCCTTTTTTGAAAATATCAAAAACCATAATCGGAATATTATTATCTTTGCAAAGAGCAATTGCAGTACTATCCATTACAGCAATTTCATCACTAAGAACTTGCTGATAACTAAGAGAGGAGTATTTTTTTGCTTTATTGAATTTATTTGGATCACAATCATAAACGCCATCAACTTTAGTAGCCTTCATTACAACTTCAGCATTTATCTCCGCGGCTCTCAAAGCAGCAGTTGTATCAGTAGTAAAAAATGGATTCCCACAACCGCCTCCAAATACTACAACTCTCCCTTTTTCTAAATGTCTCATTGCTCTTCTTCTAATATAAGGTTCAGCAATTTCTTGCATTTCTATCGCTGTTTGTACTCTAGTTTCTACACCAACTCTTTCTAATCCATCTTGAAGGGAAATAGCATTCATCACTGTGGCCAACATTCCTACGTAATCTGCTGTAGCTCTATCCATACCATCAGCAGAACCTTTAAGGCCTCTAAAGATATTGCCACCGCCAACTACAATAGCGAGTTGAACATTATTTGCGACTACTTTCTCTACATCTTCAGCAATTGATTGAACTATGGCGGGATCAATGCCATATGGCTTTTCACCCATTAGTGCTTCGCCACTTAGCTTTAAAAGAACTCTTTTGTAAGTCATTCCATAATGATACTTTTAAGACCATAGCAAGTAAAGATAAAGAATTACTTTTTTAAGATGATATTGCTTGCGTCTTTAAACATTTCTCTATCGGAGAATAGATAAATGAATAAAAATTGTGTTTAACTATTTTAAAATTCGATACAAGCTTGAGCTTTAATGCCTTGTTCTTTAAATGGGTGTCTAACTAATTTCATCTCTGTTACTAAGTCAGCTTGTTTAATAATTGATTTGGAGGCTCCTCTACCAGTTAAAACTATATGATTTTTTCTATCATTGATACTTTGTAAAAATGTAATTATTTCTTCTGAAGAGAGATATCCAAGTTTTATTGCGATATTAATTTCATCAAGGATTATAAGTTTATAAGATTTATCTGTGATAAACGTTTTAGCGATTTGCCAAGCTTTTTTGACTAATTCCTCATCCCGAACTCTATCTTGTGTTTCCCAAGTAAATCCCTCTCCTAATGAATGCCAAGAAATATTGCATGATAAATTTTTAAAAGCTTTTTCTTCTCCAGTAGTCCAACCTCCCTTTATAAATTGAATAATAGCCACTTTGTGACCATGACCAATAGTTCTCAAAGCCATTCCTAAAGAGGCAGTTGTTTTCCCTTTCCCATCTCCAGTAAAAACAATTAATAAACCTTTTTTTGTTTTTCTTTCTTGTAACCTTTTTAATTGAATGTCTTTTCTTTTTTGCATTCTTTTTTTGTAAAGCCTCTCATCAGTTTCAGGAGATAACTTGCCTCCAATTCCGAGTTCTTTAGCTTTAAGATCTAGCTCAGTAATTTTTCTTGAAGAGGGTTTTTCTTTACTAGGCATAGATTTTCTTTTATCTTTAATTATAGTTACTTATAATTCTCCCGTTTTTGATATTTTGAAAGTGCGTTATTAACAGCTTGTTGTTGATCTCGTTTGGTTATCCAATGATGGTATGTTTGGGTATGAAGGCTAACAGAATGGCCCATCATTCTTGCAGCTACGGTATCAGGTAGATCATAGAAAATTGTCCTAACTGCCCATGCATGTCTAAGGTCATAAGGCTTGACTTTTAGGGCATAACGCTTAAATTGACCTGTAATTTTTTTCCCAATATTTTGTAAAGTCGTAACTCTAAGATCTCTATTAATATTTGGAAGCAATTCTGGATTTTTGCCTAATTTATAAAGTTCAAACTTATCTATCCATTGTGGATGGAAGGGCCAAACCTGATGTTCTCCTGTTTTAGTAGTAGGCAAAACTCTAATAATTTTGTCCCCATGACTTGTTAAGGAGCTTAAGTCACAAAAAAATACTTCATGATTTCTTAAACCATATGTAGCCATTAGCCCGAAAACATATTTCCATGATTTATTTGGTATTTTATCCCAGAGATTTTCAATCACCTGGTCAGTCGGAAGATCTCTAAAACTTGCTTTATTTAAACCATATCCTTTAGCCATTAATTTCCAATCTTCAGGAAGTTTATGTTCTAAATATTTCGCTAAAACATTCAATGAGGTCGCGCATTGTTTTCTGCTTCTGCTCCCCTCTTTATAAGTTTTTAATGTTGTTATAAAAATATTATCTAAATTGTCAGTTTTAGAATCGTTGTAAGTGGATATCATTCTTTTAATGTAAGGCTTGTAAGAGCTTCTCCAAGTTGTTTTTCTAGTGCTTGTTAAATATTCGTTTTTATTTTCGCTGAAAAAATATTCCTCAAAATCATTAAGTCTGTTTAAAAATTTAAATTCATTTTTAATTAATTTCTTTTTCGGACTTTTTATCCAATCGATCCAATTGAATTGATTTAATTCTAATTGCAAATTTACTAATTGTAATTTCTTCTTAGCTTCTTCTAACCCCGTAAAATCTGCTTTAAGGCCAAGAGATATTCGTTGAACTGTAAAATTATGTTTATCTTTTTTTGAAGGTAGTGAACCTCTAATATTTAATTTTTCACCCCTTTTTTCAATTCTAACCTTGCTCCCTTTGGTAGCAAATTTATCATTGATATTATTAATTTCCTGAATTAAGTTCATTAACTTATATAATTGACCTTATATTGACGTTTCTAATGTTTATTTTCAATCTCCATAAAGTTTAAATGGAAAAAATAGGCGTTTTATTAATGAATCTTGGAGGACCTGAACGCATTACAGATGTGGGTCCTTTTTTATATAATTTATTTTCTGATCCTGAAATAATAAGGCTTCCAGTCCCTGCTTTTCAGAAACCTTTGGCATGGTTAATAAGTACGCTTAGGAGCACTACTTCACAGCAGGCTTATCTCTCCATAGGTGGAGGCTCTCCAATAAGAAGAATAACGGAACAACAAGCCAGAGAATTACAAAGCAAATTAAGAGATAAAGGTTTAAACGTAACAACTTACATAGCTATGAGATACTGGCATCCGTTTACAGAATCAGCCATAGCTGATATGAAAGCAGATGGGGTAGAGCAAATTGTTGTTTTGCCTCTATATCCACATTTTTCTATCAGTACAAGTGGTTCAAGCTTTAGAGAATTAAAAAAATTACGAGATTCTGATTCTGATTTTAAAAAAATTCCAATGCGATGTGTAAGAAGCTGGTTTAGTCAATCAGGTTATTTAAAATCAATGGTTGAGCTAATTTCGGAGCAAATCTCACTTTGTGAATCACCTGCAAATGCACATATTTTTTTTACAGCTCATGGAGTTCCCAAAAGTTATGTTGAGGATGCAGGAGATCCATATAAAGAACAAATTGAAGATTGTTCACTACTCATTATCAATGAACTTGAAAAATATTTGGGGCATAGCAATTCTTATACTCTTTCTTATCAAAGCAGAGTGGGACCAGTTGAATGGTTAAAACCTTATACAGAAGAAGTTTTGACAGCTCTTGGGAAAGCTAAAGTAAACGATTTAATTGTAGTCCCTATAAGTTTCGTAGGAGAACACATTGAAACGCTGCAAGAAATCGATATTGAATATAAAGAAATTGCTGAGAAGGCAGGGATTGTTAATTTTAGAAGAGTAAGAGCTTTAAATACCCACCCCACCTTTATAGAAGGCTTAAGCGATTTAGTTATTTCTAGCCTAGAAGAACCTATTGTTAATATAGAAAAAGCTTCAGAATTACCTGAGAAAGTTAAACTTTATCCTCAAGAAAAATGGCAATGGGGTTGGAATAATAGTTCAGAAGTTTGGAATGGCAGGGTTGCAATGATTGTTTTTCTCATCCTTTTTATTGAACTTATCACGGGATCGGGACCTCTACATAAATTAGGTATTTTATAAATTATATTTAATTGATTAAAAATGAAAAATATTTTAGGTTTTCTATAATCTTTCATAGTAATTTTTGACATTACGTTTCTAAACCGAGCAAAATTATTTAATTAAGTTTAAAATTTAAATAGATTTAGTTTCTTTAGTGACTCTCACTTCTATACCTTTATCAAAAGGTGATTCAGAAAAAAAATATCCCATATGGATTACAGGTGCTGAAGCGTTAATGGATTCGCTAAAAATACATGGCGTAAAAGTTATATTTGGTTATCCAGGTGGTGCAATACTGCCTATTTATGATGCAGTGCATAAGGCAGAAAAAGATGGATGGTTAAAACACTACATGGTTCGACATGAACAAGGTGGTTCCCATGCGGCTGATGGCTATGCAAGAGCAACCGGAGAGGTAGGAGTTTGCTTTGGGACTTCAGGTCCAGGGGCTACAAATTTAGTAACTGGCATAGCAACTGCTCAAATGGATTCAGTTCCATTAGTAGTAATTACTGGCCAAGTACCAAGGCCTGCAATAGGGACAGATGCTTTTCAGGAAACTGATATTTTTGGGATTACTCTTCCTATAGTTAAACATTCATGGGTAATAAGAGACCCTTCTGATATCGCGAAGGTAGTCTCTGAGGCATTTTTTATAGCATCTTCTGGGAGACCCGGACCTGTTTTAATAGATATCCCAAAAGACGTGGGTCAAGAATTCTTTAATTATGAAAGAATCTTACCTGGTGCAATAATACCTAAAGGCTTTAAAAGAAATGGAGAAATTAATAATTCTGATATCGAAAAAGCTATTGAATTAATAAATAAATCTGAACGACCTTTGTTATACGTTGGTGGTGGAGCGATATCTTCAGGTGCTCACAAGGAAGTAGAAACTTTAGCAAATAATTATCAAATTCCAGTTACTACTACATTGATGGGGAAGGGGGCTTTTGATGAAAGAGATTATTTATCAGTTGGAATGTTGGGTATGCATGGAACTGCATATGCAAATTTTGCAGTAACTGAATGCGATCTTTTGATTGCTATTGGAGCGAGATTTGATGATAGAGTTACTGGTAAATTAGATACTTTTGCTCCGACAGCAAAGGTTATTCATATTGATATAGATCCTGCCGAAGTTAATAAAAATAGGAATGTTGATATTGCAATAATTTCTGATGTAAATAAAGCCCTATCGAAAATTAATGAAAAATTTTTAATTAAGAAAACATCCCCTAATACAAAAAATTGGCTTAAAAAAATTGACTTTTGGAAAAATAAACACCCATTATTTGTACCTCCAGCAGAAGGTGAAATTTATCCTCAAGAAGTTCTATTGAAAGTTAGGGATTTTTCTCCTGAAGCTTATATAACTACAGATGTAGGTCAGCATCAAATGTGGGCTGCTCAGTATCTCAGAAATTCTCCAAGAAGATGGATTAGTAGTGCTGGTTTAGGAACTATGGGATTTGGATTGCCTGCAGCAATGGGAGTCAAGGCCGCTTTACCTAATTCGAAAGTAGTCTGTATAGCTGGAGATGCCAGTGTTTTGATGAACATACAAGAATTAGGAACATTATCTCAATATGGTTTAGATATTAAGATAGTAATCATAAATAATCGTTGGCAAGGGATGGTAAGACAGTGGCAAGAAAGCTTTTATGATCAGAGGTACTCTTCATCGGATATGAGTTGTGGAGAACCAGATTTTGTTAAATTGGCAGAATCTTTTGGGGTAAAAGGATTCTTGATTAAAGAGAGAGAACATTTACTAAATCAATTTAAAACTGCTCTAGATTTTGATGGTCCAGCTCTAATTAATGTTCGAGTAAGGAGAGGGGAAAATTGCTATCCAATGGTTCCTCCTGGTAAAAGTAATGCTCAAATGGTTGGATATATTAATACTGAGGACTAAATTACCATTAAATAATTGTAATCTAAATTCAAGTTTGTTCAAATTATTCTGGATTCATTAAATTGAGAAATATTGTGAAATTTCTAATAATAATCTTTTTGATTATTTTTATTCCTACAAGAACCAATTCTGCTGAAATACTACAAATCAATAGTTCTAGTAGTGTTTTGGTAGGAGATCAAAATAGAAACCTTCAAATTAAATTGTCTTGCGTAGAGGTTAAGGATAAAGATGAACAAACTGCATTAAGTCTTCTTAAGAGAGAATTTCCTAGGGGAAGCAAAGTAAAAATAAAACCTATTGGTTTTAAAGAGAATATTTTGCTAGCCAAAGTTTTTAATTTAAATGAAAGTAAGGAAATGTCAGAATTGTTAATTGAAAAAGATTTAACAAAAGAAATTTGCAGATATTAATATCGACTAAGAACTTATAAAACTCCATTGGCGTAAGAATGTTTTAGATCTTCTCCATGAATAAAATTCACAATTAGACTCATATGTACATAAGCAGGAGATATCAATATTTGAGTTTTTTATATTCTCATATAAGAGTTGAATATATGCATTTTTTTTTAAATCTAATGAAATTAAGTCCTGCTCTTTAAATTTATTCAAAGTTTTCAAATTAAATAAAATCTCAAATTTTTCTGAAGAAGAAATTGATTCCATATAATTCGCGTTTTTATAAAACTCTTGAGCGGTTTTTTTATCAATTAAATAAAATTTTTTTGAAATTGAAGGCCCTATAGCTACAAGTAAATCTTCTCTAGAAGAACCAATTTTATCAAATTTTTTCATTAGATTTCTTATAATTCTTTTTTCTAAACCCTTTCTTCCACAATGAATAGCAGCAATAAATCTATTTTTCTTATCAGCAAATAAAATTGGCATACAATCAGCTGTGTAAATCCATAAGTTTTGATCGCGTTTATCGCAAATCATTCCGTCAGCTTCCAATCTTTTATCCTGATGCATCAATGAATTAAAAACTATGCGATTGCTATGAATTTGATTTAAAGAATAATTCCTTTTTTTTACATTAAGTTGATTTGATAAAAGTGATAAATTTACTTCAGAACTAAGTTTTGTAAAAAAACCATGTTTGAAGTTGTTTTTAATTAGATTGGGAGATAAATAATATTTAATTTTTTTTTGGCTTATAATTAACTCACTTTTTGGGAAATATTTTTTTTTAAAAGTCATAAATCTATTTATGAAATTAATTTAACATCTTTTAAGATCCAAAAACCTGCGAATTCTTCCACAAAGGGAGTTGATTGTATTGAAATAAATTGATAACCATAAGCATTATTTTTATTTTTAGTAAATTTCCCATTTAATTCCTTGGCATCTTTTTCTGACAAATCTGTTACTAACCACCTATCGTCTTCAGAAGCCTCAAGTATAAGTTGATTCTTTTCAATTTGAAGCTTTACTGGTTCTAAACTACTAAACCAAGCAGCAAGAGCTAGAGATCTGTCTTTACTAAAAAGCCTAAGGCCGGGTACAAGATATTTATCATTTAATGTTTTTTGGATTGGGAAAATGTCTCCAAATTGAATAGGCCAATTTTGCGCAGATTTTAGTTCTTCTATTGATATTTCAGAAATTGTTAATGCATCGCCTCTTACAGGCTCAGGCAAAGGTTTAGGGTTATTTGCAATACTAGAAGTAAATGCTGGAGCTAATACTCCTCTGACATATCCCTTCTCCTGAGGGTAAACTTGTTGCTCGAGAAATTTGATTCTCTCAAATAAGTCATAAGTTCTTCTGCTAATAAGAGGCTCAATTTCAACATTTTCGAGGGATTTCTTAATTATTGATTTCATTGATGATCTCCAAAATCTTATTTTTGATGGCTTAGCCCAACCTTTTATTTTTGCTTCATTTAAAGCCTCATTTAAAGATTTAGTAAGCCATATAGAGTTAACTTCGTTAGCAGGACATATCTTGTTCCAAAGGAAAATATCTTCTGTTTTGAAATTTTTTGTAGATGAAATAATTAATTCCCATCTTTTTTTTCCATTTTTTTCAATTATTGGTCTCGAATAAAAGTCCAGTTCCCAATCTGAAATCTTTAGCTCTAGATCAGAATCTATTTCTTCATTGATGTTCATTTTTCTTGATCTTTTTTATCGAAAAGAGATTTAGTTTTTTGAGCTCTTTCAGAGGCTTCAGTCATAACTTTACTCTTATCAACAATCAATTCCCCTGGGGAGTTCTCTAAAAGAGCTGTATTCAAACCTATTCTTCCCCTTTCAAGATCGATTTCTATTATAAGAGCCTTAATGATTTCACCCTCAATGAAGATTTCTCGCAAAGTTCGGATGGATCCTTTTGTGATTGAAGATTGATGAAGGAGGCCACTTGCTCCTCCTAAATCAACAAAGAAACCATAAGGTTTTACTGCCAAAACTTCACCCTCAATTAATTGTCCTAATTTTAGATTTGCAAATTTAGAAACTAATAGTGCTTTTTTTTCAGATAAAACGAGTTTCCTAGATTCTGGATTAACTTCTAGAAAAGCTACTTTTAAGTGTTTGCTTACAAAAGATTGATAATCTTTACCATCTTCAAGTTGTGATCTGGGGATGAAGCCTCTTAATCCATCAACATCGCAGGTAAGCCCACCTCTGTTGAAGCCATTAATTAAGACTTGAATTAATTCTCCATTTTTAGCAGATTTAGCGACTTTTTCCCAACTTTGTCTAAGAATTAACGCTCTTGCACTTACCGTAACCATTCCATCAGCATTTTGTTCTTTAATAACTAAAACTTCCATTTCTAAACCAACAGAGAATTTTTCTTTGAAATTCGTAATCACTCCCAATGCGCATTCTTTTTTTGGCATAAAACCAGGCGCTTTACCACCAATATCTATGTACAAACCATCACTTTCTAGAGCTATTATTTTCCCTTTAATAGTTTCTCCAGTAGCCCCTATTGGCTCATTTTCGTTTAAAGCCTCTAAAAAAGCGCTTTCATCAAAATCAAATTCATCAACTTTTCTTTCAATTACAAAATCTTGATCTTCTTCTTCATAATTGGTTGGTTTTTCTAACTCTTGAAAACTTTTATTCTCCAAATTTATACTATTTGGGTTGTTTTCTTTCCCTTTCTTAATTGAATCTTCAATGATAAGAGGTTTGATAGCTTTAATCTCGGTTTCATCTTCTTTGATAAGAGTTTCATTATCATTAAAAATTTCTTCTTTTTCTTTTTTACTTATATGAAGAACCTGAAGAGGTTTCTTTACCTCTTTCTGACTGCCCTTAATTTTTCCTTTATTTTGGGCATCTTTATTACTAACTCCCTTCATAGGTAAAATAAAAATAATTTATTATTAATATATTCTAAATGTTTGCACTCACAATTAAAAATAATGAACCTTAAATCAATACCTAGAGAATTTGAATATTTATCTTGGCCGGATGTGAAAAATATTTCAAGTAACAAAAGGTCAACAATTATCTGGCCTTTTGGAGCTATTGAACAACATGGACCTCATTTGCCTTTGGCCACAGATAGTATTTTTGTTAATGAAATTATTTTTGAAGTTTTAAAATTAATGCCTTCTGAAATACCTTTGAAGAAACTTCCAACTCAATATATGGGGTTTTCTCCAGAACATAAGGGGTTTGATGGAACTATTTCCCTAACCTCAAATTTAATAAATTTAATGATAAAAGAAGTGGGAGTTCAATTGGCTGACATGGGTTTTAAAAGATTGATATTAATCAATGCCCATGGAGGGCAAATTTCTCTATTAAACACCGCAGCAAGAGAATTAAGAGCTGTTGCGCCTAAATTATCTGTGTTCCCTTGCTTTTTATGGAGTGGAGTTGAGGGGCTAAGTGATTTGTTAACAAAAAATGAACTTGAGAATGGATTACATGCATCCTTAGCTGAGACCAGTTTGATGATGGCTTTAAAATCAGAACTTGTTGGAGAGGAAAGGCCTTCTGAAGTAGTTAAAGGTCGAATTCCAGAAGGTTGGAGTTTGGAGGGCAATGCACCAACGGCTTGGCTTACAAAAGATTTTAGTAATTCAGGAGTTATTGGGGATAGTAGAGGTTCAAATAAAGAGTTAGGAAATAGTTTAAAGAGCTTGTTAATAAATCATTGGTATAAATTAATTACAAATCTTATGGAGTCAGACTGGCCTAATTAAAATAAAAATCATTAATTGAATGATTAATGTGGTTTAACAATTGAAACTATTTTCATCATATTTAAATAAACTCACTATAATTGTGTAAAACTAATGCATAATGAGCTAAAGATTATCGACATGCAAACACTCGAATCAAATAAAAACACAAATATTGAAAACTCTCACGAGGAGAATTTAGTTGACTTACCAGACTTTACAACAGATTCATATAAAGATGCTTATAGCAGAATTAATGCAATTGTTATTGAAGGTGAGCAAGAGGCACACGATAATTATATTTCAATAGCAACTTTAATCCCCAACGAATTAGAAGAATTGACCAAACTTGCAAAAATGGAGCTTAAACATAAAAGAGGCTTCACTGCTTGTGGAAGAAATCTTGGAGTAGAGGCAGATATGATTTTCGCAAAAGAATTTTTTTCCAAATTACATGGTAATTTTCAAGTTGCTTTAAGAAATGGCAATTTAACAACATGTCTTTTGATACAGGCAATTTTGATAGAGGCTTTTGCTATTTCTGCATACCATGTTTATATAAGAGTAGCTGATCCTTTTGCAAAAAAGATTACACAAGGTGTTGTTAAGGATGAGTATCTGCATTTAAATTACGGACAGGAGTGGCTCAAGGCAAACCTATCCACCTGTAAGCAAGAATTAATGGAAGCCAATAAAATTAACCTCCCATTAATTAAGAAAATGTTAGATGAAGTAGCTGAAGATGCATCAGTATTAGCTATGGATAGAGAAGAATTAATGGAAGAATTTATGATAGCTTACCAAGATACACTTCTAGAGATAGGTTTAGATAATAGAGAAATTGCTAGAATGGCAATGGCAGCAATTGTTTAATATTCTTTAGATTCAATAAATACCTTTAATAATAATTTTTATCAATTTAGTTAATAGCACTGTGCTATTGTTCATATCAATATATAGATTCTATCGATAAGTTAATCAATGTTTGGGTTAATAGGTCACTCAACTAGCTTTGAAGATGCAAAAAGAAAGGCCTCATTATTGGGCTTTGACCATATTGCTGATGGTGATTTAGATGTGTGGTGTACAGCACCACCTCAACTTGTTGAAAATGTAGAAGTTAAGAGTGCTACGGGGATAGCAATCGAAGGATCTTATATTGATTCATGTTTTGTTCCCGAAATGCTTTCAAGGTTTAAAACAGCAAGAAGAAAAGTATTGAACGCTATGGAATTAGCTCAAAAAAAAGGAATCAATATTACTGCTTTAGGAGGGTTCACTTCTATAATCTTTGAGAATTTTAATCTCCTTCAGCATAAAAATATCAGGAATACTTCTTTAGAATGGGAAAGGTTTACCACTGGGAATACACATACTGCGTGGGTTATTTGCAGACAATTAGAGATAAATGCTCCTAAAGTAGGAATTGATCTTAAAAGTGCTACGGTTGCTGTAGTTGGCGCTACAGGCGATATAGGAAGTGCTGTTTGCCGATGGTTAATTAATAAAACGGGGATAAGGGAACTTCTTATGGTAGCAAGGCAAAAAGAACCATTGGATTCTTTACAAAAAGAATTAGATGGTGGAACTATCAAAAATTTAGATGAAGCTTTACCAGAAGCAGATATTGTTGTGTGGGTAGCAAGTATGCCAAAGACAATGGAAATTAATACAAATAATCTAAAAAAACCATGCCTAATGATTGATGGAGGTTATCCAAAAAATCTAAATGAAAAATTCCAAGGAAATGATTTACATGTTTTGAAAGGAGGTATAGTAAGATTCTTCAATGATATTGGATGGAATATGATGGAATTAGCGGAAATGCAAAATCCTCAGAGAGAAATGTTCGCATGTTTTGCAGAAGCTATGATCTTAGAATTTGAAAAATGTCATACCAATTTTAGCTGGGGTAGAAACAATATATCTCTTGAGAAAATGGAATTTATTGGAGCAGCCTCTGAAAAACATGGATTCTCTGCTATTGGCCTAGACACACAACCAAAAGTATTAGCAGTTTAGATCATGCCAAGACGTTATCTGCTTGATTTTGAAAAACCTCTTGTAGAGCTTGAGAAGCAAATAGAGCAAATAAGAGAACTAGCTAGAGATTCAGAAGTAGATGTTAGTCAACAGTTGTTACAGCTTGAAACTCTCGCTACAAGAAGAAGGGAGGAGATATTTAGATCCCTTACACCCGCTCAAAAAATTCAAGTAGCTAGACACCCTCAAAGGCCTAGTACTTTGGATTTTATTCAAATGTTTTGTGATGATTGGATTGAATTACACGGGGACAGAAACGGTGGAGACGATATGGCCCTAATTGGAGGTATTGGATCGATAAATAATATTCCTGTGCTTTTATTAGGTCATCAAAAAGGTAGAGATACTAAGGAAAATGTTGTTAGAAACTTTGGAATGGCAAAACCTGGAGGTTATAGAAAAGCTTTAAGGTTAATGCAACATGCTGATAGGTTTTCATTGCCTATTCTTACTTTTATTGATACTCCTGGAGCATATGCAGGGCTCTCTGCTGAAGAACAGGGTCAAGGAGAAGCAATAGCAAGAAACCTAAGAGAAATGTTTGGTTTAGAAGTTCCAATAATTGCAACAGTTATTGGCGAAGGTGGATCTGGAGGTGCTTTGGGGATTGGCGTAGCGGATAGGTTGTTGATGTTTGAGCATAGTGTCTATACAGTGGCGAGCCCAGAAGCTTGCGCTTCAATTTTATGGAGAGATGCTACAAAAGCTTCTGAAGCTGCAACAGCATTAAAAATAACAGGTAGAGATCTTATTAAATTAGGAGTAATAGATGAAGTTTTATCTGAACCTGCTGGTGGTAATAACTGGTCTCCAATAGAAGCTGGTAAGACTCTTAAAGCGGCAATTGAGAGACATCTTAATGAATTATTGGAGCTAAGTAAAGATGAACTTTTAGAACAAAGATACTCAAAATTCAGGGTTTTGGGAGAATTTATTGAAAGAATTAATGTTGAAGAAGTGCAGAATGAAATGCCTCAAAAAATTGAGTAAATGAAATTAGCATTAATAACAGGAGCCTCAAAAGGTATTGGTAGATCTACCGCAATTACTTTTGCAAAAGCTGGTTGGAATTTGATTTTACTTTCAAGAAATTTAGAGATGATGGAAACATTGAAAGAAGAATTATCAAATACTCAATCAATAATAAATCTTGTAAAGTGTGATTTATCTAATGTAGATGAAATTGAAAACTCAATAAATGAATCAATAAATAAGTATGGCTGCCCTACAGTTTTAATAAATAATGCAGGATATGCTTTTAATGGGAATTTAATAGAAATGCCCATAAAAAAATGGCAAGAAATAATTCAAATCAATCTTTCAAGTATTTTTCAAATTTGCAGCTTAATTGTTCCGCAAATGCGAAACAATGGTGGTTTAATTATTAATGTTAGTAGCCATGCTGCTTATAACGCTTTCCCTCAATGGGGAGCTTATTGTGTATCAAAATCAGCTTTAGCAATGTTTACTAAATGTTTAAGAGAAGAGGAGAGGTGCAATTCAATTAGAGCTTGCACAATTACTCTGGGTTCTGTTAATACTCCACTTTGGGAATCTAAATCAATTAATTCAGATTTCGATAGATCATCTATGCTTTCTTCAACTAATGTCTCAAATGCTATTCTTTATATCGCTGAACAACCAGACTCACAACTAATAGAAGATATTACACTTATGCCTGCTGGAGGGGCTTTTTGAGTAGATATATTCAAATTTTTACATATATTTAGTATTTTTATAGGGCACTTAAGAACCCGAATAAACATAAGAATGTGATATAGTGTACTAGCAAATATGCTTCAGATAAATATAGTTAATTAAGTTTGCGTACTTTTTTACCGTTAAGATTTTTATGACTTCTACATTGCCCAACGATAATATTAAAAACTTTGATGAACAAATTTCTAATAAATTAATATCTGAAATAATTAGAGATCGAATTAAGAGCAAGAACACAAGATTTAGTGCAAATGACAATATTGCTGATTTTATTAATCCAGGTGAATTAGAAATTTTAGAAAAAGAAGTAGCTTCAAGAATTAAAGATTTATTAAAATCCTTAGTCATTGATGTCGATAATGATCACAACACACAGGAGACTGCAGAAAGAGTCTCTAAGATGTATCTAAACGAAGTTTTTAAAGGTAGATATCATGAACAACCAAAAGTTACAAGCTTCCCCAACGATAAAAATCTTGATGAAATTTATACTGTTGGACCAATAACTGTAAGGTCTGCTTGCTCTCATCATTTAGTACCTATTCTAGGTGAATGTTGGATAGGTATTAAACCCGGGAACAAAGTTATAGGACTTTCTAAGTTTGCTAGGGTCGCAGATTGGGTTTTTTCTAGACCACATATTCAAGAAGAAGCCGTGATGATTCTTGCAGATGAAATAGAAAAATTATGTGAACCTAAAGGGCTTGGTATTATAGTTAAAGCGCAACATTATTGCATGAAATGGAGGGGAGTTAAAGAACCTAATACTAGTATGATAAATTCAGTTGTCAGAGGAGATTTTAGACATGATTTAAGTCTAAAACAAGAATTTTTTGAACTAGTTAAACAGCAATCATCTCCTAATAATTATTAATCATTTATATTTTCTTAACTCTTTCATAAATAAATTAACTTTATCTATATCTTTAATCCCTGGAGAAATTTCAACACTACTCGAAACGTCTATACCGTTTGGCTGGATTTTTTTCAAAATCTCTTCTAGCCACTCTTTGGAAACTCCACCCGCAAGCCACCAAGGTTTTCTAAAACTTATCTCTTCCAAATATGTTTGCTTTATCCTCTCCCCAGATCCTCCATAGGTTTCTTTGTTCCATGAATCTAGTAGTATTGCCTCTACAAAATTTTCATAGGTTTTAATCTTATCAAGATCTTTTTTATTCTTTATTCTGAAAGCTTTCCATAAGCTAATGTTTGGAATCTTTTGCTTTAATTTTTGAATGTAATCAATATCCTCATCTCCATGGAGTTGAATTATAGATTCGTTTGGTTCTCCTAAGAAATTTTTAATAATTGAGTCTATTGAACTATTTTTTAAAACTGAAACCCTCTCAACGTGGGGATATAAAAATTTTATAGTTTTAAAAATTTCCTGTTTCTTTTCTGGTGAAATATATCTTGGCGATTCTTCAACCGAAATGATACCTATTGCATTAGCTCCTAACTCGGCAACTTGAATTGCTTGATCTACTGTGGTTATTCCACAAATCTTAACTAAAGTTTTGGTCTTGAGCATATCTATATCTTATATATGGAATAATATTATTTGTAAATATAATGGAGATTATTTTTTGAGGCTTTTGCAAATTTTTAAAATATGGGGAGTACCCTTTAAAATTCATCCTTATTGGTTTGCAATCTTATTTTTATTCTCCTGGAGCATAACTAGTCAAATTAATTTAAATGCCAGTCAAATTTATAATATAAAGGAGGCCTGGATAATTGGCTTCTTAACTTCTTTTTTCTTATTAAGCTCAATTATATGCCATGAAGTATTCCATACTTTTGTTGCATTAAATCAAGGGGTAAAAATAAAAAATGTTACCTTTTACTTTCTAGGGGCAATTTTGCAAATTGATAAGGATTGTCAAACTGCTTTAGGTAGTATAAAAATTGCTATAGTCAGACCCTTATTATGTTTCTCTACAGCATTAAGTCTTCTTTTTATTACTTATCTAAGTGAGTCTAAAGAACACATATTAATAAATATATTTACAAGAGTAGCTTTTTTAAATCTTTTTCTGGGCTTCTTAAACCTAATACCTATGGGATCTTTGGACGGAGGAAATCTATTAAAGGGTATCGTGTGGTATTTCTCAGGTAGTAAAAATAAAGGAAGAAATTTCTTAAATAAACTAACTTTAAATTTATCAATATTAGTTCTATTATTTGGAATTATATGTTTATTTAGTTTCAGCTTTTTTTATGGTTTTTTATTCTCTCTATTAGGATTGATTGGTATTAATTCATCAAAATCTGAAAGTCAATTTTTTAAAATTGAAAATATTTTAAAAGTAAGTAAAGTTTCTGATCTTAAATTAAGTCCATTAAGAAAAATAGAATTTAACTCCAATTTTATTGAGTTAAATAATCTTGTTAAAAACAAAAAAGAGAATCATAATAAATATCTATTTTTGACTAATAATGGAAGATGGGATGGGTTTATTGAAGATAATATTCTTAAATCAGTTTCAATAAAAAAATGGGACCGTACTTTTGTCGGAGATTTTCAGAAGTCAATTAATAAATTTGAAAGTGTATATAGTAATACTGAGTTATGGAGAACTATTGAAAAATTAGAAAAAACAAATGAAGGTATTATACTGGTGATCAATTCTGCGGAAATACCTCTGGGAATTGTTGACAGAAATAAAATTGGCTATTTTATATTTAATAAATTGGGACTAAATTTACCTTCTAATCTTATAAGTAAATTTAATAATAAGAATAAGTATCCATTGGGAATTGAATTACCTAGAATAATAAAAATAATGAGAAAAAAAGGTGAGATCGAATAAATTTAAATCAAAGTAATTTTCTAATATCTTCATTTTTATATTTAATAATTTTAATTCCTAAATTTGATTGATTTTCTAAAAATGAATTTGTCAAATATTTAATTATTTCTTTTTTAGTAAGACTTAAATCTATTTGTGGAGGAGATTCTTCCGCAAATAAATTGAGCCATAAATCTCTTGGGGGGTTAAGTTGAATTTCACCATGCTGAAGGAAACAATTTTTCTTTCTAAACTGGGCACTCCCTATCCTTTTAAATCCATATTGATCAACTAAATCAGATATGTATGATGAGCCAAAACAGTTTTCCTTGATTACTGATTTTTTTAATTGACCTTTTTCTAAAAGCAAACCTAACTCATTAAAACTTTTAATCAACCAATCATTTACTAAATCATAACCAAAAATCTTATAAGAGGGTTTTTTAAAAGTTAAAGCATATGTAATTCCTCCAGAATGAAGGACCGCGCCTCCTCCTGAAGGTCGCCTAACAATTTTAATAACCCCTTCTTTAAAAAGCCTTTCCCAATGAGGAGGGAGAACTTTTTGATGATATCCAAGAGAAAGCCAATCCCCCTCCCATTGATAAAATCTTAATGTAAATAAAATTTCAGTTTTGGAAATAGTCTTTTCTAAAAAATGTAAATCTAAAGCCATTTGCTCAACTCCAGGTAACTTTAATGTTGAAATAATTAAACCTTCTTTATCGAGTATCAAAGCTATTCCTAGTTAAATGAATGGTTATAAATTTTTAATTAATTACGTAATTACGTAACAGCATTTTGTAATAGTGTATCAATTTTTCACTTTTGGGTAGAGAATAAAGGAAATAAATTTATTTATTATGGAGCCATCTCAAACAATCAATTTAATTGCACTTAGTCTCATTGTAGTAATTCATGCGGGAGTATTGGCTTTAAGACTTGGCATAAGTTTAGGAAGAACATAAATAACTAATTTGGATTTCAAGGAATTTATGTTAATAATTAAATAAGACTTAAAATTGCAGTCTTGTAAAAGTCACACAAACCTAATAATTTGCCTAAGGATTTTTATAAAAGTAGTGTTACTGATAAAAGATCTCTAGCATCTAAAATTCAATTAAATTATAAAGATCAAGAAGATTTTATAAGTTCTTTTTTTTTAGGCTTAAAAATTTGTTTTTTTCTTTTGGCAATTGTTAGTTTAGTAAAAATTGGATATACCTCAAAAGTTAGAATAACTAGATTGAGGGAAATTAAAGAGTCTTATTTGTATGAAAAATTGAGGTTTAAAGCTTTAAGTAGTAGGTTTGATGATTTATTTTCTTTTGGAGGGGAGCAAAGATTTATGAAGGATCAAGATCAAATGATTTCTAGGGACATAATCAGAGTAATATGGCGTTGATAAGAATGATTAGAAAGTCATTTTTATTATCGAATTTAATTAATTTTTATAGCTAGTGACAAAGATTATTAAAGGTTTAGTTCTAATAACGGGAACTACATCAGGAGTAGGATTAAATACCCTAAAACCTTTGTTGAGATATGGATGGGAAGTCCTAGCGGTTAATCGCTCAAGCAAAAGGGCAATAAAAATAGCTCAGCAGTCCTTGACAGATTCTGAAATGCAAAATATTCACTTCATTGAAATTAATTTATCTGATTTAGAAGATGTTAGAAATGGTTGTAGTGAGATTTTAAAAAAATTTAAAAACCCAATAAACTCTATAATCTGTAATGCTGCAGTTTATAAACCAAGGTTAAGTAAACCTGAGAGGTCTCCCCAAGGATTTGAAAATACTATGGCAGTAAATCATTTTGGTCATTTTCTTTTAATTAATCTGCTTTTAGAAAATCTGTTGTCTTCTGAGAAGGAAATTGTTCTAAGGGGGAAAATTACTAAATTTAAGCCAAGAATCACTATATTAGGAACTGTCACTGCAAATTATTCAGAATTAGGCGGAAGAATTCCAATTCCTGCTCCAGCCGATCTTGGGGATTTATCTGGCTTCAAAAATGGATTTTTGTCTCCGATTAGTATGGCAAGTGGAAAAAAATTTAAACCTGGGAAAGCTTATAAAGATAGCAAATTATGCAATATGATAACAGTTCAAGAATTATCAAAACGATATTCTAAAGAAAAAATAGTCATTAATTCTCTTTATCCTGGATGTGTGGCAGATACCAATCTTTTTAGAGATACTCCTTGGCTGTTTAGATTTTTATTTCCAATTTTTCAAAAATTCATCACAAAAGGATATGTGTCACAAAGATTAGCGGGAGAAAGAGTTGCTCAAGTTGCAAGTCTCAAAGAATATGCTAAATCTGGAGTTCATTGGAGTTGGGGGAATCGTCAAAAATCTGGGAGAAAAGCTTTTTCACAAAAATTGTCAAAAAGAATTATTGATTCAAATATTTCAAAACGAACCTATGAATTAACTAAAAAATTGGTTCAATTAGATTAATAGACGTTAGTCGAATCCTAACAAATCAAAAATTTCTCTATCTTTAAGAGGAGTCCCCTCAAGAGGTTCTACATTCTCCAACATATTTTTGGCTAATGATAAATATTCATTTTGCACCTCAATTACATCTTCAGTGGGTTCCATTTCAAAAATCGTACACTTTTTAAGCCTTGACCTTCTGATAGCATCTACATCTCTAAAATGAGCCATTGTTTTTAACCCAGTTCTATTATTAAACTTATCAATTTGGTCTGTATCTTTGGATCTATTTGCCACTACTCCACCTAATCTAACTTTATAATTCTTTGCTTTTGCTTTAATGGCAGAGACTATTCTATTCATTGCAAATATTGAATCAAAGTCATTAGCAGTAACTATTAAACAGTAATTGGCATGTTGTAAAGGTGCTGCGAAACCTCCACAAACAACATCCCCTAATACATCGAAAATAACTACATCTGTATCTTCTAGTAAATGATGCTCTTTTAAGAGTTTCACGGTTTGACCCGTTACATATCCGCCACAGCCTGTCCCGGCGGGAGGCCCGCCACTCTCAACGCACATTACTCCATTAAAACCCTCAAACATAAAGTCAGTTGGTCTTAATTCCTCACTATGAAAATCTACTTCCTCGAGAATGTCAATAACAGTGGGAACCATTTTGTGAGTGAGAGTAAAAGTACTATCATGCTTTGGATCACATCCTATTTGTAAAACTTTCTTACCTAATTTTGAGAATGCTGCAGAAAGGTTTGAAGATGTTGTTGATTTGCCAATACCCCCTTTCCCATAAACAGCTATTACTAATGCTCCTTCTTCAATGTTAACTTTCGGATCTTGTTTGACTTGAACACTCCCTTCGCCATCAAGAGGTTTATTAATTGTACTTGTCATTTAAAGCTAGAATTTGCACGTTAATACTTTTATATTCTTGCAGGTATAAGCTTCATAGAATATATTTCTCAACAAATAGTTATTTATTAAGATAAAAGATACAAGATATATCTTTATAACTAGATATTCTAGACTTATTATTTACATTATGAGTGAAAATACTCATGCCTAAATAATATTTTATTTGTATGAATTAACCAAAAAATGCTTTTGCGTCATAGAGTGTCTCATCGCTAATTTCAGGGAGACCTTTTGAAAGAGCGTATTTCTCAGTATTTGATTTAACTTTACCTCTTACAAAAAATGGAACTTTTGTAAGTTCTGCTTTCCCAGATTCTGTCCAAAGAATACTTTTTTCTTTTTGAATATTTATATTACTTTGCTCGTGTTTATTCTCTTTACTATAAGGAGCTTTTGTTGCAGTATGACCTAGATGACTTTGATGCCCATCAACGAATTCAAAGTCATGTTTGAACATATCAATAAGATGTTCTTCAAGACCCATCATTAGAGGATGAACCCAGTCGTCAAAAATCACATTTGCCCCTTCCCATCCCATTTGAGGACTATATCTAGCAGGGACATCCTGGACATGCATTGGAGTACTTATCACGGAACATGGTATACCAAGTCTTTTTGCGCTATGCCTTTCCATTTGAGTCCCTAAAACTAATTCAGGGGATGCTTTTTTCATGGCATCCTCAACTTCTAGATAGCTATTGGTAATTAGTGCTTCTATATTTAAATCCTTAGCTACAGCTCTTACTTGTCTTGCCATTTCTCTGCTGTAGGTTCCTAGACCTACAACTTCGAATCCTAGTTCATCCTTGGCAATTTTAGCAGCGGCAATAGCATGAGTGCCGTCTCCAAATATAAAAACCCTTTTCCCTGTCAAATAATTTGAATCAACGGACTTTGAATACCATGGAAGTTTTGACTTGTGCTCTAGTTCTCCTTTATTCGTTAAAGGGAGGTCAAGTTTTTCATGAACTTCATGAATAAAATTAATCGTATTTTTTATACCAATTGGAATATTAGTGGTGTATTCCATTCCGAAATTACGCTTAAGCCACTCACAAGAAGTCTCTGCAATTTCGTGATACAGGCAAACATTAATATCAGCATCAGTTAATCTTTCAATATCATCTGGACTTGAACCGAGTGGTGCAACAATATTAGTATCAATACCTTGTTCTGAAAGTATACGTTGAATCTCAATTACATCATCTCTGCATCTAAATCCTAATAATGTAGGTCCTAATATATTAATTTTAGGTCTTCGACCTAAGGACTTCCATCTTTGAGGATTGATCTTATCAATTTCATTTACCTTATCTTTCAAAAGAGTTCTAACAATTTGATAAAAGGTTTCTGAAGCCCCCCAGTTTTCTTTTTTACTGTAAGCAGGGAGTTCAAGGTTAACTATTGGTATATCAAAACCCATACCCTTAGCAAGAGCACCTGGCTGATCTTGTATTAGTTCAGCAGTACAACTTTCACCTACTAAAAGAGTTTTTGGTTTAAATCTTTCTACTGCCTCAGTGATATTTCTTTTAACTAATTCCGCTGTATCTCCCCCTAAATCTCTAGCTTGAAAAGTTGTATAAGTTACAGGAGGTCTTTGACCTCTTCTCTCAATCATTGTGAAAAGGAGATCTGCATAAGTGTCACCTTGAGGTGCATGGAGCACGTAATGAATATCTTTCATTGATGAGGCCACTCTCATCGCACCTACATGAGGAGGCCCTTCATATGTCCAAAGAGTTAATTCCATAATTTTAATGAGTCGCTAATGTTTTAGAAGTAAGTATTTGATTCCTTTTTAAAGGCCTTGAGAAAAGTCCAGCCAAGTCAGCTGCTTGATCAATTCCGTGTATTGGACTAAATACCATTTCTATAGACCATTTTGTACTAATACCCTCGGCCTCCAGTGGGTTGGCTAAACCCATCCCACAAACTACCAAGTCAGGATTAGAGGCTCTAACACGATCAAGTTGTTTTTCTACATGCTGACCTTCAACTATTTTTGTATCATCCGGTAATAAATTAAGTTCCGAATCCATCAAATCTTTATTTAAATAGGGAGTTCCAACTTCAACTAGCTCCATTCCACATTCGTTATGTAAAAATCTGGCTAATGAAATCTCAAGTTGTGATTCAGGTAAAAGAAATAATTTTTTACCACTTAATATTTCATTATGTTTTTCTAGTGCCTGCCTAGCTCTATTAGCTAAAGGAGCAATTACCTCATGAACTTTTAGTTCACTAATTTTAAAGGCATCTGCCGCAGCTAAAAACCATTTTGTGCTACCTTCCACACCTAATGGAAATGGAGCATAAATTATCTCACAACCACGATGCTTTAGGTCTCTAACTGTATCACTTAAGTATGGTTGGGTTAATAAAACCTTTGTATTTTTCCCAATTTTTGGTAATTCAGTTGATTGCCTTGGAGGAAAACTTTCAACATTAGTTATCCCAATATTATTGAATATCTTCTTGAATCTATCTTCGACATTATTAGCTAATGTCCCAACTAATAATAATTTCTCATCATCTGAAGATTCCATTAAGGGTACAAGAGCTTTTAATGCGCCATCTTCTCCTTGTGTAAACGTTGTTTCAATTCCACTACCTGAGTAGTTCACAAACCTCACTTGACCTAAAAATCGTTTGTTTAATTTTTCAGCAACAGTTGCAAGATCAAGCTTAATAACTTCGCTAGGGCAAGAGCCAACTAGGAAAAGAGTCTTTATCTCAGGTCTCCTAGAAATAAGATCATTTACTACTCTATCGAGTTCTTCGTGAGCATCGGCAAGACCTGCCAGATCTTTCTCTTCAAGAATAGCCGTCCCAAATCTTGGTTCAGCAAAAATCATTACTCCTGCAGCACTTTGGATTAAATGCGCGCATGTTCTTGATCCGACAACCAGAAAAAATGCATCTGGCATTCTTCTGTGTAACCAAACTATTGAAGTTAGGCCACAAAAGACTTCTCTTGGTCCTGTCTCTTTATTAAGTTCTACTTTACTCATTAAAAATATTTAGAGTTTATGATTCAAGCTTGCATAAACTTTTGGATTAATGAAAGTAATTGATAAGTTCTCTTACAAAATGTACACATTTAAAAAACTTATATGAATGTTTAAAAACTTAAATGAGAGTTGAAAGATTGATTTTTAAAAATTTATTTTAATTCCTATAGAAGGAATTTCCTTGACTTGTTTTTGATAACTTCCATACATTTCTTGCGATTTTTGTTGCCAATAGGCCACCTCTTTCAAGTTTCGATTTGCCTGGTTTTGCTCCAATTAAGATTGTTATTTCTGAGGTAGTTAAAGGAGCTCCAGTATTAAGTGCTAATTCGGTTAACTCAAGTCTATCTCTAAGATTTCTAAGATTTGCTTTATCTGATTTTTCATCTACTAACCAGTTGAAAGTTGGGTCTTTTTGAGATAATTTTTGCATTAAACTTAGGCTTACTAATCCAAGAGTCTGATCAGGGCTTAATTCATTTTCAGTACTAGAAGAATCTGGCACTTTTTTTTGAGAAGTTCCCATAAATTTTCTTATCTTTTATTTGAAGTTATCGTTTTGTGCGAAGCATGCAAGTAAATTTAATAGAAAAAAAGAACCGTTATCCGTTATAGTCGCGTCAATGGAACCAACTTCTAGCTTAAATAGAGGAGAACGAAAAAAAGGTAGTTCTCTCGTTACAGGATCTGAGGTGCAGTCTCAGGCCGGTGGAGCTAGCTGTTTTATTACGACTGACTCTGAAAAATCACTAGTATCTAGACAAGCAAGTCAAGTAGAACAAATTGAGCTAAGAACTTATGTTTTTTTAGATTCTCTTCAACCTCAACTTGCAGCTTATATGGGCACTGTAAGTAGAGGTTTTTTACCAATACCTGGTGATTCATGTTTATGGATGGAAGTTTCCCCAGGAATGGCTGTGCACAGAGTTACTGATATTGCTTTAAAAGCAAGTAATGTAAGATTAGGTCAAATGATAGTTGAGAGAGCATTTGGTTCTTTAGCTCTTTATCATAAAGATCAAAGCACTGTTTTACATTCTGGAGATGTTGTCTTAGATGCAATAGGAAGTGAGGTAAGAAAAAGAACAAAACCATCGACAAGTTGGACAGAAGTTATCCGTGCCATCACACCTGATCATGCAGTCTTAATAAATCGGCAAAATAGAAGTGGATCTATGATTCAATCTGGAATGAGTATGTTTATTCTTGAAACTGAACCAGCTGGTTATGTATTAAAAGCGGCAAATGAAGCAGAAAAGGCTTCTAACATAACTGTTGTAGATGTTAAAGCAGTGGGGGCTTTTGGAAGATTAACTCTCGCAGGTAAAGAAGGGGATGTAGAGGAAGCTGCTGCAGCTGCAATTAGAGCAATTGAACAAATATCTAATTATTAAAAGATTTTTTAATTACAAACCAATTTCTTTTTTTAAAAAAGGAGCAATATTCTTGGCCGCTTTCCCTCTACTTCCCAATTTACTTAATTGTGATTGATTGAGTTCTCCGTAAACACAATTAGCTTCTTTAACCCAAAAAATAGATTCAAATTCTCCATTTGGATATTTTGGTTCTCTAAGGATTTCTCCCCAGCAGATACCAGTTGAATCTTTTACGAGATTACCTTCAGGATCACATAAAACCATGCAACTAATAAATTTTGCACTTCTATAAGGCGTATCACTAAGCTCATTAATTAACTTTTTGATTTTCTCAATATTAGTCTTCGCATATCTAGCAGAATAGATCCCAGGTCTCCCTTCTAAAAAATCCACCTCTAATCCTGAGTCGTCTGCTAATGCCCAGGTTTTCGTTGCTAAAGAAGCTGCTTTGGCTTTTAATAAAGCATTATCAAAATAAGTTGAACCTGTTTCTTCTACATTTAAGGTGTCTGGTTGTTTAATAACACTTAAAGACAAAACATCTAACATCCCAGAAATTTCAGATACTTTCCTGTGATTTCCACTCGCAATAGTAAGTGTGGGAAGATTCAAAATTTATTAAAGTTAGTAGACTTATTATCTTACTTTAAAATGTGATACGGAGACAGGAAAGGTTGAACATTCCACACCTGAGTAGACAGGGCCTGTCTCGTACGGAAATAACATAATGTAAATTTTTTCTTAACACAAGCGTATGTTTTGATGCTCTAACTGATTTCTATAAGTATTGACATATCAATAGTATCAGGGCTGATAAGTTTAACTTATCAATGATACAAAAAACATTAATACAGTTTTTAGTGTAAAAAGCTTGACTTATAAGTACCTAATGGACCATTCTTCCTATTGAACATTCCACATTTAGTAATTAGTAGGCAATGGCTACAGAAACAATGGGTATCGCTCTCGGCATGATCGAGACACGCGGACTTGTACCTGCAATCGAAGCAGCAGACGCAATGACCAAGGCAGCAGAAGTTCGTCTTATTGGTCGTGAATTCGTAGGTGGCGGTTATGTCACGGTTTTAGTTAGAGGAGAAACTGGTGCTGTTAACGCAGCAGTAAGAGCAGGAGCTGATGCTTGTGAAAGAGTTGGCGACGGTCTTGTTGCGGCTCACATCATTGCTCGTCCTCATAGAGAAGTTGAACCTGCTCTTGGTAACGGTGATTTCCTTGGTCAAAAGGACTAATTAGCTAGTGCAAAATTCTTAGTTTTTTGCAAAATAATTATTTTCCCTACATAGACCTAAAATTATCGTTATGAGTAAGAAGTATGACGCTGGGGTAAAGGAGTACAGAGATACCTACTGGACTCCTGAATATGTCCCCTTAGACACTGACTTATTAGCCTGTTTCAAATGTACAGGTCAAGAAGGTGTCCCTAGAGAAGAAGTTGCAGCAGCTGTTGCGGCTGAATCCTCAACAGGAACTTGGTCAACAGTTTGGTCCGAGCTTCTCACAGACCTTGAATTTTACAAGGGACGTTGTTATCGAATAGAAGACGTTCCAGGAGATCCTGAGGCTTTTTATGCCTTTATTGCTTATCCTCTTGATCTTTTCGAAGAAGGTTCAATTACAAATGTATTGACATCTTTAGTAGGTAATGTTTTTGGATTTAAAGCTCTAAGACATCTACGTCTTGAGGATATTAGATTCCCAATAGCTTTCATTAAGACCTGCGGTGGACCACCTAACGGAATAGTTGTCGAAAGAGATCGACTTAACAAGTATGGAAGACCTCTTCTTGGCTGTACTATTAAACCTAAATTGGGTTTATCCGGTAAGAACTACGGAAGGGTTGTATACGAATGTCTTAGAGGGGGTCTTGACCTAACTAAAGATGATGAGAATATCAATTCTCAGCCATTCCAACGTTGGAGAGAAAGATTCGAGTTTGTTGCTGAAGCAGTTAAACTTGCTCAGCAAGAAACTGGAGAAGTAAAGGGGCACTACTTGAATTGCACAGCTAATACCCCTGAAGAACTATATGAGCGTGCAGAATTTGCTAAAGAGCTCGATATGCCAATCATCATGCATGATTACATAACGGGAGGATTTACAGCAAATACTGGATTAGCCAACTGGTGTCGTAAAAATGGCATGCTTCTGCATATACACAGAGCTATGCATGCTGTTATTGATAGACATCCAAAACACGGTATCCATTTCAGAGTTCTAGCAAAATGTTTGAGACTCTCTGGTGGAGATCAATTACACACTGGAACTGTTGTTGGGAAACTTGAAGGTGATCGTCAAACGACTCTTGGTTATATTGATAACTTGAGAGAATCATTTGTTCCTGAAGATAGATCAAGAGGTAACTTCTTTGATCAGGATTGGGGTTCAATGCCTGGAGTTTTTGCTGTTGCATCTGGTGGTATCCACGTTTGGCACATGCCAGCACTGCTTGCAATATTTGGAGATGATTCTTGTCTTCAATTTGGTGGAGGAACTCATGGTCATCCATGGGGTTCAGCTGCGGGAGCCGCTGCAAACCGTGTTGCATTAGAAGCTTGTGTTAAGGCACGTAATGCCGGTCGCGAAATCGAAAAAGAGAGTAGGGACATTCTAATGGAGGCTGCTAAGCATAGCCCTGAATTAGCTATCGCACTTGAAACTTGGAAAGAAATCAAGTTTGAGTTTGATACCGTTGATAAGCTCGACGTTCAAGGCTAACTCAGATTTCAAACAAGAGGAGAAAATTATTTCTCCTCAATTTTTTAAACCTCGTTTTACGAGATTATCATTCACAAATCATTTAATTATGCCTTTCCAGAGCACAGTTGGTGACTACCAAACAGTTGCCACCCTGGAAACATTCGGTTTTTTACCACCGATGACCCAGGAAGAAATATACGATCAAATTGCCTACATTATTGCTCAAGGATGGAGTCCTGTTATTGAGCATGTACATCCAACTGGAAGTATGCAATCCTATTGGTCTTATTGGAAGCTCCCTTTCTTTGGGGAAAAAGATCTTAACTTGATTGTTAGTGAATTAGAGGCATGCCATAGAGCATACCCTGATCATCATGTAAGAATTATTGGTTACGATGCTTACACACAAAGTCAAGGTACAGCTTTTGTAGTTTTCCAAGGGCGCTAAACCCTCATTTAGTTATAAATATCTTTCTCCTTTTGAAATTAAGTTTTTATTGGAGAAAGTTTTTAAAAGACTTTTACATTTGAAGATTATGTCAACAAAAACCAGTAGAGAGATTGCTTTAGATAGAAGAAAAGCCATGAGTGATGGTGGTAAAAAAGCTGCAATAAATTCTTCTTCAACTCAAGACAGAGTCAGATCATCTCAAGATATAAAAACTTTAGCAACAAAGTCTTCTGGTACAGGAAATATGACTAAATCAAGTAAAAAAGACATACCTGTTAGCTCCGCCTCTTCAAAATTATCGAGTAAAGAGTTAGTTATTGAGAGAAGAAAAGCAATGTCAACTCATGGAAAATCTGCCATCAATTCCTCTGATAGGACTCGCACTGAAATTAATAAATCATCAAAAGTAATCCCAGTTAAAGCAAATACAAATTCAGATATTTCTGAGAAAAAAGATATCGAAAGCATAGAAAATCATAAAGTTCAGAAAAATATAAAGAGGAGAGTAAGTCAAAAAAGAAAACCAATTACAAATACAAGTAGGGATATTGTTTTAGCGCGAAGAGAAGCACAATCTAAACATGGAAAATCTGCTTCTAAACAAAATAATAGTGCTGCTTCTTTAGCGAGAAGAGGAGATCCAGATTTGTCTAGTAGAGAAATTTCTCAGAGAGTAAGAGAACTTAGAAGTAAAACTGGAGATAAATCTAAAAAGTCAAACAGTAAATGTAGACCATGTGGCCCTAATAAACATGGATCTAAAATGAATATTGCAGATGCAAGTTGGAAAGTTGGTAAAAGTGAAACTAATTCAGGACAAGTAGTTACAGGAACACAAGCCAACAGATCTCTAAAAAACTACAGGTAATGAAGCAAGTACATGTAGAAGTGTTACTGGGACACAATACTTAGGTGCAGAGATCACCAACGAATTCTGTAAAAACAAACCTGAATACAAGCAACCTGTTAGGGCTTCTGTTACATCAACATCTTCTGGTAATAAAGTTACGGGTAATGAGGTTGGTAGATCTGAAAAGGTTACTGGAGATGAGCCAGGAACTTGCAAAAATGTAACTGGTACGGAATATACTTCTGCAAATCAATCGAGTAAATATTGTGGAGAAGTTCCAAAAAATCCATCTAAGGTTAAACAAAGTAATACTACTGATGGATTAAAAGTTTCCGGTTCCTTACCGGGTAGATCATCATTAGTTACTGGCGATGAGGCTGGATCAGGACATCAATTAACTGGTGATCAATATCTTGGTTCAGAACCCAATCCTAAAGGGAGATCTACTGAGAAAGTTGGCGAATATAACACATTAAATGGTAACGCTTTAACTGGTACTGGAGTTGGCAGATCTGAATTTGTTACTGGGAATGAACCTGGAAGTTGTAAAAATGTTACTGGGGATGAATATATTGGTTCACAACAGTACGAGACTTTTTGTAAATCTAAACCTAAAGCCGAAGCTAGAAAAGTTGGAGTAAGTCTCTCAAATAATGCTAATGAGATAAGTGGTACTCAAACAGGAAGGTCTAATCAAGTTACTGGAGATGAACCGGGAACATGCAAAAATGTAACTGGTACTCCTTATGCAGGCTTAGAACAAGTAGAGGATAATTGTGATTCTAATTTGGTTAATGAAATCAAAGGTAAAGGCAAGGTTTATTTAGGTAGTAGTTCAAATGCACGTCTTACTGGAATACAACCAGGTATTGGAGGGCAAATGACTGGAGCAGCCAAAGGTGCTTGCTTAAATCCAACTGGTACTCCTTATGTAGGAGGAGATCAATTAGGTGATAATTGCTCAAATCATTCTTTTGAAAATGATTACGCTAATAGTGAAAGGAAAAATTTAAAAACATGGGAAGATTTTTCTGTAAATTCTCCTTCAAGAGATAGATACTCAGATAAAAAAAGAGAGGGAGTTACTGGTAATGAATATGAGAATGGTTCCAAAATTACTGGTCCTTTTGATATGGCTATAGATAAAGTAACTGGAACAGAACAATTCAGGTTTGATAAAAACAAAAATCAACTTTTAAATACCAAAAAAGATACAAAAGATTTTGATCCTACAAAGGAGAGAGCACAATCTAGAATTACAGGTGAAGGTCAATCTGCTGGGTTAAAGATAACAGGAGATGATTGGGATAGGGGAGATAGGGTAACAGGTACTGAAGGAGCTTCTGCAAGAAAAAGAAACCCTACGAGACCAGGAATGACAAGCGCAATGCCGGTAATGGATATCAAAAGAAATGAAGAAATGAAAGAGCCTGATTTTCTTATCACTGGATCTAGTGGGAATACTCGAGATGGTCAACTTGTAACTTTCTCGGGCGGTGCAAGAGGTTAATAAGTAAATGCCTTTAAGGGGACTGGCTAAACGGAAGAATTATACATTGGGGCCTACGGCTCCGATGAAAACTTTCACAGAAAATATTCATAAACAATCTAATGATTTTAATAATCAAATAAATTCTCATAAAACTCATAATTGGACAAACGTTTATCAGAATGAAAAACTCTATCAATATGAAAGTCAGATAAAAAGAAATTTTGATAACATCGTCCCAACCTTAAAAGAAATCGCAAGTATACAACATCAAGATAATTTTATTGATACAGCTCAAAGCATTGCAAAAAATAATTTAGGGATAGAATTGCCGCTTCATATATTAGATAAATCTTGGGTTAAACCATTGGATATGAGAGCTTTATATGCTTGGTGCTCTTTTAAACAACATGAAAAATTAAGTGATGATTTTTTTGAAAATGATCCTTTAGATGGAGCGACTGGAGGTAGCAATGCAAAAGAGTTTGAAGATTTTATGTTGGATTGTGGCATACATTTGCTAGACATCACGCCCTGCTCTGATGGAAGATTAGCTCATTCAGTTGCCTATGTTATGAGAATTCCATTTAGTGCTGTTAGAAGAAGGTCTCATGCAGGAGCACTTTTTGATATTGAAAATACTGTTAATAGATGGGTGAAAACTGAACATAGTAGATATAGAGAGAACACTCCTAATGAGGCTCTTAAAGATACAAGATATCTGAAGGTTGTAACTTATCATTTTAGTTCTGTTGATCCTCTTCATCAGGGATGTGCCGCTCATGGTAGTAATGATGAATTAGCCGCAAAAGAAGGGAGCAAGAAATTACTTGCTTTTAGGGAGGCTGTTGAAAATAGTTTTTGTTGCGGTGCTTCAGTAGATCTTATGTTAATAGGCCTTGATACTGATACAGACTCATTAAAGATTCATTTGTCTACAAGCGAAGGTAATATAGATTTAGAAAAAACCATTTCAACTTTAGAAATATATAATTCAACAATAAATTTTTCAAAAGAAGAAGCTGAAAAAGAAATCTGTCAAATTATCGATAGAAAATCTTCCAGGGATCAGCTAACAGGAATTAATAAATTTATTTTTAAATTAATAGTTAATAATATTTCTCAAATTGACTATGTAAAAGAATTTCATACAGGTGCTTATGAGGATATTGGTCATGCTGAGAGATTTATTGGAGTTGGGATAGGTTTCAAAGAAGTACATCTAAGAAATTTAACTTATTTTGCACATTTAGATACTGTTGAAGAGGGAGCTCCAGATTTGGATGTTGGAGTTAAGATTTTTAAAGGATTAAATGTCTCAAATGATCTCCCTATACCAGTAGTAATAAGATTTGATTACTCTGGCAAAGTTCCAGGGGCGAAAGAAAGGGCAATAAAAGATTGTGAGAGAGTAAATAATGCGATATCAATTAGATATAAAAATTTAGTTGATCAAGGTTTGTTGCATACTTGTCTTACTATTAGGGATAGGGACAACATACATTCCGCTCATATTATTGGAATGTCTTTTGATAAAAAATTAGAGGAGGCTCACTAATTATGCTTATTTGTAAGGTAGTTAAACCACTTGTATCAACCAATAGAATTCCTGGATTTGAACATAGACATTTACAAGTAGTTTTAGATGGTTCATCACAAAAAGTCGCAGTTGACTCTGTTGGTTGTAAACCAGGAGATTGGGTCATTTGTGTGGGCAGTTCTGCTGCTAGAGAGGCTGCAGGCAGCAAATCATATCCAAGTGATTTAACAATTGTTGGAATTATTGATCACTGGGATCCCGAAAATGAGACTTAATTGGAGGGATAATTAATTTTGGAAATAATGAAGGTTTGTGGAAGAATGGTATGTACTCAAAGAGTAGCAGGCTTGGGACATATGAATTTGAGGATTTTAGAAAATAATAAAGGTAAAAAAGTTGTTGCAGTTGATCCTGTTGGTGCTAGAGAGGGTAACTGGGTTTTTACTGCTAGTGGCTCAGCAGCAAGATTTGCTTGCCCTAATCCAGAAGTGCAAACTGATTTAACTATTGGCGGAATTATTGATTATTGGGAATCTAATTAAAAAATTAATGTGGAGTCAAAGAGAATCACCTTTAAGAGTTGAAAAAAGATTTGAGTTTGAGGAATATTCATGTATTAGTAAATTCATGAAAATGGTTGATGAATTATGTAAGGAGAAAAATATATTTCCAAATATTAGTTTTGGTAAGAATTTTGTAAGTATTACAATCTTTTTAAACTCAGAAAATCTATCTTCAATTGAAAAGGATTTTTCCAATCAAATAGATAGTTTTTATTTAGAAATTAAGGTTAATTAATAATTATTAGGTTTATCAATATCTCTTTTAATTAGAGCCATTAAATAAGTAGGGGCTTTATACCTTCCAGGAAGGCATCTATTTAATGTTTCAAGATGACCCCAACAAACTGTCCTCTCAATTTCTTTAAGTGAGTTGCCTTTTAAAATTAACAACCTTAGAGCTTTACAAAATAAAGGGTATCCTGCTTCTAGTTCGTCTATATTGAGCTTTGCTGCTGTCATAGATCAAAGAAGAATTATTAATTAATAATCTATATAAATATGGTGCATTATTGGCTCTTATTTCAAATTTCTAAATAATTAGAAATTAATCTAAAAATGCTACGCAATCTATTTCAATTAAAACGCCTTTTGGTAAAGAAGAAACTTCAACACATGCTCTCGCAGGGGGATTATCTACCTTAAAGAAGTCACTGTAAATTTCATTAACAGTTTGAAAATTTTTTAAATCAGTTAAATAAATAGTTGTTTTAATAACATCTTTTGCTTTTGCCCCCCCTGCATCAAGAACAGCTAAAAGATTTTTCAAAACTTGAGTAGTTTCCTTCTCGATGTTACCAAGGCAATTTATTTCATTTGAAGCTGGATCAATAGCAATTTGACCAGAACAATAAATGAACCCACCTGCTTTGATTGCTTGGTTATATGGACCAACTGGATCTGGTGCATTAGAAGTCCTAATTACTTTTGTTAAAGACATTAGATTAAGGATATTTATATAAATTTAAACCCATGAATCTTTATTTGCTCTTAAATAAGAAAATCTTTTTAAATTATCTGCTCTCAAAAACAGATTAATTTTCAACTCTTCTTTAAGTAGAAATGGAATTGTAAGTTCTTTTAAAGCAATTTTCTTTTTAACTTCAATGAGTTTCTTTTTTAAAGTTTGATTTTCTGGTTCAATATCTAATGCCCACAAAAGATTTGACTTCGTATATTCATGCGCACAGTAAATAAGAGTGTTTTTTGGTAAAGACTTGATTTTTTTTAGAGAATTATACATTTGTTTATAAGTGCCTTCAAAGACTCGCCCACATCCAGCCGAAAACAAAGTATCACCAACAAAGAGAACAGGAGTTTCATTATTAAAATAAAAAGCTAGATGTGATCTTGTATGTCCTATTACTTCAATTACTTCAACTTCTTCATCTAATAGTTTTAACTTGTCTCCGTGCTTAACAGATAAATTTTGAAAAGGAATACGGTCTTTTTCTTTCGCTGAGGCTATGACTTTAACATTTGGCCATTCATGAATAAGCTCTTTAGTTCCCCCAATATGATCTGAGTGATGATGTGTTTGTAAAATAGCCTCTAATTTAAGGTCATTAGCTTTCAGGTATTCTTTTACGGGTTGAGATAGGGCAGGATCAATTACTACTACATATTTATCATTTTTCCATAGCCAAATTACATTATCACTTAAAACTCTAAGCCCGATTATTTGTTGCTCTTTATTAAATTCCATTGTTACCTTAGAATTAAAAAATGTGTAAAAAAAATTGATCTATGATTACTATAGCTTTACCTAAAGGAGCTCTGTTAAAAGATTCAATTTCAATTTTTAAAAAGGCAGGATTGAACTTCTCTGATGCATTGTTAGAAAACAATAGATCATTAACAATTGATTCAAAATGTAAACGAGCCAAAGCCTTATTAGTAAGGAATGGAGATGTTCCAGTCTATGTAAGTTATGGACAAGCTGATTTAGGAATTGTAGGATATGACGTTTTGCAGGAATCTGAATTACAAGTAGCTAAATTGCTTGATTTAGAGTTTGGAGGATGTCATATGTCACTTGCGGTCAAGAATTCTAGTAATTATTTAAAACCTACTGATCTGCCAGCTAATTGTAAAGTGGCAAGTAAATTCACAAAAACTGCTAGAGCTTATTTCGATGACTTAAATATACCAGTTGAGATTGTACATTTGACGGGTTCAGTTGAGCTTGGTCCTATCACTGGAATGGCCGAAGCCATAGTTGATCTGGTGGCGACTGGTAAGACTCTTAGAGAAAACGGTTTAAGTAAAATTGACGATCTTTTTTATTCAACTGCAAGATTAATTGCCAATCCTCTTTCTATTAGATTAGATAGCAATCCTCTCCGAGATGTGATTTTATCAATAGAATCTCAAAAAGGAATACAACATACTTAAATAAATGTTTTTGAATGATTTTAATAGAATCAAAAAATTAGGTAGATATTTAACTAAAGATAAGAAAACAATTTATCTGATTTTGATAGTCTTATTGCCTGTTTCTTTCGCAGGAGCTATTCAACCATTATTAGTTGGTCAGGCGATAACAATCTTAAAAAATGAAAGCACAGATGTATGGTTAAGTAAAACTTTCTTTGGACAATCTATTAATTTAATTATCATAACCCTATTAATAACTGTTCTATTTAGATTGGTTTTGCAAGGATATCAATCATATAATATCCAAGCAGTTGGACAAAGATTAACAGCAAGGATTAGAAGAGAACTTTTCGAGCATTCTATTTCTCTCTCGCTTAAATATCACGATAAAATGCCAGTAGGTAAATTATTAACAAGACTTACAAATGATGTAGATGCCTTATCAGAAGTTTTTGGTAGTGGGGCAGTTGGAGTAATTGCGGATTTTGTAAGTCTTATAGTTATTTCATTAACAATGCTTTCAATAGATAAAGGACTGGCTATTCTGCTACTTTTAACTCAAATTCCTGTCTCTTATTTTATTATTTGGCTTCAAAAACGTTATAGAAAAGCAAACTATCAAGTTAGAGAGGAACTATCTCAACTTAATTCTGATTTCCAAGAGAACCTTCAAGGATTAGAAGTCGTTCAAATGTTTAGAAGAGAATCTTTCAATAGCAAGAAATTTTATAATACGGGGACTGCTTATAAGAAAGCTGTTAATGGAACCATCTTTTACGATAGTAGTATATCTGCATTTATAGAATGGATCTCTCTCGCGGCTGTCTCTTTAGTATTAGCTGTAGGAGGATATCTAGTAACTTCAGGTAATATTGGTTTAGGGACATTAACAACTTTTATTTTATATTCTCAAAGACTTTTCGAACCTTTAAGACAGCTAGCAGAGAGATTTACGCAGATACAAGGAGGGTTGACTGCAGTAGAGAGAATAAATGAGTTGTTAGATGAAGAAATTGAAATTAAAGATTCAATTTCTATAAAACAAATGTCTGGAGAAACTTTAAGTAAGGATTATAAATTTAAGGGAAAAATTGAATTTCGAAATGTTAATTTCTTTTATAAACAAGGTGAACATGTAATAAAGGATTTATCTTTTTTAGTCAATCCAGGCGAACATGTGGCTTTTGTTGGCCCAACTGGTTCTGGTAAGACGACCATAATAAGGTTACTTTGTAGATTATATGAACCTCAAGAAGGTGAGATTTTAATAGATGATGTCAACATCAAGGATATACCAATAGCAAGACTTAGAAATATGCTTGGTGTGGTCTTACAAGATACATTTATTTTTAGTGGTAACGTTGCAGATAATTTAAAATTAAGTACTAATATTGATACTCAAGAATTAGAAAATATTTGTAAAGAGCTTGGTTTGGAGACGTTATTAAAAAAATTGCCTGATGGTTTAAATACATATTTAAGAGAAAGAGGAGGAAATCTTTCTTCCGGAGAAAGACAACTTCTTTCCGTAGCAAGAGTAGCTATAAGAAATCCAGTTATTTTGATAATGGACGAAGCTACTGCCTTTATGGATCCCTCTACAGAAGCTACTTTGCAAAAAGATCTTGAAAGGTTATTGAAAAAAAGAACTGCATTAGTAATAGCGCATAGATTAGCTACTATTGAAAAATCTGATAAAATATTAGTCTTAAAAGGGGGGACTTTAATTGAAGAAGGAAACCACAAAGAACTTAGACTTAAAAAAGGACTATATTTTCAGCTCTCTGAACTTCAAGAAAAAGGATTTGCTAGTTTTTAATGATTTTTAGGAACCGAGGGTCATCTATTAAGAAAACAAAAACTCTTTCAGAGGATGAACTTTTAAAAAAATATGGTTTAAATTCTTATGAATTTACCCACAAAGATAAAAAAGAAGTTTTTGTTTGTAGTAAATATAAGGAATTAGATCTCATAGAGTTAGATCAACTTTTGCAGACTGTTGGTTGGAGTAGGCGGCCCATAAGGAGAGTAAAAAGAGCCTTAGAATATAGTATTCTTGTGGTAGGGTTATGGCGTCATGATGAAAAATTCCCCAGGCTTGTCGGCTTTGCTAGATGTACTGGGGATGGGGTTATAGAGGCAAACATATGGGATGTAGCTGTAAATCCCGTCTATCAAGGCTTAGGTTTAGGCAAAGAATTAATGAATTATATATTAAAAGAATTAAAAAGAATTGGGATATCAAAAGTTACTCTGTTCGCTGACGCCGAAGTTGTATCGTTTTATAAAAGACAAGGTTGGCTCTTGGAACCAAAAGGTACAAAATGTGCTTTTTGGTATGCAAATTAATTTAATTCTTGTAGTAATCAAGATATATAGATTGTGTCGATTCCCCGCTTAACCACCTTTTTCTATAATTCCAATTCTTTAAGGCTTGAATAATAATATTAGTTTTTCCCCACTTTCTACTACTAGTAGAAATCGGGATATTTAACATTCTTAACTGTTCTTTATTCTTCAATCTTTTTATAAAATCTACATCTTCCATTAAGGGAATTTTTCTGTAACCTTTATTTTTGAAATAGGATTTTCTGTGAATAAGTAATCCTTGATCTCCATAGGGATCTTTAAAAATATAGCTTCTAAGATTTACAACGATTTCAAGAAATCTATAAATAATTTTTTTGTTATTAATTTTAAATTTAAAAAAATAAATTTTATTATCTTTATCGTTTGTGATTAGTTTTATTTTTTTTAACCAATCTTGACTAAGCCTAGAATCGGCATGCATAAATAAAAACCACTTGCCCGTAGCTTTTTTGGCTCCAATATTTAGTTGCAACCCTCTGTTCTTCTCCTTTAACTCATATATCTTTGCTGCATAGAGATTGGCGATATCTTTTGTTTTATCTTTACTATTGCAATCAACAATTATAATTTCCACTTCTCCATTACTTATTGATAAATCTGAAAGTAATAATGGTAAATGTTGAGATTCATTATAGGTAGGAATAATTATTGAGATTTTAGGCAACTTAATTATTCTCTTTTTTCAATATCTGATATTGTATCAATATCTATTTTACTTTGAAGAAAGTCATATTTTAAGACCATTGAAGAAAAGTTATTAATAGTTTGTTGGAGAACATTTTCTTTCCTCCATTTTATATTTATAAATGGTAAATATAAATTAGTAGATAATAATCTCTCTGAAAAAGCAATTAGCCAATATCCACCATCATTTGATGGGCCTAAAATAAGATCATTTGTTTTTAGTTTTTGGAGCGTATTTAATAAATCTATATGACAAAAATCTGGAAGGTCGGTTCCAATTAAAATAATATTTTTCATTTTTTTATAAAGACCTGATCTTTTATTTAAGAGGATTTGTCTTCTCATTTTTTCTCCTAAGCATCCTTTCCCTTGTAAATTAAAGTCTTTAATTCCTAATTCATCAGACCATCTTTTACTCTTTTTGAATCCAAGACCAGATATAGCTAAGGAAATATCAATTAAACCTTTCTTTTCAAGAGATCTAGCAACTAAAACTGTATGTTCTGTCATTTTTCTTTGTACATTCGCAGAACTTATTTTCCCTATATTTTTTGATAATCTAGTTTTACAACGACCATAAGCATGCCACTTAGCCATGATTATGAGAAGTGCTTTCTCCAATAAAAAATAAAAATAATTACATTTATTATACGGTTTTGCTAATAAATAGATTTTACTTTTTTATATTTTTAAGCTGCATTGTTAATAAATTTTAAATTTATCATGATCTTATGATTTGAGAATGACCAATTAACAAATCCCCACTAGATTAAATATCTATTGAATAGATTTAGTGCAAACAACCAATCCTATTTGGGCAGAAGTTCAACAATTGCTTCAAAAGAATTTAAGCAAGCCATCCTTCGAAACTTGGATAAGGCCTGCGAAATTTAATTGTTTTGAAAATGGCTTGTTAACTTTAATTACTCCCAATAACTTTACGAGTGATTGGCTAAGAAAAAATTATAGTGAAACTATTGAAAAAGCTGCAGAAGAAATTTGTGGACATAATGTAAAAGTAGTGTTTAAGTCAGAAACCAATACCAACAACAATTTAAATAATCCTGATTTTGTTAGCCCACAAAATATTAATTCTCAGATGAAATCTTCATCGACAAGTGAGGTCAATAAGTTAATTAATAGATCAAAAAAATCTCATTCTTTAAATACACGTTATGTTTTTAAAAGATTCGTTGTAGGTCCTAATAGTCGCATGGCACATGCCGCAGCTCTAGCTGTGGCAGAATCTCCTGGGAGGGAATTTAATCCATTATTTATTTGTGGTGGTGTTGGCCTTGGGAAGACTCATTTAATGCAAGCTATTGGTCATTATCGAGTAGAAATTGATCCAGAAGCGAAAGTTTTATATGTTTCAACTGAAACTTTTAGTAGTGATTTAATTCAATCTATAAGAAAAGATGGAATGCATGCCTTTAAAAATAAATATAGATCAGTAGATCTTTTATTAATTGATGATATTCAATTCTTAGAGGGAAAAGAATATACACAAGAAGAATTTTTTAATACTTTCAATGCTTTATATGAGGCGGGTAAACAAATCGTCATCGCAAGTGATAGGCCCCCTAGTCAAATTCCTAAGTTACAAGAAAGACTAATTTCAAGATTTTCAATGGGATTAATAGCAGATATTCAACCTCCTGATATAGAAACTAGAATGGCAATTTTGCAGAAAAAAGCAGAACAAGAAAGAATGAGTCTCCCTAGAGATTTGATTCAATTTATCGCTGGAAGATTCTCCTCAAATATTAGAGAACTAGAAGGGGCTTTTACTAGGGCGGTAGCATTTGCGTCAATAACTGGATTACCTATGACAGTTCAATCAATTGCTCCAATGCTTGACCCAAATAGTGTTGGAGTAGTGGTAACTCCTAAACAGGTATTAAAAAAAGTCTCGGACTTTTTTGAGGTTTCATCTGAAGAATTAGTTAGTTCAAGCAGAAGAAAGCCAGTTAGTCAGGCAAGGCAAATAGGCATGTATCTGATGAGACAAGGAACTGATCTAAGCCTTCCAAAAATTGGAGATGAATTTGGAGGTAAAGATCATACAACAGTTATGTATGCTATTGAGCAAGTTGAAAAAAAATTGTCAAGTGATCCAAATGTCGCCAGCCAAGTTCAAAAGATTAAGGATTTACTCCAAATCGACTCAAGAAAAAATTTATAGTACTTAACTTAATATAAATTTCGCAGGATCTTGATCATATCTATGTTTATCAGGAATCCTGTCAATTTTAGAATTAATACAAGGAGATTCTATTTTATTTAATGATTGTCTTAATAATCTCGCTGATAGTATAGGCATGTCTCTTGGCACTGAAATTCTATTTTTTAAGTAGTTTATAGATATAGCTGCCTTATTTGGAATTTCATTAACTTCAGAGGTCATCATATAAGTCAGAGCACATTTTAATGCTTCCTCAAATAAGTCTTTTTGATAAGGATTAGCATTTATAATGTTATCTTTATGCTTTAGGACTCTTTTGAGAGCAAATTTAGCGTAATAATCCAAGTCTAGATCTTGATTAAATTCCAACTCCCCAAGTCCCTCTCCATTATTTATTAAATTAGAATAGGAAATTTGTTGTGCATTCATCTCTTTGAAACAGCTACCCATTTGAGGAGGTAAGTCATGGGAATGTGTATGAAAATCCCCTTGAGTACCTCTATAAATACTAGAATTTTCAAGGAGTGTAAACCATCTATCAATAAAAGGATAATTTTTTCTTAAATTGAATCCTTTGTAATAGCTTAAAGAAGCATTCATTCTTTCCAAATATGGAACAAAAATGATATCTCCAGTACCTGGCTCTAATTTTTTAGAATCATATATTGGCGAATCTATAAATCCTGTTTTGGATAAACTTAATATTTTTTCAAGTTTTAAAATAGATTCTCTAAATTTGTTTTTGCTTAAGGATTGATCTAGATAACTAAAGTTTTTTTTACAAAGCCAATTACACCATGACCTAAAAATCTCTCTCTCTAAATTTCTAGCATCATGAAGACCTTTTGATAAGAGAGATGAACCAAGTGCTCCGAATTCATTTTCTAAGGAAGTAATTATGTTATCGCTTTCAGTAATTAACTTTCCATTTAATTCTATCGCAGGTAATTTACCTGACCTTACTTTGTTGAGATACCATTTTTCTTTTTGGCCATAACAATACATATTTATTTTCTTTACTCTGTAGGGGATTCTTTTAAATTCAAGCCATAACCAAATCTTTTGACAGTAAGGGCACCAAGAATGTCTATCTCGATATAAAATAACATCGACTTCTTTTTCAGTATGACTAAATAACCTTAAGTTTGAGTAAGAATTATTTATCCCATTAACTCTGTCAATATCATCAATGTTGAGTTTACTTAAATCGGCCCAACTCAAAACGTTTTTCATTTGTTGATATCAAGCCTTATATTTACGATATAATAAATGATTTAAAAGGTTTTGGATTTCGAATTTGACTTAATTGTAGTTGGGGCTGGTTCAGGAGGATTGGCTGCAGCAAAACGCGCTGCGAGTTATGGTGCAAAAGTTGCAATAATTGAAGTTAATAAAATAGGTGGGACTTGCGTTATTAGAGGTTGTGTACCAAAAAAACTGATGGTATATGCTGCTAATAATAGAAGTAATATGTATTCTGCTGAAGGTTATGGCTTAATAAGCAAAGAAATAACTTTTAAATCTAATATCCTACTAAAAAACGTTAGAGAAGAGGTTTCTAGATTAAGTGAATTACATTCAAACTCTTTAAAAAAATTAAATGTAGAAGTTTTTGAAGGCCATGGAAGATTTTTAAATCAAAATTTTATAGAAATAGTTTGTCCAAAAACAAAAAATATTTTAGGAAAAGTAAGTGCAAAAAAAATTCTTATTTCAGTTGGTGGTAAACCAAAAAAATTAAATATTCCTGGAATAGAGTATGCCTGGAGTAGTGATGATATTTTTGAATTAAAAGATTTTCCTAAGACATTATTAATAGTTGGTGGAGGTTATATCGCATGTGAATTTGCTTCAATTTTTAAAAACTTGGGTACTGAAGTTACACAATTAGTTAGAGGTAAGAACTTATTAAATGGCTTTGACAAAGACTTATCAGAATGTTTAGAAAAATCAATGACTGCTCTAGGTATAGATTTAAAATTTAAAAATCAATTAAAGTCTATTAAAAAAATAAATGGCAATCTAGAGTCAACTTTGGCTTCGGGGAATAAACTATTAACCCAAAATATACTAATTGCAACTGGACGAGAACCGAATCTAGAAAGATTGCATTTAGAAAATCTAAATCTAAAAATGGATGGCGCTTTTTTAGAGGTCAATGAACTGAATCAGACAAGTAATCCCAATATATTTGCTATTGGAGATGTAATAAAAAAACCAAATTTAACTCCAGTAGCAATAGAACAAGGGCGAGTTTTTGCAGATAATTATTTTGCTTATCATAAAAGAAGAGTTAATTATAAAAATATTCCCAAGGCAGTCTTTACTATCCCAGAAATTTCAACTGTTGGACTTAGTGAGGAAGAAGCAAAAGAAATTTATTCGGAAGTAAATATAAAAATTTTCAAATGTAGTTTTAATCCTATGTCTAATACTTTTAAAAAAAATAAATCTAAATGTCTTTTAAAACTTGTTGTCAACAAAATGAATGATAAGGTTTTAGGTTGTCATATGTTTGGGGAAGCCGCTTCTGAGATTATACAAATGGTATCAGTCTCTTTAAATGCTGGAATTACTAAAAAGGATTTTGATACTACTATGGCTTTGCATCCAACTATTTCAGAGGAATTTGTAACTATGTATGGCTAATGAAATTATCTTCTAGAAACTTTAAACCTTTCTTGAGCAATAAGAAAAACTGTAAAAAATGCAAAATAAATAAAAATACACACTCTCATTTGATATAGATTGCTAAATCCCCTTAAGAACAATAACTTATCAATGATGTAAAAAATATAAAGATTCAAAAGTATGAAGCCTTCAATTCTAGTGATTTTACCCTTGGTCCAAAAAATTGGAAGGCATGCAAAAGTAGTTAAAACCATAAATGGTAAGTCAACTTTTATTAGGCTTAGTTCAATTAGTAAACCTTTCAATCCAGAGAAAATACTGCAACTACCAAGTATAAGAAGCTGATTGAGCAAATTGCTTCCAATAACATTACCGATGGCGAGATCTGTTTTGCCTTTAAAAGCTGCAATTATTGATGTAACTAACTCTGGCAGGGAGGTTCCTGTCGCGACAATAGTAAGACCAATAGTAACTTCATTTACGCCTAGTAGAGTTGCTAACGATTGAGATCCATTTACTAAAATATTCGAACCGATACTTAGAAGAAGAATTCCAGATATAAATTTTAATATAATATTGAGCTTACCTCCCTCTATCCCTTGAGATTCTTCTATCTCAGGTTCAGCATTTCTAGTATCCTCTTCATTCTCCTTAATGGTATTTATTTCCCAAATTGTATTTAGAATTAAACAAAATATTAGAAAAATTCCTGCTTGCCAAGTTAATAGACCAGTTGAAGACATTGCCCAGACTGCACATGAAATAGCTATTAGAAGAGGTACATCTCGTCTGACAATTCTGCTTTTGACTTTTAAAGGTGTTATCAATGAGCTTATTCCTAAGACAACAAGAACATTAAAAATATTGCTTCCTATTACATTGCTAGCTGCAAGCGAGTCACTTCCCTTTAAAACTGAATTTAAACTTACTAACAATTCAGGTGAACTCGTACCCAAGGAAACTACAGTTAAACCAATTACTATTTGAGGTATCCCTAAAATTAACGATAAAGAAATCGCCCCTTGAATGAATAGTTCTCCACCTCCAAAAAGTAATATTATTCCTATTATTATCTCTATTATTGGCAATATAAATTCACTCATATTCAAAAGACTTATTTAGATGATTATATCTTTAATTTATTCAATAACTACCTTAAAACTATTGTCAATTTTTATTTGCTGTTAAGATTAATTAAATAATAAAAATTTTGAAAGAATTAACTATATTAAAACCTGATGATTGGCATTTACATTTAAGGGAAGGTATTGTTTTAAAAAATATTATTAGGTTTACATCCGAACTTTTTGGGAGAGCTATTGTGATGCCAAATACAAAAAATCCAATAACATCGATAAAAAAATGTATTTCTTACAAGAAATCTATATCTGAAGCATTGCCTGAAAATTCCACATTTGATCCATTAATGACTATATATTTAACTGACGAAACAAAAAAAGATGAATTAACGGAAGGCTTTAACAAGAATGTTTTCTTTGCTGCCAAATTATATCCTGCTAATGCGACAACCAACTCCAGTTTTGGGGTTAAAAAAATAGAAAATCTTTATGAAGTTTTTGAAGTTATGCAAGAACTTGAAATGCCTCTTTTAATTCATGGAGAAGTGAATGATCCCGAAGTAGATATTTTTGATAGGGAAGAAGTTTTTATAGATAAAGAACTATCACCTTTAATAAAAAAATTTCCAAAATTAAAGATTGTTTTAGAACATATAACTACAGCCCATGCTGTTGATTTTGTTCAAGATAATAACTTAGGAGCTACTATTACTCCTCATCATTTACATATAAATAGAAATGCGATGTTCTTTGGTGGTTTAAATAGTGACTTTTACTGCTTACCTGTACCTAAGAGAGAAAAAAATAGAATTGCTTTAAGGAAAGCTGCTACTAGCGGAAAAGAATGTTTTTTCTTAGGCACAGATTCTGCACCTCATCTAAGACAGTGGAAAGCCTTTTGTGGTTGTGCGGGTATTTTTAATTCTCCAGTAGCAATAGAAAGCTATGTAAAAGTATTTGAGGAAGAAAATGCCTTAGATCAATTCGAGAAATTTGCAAGTTTGAATGGGCCAAAATTTTATCATTTGCCAATTAATAAAGAAAAAATAAAGTTGGTATCTATGTCGAATCAAATTCCAGAATTTATTGATGTAATTGAGGGAAAAAAGGTTTTGGGACAAATAAAACCATTTCATGGAGGTGAAACTTTATCTTGGCGAGTAGAGGGAATAGTTAAATAAAAAAATCTATTATCTTAAGAAAAATGTAAATAAGCAATTGTTCTTTAAATAATAAATTTAAAGATTGAAGATAAATTCTATTTTAAAGATTTCGAGAAAATGTAAATATTCGCATTTTTCTTGGTTAATTGAGATACTTTCAGCTACGATTGGAAAGCGCAAATTCCTTTTGGGAGTGTGGCGGAATTGGTAGACGCGCCGGACTTAAAATCCGTCGAGCGCTTTAGCTCGTGGGGGTTCAAGTCCCCCCACTCCCATTCTTAAACTATTTATTTTTAGTTCTTACGATAACTTTCAATAATTGTTATGTTTTAACTAAGAAAAACCAGAAATTTAAATGGAAAGTATTTTTAATAGTTCATTTGCTACTCTAGTTGCCTACATTGCGATTATTTCTCTTTATTTAATAGTTTCCCCTCTAATTCTCTTTTATTGGATGAATAACAGATGGAATGTTATGGGCAAATTAGAGAGATTAGGAGTTTATGGATTAGTTTTTCTTTTTTTCCCAGGTTTAATTTTATTTTCTCCATTCTTAAATCTCAGATTAAGAGGAGATAGAAAAGGGTAAATAATTGACTAAAGGTAAAGTTCTACAAATCGGCTTATTATTCTCTTTATTAGGATTATTAAGTTATAAATTAGCACCACAATTTGGTATCGATAACTTTACAACTAGTACTATCTCAAATTTTATCTTAATTGTGATTGTAATAACTTGGGTATCATCTTATGTATTGAGAGTTATAAGCGGAAAGATGACTTTTATGGAACAAAGGAAGCGTTATAGAAAAGAATATGAAAAAATTGTGAATGATAAACTAGAAATCAAATTTAACTCATTATCAAAAGAAGAGCAGGATAAACTAATGAAAGATTTAGAAAAAAATCCATAAACATCTTAAAAATTATCATATAAAAATTTCAAAAATTCATGAAAGAAAAAAAGAAAAAGCAAATTACTAAAAATGAAACTTTATCAAAAATAAATGAGAAATTTTTGGAATTAAAAAAAAGCAATAAATTAGCTTTGATGCCCTTCATAATGGCAGGTGATCCTAATATTGAAATCACATCAGAAATTTTATTAAAGTTGCAAGAAAAGGGAGCTGATCTTATTGAATTGGGAATTCCATACAGCGACCCTCTTGCAGATGGACCGATTATCCAGTTTTCTGCCTCGCGAGCTTTAAATTCAGGAACTACTTCAAAGAAAGTTATCCAACTATTGGAGTCTTTAAAAGGTAAGCTAAATATTCCAATAATACTTTTTACTTACTTCAATCCTATTTTAAGTTTTGGGTTTGAGGATTTTTGTGAAATAGCCTCCAAAGCAGGTGTCTCAGGTCTAATCATTCCTGATCTTCCATTGGAAGAAGCAAAAAAGTTTTCAGAAATTATTAGCAATTTTTCTATAGACTTAATATTGTTAGTTGCACCCACTACTCCGTCTGACAGAATGAAAACTATAACTAAGAATACTAGAGGATTTACTTATTTAGTAAGCGTAACTGGAGTAACAGGAGAGAGAAATGAAATGGAAAATAGAGTTGAAAGTCTTATTACTAAATTAAAAGATATAAGCATTAATCCAGTCGCAGTTGGATTTGGTATATCTACTCCTGAACATGTTAAAAAAGTTCGAAATTGGGGAGCTGATGGAGTAATTATAGGAAGCGCATTTATCAAAAGAATTTCTAATTCTGATGAAAAAGAAGTTGTTAATCAAATTGGAAACTTTTGCGAAGAAATGCGTATAGCTGCGGATCAATAAAATTAAATAAAAGCTAATTTATTTTGATTCGTTAGTAGGTAATAATCTTATTTGTTTTCTCCCTAATTTTATTTCAAACTCGTCCCCTGCTTTTAAATCTAAGAGTGCTGTATATGCTTTCCCTATTAATAAATTTCCGTTCCCTTGCACTGTTGCTACATAACTTAATTTTCTACCACCTTTGCCAATCCCTGCTACTCCCGCATCACCTAGGTTAACACCTTTTGCTTCAAGAAGGGCTTCATAAAATGCGGTGAAATTTAAACGTTCACCCCCGTTTTTTTTAGTGGAAACATATCCACAAGCGCGAACAAGATCAGACTTACTAATATCACCAAGTTCTTTAACTTTAGCAAGAAGATCGCTACCAGTGAGCATAATAAATTAATAAAAAGTTATTCTTAATTAACATAGCAATTAGTATGTAATTTGTGCAATTATTAATTATGTATTTATTCAATTAGTTATCTTTTAATAATGGAAAAATTTGTAGTATTTGGAGTGTACTGTAAAGATGCGATTAATAAAAGGGAGCAATTTCGTACTCAACATCTTAAAAGGCTTAAAAATTTAAAAGATAGAAACATTTTAGTTACTTTAGGACCTACTAAATGTACAAAATATTTATTTGGTATTTTTAATGCTAAAGATAAAAATGAATTAAGAGAATTAATTGAAAAAGATATATATTGGCAAAAAGGTATATGGGTTTCTTATGATATTTATAATTGGATCCAAGCTTTTTAATTTAAATTTAAAATAAAGAATAGATATGCATAATTTTTTTTTAATTAGTTAATTGTTCTTAAATAAACTTTTTATTACATAAGTAAGTATTTTCATTTATGAAAACAAATAATATAAAATATTCTAGTATTAATAAAAATTAATTATAAAAATATTCTATTTAATAAATTAATTAATTCTTATAAAAAATATTAGCTAAATTAAATATTTTGTTTGCTACTGTCATTTTTAATTTGGTTTACTAAAGAGTCAATATCTAATTGATTATATGGCTGGGTTTCGTTTATTTCTTTCGAATTAGTCTGAATATTATTAAGCCAATTTTGCTCTATCTTTATAAGATTTTTTGCGATATTGAAAATGCCACCTTTTTTATAAAGTTCTTTTATTTTTTGGGTTATTTCAGATGTCCTACTTGATTTGATCTTTAATTCATTAGCTAAATCTTTTTGGGTATATCCATGTGATTTTAACCAGTCTTTAATAAAAACGATTAGTTCTTTTTCTTCTTCATGAGATAGTTTAATCATTTAATAAAAAGGGAATAATTTATTTAGTTTCCTTTCAGCTCTAGTTTTAATCGAGGGAGTCATATGATTACTCCAAATACTTAAAACAGCAGTGAGAGCAACAAAATCATCACTAAAACCTACAAGAGGCATAAAGTCAGGGAATAAATCAAAAGGCATTATTAAGTAAGCTAATGCAGCTATTAAGGAGACTCTTACTTGCGTTGGAGTAAAAGGATCGATTGCCATCTCCAAAACTTCTAATGCAGGTTTGGCAATTGTTCTCCCTGCTCTTAAAAGAATTTTTATTATTATATTTTCATCCAACGAAGAGCTTTCTAAAACTTCTGCGTCATAAATTTTTTCTTTGTTCTTGTAGTAGCCTTCATTCATATTTTCAAATTAATTTATTTGTTAATTTAACTTACACTATCAACTAATCCATTTTGAAGTCCTGCTTTTCTAAGCTTCCTCAAAGCTCTTTGAACAACTTGTCTGCAATATTCTCTACTACAACTCATATGCCTTGCAACTTCAGCTAAAGTTCTCCATTCATTTGAACCATCTAAACCAAATCTTAGACTTACAATCTTCCTCTCTTTTTCCGTTAAATTGGCTTTATCCAATAGTTTCCAAGCAGAAGCTGTCCTCTCTGCTAATTCTGCTAATTCCATCGGAGGGGTTTGATCACTTGGAAGAATATCAACAAGTTCAGAGGGGTCGGACTTAGATTTGACAGTACCTTGAAGACTAACTGTTATACTTCGCAGCTCGCAAGAAAGTAATTCATCTATTTCTTCTTTAGTGATTTTCATCTCTTCGGCTAATTCAATGCTAGTAGGAGGGAAGCCTTTAAGCTGCATTAGCTTTGATTTCGCTGCTCTTAATTTAGTTAGCTTTTCATTAATGTTTACAGGTATTCTTATAGTTCTACTTTGTGTTGATAAAGCTCTATTTAATCCTTGTCTTATCCACCAATAAGCATAGGTGGAAAATCTGTGACCTCTTGAAGGATCATATTTTTCTACGGCTCTAGTAAGGCCTAATGTACCCTCTTGAATTAAATCTAATAATTCTAGACCTTTGCCTTGATATCTTTTCGCAAGATTCACTACTAATCTTAGATTTGCGGTAATCATTTCGTTCTTAGCTTTTTCACCAATTTTTATTGTCTTTTTTTCTGCATTCGAAAATTCACATTCAGGCCCTTTGCCTCCTGCATTTTGACATCTGTTTACTAGTACAACCATTTCTTGGACTTTTCTGCCCATAGTGAGTTCTTTTTCAGGCGTCAAAAGTTGATGACGACCTATTTCTCCAAGAAAATCGCTCAATGAACTCACGATTTGCTCCTTTAGTTAATACATTTAACTTATAGTTAATTCTTTAAGAAGCTATACATGTAATAATTAATTAATAATTAATTAATAATTATTAACTTATTAATTAATCAATTTTGATGTAATTTTTAAATTTATAGTTATCAAATTTAAAATATTTTTTTATTTAATTTTTCTTCTAGATTCAAGAACTGAAAGTACATCTCTCCAGTCAACCCCCTTGTGCAGCAATGCAACTTGAAGATGATAAATTATATCAGCAGCTTCATTAGAGATTGAATTTTTGTCATTATCTTTGCAAGCCATAATAAATTCAGCTGTTTCTTCTCCTATTTTTTTTAAGATCGTATTACTTCCTTTTGTTAATAAATGATTTGTGTAACTTTTTTCTGAAGGGTTAATAGATCTTTCGTTAAGAGTATTAAATAATTCTGAGCAAATATTAGAAAAAGGGTTTGTTTTTTTTTCTTTTTTATTAATTGAATTATTATCTATTTCATTAAAAAAACAACTTTTTTCTCCTGTATGGCATGCCCCTGAACCATTTTGCTTTATGGATAGAACAAGGGCGTCGTTGTCGCAATCAAATCTTATTTCTTTAAGAATTTGAGTACTACCACTTGTTGCTCCTTTTCTCCATATCTCAGACCTTGATCGGCTCCAGTAATGGACATTTTTTGTTTCAAGTGTTTTAAACAATGATTCTTTATTCATCCAAGCAAGCATAAGAATCGATCCATCTAGCCAATCTTGTGCAATTGCAGGGATTAATCCATAATTATCAAAGCGAAGTTCTTCTATCGAAAAATTAGTTGAATAAGCCATTATATTTAATGTGTTAGCCCTTTCCTCTTTGTTTTACATAAAAATCATTTTAACAGCTAATTAATGAATATTCATTCTTCACAATTTTCTTGCAGCAAAAGTTATGAGGATTTTCCATGTTCTCATAGGCAATGGCGTCATGAAGGACATTGTAGATTTGTGCATGGCTACTCTAGATCATTTACTTTTTGGTTTATGGCGAAAGAATTGGACGCAAATGGCTTTGTAGTTGATTTTTCTAGATTAAAGCCTCTTGAAAAAAGACTAAAAGAACAATTTGACCATACATTTCTAGTAAATAAAGATGATCCCTTACTTCATTACTGGAAGGAATTACATGACTTAGAGGCTTTAAATCTGAGGATAATGAAAAACGTTGGAATGGAATTTTCTTCTAAAATTGTTTGGCAATGGGCTAATGAATACTTAAAGGAAAAATATAAAGGAAGGGCATGCTGCTGGAAGACTGAATCAAAAGAAAATAAATCTAATTCGGCGAGTTATGAAAATTTTCCAGATTGGTTCTAAATTTTTAATTTTAAAGATTTTATTCATAATTAATAATTAGTATTTGTAATAAATGATCAATCTATAAATAAATATCCATCCTTAATTGAAATATTAACCTTTTTTTTATCTAAATAATTATCATTCAGTATGTGATTTGCAATTTTTGTCTCAATTTCTTTTTGAATAATTCTTTTTAGTGGTCTTGCTCCATAATTATTATCAAAACTATTTCTGACTAAGTACTCAACTGCCTCATCTGTAAATTGTAAGCTTAAATTATTTTTGAGGAGTCTATTTTCTAAAATTTTAAGTTGAATGTTTGCAATCTTTTTTAATTCGGTTAATTCTAAATTTTTAAAAATTACAATTTCATCTAGGCGATTTAAGAATTCCGGCTTAAAGAATCTCTTTAATTCAACATCTACAATATTTTTAATTTCATTTTTATCTTCATTCCTTATAGATAAATCATTGATTGATTGACTACCTAAATTACTTGTAAGAACGATTATTGAATTTTTAAAACTAATAGTTCTACCTTGTCCATCAGTAATAATCCCATCATCAAGAACTTGTAAAAGAATATCTAGGATATCTTTGTGAGCTTTTTCTATTTCATCTAGGAGTATTAATGAATAAGGATTTTTACGTACTGCTTCTGTTAATTGACCTCCAGATTCAAAACCTAAATATCCTGGAGGAGCTCCAATGATTTTGCTAACAGAATGCTTTTCCATATATTCAGACATATCTAGTCTTGTAAACGAAGTACTTGAGTCAAATATTGTTTGTGCTGTTACTTTGCTAAGTTCTGTTTTGCCTACTCCGGTTGGTCCTAAGAATAGGAAACTAGCTATAGGTCTATTAGGATCATTCAGGCCTGTCCTTGATCTCTTTATAGAATTTGCTACAGCGTAAATAGCATTATTCTGTCCAATAATTTTTTCCTTAAGAATTAATTCTAATTTTAAAAGCTTGTCTTTTTCAGATTGGTTTAAATTATTCACTGGAATAGAAGTCCATTTTGAAACAACCTCAGCAATATCATTAAAAGTTACCTCCTGCCTTAAAAGATTCCCCCCCCCACTTTTAAAAGAATTTGCTAAGCTTTCACTTTTTTTGTTTAGCTTTTTTTGCAATGAAATTAAGGTTCCAAATTCTAATTCTGCTGCTTTATTGAGATCAAAGCTTCTTTTGGCTTGTTCTATTTTTAATTGTGTTGATTCAATTTCTTCTTTGATATTACTTATCTCATCAATTTCTTCTTTCTCTTTTCTCCATTGAATATTTAATTCCGATTGTTTAATTTTAAGAACTTTTAGCTCATTATTAATTCTTTCAAGCCTCTCTAAAGAAAAATTATCTGATTCCCTTTTTAGGGATAAATTTTCCATTTCTAATTGCAAAACTTTTCTATCAATCTCATCTATTTCTTCCGGTTTAGAAGTTATTATCATATTTAATCTAGAAGCGGCTTCATCAATTAGATCTATTGCTTTATCTGGCAGATATCTATCGTTAATATATCTTTCACTTAGGCTGGCAGCAGCAACTAGAGCATTATCAGAAATTCTTACACTATGGTGAACTTCATATTTTTCTCTGAGTCCTCTAAGTATTGAGACTGTATCATCTACGGAAGGAGCGCTAATTTTTATTTTTTGAAATCTTCTCTCAAGAGCGGGATCTTTTTCTATATTTTGTTTGTGTTCATTAATTGTTGTAGCACCTATACATCTTAGTTCGCCTCTTGCAAGCATAGGTTTTAAAAGATTACTAGCGTCTAAAGATCCTCCGCTAGAGCCTGCTCCAACAACTGTATGTATTTCGTCAATAAAAAGAATTATTTTACCTGCAGAACTCTTAACTTTTTTTAAAACATTTTTAATTCTCTCTTCAAATTCTCCTCGATACTTGGCTCCAGCTATTAAAGAACCCATATCTAATGAGATTAACTGCCTATTGTGCAATGAAGAGGGAACATCTCCATTGACTATTCTTTGAGCTAAACCTTCTACTATAGCTGTTTTGCCAACGCCAGGCTCTCCTATTAGTACAGGATTATTTTTTGTTCTTCTACTTAAAATTTGTATAGTTCTTCTTATTTCTTCATCCCTTCCAATAACTGGATCTAAGTTACCCTCTCTAGCTGATTTGGTTAGATCAATTCCAAATTTATTTAGTGATTCATTAGAACTTTCAAAATTATTTTTAATATTTTGATCAGATTTCATATTATTTATTATTTCTAAAAGGTCTGGAATCCTTTTTCTATTTAAAATTAATTTTCCGCATACTTCATCATAAGACAAACCATATAGGATGTGTTTTGTTGATATCACTACATCATTCAAGGAAACCCTAAAATCATTTGATTTTATAAAAACTTTTTGGAGAGTTTCTCCTATATATAATATTTTTTGCTTACTCTTCATTTTTGCTTTTGAGTTCAATAAAGCAATTAATTCTTTCTCTATATTGTTTATATCAACTTTATTTTTTTTTAGTAATTTTCTCGTAAGATTATCTTTTTTTATTATTGCAAGTAATAAATTTTCAGAATCTATATTTTGCTGAAAATTATTAATAGCTATCTCTTTAGATAAAATAAAATAGTTCCAAGCACAATTTGAGAATTCACTTGGAACTACTTTCATTTAAGAGAATTAAATTTACTTTTATTATTAAAAAAAGATCTCAAGATTTAGAAATATTTTTAAATAAACAAAAGGTTTTATTCGACGATTACCTTGCCTACCATTCCTGCACCCCTATGAGGCTCACAGTAGTAGTCAAAAGTACCTGCGGTATCAAATGTTTCTTCCCAAGATTCACCAGGAGCGAAGGCTAGATCAGCATGACTTAGCTCTTCATGTCCATCAAAAACAGCATTATGAGGAGCTAATTTGTTATTGATGAATTTGACAGTATCACCTGTACTGATAGTTACCGAACTTGGCTCGAAAGCTAGCATTCCTGCATCAGTACCAAGTTTAACTTCAACAGTTTTAGCTGATACAGATGAAATTCCTAGGCCAAGAGTTAAAACTATTGCAAAAAAGCCTGCAAAAATTGAACGTAACATAATTTAAATTTACTATATATATATATATTACAAGGTTTATGGAACTAAATCGCGAGAAGTTTAATTGATATTACAACTAGGTAACTTTGCTAACCTTAGAATATCTTGGATTGATTTAGCATGACTTTTTAAATTAAAAGTCTCAGGATTCGTTATGGGATCATGGTTAAAATCATATTTTTTTATGCTGAAGCTGTCCCATGGTGTGGTTTGAATAGGAAGAACTTTTAATAATATTTTCATTATTCCTTTTGTAAGGGGAATAGAAAAATATCTATTCATTTGATTTCTTTTTAAGAGGATAGTAATGGCGTTATCAATTGAAATAAAGTTTTGACCTAATACAAATTTCTTAAAACCTTTATACTTGCTTTCCTTATAGTTTTTTATTAGAAATCCACAAATTTGTGCAATATCATTGGCATGTATAAAGTGAAATTTTGAATTAAGTTTTAGATATCTTGCTAACCAAAGCCATTTATTGATTTGTTTTAATCCACTAGTTAAATAACTTACTGGATACTTACTTCGTTTATTAAGAGTTCCTCCAAAAACTAATGTAGGGAAAACTACGAATGTTTTTTTTGCAAATGAACTCTCTTTAAGTCTCTCAAAACACCTATATTTTGTTTGAATATATTCTGTTCCATAAGTTAATGATTCCCTCATTAATTCAGTATCTTTATTAAGAATGCTCGCCGTCGAAAAATAAATTATTTTCTCTAATTTATTTTTGTTAAGCATGCCTAATAACTCTTCAAAAGCTTTTATGTTTACTTCATAGGCTCTTTTTGGATCTCCCCAAGCTGTAGCAGTATGTATAAGAAAATTTATTTGACTAATTTCTTTTCTATATCTATGGCATTCTCGAATATCACAGATAAGCAATTTAATTCTTTTATTTTTTTGAATAGAAAGGGATAACTTATTTTTATCTCTAACCATTAGATATAGCCTAAATCGAGTATATTTTAAAAACCAATCAATTAAATATTGACCAACGCATCCGTTAGAACCTGTTATTAATAAGTTTTTAATAGCCAAAATATAAATTAATAAGTAAGATTTTTTCCATGTTCAAAAAATGTTTGAGCATTTTCTTCAGGTGTTCCAGGTAAGATACCATGACCTAAATTGAGAATATATTTTCTCTCTTTTGCTTTATTAAAAGTATTATCTATCCTCTCTTTTATCGATTCTTTATCCCCAAATAATATACCAGGGTCAACATTTCCCTGAATTCCAATTCCGACAGGAATTCTCTCGCAAGCCTCCTTAATATCTACAGTCCAGTCTAATGAAATTATATCTACCCCAGTTTTAGCCATTCTTTCTAATACCCCAGCACTACCTGATATATATAAAATAATAGGAGTATTGGGGTATTGTTCTTTAACTATATCAACCACTTTTTTTTGATAAGGACCAGCAAAAATGTCATAGTCTTGAGGACTTAATTGTCCTGCCCACGAGTCAAAAATCTGTACAACCTGAGCACCTGATTTTATTTGATATTTTAAATACTCTCCGATTGATTTTGCAAAGTGATCAAGAAGTTTGTGAAGTAAATCAGGTTCTTTGAAAGCCATTGACTTTATTAAAGAATAGTTTTTACTACTTTTACCTTCAACTACATATGCAGCAAGAGTCCAAGGAGCCCCCACAAAGCCAAGAACTGTTGCTTCATTATTTACATCTTTTTTTAAAGATGTAAGGACATCTCCGACAAAACTTAAACTTTCATTTGGAATTAATTCTTTTAGATTTTTTATTTGTTGTATATTCCTTATAGGATCCTCTATTATAGGTCCCTTGCTTTCAATTATTTCAAAATTGATCCCCATTCCAGGAAGAGGTGTAAGGATATCTGAAAAAAGAATTACGCCATCTGGCTTGAAAGCCTTGAATGGTTGCATTGAAATTTCATAAGAAAGTTCTGGGTTCTCAGACCTTTCTCTAAAGCTTGGGTAGCGTTCTCTTAAGTCTCTATATATTTTCATATATCTGCCTGCTTGTCTCATCATCCATACTGGAGGCCTATTAACTTTCTTACCTAAGGCAGCTGATAGTAAAAGTGGTAAATTCTCACCCATTTTTGGAGTTCAATATTTTTTTTAAAAAATTTAAAAAATCTTTAATTTAAGAATTTTACAACGTTGAGCAGATTAAAATCATTATGTGAAGAATTAAATGAAATTCTCTAATTAAAAAGCTTAATTATTTCTTTGGCTGATGTTTTAAGATGCTTACACTAAGTGGTGGTAAAACAATTTCAAGAGCATTTTCATAATTATGAATATTATACTTTAAAGTTTCTTTACCACCCATGTTCCCTTTATTACTTCCTCCATATTTAGATCCATCTGAATTAAAAATCTCTTTATAAAACCCTTCTAAAGGAACGCCAATTTTATATGATTCATGAAAATTGGGTGTAAAGTTTGCGATAATTACAAGCCATTCATTACTGTCATTTTCTCTTCTCATAAAACTTATTACTGAATTAGAGGTGTCATCACAATCGATCCATTGGAATCCATAAGGATCAAAGTCATTTTTCCATAATGAAGGCTCACTTTTATAAAGTTTATTTAAGTCATCAACCAAGTTCCTTATCCCTTTATGAGGTTCAAATTCTAAAAGTTCCCATTGAAGATCATCCCAAACGTTCCATTCTTGTCTTTGCCCAAATTCCATTCCCATAAAAATTGTTTTTTTACCAGGATGTGTCCACATATAGGTTAATAAAGCCCTGGTGTTAGCAAATTTTTTCCAGTCGTCTCCTGGCATTTTATGCAAAAGATGACTTTTCCCATGAACAACTTCATCATGGCTTAAGGCAAGCATAAAATTTTCAGTGTAATTATAAGTTATTGAAAAGGTCACACTGTTTTGATGGAATTGTCTAAACCAAGGGTCTATTTCAAAATAATCAAGCATATCATGCATCCACCCCATGTTCCATTTTAAATTAAAACCTAGTCCGCCTACATTTGTTGGCTCGGTAACCATTGGCCAAGTTGTCGATTCTTCGGCAATAGAAAGGGCGCCGGGAAAATGTTGAAAAAGGACATGGTTTGCTTGTTGGAGAAATTTAACAGCTTCTAAATTTTCGTTACCGCCATTTTCATTTGGAATCCACTCGCCATTTGGACGTAAATAATCTCTGTATAACATTGAAGCCACAGCATCAACCCTTATACCGTCAATGTGAAATTCTTCAAACCAATAAACAAGATTTGCTACTAGAAAATTTCTTACTTCATTTCTACTGTAGTTAAAGATTAAAGTTCCCCATTCTTTATGCTCTCCTATACGAGGATCACCATGCTCATAAAGATGACAACCATCAAAGAACGCTAATCCATGCTTATCTTTTGGAAAATGTCCAGGAACCCAATCGAGAATTACACCTATACCTTCGGCATGACATCTATTTATAAATTCTTTAAATTCATTTGGAGTGCCATATCTACTTGTAGGGGCATACCAACCTGTAACCTGATATCCCCAGGAACCATCGAAAGGATGTTCTGAAATAGGCATTAATTCGATATGAGTGAATCCTCTTTCTTTCACATATGGGATAAGTTTTTCAGTTAACTCTGGGTAAGTTAAAAACCTTGTACCAGGTTTTAAATCTGCTGCTGGCACAGGAACCCTTTTTTGCCCATTTTTTTCTATATATAAATTTTCTACTGAATCATGCATCCAACTTCCTAGATGCATTTCATAAACAGAAATAGGTTTATTGATTTGACTAGATGAATCTCTATTAGATATCCAAGCGTTATCTTCCCAATTAAAATTATTTAATTTAGATATTATTGAGCCATTTTGAGGTCTGATTTCATGAAGGAAACCGTATGGATCTGCTTTCTCATAAATATGTCCTTGCTGTGTTCTTATTTCATATTTATACGCATCCCCTTCTTTCATTATTGGAATAAACAATTCCCAAATGCCACCCAATCTTTTTTGCATAGGATGATGCCTACCATCCCAAGAATTTATATCTCCAATTATTGAAATTGATTTTGCATTTGGTGCCCAAATGCAAAACATAACGCCTTTTTGATTTGTATTTTCAAGGATGTGAGCTCCCATTTTCTTCCAAATATGATGATGATTTCCCTCGGCAAAAAGATGTCTATCTATCTCACCCATCCATTCATCCTTAAATGCCCATGGATCTTGCTGTGAATGAGAAATCCCTCCTCTTGATACATTTATTTGATAATTAGTTTTAGGATTTTCTGGAAGTGATACTTCAAAAAGCCATTTATGATTTGAAGTGGTTGTTTTATATGTTTTATCTTTAAAAGTTATATTTACTTCATCTGCCTCTGGCATCCATACTCTTAAAATCCACTGCTCATTAAAAAAATGAGGACCTAAAATATTTAGCGGATTATCATTGCAACAATTTTCGAGGTTGATAGCTTCTGATTTAATCCAGTCTGCTTGAATAGTTTCTTTCATGACTGGTAGCAGTTAAGAAATTATCCTATCAAATTATCAACCAAATAAAAAAAATTAATTGAAAAAAGGAGTCATTTTCATAATTGTTTTACTAAGTTCAAAACTTAAAGTTGTGATTTTGTGATTTATACTAGGTGCTCCATGCTTATCATCGCCAAATCCTGAATTAACACCAATAGCTGGATAAGCAGCAGCCGATATTGATAACCGAAGTTTTGTACCCTTGAGAAGCGAAATATTAGTAGGATGCATTGTGATTTTGCACTCACATTTTTCATTTATTTGTGCGTTTTTAACTCTTAAAAATCCTGTTGTAAATTGATTAACGGTTTTGTCATCTTCACTAACTAAGGACAAAGCAAGGCATATATCAAAGCTAGGCTGATCACTTTTTACAGTGGTTTCAAGTATTGGAACTCCTGAAAAATAAAGTTCTTCCTCAAGATAATTGGTTTGAAAAACGCCGACATCTAATCTTTTATCAATAAAATCTCTATCAAATAATCCTGGATTTGGCCCTAAATGCCCCCCATCTGCTTGAGAGGGCCGCCAGGGATCATGAACAATTGAAAACCTTCCTGAACCTTTTGAATTTAGTAGAAGACTCCCATCAATAATTTCGAAATTTGCTTTTCCATCACTTTGAAGGCCAAACTCGTAATCAAGATTTTGATTGTCTTTAATTACATCCCAATTCTTTAATGATATATTCCAGATTTTTCTTTGATTAAATATATTTGTTTCATTAGATTCTTTACTCGTTTTTAAATGTTTATCAAAAAAATCCAATAAAGTTTTTTGAGACCCTTCCCACCAACTCAAATGAGTAGCATCGCCAATTATGATATTAGGATTTCCTCCTGCAGCTAATGATTTTTGATAGAGATCAAACGCACCTTCTAAATGTGGGTCCCAAAGCCCACCAATAATTAACATTGGTTTTTTTATCCATGAAGAAATTAGATCTATTTTTAAAAAAGATTTATCATTATTTAGGTTTTCAAGCCATTCAAGCACGAAGTTATTGGGATCATATTTTTTTATTAAATCTAATCCTTTTCTTAAATAGGTTCTATTTTCTAGGACTAATCTTATTTCCTCCCATCCTAAAGAATTATTTTCCCTTCTCATTTTTAATGCGGCTAACTGTAATCCCCACGAAATATTATTATTCCACCAAAAGGCTCCACCATCTGAACTCCAATGATTTTTAAAGTCAATCCCTGTCATAGCGGGTGATGAGCAATCAGGAGGCTTTGAATCTTTTGTCCCTATAAGTTGAGTTAAGCCTTGATATGAAAACCCATACAAGCCTAGTTTTCCATTACATTCTTCCAGAGATCTTACCCATTCGTGAGTTTCTGAAGTATCACTAGCTTCTTGAGAGAAGCCTTTAAATGATCCACCAGAAGAACCCTGACCTCTTACGTCTTGAATTACTACCATGTAACCTTTTGAAGCCCACCATTCAGGATGGGAATAAGTAATTGTTGAAGCTATTTCTTTTCCATATGGTTGTCTCATTAATAAAGCTGGCCAAGAATCTCCTTCTGTGGGAGTCCAAATTCTTGAGACTAATTCTATGCCATCCTTTAATTTTAAAGACTTGTCAAACCACTTTACTTCCCTCATTTAAGCTTTTAAATAACCCTTGGGCAATGAAGGCCAATTACATAAATAGATAGAATTTCGGCATTAATAGGACTTAGTTTATTTTTTTTTGAAACATACTCAATAGCTTTATCTGAACCAGCTGAAATCCCTTTTGAGTTAAATTCTTTAAATTTATTACACATTTTTATTGCATCAGCAGGATTTTTTTTGACGCTTTCCAAAAGATTAGACTGACTAAAAACAGGATTAAAATACAATAACGGTAAAAATAAAATAAAGTACTTCATTTTTTATAATCTTTTTATGAATTCTACATTAAAAAAATCTTTTGACCAAGATTTCAAATAAATTTACTGATTTGATTAGCTCTTTTTATCCAATCTTTTAAAATAGATAAAGTTATTTTTGTTTGAGTTTTTGTTCTGAGACCTCTTTCCAATCTCCCAATTCTTTCTTTAAGATCATGAGGGTTCAAAATTGATAGTGATTTGATAGAACTTACTCCACAGTGTAAAAGCAAGTAAGATTCATGCGGCGAAATTGAAAGCTCATTTTTAAAAATTGCAATAGTTCTAATTTTTCTTAAATTGTTTATTGTACATAAAGAGGAGAATTTTATAATAGTATTTAACTCGGAATCTTTAAGCTGACTTAATTTTTTAAAGTCGTTTAGTTTGGATTTAATTAAAAAAGATTTTTCGTGTCTGAAATTTTCAGGTAATACTTCTAAAAACTTTTCTTTTGTCATTAATCAAACTAATTCATTTTAAAGCTTTTTTCGATTTCTCCAATAATTATTGGTTTACTAACATCACTAGAAATTTTCTCTAATTTCCTGATTTTAATTTTTACTTTTGATCCTGATCTACTTCCTTTTTTAAGATTTTCTGATAATTGTTTTAAAGTAGGCTCAATAGCATCTTCTGGAAATTCATCATCGGCTTTTGTAATAATCAAATCAAACCCATTATCATATACTGTTGGAACATATTTAGCTCCTTCTATTTTTATATTATCTGTATAGCTTTCTATAAAAGCCCAACTGCTTAAAGAGAGTAATAATGAAAATATAGTGGCACCTGTAATTCTAAATTTAAAATTAAAATTAAAAATAAATGCAATTAAAGCACAAAGAAAAAGACATATTCCTAAAAATCCAAATATCTTAGGTGTATTCTCTAATAGTTCAAAAAAAGACATTTACTGGCTTTGACCTCATTAATTTCTTATATTTTGTAAGCCTACTCTATTTTGGGTTCTAACTTGAAAAAAATTAGATCTCTAAATTTTAATAAAAAACTTTTTTACTTAGGGACTGCTTTGTCAATAAGTTTTGTAGGAACTTTGTTATTAAATAAATTTTTTGAAGATTTTTATAATAGTAGAAAGATAGTATTAGAAAACAGGATTGAGAATTTTTTAAATAAAGAAGTAGATTTGGGTAATTATTCTGGGATCAGATTTCTTGGAATTTCTATATCTAATTCAAAAATCGTTGATAGTGAGAATATTAATTCTGAAATCAAAGCAAAGAATATTTATATAGGTATTATGCCTATTAGATCATTTTTAAATCAAAAATGGGTATTTAATATAACCCCTAAAAAAACCGAAATTGAAATAAACAAAGATTTTTTTAAAAGAGGGGGATTTGATAATAATGGAAAAATTTTTATTAAGAATAAAATAAAATATGATTTGAATTTTAACTTTAAAGAATTTACAAGTTTTAAATTAAAGAATCTTGGGATAGAAACTAGATTAAAAGGAAATTTAATTTTTAAATCAAAATCTAATCAATTTTTTGGAAATATTAAGTCAACCTTTAAAGGTAAAGAAAATTTAGAATTAAAAGTAAATGCTAATTTAAATAAAGGTTTATTAAATTTAGAGATTTTCTCTAATGGTATAAATTTAAATGGATCTGAATATATTCTTGGCGATAGAAAATTTACTTTAAAAAAAGGAAAACTCAAATCTAATTTTAAATTCTTTAAATCCTCTAAGGAAACTTATTGTAAAGGTAATTTTTCTTTAAATAATTTAAAATTAACAACCACTAATTTAGTAGAAGATATAAAATCAGATTCAATAAAATTCTTATGCCAAGAAAATAATGTAATTGCAGCTACAAAAAATCTTAATTATGGGACCTTAATATCAGACATTAATCTATATATTCCTTTAAATAAAAATATTAATAACATAAATTTAAAAGGTAGTATTGGATATTTAGATAGTTTAAATCCTGAAATAGAACTATCAGGAAAGATTCCATATTGGGTTGATAAAAGGGGTCTAAATTTCGGAAATATTAATTCAAGTTTTATTCTTAATAGAACCCAATTATCAAATTTAAATATTTTCCGTAAAAATAGAATCAGAGGTTTTGTAACTGCCAAAGGCGAATTAAGAGGTGAAATATTCAATCCTGATATTTTAGTTAAATTCAATATTGATTACCCACACTACAAGGGTATAAGAATTAGAGAAATATGGGAGGGTGAGATCAAAAATCAAAGTAATAAATATTTAATAAACATGAAGAATAGATATTCAAGAGTTCCTTCTTTCCTATCCTTTAATTTTGATACAAATAATAAATTAGAAAATTTAACATTCAGCAGAATATTTAACACTAATAAAGGCAGCTTAAATCTAGTTAGAAATGATAATAATTATATTTGGAGTGCAAATAATTTCCCCCTAGATGAACTTGAATTGGCGATTAGTAATAATGAATTCGATAGAATAAGTGGCCTTATTAATGGTTCAGGTATTATTTCTATCGATCAAACAAATTTTGATGGTCGGATAGCTTGGAGTTTAGGAAAATATAGGGATGTTAAGTTTGCTAACTCATTGTTTGATTTTAGCTATAGTGATGAATCTTATTATGTTAATTCATCATTATATCCAATCGATGGAGGTGTGATTGATCTTGAATTGGATTCAAAAAAAGATAATATAATTAAAATAGATTTTAATGATGTTAGTACTAGTTGGACATTACTTACAGCCCTTGATATTTTTGATCTTGAAAATAAAAAAGTTATTCCTAATGCTAAATCTAGTCTTTTGAATGATATAGAAATAAATAATATTGATAAATCTTTTAATGAAAATATTCTTCTTATTAATAGTTTTTCAAATAAAAATCTAATTTTAGATGATAAATTATTTTTAAAAAAATACTTAAATAAATTCGACAGTAGATTTAATGCAAAGCTTACTGTTGAAGGGAATAATCCATCTAACTATCTATTAAAAACTAAAATAAATGGATTCCTAGATGTTAAAAATACTATTACAAAAAGCAAAAGAGAAAAGTTTTTTATAGATTTAGAAGGTGGTATTTTTACGGGTAAAGGTAAATTAAAAATTAATAAACTGCCATTAAAAACTATAAATATATTTTTGGATAAACCTAAGCCTTTTGAAGGTAATTTGGATATCAATTTACTATATAATCTTGATACTAAATCTTTCTCTTCTTATACTACCTCTAATAATACTTATATTAATAATAATCCTATTGCTTTAGATAAGGCGGAAGTTGAATACAGTAATTCTATCTTTGATTTAGAATTATCTCTGTTGTTAAATAATTCCACCATACCTTTAAATATATATGGTTCTATTCCTATTAATAAAGAGGATAAATTAGATCTTAGATTAATTGGGAATGGAAAGTTTATTGAATTAATTGATATTTTTTCGGATGATTACTTTACCTTTAAAAAAGGCGATGTGAGGCTAAGAATGATAATAAAGGGTACTATCAATAATCCTATAGCGAATGGTTTTTTGGTGGTAAAGAATTCTGAGGTTGATATTTATAGCAATATTATTAAAGATATTAACAGTACTATAATTTTCGATTTTGATCATATAGAAATCAAAAAATTTGAGGCTTCTGATGAAGATTCTGGCAACATTTTTATTGAGGGAGCTTTACTTTTTGATAATAAAAAAAATTTTATAGAGAAAAATATTAGTTTAATAGCAAATGAATTTAAAATACAATCTGATAATTTTGAATTTCTAATTGACTCTAATATAAATATAAGTGGATCATTTAAAGACCCTATTTTAGGTGGAAGTTTAGACCTAAATAATGGTTTTATTAATTTAGATAATAATAAAAATGAGAAAAAAAATAGAGTAAAAGAAAAAAATCAAACAAAGAATTGGCCAGAACTATTTTGGGAAAAAGATAAAAATATAGAAATAATATCAAATGAGACTATATTAAGTAAATTTCTTTTAGGGGAAAATGTTCCAAATTATCTTGAAAAATTTAGTTTTAATAACCTAAAATTAAAACTTGGTCCAGATTTCAGACTTCAATATTCGGAAATAATTAAAGCTTATCTAGATACAAAATTAGATATAAATATTAACGGAAATATAGGAAATAATTTAAATGCAAGAGGTCTTATTAATTTAAGTAAAGGGAGAGCAAATTTATATACAACCCCTTTCAAATTGGATAAAAATAAAGATAATTATATTTTATTTGCATCAAGAAGTGGGATAGTCCCTTTTATAAATTTTTCACTTACTAGTAAAGTTCCTGATTCCATAATCCCAATAAGCGAAAATAATCAAGATCTTAATATTAATAGTGGTTTAGATGCTAACGCTAGTTCTAATAGCTTTGGAGCATTTGGAATAGGTAATTCAAGACGTATAAAAATTGAGGCTTCTTATGAAGGTTTCCTAGATCAATTATCTTTCGAAGATGAAAATGAAAGGATACAATTACGAAGCACGCCAAGTTATAGTAGATCTCAAATTATTGGTTTAATTGGAGGTAATTCTGCGAATTTAATAAATAGAGCATTTATCTCTCAAATAAATGGCGCAAATGCATTTAGTGAAAGATTTCAATTATCCCTATATCCAGCCTTAATAGAAAATAATGAATCCGCAAGCAATGTTTTTTCTAACGATAATTTAGAAATAGAAGATACTGAAGACTCATCTCTAAGTGATGAATTTTCTTCTCAAGCATGGGTAGCAGAAATAGGACTTGATATTACAGATAGAATCAACTTTACTGTTCAAACCACTCCAGACAGGGAAGATTTACCGCCTCTAGGGATTCTGACTTTACAAGCTAATCCAAATCTTGAATTGTTAGGCTCTGTTGACTCTGACGGTGAATGGAAAAGTCAAATCCAATTATTTTTGAGATATTAATTCCTAAAAATAAAAGGTTTAAGTATTCTTATTTTGAATTATTATTAGGTTTAGTTAAATTAAATTATGACTGATATATTTGAAGTCCCAATTCCTGATAATGATCTTTTAGATAAGGCGGATCAACTTCGTTTAGCCTCTATAAAAATAAGTCAGACTAATGATAATGAAAGAATTAGAGCCTTGAATCTAATGGCTGATTATTTGGAAAAAAATTCTAGATTAATAATAGAGGCTAATATTAAAGATTATAAAAAAGCAGAAAATAAAGGTATTTCAAAAGCCTTACTTTCTAGATTAAAGTTAACCAAAGAAAAACTAAGTTTAGGAATTGAAGGAGTAAGAAAAGTTGGGGATTTATCAGATCCTTTAGGTCAAATTCAAATGAAAAAGGAACTTTCTGAAGGATTAATTTTAGAAAGAAAAACAGTCCCCATAGGCGTATTAGGAGTGATTTTTGAATCCAGACCTGATGCAGTAATGCAAATAAGTTCTTTAGCTATAAGATCTGGGAATGGAGTAATGCTTAAGGGAGGAAGTGAAGCATATTTTACTAATCTTGAAATTGTATCAGCTCTTAAGAAGGGTTTAGAAGAATCAGGTTTTGATAAAAATGCGATCTGTTTATTAACTAGTAGAAAAGATAGTATGGCGATGTTGAATTTAGAAAAATATATTAATTTAATTATCCCAAGAGGAAGTAACGAACTTGTGAAATTCATACAAGAGAATACAAGAATTCCTGTCTTGGGACATGCTGATGGGATTTGTCATCTATATATAGATAATGAAGTAAATATTGAAATGGCTCTAAAAGTGGCTTTAGATAGCAAGATTCAGTATCCAGCTGCTTGCAATGCTGTTGAGACTCTTTTAATTCATAGAGAAATTGCCTCTGACTTTTTAAAAAAAGCTATTCCTATTTTTAAATCTAAAGATGTTAAATTGATTGGAGATAAAAAATCAGTTGAATTGGGTGTCGATTTTGAAGCTAATTATGTAGACTGGCAAACTGAATATTTAGATTTAATCTTATCCATAAAAATTGTTGATAATGTGGAAAAAGCAATTTCTCATGTTCAAGAATTTAGTTCAAAACATACAGATGGAATTATTACTAATAATATAAGTAATGCAAATAAATTTATGAATGAGGTTGATAGCGCAGGTGTTTTTCATAATTGTTCTACAAGATTTGCAGATGGTTTTAGATATGGATTTGGAGCCGAAGTTGGGATTTCTACACAAGCACTCCCTCCTAGAGGTCCAGTCGGATTAGAGGGTTTAGTAACTTATAAGTATTTTTTAAAAGGTAATGGGAATATTGTCGATGACTTTTCATTAGGCAAGTCAGTATATACACATAAAGATCTTTAAATATATCCAAAATGGAAACATACTTGGAAATTAGGAAAATTAAACTTTGGGCTAGAGTGGGTGTCCTAGAAGAAGAAAGAAAATTGGGACAACTTTTTAATTTAGATGTATTTTTATGGGCGGATTTCAAAAATTGTACTCTAAATGATGATATTAACAAAACCGTTGATTATGCAAAATTAGTTGAAATATTAAAGTATCAATCGAAGAAAATTAATTGCTTTACGATTGAGAAATATTCAGATGAAATTTTAAAAATTATTAATAAAGAATTTGAACTTAGAAGAATTAAAATTATGTTAACTAAATGCAAACCTCCAATTATTGGTTTTGATGGAGAGGTTTCAATAGTGCGAGTTTTTGAAAATAAATAAAAGTTTTGTCTCAAAGAAATCCAATAATCTTAATTCATGGTCTTTGGAATACATCAGATATATTCTCTTCTATTACTTCGAAACTAGATGAAATTGGAATTGATTATTTTGCTCCAACTTTAAAACACAAATATGGAATGACTTCTATAGTCGAATTAACAAAGCTTCTGAATCACTTAATTTTAGAGAAATATGGTTTAGAAAAAGAGCTAGATATTTTGGGATTTTCAATGGGAGGAATAATTGGGAGGTATTGGATTAAAAAATTTAATGGATACAAAAGAACCCGAAAATTTATAACAGTAGGCTCACCTCACAATGGAACTCTTACCTCTCAATTAGTTCCTAAATATCCCTTTAGAGGTATATATGAAATGAAAATGAATAGCTTATTATTAAGAGAACTTTCTAAATACGATTTTCTTCTGAAAGGTATTAATTGTATTAGTTTCTTTACTTATTGGGACCTTATGGTTTTCCCAGGATGGAGAGCAAATTTGAATTCAGGTGAAAAAATATCGTTAAAGATTTTTAAACATAAAAATTTAGTTAGGAATCCAGAAGCAGTCGAAATAATTATCGAAAGACTTCTTAGGTAGCATTTGATAGACCTAAGTGCCTTATTAAAGAATCAGTTTTTGGTGCTCTCCCTCTAAATAATTTAAATACCTCCAAAGGAGATAAACTTCCTCCAAGACTTAAAATTGTATCTTTAAATTTTCCACCTATTACCTTTATATTCTTATTGTTTTCTAAATCTGCTTCTTCAAACATTGAAAAAGCATCTGCACTTAGTACTTCAGCCCATTTATAAGAGTAATATCCTGCCGAATACCCCCCTGCAAATATGTGACTAAAACAGCAAAGGAAGTTATCTTCTTTTATGGGATCAATTACAGTTGTTTGTTTTGCAATTTCTTTTCTGATTTGATCGGAAGTTTTACTCTGATTGCTCTCAATATTACTATGCAATCTTAGATCTGTAATTGCAAAATGTAATTGTCTTAAAGTTGCCATTCCGCAGTTGAAAGTTCTATTCTTTACTAATTTTTCAAAATTCTCATCTGATAATCGTTCTCCAGTTCTAAAGTGCTTAGCTATATTCAATAAGGTATTTTTGTGGAAACACCAGTTTTCCATAAATTGGCTAGGAAGTTCAACTGCATCCCATTCAACATTATTAATACCGGCTGCTTGTGGAAGGTTAACAGTGGTTAACATGTGTTGAAGACCATGACCAAACTCATGAAAAAGGGTTTGAACTTCATCAAAACTCATTAAACTTGGTTTGTCTTTGGACGGTGGCGTTTGATTGCAAACTAAATAGGCAACAGGCAAAGTATTCCTGCCAATATTATTTTTATTAAGGCATTCATCCATCCATGCTCCGCCGCGCTTTGTCTCAGGGCGTGAATATGGATCGAGATAAAATGAAGCTATTTTCTCATTGTCTTTGTTAAGTATATTAAAAAACAAAACGTCATCATTCCAAACAGGTGCTTCATTATTGGCTTCAATGACTTTGATTTCAAAGAGCTTTTCGCTAAGATGAAACAGACCTTTTAAAACATCATTAAGAGGGAACCAAGGCCTAAGTGATTCTTGATCTAAATTGAGCTTTTCCTTTCTAAGAAGCTCAGACCAATAATTAATATCCCAAGGTTCAAGATTCTTGGTTTGCGGAAATCCATTATCTTTTGAAAATTTATTAAGGATTTTCAGTTCATTTTTGGCTGTTTTAAAAGCAGGCTTTCTCAACTCCTCTAAAAGTTTTTCAACATTTTTAATTTTTTTTGCCATTTTAGTTGAGAGACTTAGATCTGCCCAACTTCCATAACCCAGTAGTTTAGCCTTTTTAGTCCTAAGAGATAGGATATCTTCAATAATTTGAGAGTTATTTTTTTCTCCTTTAGAGGCTCTGCTCACAAATGCTTTATATAATTTTTCCCTAAGACTACGATCATTTGCATACGTCATAAAGGAGGTATAAGTAGGAATATCTAAACTTAATTTCCAAGGGCCATTCTCTGCATCAGGCTCTCCTTCTTTTTTTAGGTATTCATGGGCTGATATTGACATTAATTCTAGAACTCTTTCTGGAAGTCCATCTACTTGAGATTTATCATTTAAGATCAAAAACCAAGCATTAGTGGCATCTAAGACATTATTACTAAAATTTGTAGATAGTGTTCCTAGCTTTTCAGAAATAAGATTGAATTCTTTCTGATCTTCGATATTTAATGAAATTCCTCTATGTTCCATTTCGAGAATTTCTTTTTCTAGAATTCTATTTTTTATTCCATCAAAATTATTTTTTTCTTTAAGCTTCACTAGAGCATTATAAATTATTTTACTTTGTCCAAACTTATTACTTAAATTAATAATTTCAGGTAAAAACTTTGAGTAAATTTCTCTTAAACCTTCAGAATTTTTTACTCCATTTAGGTGACTTATAACTCCCCAACTCCATCTAAGAATTTCATTGACTTCATTTAAAGGGTTAATTACTTTGTCCCATTCTAAATTTTCATGGTTCAAGTAATTAAATAAGAATTTTTCAATATTTTTGAAATCTTGATTTATTTTCTCTATTACACTTGGAAATTCTTGATTAATTCTATCTGTCGTGAATTCTTTAAATTCTGGTAATTCTCCATAATTAAAAATTGAAGTTTTCATTTTATCGAAGATTAAAATTGAATAATATTTGAAATGAACCCGACTAATTTAGCTAATGTTAGTTGTTGACTGAGAGCGTTGGTTGAAGATTCATATAAGTTTATGGCAATTTTTGGCCAGAAACCTATTACTAAAGTAGGCAACAATAAACTGAACCCAATCGTCAATTCCCTACCATTCATTTCTTTTACGGTTGCTAATGCAGGAATTCTAGGCCCAAAAAATACTCTCCTACACATTGAAAGAAGATATATAGGTGTTAGGACAAGACCAATTGCTGCAATAAGTATTGTGATCGATCTAAATAGAGAGCTAAAACCCTCCTGACTTGTAATTCCTAAGAATACAGTGATTTCACTTATAAAACCACTCATTCCAGGTAAAGCCAAAGAGGCTAATGAGCTCGCTAAGAAAAAAGCAAATGTTATTGGTAAGACCTTTGCTAATCCGCCCATATTTGGAATCGATAGAGTATTTGTTCTCTCATAAAAGGAGCCAGTGACAAAGAACATAGCTGCTGCAATAAGTCCGTGACTTATCATTTGAAGCATCGCTCCGCTTATACCTAAAGCATCAACTGCTCCTATTCCTAAAAGAACAAAACCCATATGACTTACTGAACTACATGCGATTCTTCTCTTTACATTATCTTGTGCAAATGCATTTAAGGCTCCATAAATTATATTGATGATTCCAAGAATAATTAAAGCAGGTGCGAGTTGCAGATGTACTTCGGGTAATATTTGAACATTGAATCTTAAGAGAGCATACCCTCCCATCTTTAAAAGAATTCCTGCTAATAGCATTGATACTGGAGCATTAGCTTCTCCATGAGCATCAGGTAACCATGTATGTAATGGGAAGATAGGGAGTTTTACTCCAAAACCTATTAAAAATCCAAGATATGATAATAATGCGAGACTACCTGTTACATGTTTATTTGTTAAGTCGGTAAGATTTAGGGTAAATGCATCGCCACTCAAGGCAAGTGCTAGTCCACTAATAAGTATTAATAAGGAAGCTAAAGCAGTGTAAAGAATAAATTTAGTAGCAGCATATAATTTTTTCTTACCTCCCCAAATAGCAATAAGAAGATAAACAGGAACTAATTCTAATTCCCAAGCTAAGAAAAATAATAAGAAATCTTGAGAAAGGAAAACTAGTGCCTGAGCTGAAGCCTGGATTAATAGAAGGGCAAAATATAAATTAGATTTTTTCTTAATCTTCCAACTTGCTGCAGCTGATAAAAATGTAATTAATCCACTCAATGCAACTAATGGTGCAGATAATCCATCTACACCTAAAGACCATTCTAAACCAATTGAAGGTAGCCAGGTTGCTCTTTCAATAAGCTGCAGCGAGCTATTTGTCGTATCAAATTTTTGGAAAAGTACTCCAATTATTAGTATAAAATCTATAAATAAAAAACTTAATGAAATATTTCGTGGGAGTGTATTGTCTTCTTCTTCCTTAGAACTTAAAAAAGGCATTATCAATGCCCCAACTAAAGGTAATAAAACAATCGAGGATAACCAAGGAAAAGATTCTAAATTCATTTATATAATGAACAATTTTTTTATTGTAGTTGAAGATGCTCTAGCTTGAGACTCTAACATTAAAAAAGCTTAAGTAAAACTACTTACTTGAAATTGTTTGAAATTGACTTCCTTTAGTGTGGACATTTAAAAATGGAGCACGACTTGGGATACCAATGTTCTCCCATGCTTTCACCATTGCCTGACTTACTGCCCTGCCATTATTACTTTTACATAAAGCTAAAATACTTGGTCCAGCACCACTTATTGCACAACCAAGAGCCCCTGCTTGCAATGCAGCTTCTTTAACTTCTAAACCTCCTTTAATAAGTTTCCAACGATATGGCTCATGTAATTTATCAAACATACCTTCTTTAATTAATTCATCATTTCCAGTTTTTAAACCATTAAGCAATAAAGTTAGTGCACCCATATTTGTAACAGCATCTGATATTGGAACATTCTTTGGCATTACTCTTCTTGCTTCGCTTGTGCTAAGTCTAATTGCAGGAATGGCTACTACCGTTTTTATTGAATCATGCCAATCACATCTAATAATTCTCCATCTCTGAGATGATGATCTAGCAGTTAAACAAAGGCCCCCCAAAAGAGAAGGAACTACATTATCTGGATGACCTTCAATATCAATTGCAAGTTCTAAAAGTTTTTCTTTGGGTAAAGGGGAGTTCATAATCGCATTTGCTCCGATTAGTCCTGCAACTATTGCTGTGGCACTGCTCCCTAGTCCACGAGCAGGGGGGACTGCTAATTTTACTCTAGCTTCAAGGGCGAAAGGTTTGATATTGGCACTCTCCCATACTTTTTGCGCAGCCCTAAAAACTAAATTTTCTGGACCTCCTCTTAAATGATTACCATCGGTACTCTCCATTATTAAATCAAATCGATCTCCGCCCCCATCAATTCTTGTAAAAATAAATTCGTTATATAAATCTAAGGCTGCACCAAGACAGTCGAATCCAGGCCCTAGATTAGCAGTTGTAGAAGGAACTGTTACTATTATTTTTTTTCCTATTTCTGGAGAAGACATATGAAAATTATTCTATTTGTGAAAGCATTTTTGCTCTGCAGGCTGCGCTAAATAGTCCAAACTCTTCATCTAAAATTACTTTCACAGGTATATTTTTAAGAATATCTTTTAATCTTCCTTTATCTGTAAATTGTTTCATAAATAAACCTGATTTAAAGTTTACGAAATGTTTTGGAGCGGTCCCTCCAGAAATCCATAAGCCTCCAAAACATAATTCTTGAAGAGCAACGTCTCCTAATAAAGAAGCATAAGCATCTAACCACATCCTCTCCACTTGAATCATTATCTTATCCCCTTGATTAGAAAGATTACAAATTTCTTGAGGAAGTTCTTTTCTCAAATTATCAGAAGTTTTTAATTCTTTTAAGTATTTTTGTAAAGGATGATTTTTGGCATCAGGCTTACTAAGTCTCCATTCGGCTATTCTTGATAACCCAGTCCCACTGATAATTCTTTCACAAGATATCCTTTCAACTTTTAAGGAATATTTGAGCCAATTCTTTAATTCCCATTCTAAATCTGACTTTGGCGAGTATTCAACATGACCACCTTCGCTGGCTAAGACTTTTACTTTACTTCCAGATATTATGCCTCTTGCAATGCCTAGGCCAGTGCCTGCTCCGACAATTGCATGCAAATCTTTGTTTCCGCCTGCTGATGGAGCTCCATTTTGAATAGTTGAATATTGACTTTTTTTTAAAAAAGGTATTCCATAAATTTGTACCGCAAAATCATTTACTAGTTCGCAATTTTTAAATTTAAATTTCTTTTTTAATTCATCACAAGAAATATTCCATGACAAATTAATAATTTCGGCATTGTTATTAGATATGGGTCCTGCTACGGCGAAACAAGCAGAAAAAGGATGATTAATATTTTTGCATTCATTTTTTAAGAAATCCTCTAATATTAATTCAAATGAATCCCAATCAGATGATACATATTTTTTTTTAAAAATTAAATTAGGGGAATAGGCATTAACATCTTTTTTGAAAATCCCTAATAGAACTTTTGTACCTCCAAGATCACAAGCAAGAAAATTCATCTATTCAAAATTATTCTGTTCTTCCTTTTTTTTCTATTAAATTATCCATTAATTTATATAGATCATCTAACTTAAAAATTCCTAAATTTTCCCCATCCAAGGCTCTCAAAGCGACCGAATCAACTTGCTCTTCTTTGTCTCCTATAACTGCAATTAAGGGAATTCTTCCGATAGTTGCTTCTCTTATCTTATAGCCTATTTTTTCATTTCTAATATCAACTTTCGAACGATACCCCTTAGTATTTATTAATTGATTAAATTTCAAACATTTCTCAATATTTCTATCGGTAATGCTCAACAAAATTATTTGATAAGGTGCAAGCCAGATTGGGAATTTAGCTTCATATTGTTCAATTAAAATCCCTATAAATCTCTCAAAAGATCCCAAAATTGCCCTGTGAAGCATTACTGGATTTCTTTTTTCGTTATTTAAATCTACATAAGTTGCGTCCAATCTTATAGGCATTGAGAAATCAACTTGAATTGTTCCACATTGCCAAACTCTATCTAGACAATCTTTTAAAGAGAATTCTATTTTTGGACCATAAAAAGCTCCTTCTCCAGGCTGTAATTCCCAATTAAGACTTTTATTATCCAGAGCTTTCATAAGTGCCTCTTCTGATTTATCCCAAATATTTTCACTACCCACCCTTTGCTCAGGACGGGTTGATAATTTGATAATAATTTCATCAAAACCAAAAGTTTTATAAACCTCGAAAACAAGATCAATGAAAGTAGACACTTCAGCTTGTATTTGTTCTTCTGTACAGAAAATGTGTGCGTCGTCCTGGGTGAAATTTCTAACTCTCATTAAACCGTGCAATGCTCCGGAGGGTTCATTTCTATGACAAGAACCAAATTCAGCAAGGCGAATAGGTAAATCTTTATAACTTTTTAAACCTTGATTAAATACTTGAATATGGCAAGGACAATTCATTGGTTTTATTGCATAAGTTCTATTTTCTGATGCCGTAGTGAACATATCTTCTCTGAATTTATCCCAATGACCTGATTTTTCCCAAAGAGATTTATCCACAGCTTGAGGGGTTTTAATTTCTAGATAATCATTTTTATTAAGTATTTCTCTTACATATTTTTCAAGAACTTGGTAAATGGTCCATCCATTTGGATGCCAAAAAATCATACCTGGAGATTCTTCTTGTATGTGAAAGAGTGAATGCTTTTTTCCAAGTTTTCTATGATCTCTTTTTTCCGCCTCTTCGATTCTTGTTAGGTAATCATTGAGTTCTTTCTCTTTAGCCCAAGCAGTTCCATAAATTCTCTGTAATGATTCATTTTCGCTATTACCTCTCCAATATGAACCAGATAACTTTAATAATTTAAAATGTCTAAGGTGTCTTGTATTTGGAACATGAGGACCTCTGCACATATCAATATATTCTTCGTGTTTATATAAATTGATGAGACCTTCATCAGGAATTTCTTCAATTATTCTTAATTTAAAAGTTTCATCTCTTTCTTGAAAAGTTTTAATTGCTTCTTTTTTGGTAACTTGTAAAATCTCAACATCATAATTTTTTTTAATTAAGTTATTAATTCTGTTTTCTATTTTTATTAAATCCTCAGGCGTAAATCTATATTCCGAAAAAATATCATAATAAAAGCCATTATCAATTACTGGACCAATTGCCATTTTTATATTTGGATAAAGTTGTTTAACGGCATGACCAATCAAATGAGCAAAGGAATGTCTAATTATCTCAATACCTTCTTTATCACGGGATGTAATTATTACCACTTCAGAATCATTATCTATGGGAAGTGTTGCATCAAAAAGAACATCATTTACTTTCCCTGCAATTGTTGCTTTGGCTAAGCCAGTGCCTATACTCTGAGCTATTTCTTTAATCGTTACAGGCTTTTCAAATACTTTTTTAGATCCATCTGGTAATGTTATCTCTGGCATGATTTATTTCTCCATTTCAAAGAATCCTAATTCAGATTTAACTCTACTAAGGGTTTTATTTGCCACTGCCTCGGCTTTCTCTTTACCTTCGATAAGTATCTTATTTAATTCATATGGATCGTTAATCAGAACCTTATATCTTTCTTGAATAGGTTTAAGTGATTCTATGAGTTGTTCTGTAAATATTTTTTTAAATGTCCCCCATCCTGTTTGATATAAATCCTTCTCTAATTCAGAAACTTCTTTACCAGTTAATAATGAATAAATCATTAATAGATTTCTGGATTCAGGCCTCTCTGGATTATTAAATTCCATTCCCATGTAACTATCACTTTTAGCTCTTTTTATTTTTTTTGTAATTATTTCAGGAGTATCTAACAAATTAATTCTACTACCCTCATTAATGTCACTTTTGCTCATCTTTTTTGATCCATCATTTAAGCTCATTATCTTTGAACCTTTTTTCATTATTATTGGTTGAGGAATTTTTAATATGTTTTCTCCCTTACTAAATTTGGCATTAATTCTTTGTTGTGCAATATCTCTGGCAAGTTCTAAGTGTTGTTTTTGATCTTCCCCTACTGGAACATAATCAGCATCGTATAACAAAATATCCGCAGCCATTAAAATTGGATAATCAAATAATCCAATAGAAACATTATTTCCTTGCTGAACAGATTTTTCCTTGAATTGGATCATTCTTTCCATCCAATTTATAGGAGTTATGCAATTTAATATCCAACAAAGTTCTGAATGTGCAGATATCTGGCTTTGAACAAAAATAGAACAAATTTTAGGATCTATACCACAAGCGACATATAAAGCTGCAGTGGAAAGTGTATTTTTAGAAAGTTGTTTGGGGTCATATTCTGTAGTAATTGCATGTAAATCAACTACACAAAGGAATGTTTCATGCTTCTCTTGGAGTGCAACCCAATTGTTTATTGCTCCAAGCCAGTTACCAATATGTAAATCTCCTGTAGGTTGAACTCCAGAAAGGATCCTTTTTTTAATTTTCATCCCTTATTCTTCTTTTTTGATTTCTTCTTTGATCTCTTCTTTGATCTCCTCTTTGATTTCTTCTTTGTTTTGTTGAATCTCTTCACTAGGAGTATTTTTAACTGGCCTTGCAAAAGGATCAGGTTTTAATTTTTTACTTTTGTTTTCAGAAACTTCTGCCTTCATCGGTGAAGATGTGTTCTTGTTATTTTTTGCAAATTTTGTTATCGATTCCATCAGATCTTTATCTTCAATCATTTCGCTAAGTGTTCTAACTGAGAATCCTAAAACTGCGACTGTAGATTTAAGTTGAAAAGCCTCCTGAATTGATCTAACAGCTTTCATTTCATTATCACTTAATCTTATTCGAAATCCTCCCCCATCTCTATTTCCTCCGGATCTGTTCCTGAAGTTAGATCTATCATTATTACTACGGCTTCTATAGTTATCTTGACCATAATTATTGTCGTAATTGGAATTTGACATCTTAAAGGTTCTTTTTTTTATCTAAACAGTCTATTAACTTACCACCTAGTTATGCAAGAAGTCTTAAATTGAACTACAAAATTCTTATCCATTATTGAAGAGTTATGTAATTATGCTTTTTTTCATTCACAACTTGCACTAAAGTAGAATACGAACGATATTAAAGTATTGTGTTTGATATTAGTAAAGACAACTTTTTAAAGAATTTAATAAAGTTTCCAAAAAAAAATATATTTATAATTTTACTTTTTTTAGGTTTTGGAGAATGGTTTTTGAGTGATTTGATAAATTTTGCAGGTGGTTCAATAGGATTTTTTATTTTATGTTTTGGAGGATATTTTTATTTAAAGAGTGAAAAGCCAAAATTTAATGAGCCAAAGGACTTAGATGGTTGGATAAAACTTTGTTATGAAGACTTAGATTTCTTCGAGGAAATTGAATTGCAAAATAATTTAGAAAAACAAAATATTAAAAGGCAAAAAGCTCTTGAATTAATACTAAATAGAGAAAGAAAAGAGGAGATTTATTGTATTGGGCAGAAAAATCTTGATTCGAATGCAACATTATTCAAAAATTTCTTTAAAGAAGATAAGTTTGAACTGAATTTTATTGAAAAACTTCCTAAATATAATACCTCTGAAATTGTTCCTGAAGAAATTTTAAATAGCGATGCTATTTTGTATTTTTTAAAATTACCTCTATCCGCTAATGATTTTTTGTGGTTAGAAAAACTTCCTAAAAGTATGCCCATTTGGTTAGTTGCTTCATATACAAAAGGATTAGATTTTAATAATGAAATAGAGGAAGTAAAGGCTCAGATTTCAGGAGAATATGCAAACAAAATAATTAGATATGACAAAATTAAAAATAACTTGGCAAATATACCTTTTTCTTTGCGCAAGTTTTTTATAAGTTCAAATAATAATATTGAAAATACCAAAAAAAGACTTTTGAAGAGATTGCATACGAATTGGCAATCTGAGATTGAAGGAATAAGAAGAATGCAATTGAAGGATTTACAAAGGAGAAATCAAATTATCGTTGCGACTTCTGTTTTCTTGTCTCCGATTCCATCAATAGATGTTTTATCAATGACGGTTTTAAATTCCTTAATGATTAAGGAAATTAAATCTATATGGGGATGCAATTGGTCTCCAGAAATATTGGATAAAGTATCCAAACAAATAATTAAGACTGCTATTGCACAGGGAGTAATTGAATGGAGTGGTCAGACTTTAATAGGCTTAACAAAATTACATGGCCCAAATTGGTTAGTAACTGGGGCATTCCAGGCAATAAGTGCAGCATATTTAACAAGAGTAGTATCAAGTTCTTTGGCAGATTTCATGGCGATAACAAAAGGAGTCTCAGAACCTGATTTGGAATTTATAAAAGAAAACTCCGAAAAGATCGTTGAAAGAGCATTTGAAAATGAAAAAATTAATTGGAAATCTTTGATACCAGAGTTAAAGAATCCATTGATTCGACTCACTTAATAATTCTTAATTCTAGATTTGTTGTTAAGAAAATTATGAAAAAAAAGTTTTTGCTATTTGTATTTTCTTTTTTAATATTTCTAAGTGCAAATTCTTGCAGAAGGACTTCATTTGAAAAAGAAACTAACAAAGAAGTAATTTTGGCAAGTTTTACGGTCCTTGCAGATATTATTCAAAATCTTGTTAAAGATGATTTTCTTGTTAAATCAATAACAAAACCAGGAGTTGAAGTTCATGGTTACCAACCAACTCCAAGCGATTTAGTAGAGGCCTCAGGAGCATTTGTTTTTGTTGACAATGGATTTGGATTTGAATTATGGGCAGAAAAATTTGTTTCTAATTTAAAAGTTAGAAGAGTAACTGTTGCGGAAGATTTAAATCCAATTTTTATTACTGAAGATTTATATAAAAGCAAACCAAATCCACATGCTTGGATTTCTCCAAAAAGAGGGATGCTTTATGTGGATATTATTGTGGAATCTTTATCAGAATTAAGACCATCTAAAAGGACATTTTTTGAAGAAAATGGGAAAATATATAAGGATAAACTTTCAAAAATAGATAAAGAATTCTCACTTTTTATTAATAACTTGGATAAAGATAAAAGGTATCTAGTAAGTTGTGAAGGGGCTTTTTCTTATCTAACAAATGATTATGGATTAGAGGAAGTTTATTTATGGCCAGTTAATGCTGAGAGTCAAATTACTCCTAAAAGAATGGTAAGAACAATTTCATTAGTTAAAGATAAAAAAATCTCATCTGTGTTTTGCGAAAGTACCGTAAGTAACGAATCTCAAATGGTTGTTGTAAATGAAACAGGGGCAAAGTTTGGTGGTAATCTTTTTGTTGATTCATTGTCTAATGATGATGGGCCAGCAAGTTCTTACATAAGAATGCTTGAACATAATTTAAGTTTGATTAAAAAGGGGATTTATTAAAGTATGGAATCTACCAATTTCCAAAACTTTAGAATAGATGTAGAGAATATTTGCGTAGATTACAATGGCAAGGTCGCTTTGTATGATGCAAATTTAAGATTAAAACCTGGCCAGATTTGTGGATTAGTAGGAATGAACGGAGCTGGGAAAACAACCTTTTTTAATGCTTTGACTGGCTTTGTAAATATTTCAAAGGGGAAAATTAGAATAAATGGAGAGTCTTTAAGATCTGCTCAAATATATCAGTCAATTGCCTATGTTCCACAAAATGAAGGTATTGACAGTCAATTCCCCGTAAATGTTTGGGATATTGTCATGATGGGAAGATATGGTTCAATGAATATTCTCAGGTGTCCTAGAGAGTCTGATGTTCAGGCAGTTAGAGATGCTATTGAAAGAGTCGATCTTACTGAACATATATCTACTCCTATTGGCAACTTATCTGGAGGCCAGAGAAAACGAACTTTTTTAGCTAGAGCAATTGCGCAAAGAGCTTCAATATTACTCCTCGATGAGCCTTTCGCAGGAGTTGATATAAGAACTGAGAAACTCATATCAGAATTATTTATTCAATTCAAAAATGAAGGAAAAACCATCTTGTTGTCTACACATGATATGATTCATGTCCGCGAATTTTGTGATTTAGTTCTTTTAATAAATAAGACTGTTGTTGCTTATGGAGAGACTTCTGAAGTGTTTACCCCTGAAAATATAACGACTACTTTTGGAGGGATATCGCCTGATTTCTTATTTGGACCTGAATCATAGTTTTAATTAAATGGAGCTCTGTTCTTTTTTGACTATAGATACATTCATAACAAATCCTTTGACTCATGATTTTATGAGAAAAGCACTTTTTATGAGCTCTCTAGTAGCAGCTGTTTGTGGTTTTTTATCTAGTTATCTAACTCTTAAAGGTTGGGCTTTAATGGGAGATGCAGTATCACATTCAGTTATGCCAGGGGTTGTAGTCGCTTATGCTCTCGGACTCCCCTTTTCATTGGGTGCATTTATATTCGGAGTTGGTTCTGTAGCATTAATTGGTTTTATTAAGCAGAAATCAAGAGTTAAGGAAGATACAATTATTGGGTTAGTATTTACAGGGTTTTTTGCTCTTGGAATCGTATTGGTTTCTAAGATTAAAAGTAATATTGATCTTCACTCTATCCTTTTTGGAAGCCCATTAGGTATATCGCTTTCAGATGTAAAGCAAACAGTATTTATTTCTTTATTGGTGTTAGTACTCTTGTCAGTTTTTAGAAAAGATTTAATGCTTTATTGTTTTGATCCTAGGCATGCAAAAACAATCGGGATTAATGTTTTTTTTCTTCATTATTTACTTCTTACATGTTTATCTTTAGCAGCAGTTGTGGGTTTACAGTCTGTTGGCATAATATTGGTAGTTGCAATGTTGATTACACCTGGAGCTACAGCATACTTGCTTACAGATCAATTTGATAATATGACGATAATTTCTGTATTAAGTGCAATTATCTCCAGTGTAATAGGGATTTACGTTAGTTTTTGGTTTGATCTTGAAACAGGTGGATCCATTGTTTTGGCACAAACTTTTATATTTTTATTTGCTTTTTTATTCGCTCCAAGATATGGGTTATTCAAGTTTAAAAAATTAATTTCTGGGTATAAAAAATAATGGTCGAGGGAAATAAAAATAAAAAGTGGAATTGGTGGCCATTATTTCCTTTATATCCTTATGGAAACAAGAAAACAATTTTGAGAGAGTTAATTCCCTCTCAAATATGGTCTTTAGAACAAATACAGGGTCTTTATTACGTTGCGGTTCCAATAAGAATGACGGTAGTAAAGGTAGAGAGTGGATTAATGCTCATCAACCCCTTGCCTCCAACAAAAGAGTTAGTAAATGAGTTAGAAAAATTAATTAATATTCATGGCAAAGTAAAAACTATTGTTCTTCCTAGTGCTTCAGGACTTGAACACAAAATAGGACTCCCAGCCCTCTCAAGAGTTTTTAAAGATGCAGATATTTGGCTGTGCCCAGGACAGTGGAGTTTCCCTATAAATCTGCCTTTAGATTTTTTAGGAATTCCATCAAAAAGAACAAGAATACTTTTCGAAGATGGAACTCCACATGGAGATGCCTTTAAATGGTTTTCATTGGGCCCTCTGAATCTAGGTCTTGGAAGATATCAGGAGGTAAGCTGTTTTCATTATTCAACTAGAACTCTTCACGTTACGGATGCAATAGTTGGGATAGATTCAACTCCACCTGAGATATTTAATTTTGATCCAACTCCACTTCTTTTTCATTCTAGAGAGAGGGGAGATGAACCTCTGATTGATACTATGGAACAAAGGGAAAAAGGTTGGGCAAGGCTTATATTATTTTCATCTTTCCTAAAACCAGGAAAATTAAATATTCCGCCTCTAAAAAAGATATTAAAGTATTCATTCAAAAAAGATCTTTGCGATTGGCGATCACATTTTGGTATTTATCCCTTTATGTGGGAAGAAGATTGGGAATCATCTTTAGTTGAAATAATGGGTAAAGATAGTCCAAAAATTCAGATTGCCCCCGTTTTGAAAAAATTAATTTTTCCGCGTTCAAAAGAAGTATTAATTAAATGGTTAGAAAATATAAATGATTTTAAAGATATGGAATATTTAATACCAGCTCATTTTACGGCACCTATTAAGTTTACAAAAGAAGATTGTCAGAATTTAATAGAAGAAATTAATTCAGAAAAATGGAATATATTACAAGAAGATAGTAAATTTCTTATAAATTTATATAAAAAATTATTTGAATTGGGGATAATACCTAAAGAAGTAAATATTTAGATATTTATTCTTCTTCAATGGTCATATCTTCATCACTTTTTAGAGTTTGTTCAAGTTCTTTCCTTTGCTCCATTTGTCTTAAAAAATATCCTGTCATCATTGCAGAAGATAATAAATTAGCAATATTGTCTTTTGAAGATGTTATTTTCACGTCAAACTGATCAGAAGGTAGCATCCCTAGAAGACCTTGAACATTATGCCTTATGATTTCTTGAATGTCTTCACTGGCTGATTTCGCTACTCTCTGCAAAACCTCTGGGGACTGTCTGTGTAGATACTGAATTAAATCATTATCATCATTAGGATCATTATTTTCAGTAGCTAGAAATTCAGGATTGAACATTTATGCAACCTCAACTTATAAAAACACTACAACACCGCGAACCCTTTAGACCACATTATTAAGGACAGGGAACCGAATAGGGCCGATATTATTTAAAGGCCAATATCTAAAAATAGCTTTACCAATTACCTTTTCATAAGGTAAAAAGCCCCATATATGTGAATCCATACTGTTATTTCTATTATCACCCATGACCCATAATGATTTTTCTGGAACTACAAAGGGACCTATTGAATAGTTTATATTTTGATCTGAAGGAATATTATTTTGGGCAATATCATTTAAGTATAAGTTTCCTTCTTTTACTTCTATCTTGTCTCCAGGCACCCCAATAACCCTTTTGATTAATGCAATATCTGATTCATAACCTGCATTAATCAATTGTTCTGGAACATTGAAAACAATTATTTTATTTTTTAATACAGAAAGCTTTGAGTTAGATGTTATTTTAGGAGTTAATTTTTCAATTAATATTTTGTCTTGAATTTCAAGTGTAGGGAGCATTGATCCTGAGGGAATCCATCTTGGCTCGATTACTTGCCATCGTATAATCAAAGCAATGATTATCCAAATAAAAAGATTTTTAAAATCGTTTATTATTGAATTTCTTTTTTCTGATGGATTTGGCATTTAAAATTAATTATTTTTTTGTAAAGAGCAACTTATAAAGCATTTATATAAATTATGACATCATCTATAGATTGCCAAAATTTTTTAAGAAGTTTACAACTTTTATATCTTTTTACAAAAATAGGGGTTAAAAATCTTGTTCTTTGTCCAGGGAGTAGATCAGCTCCTTTAGCAATAGCGGCAGGAGAATTAAACAAACTTGGAATTTTAAATGTATTTAATTCAATAGACGAAAGATCCGCTGGGTTTCATGCGCTTGGGATTTCTTCTGCATCTGGAGATATCTCAATAGTTGTTACAACATCAGGAACCGCTGTAGGAAACTTATTGCCTGCAGCGATTGAGGCAGATAAATCATTTAAATCAGTAGTATTTATTACTGCTGATAGACCTCTAAGGTTAAAAAATTGTGGTTCTAATCAAACAGTTAATCAAGAAGAATTTTTGAATTCAGTTTCAAGACTTAATTTAAGTGCCAATTTAGCTGGAATTCATGAAAATAATGATGATGATATTTTATACATAGTAGAAATGATAAGAAGACATATTTTTGATTCTCCAGGACCTATACATATAAATATTCCATTTGAAAAACCTCTAGATTTATCTCTAAAGAATAAACAAAAAAGTCTCGAGGTTTTTGAAAAATTTTATTTAAATAAAAACTATAAATTTTTTATAGATTCTAAACAGAACAAAAATATTAAATTTCATAAAAAAATCTTAAAAAGTTTAAATTTATCTAATCCTGGAATTATTATAGTCGGCCCATATCAGGGTTCAACTAAAGATTTGGAATCTTTTAATGATGCATTAGAAAAACTACAAGCATTTACAGGTTGGCCAGTCTTTGTTGATCCTGTCTCAGGGGTTTCAGCTAAATTGAGAGGATTAGTTAATAATTGGGAATTAATTCTTAAAAAGAATAAAAATGTCATCCAATGTGATCAGATCTTGAGACTTGGTCCTCTTTCATCTTCAAAAGATTTAGAGGATTTTTTATTAAATTTCGAAGGCATACAAATTCTTGTAAAAGAAAATAATAAAAGAAAACTAGACCCTTTAAAAAAATCTTTGGAATATGAATTTGGCATTAGTAATTTCGTTAAACAACTTTTAGGAAGTTTTTCAGATGAACAAAAAAAGCAAAAACCTTTAATTAAATTGGTACAAGTTTTGTTGAGAGAAGACAAAAAAATAAAAGAAATTTTAAATGATCAACTACTTTTAAATGAAGTAATAACAGAATTTAAGATTGCAAATTTTGTATCTAAAATTTGGCCAGAAAATTATCCTATTATGCTTTCAGCTAGTAGCCCTATTAGAGATTGGCTTACATTCTCTGAAAATGGGACTTTGACAAGGGACTGTTTTAGCTTTAGAGGGGCTTCTGGTATAGATGGTACTTTATCGCTTGCTTTAGGTATTGCAAGGATTACTAAACCTTTGCTTTTAGTAACTGGAGATTTAGCATTAATTCATGATATCAATGGTTTTCTTATCGAAAATGCAATTAATTTAAATTTAACTATCCTATTAATAAATAATAATGGTGGGAATATATTTAATAATTTATATAAAGATAATTTAGATAAAGAAGAATTAAAGAAACTTTTTTTAATGCCCAAATCTATAAATTGGGAAAACCTCGCAAAGGCTTATCAAGTTGCTTATAAAGATGTTTCAAATTTTAATAAATTAAGAGAAGCTTTTGAATGGAGCCTTTCTATGCAAAAATCAGTAATAATTAAAGTTGACATTAATGTAGAAAATGAAATTAAAGAAAGAAATTTAATCTTAAAAAAGATCCTCAACCCTTTATGAAATGAATTTTTTGCATTATTTAAATTTATGAAAATTTTACCTGGAGAAAGTACTGCAAATTGGAATGAGTGGAAATCTTATGAAGATATCTTATTTCATAATAGTGGAGATGGAATCGCAAGAATTGCAATTAATCGACCTGAGAAAAGAAATGCATTTCGTCCAAAAACAGTTTGCGAGCTCTTAGATGCTTTTAATCTTGTTAGAAATGATGAAAGTGTCGGAGTTGTTCTTTTAACAGGCGCTGGGCCAGATAAAAAAGGGGTTTTTTCTTTTTGCTCAGGAGGGGATCAAAGTGTTAGAGGTCAAAATGGTTATGAAGATGATGAAGGAAATCAAAGACTAAATGTATTGGAATTGCAAAGATTAATAAGAACTTTACCTAAAGTGGTAATAGCTTTAGTCCCTGGTTTCGCAATAGGTGGAGGGCAAGTTTTACATCTCGTTTGTGATCTAAGTATTGCTTCTGACAAAGCAATATTTGGTCAAACAGGTCCTAGAGTAGGAAGTTTTGATGCAGGATTTGGATCAAGTTATTTAGCCAGAATGGTCGGACCTAGAAAAGCAAAGGAAATTTGGTTTTTATGTAGAAAATATAATTCTCAAGAAGCCTTAAAAATGGGATTAGTAAATGCGATTACAAAGATTGAAGAATTAGAAGCTGAGGGTGTAATCTGGGCAAGAGAGATTCTACAAAATAGTCCAACTGCTATTCGAATACTAAAGGCTTCATTTAATGCTGAGTGTGATGGTATAGCAGGTATTCAAGAATTGTCTGGGTATACAACTCAGTTATTTTATTCGACGGATGAAGCTAAAGAAGGTAGAGATGCCTTCCTTCAGAAACGACCACCAGACTTTTCTGATTATGGATGGACTCCTTAATAGCTTTTTTCTCTTTCTAAAGAACTTTTTATGATAATTAATTAATGAGAATTCTTCTTGCCGCTGCTGAATGTGCTCCAATGATCAAAGTTGGAGGGATGGGAGATGTCGTAGGTTCATTACCACCATCATTAATAAAACTAGGTCACGATGTAAGGGTAATAATTCCAGGGTATGGGAAATTATGGAACCTTTTAGAAGTTTCTAATGAACCAGTCTTTAGAGCTAACACAATGGGGAATGACTTCTCTGTATATGAATCAAAACATCCAATACATGATTATATAATTTACTTAGTGGGGCACCCAACTTTTGATTCGGGAGAGATATATGGAGGAGATAATGAAGACTGGAGATTTACATTTTTTGCTAGTGCTACTGCAGAATTTTCTTGGAATTGTTGGAAGCCCCAAGTCCTACATTGCCATGATTGGCATACGGGGATGATTCCAGTTTGGATGCATCAAGATCCTGAAGTAAGTACTGTTTTTACTATACATAATTTAAAATATCAGGGCCCTTGGAGATGGAAACTTGAAAAAATGACTTGGTGTCCATGGTATATGCATGGGGACCACACAATGGCAGCTGCAATGTTATATGCAGATAGGGTTAATGCTGTTTCTCCAACATATGCCGATGAAATAAAAACTCATGAATATGGAGAAAGCCTTGAAGGGTTATTGAATTATATTTCTGGGAAGCTAAGAGGTATCCTTAATGGTATTGATCTAGATGAATGGGATCCAGATAAAGATAAAGTTTTACCTGCACAATTCAATATCAAAAATTTAGATAGAAGATCAGAAAACAAGAAAATTCTTCAAAAAGAAATGGGACTCGAGGTCAATAGTAAAAAATATCTTTTAGGAATGGTAAGTAGATTAGTTGATCAAAAAGGGGTTGATTTAGTTTTGCAAGTTTCAAGAAGATTACTTGCATATACAGATTCTCAAATAGTTGTTTTAGGTACAGGAGATAAATATTTAGAATCTGGATTATGGCAATTAGCGTTAGATTATCCTGGACGATTTTCGGTTTTTTTGACTTATGATGATTCTTTATCAAGGCTTATATATGGAGGCTCTGATGCATTCTTAATGCCAAGTAGATTCGAACCTTGTGGTATCAGTCAATTACTTGCTATGAGGTATGGATCAATCCCAATAGTTAGAAGAGTTGGTGGATTGGTTGATACTGTTTTACCTCATGATCCTGAGAATAATAGTGGTACAGGTTTCTGCTTTGATCGATTTGAACCAATTGATTTTTATACTGCTTTAGTAAGATCCTGGGAAGCATTTAGGCATAAAGATAGCTGGAAATCGTTGCAACTCAGAGCTATGAAGCAAGAATTTAGTTGGCAGAGATCAGCACTAGAATATGAATTAATGTATAAAGACGTATGCGGCATTAAGGAGCCTTCACCAGACTTTGCTGAAGTTGAAAAGTTCTCTTATGGTCAATCTGCAGATCCCTCTTTAAAAAAAATATGATCTAAATATTAATGGATTTCTCTGTCTCTGATGTAAATAAAATTTTAGGCAAGATAAAAAATTGGGAGAGTCTTACAAACCCATTTCAAACTTTTAAAAAAATAAGTTTAGATAGTCGAACGATATTAAATTACGATCTTTTTATTGCTATAAAAGGGAAGAATTTTGATGGGCATGATTTTCTTAAAGAGGTTATAAAAAAAGGAGCCAAAGCAGTTGTAATTCAAAATGGGATGCAGAATTTATTACCTGATGAATTCCCTTTTTGGATTGTTCCTGATACCTTAGAGGCTTTTCAAAAGTTAGCATTATTTAAAAGAAGAAAATTAAATATTCCTGTTGTGGGAATTACAGGTTCAGTTGGTAAAACAACTACAAAAGAAATGATGGGAGAAGTTTTAAAACAATTAGGAAATATTAACTTAACTCATTTAAATTATAATAATGAGATTGGGGTAGGCCTCACTATCCTCGGATCTGATTTGAAAGATAAAGTTTTGATTCTCGAGATGGGAATGAGGGGTATTGGACAGATTGAAAATTTATCCAAATTTTCTGAACCTGATATTGCAGTTATTACAAATATTGGGAGTTCGCACATCGGCATATTAGGTTCAAAAGAAAATATCACTCATGCAAAATGTGAAATAACAAAGTATTTGAATCCTAAGGGTGTTGTTATTATCCCTTCTAATGATATTTTTTTGGAGGAGACATTAAAAAAGAATTGGAAAGGAAGAATTATTAAAGTTGAGCTATTAGGAATTGATCAAAACTATAAGCGTAGTAATAAAAAAAATTTACAGGGATTTTTTAATAGTTCTAATAAATCGATCATTATAGAAGATAAAATCTTTGAAATATCTTATCAAGGTTTTCATAATGCCTTTAATTTCATGTTTGTATATGCTGTTGCAAAAGAGTTTGGAGTAGAATTCAAACAGACCAACAAATTTAATTTTGGAAGTCAAAATGGAAGGAATAAGATTTTTAAATCAAATAAAACTACCATATATGATGAAACCTATAATGCTTCTCCTGAATCCTTGAAAGCATGTATTGAAATTTTATTAGAAAATCCAAATAATCATTTTTTGATTTTTGGAAGTATGCAAGAATTAGGCACTAAAAGTAAAAAATATCATAAGGATTTATTTGATTTTATAAATAAATCAGATATAAAAAAATGTATTTTCATCTGTAATAAAGATGATGAAATTTACTATTCAAATTATTTAAAAAAGAGGAGTAAATTTTTATTATTTAATGAGATCAATAAAGTAGGAGAAACCATAAATAAATATACAAAAAAAGGAGATTTTATTTTAGTTAAAGGAAGCCGTTGTTGGCAACTTGAAAGAATTATCAAAACTATTGATTAAAATTGATTAATTTTAGGATTCGTTTTTTTTCCAATTTTCAATATTTATTTGTTTACTTCTCGAAATAGCTAAAGAATTATTTTTAGAGTCTTTAGTAATTACTGAGCCTGCCCCAGTTGTTACAGAATCTCCAAGATTAATAGGGGCTACAAAAACTGTATTGGCACCAATACTAGAGTTTTTCCCAATATTAGTATGATGTTTTTTTAAGCCATCAAAATTTGCTGTAATAGTTCCTGCTCCAATATTGGTATGTTCCCCAACTTTTGAATCACCAATATAACTTAGATGATTCACCTTGACTTTCTCATCTAGTTGACAATTTTTAATCTCAACAAAATTACCAATTTTGCCGAAGGAAGATATTTCACAATTAGGTCTTATATGACTATAAGGACCTATCTTTACATGATCCATTATCTTGGAATCGAAAATAGTTGAATTTATAATTTCGCAATTTTCATTTACGACCGTATCTTGTATAAAAGTATTTGGGCCAATTTTGCAATTATTAGAAATTTTTGATTTACCCCTTATATGTGTATTTGCTTCTATTATCACATCTGTTCCTATTACTGACTCTTCACTTATTGTGCAACTTGCTGGATTAATAAAAGTCACTCCACTTATCATATGTTTTTCTTTGGTTGAGATTTGAATCGTTTCTTCGCATTTTGATAATTGAAGTCTATTATTAATCCCTTGAAGTTCTCCATTATCTTCAATCTCTAAGCTATAAGAATTTTTTAGTAAAGTTAAAGTATCTGTAAGGTAAATTTCATTTTGTTTATTGTTACTTTTTAAAGAATTAATTATTTTTGATAAAGTCATCCAACTAAAGCAGTAAATTCCCGCGTTAATCAATGAGTTTTTACGTTGATAATCATCGCAATCTTTTTCCTCGATAATATTTTCGATTAAATTATCTTTAATAAATACCCTTCCATATCCATGAGGATTTTTTTTCTTAGTTGTAATTAAGGATACATCTGCATTTCTTGAATCATGAAAATTTAAAAGTTTTCTCAAAGTTTCAGATTTAATGAGTGGGACATCTCCATTAAGAACTAACAATTTCCCTTTATATTTTTTGACTTGCTTTGAAAGAATTTGGATTGCATGTCCTGTTCCCCTTTGAGGTTCTTGAACTATGAAATGAATTTTTTTGCTTTTAATAACTGAATCTTCAACCTCCTTTGATTTGTGTCCAACTATAATAAATACTTTATTAGGGTTTAATTCGTTGCATGAATCTAGAACTCTTTGAAGAAGAGTTTTACCAGATAATTTATGTAGAACTTTTGGTAGGGAACTTGCCATCCTAGTTCCCTTACCCGCAGCTAATATTGCAACAGTTAACATTTTTAAGATACTTTATTTAAATTTAACTGTTTAAGGTCGATTTCGTCATTCCCCATTTTCCTCTCCATTTTTTTGATGTCTTGAGATTAGAGAATAATTGCTCTTTAGCCCTTGTTTCAATTATATCTTTTGCCTTTGCACTTAAAGTAGGATCACGATATGGAATACTTGCCTTTGTTAACAGATGTTCCTCTTCCATAGGAGATAATTTTTTAAAGTGCAAATTGCTATGGAATCCCTTTTCGTCAATTTTTTTTATTGCAATTGTCCCATTACTCCATAACTTTTTAGATGTTAAAATTGGATTAATACTAAAAATACTTAAACCAAAGTTTCTTAATACTTTTCTTATTGCCGCTGAAGATGAGTACGTTATTAAATATCCATTAGGATTAAGCTTTCTAGTTACTTCGGCTAGAAATTCAATTGTCCAAATTTGAGGGCATTTTTGAGGAGAAAATCCATCCAAATAAATTAAATCGAATTTAATATTTTCAGGAATATTTTTAATTCTTTCTCTGGCATCACCCCATAAAATATGACATTCAAAAGATTGATCTTTATATGTAGAGTTTTGAGATAAGGATTTAAATATTTTTAAAACTTTTGGATGCCAAAGTTTTTGAAATAATTTATTTCCAAGAGAATATTCTAGAGGTTTCTTATCAATCTCCAAAGCATACCAATTTACAAAAGAATTTTGTCTTATTAAGGTATTAAATAATGAAGCTGAATTATATCCTAGGCCGAAGCAAATATCTAAAACGTTTAGAGACTTGTCCTTAAATCTTTTCAAATCGGAAGGATTTATGAATTTAATTTCAGTTTCTTTTAGCGCCCCTTCAAGACTATGGAAGTTTTCATGAAAAACCAGACTCCTTAGTGATATAGTACCGTCCTTAGTTAAAACCTCTTTAAATTCTGACAAGAATGCTTTTAGATTAATTAATTAAATTTTCTAGATCATCCCAAAAAGATGGATAAGATACCCTGGAGGCATCTGCTCTTGCAATCTTGGATGACCCCTTAGCTAAAAGTGAAGCTATAGCGAGGCTCATTGACACACGATGATCAGTTTCACTATCAACCTCAGCAGAACTAAACTTAGACTCGCCAGTTATTATTAACCCATCCTCCTTCTCTGTAATATTAGCACCAAATTTTTTAAGTTGTCTTGCCATAACTTTTAATCGGTCTGTTTCTTTAACTCTTAATTCTTTTGCATCTTTTATTTCTGAAACTCCATTACAAAAACATGCTGCCACTGTAAGTATTGGAATTTCATCTATAAGCTTTGGAAGAATATCGCCTTCTACTTTAAATGGCATTAAATTATTTGCAGTCTTTACACTTATAGATCCGATTGGCTCTCCAGCAATAGTAGATTTTTCAACTATTTCATAATTACAACCCATCATATCCATTATTTTTAGTATGCCTGATCTTGTTGGATTTAATCCTATGTTTTTAACTAAAATATCTGAGCCTGGAACTATTGAAGCAGCAATCAGCCAAAAAGCTGCTGAACTAATATCGCCTGGTATCAAAATATTTTGACCTGTTAATACCTTATCTGATTTTATAACTATGTTCCTGCCTAATTCTCCTCTTATATTTATATCGGCTCCAAATGCTTTTAACATCCTTTCTGTATGATCTCTGGAAGAAGCTGGCTCAATAACTGAAGTTGTTCCTGTTGCATTTAGCCCTGCTAGTAATATTGCAGACTTAACTTGGGCACTAGCTACGGGAGTTCCAATTACGCAACCTTTAAGTTTATTCCCGGCAATAGAAATTGGAGCTTTTTCACCTTTTTCTCGTCCATAAATTTTCCCACCCATCAAAGATAATGGCTTGCTAACTCTTCCCATTGGTCTTTCATTTAAAGAGGTGTCTCCAGTTAAAATAAAATTTTTACCTTCTTGCCCGGCTAAAAGGCCAATCAGTAATCTCATGGTAGTGCCTGAGTTCCCGCAATTAAGGATTTCTTTGGGTTCTTTAAATCCATTAATACCTAAACCTTTAATAGTGAAAGGTTCTTCCTTTTTTATCTCTGGAATATCGACGCCTAATTTCCTTAGGCAATCTGCAGTTGATAGTGGATCTTCAGAATGTAAAAATCCTTCAATATTGGTTTCACCTTCGGCAAGGCTCCCAATTATCAAAGATCTGTGGGAGATTGATTTATCACCAGGTACTTTTATGATTCCTTGTAAACTTGCTCCACCTTTAACGGTGCGGATATGATTAGTATTCAAATTGATAAGTTGTTAAATTGCTGTAAGAAATTTTATAAATACATAATATCAATTAAGTTTGTTTTAAAAAAAAGTTATTCAAAGTAAGTAACTGTTTTCTATAATAAATTAAGATAAAGGCTTTCATTATTAATCTTTCCTATTACCATGTTGCAAATGATGTTTCAGGAATAGATTCTGAAATAGCTGTCGTTATTGATGTTTTAAGAGCAACCACAACTATTGCTTGGGCATTGAATAATGGAGCAGATGCTATTCAAGTTTTTGCAGATTTGAATTTACTAAAAAATACTGCAATGCAGTGGGATCAAAATAAAAGATTAATGTTGGCTGAAAGAGGTGGCAAAAAAATTGAAGGTTTTGATTTAGGTAATTCCCCATTATCCGTAACCAAAGAAACCGTTTACGGCAAAAGATTATTTATGAGTACAACAAACGGTACCAAATCATTACAAAAGGTACAAAATGTAGAATATTTATTTGCAATGGCTCTTCCTAATAGGAAGGCAGTCGCTGAAAGAATAATGTCTCTTAATCAGAAAAATGTTCTAATACTTGGTAGTGGATGGGAAGGTTCTTACTCGCTAGAAGATTCTTTAGCAGCAGGTGCATTGGCTTCATATATTGAAGAAAATTATAGTTCAGAAGTTAACATTGCCAATGACGAATTACAGGCTTCCCTAGCACTTTGGAAGTTTTGGGAGAATGATATTTTAAAATGTCTTAAGACAGCAACTCATGGTAAGAGATTGACAAGGCTTGGAAATTACGAAGAAGATTTTAAATGCTGTTCTGAACTTGATTGTTTAGATATTGTCCCTTCTCAATTTGAGAGAGGTGTGATTCGTGCCTCATAATTTACGAATTTATTTTTTAGGAGTAGAATTTTGACTGATTTTTTAGTGGCAGCATTACAAATTACAAGTACTTCTAATGTTGAAGCAAACTTTGCTGAAGCTGAGGAACAAATTGAATTAGCCTCTAGAAGGGGAGCTGAATTAATTGGATTGCCAGAGAATTTCGCATTTTTAGGTGAAGATAATGAAAAACTTAGATTAGCCTCTGAACTATCAACTAAGTGCAATAATTTCCTAAAAACGATGTCACAGAGATATCAAGTTTTTCTTTTAGGCGGAGGATATCCAGTTCCTGCAGGGGATAATAGTCATACCTTAAATAGATCTGCTCTTTTTGGAAGAGATGGACAGATTTTGGCAAAGTATGACAAGATTCATCTATTTGATGTTGATTTGCCAGATGGGAACTTATATAAAGAATCTTCAACTATTGTATCTGGGCATAAACATCCTCCTGTTATTGATATACCGGGCCTATGCAAAATAGGGTTGTCTATTTGTTACGATGTGAGATTTCCTGAACTCTACAGACACCTATCTTCGAATGGAGCAGAACTTATAATGATTCCTGCTGCATTTACAGCATTTACTGGAAAAGATCATTGGCAAATTTTACTGCAAGCAAGAGCAATAGAAAATACAGCATATGTAGTCGCACCTGCTCAAACGGGATTTCATTATGGGAGAAGACAAAGTCATGGACATGCAATGGTTATAGATCCCTGGGGAACAGTTTTATCTGATGCTGGGAAAACCCAGGGAGCGGCGATTGCTCCTGCTGATAAAGAAAGAGTAAAAAAGATTAGAGAGCAGATGCCAAGCTTAAAGCATAGAAAAAATAAACTTTTCCCGAACTAATGTCTAAGTTCTTTTTTAGAAATCTTTTTCGTTGCTTATCAATATTTTTACTTTTTATTTCAAATATTTCACCAGCGAGATCATCCAGTGCACTAGCAGCATGGGCCTTGAATTCTAATGGGGTTTTAGAATTAAGAACAAAATCAAATTCTAAATTAAAGGCATATTTTCAAAAAGGAGGAGATAAATATGGGGATAGATTTTGGATAGATTTCCCTGGGGAACTGAAAAATCCTAGAACTATAAAGGGTAATGGCCTAATAAAAGAAATTAGATTAGGAAAGCCAATTAAAGGTAAAACTAGATTGGTTGTGGAATTTTCTGAAAATAATAAATTAAAACCTCTTAATTGGAGATTGGTTGGTGTAGATCAAAATAGATGGAAAATAAAATTATTTTCTTTATCAAGAAATTCATTTAAAACAATTGGTGAAGGTATTGTTAACAAAACATATAAAAAATATAAACGAAATAAAAAAACTATAAATTCACAAGAAAGAAATTATGATTTTCTTAAGTTGCCGGATATTAAGAGAGATAAGTTTTATGTTGTTATCGATCCTGGGCATGGCGGCTTAGATCCAGGAGCTATTGGGATTGGTGGAATAAGAGAATCTGAAGTAGTACTGGACGTTTCTAAAAGAGTCAAAAAGTTACTATCTGAAAAAGGTGTACAGGTAAAATTGACACGAAATAATGAAGTTAACTTGGATTTACGACCAAGAGTTGCCATAGCTAATAGAAGTAATGCTGATATTTTTGTAAGCATTCATGCAAATGCTTCAAGAGGTAAAAAAAGAGATATTAACGGATTAGAAACTTTTTATTACTCTGGATGGAGAGGAAGACTTTTAGCAAAAAAAATTCAAAAAAATATTCTTAAGGTTTCACCTGGCAGCCCAGATAGAGGGGTAAGACAAGGTAGATATTTCGTTATCAAAAATACTAGAATGCCAGCTGTATTAGTAGAAATAGGTTTTTTAACAGGGAGATTAGATGCTAGAAGAATAGAAAAATCAATTCATCGCAAAAGATTATCTTATGCAATCGCAAAAGGAATACTTGAATATCTTTCTAAAATAGGATGAAACTTAAGATAGGGATTTTTGATAGTGGTATTGGAGGGTTTACGGTTCTTAAATCTTTACTAAAAACACGTAATGATGTTGAGGTCTTTTATCTGGCAGATACCAAGAGAGTTCCATTCGGTAATAAAAGTTTTGATGAGATAAGATCTATTGCTATTGAAATTTGTAATTGGTTTGGAGATAAGAACTTGGATGCATTACTAATAGCATGTAATACTACAAATGCATGTGCATTAGATATTGTAGAAAATAAGCTAAAAATTCCTTGTTTCGATTTAATTAACTCAGTTTCGGAAATAATAACAAAAAAAAATATTGGTGTTTTGGCAACTCCCTTAACTATAAAATCATCATATTATAAAAAAATAATTGAATTTAAAATTAAAAATATAAAAGTATTTCAGCAAGAATGTCCCGAGTTTGTATCAGAGATAGAAAAAATTAATATCAACCTAAACAAATTAAATTATCTTTCAAATTTATATCTGAATCCCTTAATAAAAGAAAATGTTGAAGAAATAATTTTGGGATGTAGTCATTATCCTTTAATTTTTAATATTTTAAAAAATAAAATTAATCCTAAAGTAAAAATTATTGATCCATCAACTGCTTTAATAAATAAATTCAATAATTCTTTTCTGATTCCAAAAACTGGTTGCAGCGAGGGCATTTCTTACTCTAATACAGAGTTCTTTGTTACAGCAAAAAATATGGAGTTTTCTAAAAAAGTTAAATATTGGTTGGAAATTCATAAAGAAATTAGGTTAGTTAACCTCCGAAGCAATGATTGATTCTTTAGTATGTATGAGAGGTTAATTATGAATACAGTAACAGAACTTCTACAACCAGTTGAAAATGATCTAGATGATCTTATTCTCGAACTGAAAAATTTGATAGGTGCTGGCCATCCAATACTCCAAGCTGCAGCGGAGCACTTATTCAGTGCCGGAGGAAAGCGGCTAAGACCAGGAATTGTTTTGCTAATTTCTAAAGCTATTTCTCCTAGCTTTACTTTGACAACTAAACATAAAAGACTTGCTGAAATTACTGAAATGATTCATACAGCATCTTTAGTTCATGATGATGTTGTAGATGAAGCATCAATAAGAAGGGGTGTTGATACCGTTCACAGTAGATTTAATACTAGAGTCGCTGTTCTTGCAGGTGATTTCCTATTTGCCCAGGCAAGTTGGCATTTAGCTAACCTGGATAATGTAAAAGTAGTTAAATTACTCAGTAGAGTAATAATGGATTTAGCAGAAGGAGAGATAAAGCAAAATTTGAATAGATTTGATTCTGGACAAACATTTTCTAAATATATAAATAAAAGTTATTGCAAAACTGCTTCACTAATAGCAAATAGCACTAAGGCAGCTGGAGTGTTGAGTAATTTAAATGATGAAAAACTTCAAAAGTTATATGAATTCGGAAAGAATATTGGATTAGCTTTTCAAGTGGTTGATGATATTCTTGATTTTACTGGTAACGATAAACAATTAGGAAAACCAGCAGTAAGTGATCTTGCTAGTGGTTATCTCACAGCGCCCGTATTGTATGCTTTAGAAGAGAATGAAAATTTGTCTGTTTTAATAAATAGAGAACTTGTAGAACAAGAAGATTTAAATAATGCACTGAATATAATTATGAACTCTAAAGCTATAAATCGTTCTAGAAAATTAGCTGAAGATTTTGCATGTCTATCTAAAGAAGCAATATTATGGCTTCCTGACTCAGAATATAAGAGAGCTCTTTTAGCATTGCCAGAATTTGTACTTAGTCGTCTTTATTAGATTTATTAAAATAAATTTTTGTAGTTAAAAATACATTATATTTTTTTGAAAATTATAATGTATTTGATCAAATAAAATGCGACCAGATTCATCTAATGACATTAGAAAAGAAACATGCAATCAACAATATTCTTGAAGAGAAAAGACTCTTTCCACCTTCAAAAGAATTTTCAGGAAAATCAAATATAAAAAGTTTTGAGGAATTACAAAGTTTAAAAAAACAATCTTTAGAGAACCCAATAAAATTCTGGGAATCTTTTGCGAATAAGGAAATTGATTGGTTTGAGCCATTTCAGACCGTTTTAGATAGAGCTAAAGCTCCTTTTTTTAAATGGTTTAAGGAAGGTAAGTTAAATATCTCTTATAACTGCTTAGATAGACATATCAAAAAAGGCATGGGTAATAAAACAGCGCTTATATGGGAAGGTGAACCCGGGGATAATAGGAAATATACTTATCAAGAACTTCTCGATGAAGTATGCAAAGCTGCGAATGCTTTGAAATCTTTAGGAATTAAAAGAGGTGATTTGGTATGTATTTATATGCCAATGATCCCTGAGGCGATGATTTCAATGCTTGCTTGTGCAAGAATTGGAGCTCCTCATTCAGTTGTTTTTGGAGGTTTCTCTTCAGAAGCTTTAAAAGATAGATTAATAGACGGTAATGTTAAGTTCGTTATTACTGCTGATGGTGGGTTTAGAAAAGATAAGGTAATCGAACTTAAAAAAGCCGTTGATTTGGCAATTGAAAGTGGGGCAAATAAAACTGTTGAAAAAGTTGTTGTTGTTCAAAGAACTAAAAAAGATATCTTAATCGTGAAAAATAGAGATTTTTGGTGGCATGAATTATTAAAAGATCAAAAAGATTGGTGTGAACCTGAAATTATGAATAGCGAAGATAGATTATTTGTCTTGTATACTTCTGGGTCCACTGGTAAACCAAAGGGAGTTGTTCATACTACTGCTGGTTATAATCTGTGGTCTCATTTAACATTTAAGTGGATTTTTGACATAAAAGATGATGATATCTATTGGTGTACAGCAGATGTTGGTTGGATAACTGGTCATAGTTATATAGTCTATGGACCATTATCAAATGGAGCAACAACACTTATGTTTGAGGGAGTTCCAAGAGCATCTAATTTAGGAGCTTTTTGGGAAGTTGTCCAAAAATATAAAGTTACAATTTTCTATACAGCACCTACAGCGATAAGATCATTCATGAAATCTGGACGTGAAATTCCTGATAAATATGATTTAAGATCTTTGAGACTTTTGGGAACAGTTGGCGAGCCAATTAATCCAGAAGCGTGGATGTGGTACAAAGATGTAATAGGTAATAATAAGTGCCCGATAGTAGATACATGGTGGCAAACTGAAACTGGTGGTGTGATGATTAGCCCCTTACCTGGAGCTGTTGCTACAAAGCCAGGTTCAGCAACATTCTCTTTGCCAGGAATTGAGGTTGAAATTGTAGATAAAAATGGAGAAAAGGTAGCTAAAAATGAGGGAGGATATTTGATTATTAAAAAACCTTGGCCTGGAATGATGCGTACAATCCATGGGGACTCTCAACGATACTTAGAGAGTTATTGGGAATATATTTCTTTTAAAGGCGAAAAAAATGTTTATTTTGCTGGAGATGGAGCTCGTATTGATAATGATGGATATATTTGGATTATGGGAAGGGTCGATGATGTAATCAGTGTTTCAGGACATCGTTTGGGAACTATGGAAATAGAATCTGCATTAGTAAGTCATAAATCAGTTGCCGAAGCTGCTGTTGTAGGAAGAAAAGATGATTTAAAAGGTGAGGCTATAGTTGCATTTATATCACTAGAGAAAGATATAAATAGTTCTTCAGAATTAGTTGAGGAGTTAAAGAAACATGTAATTAATGAAATTGGAATTATTGCTAAACCAGAAAAAATAATAATTTCAGATTCTCTTCCAAAGACTCGCAGCGGAAAAATAATGAGAAGAATTTTGAGATCTTTGGCACAAGGGGAAAAAATAACTGGAGATATAAGTACCCTTGAGGATAGTTCTGTCTTAGAAAAATTAAAGGAAGTCTCTTAAATTTATTTGTCAATCAAATTAGATATTTGTTTGATGGTATATCTTTTATAATCATCATCCGCCCAATCACCTAAGAAATTTTCTCTTAGTCCTGCGCTAGCAATAATAGTGTGAGTTCCCTTAAGCTTTATTCCTTTGGAGTTGTCTTCTTTTCTTGCTCTAAGACAAGTCAGTAACTTATCTGTTTGATCTAATTCATCAGAGTTAAATTTTATTAGAAAATTATTTTTTTGATAATAAGTTTTTTCAATTATTCCATATGTTCTTTCAGGACTTGGACTGAATTCACTATTGAACTCTAATTTTTGAGAAATCTTTTTTAAAAATGGAATAGATCTGTTTGCACTAAAGTTGTTAAAACTTATTGATATAAATTTTTCACAATTCCTACCTCCATCTGGAGAAATCAAGTGAAGTTTACAGCCAAGACTATGCCCAATTCTTATTGAAGGAATTGATTTACCTATTCTCTTTAATAATGATCTTTTGCAATTTTTAAAATCTTTCCAAGCTCTTGTTGCTAGTTCTTGGTGATCAAATTTAGGAGTGTACTTATATGCATGAACTGCATAGTTTTTATCTATTAAGCTTTCGATAAACCTTTTATAAGTTAAATCTGGTTTAGATGCTAGGTAGCTTCCTCCAATAAATTCTATAATTTTTTTTGGATTTGAAGGCCAATAACAGTAATTATTAAAGTGGTATTTAGTAAAAGTCATATAATATTATTCAAAATTTATTAGGATATTATTAATAAATTTTTTAAACTCTTAATCTGATTTATTTAATTATTATTAATTTAAGAGAAAAAAATGTTAAATGCGTCAATATAAATTAACTACTTTTTTGATAATTGGAATTATCTAATAAAAAAGAATTAAATCAATTGGATTTTCTTAATAATGAAATTAAAAATAATGAACATGAAATAAGAAATACTTTAGATCAATCTATCTCAAAATCTAAAGTTAAAAATCTAAAGAATATTGAAAAAATTTTAATTCTTGATACCGAAACTACTGGTTTAGACGAAAATAAAGATGAAATTATTGAGATAGGTTGTATTTTATTCCATGTATCTTCTAAGTCTGTCCTCTCGCAGATTTCTTTCTTATTCCCAGTAAATTCTAATGATGCTGAACATGTTAATGGGATATCTGTAGAAGTTAGTAATATTAAACAACCCTGGGAGGAAGCTTTGAATTTCTTTTTAAAACTTGTGGATTGTTCAGATTTGATTGTTGCCCATAATGTAGAGTTTGATAAAAAATGGTTTGGCAAAGGCAGATTACCCAAGCTTGAGAAGAAATGGGTTTGCAGTTTAGAGGATATTAATTGGTCATTTCAAAAAAATTTAAAAAATAGGCCATCAGTTACTGATCTAGCATTGTCTTTTTCAATCCCAGTTTGGAGCTTACATCGAGCCTTATCTGATTGCTTTTATATTTCGGAGGTCTTCAAAAAATGTGAGAATTTAAAAGAACTTCTTATTAAAGCGACTGAACCAAGATTTTTATATAAAGCATTGGTAAATTATGAAGAAAGGTCATTAGCTAAGAAGGCAGGATTTCGCTGGAATAGTCCTGCAGAAGGCGCTTGGTCCAGAAAATTAACAGTTGAAGAAGCAAATAGTCTTGATTTTGAAGTACAAATATTAAATTAATTTTCCAGCCTTTTAAAACTTGAAAAAAGTCTAGTGCATTTTACAGGGCATCCATTTTTCACCCATTTTATGTGATCCGACACATCCATATTTTGCTGCAGCTTTCTCAGCTGCCTCTTTTGTCTTATAAAGGCTTGGCATCATTATCTCTTTTTTAATATTTGAAATCTTCTCAGCGTGACTTTGATGATCATGCTTTTGTGAATTAGGAGAATATTCCCATAATCCCATAGTGGTTATTCCAGCAGAAATAATTCCCATGCCAACTACCGATAAATTAACTATTCCCATAGCAACAGCACCAAAAGAAAAAACACCCATTGGCACTACTCCAATACTTATAACACCCATGGGAACTACCCCTATAGAAACAATACCTAAGGGAGCAATGCCGAAGGCAATTTTTTTTGGTTTTGTTCCACAATGCTGACTGTCTTTATTGTTAGTTGTTCCCAATATATTGTCTGAATGTTAAATTAAATTATGACATAAAGAATCCCAGCAAAATTTAATTTCTACTTAAATTAAAAAATCTTGAATTATTAATTAGAACTTTGAATAACTTTAAAAATCTTAGAGGAACAGTAGATCTTTTACCTGATCAATTAATAAAGTGGCAAAATGTTGAAAAAATAATAGTAGAACAACTTTTAAGGTCTTCAGTAAAGGAAATTAGGACTCCAATACTAGAAATGACTGAATTATTTTTGCGAGGTATTGGAGAAGGAACAGATGTTGTAAGCAAAGAGATGTATACATTTTTGGATAGAGGTGATAGGTCTTGCTCATTAAGACCTGAGGGCACTGCATCAGTTGCAAGAGCATTGATACAAAATGGAATATCAACTAAACCTTTTCAGAAACTTTGGTACATGGGACCAATGTTTAGATATGAGAGACCTCAAGCAGGAAGGCAAAGGCAGTTTCATCAATTAGGCGTTGAATTTGTCGGTTACGAATCTTTTAGGAGTGATGTCGAAATTATTACTTTGGCTTGGGATATTTTGGAGAAATTAGGAATAAAAGAGCTAAATCTTGAAATTAATACCTTAGGGGATAACACTGACAGGTCGAACTTTCAAAAGGCATTTTTAAAATGGTTAGAAGTTAATAAAAACTCTTTAGATTTAGATTCTCAAAAGAGAATAGAAAAGAATCCATTGAGAATTTTAGATACTAAAAATGTTCAAACAAAAAAAATACTTGAAGATGCACCTAGATTGGTTGACTTTTTGTCTGATAAAAGTCTCAAGAGATATTTAAATATTAAAGAACAATTAAAACTACTCAAAATACCTTATGTAGAAAATTTTCATTTAGTAAGAGGTTTGGATTATTACACACATACTGCATTTGAAATCACAAGTGGATCTCTTGGCTCTCAAGCTACAGTTTGCGGAGGAGGAAGATATGATAATTTGATTAGTCTAATGGGAGGAACAGAAACTCCAGCAATTGGATTTGCAATTGGATTAGAGAGACTCATCATATTATCTGGTAATAAGCTTGGAGAAAGTAGAGAAACAGATATTTATATAGTTAATAAAGGAATTCATGCTGAAAAATTGGCAATGGACTTATCTAGAAAACTAAGAAATTATGATTTGATAGCAGAATTAGATCTAAGTGGAGCATCATTTTCAAAGCAATTTAAAAAAGCTAATAAATTAAAATCAAAAAGTATAATCGTTATTGGCGATGATGAAGCATTTAAAAATCAATTTATAATTAGGCTTTTTAACAATGATAATTCAGAAAATAAAGAAGAAACTATATCAATTGAAGATAATATAAAATTAGAAAAGTGGGTAAAAAGTAATTTGCTTTTACATAAAAACCTTTAGAATATTGAAAATGATTTTATTAGTTTCTTTATTTTTCATGTTTTCATTTATATTTCTAAAATTTTATAAATATAAAAAAGCTTTTAAAAAAAATAAAGATATTAAATTTAATAAAAGTAACCTCTATAAATGGATGAATTTGACAAAAAAAGAAAGATTTGATTTGTCAAAAAATGAATCTAATTCGTACTTAAAAAAAAGGCAAACTTTATTAGAAGAAATTAGAAAAGAATATAAAATTATTTCTGAAAATGATCAAAAAAGTTTATAGGCTTTTTAAAATTTGTGGAGAATTTCTGGACTTCTAATAAATCTATTAATGGATTAAGACATTTTGTTTTAGTAAATAAAGTTAATGAGCAAGATCAAATTAATTTTTTGATGGTTTCAGTTGTTGATGTAGAAATAAGTTTAAAAATCTCAAAGGATGAGTTGTTAAATAGTGAGAATTGGAATGTAGGATGGTTAAATCTTCCAAAAAGTGAAGCAATCACTAAAGATTATCTAGATTACAAATTAAGTAATAATTCAAAAGAAGGCATTGAAAAAATATTTGTTAAAAATGATTCTTTATTTAACATCTGTTAATTTGAAATAAAATAATAAAGTCAAAAATACCTACAAAAACTATATTTTTAACAATCAAATAATTATTTATAACTTTACTCCCCTTTCAAAGTATTGAAATAAGCGTTATCAAGGATTAATAATATTTACTTAATCAATGTTAGGAAATATATGGCACTCATCTAATTCTGCTGCCGAGCATTTAGGTATAACTGAAATAAAACTTACCTATCTAAGAGAGAACGGTTTCTTAAAACCTGGGATACATTGGAAGAGCTCTCCTTATGGACAAAAAAAACCTTGGAATCCAGAGGCCCTTTATAATTCATTATTGTGTAAAAAAATAATTGATAAATATTATTCTGAAGATAAATATGACGAATATGCAGCTTGATTTATAAATAATCTAAAACTCCTACGGATTCAAAAATAGTTTCTAAGCAAGTTTACTAGTTAACCAAATTCTCGTCCTTGCACTCAATCAAAGTGGTTTGAAGAATTGGATATAAATTAATCATATTTATGTATTGCTCTGATTTGCGATAGGATTTTGCAGCTTTTTTGTAATGCCCCTCTGATTTCATTTCTAGTGAAATTTTTCTAGTATTTCTTTGTGATGTTGTCATGAAAGGAGTTATTTTATTCTCTTTTTAGTAATTCTTTTATCATGGGTCAATAATGTATTTGTTTTTATTACATAAAAAAATAGTTTATGTCAGCAAAAAAAGATTTATAAAAATTTGATTATATTTGAAAATTTAAAAAAAAATTATTTGAAGTAGTTAATATTTCGGTTAAATCAAATGTCTTTACGCTTAGAGTTTTAATTGAAATTAACTTTACTTATATCTTCTTAGAGTTAATAACCTTTACAATTTTGTTATGAATTAAACCGTTTGATGAAATATAAAGTATTCTCAAAACGTTTAAGCTAATCAATTCCTAAATGCAAACCTATGGTAATCCAGACACCACCTACGGATGGTGGGCTGGTAATTCAGGTGTAGCTAATCGCTCAGGAAAATTTATCGCTGCTCATGTCGCTCATGCAGGGTTAATTGTTTTTTGGGCCGGTGCTTTCACTCTTTTCGAACTATCAAGATTTGACCCCAGTGTTCCAATGGGTCAACAACCTCTTATCGCACTTCCCCACTTGGCTACCCTTGGAATAGGGTTTGATGCTGATGGAGTTTTAATGGGAGATACCAAGCCTGTACTAGCTATAGCTATTGTTCATTTGGTCTCTTCTATGGTACTTGCAGCTGGTGGATTACTTCACTCGCTACTTCTTCCAGGAAATCTAGAAGAATCAGAAGTCGCAAAGGCAAGGAAATTCAATATTGAATGGGATAATCCAGATAAATTAACTTTCATTCTTGGACATCATTTAATTATTCTTGGATTCGCTGTAATTCTTCTTGTCGAATGGGCAAGAGTTCATGGAGTTTACGATCCAGCTATTGGTGCAGTGAGACAAGTTGAGTATGATCTAAATCTCGCTGAGATTTGGAATCATCAAACAGATTTTCTACTAATAGATGATTTAGAGGATGTTATGGGAGGTCATGCTTTCCTTGCGTTTGTCTTGATTACAGGTGGTGCTTGGCACATTGCTACAAAGCAAGTTGGTGAATATACCAAATTTAAAGGTAAAGGTCTTCTATCTGCGGAAGCTGTTCTTTCATGGTCTTTAGCTGGTATTGGTTGGATGGCAATCATTGCCGCCTTCTGGAGCGCATCAAACACTACAGTTTACCCTGTTGAGTTTTTTGGTGAACCACTTGAATTGAAATTCAGTATTTCTCCATATTGGATTGATACAGTAGACCTTCCTGATGGTGTTTATACATCAAGGGCATGGTTAGCAAATGTACACTACTACTTTGGTTTCTTCTTTATTCAAGGTCATCTATGGCATGCACTAAGAGCATTAGGATTTGACTTTAAGAGAGTTACAAATGCTATCAGTAATATTGATAGTGCTACCGTTACTCTTAAAGATTAAATTTTAATCACTAAGAAATATTAAAAGGCCTCAATTAATGAGGCCTTTTTTATTTGATAAAATTTATCTATTAAATTAGATTTAAAAAGTATTAAGTTTAAATAGTTGAATATTTCTCTCCTACAGAATCAAAATATTTTCTCGAATTCCCTTTTAATAAGTCTATTAGGATTTTTGGTAATTGGTTTTTTCTTGATTTTTGGAAGAAAATTTAAACTTGCTGTTCAATTAGAGAGATTTGGATTACCCATAGCTGTTATTTCTGGCATCGTAGGAATATCTTTAGGTCCCTATGGACTAATAAATATTTTATCTAAGGAAACTACAAATGTCTGGAGTAATTTTCCTACTCCTCTTTTGTCTTTAGTCTTTGCAACATTGATGATGGGTAGGCCAATTCCAAATATTAATGGTTTACTAAGGCCAATTTTCAATCAGTTTTTGCTGGCTCTTTCATTAGGTTTTGGCCAATTTTTTGTAGGAGGATTAGTTGTCAAATACTTATTGTCTCCTTCCATGGAAACAAACCCTTTAATGGGTTGTTTAATAGAGGTTGGTTTTGAGGGGGGGCATGGTGCTGCATCTATTATTGGAGAAAGTTTTAATAAACTTGGATTCTCAGATGGCTTAGACCTAGGACTTGCTATGGCAACAATGGGCCTTTTATCATCATCATTATTAGGTAGTATATTTATTTTTGTAGGAAGAACTTTAGGGATATCAGATACAGAGGAAGTCCTTGATAAAAAGGATAAAAAAAATTCAAATATGAAAATAGATATTTTCTCAGATTTGAGAATTTTATTAATAAACCTTGGCTTTGTAGGGTTGGCAATTTCTTTTGGTGTTTTGATACTTAATCTTTTAAGGTATATTTCTAACTACTTAGGTGAATTCTCAAAAGAAATAATCTTATCACTTCCTGTATTCCCACTTATTCTTATAGGATCACTTTTGATTAGATATATCTTAGAAAAGACCGATAAAACTGAATTTATATCTAATCTTCTTCAAAGAGAAATAGGCATCTTATCCACTGATTTATTGATTTTTACGGCAATGGCAAGTTTAGATATTGATACTGTTTTTGAGAATTGGAGATTAATTATGGTGCTTACTATTTTTGGTTTGATTTGGAATTTAATTTGTATTGCTTATTTCGCATACTTTGTTTTTGAAAAACACTGGTTTGAGAGAAGTTTAATAGAGTTTGGAAATTCAACTGGTGTAGTTGCATCTGGATTACTTCTTTTACGACTCGCAGATCCTAAAAATATATCTAAAACACTTCCAATTTTTACATCAAAGCAACTTTTTGCACAATTAATTTTATCAGGAGGATTTTTTACAGTATTAGCCCCATTGTTGATCTCAAAAATAGGATTAGATTATTGGACAGAGATTTGTGCATCAATAACCCTTTTTATTATTCTCGTAGCATTCTTATTTAACAAAAGGATTTCTACAAGTTACCAATAAGAATTTAAGTTAGTATAAAAATATATTTTTCTTGATTTATGTCCCACTCACCATATGATATTCCTCCTCAAGAAAATAAAGAAAAATGGTTTAGGAGCCACTTACTTGGAAGAGAGGTTGAACTTGGAGAATTATATAGTCTTGGCTTTAATGAACTAGATTTAATTATGGCTGAAACTGCTGAAATTAGAAGCGATATTGAATTTAAAGAAAAAAATATAGGAAAATTTAGAACTGCAGGATATTTTTTAGAATTAGCAAGAATTATTGAAAAAAGAAAATTACTTGAAAGCTAGTAAAAAGGGAAATAATCTTTTTTAGAAGATGGTTCCCATTTAGCATATTTATGCATTAACTTTTTGAAATGTTGATGGTTTTCAAAATTCTCTAACCACTCTTTTATAGGATCTTCAAAATAGCTAGTTTTTTTTTTACTCTCGCAAGCAATTTTAAATTGCCTTACAAATGGCCAAATACACCAATCGGCAATTGAAGGATTATCTCCAATTAGCCATCTACCCTGTGTAAGTTTTTTGTTCCATTTTTTTATGAATTTGGCAGCTTCTTTGAAATGAAAATCTTCTTCACTTGCTTTAAATCTAGTAGAATATTTAAAACGGTCTAAATGATATTTAAAACCATTGTCATTTTCTGAAATTATTTCTAAAATTTCTTCCTTTTTATTACTAGGAATATAAAAATTCTTTATTTGTTTATTTTTTGATTCTGAAAGTGCCCAGATTATAATGTCTAAACTTTCTTCTATTATTTCTTTGTTTGTTTTTACTAGAATAGGAACAGTTTTAGTCTTAGATATATTTAAAAATTCGAGGGGTTTATTTTTTAAATCTACTTCTCTTATTTGTACTTTAATTTCGCAAATTAATAATGCCCATCTAGCTCGAATTGCATATGGACATCTACGAAATGAATATAAAATATCTGTTCTCATTTTGTAAAAAATTAAAATTTTTTGGAATCTTTTAGTATCATCTACATAGGACTAACCTTAATTTTACATCGCAAATGGCGGGATATGTTTACCTCATAAGAGTTGGAGATCTTTATCGAATTGGTAAGGCAGATAACCTTGATAAGAAAATTAGAAAACTCAAACCAGATGAATTGCTAACTTCCATAATGACTAAAGAGCCAGAAACACTTGAAGCTAGGTTATTGAGAAAATATAAATCCCAAAGAATCCCTGAAACTGGATATTTAAAGCTTACTAAAAGGCAGATATCTGAATGTAAAAAACAATTTGAATTAAAAGGAAATTTACCGCATACACTAGATGCTGAAGTTTCTATAACTTTATTCGCATCCTTTTTGTTATTTGGGGCAAATTTTTTAATTTTAAATTATTTTAATGTTGGATTTTTAAGAAATATTTCCTATTCATTTGGTTTTGCATCGATACCTATGATTATTTTGTTTCTTACAGGTAGTTTTGGAGGATATTTTTCTGAAGATTTATCTTTATTTTCTTTATTAACGAATCGAATAAAAGGTTTTTTAATAGCTATTGCAATGATTTCAATGGCTTTTTTATTGTTCAGGCTAAATTAAATTTCATAATTACAATTTAAAGCTATTTCGAATGGAACTGACTGCATTGGTAATTTTAGGATTGTAGAACATATTTCTGCTATATCTTCTGGTTGAGTCATTTTTGACTTCTCTATGGATGATATTTTATCAGCCATTTTTGTATTAACCCAACTAGGACAAATCGCAGTAACTCTTATATTTTCTTCCCATCCTTTGTTCTTCATAGTTTGGCAAAGACTCATTAAGGCAAATTTTGATGATGAATATGCCGCTAAATCTCCTTTTGACCTTTTGCCACTCATTGAGACTAAAACGATAATTCTTCCATTATTAGATTGAGATAATTGTTCCCAGGAAAGTCTGCATAAATTCCAAATAGCTAAAAAATTGATATTAAATGTATTTAAAATTTCTTCTTCATCTCCATTTTTGTATAAGAAAGGAATTTTTGAGAGGACCCCTGAACAGTTTATTAAAGAGTCAAATCCTCCATAATTAATTATTGTATTTTTTATCCATTTTTCGGAAGTTAATTTATCTGAGGCATCATATTTATTAATGAGTATTTTATCTTTTGGCCATTTATTGGGATCAATAATGCTCCCTTTAATAGACTCTAAATCTCTTATTCCAATACTGATTCTATTCCCATTTTTTAACTCTCTATATGCAATATTTAAACCTATCCCACTACTGGCTCCACTTATTAAGATTGTTCTCATTTTTTTAATTATATATTTGGGAAAACTATCCTCAGTAACATTTTTAATTCTTTGCCTCGCATAATCATTAAACCTTTTTTAACGCTCCAAGGGGCCTTTATAAACATTATGCACATTGCATATACAATTTCTTTTAAGGATAATGTATCAGTTAGAAATCCATACCATTGAGTTTTAGGTAATTGAAAGAAACTACCAAAAAATTCCCTTAATAACTTTTCATCGAATCTCATTAGTTTTTCTAAACCAAATTGATAAATTGATTTCTTTCTTATTAATTCCTTAGGCCATAGACTTTCCCATCCTTTTCTGGCAATATAAAATGTGCTTAGTTTCTTATCATTCATTGCGTTTGATATGGCTTTAGCTACAAGTGGAGCTCTTCTTAAAACATTACCAATTAAATATCCTGAAGCAGGATGAACCATTGAAGCGGCCCCTCCGTATCCTAATATTTGTTGTTTAAAGTCTGGTATAGGCATATTCATTGGTAAAAATAAACCAAGTTCTTCATGTTGCATACTCGTAATTGATATATTTCTGTAAGAAAGCCTTTTTTCTAACCTTTTTTTTAAATTTTCCATTGATAAAGGATTTACTAATCCAAGTGAAGTTTCTTCAAGAAAATACTTTCCATTTCCCATATCCATTGCATATAAAAAAGTAGGGGGTTCTTTCTTTTGATCTTCGTTTAAATGATCATTTCGGTAATCCATTAAGACAAATTGTCCTTGTTTTAGTGGAGGCTTACTAAAACTTCCTACTATCCCGTAACAAGTTTGAACTGCTAATGGTCCACATGATTTTAATTTAAGAAATACAGGATCATATCCGGTCGCATCTATAACTAATCTTGCTGAGTAGGTTTCCCCATCATTTGTGGTTACTGTACTTTTATATTTCTGATAGTTTATCTTCTCTGCAAATCCTTCATGCCATTTAATAAATGACTTATTACATTCATTTAACCAGTAACTATGTAATTTCTTCTTATCAAATAATCCATAATCTAAAAAATGCTCGGTTGCTTTATTTTCATAGTGGTGTTCTTCAAGTGATCCATGCCCAAAAAAACTTACAGTATTTTTCCATCTATATTCAAGTAGATCCTGAAGCCCAAGTTGATCAACCTCCTTCCCCCAAATACCATAAGTGTTTGGCCAAGGTTCTTCAGGGCCATTAGGAGAAAGAACCTCAACATCTAATTTCTCTTTGCCTAAAGCTGATGCAATCGCCATCCCTGCCGGTCCTGCGCCCAAAACTAGTACATCTGGCAATCTTTTGGAGGGCATTAATTTTAAATTCTGAATTTAGAAAAGTTTTTGGAAACATAAAAAATATATGAAACTTCATTTTTATAATTCATTCAAAATTCTTTAATGAGAATAGATTTAATAATAAGCAAGAGACTCTAAAACTAGACCTTATTTTTTAAGTGTTTTAACAATAATTTATAAGATTTCAAAAGAAAAAAATAATATATAATTTTTTATTATAAATAATTTTTAATCTAAGTTCTAATGTTAAAAGATAAAAAGATTTTAATAACAGGGGGTAATTCTGGTATTGGTTTTTTCGCAACTATTAACTTATTGAAAACTAAAAATAATTTATATATTCCAATTAGATCTGTATCAAGAAGAGATAGTTTTTTGTCAAAACTTCTAAAATATTTTGATAGAAAATACCTAGAAAAATATTTAAATCTTATTGAAAATATTGATTTATCTAATTTGGAAAATATTCAAATAGTTAGAGATTATTTAATAAAAAAAAATGTTTTTTTAGATGTGGTTATTTTAAATGCAGGATTACAATATACTGGATCTTTTTACCCTCAAGTCTCAAAACAAGGAATCGAACTTACTTTTGCTGTTAATCATCTAGCACATTTTTACTTAGTTAATACTCTAATAGAACTTATAAGAGAAAGAGATGAATCTAGGATTATTATTACATCATCAGATGTTCATGATCCAAAGAGTTCAGGAGGTAATGTTGGAGATAAAGCAGGTTTAAATAATCTACTAAATTTCAAAGAAGAAATCACAGGAAAATATTTAAATTTTAGTGCTGATAAAGCTTATAAAAATAGTAAATTATGTAATATATTGTTTGCTAAAGAACTTGCAAAAAGATTAAAAATTAAAGCTAGTAAAATTGCTGTTATTACTTGGGCTCCAGGTCTTGTAATCCCAGATAGAGATTTGGGTTTCTTTAGATATAGTAAAAAATTCAATACCTTTGGTTACATTGTTTTTTCAAGTATTGCAAAAAATATTTTAGGTATTTCAGAAAGTGTAGAAAATGCAGGTAAGTTACTTTCTCAAATTGTTTTTGAATCTGAATTTAATAAAAATAATTACTTACATTTAAGCAATAAGCTTGTCTTTTATAAAAAACATCAATTGCTTAAAAGTGATGTCAGTGAGGAAGCTAATAATAGTGAACTTGCTTTGAAACTTTGGAATTTAAGTGAAGAGTTATGTCGATCATTTGGTTTCGTTTCTCTCAATATTTAACGTTTGAGTTGGGAATGCAAATTCTATTTTATTAAAAGAAAATTCTTCAATAATACGCAAATTTATACTTTGTTGTGCCTCCATGGCAGATAAATAATTATTTGTTGGTATGTAATAAACTAGTTCAAAATTTAGACTAAAGTCTCCAAAATCTGTAAAGTGACATCTATCAAAAGAAGCATCTTTAGTTTCGTCAACTATTTTTTTTATAATTTTTGGAATCATTTTCATTTGTGATGGAGAGGTTTCATAAACTACCCCCAATTTATGAACTAGCCTCCTTTTATTCATTTGTGCATAATTTGAAATGATCCCATTAGTTAATGCACTATTGCTCATAACTATTACCTCTCCATTGATACTTCTTATTCTTGAGGATCTTACTCCTACTCTTTCTACCATTCCTAATACACCATCAGACTTAATAAATTCCCCTTTTTGAAAAGGTTTATCTAGCAAAATTGTAATATATTCAAAAAATTCTTGTACTGGATCTTTTAATGCTAAACCTGCTCCGATACCGCCTGCACTAAGCAGAGCCCAAATAGCAGTCATTTGTACTCCAATATTTTGTAAGAAAAATACGGATCCTATTGTCCAGGTAAATGCCTTAATTAAAGGAGTTAATGATGAGATCATTGAGCTAATTGAAGAATCATCAATTTTTGCGGTAGATTCTGTTAGAGATCTAATTAATACTTTATTTAAAGCTTTAATAATTATTATTAATATAAATAATTTCTGAATATTCAATAATACTGATATAAATGTAATTTCATCAGCGAAAAAGTAATCAATTGAGAAATAGGCTGATAAAAGAAAACCTATTGGTCTTATAATTCTAGTAAGTGTTTCAAAAATATAATCATCAAAATTTGTTTTTGTTCTTTTAGATATCCTTTTTAAAATAATCTTTGATATTTTAGAAATTATTATTGATAAAATAATTCCAATAAGAAATATAGAACTTGCAAGAAGTAGATTTTCCGTAAATAATTTCATATCAAATAAATGCGTAAATAACCAATATTTAAAGTTTAAATTATCTCTAAAAATAAACCAACCTTAATTATTTCTAATTTTTAATTATATTTCTTATTTCTTTAAATTCTTTTCTATCTGAAGTTTTACATATTTCAAAAATTATTGATTCAGTAGTTGTAATAATTGCCCCTTTATGAAGCATTCTTTGTAATGAAATTTCGTGATCTAAATTATTTCTACTACCCATGGCATCAGATATTACTAAGACCTCATATCCCTTTAGTAATAACTCTAATACACTTTGTTGAATGCAAATGTGTGTCTCAAATCCGCAAACTATCAAATTAGTAATTTTTTTATTATCAAGTTCATCTAAAAGACCAGGACTACTAGCTATACTGAAACCCATTTTATGGATTTTATTAAAACTTACTTTTGGTAATAGATTTGGTATTGTTTTGCCTAATTTGAGGGGGTTTTGCTCCGAGACGAAAATATTCTCATCTAGAATTTGATAAGCATTTAATAACTTTTTGATATTTTCGATTATTGAATCTTTGTTATAAATTGGGGCTATGATCTTTTCCTGAATATCTACAAGAAGCAATGCGTTTTTTATTGGTAATTTTCTTTTATGAGAATTTAACATTAAATTTCTCTAAGATTTAAAATATATACTAAGGTAAATTAATAAAGTATTTTAGTAAATTTATATTAGTTAAAAGTTGTTATAATCTCATCAAGAGTTATTATTGAGAATAGTTAAAGTTCTCTCTTGTCATTTTCCTCTCAATATAAAGTAATCTCATCCCCTCTAGGGGACGACTTACATAAAGATGGCAAAAGGTTAACACCTCAGAGATTAAAAGTTTTAAATTTATTTGAAAACATTGGAGCAGGTAATCATTTAAGCGCGGAAGAGGTTCATGAAAAATTAGTTAAATCTAGTTCAAGAGTTTCTCTTGCAACAATATATAGAACTTTGAAGCTTCTTGTTCAGATGGGTTTATTACATGAATTAGAGCTTAGTGAAGGCGGACATAGATACGAAATACTTAGCAATGAAAATGCAGATCATCATCATTTAATTTGTATTAGGTGTGGAAGAACTGAAGAATTTGAAAATGATGATGTATTAGAGGCTGGTAAAGTTGCTGCTAAAATAAATGGTTTTAAACTTATTGAATCCTCGTTAAATGTTAGAGCTATATGCCCTAAATGTATCTAACAGTTACTAAGTTAAAGTACCACCACAGCTTGATCCTGCTCCTGCTGTGCAAGCAAAGCAATGTTCATTAACAGCTACTTCATAATCGAATGTAAATGATTTATTCATTAAATCAGAAAGGGTCTTTGGTCCTTTATTCCCTTTTAAATTTATTTGCTGATTAAAGTCACAATCATAAATTTCACCTTTCCAATTAACACTAATAGTTTTTTTACACATAAGGTTTTCTAAATTATTTTTATTAAAATTTTCTTTAAGTAATTTGTAATATGTCTCAAGTTTTTTTTCTCTATTAAGGGAGTCTGCGTATCTATTAATTGGCATATTGGTTATTGTGTAAAGATTATTAAATGAAATATTGTACTTTTCAAAAAGTATTCTTTTATAATTACTTTCTAGGGATTCTTGTGATGGAGGAAGAATAGGATTTACAGGATTATAAACTAGATTTAATTGCAGTCCATTTTTACTTTTCCCATAGCCTAAATTATTTAGTAATTTTAAAGCATTAATACTTTTATCAAAGACTCCATATCCCCTTTGTTGCTCAACATTATTTTTTTCATAGCATGGAAGTGATGCTGTTACTATTACTTTATTTTTAGCAAGAAATTGGGGTAGATCTTTGTATCCCTCTTCAAAGAAAATTGTTAGATTACACCTATCAATAATATCAATATTTTTATTACTTAAACTGATAATTAGATTTCTAAATTCAGGATGCATTTCAGGAGCTCCTCCAGTAATATCTAAAGTTTTAATTCTATATTTATCAATCACTTTAGGAATAAGAGAAATTATTTCATTAGACATCTTTTCGGTACGCAATGGACTTGAATTTACATGACAATGTTTACAAACTTGATTGCATTTATAACCAATATTTATCTGCAGTGTTTCTATAGTTTCTTTATTTATTAAAGGGAAACTACTTATCATGATTTTTGATCTTTTCTTAAATTTTAAATAAACAAATCAAGAATTAGGTTTTTAATTCGGATCTTTTTTTTGCAAATTCAATAAACCAGCTTATATATTCTTTGGGACCCCCCTGAAAAACCATATCAAACTTTAGGTTATCTTGATCATCACTTATTCCTTCTAAACCGGTTATTTTTGTAGAAGGTCTACAAACTTCTCCTGAGCTACTATCAACGAAAATTATTTTATTGTTACTTTCAAACTCTTCTCCTAGTAATTGAATAAATTCTAAGAATGATCGATCACTTCCTCCTCTTGAATAACCATTATTAGTATTTTTTTGCGATGTGACTGTGTCCCCAATCCCAATAATTGTTGGCATATCTTTTGATTTAATATATTTTTTGCAGAAATTTACCTTTTCTATTATCGATTTAGGAGAGTCTCTAAAATTAAAGTTTCTACCAAATGGAGCTTTACCCGTAGTATCAAAAATAAATTTATTTAATAAAAAGAGGACCCCTGAGTCTTTTACTGCTCCTTTAATAAGTAGCTGTATATCGGTTGATCCAATATCATTTTTGTTAGAAAGTTTAATTATCTCATTTCCATCTTTGATCCCTAGGTTTGGTGATATATGAAGAAAAAATGAGTTTATAAGTCCTTGAGCTTTAGCTTTATAAATGATGTCATTCATCATATCTTTAAAGCTTTTTTGAATAATTTTTCTTTTTTCAGAATCATCTTTTACTAAATCGAAAAGGCTATTGAAATTTATTGTTGGAGAGAACCTTGTTTTACATATCGATTTTGAAGCATGAGAATTTATTTCTTCTTGATCGATATTAGGAAAAATATTCCTTACTATTTTTTCAAAATTTGGCCTTATTAAGTCAGGAACTTTGGCTAAGAAATCCATCTCTTCTTTCGATACTCCCTCAAAACTAATATTCCCATTACTATCTTGATATTCAACTCCGCATGCAGCTAAACCTCTTAAATAGAGACCTTTTTCTTTTGGCTGATCAATACTTTTTAGGCTTCTTTCAACTATTCTGTTTACTCCTCTTGGACCTTCATGTTCTCCACATGTTAAAACAAAAAATTCTTTTTCTAAATTTTTTACGGCAAATATGAATTTTGATTCTAGTTTTCTTGTCATTGGGTCTTTTACCAATTCAATACATACTCCATCTATATCTTGAATAAATAAGATATTTTTAGAGTTAATTATTATTTTTTCGAAATCTAAGTTAAAATTATTCATTTTCTATCATGAAAATTTGCTTTCTTTTGAATCTATAATAAAGCTTGAAATTTGAAATATAAAATTCAATATTTATATTAAAAGGATTTGCGATGGCAATAAATTGGTTTAATGTATAAAAATCTCAGTTATGGAAAATTTTAAGATAATTTTATGGATAAAAAAAACAAAATGAATAATAGTTTTTTTGGGCTTTTAAATAATGAAAAATCTTTTTATTCATTTTTAGAAGAAATTGAAAGTTCCAAAGTGGGATTCTACAGTGTTGGATTATATCCAGCATCATTAGCATACAACTGTGCAATGCATTCTGAGTCAAATAATATTCTTTTAGCTCCAAGACCTGGAAGAGATTTGTTAGGTGCTTTTTCTAAAAATGTTCTATCCAAGATGGAACACAAAATAATAGAAAAAATTGAAGGTATGGGAAATTACTTTTTTGACGGTAAATGTAGGACTAATACTCTGGAGGATCTTCTTCTAAAATGTAAGATCGTTATTCTCGCTTCAAATAGTAATCACATACAAAATGATATTCGTGATGCCATAGAACTAAGAAAATCTTTAAATCGCGAAAATGTAGTCCTTGCATGTCTTGTCGGCTCTTTTTGTTTTGATGATGAAGATGAAAAACCCTATATTTTATGTGATCAATATCCTGATTTAGCTTTCTTTACAGGATTTCATCGTCATGGTGCATTACGAAACCCTAAAGATAGTTTTACAGCTAATTTTTGTCATCCTGACTCATTAACAGCTCTAATTGGGGCAAGAATTTTAAATCAATTATCACCAAATATTCAGGTATCGCCAGGTGTTCATAATATTGAATGCCAGTACATTAAGTCCATAAAAAATATTTCTTCAATATTCGCAGGGTTTGTAAATAACTTTCATTCAGATAAGCCTGGAATGTTGCCCACAATCAATACTGTTTTATTAACTCAGTGTTTGGATCAAGCAGCGACTGTTTCTATAAAAGTTAGAAAAGAAAATAAATTTCAAAACTTACATTTTTCATTAAAAGAACTTGGATATGGTGAAGATATTATTATCGCTAAAGAAAATCTTGGTAATAAATCTTTTGAATCGGCTGATTATACTTTTTCTCAACTAAATGCTGTTAAAGCTGATGTGTTGGGTAGTATGACTTTGCCATTAGAGGGTAATCCAACAAGGAATTTTCAGGCAGGTCAAGTTTTATCAGATATGCTTTTAAGACTTAATAGATGTCCTAATGATGTCGGTGAGTTTATTACTTGGTGTGAAAAATTTAGCTTAAGTCAAGGAGGCCTTGAGGGCTTGAAGTCGCTAAAATTTTGGCCCAAAATTTACAGGGAATTTAAAATTAAAAATAATAATTGCTCAATGATAAATCTAATTTATTTATGCTTTAATGCAAAAGCTGAAGAAAAAAAAGATATTTACGAGGTATTAATTAATTCAGATGCAATAACTAATTTTTGTCAGGAATCTGTAAAGCCTAATTTATCTTTAGAACTAAATTATAAACTTCAAGGAATAGATGTTTTTGATAATAAAAAACTACTTTATGAGAAATTAATTTCAAATAGTAATGAAATTAATTTTGATAAAAAATCATATAAAAAATTACCTAGTGAAAAAAATCCAAACTATATTAAAGCAATAAAAATAATAAATAAATATTTTACTAATTAGTACAAGAATTAATAAATTTCTTTAAATCAATTTAGTTGCTCTACTATTATTTACTTATACTATTTTCAGAGTTAAACTTACTAAGTTAAAGAAGGTCTTTTTTTTGAATAAAGAATTATCACATCGCTCTCATGAACTCAAAGCTCTTGGTTGGAACCAAGAAGATTTATCAAGGTATGAAGACTTATGGGACTATAGTCAAAGATGGGGATTGATAAATTTAGAAAGAGAAGACAGACAATTCTTGAAAAAAGCAGAGAAGTTGCTTCCGAAAATTCAAAATAAAAAAGCATCTATTAAAAAATCTATTGAAGAAAAATCTTATTATTTATGGTTAAATTTCTATCTTGACGAAATTAAAATATTTAATGAATCTTACGTACCCAAAAATCAAGTAAGTGTTTGGACTCTTTTGATTGAAGAGGAGTTGAAACTTCTTAAAGAGCTACAACCAGTAATGGGCTTACCAGATACTTTGAAGGCTAAAAATTTGTTTGTTAATAGAAAACAAATTATTGAAAAAGCCTATAAAGAATACAATGCTAAAAATAATAACGAGTTGTTTAATTTTAATGAAATACTTGTTAAATCTGAAAAAGATGTTGCTAAAAGTTGGAAATCTATTACTGAAAAAGATCCTGAAGCAAATAAAACCTTTCCTATTATCGATAGCAAAAATATAGCCGCTTTGAGAACTGAAATAAATGAAGATTTTAAATCATTTATGAGGGAAAATTATCCATCATTAAAAGTGGATTTATAAAGATTTATCTTTTTTATATTTATTTTTAGGAAGTTTTTAAGTTAAATAGATAATAGGATTAATTTAAAAATTTTGAGTAACCAAAAGTTCGAGACTCTTCAGTTACATGCAGGCCAAGAGCCTGATCCAACTACTAACTCTAGAGCTGTGCCTATTTATCAGACAAGTTCTTATGTTTTTGATAACGCTGAGCATGGAGCAAATCTTTTTGGATTAAAAGAATTTGGAAATATTTATACAAGGCTAATGAACCCCACTACTGATGTCTTCGAAAAAAGGATGGCAGCTTTAGAGGGCGGTATGGCTGCATTGGCGACTTCATCTGGTCAAGCTGCTCAATTCTTGGCAATAGTAAATTGTATGAAGGCAGGCGACAATTTCGTCTCTACATCCTTTTTATATGGTGGAACTTATAATCAATTTAAAGTTCAATTTCCTAGGTTGGGAATAGAAGTTAAATTTGCTGAAGGAGATAGTGTTGATAGTTTTAAAGATAAAATAGATGATAAAACTAAAGCAATCTATGTGGAATCAATGGGAAATCCTAGGTTCAACATACCCGACTTTGAGGGTCTTTCTAATTTAGCTAAGGAAAATGGCATCCCTTTAATTGTTGACAATACTCTTGGGGCGGGGGGTGCTCTAATTAAACCAATTGATTTTGGTGCGGATATTGTTGTAGAAAGCGCAACTAAATGGATAGGAGGACATGGAACTAGTATTGGTGGAGTAATTGTTGATGCAGGAACTTTTGATTGGGGGAATGGAAAATTCCCACTTATGAGTGAACCAAGCGCTGCTTACCACGGTCTTGTACATTGGGATGCGTTTGGATTTGCAAGTGATATATGTAAATCTTTAGGTGTTCCTGATAATAGGAATATAGCCTTTGCCCTAAGAGCTAGATTGGAGTGCCTAAGAGATTGGGGCCCAGCTCAAAGTCCTTTTAATTCTTTCTTATTATTACAAGGTTTAGAAACTTTAAGTTTAAGAATAGAAAGACAAACTTCTAATGCTCTTGAGTTAGCAAAATGGTTAGATTCGAATCCACAAGTTACAAGTGTTAATTTTCCTGGTTTAGAATCTGATCCTTATTATTCTAGAGCAAAAAAATATACTACAGGTAGAGGTCTGGGATGTATGCTTATGTTCTCTTTAAATGGCGGATATGAAAACGCTGTTAAATTTATTGATTCATTAGAATTAGCTAGTCATCTTGCAAATGTGGGAGACTCCAAAACTTTAGTTATTCATCCTGCTTCCACAACTCACCAGCAATTATCAGAGGAAGAACAATTATCAGCAGGGGTTACTCCCACAATGGTTAGAGTGTCTGTTGGGATAGAGCATATTGATGATATTAAAGCAGATTTTGAACAAGCACTTTCAAAAATTACCTAAATAATGGAGATTCTTTGGCTTTAATAATACCTAGCAATTATCACAAGATTAGTGATGTTGAGAAAAATCATATTTCTTGGATTGAACCGGAATTGGCCGAAAGACAGGACATTCGTCCATTAAGGATTGGTATTTTAAATATCATGCCTCTTGGGAAGCAATATGAATTTAATTTATTACATCCTCTTGGGTTGTCCCCTCTTCAAATCGAACCTGTTTGGATAAAATTAAAAACTCATTCATACAAAACATGGGATCTTAACCATTTAAATAATCTTTATACAACATGGGATGAGGCAAATGATCCAGAACCGTTAGATGGAGTAATTATTACCGGGGCACCTGTAGAGCATTTGCCTTTTGAAGAAGTTAAATATTGGGATGAATTCGTTAATATCACTAATCAAGCAAGAAATTTGTGTGCAAGTACTCTTGGATTATGTTGGGCAGGATTTGCACTCGCATATTTGGCAGGTGTTAATAAAACAGTATTTGATAAAAAATTATTTGGGGTATTCCCATTGAAAAGTCTCGTTCCTGGTCATCCTTTAATGGGGACACAAGATGATGAATTTATTTGTCCTCAGAGTAGATTTGCCGGATTACCCGATCTTCAAATGGAAGAAGCTGAAAAAGCAGGGAAATTAAATTTGCTCGCATATGGGAAGAATGTTGGTTATACAATATTTGAAACAAAAGATCAAAAACAACTCATGCATTTAGGTCATCCTGAATATACAGTGCATAGGATAATTAGCGAAATTAAAAGGGATAAAGAAAAAGGAGATGTACCTCCTCCTAAGAATTTTGATGTTAATTGTTCAAATACATCTTGGAGATCTCATCGGAATCTACTTTTTCAGCAATGGTTATGGTTTTGTTATCAGCAAGTTAGCCTTAATTAAATTGAGTTAATGAGAGATTTCAAGACCTCCTAGTCTTTCAAATAAATTCAGACTTTCTTTATTTAAACCAATAATCTCAACTTTTGAACCGCTATTTTTGAATTTTCTAATGATTTGATCAAGGGCAACAACTCCGCTCTGATCCCAAATATGAGCTAAAGACATATCAATTAAAATATCTTTTGGATGTTCATGAATATCGAATCCTTGTAGAAAATATATTTTACTTACAAAAAATAATTGACCTTCAACTTTGTAAGTAATTTGGTTTTTACCTTTAACTCTTGAAACTGTTATAACTTTTGCCACTTTCCTGCTAAAAAGTATTGCAGCCAAACCAACTCCTGCGATAACACCTAGAGCAAGATTGTGTGGTTTTGTAAGCATCGTGACCGCAAATGTCATAAGCATTACTGCAGTGTCACTTTTTGGTATTTTTCTAATATTCTTTAAACCAGTTAAATCAGCAGTGCTTACAGCAATTGTTATCATTATTGCTACTAAAGCGGCCATGGGTATTGCCCCTATCCATGGTTTTAAAAGGATGATCATTAATAGTAAAGATAGTCCTGAAATTAAAGTTGATAACCTAGATTTACCTCCATTCTGATTATTCATAACTGATTGCCCTACTAGCGCACAGCCTGCCATTCCTCCAAATAAAGAGGATATTATATTAGCGATACCTTGCCCCCTTGCTTCTTTGTTTTTGTTGGAACTTGTATCTGTGGCATCATCTAATATATCTTGAGTTAAGAATGTTTCCATTAACCCCACAAGCGAGATTGCCAAAGATGTTGGCAATATTACACCTAATGTTGAGAGGTTGAATGGTACTTTCCCATTCGCTAATTCACCAAATGGTAAGGAGAGACTAGGGAATCCATTCGGTAATGTTCCTAAATCACTAACAGTAGGGATTTCTAATTTAAAAAATACACTTATTAAAGTAAGCAGAACAATTGCTACTAATTGAGAAGGGATTACTTTTGTTATTTTGGGAAATCCGTAAATAACAATTAATCCTAAAATTACGAGAATCCAAACAGTAGGTATTTGACTATTTGTGGGATATTTTGAAAGTTCATTTTCTAATAGTTTCCCATCATTAATGCCAATTCCTAATTGAAGGAATTGAGCTTGAAATATTAATAAAGCAAGAGCATTTACAAATCCGCTTAATACACCTGTTGGTACAAATCTCATTTGATAAGCCAGCCTTAGATATCCCCAGAGTATTTGAAAAACACCTGTTAATAATCCTGCAGCTATTAAATAGGAAAGACCAAGATTTGTTCCTGGGGATTGAGCTTCTCCAATAGCAACAACCCCAGTCATCAAAAGAGCTGTTGAGCCTGTCGCGGAAGTAATCATTCCCCTTCTGCCCCCAAGAATCGCAATCGTTATAGATAAACAGAATGCACCATAAAGTCCAACTTTTGGATCAACTCCAGCAATTCCTGAAAAAGCAATCGCTTCAGGAATCATTGCAAAAGCTACTACTAAACCTGAAAGAATATTGGATTTTGGATCATCTAACCAATTTTTAGATAAATATTTGGTGAAATTTGACATTTTAATTCTTCTTATATTTAAAAAGTTACCTTATAGAGGAGGCAAAATACTTTCTGGATCACAAATATTCTTTAAAGTTTTTAATTCACTTAGTCTTTCCCCATAAGATAAATAGACTTCTTCTTCATGAAAATTTAAATGATTATGAATTTGAGCTAGATGTATTTTTGGAAAAAATATTTTTAGTTTCTTCCACGATTCATTCAACCACTTCAAAGCAATTTCCTTTTCTTTAAGATCATCTTTTTTCCAGGCGGCATAGATCCAAGGTTTCCAAGTGCTTCCCCGATGAATAAAAAAACTTGATTTATGATCAAATTCTTTTGTCTTTCCTCCAAGCTGTTGTGAAGCAACATAACAAGATTTATTTGGTTTTTCCTTAATTATTTCTTTCATGCATTTAACAAAAGTTTGAATATCATCTTTTAAATCTCCTCCCAGGAGGCTTATTACTTCTGAATGATTATTCTTATTTAATTCAAATAGCTCTAATTCTTTTGGAAAAAAACTTATCTGATTATAGTTTTCATAACTTTTTATTTTGAGAGAGGTAAATTTTTCAAGTTTTTTTAAATACTTTTTTGTAATTTTATTATCTGAATCATTTTTTATCTCTGCGAAGATATAAATATATATCACTTCAGCATAAATCCATTGAAGGCTTAAATTATCCGGGAATCCCTCAGCCAAATTAATAATCTTTGAGAGTTCATTATCATCTACAAATCCTTCAATAATTTGTATAGGGTGAGATTGGAATATTTTAAGGGTAATTTCAGTGATTATTGCGAGAAAAGGAGCAGCACCTTTAAGCCCTTCCCATAATAGTTTTTGTGTGGAATTCAGACTGTTTTTTTCTAATGATATAAAGGTCCCATTCCCTAAGTATCCTTTTATGGAATCAATATTATCAATAGCTAATCCATATCTTCGACTCATTGGACTTATCCCTCCAGTTAATATATAACCTGCTCCGGGAAGTTTTGATAGGCCAGTAGGGAAGGTCTTATTATATTTTTCTAAATAATTCAAAAGATCTTTCATAATCACCCCGCCTCCTATTCTTATTAAATTCTTTTCTTCCTCAAGATGAATTTGGTTATATTCTTTTCTTAAATCAAGAGTAATTAAACCATTTCGAGCGCAGCTTGATGTAGTACCACCACTGCAAACACAAAGATAATCTGATTTTGACGATGATTTAAAATGGCTATTAAATAAATCATCCTCTATTTTATAAATTAGCTTTTTAACTTGAGCATCACTGGAATTAATATTTGGAACTTCAAGTAAATTATTATTTTTTTTCACTACTAAATATTCTTCTTTACTATTATGTTATTAGTTATTGCTTACAATTGGATACTTTTGATTCGAACTTAAATAACCAAATTGGTATCCTCATTTGTGGTCATGGGAGTAGAAATAAACTAGCTATTACAGAATTTCAGGAATTAACTAGGCTTATTCAAAAAAAATATCCATCAATATTAGTTGAGTTTGGTTTTTTGGAATTTGCAAAACCATCTCTTACTGATGCTTTGGAAAAATTAAGAAATAGTTCTATAAAAAAGGTAATAGCTATACCGGCTATGCTTTTTGCTGCTGGGCACGTGAAAAATGACATACCAAGTTTGCTTATGAATTATGCCAAGAAAACAGATATAGAAATAATTTATGGAAGAGAATTAGGAATTAATAATTTAATGATTAGTGCAGCCTGCGAGAGAGTTAAAGAAGTATTCAAAAAAAATAATTCACTAATTCCTGAAGAATCATTATTAGTAGTAGTAGGAAGAGGCTCTTCTGATCCTGATGCGAATTCTAACGTATCTAAAATTACAAGAATGGTAGTTGAAGGACTTGGTTTGGGATGGGGAGAAACTGTATTCTCTGGAGTAACATTTCCATTAGTAGAACCAGGGTTGCGAAATGTTGTAAGAATTGGTTATAAAAACATAATTATATTTCCTTACTTTCTTTTTTCAGGTGTACTGGTAACAAGAATAAAAAGGCAAAGCGATTTAGTAGCACTTGATAATCCACATGTTGAATTTCATGAGGCAAAATATCTTTCATCTCATAAATATGTTGTTCAAACATTTGTAGAAAGGATTGAAGAAATTTTTAATGACGAGAGCAACAATTTTATGAATTGTTCCCTATGCAAATATAGATCGAATTTATTTGGTTTTGAAAAAGAAGTTGGATTAGTACAAGAAAGTCATCATGATCATGTGGAGGGAATAGGATTAAGTTGTGATTTATGTGATTCTGAATGTAATGGGGCCTGCGAAACGAATAGCCAAAACTTGACTGGTATTGATGATCAGCCTGAACTTTTAGTAGAAAAAAATAATGCTGAACATCATCATAAACTTGAAGATCATCATAATCATCATCATAGTATTTACCCAAATTCAAAACATCCTTTGGGCCCTGTCACGCTTCGCTTGCTAAGTAATGATCAAATCTTAAGAAATACAGTTGAAAATGACTGAATCAGCTGTCTCTTTCTTGAGTTAGTCTCAATAGACTAACCTTATATAAGTATTGCTTATAAAAAATAAGAAAATGATTTTTGAGCATATTTTCCACAGTTTGCATTTAGTTTTCCACGTCCATATCCACATAAGATTAGATATAAAGCCTCATCTCGAAAATAACAGCACTTCAACATTATTATTGACTTTTCTTAAAGCTTTTTTCAATTTAACCCTTTGGAAAACTGTTTTTGTTAAATCTTATTTATAACATGAGTCTCATTTGATAATGGCGTTGAACTGGTAAAAATATATTTTTGACTTTTAAAAAAAAATAGACAATTATATTTGAACACGAAGTTTGAATTCTATGAATCAAATAAATCAAGAGAATAACATTGAAGTTAAATTTGATAATTCTTTAACATCAAAAGTCTCTTTAGAAACTGAGCTTTCAGAGAGTCTTTATAAAACTATGAAAGATTTTGTTTTACATAATCCTACATGGGATCAATACAAGCTTATAAATTCTGCTTTAGCTACTTTTCTTGTCAATAATGGATGTACTGATAGTTCAGTTTCAGAGATTTATATTAATCAACTTTTTACACCTTCCAAGTCTTTTTAATCTTTAAACAAGCTCTTCTGCTAATAGCCATCATCGTTAGGGTAGGACTTTGCCATGAAGAAGTTGGCCAACATGCACCATCCAGTACAAGGACATTGCTGCACCTCCATAGTTGATTTGATTTATTGACGACACTTTCTTCCTCACTAAATCCCATAGCTGCTCCTCCTACTTCATGAATATAGTATCCAGGTGGTGGAGGATTTCCTGAAAGTGCAATAGATTTTTCTGTAAATAATCCTATATATGGAATTTTTATGAGCTCATTAATTCCTTTAATCTCTCCATCCGCAGCTTCTATAGAATCTCTTATCGTACTTTCCATATGTTTAGCCATTTTTAATTCGTTTTCACTCCATTTGAATTCAATATGAGGGATTGGAATCCCCCATTTATCTGTTCTATTAGAAAGAGATACTGAATTTTCTTCTCTTGGGAGGACCTCACCATGGGCGATTAGAAAACCTGTAGAAGAATTTAAATCTTTTTGCAAAAACTTTGGGATTCCAAGCCTATCAATTGCGCCCCAAATTCCGTAACCTCTTAAAAAGTTAATACTTTCAGGTTTAGGTAAGTTCGATCCGAAGGGTATGAAAAAGCTCCCCGCGCCAGAGAGGTGAGGATAAGAATTAGTGTCTGAATTAATTTCAGATATCTTTTTTGTCTGAATTTTATTAGGAATTGAAAAAAATCTGCAGATAGAAATATGATCCATCAAATATTTTCCTAACTTCCCTGATGTATCTTTAAAACCTGAAGAATTTGATTTACTTTCTGAGTTGAGTAGTATCCTAAGTGTTGATATTGTGGATGCACATAGGATAATTAAATCGCAATTTAATGATATTCTTTGACCATTTTCTAGGTTTACAAAGATTATTTTTGAAGCGAGCTCTGTTTTTTGATCTGTTTCGAATGAATCTACTAGGTGATTAAAAAGTATTTGAACATTTCCTGTGCTTAATGCTTTTTTTAAGGTGGTTCCAATACTTGAAGATCTTGGCCATTGGTCTTCCTTAACTGAGCAATTACGGTCAAATCCTCTAGATTGAATAAATGGGTAGTTTAATTTTGATTTAACTTGATTCCCGAAAATACTTTCATTATTTGTAAGAGGTATTTCACCAACATATTTACCATTCGGAACTTCATTAATGTTATCTTTTTGACCATAAATTCCACAAAATTTCTCAATAAAATCATAATGAGGTGATAATTCATCGTAGGAAATAGGCCAATCTGGACCGTACCCATCTTTTTTTGATGGATGAAAATCATCTGGAGAGAATCTCAAGGTAATACCTCCCCAAGTTAATGATCTTCCTCCATATTGCTTTCCTTGAGTCCAAAGGAATGGTTTATCTTTTGATTGGCTATAAGGATGATCTAATTCATTTGAATATAAATTAGGGTTGTTTTTCCAATAACCAGGATGTTGCCTTTGATTAGCGTGTTTTTTTGAGACTATTCCTGATAATCTGTTTAAGGTATCTTTAGGCTCATTACTACTTGCCTCATTTCTTTTAATTTGAGGTCCTGCTTCTATTACTAGAACTCTTAATCCTTGTTCGGCTAAAGTAAGTGCAGCCACTCCACCAGTAGCTCCTGAACCTACTACGATCGCATCAAAAGGATTTATATCCAAAATCTACTTGTATATTTTTCATATCAACAAATATAGCATTCAGTTAAAAATAGATTTCTTGTTTTTAACTTAAGAAGTTAGAATTTACTTAAACATTTTTAGATTTAAATGCGATTTTTAATAATAATTATTTGTTCGATTACTTTAATCTTTCCCTCGAGTTGTTTCGCCGCATTAGATTACGGCAAACAATCATTGCTAGGAACTGATTTTTCGGGTTCTGATTTAAGAGGTGCAACTTTCTATTTGACAGATTTACAGGATGCAAATTTATCAGATTGTGATCTTCAAAATGCAAGTTTGTATGGAGCAAAATTAAAGGATACTAATTTAAGCAATTCTAATTTAAGAGAAGTTACTCTAGATTCAGCAGTGTTGGATGGAACTGATTTAACAAATACTAATTTAGAGGATTCTTTTGCTTATAGTACTCAATTTGAAAATGTAAAAATTCAGGGAGCAGATTTCACAAATGTATACTTGCCAAAGGATGTTTTAAGGAATTTTTGTAAAGACGCCTCTGGAACTAATCCTTTTACTAATAGAGAAACTAGAAAAACTTTGGAATGCGATTATATTTAAATTTAAGCAAATGAAAGTTCTTTCTTGATTTTTCTCTGTTTATAAAGTGATCGCCCCACGGGCCAACCTAAAGTAGATAAATGTCTTATTAAAGTATTTGAGTATCTGAAATTTAATTTACTAGAAATATTAATATCCAATTCATTTAAAGTTTTCATTAATAAAATAAAGTCTTGTTCTTTACCTCTCTTCTTATCTAACAAAATAAAATCGCTTTTTAGTAATTTATTTTCTATTATTTTATTATTTTCAGCAAACCCTACCTGAATTAAATTTAGATTATCAGAGTAAAGAGTATAAATTATTCCAAATTTAGAATTTTGAAAACCGAAATCAAAATTTAAAGATGATGAAATAAATCGTGGATATTCTTTCTTTATTTTTTTGATTTTCATTTTATTTTTTGTTCGTTTTGAGGAAGTTCATAATTCTCTAGTAAATTATTAACTTCTGCTAACGCAATTCTCTTTTGACAAGCCGAATCGTATCGATTTATTGCAATCGAAGGTATTGAACCTTTGCTTTTCATCTCTCGAAGACCAGTCTCTAAACATTGAAATGCAACACTCGATAGATCTCGACCTTCTGCAGCTGCCCAAACCTTTAAAAGATAATTGAGATTTGAAGGGACAGAAATTTGAACTTTGTTTGAATTAGAAGTATTTAAAGCAATATCATCTAGACTTGTTTCTTTGGAGGAAATAGTTTCTTTAACTTTTCTTTTTAAACTTCGAACTTGTCCTAAGGTATCTTCATTATTTTTAAATTTCCTTTCTATTTCAAATAACTCGCCTTCGGTATTAATTAAAGCTTCTAGTGCCCACTTGGCATCATCCTCCGCAATAGTTGTACTCTCAAGCCATTCATCTCTTATGTTAGACCAATTCTTAGACATAAACTTTCAGTAATAATTAAAGGATACTTTATTCTGAATAGATTGTCTATATAATCTATTTAGATTAAGATTAGATTTTGTAAATTTATATTATGAATAATTATTCAAATGCTTTGATAGGTATTTATTTTTCTAAGTTAAACTTTATAACCTTTAGGCTCTTCAACAAAAGCTAAGATTGGGGCACTATTTTTATGGGACCAGACATTCTCGTTAATTTTGCGGGGAGTTTCAGAAAGATTCTTACAAACTTTAAAAATATTTTCAACTCTTAGTACTTTCTGAAAATAGGCATCACCCTGGATATATTTATTTTTATTAGATTCATAAGTGCCGATTCTATTTGCATAAAAATCACATTTAGTTTTATAAATCAACAACTTTAATGTGGTGTATAAATTTAATTAAATAATTTTTTGTTTATACATAATGATATTTTGTTAATTTAGTTTTTATGAAATTAAGTTAAAGTAATGTTATTACTAAATAGATTTCAATTGAATCAAATAATTCAAAGACTTTTTTCAGTTATCTTCTATACTTTACCTTTGAATGCTGCATTGCCTTTTGGATATCTTTTATTATATAAGTTTTCTTTTTTAAAAGTACTTTTATATTTAACCCACCCAGTTGCGATAATTGAGAAATCCTTACCTTTTGGTGGGTTATTATTTTTTTTAATATTATTTGCTGGTGTTGTAAGGAATCCAAGTGTACCTTATTTCGTTAGATATAACGCTTGCCAAGCATTACTTCTCGAAATTGCCCTGATAATAATTTCTTATTTTTTACGTATTTTCCCTCTAGCTGAATTTGGTTTAATAGTATTTGTATTTACACTATCTATTTTTCTTTTTTCTATTTTTCAGTGTGTTAATGGAGTTGAACCTGAGATCCCATTTATTAGTAAATCTGTAAGAATGCAAATTTAAATAACTTCTTAAAGTTTTTTGATTGAGTTTATTAACAATCGTTTAAAATAGATTCCCATCTTTTCTGACTAGATTTAATAGCTTCCATTGGGGGTTCAGTTCCTCCTATTTCAAATGCCTTGATTAGGGATTCATTAGCCAATAAGCCTAATCTTGCAGCTTCTCTTTGTCTTTTACATACATTTTTTCTAGAACCCTCTTTGAGATTAATTTCTATCTCTTTGAGAATTTTTCTGGCTTCGTTTGATTTGGAGTGAAAATCGACCATATAAATATCAAGTTGTGTTTCAGCAAGTATTTGATTCGGTGAGATGGATAAAGCTAATAAAAGTAAAAGGTAGGCAGAAATAAATTTAATCATTATAAAATTTCAGGAAATTTCTTTTTTGATCTCTTCAATATTAAATAAAATGTAAGAACACTAATTGTTCCTGAAGGCCCTATAAAAATATGCCAAATTTGATTTCCAGTTATTGATAGATTTGTTCCAAATAAAGTTGTAAAAATAATTCCAAAGATTGGGTAGGTTATTAAAATCCAATCTTTAAACATTTTTTGCCAATTTATTATTAAAAAAATGCTAATCATTGCTTGAAATAATATAGCCATGGTTTTATCAATAAGTAAATAGGAAACTATTGATCCAAAACATAAGAAAATATTTGTTCCAATTAAAAATTTATTTTTAATAATGGATACATTTAAGCTTGTTAATCCTAATGCAATAAAAGCATAAAAGAGCCAATTAAATAAAGAGGAGTGATCTATATAAATCCAATCAGTTTTTGTATGATCTATCATCTCAAACATTGCAGCCAAGCCTAAAAAGATGAAACCAAATGGAATTAAAATATTATTCTTAATATTTTTGAATTTATTAATTGATTTAATTCCAAAAACGATAGGAACAACTACTGCTTGCAAATGAGCTAAAGATAAGAGGAAGAAAAACAAATTATTTTAAATACAATTAAGCTACTTTAAATTTAAATTTTAAAATTAATGTAGAGTTTTAAATTATCTTAAAAGAGAAAGATAAAATTGCCCTACTAAAATTATTAATAATGTAAGAACAAGAGGGAAAGCAGGATAGCGAGTTTGAAAATTCGCAGGTGGCCAAGGAGACCATGATATAAGCCTACCAGTCCGCTCTTTTGTGGATATGATTGTTTTTGTTTTGTTGTTATCTGAAGTTCTTGGCGCGAATCCTTTATCCATAGGTCAAATTAAAAACAAATACTAACAAGAACAAAAAATAAAGAGAGTGAACTAAAATATAGAATTCTTTTTTAGATTATAATTTTAAAGACATCTTGGTTTCTTTTCCCAGACAGGAGAATCACAATTTACTTTTAAGGAAGATTCTTTATTAGGCTTTTTTTTCCCTTTTGATCTTTTACCATATTTTCCCATGTAGTCGCAATTAATGTTTTCGTCCATAGAAGTTTTTTCATTTAGGTTTTTAAATTTGTTTTCTAATTCTTTGTAAGTTAATTGCTCGTCATGATTGTATCCTGTTGCAAGATTAAGATATTGGTTTAAATAATTAACATCTTTTTGACTATAAAGAGAGATAGTTCTTTGAGAAACCCTTCCATTCTCTTTATTTAGGGAAAGAATATAATATTGAAAAATGTCACCCTTTTTAGAAATAACAGACAAAGGAAGTGATATCGGATTTGTAATTGCACCTATTAATCCTGAAGCTTTGTTATTACTTAATCCAGAACCAATATTTCCAGATAAACCAAAAGCAACGATGGCTTCTGTTTTGATCTTAAATGGGATTGTTTCTTTTTTGGCGGAGCGCCATGGTTTTACAAAATCTAATTCTTTAGTTGAACAAGCTCTTATACCAAAGTTCTTAATTTCTCCCTTAGGGTTAGTTGTTTTTGTTATTCCTAGATGAAGTTGATGAATATCTGATTCATTTTTAATGCTAAATGGCCCATGATCTGAAATAAGAGGATTTTGAAATCCTAATGAAATTAAACAAATAAATAAGGTTTTTTTCACTATAAAGGAATTGACACAATTAATATTAATACCTATTTAGAGAAAAATCTTATTAAACTTTGCTTCTTAAATTATTTCTTCTTTATTACTAGGTTTTGGTTGCATTAATAGTCACTAAATGACCGCAAACTCTAGACTAGCGTGCTTTAAATAAACAATTGATTTAAAATTCAATATAAAGACAAGTAAAGAATGGCATCAAGATATTATTCAGCAAGTGTAAGGAAATTAGTAGATAAGTTTTTCTCACTTCAATGGTGCAGAGATAATTTAGTTGTACCTCTATATGAGGAAACTTCTTTACCAATCAGTAAAGGTGTTATAAAAATTGCTATTGCAAATTATTCATATTTAGGAACAATCGCCTCTCCGATAAAAGAGAGATTAAATCAATCTGGTTATAAATGTGAATTTGTAGAAAAATCACAGGAGGAAATTCAAGAAATGCTTGATTTAGCTTCTGAAGAAAGATTTATAAGTGGTGATTCATTAGAAATCTCTCAAATTGATGAAGATTCCGTTTTGGAAGCCATAGTTGATGCGTCTGAGTCAGAAGATACTTTTGAATTCGAATTTGAAGAAGAAGAAGAAGATGATGATGATGATGAAGATAAAGATGAAGAAGATGAAGATAAGGACAAAGAATCTGGAAGTGATACTTATGAAGATTATCTAGAGGAAAAAATTATAGATTTAGAGACAGAGATGTCTTTTAGTAAAATTCAAAAGGCGGCAGGAATGATATTAATAAATTCCAGAAAAAATGATGTATCTGATATTCATATAGAGCCAAGAGAAGAAGGTTACAAAATCAGAGTTAGGAAAGATGGCGTAATGCAAACATTCATGTCTATGCCGAGAAAACCAGGAATACAGTTGGTTGCATGTTTAAAAAATATGGCGATGATGGATATTGCTGAAAGAAGAGCCAGTCAAGATGGGAAAATCCTTAGGAAATTTGAAGGTAATAGACTCGAATTCCGCTGTTCAACAGTTCCAGGAAAATATGGGGAATCTATGGTTCTAAGAATGTTAAAGAGTGATGCATCAACCTTAAATTTAGATACATTAATTAATATTGAAAGCGTAAGAAAGGACTTCAGAAAGATAATCAATTCAACAAATGGAACTGTAATTGTCTCAGGTCCAACAGGTTCTGGAAAGTCAACTACTCTTGCTGCTGCTTTAATGGAAAAGGATACTGGGGATTCTAAAATACTTACTGCCGAAGATCCAATTGAGTACGACTTGGGAGGAGATATCCACCAAGTTCAGGTAAATAGAGCCAAAGGACAGACATTCGCGACAATTTTAAGAACTTTCTTAAGGCATGATCCTGACGTAATACTTATTGGAGAGATAAGAGATCCAGAAACGGCAGAAGCATCTCTTGATTCAGCTGAAACTGGGCACTTAATATTTACAACCCTTCATGCAAATTCATCTACAACTTCATTAACTAGATTGTTGGATATGGAAGTACCTAAATATAAGTTGAATGCAAGTATAAGGGGTGTATTAGCTCAAAGATTACTTAGAAAAGTCTGCACAGGATGCGGCATAAAAAGACCGATTTCTGAAAATGAAGCGATTGAATTTAATATTCCAGAGAATACTCCAATAATGTATGCTAACTCTCTATCTTCAGAAGAAAAATTAAACCGTAAAAAAGAGAATACTCTTTGTCCCATATGTCAGGGTTCTGGATATAAAGGTAGAGTTGGGGTATACGAACTTCTTCTTCTTAAAAGAAATATTCAAAATGGAATCTCAAGTGGTCTTAATGAGAATGAAATTGAGCAGTTAGCTGTTAATGAAAATTCAATGCTTACACTTACTCAATATGGCGTAGAATTAGTTAAGGATAATTTGACTACTCTTTCTGAAGTAATCAGAGTATGTAAGGAAGATTAATGGGAGATATAAAGAAAGTTTGGCTACTTTATCTAAAAGGATTTTTGTTTTTTCTTACTGGTTTTATATCTTTATTACTCTTAGTTTTATTAAACTTAAATTTTAAAACTATAGTTTTACTTTTATTAGCAATATGGGGTTTCTGTCGAGCATACTATTTTGCTTTTTATGTTATTCAGCATTATGTTGACCCTAATTATAAATTCTCTGGGTGAATAGATTTTACTAAATATTCTTTAAGAAAAGGAAGATCAAATTTAAAAAAGAAGAGCTAACAATATTACTTTTAAAGACTAGCTAAGACTGAACTTTGTAAAAAATGAATATCAGCTTTACGAAAACATCTTTAAAGTAAAAATATATTATTAATCTATTTATTCAAAGTACGGAGGGGGTGGAGTTAGAGTCGGGGCAGTATGCACTGACCTGAACTGAATTGAATAAGATTAACTAGCAGAAAAGTCATATTATCCCAAACACAACCCAAACACATTTTAAAAATAGAATTTAAAATTCCTCTAAACTTACATTTATACCTATATAAATTTAACTTTTGCATAAAAGTTTATAACTACCTTCTGCTTCAGGGTTATGTAAAGATTTTTTTTCAGATAAACCTGGAAGGGTCTTCTCAAGGACAAATTTATCTCTTTTAATTCCCATACCATCAGTAACCCAATAATTATTCTTTATTCTTCTAACTTGAATAAAATAAACGGTATTATCATCAGGGTCTGAAATTGGATTTAGGAAAATCCCTTGTTTGCAATTTAATCTTATGCCCACATTAATTTCTGAATCATCCATTGTTCTTTTCATATTCGCATACTTCCAACTACCTTTTCCATAAACAGAAGAAATGTCGATATATCGATTAAACCTTATTCCATCCTCATAATATCCAGTAATATAAATCCAAGTTTCGGATAGAACAGGTATTGATTGTGATAGCAGAATTATTAAAGGAAAAAGATATTTTTTCATAAGGTTACTATCAATTTCAGAAATAATAATCGTTATTATTTAATTTCTAGAATAATCTTTCAAAATAAAACAAACACTTTAAAAATTAACCCAAACATATCCCAAACACATCCCAAACACATTGCAAAAAAATGTGATTAGATTTGAACTGATATGAACAACATTTTCTGCTAAAAATCTTCCTCTATGCCCACTATATGGGTGTAGATGTTCAATATGACTATGAATGAACTTATCTGATTAGTTTAATGAACGGAGGGGGTGGGATTCGAACCCACGGTACCCTTGCAGATACGCTAGTTTTCAAGACTAGAGCCTTAAACCACTCGACCACCCCTCCAGGTGAAATATTAAATTCCAACTTCACTAATATAACAAACTGTAGTAACCAAAAAAGATTTTGAAAATAAAAAAACTTAGTAAGTTTTTCCCTATTACTCATTAGAAAAATAATAAGACTTTAATATATCTAAATATGATATAGATAGATATAGGAAAGTAAAGAAATAACATTGAATTTAAAAAAATAAAATAATTTTTTTGTATCTGCTTTCTTTTTATTAAAAGATTAATTATTAATATTACTATGCTTACATTTAAAAATATATTAAACAAAGATCCTGCCATTATTTGGATTTGGCTAAATCCAAAAAAAGGATTTAGACACCTGCCAATAAATAAAAGTATGTAGCAGGCTATTGATGAATGCAATGATGATAAAACTTTGAAACCGAAAAGGCTTTTTTGTGGAAGATTTATATTTGAATTGAGTTTCATAAATTTATTTTCTAAAACACCGATCTCCTATTAACAAGATTTTACTATATTTAGTTTTAGCATTACTAATTTTTAAAAGGTATTTAGGCTCAATTGACAAAATAGTTCCAATACCTACACTCCCATCACTCCCGTCTTTAATTATCCTTAAGAAACAATTTCTATTTTCAGTCTTTATTATACCTGGCCAGATTAAAAGAATTCCTGTTGATAAACCAATCAAAAAAAATAATGAATAAAAAAAATAGTTTATGAATAATTTTCTTTTTCCCATAAATTTATTAAGTACCTTAAATAATTAAACATTGCCCGAATAGGATTTCCAATAATATTAATTATTTAAAATAAATTTACTTGAATTATTTTTGAATTTAATAGAAATAAAAAAACTAATTCATTAGTAAAGTTTGATAAATTTAAATTGCGTTTTATTCTTTCATACTTTAAAAATATTATTTTTGGTTTCAATTCGTTAGAAACGATATTACTAAATTAACATAAATAAAAAATTCAGATTTTGAATAATTTTTTATTATTAAAAATTTATAAAGATTAAGATTTTTCTTTAAGTTAGTCTTAAATTTGAATCGTTAAATATAAAGGGAAATTTGCGTCCTCAAAAATATTTCCTTAGTATTTAGGAATTGTGTAGTGTAAAGAAATATTAGGAAAAAAGTACTTATTACATATTAAAATTAAATTTAAGAGCCAAAATTATATTAGAATTAATATAATCTGACTGTTTTTTAAGTATTCAATCTTATGAAATTATTTAATACTATAAATAATCCAGTAAAAGTTAAAAGTTCCTTATCTTTATTTTTAATGTTCTTTTTTATAAATAATCTAACAGTAATCGGATCAGAAAATAAAACAGTATTTATTAAAACTAAGCATATAGATAATGAATTTGAGAAAATATATTTTCAGAATTCAATACCTTTTAATTCCTATGACAGTTTTGAAAGCCAATTCAAAACATTTTTTGGATTTTATTCTTATCGATCTGAAAATAGTTTTTACCCAG
>QCIU01000003.1 GCA_003216465.1 Prochlorococcus sp. AG-402-N10
CTGTAAAGAAACATAAGCAAAAAGGGGCAATAGCAAGTTTGATCACAAAGAAGGTAACTAGAGAACAGGTATCTAGTTATGGAGTCGTAGTTTCTGATAATGATGGAAGAGTCAAAACTTTTCAAGAAAAACCAGCTCTAGATGATGCTTTGAGTGATTCGATTAATACTGGAATTTATCTGTTTGAGCCTGAAATTTTTGATTATATTCCGTCAGGAAAAAAGTTTGATATTGGAGCAGATTTATTCCCAAAACTTGTTGAAATGGATTTGCCATTTTTTGCTTTGCCTATGGATTTCGAATGGGTGGATATTGGCAAAGTTCCTGATTACTGGAGTGCAATTAGAAATGTATTGCTAGGTAAAGTAAGGCAGGTAGGAATTCCAGGTAAGGAAATTAAATCTGGAGTCTTCACTGGACTTAATGTTGCTGCTAATTGGGATAAAGTTAATATTAATGGCCCAGTGTATATTGGAGGAATGACAAGAATAGAAGATGGAGCAACTATCATTGGACCTTCTATGATTGGACCTAGTTGTTGTATTTGCGAAGGTGCTACTATAGACAACTCTATAATTTTTGATTATTCGAAAATTGGGAAAGGTGTTCAACTTGTGGATAAATTAGTATTCGGTAGATATTGCGTTGATAAAAATGGAGATCATTTTGATTTGCAAGATGCCTCCTTGGATTGGTTAATAACAGACTCAAGAAGATTAGATTTAACTGAGCCGTCTCCACAGCAAAAAGCTATGGCAGAATTATTAGGAACTGATTTAATTAATATTCCAGATTAAGATCTGCTTTTTTAAGTATTTCTGGGATGAGATTTTCGGCTTTAACGGCCATTATATGTATACCCTCAGCGATATCAATATAATCTTTTGATTGCTCTGCGGCGATTAATATTCCCTCTTCTAAGGGATCTTTCGCTTCTTTGAGACGATTTAAAATATTTTCAGGAATATTCGCACCTGGCACAAATTTATTTATAAAAAGAGCATTTTTATATGATTTCAAAAGAAATACTCCTGCAATTACTGGTATTTCAAGTGGATTGCTGACCTCTTTGCAAAAATCTATTAAATAATTCCTATCCATAACCATTTGAGTTTGTAAGAAATTTGCTCCAGCCTCTTTTTTCTTTGAGGTTCTACTCTTTAGACTTTTTTTATTCCTGCAACTGGGGTCAGCCGCAGCACCTGAAAAAATATTAGTTTTTTTATCATAGAGTTGCTCAAAGGTAGGATCAATTCCTTTATTAAAAGATTGAATTTGTCTTAATAATCGAACGGACTCTAATTCATGAACTGCTTTTGTTTCTTGTTGGTCCCCAGCTTTTATAGAATCTCCAGAAATACATAAAATATTTTTAATACCTAAAGCATTTGCTCCAAGAATGTCTGATTGTAAAGCAATTTTATTACGATCTCTACATGAGATTTGCATTATTGGTTCTATTCCATTTTCCAGTAATAGTTTGGACATTGCTAAGCTACACATTCTCATTATAGCTCTACTACCATCTGTAATGTTAACAGCATGTACCTTATCTTTCAGAAGTTGTGCTATCTTAAGAGATCTTACGGGGTCCCCTCCTCTTGGCGGCATTAACTCTGCTGTAATTACTTTGGATTTTTTTTCTAAAGTTTGCTGAAGTTTTGATTTCAAGTGCTTTTTTCCCTACTTAAGTTAAGAAGTTTACTGAGATTGCTAAACTCAATTAATATAAAAAAGGAACTGTTTAAATGCAAATGGTTGAAGAAGGAGTAAACGACATTGATATGATGGGTCTCTCATCAAGAGAGATGGAAATCATAGATTTAGTAGCTGATGGGCTTACAAATCAAGAAATTGCAGTAAAGCTTACTATTAGCAAAAGAACTGTTGATAATCATGTAAGTAATATGTTTACTAAAACAGGCTCAAAAAACAGAGTAGCACTATTAAATTGGGCTATGGATCATGGGAAAATTTGTAGAGATGGATTCAATTGTTGTTCTCTACCAGATTCGGATCAAGATTAAAATCATTTTCTTTGTCCATATTTTCTACTAAATCCATTAAACAATAATTTGTAGAATGCATCTCGAATAGCTCTGCATAATCCAAACAAGCTCCTTTATCTGAGTTAACAAATCTCAATATCCCATTTTTATCATAAAGACCATACATGTAATTAAAACCTAAAGATAATATTTTCTAAATATAAAAAAAATATAAAGGAAACGAGACTTTTGGCTAATTTTTTTTGAGATTTTTCAAATCTTCATTTTTCCACTTAGAAAAAGGATAGTTTGTAAGGTTAAAGTTAGTAAAAATTTTAAGACCTGTAATTTCTTTTGATAAAAAGGGAGGCACATTGATCTCTTCTTTTTCTTCATTAAGTTCAATTTCTGCAATTTCTAAGGGAAAGTTTTTGTCTTTAAAGCAATCTATTATCCAATTTTTATGATCAAAAACTAAAAAAAACCTTTCTTTTTTAATTGTATTTGTAAGATTTGACATAATTTTTTCACCATCACTAAAGGGTATCGAGTATTCGAATTCATAGTTAGTAAAGCCTTTTATATGTTTTTTCAGCGCAATCTTAAATTGCTTGCCATTAGATCTTATTCTAATGATCCAATCCTCCAAGTTAGATGAAAGGTAGCCCTGTTCTATCAAAGTTCTATGAGTAACAAAATTTTTCCATTGATTGTTCTTAATAAGAAATCGCCTTTCTATTTCTAATGACATTTAAGTACTTGATTTATTTTTTAATGATAAATCTCCCTTCCACTCAAGCTTTTTAATTAGTGTATTGTAGTATGAAATACTTTTGTGAAATTTAATCATTTTGCAGGGTGTTTCCCCTTTTTTAATTTCGCAATAATCACTTTGTTTTATAGTCATACACTTTGACCCATCTTTCCATAGTTTGATTTCTCTCTTGTTTTTCTTAACAGCTCGAATATTTACTTTACTAGTATCAGGAATAATAATTGGTCGGCTTGCTAAACTCATCGGGCATATTGGATTTATTATAAATGCATTTATTGAAGGATGAACTATTGGTCCTCCTGCTGCCATAGAGTATGCTGTAGAGCCAGTTGAGGATGAAATAATCAACCCATCACCTTTATATTCGTTTACTTTCTCATTATCTATTTCGATTTGAATTTGATTGGTTGGTGAAATATCCTCTTCAACAGATTTAAAATAAAAATCATTTAATGCATCATAACTTTTTATTATCTTTCTTTCTGTATTATTTTCAGTCCTGTATACATCACAATGTAGTCTGTTTCTTAAATCAATTATGAATTCTTCTTTTTTTAAAATTTCAATAAATGATTGGTTAAATAAATATTCTTTTTCTTGGGTTAAAAATCCTAAATTTCCACCGATATTAAAACTCAGTAATGGAATATCATAGTTAACTAATTCATTAGCAGATTTAAGAACAGTTCCATCACCTCCTAGAACAATTACCAATTGTGGAACTGAAGCAAGATCAAAAAAGTATTTTTCAATTTTATTTTTATCAAAATCACTATCTATCCTGTAGGACTTGATATTTTTATCTTTTAAGACATTTACACAAAAGATAGAAGCTTCTTCAGCAATAAAGCTGTTAGAACGATAAATAATTAGCACTAATGAAAGTTTCACTAGATGCTTGTTACCATTTTAATAAATTAAAGCTTTCCATATCGACAGTAACTCTGTTTCTATAAAGAGATAATAATATAGCCAAACCGACAGCTGCTTCTGCTGCCGCAACCGTGATAACAAATATTGTAAAAACTTGTCCTTGAATTAAGTTATTGTCTATATAAGAAGAAAAGGCCATCAAATTTATATTGACTGCATTAAGCATTAACTCAATGCTCATTAACACTCTCACAGCATTTCTACTATTTAGCAATCCCCATATACCAATACAAAATAATATGGAAGATACTGTTAAAAAGGCTTGAAGTGGAATGGATTCTAAATTCATTTTAATTAAAATTCTAAATTAATTTTTCTTCATTAGTAATGGTTCATTTGATTTTTCAATCAATTCTTGGTCTACTGGTAATCCTGTCGAAATATCTTCATTCATAACATCTCTTCTAGCCAAAACTATAGCTCCAATCATTGCCATTAAAAGTAATATTGATGCCACTTCAAATGGTAGTAGATAGTCACTAAATAGGTGTTCTCCAATTCTTATTGTAGATTCCTCACCTATAGATGCTTGAGGATCAGCTAATCTCCAAATATTCGATAAGTCAACTCTAATTAAGAGACTAAGAAGAGTCAAACAAATTGATGTTGATATAATTCTTCTTGACTTAATATTATCGATAGGTTTTAAATCTTCTTTTTTATTAACAAGCATTATTGCAAAAATTATAAGAACATTTACTGCACCGACATAAACCAAAACTTGAGCGGCCGCTACAAAACTTGCGTTTAAGAGCAGATATAAGCCTGCAACACTCATGAAAACTCCACCAAGCAAGAATGCAGAGTAGACAATACTTTCTAGTAAGATTACACCTAATGCTCCTAATATTATGACTAGAGATAATACTGAAAAACAAATTATTTGAGTTGTGACTGCTATAGACATAAATTACTTTTAATTAATTGTTTGAATTGAGAGTATATTCCTCTTTATCATTAGCTTCAGGTTTCATCCAATCATAAACTTCTTCAGGTAGTTTACCAACCCTAAGATCAGAAGGAGAAACTTCATGAGGATCCATAACCCCTTTAGGTAAATATGCAAGTTCTCGTAATGGTTTTACCGATGGATCTGTAGTTACATTTGTAGGAAGTCTGCCTAGAGCGATATTATCAAAATTTAAATTATGCCTATCGAATGTAGCTAGTTCATATTCTTCAGTCATCGATAAGCAATTTGTTGGACAATATTCAACACAATTGCCGCAAAAAATACATACACCAAAGTCAATAGAATAATTTCTAAGTTCCTTTTTTTTTGTTTCTTTATTCATTACCCAGTCAACTACTGGTAGATTAATAGGACAAACGCGTACACAAACTTCACAAGCTATACACTTATCAAATTCATAATGAATTCTTCCTCTATATCTTTCTGAAGGTATTAACTTTTCATAAGGATATTGAACAGTAACTGGTCTTCTGCGGAGATGGTCAAAAGTTACAGAAAGTCCATCATATAAATATTTTCCAGCGCTAAAAGCCTCTTTAATATAGCTATTTACTTTTTGAAGAAAATCTTTCATTTTAAAGAATTTACTTTGTTTTTTTATTCTAATGGATTTATTTAATATTTAAGTATATTTACTTAAATATTATCCACCAAAGAATTGAGGGAATGCAAGTTTTAGGCCTGCTGTTAAGAGCAGATTGGCAAGCGATATGGGTAAAAGGAACTTCCATCCAAGATCAAGTAGTTGATCTATTCTGACTCTTGGAGTTGTCCAACGCAATAAAATAGCAATAAAAACCAAGAGATAGGCTTTAAGAACAGTCATTACAATTCCTATAGAAGCTGTGAATACTTGGATTAAAGGTGCATTAATTGGGAGATTTAGAATTTTAGCAATCATCTCAACAGGAACAGGAAAACCCCATCCTCCTAAATAAAGTATGGATACTAATAATGCGGATAAGATTAAATTTATGTAGCTGCCTAAATAAAATAATGCAAATTTCATTCCAGCATATTCAGTTTGATAACCTGCAACTAATTCTTCCTCAGCTTCTGGCAAGTCAAATGGAAGCCTCTCGCATTCAGCAAGAGCACATATCCAAAATATTATGAATCCAACAGGTTGCCGCCATATATTCCAACTTAAAATTCCAGCTCCGCTTTGTTGATTAACAATATCAACAGTGCTAAGAGAATTTGTCATCAATACTACAGCTAATACGGATAAAGCTAGAGGTATTTCATAGCTTATAGATTGAGCAGCTGCCCTTAAGCCTCCTAATAGTGAATATTTGTTATTGGAGGCATATCCACTCATAAGGAGACCAATAGGTTGAATACTACTTAAAGCAATCCAAAGAAAAATTCCAATGCCCACATTACTAATGAGTAAATTTTGACCAAAAGGAACAATTAACCAGGAAAGAATAACTGGCACTAATACCAATATTGGTCCAGCAGTAAATAGAATCGAATCAGCTTTTGCAGGAATAATATCTTCTTTTACAAGTAATTTAAGACCATCTGCAATTGGCTGGAGTACTCCTAAAGCTCCTGCATATTCTGGTCCAATTCTTTGTTGTGCAGCAGCAGATATTTTTCTTTCTAACCAAACCGTGACTAAAACACCGACTACTGCTGATACTAAAACTAATAACATTGGTAGAGGAAGCCAAATAATATGAGCAAGTTCACTTGATAGGCCAAAACCCTTTAAAATTTCATTAAAGCTATATTCAAGATCTAATCCGGTGTTCAAAATTTTTTAGTTATTTAATCTATAGATTAACTCGCCATAAACAATATGTGTGTATTTTATGAAAAGCTGAAAATATTATTTCCGATTTTCTAATCCAATCCAATCTCTTGGATTCGAACCAGTATAAATTTGCGATGGCCTAAAAATTCGGTTTGCTCCTAATTGTTCCCTCCAGTGAGCCAACCAACCTGCTACTCTAGAAATAGCAAAAATTGGCGTAAATAAGTCTCGTGGGATACCAAGTTTTCTATAAACAAGACCAGAATAAAAATCAACATTTGGAAAAATGCCTTTTGGTCCTAACCTTGGTATTGCCTCCAACTCCAATTTTTTAGCAACTTCATATATCTCATCTTTACCAAATCTTGCAAAAAGCTCTTCTGCTAATTTTTGAAGAATAGTTGCTCTGGGATCTTTAACTTTATACTCTCTGTGACCAAAACCCATTATTTTACTTTTATTTTTTATTGCATTATCTATAAAGGAACTAGCTTTGTCTGGAGTTTTAATCTCTTCTAACATTTCTATCACATCTTCATTGGCTCCACCATGGAGAGGACCAGCTAAAGTGCCTACCGCTGAGGCAATAACGGCATATGGGTCTGTAAGGGTGCTAGCAGTGACTCGAGCACTAAATGTACTTGCGTTTAAACTATGTTCTGCGTGGAGTATTAGGCATCTATCAAGAACTTTTGCAGCTATTGGATCTTGTTCTTTCTCAGTCAGCATGTAAAGAAAATTGGAGGAGTATGACAAATCATCTCTAGGCTGAATAGGATCTTGTCCCTTTCTAATCAGTTGAAATGCAGCAATCATTGTTGGTATTTTTGCAATGAGTCGTATAACTGCGTTATAAATATAATTTGGATCATCTATCGCTCTTCTCGAGTAGAAAAGACCAAGAGAGGCAGCACTAGATTGTAGAGCATCCATGGGGTGCCCTGTCGCAGGAAAACATTTCATCATATCTCTTACTCTGAAGCTTAATCTCCGATGCATCTGTACTTCTTCTTCAAAATCTCTTAGCTCTGTAGCTGTCGGTAACTCTCCCCAAATTAATAAAAAAGCAGTTTCTAAGAAACTACTTTTCTGTGCTAATTCTTCAATTGAATAGCCCCTGTACAATAATTTTCCTCTCTGCCCGTCAATGTCACATATTGATGAATTAGTTACTGGGACACCCTCTAATCCTGGTTTTAAAATTAGTTTGTCAGTGTCCAATTTTTAAATACAATATAAATTCTTTATAGATATAAGATAGTCAAATAATTTTTAGTTAACCACAAGATATCAATCAAATTTAATTTTTAAAATATTTTTAAATTAGTTTCTGCATAATATGTAGGCGTGGTTTCTGGAATAGCTTGTTTTATTATTGCTTTGAATTCTAAAATCGATACATTAATTACATTTTTAAAAAAGTAATTAATGTTTTGTAAATAAGAGACATTTTTAGGTTGAATAGTATAAGGATACTTAAGATTTATTTTTTTATTTAAAAAATATTTAGTTTGACTATCATCTTTTAAATTAATAAATTCATTTCCAATTAAATCTATATCTGCGTCATTTATTAAACTATTACTGATAAATGTAAGATTTTCAGATTGAATTGAAAAAATTTTCTTAAAATAAGATTGTTTTATAATATTTTCTTCTTTTTTAATTGTATCTTTTGAATATATTGTGTAAATTTTATTATTATTTTCTAAACTATTTTGATTCAAATTTTCTAATAATTTTATGTTCTCAATAGGTAAATTATTTTTATCAAATACAATAAACCAACTTTTGCCAGAGATTATGAATAGTATATTTTGTTTTAATTTCTCATTTAATTCTTTAAAAATAGCCCTCTCAAAACTATCTATTTCTATTTGATCAAGATAGTAACTAGAATTTAATAAATTATCATAGATCGATATTTGATAGTTTTTATTATCTAATATTTTTTCTTTATTTATTTTTTTATAAGACATCATATCTAAACTTTTATTATTATTTACTAAATAAGATTTTAAGATAATTGCTTTATCTTTAAAATTAAATAAAGTTACTAAAGAGTCCTCTTTTTTTTGAGTATAATTATCATTATTTAATAGTTCATTTGTTTCAAAATTTTTAGTAACTAGGATATTATTTTCATTTTTAAAATTATTTAAAATCTCTTCAACAGAATTGTACTGTCTTCCATTTTTTTTACTAATATTAGATGATTGTATGGCATCAAGTATTAGAGTTTTATCAGAGGAGGTAAAAATATAATTATCATTAGTTCGATAAATATATTTTAAAAAATTTAATTTATTTTCTCTAAATATCTTAATCAATTTATCTGGCTCATCAATTTTATTAGTAAGATTTAAAACATCATCTATATCTTTTTTTTCCTTAATTCTGAATATTATTAAAATATCATCTATATCTTTTTCTTTATTGTCATAGGTGGTGATTATAAGTTCGTTATTATAAATTTCTTCTAGTTTATTTGTACCTAAATCTAAACCTAGATAAGCTAATATACTCCTCTTTATTAAAGCAAGTTGATCTCGATCATTTGCTTCATAGTATTTTCTTACATCATCAGCGATTTTTGAACTTTTAGTATTTGAAATGAAGAGTATTTTATTATCTTTCGGTAAGTAGTTTAAAATTTTTAATTTTGATATATTATCTTGGTTTACTTTATTTAAACTATATGATATTTTTTCAAATCCGAAAATAAAGCATAAAGATAATATAGTTATTAATATTAATAATTTAATATTCATTTTTATTTTTATTTTTAACAATAAACATATTCTTGCAACTTTACTTATTAAATTGTTAATAACAAATAGTTAATTCTAAAAATTGTTCAATTGTCCTAAAACTATAAATGCTTTTGATCTTAATGAGTGGTTTAATTCTGAATATGAAGATCCAATTATTATTGATGTTAGAGAGGATTCAGAACTGGAAATAGCAAGTTTTCAAAAGGATTTTTTACATTTGCCAATCAGTAAAGTTTCTGCTGAGTACGTAAAATCAAAAATTAGTGAAGCAAAAGATAAAAAGTTTGTTGTTATTTGTCATGCTGGTATCAGAAGTTATAGTTTTGGACAATGGTCATTAGATAATAATCTCGTAAATGAGATATGGAATCTTGAGGAAGGTATCGACGGATGGAGTAAGTATATTGATCAAACAATACCTAGGTATTAGTTACTCAATATCCAAAGATGATGCGACAGTATTAACATCCTTATCTCCTCTTCCAGAGCAATTAATTACAATTTCCGTATTTTGATCTAAGGTAGGGCACAATTTTTCTAGCCAGGCAAAGGCATGAGCCGTTTCGAGTGCAGGAATAATCCCTTCCAGTTCACTAACAAGTTTCAAAGCGTCTAAAGCTTCTGCATCAGTAACAGAGCCATATTCGGCTCTCCCTATATCTTTTAAATAACTATGTTCAGGTCCTACCCCAGGATAATCTAGACCTGCACTTATAGAATGTGCTTCTTGTACTTGACCATCCTTATCTTGCAAAAGAAGACTCATTGATCCATGTAAAATCCCAACTGATCCTTTAGTAATAGTCGCAGCATGTTTTTCAGTATTGACTCCACTTCCTGCAGCCTCAACTCCAATCAGTCGAACTGATTTTTCTTTTACAAAAGTATGAAAAAGACCCATTGCATTTGATCCTCCACCTACGCAAGCAAGTAAAATGTCAGGTAATGATCCAAATGAATCTAGACATTGTTTTTTAGTTTCTTCTCCTATAACTGCATGAAAATCTCTAACAATCATTGGGAATGGGTGTGGTCCTGCAACTGATCCTAAAATATAGTGTGTCGTTTCAACATTAGATACCCAATCCCTAATAGCCTCACTAGTCGCATCTTTGAGAGTTGCAGTTCCTGAAGTGACAACTTTAACTTCTGCTCCAAGAAGTTTCATCCTAAAGACGTTTAATGATTGTCTTTTTATGTCTTCCGCTCCCATATAGATAATGCATTTCAAACCAAATCTCGCGCATACAGTTGCAGTTGCAACTCCGTGTTGTCCAGCGCCTGTTTCTGCAATTATTCTTTGTTTCTTCATTCTTATTGCTAATAAAGCTTGTCCTAATGCATTATTGATTTTGTGAGCACCAGTATGATTTAGGTCTTCTCTTTTGAGCCATATTCTGCTAGTAGCAGCTTTTGTTTTGTAATGTTCAGTTAGTCTTTTAGCTTCATATAGTGGGGTTTCTCTACCGACATAAGTTTTAAGCAAATGATTTAATTCATTAACAAATTGTTCATCTTTCCAGGCATCAGATGCTGCTTTTTCCAGTTCGAAAAGGGCAGGCATTAATGTCTCAGGGACATATTGACCTCCATATTTTCCAAATCTTCCTTCTTTAGAAGGTTGATTTAAATCATCATTTTTATTATCTTGATCCTGACGGGAAAATGTACTTACCAATTTTCTGTATTATTAGGTATGAACTAACTATAGATTATTTAAAAAATAATGGGAAAAAAAAATTGGATTGAATTTGATAATCAGGTAAATATTAATCAAGAAAAGTTAAAAGAAGAGAATTTGAGAAAAATATCAAAAATAAATATCTCAAAACAAAAAAAAGGTAAAAGTGGAAAAACTATTACTTTAATAAAAGGTTTAGGAATTAAAAATGAAACAGAGGGCAAGAAATTACTAAAAAAAATGAAAGTTTTTTGTGGCACTGGCGGAACTTTAATAGGAGAAGATATTCAGTTGCAAGGAGATATGGTAAATAATTCAATAAAGTTTCTTCGTAATGAGGGATTTCAAAATTTATAAGTCAAGAGTTAAGATAGATTTTTATATTTGAAAAAAAAATGACTGAACTTAATCAGAAAAATTCAGGAAAAAATATAAAATGGCACAATATAACTATTGATAGAAATAAGTTAGAAAGAATGAGAGGGCATAAAGGAATGGTTATTTGGTTTACAGGATTATCCGGTTCAGGTAAAAGCACCTTAGCTAATGCAGTTAATGAGGTTTTACACTTTGATGGTTTCTCAACTTATGTGTTAGATGGAGATAATATCAGACATGGTTTATGTAAGGATCTTGGATTCTCTGATGAAGACAGAGAAGAAAATATAAGAAGAATTGGAGAAGTGGCTAATTTATTTATGAATGCTGGAATAATAACTATTACAGCATTTGTATCTCCTTTCATTAAAGATAGAAAGAAAGTGAGAAATATTATTGGATCAAAGGATTTTATCGAAGTATATTGCTCTGCAGATATTGATGTATGTGAGATTAGAGATACTAAAGGTCTTTATAAAAAGGCACGTTTGGGAGAAATTAAAGAATTTACAGGAATATCAAGTCCATATGAGGCTCCTGTACATCCAGAATTAGTTGTTGAGACAGGTTCTTTAGATTTAAACGATTCTGTTGAAAAAGTTATTAATTATCTTAGAGAAAAGAATTTACTTGAAAGAGTTTAATTTATAAAAAACTTTTAGTCAGTTTTCATGAAATTATCAGCCCCTAGAGAAGATAATTTACTATTTTTAGTTATCACTTGGGTGTGAAGATAGTCTCTATATTTTTTCATTTTTACTCTTAACGCTTCATCAAATAAACTAAGAATTTGAATTGCCAATAAACCAGCATTTTTCGCGCCGTTTATGGCTACTGTTGCTACTGGAATCCCCGATGGCATCTGAACAATTGATAATAGGGAGTCAATTCCTTTCAGAGTTTTACTTTCTACCGGTACACCTATTACAGGAATACATGTTAGCGAAGCTATCATGCCAGGTAGGTGAGCAGCCCCACCGGCTCCAGCAACAATAACTTTTATGTTTTCAGATTCTGCTTTTTTTGCATATTCCATCATTTCAATTGGTGTCCGATGTGCGGAAAGTATACGAACCTCAGTTTCTATTTCAAATTCATTCAATATATCTATTGCAGGTTTCAAAGTTTTTAGATCTGAATCACTCCCCATTACTACAGCAATTTTATAAATATTACTGGAATTCAAGTCTGACAAAATAACAAATCAATTCTTTTCTTATAATGACGTGCAATTACTTGTGCGCTAGTTAGTTATTATTAAAAAAGACTAATTTTGTAGGAATTGTTATGAAGTCTAATAAAAATCTCGAAAAAAGCGAAGTTAGAGAGTACTTTAATGGGACTGGTTTTGATCGATGGAGAAAAATTTATAGTAAATCAGAAGAAATCAATACAGTTCAGAAAAATATTAGAAAAGGTCATCAAAAGACTGTCGATGATGTCGTTGCATATGTAAAGAACTACCCTGATTTAACAAATAAGACTTTTTGTGATGCTGGCTGCGGTGTGGGAAGTCTAGCTATTCCTTTACTAGGACTTGGTATAAAAGATCTGCAGGTAAGCGATATATCTTCTGAAATGATTAAAGAGACAAAGAAACGAATTAAAGAAAAAGGTTTGAATCAAAGCAGGATAAAGTATGCAACGAGTGATCTTGAACAATTGAGAGGTTTATTTGACGTTGTAATTTGTTTAGATGTATTTATTCATTACCCACAACCAGTTGCTGAAGAAATGGTAAAGCATCTATGTGATTTGAGCAGAGAAAAGCTAATAGTTAGCTTTGCTCCATATACGCCAATACTGGCTGTTTTGAAAAATATTGGAAAGTTTTTTCCTGGTCCAAGTAAAACTACAAGAGCTTATACATTAAGGGAAAAAGGGATTATTAGTGCAGCAAATGAGCAAGGTTTTGATGTTGTGCAAAAGAAATTAAATCAAGCCCCTTTCTATTTTTCTAAATTAATTGAATTTAAGAAAATTAAATAATTTATTTAACTAGATGATTTTCCAGGGCATAGCGAACTAATTCGGTTCTACTGGATGTACCTGTTTTAATAAAAAGCCTGCTCACATATTTTTCAACATTTCTTATTGAGGTCTCAAGTTTTCTGGCAATTTCTTTGTTCATAAGACCTTCTGCTACAAGTTGCAGTACACTTGCCTCTCTTGGAGTAAAACTTGGAATATTTATAGAATTTTCTTGATTTAGTGGATTTTGATCTGTAAGCATAGACTTTATTTCGGTGATTTGTTTTGCCATCTTACTTACATCAATGTCGGCAAATCGCGCTGCTTCTTTTAGTAATCGCTCTTGTCTATTAATTACATTTTTAACTCTTGCAGATAATTCATCTGGGTCAAAGGGTTTAGAAATATAGTCATCAATACCTGCGAGGTAACCTTTAGTTCTATCTAAAGTCATTCCTTTAGCAGTAAGAAAAATAACTGGAGTACCTCCTAGTTTTTCATCTTCTCTTATCTTTTCTAATAAAGCATATCCATTAGATCTCGGCATCATAATATCGCTAATAACTAGATCGGGGAAAATTGTTTGAGCTTTTTCCCAACCATCCTCTCCGTCAACAGCAATAAAGATTTCAAAACCCTCGTCTTCGAGAAATGTTTTTACAGCTGTTCTTAAACCAGGTTCATCATCTACTAACAGAATTTTTGATTTTCTAATTGTGTCATTATTTATTTGATTAGTATCATTCATTTTTTTAATTTTGAATTAAATTTTCTTATGCCTAATGATAATTTTATATACTAAATATCATGCTTTCAACTCCCATACTACTAGATTATCAATCTTCAACCCCTTGTTTAGAAGAGGTTGTAAATTCTATGGCACCTTATTGGAGTGAAATATTTTCTAACCCCTCAAGTAAATCAAATTTAGCAGGCATTAATGCAAGTGCCATATTAGAAGTCTCAAGAGAAAAAATACAAGAATATTTATTTCTAAAAAAAAAGAGAGTAATTTTTACTAGTGGAGCAACAGAATCTAATAATTTAGCTTTGCTAGGTTTTGCAAGGAAGCATTTTAAAGAAACAGAAAATTATGGTCATATTATTACTCTAAAAACTGAGCATAAAGCTGTATTAGAGCCCCTAGATCAATTAAGAAAAGAGGGATTTCATATTACTGAAATTAGTCCAGAAAAAGATGGTTTAGTTTCAGAAGAAAAATTTGTTAGCTGTATAAGAGATGATACATTTTTGGTAAGCATCATGAGGGCAAATAACGAAATAGGAGTTATTCAGCCTTTGAAGGAAATTTCAGAAATATGCAGTTCAAGGGATATAGTTCTCCATTCTGATTATGCACAATGTTTAGGTTTTCTCGAGTTTGATAGCCTTGACTCAGTAGCAAATATGTTAACAATAAGCTCACATAAAATATATGGTCCTAAAGGTGTAGGGATACTTTTGATTGATAGAGATATTGAGCTGCAGCCTTTAGTTTTAGGAGGAGGTCAAGAATTTGGTTTAAGATCAGGAACATTGCCATTACCTTTGATAGTAGGTTTTACTAAAGCAATAGAAATAGCCGTTTTAAATCAAAAAAAGAATATCCAGAAATTTCTTTTTCATAGAGATAAACTTTTGAAGGGATTATTAGGTAATAATTCTGGAGTGGAAATAAATGGGTCAATGAAAGAAAGATTACCTCATAATTTGAATCTGACCGTACTTGATGTTAACGGTTCAAAATTGCATAAAAGTTTGAAATCTAAAATAATCTGTTCTAGTGGGTCAGCGTGTAGTAATGGGCAGCCTTCGCATGTATTACTCGCTTTAGGAAGATCTTTTAAAGAAGCAGAGGCTTCATTAAGATTAAGTATTGGTTTGATGACTACTACAGAAGATATAGAAAAATCAATTGAGATAATTACAGATTCTATTAAATTATTACGCTGAGATTTTAATTATTTTAATTGAGCAATTCTTAATTTTGCGCTTCGAGACCTTTTATTATTTTCAATTTCTTTTTTATTTGGTGTAATTGGTTTTTTTGTGAGATTTTTTAATCTTTCATCACCCTTAAAAGAATTTTTTACCAGCCGATCTTCTATTGAATGAAAGCTAATAATTGAAATTATTCCCCCGGGTAATAGCCACTCTGGAGAAATCTCTAAGAATCTTTCGAGTGCTTCGATTTCCTTATTTACAGCAATTCTTAGTGCTTGGAATGTTCTAGTCGCAGGATGAATTTTTCGATATCTTTGTTTGGGTGGGAAACAACCAGCAATGGAATAGGCTAAATCTTTTGTACCCGAATATTTTCCTTTTTCTTTTAAATCTTTTTTGATTCTCCAAGAAATCTTTCGTGATAATCTTTCATCACCAAATTTAAAAATTAAATCAGCCAGATCTTTTTCATTTAAAGTCTCAATTAAGTCCTCAGCATTCATCTCAAGTAACGGATTCATTCGCATATCTAAAGGCCCATCTTTTTGAAAACTAAATCCTCTTTGTGGGTTATCTATCTGATTACTATTGACTCCAAGATCTGCTATTACAAAAGAAACTTTTTCTTTTGGCTCAAAGTTCGCAAAATTTGAGGGACATATTTCAATCCTCGATTTAAATTCTTCAAGTTTTATAAATGCTGACTTTCTTGCGAATGGATCATGATCTAGTCCAATTATTTTTAAATCAGGATATTTTTTTAATAATTGATATGAGTGTCCACCAGCACCTAAAGTTGCATCTATCGCTGTTAGTTTATTGTCTGATATTAATGGGTATTGATCTACAGAAACTAAAATTTCATCTGTCATCACTGACTTATGATTGAATAAAGATGAATCAGAAAGGTCAGTTTGCATAACTTTCTACTAAGATTTAAATAGAGGTTAAATTATTAATGGCTCAACTAGAGACTAGAACAGAACCCATGGTGGTCAACTTTGGCCCTCATCATCCATCTATGCATGGAGTTTTAAGGTTAGTTGTAACACTTGACGGCGAGAACGTAATAGATTGTGAGCCCGTAATTGGATATTTGCATAGAGGCATGGAAAAGATAGCTGAAAACAGGACAAACGTTATGTATGTACCTTATGTAAGCAGAATGGATTATGCAGCCGGAATGTTTTATGAAGCAATTGTAGTAAATGCACCAGAAAGATTGGCGAATATTGTTGTACCCAAAAGGGCCAGTTATATAAGAGTTCTAATGTTGGAGCTCAATAGAATTGCAAATCATCTTTTATGGCTAGGTCCATTTCTAGCAGATGTAGGAGCTCAAACTCCATTCTTTTATATCTTTAGAGAAAGAGAAATGATTTATGACCTTTGGGAAGCTGCTACTGGACAAAGATTGATAAATAATAATTTTTTTAGAATAGGAGGTGTAGCTTGTGATTTGCCTTACGGATGGTTAGAAAAATGCATTGATTTTTGTGATTGGTTTGCTCCAAAGATTGATGAATATGAAAAACTAATAACAAATAACCCTATATTTAAAAAACGAATTGAAGGTCTTGGAACCATAGAAAGAGATCAAGCAATTAATTGGTCACTTTCTGGACCAATGCTTAGGGCTTCTGGAGTCTCTTGGGATTTGAGAAAAGTTGATAGTTATGAATGTTATGACGATTTTGAATGGGAAATTGCTTCCGAAAAAGAAGGTGATTGTTATGCCAGATATAGAGTAAGAGTTCAAGAAATGAGACAATCATTAAAAATTATTCGTCAAGCTTGTGAAATGATTCCCGGAGGCCCAACAGAAAATTTAGAAGCTAAACGCATGGCTACAGAGGATAAAAAAAGTGAAATATTTGGTATGGATTATCAATATGTAGCTAAGAAAGTTGCGCCTACTTTTAAGATTCCTAATGGAGAATTATATACAAGATTAGAATCTGGGAAAGGGGAAATAGGAGTTTTTATTCAAGGAAATAATGAAGTTACACCATGGAGATTTAAAATTAGAGCTGCTGATTTAAATAATCTTCAAATATTGCCTCATATTCTTAAGGGAGCAAAAATAGCTGATATTATGGCAATCCTTGGCTCAATAGACGTCATTATGGGTTCTGTAGACAGGTAAACCTTTATAATGAAACCTAAAAATTGGTTGATTTTAAAAAGGAAAGTAAGGTTTGGTGATTGTGACTCTGCAGGAGTGATACATTTTCACAACCTTTTAAGATGGGCACATGAAAGTTGGGAAGAAAGTATAGATATATATGGTATTCCTCATCAGGATATTTTCCCCGATGCTAATACCCATAAAAATCAAATTATATGTCCCATAGTTAATTGCGAAGCCAATTTTTTATCACCTATTAAGATTGGCGATTTACTTTCAATTAAAATATTCCCCAAAAAAATTAATAATCACTTATTTCAAGTAAATACATTTTTTTTAAAGGATGAAATTAATGTCGCTGAAGGAAAAATTATCCATTGTTCTTTAGATGTTGATTCAAAATTGAAAGTTAAATTACCTGATCAACTGGAGAGGTGGATAGAGGCTTCCAATATAAATACGAATTTAAAAGAGTGTTAATTATAATGAGTTACTATTTTTCAAATATGAAATTAGATTTTTTTGATTGATTTTTATCAATAATCCAAGTTTCAGGCCTCTCATGTTTTGGCCAATTTTTAGAAAAGTTTTTTAATAGTTTTAATGAATATTCAATATCTGTTTTACTAGTTTGTTTTTTAAAATCAATAATGATTTCAATTTTATTTCCCCATTCTTTGTTAGGTATATTTGAAATCATAAAATTTTCTATTGGAATTTTTTCATTTGAGATAAATTCACTTAATCGTAATTTAATAACTTCTGGAAAAACTATTTCACCTCCAGAATTAAAAGCATTATCTATTCTGCTAATAAATTTCAAATAAGAAGAATTATTCAATTCTTGGATCTCGCCCAAATCACTGCTTTCCCACCAACCATTGTTATTTTTGAATTTTTTAGTTTTAGAAGGTTCAAGCAATTCAATTCCTATTCTTTCTGATTTGATTTGGATTAAACCCTTTTTACTAATTCTTAAATTTATATCACATAGTATTTCCCCAACATTATCAATTCCTTCTAAAAATTCCTTAGGTTTTAAGCTTGTAACCATGGCAGCAGTTTCAGTTGATCCATAACAGGGTGCTAAATTTATTTTTTCTAGTCTGCACTTGCGAGAAGTTTCATTAGATACAGATGCACCACCAATCCAAATTAAATCAAAAATCTTTAACCAATCAATTCCATTTTTTTCAGATAAAAGTCTTTTTAATTGTGTTGGAACTAATGATGTTATAAGATGTTGATTTTCTTTTTTTATCTCATTAGTAAATACTAATAATTCCTTAGTTTTTTTAATTAATTTAGGAGAAATATTGATATAGTCACAATTCCATATTTTGCTTCTAAATAGTGGCATTAAACCACTGATATGATTCAAAGGTAAAGTATTAAAAATTAAACAGTTTTGTAATTTAAATCCTTGCTTTTCAAGCCAAATTCCAGATGCCTTAGCAGATGAATTTAGATTTTTTAAACTATGTATGCATTTTCTAGGCTTTCCACTACTGCCACTACTATTTAAGATAATTGCAGGTCCAGTTATATCAATAGTCTCTAATATTTCATCATTTTTATAACATTTATTTTTTATATAGGTTATTTTTTTATCATTTATATTTTCAAGAATTTTTTTTATAGATTCTTTTTCATTATTTTCAACTTCAATAGTATGAATTTTATTTTTCATAGTAGATCCCATATCTTTTGAGCATCATTTAGGAAAAGAAAAGAATTAGGATTTTTTTTCATAGCCAAACCAGGAACTTTGGGAGTTTGTCCCAATAGCTGTAAAGAGGATAAATGAAAAAGCCATCTTCTGCCTATTCCTGTCTCGAAAGAAGTGCTTAAGGATATAAAACCTTTTTTATTTTTTAACTCATTTAAAAGATGCATAGGATTTCTTTCTTGAGAAGGTCTTCTAATTTGCCAACCATCCCATTCATTAATCAAATATGGATATTTTAATAGTGATTCATCTAAAGCAATTGGCATCTTTTTATTAAGTTCTCTTGAACCCTCTATATCATCTGTAGAAAGGGGTTGTTCTAGCCAATCTATATTGTCAATATCTTTCAAAATATCAACCCATCTATTAGCTATTTCTCTTTTCCAAGAACCATTCGCATCTATTCTTAATTTTATATTACTTCTTAAATGATTTAGTATCTCCATTAGAGTTTTTTCTTCGGAGGAATTATCTTGTATGCCTACTTTCCATTTAATAGTGAGTGATTTCTCATTCAAAAGTTTATTACCGTTTAAGATTATTAATTCTTTAAGAGCGTTACGAGGATCTAAAAGTATAGCTGTTTGATTAATTTCATTAAAGTAATAATTTTCCTGAAAATTTATTTTTCTTTCAATTTCAGCTAATGCAGAGTTTATTGCTGATTGAATGCACGGGTGAAAATTCTTTATTAACTCAGATATATTTTTTGAAGTTACGTATTTGGGAATCTGATTTAATTGTATTTGACATGAATCTAAATCTTTTTTTCTTAGAGGATTCACTTCTCCAAAACCAACTCCCTTTTCCATATTTTTTAATTTAATTATCCACCCAGATTTATAGTTATATGTTGTACTTGAATTATCCACTTTCGAAGATAATTTAAAGAAAAAAGATTTTTTTTTAAAAGTTAAGTTCATTTATAAATCAAGTAATCTATGATAAATCCTGCTATTAATCCAATTCCATTTAGAGTTTGGAATTTGATAGCAATAAATTTACAATTTTTGATTGCTTCAGGTTTGTTATATGAATATTTCAACAAAGTTATAAGCTTTAATGATTGAGGAAAACTTATAAGAAAAAGAACACAAAGTATCGGAATAAATCCATTAATTATTATAAAAAGTTGGAAAACATAAATTATAAAAACTATCCAAGGAATAATTTTAGCTCCTCTTTTCGCTCCTAAACGTACTAAAGGTGAATTTTTACCATGTTCTTTATCTTCTTTGATCTGATGGAAATGAGAGCAAAATAGTACTAGTGTGGTTGCCAATGAGGATCCTGAACCAAGAAATAATGACTCTTTCCAAGGAATAGAAATCATGTATATATCTGATGGATTTAAAGCAATTAAAGCAGCAGCGTAAGCTAAGGGACCAAAAGCTAACCAACATAATGGTTCTCCTAAACCCTGGTAGCCCAAACGGAAAGGTGGTCCTTGATATAAATATCCCAAGAAGCAGCAAGCGCCTACTAATATCATTACATTTATGCTCGTCGAAATTGAAATAATGGCAATTAATAATAATCCAATCAATAGAGATGTATAAGCGGTAATTGAAACTATTGTTTTATTTCGCACAAGATTTACAATGGAATGAAATTTAAATTCATCAATTCCTGTTTCTGAATCAAATAAATCATTAGTTAGATTTTCCCAAATAAGTATTAATATTGCAGCGATTGTGAATGCTATTAAATTATATATTTTGACATTGTTGAAAGAGTTGAGGGTATAAGCTCCTGAAATAAAAACTGGTAAAATTGCTACTGAATAAAGAGGCCATTTTATTGCTTGTTTCCATAAACTTTTATTTCTTTCATTCATTATTAATGCAGTTAAGAGAAACTATAATTATTAAATATAGTTTATAAATTGAGTTACATTTTTTACTTTAATGCATGATTTTTAGTTATTTTCAATAAGTGATGAAAAATAATTTAAACTTTTCAGATTTTTTAAAAGGCGTTTTTTCCAATTTCGATAAGAAAGGGGTAAATTCCGGATTAGTAAGTATTTGTATTGAGATACCTTGTGTTGATTTATTTGATGTATACGAATTTTTTATTGATAAATATTCTTTTTCTTCTTTTTGGGAAGAGGATAATAAAATGTCATATATAGCTCTTGAGAAATGTAAATATCTAACTTTAGAAGGACCTAAAAAATTTAAAGTAGCGAAAGACTTTAGCTCTGAGAACTTTAATAATCTAATAAATTTAACGGATGAATCGAGTACCTCTGCCCTTTCAAAAATAATTTATTTTTTTTCCTTTTCAGAGAATCTAAATAAAAAATATTGTTCGCTTGATGTCCCTGGTTTAGAGGCCATTTTACCTAAAATATTAATTATTAAAAATAAAAATAATTGTTGGTTAAGAATAAATGCACATGTCGATGGTAAATCTTCTTTGAGGACATTAATTGAAGAACTATGGTCAATAAGAGATCAGATTTTTAATTCAAAAAATAAAAAAAGTAAAAATAGTTTTGATTATCCTTCGATCAATTATTTTTTGAATTCTTTAGAGTTATCAAATAATAATCTCAAGCAATTAATAAATAAGGGAATTCAATTAGTAGAGGAAGATAACCTTGAAAAGATAGTTTTAGCTTCAAGAGTCAAAATAGACTTTAAAAATAAATTAAATCTAATAAATATTTTAAGAAAATTAAAAACTAATCAACCAAATACTTGTAGATATGTTTGGAGGAGAAATAGCAAGGATATTACATTTGGAGCATCGCCAGAAAAATTATTTTCTTTTATGAAGCCTGATTTGGTTTTAGAGGCTATTGCTGGAACAATATCAAGTGATTTAAATCCGGATTCTCTTATGGATAGCTCTAAGGATATAAAAGAGCATAATTATGTAATACAGTATTTAATTAAATCTTTGGAAGTTTTAAGGATTAATAACTATACAAAAAGTTCGTTAAAGGTAACTTCTTTTGGAGATATTTCTCATTTACAAACTTTGGTATATTCTAAAATTCATAATATATGCCCTTTTGACTTGCTTAGAGTTTTGCATCCATCTCCAGCAGTCTGTGGATCTCCTAAAAAGGAAGCAATGAATTGGATAAACATACTTGAATCATTTTCTAGAGGAAATTATGCTTCGCCTATAGGGTGGGTAGATTCTGAAGGGAATTCAGAATTCAGAGTAGCTATAAGAGGAGCACGTTATATTGACCAAAATCTAGAATTTACGGCTGGTTCAGGGTTAATAAAAGGTTCCATCTCTAATAAAGAAATTGAGGAGATTCAACTTAAATTTAAATCTTTAGTGAAGCAAATTTTTATTGCCAAAACAACTAAATAATTTCTAATAATTTTTCAATTACTTGATTTGAAACGCTTTTGTTAGATAAAGTTTCTATCTCTCTTAATCCTGTTGGACTTGTTACGTTAATTTCACTAAGCATCCCATTTATTACATCTATACCAACAAAGAATAAACCTTCATCTTTGAAATGTTGAGATAACTCAGTACAAATTTTTTTTTCTTTAGCTGTTAGGTTTGTTTTTTCTGCTTTACCTCCCATAGCTAAATTACTCCTAAAGTCCCCCCCTTGAGGGATTCTATTAATTGATCCAATTGGCTCTCCGTTAACAATAATTATTCTTTTATCCCCTTCTTTTACTTCTGGAATAAATTTTTGCATCATTACTGGTAATTCTTCTTGCGATGTTATTAATTCAATCATAGCTTTAATACCTGGAGAATCCTTAGTTAGACGAATAACGCCTTGTCCTCCTTTTCCGCCAAGTGGTTTAACAACAACATCATGATTAATTTGTGCAAAATTAATAAGATCTTTTACTTTACTTGCAACTATTGTTGGAGCCATCAAATGGCTGTACCTCAATGCGCCTAATTTTTCGTTCCAAGCACGTAATGAGGAAGGCTTATTTATAACTTTTACTCCTTTTCTTTCGGCTACTTCCAAAAGATGAGTTGCATATAAATATCCCTCATTTACTGGAGGATCTTTTCTCATCCAAATACAATTAAATTCAGCAAGAGGGATACATTTATTTTCTTTAAAAGAGACCCATGGAAAAACTTCAGCTCTCCAAGAAGATGCCCATACTTCATCTCCCCTTGCCTCTAGATCTTGGGGAGTACAAGTCCATACTTCTATCTTTTTCTTAGAAGAAGCTTGCATTAATGCTGCAGATGAATCTTTTAATGGATTTATATTTTTTATTGGGTCTACTACAAATAGAAATTTCATAATTATCTAATTCAGTAATAAGTCCAGTTTGTCCTCTTTTTCTAATTCATAAAGTTCGTCACAACCACCAATACTTTTGTCATCAATGAAAATTTGAGGAACTGTTCTTTTACCATTAGCTCTCTCCATCATTAGTTCCCTTGCATTATCATCGCCATCTATTTTATGTTCAGTAAAAGTTATATTTTTTTTTTCAAGTAAAGATTTCGCCCGTATGCAGAATGGGCAAAATCGCCAAGTATAAATTTCAACTTTAGACATTTTTTTAAAATATTATTTACTTTATACTATTAAATAAAAGTGCTTGTTAGATTATAAATAACAATTAAATTCTATTTTGATAGATATAACAGAATTTAAAAAAGATCTTTCAGAGTTAACCAAGCGCCTGGGTCATGCTCAGGATTGTCTTTGACGTTCCCAATTTAGTAGCTAAGAAAAAAGAGTTAGAGCAAATTGCTGCTCAACCAGAATTCTGGGGTAATCAGGCAGATGCAAAAAAACATATGCTCAATCTTGATGATGTTAGAGATCAACTTCAATTGTTAGATAAATGGAAAATGTTCATTTCTGATGCTGAAGCTTCTCTTGAGCTTTATTCCTTAGAGCCTGAAGAAGAAATGATTGTTGAGTCACATCAAGGGTTAGTAACTTTAAGAGAGAATTTAGATAAGTGGGAATTTCAAAGATTATTATGTGGTGAATATGATAAAGAAGCTGCTATCGTCTCTATTAATGCTGGTGCAGGTGGCACTGATGCACAAGATTGGGTGGAAATTTTATTAAGAATGTATTCAAGATGGGCAGATAATAATGGAATGAGCTTGGAAATTACTGATTTATCTGATGGAGAAGAAGCAGGTATTAAAAGCGTTACTTTTGAAGTTAATGGTAAATATGCTTATGGTTATCTTCAAAATGAAAAAGGTACTCATAGATTAGTAAGAATTTCACCATTTAATGCAAATGGTAAAAGACAAACTAGTTTCGCTGGAGTTGAGGTCATGCCTAAATTAGATCAAAGTATTTCATTAGAGATTCCTGATAAAGATTTAGAAATTACAACTAGTAGATCAGGCGGAGCTGGAGGGCAAAATGTTAACAAAGTAGAAACAGCAGTAAGGATTGTACATTTGCCTTCAGGAATCGCTGTAAGATGTACTCAAGAGCGATCTCAGTTACAAAATAAGGAGAAAGCAATGTTATTGCTTAAAGCTAAATTATTAGTAATAGCTAAAGAACAAAGAGCTTCTGAAATATCGGATATTAAAGGTGATATTGTTGAAGCTGCATGGGGTAATCAAATTAGAAATTATGTTTTTCATCCCTATCAAATGGTCAAAGATTTAAGAACAATGAAAGAGACTAATGATTTAGATGCAGTTCTTAATGGTGGATTAGATCAATTTATTCATGAATTATTACGTATGAATATTTCTTCTAAAGAGTCTATTCAATAAATTTATGGCAAATAAAAACGAAAATTTAGAAAAAAAAGTTTCTCCTCCTAGCTTTATAAAACTAGCTATGAGAAATATGGTTAGGAAGGGTTCTAAAAGTATTTCTCATTTTTCAATTACTTTTTTAATTTTGATTGGACTTTTAATATTAATAGCTACTTTAGGAAAGCCTAATATGCCTGTTTAATGAAAGTATGTATAAAAAAGATTTATATGACTTACAAATAGATTTAGTCTTTAAATGTAATGATTTTTCTAATTTATCAGATCATTTTCTAAATAAGCCAGATAATCTTATTTTCGAATCTGGTTTTTGGGAAGAAGTATTATTGTGTTGGATTAAAGTAATTTTAGATGAAAAAGATACTTCTTTTCCAAATTTTATTTTAGACAAAAAAAGTTTTTCGTTAAGTTTGCAGATTATTAATGATAATGAAATGTCTTCTATTAATCAAAAGTGGATGAATAAATCTGGGTCAACTGATGTTTTATCTTTCCCAATTATTTCTGATGAAGATACTACTAAAGATTTAAATTTTATTGAATTAGGAGATTTATTTATATCCTTAGAAACGGCTTTTAAACAATCTTTAGAATTTAATCATTCTATTAAAAAAGAAATGCTCTGGTTAGCAAGTCATGGATTATTACATCTTTTGGGATGGGAACATAATGATGATTATGAATTAGATAATATGTTAAATTTTCAAGAATATTTAATTTCAAAATTAGATTGAAAGATTTTATTAATCAACTATAAATGAAGAGTAAAGCAAAACTTTTAAAAAGTAGAAGAAGTTCATATAGGACATCTAAAAATGTTTTAGTAAGTTTTAGATACGCTTTTAATGGGATTAAATATACATTTGAAAATTCAAGAAATTTTAAAATTCAAGTTCTTTTTGCTCTTTTTATTTTAATCATAGGTTCTATTCTTCAACTTGATAAAAGAGATTATCTAATTATGCTGGGGACTATTTTTTCTGTATTGACTTTAGAAATAATAAATACATCAATCGAATCTTTAGTTGATCTAGTGATTAAAAAAAAGTTTAGTAATCTTGCTAAAATTGCAAAGGACTGTTCAGCAGGTGCTGTATTATTAGCTTCAATTAATTCTGTTATTATTGGTCTATGCTTATTTATTCCTAAAATAAAGTTATTATTTTTAAATTGAAAAAGATATGTTTTTAGTTATTGATAATTATGATAGTTTTACGTATAACCTAGTTCAATACTTAGGAGAGCTTTCACTAGAACATCCTATAACAAAAGAATTATTAGTAAAAAGAAATGATGAAATTACTTTAGAAGAAATAAGTCATATTAATCCCGATGGTATTTTATTGTCTCCTGGTCCAGGGAATCCAGATCAGTCAGGTATTTGTCTGCCAATTCTTCAAAACTTATCCAAGGAAATTCCAATATTGGGAGTCTGTTTAGGTCATCAAGCCTTAGCTCAAGCCTATGGCGGTAAAGTAATAGTTGGTAAAGAATTAATGCATGGAAAGACCTCAAAAATTATTCACAATAAAAAAGGATTATTCAAAGATATTGATAGCCCATTTGTGGCTACTAGATATCATAGTCTTATAGTAGATTCAGAATCTCTACCCTCTTGTTTTGAAATAACTGCCACTCTAGAGGATTCAACTATTATGGCTATTTCTCATAAACAATATAAAAAATTACACGGTGTTCAGTTTCATCCAGAAAGTGTTTTAACACAATTTGGTCATAAATTAATTAGTAATTTTCTAAAGATGGCCGAACAGAAGTAAAATTAAATAATAAATTTTAACTATGAATATTTTTAAACCTAAAAAATTCTTCCTTTTTATATTATTTCTATTTTTACTACCCTCATCTGCTACGGCAGGTGATTTGTTATTAAAAAGTTTGGGTCATGGTAGTTTTTTAATTAAAGGAAAAGAAAAATCAGTTCTTTTAAATCCCTTTAAGGCTGTTGGTTGTGCAAGTGATTTAGATGAGCCAAATGGAATAAATGCTGATTTCATTTTAGCTAGTTCAAAACTAGCTGATGAAGGATATAATCCAAATGATAAATTGATGTTTGTTGAACCTGGAATTTATAAATTTGAAGATATATTATTAAATGGAATTGAAGTTCCTCATGATAGAGTTAGTGGAAGAAGGTTGGGGATGGCTACGGTATGGACTTGGGAGCAGAGTAATTTAAAAATAGTTCATATGGGTGGAGCTGCTGGTCCCATGGATATCAATAGTCAAATTATTTTGTCTCGTCCAGATATCCTTTTTATTTCAATAGGAGGGGGATTTAAATCTTATAACGGTACCGAAGCTTCAGATATAGTAAAAACCTTAAAGCCTTCTATAGTTATTCCCGTTCATTTTGTGAAAGGTAAAAATATTAGTGAAAATTGTGATTTTTCAAATGCTGATTTATTTCTTGATAATATGCAAGATTTTAAAGTCAAATATCTTGGCAAAAAATTTAAAATAAATTCAAAAAGAATTGATAAAAATACTATTTATATTTTCAAAGATTAACTATTAAGATCTAATTCTTTATAAGTTCTCCAAAAAAGGTCCATCTGTTCTTGAGTTCCTATGCTAACCCTTATAGAATTCTCAATATCTTTTTTGTTTTTCATCTCTCTAATTAAAATTCCCTTTTCTCTCATTTGTCTTGTCAAAATTTCTGGATTTTTTCTTGGCCAAATTAAAAAATAATTTCCCCCACCAAAATGTTTCCTAATTGCTGTAGATTTAAACTTTTTCTTAATTAATACTCGCGCTTTTTTTACCTCAGAAACATAATCATCTATATAAGATTTATCATTTAGAGCAGCTAATGCAGCAGTAACTGCAAAACTGTTTACATCGTAAGGACCTGTAACCTTATTGATATATTTAATTATACTTTTACTTCCAAACGCAAAGCCAATTCTTAAACCAGCTAAACCAGCAGTTTTTGAGAGGGATTGAATAACAACTATATTTTTAATTTTTTCAAAATCTATTACTGGAAGAAGACTATCTCCGTTAAATTTCTCATAAAGTTCGTCAACAACAATTAATGATTTTTTACTTAGATTTGCTAAATTAATTATTTCTTGTGCACTTAAAACAGTACCAGTAGGATTATTAGGGTTACAAATAAATATTAATTTAGGTTTATGCTTAATAATTTTTTCTTTAAATCGCTCGATTGGGAAAATAAAATTTTCCCCTTCGTAGGCACAAGTTATCTTTTTCATGCCTTGTATTTCAGAACAAGGAGAATAATAACCAAAAGTCGGATTTGTGGTCAGGAATATTTCATCTCTATCACCAAAAGAATTAAATATCGCATTTATTGCAGCATCAGCTCCATTAAACAAACCTACTTCTTCTGGATCAAATTGCCTTGATTCATAATAGTGATTCGATAGTAAATTTTTTAGTAGGTTATATTCTGGATAGATTGAAATTTGATTTAACTTGATATCTTTAATAGCTTCATATACTTTTTTACTTGGACCTAAAGTATTTTCATTAAAATCTAGACGCAATAAATTTCTTCTGTTTTCTAAAGGTGCAGAATAAGATTGCATATTTATTATTTCCTTTCTTGGGAGAGGTGAAAGGTTTTTTATTTCATCAAATTCATTCATTACATTCTCTCTAAGGTTTCAATTCCAAGAAGCTCTAAACTTAATTTTAAAGTCTTTTCAGTTAAAGCACATAATGTGAGTCTTGAAATCTTTGTAATCATTTCTCCCTTAAGAATAGGAACTTGATCATAAAATCTATTAAAAGTCTTACATAATTCAAACAGATAATTACATAATCTATTTGGCATTAAGTCTTTTTCTATAGAAATAATAACTTCATCAAAATTAAGTAATTTCCTTATAAGCTTCCACTCTAAATCATGGCTATATGAAATAGATTCCAAATTTATAGCCTCTTTAGTCATATTATTTTTTCTATTAATTCCTGAAATTCTTACAAGTGTATACAAAAGATAAGGCGCCGTATTTCCATTAAGAGAAAGCATCTTTTCAAAACTAAATTGATAATTTGTGATTCTGTTTTGGCTTAAATCGGCATATTTTACTGCTCCGATTCCAATAACTTTTGAAGTATTTAAAATAAAATCATCATTTTCAAAACGACTTTCGATCTCTAATCTTTTTAATAGATCTTCTTTTGCTCTTTTAACTGACTCTGATAATAAATCTTTTAGTTTTATGGTATCTCCTTCTCTTGTTTTAAGTTTTTTACCATCAATGCCTTGTACTAGCCCGAATGGGACGTGATTTACTTCACAATCTTTAGGAATCCAATTAGCTCTTTTTGCAACTTGAAAAACCCCTGCAAAATGATTGGATTGACCATGATCTGTTACATAAATAATTCTAGCTGCATTATCTCCGTTAGGTTCCTTATTAAATCGATATCTTAGAGCAGCAAGATCAGTAGTTGCGTAATTGAACCCACCGTCTTTTTTTTGAATAATAAGTGGTAATGGATTACCTTCTTTATTAGTCATGCCATCAAGAAAAACACATTTTGCGCCTTGATCTTCTACTAAGAGTCTCTTGTCATTTAAATCTTCAATTATTGATTTTAAAAACGGATTATAAAAGGATTCTCCTCTTTCCTTAATTTTTATGTTCAATGTTTTATAGATTTGATCAAACTCTTTTCTTGATTGATTACATAATAATTTCCATGCTTCAATTGATTTTTTAACTCCACTTTGTAATTGAACTACCTCTTCTCTTGATCTCTTTTGAAATTCAATTTCATTATCAAATCTTTTTTTTGAAGCTTTATAGAATTCAACTAAATCACTAATTTTGATCCTATCTATTTCTTTAAGATCACTTGAATATAAATCTTTAAGCTGAGTAATAAGCATTCCAAACTGTGTACCCCAATCTCCAATATGATTTAGTCTTAAAACGATATATCCTCTAAATTCGAAAATTTTTGAAATCGAATCTCCTATAATTGTTGATCTTAGATGACCCACATGCATTTCTTTAGCAATATTAGGACTTGAAAAATCTACGATAACTTTTTTTTGGGAATGACTATTATTTTTATGGGATAAAGGAACACCAGCTCTAGGGCATTTAATATTAGATTTTATTTCTTCAATCAAAACTTTATTTTTTAATTTTATATTTATAAAACCTGGTCCCGCAATTTCTAAATCTTCACACAAATTAGATATCTTTTTATTTTCTTTGAGGGTCTCAATAAATGTAATAGCAATTTCTCTAGGGTTACTTTTATAAATCTTGGATAAAACCAGACATATATTACATTGATAATCACCATACTCCTCTTTAGATGCTTGATTAATTAGATTTTTACGAATTTTTTCAAATTCTTCTTTCTTTTCATTTTTTATAAGACTTTCTAGAAGGCTTTCTTCAAAGCTTTTAGTTAATTCTTTAAAAATTACCTGCATGAATTATTAAAATACTATTCGATTCATTTAATTAATATAACGCATACTAAAATCAATCCAATTACTTTTAGTAATTGAAGAACTTGTTGAAATCAAATCAACTCCATCAATTAAATAGCTACTAATGTTTATTGGATTAATTCCAGATACCTCTATGATTAAATCATTCCTAATTGTTTTATTAGAGTTATTTGTTGATAACTCTCTTAATTCTTTAATACCTTTTTTAAGTAATTCAGGATCAAATTCATCTAACAAAATACTATCTGCGCCTGCTAAAACAGCATCTTTTGCTTGCTTCATATCTTCCGCTTCAATAATAATATGAGTTGTAAAGGGAGTATTTAACCTAATTTTTTCAACTGCATTTTTCAAGTTATCAGTCCATGCAATATGGTTCTCTTTAATCATTGCAGCATCATATAATCCCATTCTATGATTAGTACCACCACCACATTTAAAAGCATACTTTTCAAATATTCTTAAACCAGGAGTAGTTTTTCTTGTATCTGCTAAATTTATATTTGTACCTTTCAGAACATCTACGATATTTTTTGTATAAGTTGAGATTCCCGATAAATGCATTGAGATATTGAGGCTGATTCTTTCACTTGCCAAGATACTTCTGGAAGGGCCATTTAGTTCAAGAAGCTTTTGATCCTTCAAAAATTTTTCACCATCATTTATAAAAAAATTGCACTCTATCTTTTCGTCAATTTTTTTTAAAATTTCTTTTATTATTCCAACACCACAAAATATTCCTTCCTCTTTTGCTATCCAATGGGCTTTTCCTACTTTTTTGGTAATCGCAGAAGATGTTAGATCACCTTTGCCGATATCTTCTTCAATCCAATCATCAATAATTCTAGAAATATTTGGAGAGTATAAATCCACTAAATTTGAATAAGATAAAATTAAATATTAACTTTTAAAGTTTACTTTATGTATTAATGTATTTTAATAAAAATTTATTTACCTATACAAAATTTGGAAAAAATATTATTTAATAGATCTTCAGTTAATTCTTGACCTGTAATTCTCGATAAGTTTTTTATTCCATCTCTAACTTCAATTGATAATAAATCGAAGGGTAATTGATTAGTAATTATTGGATCAGTATCATTTAAATTTTTGAGGCAATCAGTTAGGTTTGATATTTGTCTTTCATTTAAAAAAATATCTATATTTTCAAATTCTTTTGATCCACATTTTTGAACTATCTTTTCGACTAGTTCTTTTTCGCCTTCATCATTTTTAATACTCATTAAAACAGAGTTCGATAAATTTTTTTTATTTACTTTGTTTGAATCAATTAAATCTTTTTTATTCCCCAAGATCGTAATTAATTTTTCTTGTGGAATTTTGCTAATAATTTGCTCATCATCCTTATTTAATCCTTCTTCAAGACTATATAAATAGATTATATAGTCTGAGTTTTGAATCATTTCAAAGCTTTTCTCAATTCCAATATTTTCTATATATTCATCTGTTTCTCTAATGCCAGCTGTATCTATTATCTTTACTGGTAAATCTTTTATGGTCAAATTAACTTCAATTATATCTCTAGTCGTTCCTGGAATACTGGTAACTATTGCTTTTTCTTTTTTTGAGAGAAGATTTAAAAGAGAACTTTTCCCAACATTAGTTTTGCCAATAAGAGCAATTGATATTCCATTATGAATATGCGCCCCCCTTTTTGAATTTTCTATAAGGATTTCTATTTTTTCTTTTATAATTTTAATATTTTTAGAAAAATCATGATAATTAAACTCTGAAAAATCCTCTTCAAAGTCTACTCTTGCTTCTATTTCTGATAATTGCTCGATTAAATCATTTTTAATAATATCAATCTTTTGCTTTATTTCCCCCTTTACTCCATTAAAAGCTATTTCTGCTGATTTAAGATTTTTTGCATTAATCAATTGATTAATTGATTCTGCTTGAGTTAGATCTATTTTGCCATTAAGAAATGCTCTTTGACTAAATTCTCCTGGATTTGCAATTCTTACTCCAGTGTTATTTGATAATAGTGTATCCATTACTTTATTTACAACAATTACTCCCCCGTGACAGTGCAATTCAACAACATCTTCTCCAGTGAAACTATTAGGAGAATGCATAACTGAAATTAAAATTTCATCTATTAATTTATTTTCTAAATTATCTTTTATATAGCCATGAAAGACTCTATGGGACTCCCAAGCATATTTAGATTTTGTTTTAACAATATTTTTACAGGAATTTATTGCTTCTTTACCTGATATTCTTATAACTGCGATACCTCCTTTACCTAGACTTATTGCAGAAGCTATCGCTGCTATTGTATCTTCAGTGGTTACTATTGATTCCATCTCTCACTATATTATGAATAATTAATTAGGATTATTAAAAGAATAAATGTCTTGTTTGTAATTTAAGAATGAAGTTGATAAGGAATCTTACCAATAAAAAAATTCTATCATTATTTTTGAAACAAGATGGTAGTCCATTTTTTAATGCAAAGGGAATAGCTGTTGGGGTTTTTTGTGGATGTTTCCCTTTCTTTGGTTTTCAAACTTTATTAGGATTATTTTTAGCAAGAATTACAAAAGGAAATCTTTTTCTTGCTGCCATTGGTACTTGGATAAGTAATCCTTTTACTTATGTTCCTCTTTATTTTTTTAATTATAAAGTAGGTTCATCCTTACTACGTAATTCTCCAGATATTATTTTTGATAAAACTTTGATGACAAAAGAATTATGGGAAAAAGGAAGTGTTTTCTCACTAAGATTAATCTTGGGTTCAGCATTAGTTGGATTACTTTTAGCTTCCATATCTGGTGTTATTGTTTTTTTGCTTTATAAAAAAAATAAAAAAAGAGGATCTTGATATTATTTAACTTTAAATTAACTAATTCCTACCCTTGCGATATCTAAAACATCAGCCATTGATTTAATTTGATCAATAGTTTTGTGGAGTTGGTTATAACTTTCAAGCTCAACACATAAGTTAATTATGGCAGGTTTACCATAAGCAGTTTTTACATTTGCATCACTAACATTTATTCCTTTATCAGACAATCTCATTAGGATATCTTTTAGAACTCCTACCCTATCTATAACTTCTATTCTAAGTTGAATTGGAAACTTATTCTCGAGAACTTTATTCTCTTGATTCCATGCTACAGGTAATCTCCTCTCTATTGGTATTGGGATAACGTTCTCACAATCTCTTCTGTGAATTGTGATTCCATGATTACCTAGAGAGACGGTTCCAATTATTTCCTCCCCAGGAAGCGGACTACAGCATTTCCCAATTCTGTAATCTAAACCTTCCACTCCAGATATTGGTGATTTATTATTTGCATGAGATTTAGTCGTTATTGAATTATTTTTATTTGTTAGAGTTTTTGCTATTTCAGTATTAGATTCACTTTTAATTTCTTCTGTTTGTAGTTTTATTTCTTCTCTTAATCTATTCAAAACTTGATGTAAAGTTAGACCTCCAAATCCTAATGATGCTAGTAGATCTTCTGTAGTCTTTAAGTTACATCTATTGGCAACTTTTTTCATTGCATCACTTGAAAGTAATGACTCAAATCCATTACGACCTAACTCTTTTTCAAGCAAGTCTTTTCCTCTTTTTATAGTCTCATCTCGGTGACTTTTTTTATACCACTGTCGAATCCTATTTTTGGCAGTTGGAGTAACTACAAAATTCAACCAATCTAAACTGGGAGTCGAATTATTATTTGTCAAAATTTCTATAAAATCTCCATTTTGCAATGATGTAGATAGTGGAGATAGCTTTTCATTGATTCTTATCCCATTACAATGATTGCCAATTTCTGAATGTATTCTGTAAGCAAAGTCGATTGCAGTTGATCCTTTTCTCAGACCAACAACATCTCCTTTTGGTGTGATAACAAATACTTCCTCATCGAATAAATCTTCTTTTATGGATGCTAGATAATCATTGTGATCTTTTTCATTACCTTCTTGTTGCCATTCTATAAGTTGTCTAAGCCAATTAAATCTTTCTGCATTACTAGATGCAGGTGAACCGCCTTCTTTATATTGCCAATGAGCAGCTATTCCGAATTCCGCAATTTGATGCATTGAAGTCGTTCTTATTTGAACTTCAATAGGCCTATGCCTACCGATCACAGAAGTATGTAAGGATTGATATCCATTAGGTTTTGGTAACCCTATGTAATCTTTAAATCTGCCTGGAATTGGCTTAAAAGTATCATGAACTACTGCCAAAGCTTTATAGCAGCTGTCTGAATTGCTAACAATAATTCTTAGTGCTGCAACGTCATAAATCTCGTTAAATTGTTTTTGTTGCCTTTCCATTTTGCTCCAAATCCCGTAAAGATGTTTCGGTCTTCCTGTTATTTCAAAATTTTCTAAACCTGAAGAGACTAAGTTATCTTTCATTAAATCTAAAGTAACGTTTAATCTCTTTTCTCTGTCACTTCTCTTGACTGCAATTTGGTCTTTTAAATTGTTATATTCTTGTGGTTCTAGAAATTTGAAAGCTAAATCTTCTAATTCCCATTTAAATCTATTTATTCCTAACCTATTGGCTAATGGGGCATAAATTTCTCTTGTTTCTCTAGCAATTCTCTCTTGTCTCTCTTCATTTAGCCATTGAATAGTTCTCATATTGTGAAGTCGATCCGCAAGTTTAACCAAAACAACTCTTATGTCACTTGCCATAGCCAAGAACATTTTTCTAAGGTTTTCAGCTTGTGCCTCAGTTCTATTATTAAAGTGAATACCTCCTAATTTAGTTACACCTTCTACAAGTACTTTTACTTCTAAGCCAAAATTAACTTCTATCTCCGAAAGAGCAATTCCTGTGTCTTCAACAACATCATGTAATAGACCAGCAGCAATAACCGATGGACTTGCTCCTATTTCTTTTAGAAGATCTGCAACAGCAATGGGATGGATTATATATGGCTCTCCACTTGCCCGGAGTTGTCCATTATGAGCTTCATAAGCAAGTTTGAAAGCTTTAACTATAAGATTTTGATTAAAATCATTTACTTTATTTGATTCTTCAAAGTTTTGAATATTTTCAAGCAGCCAATTTGGGATTTTTATCTTATACTTCAAAAATTCACTTTCATAATTTTTATTTTCAGGCAAAATGATTGTTGAAACTTTAATTTCTTTCCTTTCTTTTGAATTCGCAGTTGCCTCAGACATTTAATGTTGCTTTAGATTTATTTTATTTAGGACTAGAGAAATTTGCTACAAAATTATGAAAACAGATAAAAGCAAAATTCTTGAAGTCAGGAATCTAAATGTTAAATATGCTCCTAACCTGAAATCTACTATAAAAAATTTTAAATTAGATCTGGGCCAAGGAGAGCACATAGCCATAATAGGTCCTTCTGGATGCGGTAAAACTACTTTTGCAAAAACAATTATAAATATGCTTCCTGAAGGCTCAATTATTGAAGGTCATATAAAAATATGTGGCGAAGATATAATGAAAGTTGAAAGAAAAGAAATTGAATTATTTAGAAGAAATAATTTTGGATTTATTTATCAAGATTCTATAAAAAAACTTAATCCTTTAATGACAGTTGGTGATCATTTATATGAATTGTTCAAAACACATTTTCACAAAAATTCCTCTGTAATTATTAAAGATCTAGTAAAAGAAACTTTTTTAAGGGTAGGAATAGAGTACGACAGATTAGATTCATTTCCTCATGAATTTAGTGGAGGAATGAGACAAAGAGTTTCAATTGCTATGGCTTTGGCTTTAAAACCAAAAATATTAATAGCAGATGAACCTACAACAAGTCTTGATACTAAAACAAGTTTTGAAGTAATGAATGAGATTCAATATTTAAGTGCGCAATTTGGAACAACTTTAGTTTTGATTAGTCATGATATTAATCTCGCTTCAAAGTGGTGTAAAAAAGTTGTAATAATGGATCAAGGATTAATTCAAGAACAAGGAAATATTAAAGAAGTTTTTAAATCGCCTAAATCAAAAATTGGTACAAAATTAGTAAATGCATCACATGTATCTTTGCAGCCAATAAAAAAAATTAGTTCTAAAAATGACGTTATTTTAGAGGCGAATAATTTAAGACATTGGTATAAATTAAATTCTTCAGTTTTCCAACCAAAATGGAATAAGGCTTTAAAAGAAGTTAGTTTTAAATTATATCGAAATGAAACTCTAGGAATTGTCGGATCTTCTGGGAGTGGAAAAAGTACTTTATGTAGAGCTTTAATAGGACTTTTAAAAATTAGGGGTGGTGAAATAAAATTTTATGATAGAAATCTAGAATTATATAAAAACAAATTTAATAATTTAAAAAATATACAAATAATTTTCCAAGATCCTTTTTCAAGTCTGAATCCAAAAATGAAAATAAAAGAAATTTTAATGGATATACTTTTGATTCAAAAAGTATCTGATAATAATCAAATTAAAAAAGAGATTAAATTAATTTTGAATAACTTAAATTTGCCTTCAGATCTTGGATTCTTAAATTCTTATCCAAGTCAATTGTCTGGGGGACAACTACAAAGAATTTCAATAGCAAGATCATTATTACTCAAACCAAAAATTCTTATCTGCGATGAAAGTGTAAATATGTTGGACGCCCATGTAAAGATTGAAATACTTGATTTACTAATAAAGATCCAAGAAAAAATGGATTTAAGTATTATTTTTATTACTCATGATTTAGGAATTGCAAAAAATTTTTGTAATAGAATATTAGTCATGAATTATGGAAAGATTATTGAAGAGGGTGACCCCTCTACAATTTTTTCAAGTCCAAAGAATAAAATCACAAAAGCTTTAGTAGCTAGCTCTTTAAACCTTAATTAATTTTTTTTAGGACTTTCAATAATTTCTGAAATTCTTTAGGTAATTCTGCTTCAAATTTCATTTCCTCTCCATTAATTGGATGAAAAAGTCCAAGCTTTATAGCGTGTAAAGCCTGACCATCCAATTTGCAAGGAAGCTTTTTACACCTCCCATATAAAGGATCACCAAGAATAGGGTGATTTATGTGAGCACAATGAACTCTTATTTGATGAGTTCTTCCAGTATCTAATTTGAAACTCATTAAAGAGTAATTGCCTAATCTTTCTAATAATTTCCAGTAAGTACATGCATATCGCCCGAAATTCTCATCAACTACTGAATACTTTAATCGATTTAGTTTATCTCGCCCTATATGGCCTACAATTTTTCCTTCTGAAGTATTTGGTACACCATGTATTACAGCAATATAATTTCTTGAAGCGATCTTGTCTCTTATTTGTCTTTGAAGATTTACAAGTGATTCTTGGCTTTTTGCTACCACCATACAGCCAGAGGTGTCTTTATCTAATCTATGAACTATTCCAGGTCTTAATTTGCCATTTATTCCAGGTAGATCTTTACAGTGAAAGAGTAGTCCATTTACTAAGGTTCCTGATTTATGTCCAGGGGCTGGGTGGACTATCAATCCTGATGGTTTGTTAATTACAATAATATGTTCATCTTCAAAGAGAATATTCAAGTTCATCTTTTCTGGCTTCAAATAGATGAGAGGTTCTGGAGGAGGCATCCAAATTTGTATATCATCTCCTGCTTTTAGTGGGGTTTTAGCTTTTGCAGTTTTGTAGTTAACAAGAACTAAGCCAGCGTTTATTAAATGTTGTATTCTTGCTCTACTTTGTTCTGGTCTTTTGCTTACTAGCCACCTATCGAGTCTCATAGGAAGTGGTAGCTCATAAATAATTTCTATTAGTTCTCCTTCTCCTACCCCAAAAGAGTTTTCATTCATTGATTTCATATCGGTACTTCCAAAGCAATCTTTCCAAGCATTTGATTACGATAATCTTCTAATAATTTGTAAGCCATTCGTCTTCTGTCACCTGAAGTGTGTTTCAAGGCTACAAGATCAATCCATTCATGAGGGCTATCGATGTTTTTTGATATATCAACTCCATATCTTTTAGATATCTTTGTAAGAGAAATATTCGCATTTTCATCTTCTTTTAATTTTAAAATTATTTTTATAAATTCAATTGCAACACTTTCTATTTCATAAGCAGCCTCCCCAATATCATCGCAAAGCGCAAGATTTAGAGCTGATTGTTGATTATCTAAATTAGGGGGTATTACACCGGGTGCATCAAGTAAATCTATCCCACTGTCAAGTCTAATCCATCTGAGATTACGTGTTACTCCAGCTTTTCTAGCACTTTCTACAACTTTTTTCTTAGCTATTCTATTTATTAATGCAGATTTTCCTACATTAGGAAAACCGAGGGTAAGAGCTCTGATTGACCTCACTTTCATTCCTCTGGATAACCTTCTATTGTCAATAGATAATCGGGATTCTTTAGCAGATTTACAAATTTCTTTTATTCCTTTCCCATTTTTTGCGTCACACCAAAGAGGATATATATTATCTTTTTTAAACCACTCGTTCCAATTTGTTATAGTTTTTGGAGCTATCATATCTGCGCGATTTATAACAAGGATATGCTTTTTGTTTGCTATCCATCGATTTAGATGAGGATGACCTGTTGATAAAGGAATTCTTGCATCTCTAACCTCTATAATTAAATCTACTCTATTTATAACTTCAGAGAGTTTTTTTTCGGCTTTAGCAATATGGCCCGGGTACCACTGAATTTTAGGTATTTCCAATTGATTAAATCCAATAAATTTTACATGTATATCTTTTGATTATTATCAATTTCAAAAGTACTCATGCCAAATATTAATGTAAAAATAAGAAATTATATATTTCTATAAATATTATATACTTCCTTAATTTTTAAAATATATTAAGGCCTAAGTAACAGTTACTACTTTTTAACCCAATAAGCTCAAAATAACGTTAGGGTTTCATGGTAAAAAATAGGTTTTTTTAATGTCGAAATTATCTCTTTCCAGTCTTGATAAGACTACTTTAGAAGGGAAAAAAGTTCTAGTTAGGGTTGATTTTAATGTTCCATTAAATGAAAGTGGTCAAATTACCGATGATACTCGCATAAGAGCAGCAATACCTACAATTAAATTTCTTATAAATAATTCAGCAAAAGTTATATTAGCTGCTCATTTTGGAAGACCTAAAGGAAAAGTTAATGAAAAGATGAGATTAACACCTGTTGCAGCTAGATTAGGTGATATTTTGGGTAAAAAAGTTAATTTAACTGAAAGCTGTATTGGTGAAGAAGCTACAGCAAAATCAAATAATTTAAAAAATGGAGATGTTTTGCTATTAGAAAACGTTCGTTTTTATGAGGAGGAAGAGCAAAATGATTTAGATTTTGCTAAAAAGTTAGCATCCCATGCAGATATGTATGTTAATGATGCATTTGGAGCCGCTCATAGAGCACATGCTTCAACTCAAGGGGTTACAAATTTTTTAAATCCCTCAGTTGCAGGATTCTTGCTAGAAAAAGAGTTGAAATATTTACAGGGTGCCATAGACGCCCCAAATCGTCCTCTTGCTGCAATAGTAGGAGGTTCTAAGGTAAGTAGTAAAATTGGAGTATTAGATTCTCTTCTAGATAAATGTGACAAGATTATTATTGGAGGAGGTATGATTTTTACTTTCTACAAAGCAAGAGGATTAGATGTTGGGAAGAGTCTTGTTGAGGAAGATAAACTTGAATTAGCCAAAAATTTAGAAGCAAAAGCAAAAACTAAAGGAGTTGAGCTATTATTGCCCTCTGATGTTGTTCTTGCAAATGAGTTTTCTCCTACAGCAGAAAGTAAAGTATCTCAAATTGATTCAATAAATGGAGATTGGATGGGACTAGATATAGGCCCTCAATCAATAAAAGTTTTTCAAAATGCTCTAGCGGAATGTAAGACAATTATTTGGAATGGGCCTATGGGTGTTTTTGAATTTGATAAATTTGCTGAAGGCACAAACGCCATAGCAACAACACTTGCAGATTTAAGTTCATTTTCCGAAGTCTGCACTATTATTGGCGGAGGTGATTCGGTAGCAGCAGTAGAGAAAGCTGGCTTAGCTGAAAAAATGTCTCATATATCTACTGGAGGAGGTGCTAGTTTAGAGCTCTTAGAGGGTAAAACTTTACCTGGAGTAGCTGCTTTAAAAGATTCTTGATTTATATTTGTTCAACAATTTCGACGCTTTTTGTAAAAGAAATCATTCCTTCTGGATGAGCAATAATACCTGACCATATCTGTGTTCCTGGTTTTGATGGCGATCTAGTCGTTTTAAAGATACCTCCAGAAAGTAAAGGCTTAATAGTTATTTCTTGCTTTAAATAAGATTCATCTTGATGGGATTTTATTCCTCCAGAGAGAATAATATCTCCAAGTGGTTCATTAAAAATAATATCAATATCATACTTTGTGCCAGTAAGAACCTGTTCAGGAATTTTAAAAATAATATCGAGCTTGTTTTGGTCGTTTCTAATGGTAGTTAATAAATTTTTTATATTGCCATCATTTAATTTCCCATTGATTCTAGAAAAAAGATAATTGAAATTAGATTCAAGAAAGTAAGTTTCTCCATTCACTATTTTCTTACCAAGAACTTTGATTTCAAACATTTTTTCATTATTTACTATACTTTTTGATCTGTGAATTTGCCATTTTGAATCAGGAAAATCTTTTATAATTTTTAAGAATTGTCTTTGTATAATTTGGTACTCTTTTTCATCAAAAATTTCTTTTAACAATTTTAAGTTTCTTCCATTTAAAGAATTTTCTAGATTCTTTCTTATATCAACGTTTTTATTTTGGGTGATTGCTAATTTTGGAAAAATGAGATAAATAAATATAAAGAGAAAGAATACAGATTTTGTGAATGAATTTAAATTAATCATTTTTATAACTTTATAATTTTATTTTACTTATTTAATTTTTAATGTCTAAAGAAAGAAATAATTTATTAATTGCGGCAAGTGGAACTGGAGGTCATATTTTCCCTGCTTTAGCAGTTTCTAAAAAGGTTGAAAAAGATTGGAATATGCATTGGTTGGGAGTTCAACAAAGACTTGATTCTAAATTTGTTCCTAGAAAATATAATCTTTTGACTTTAAAGCTAGAGACACCCAAAAAAAATAATTTTATACTATTGCAATATCTCAAAATTTTATTTTCAACTTTTAAAATAATTAAAATCTTAAAGGAAAAAAAAATTAATTTAGTATTTACAACTGGTGGATATATATCAGCTCCTACAATTCTTGCAGCAAAGTTTCTTAAAATACCGGTCATAATTCATGAATCCAATTTAATACCAGGCACTGTTACAAAATATTTTGGTTTTTTATGCAAATTTGTTTTTCTAGGATTTAAAGATACAAATTTTTATTTAAAAAATTGTAAAACTATTTTTACCGGAACTCCTCTAAGGGAGGAGTTTTATCAAACTAATCCTTTACCAAAATGGGTTCCAAGAGGAAATGGTCCTCTTTTAATTGTTATGGGAGGTAGTCAAGGCGCAAAGGTTATTAATGAAATTTTTTATGAATCTCTTAATTTTTTTATAAAACAAAATTTCCGAATAGTTCATATTATTGGTGAACATAATTTAAATAATTCTATAAAAAGAAGATCTAAAAATTATATTCAAATAAAATTTACTAATGAAGTTGCATCTTTGATGCAAAATTGCGACCTTGTAATATCAAGATCTGGAGCAGGTACAATTAATGAACTTATACAAACGGGAAAACCATCAATTTTAATTCCATACCCAAATTCTAAAAATAATCATCAAGAAAAAAATGCAATGATTCTTTCTTCAATTGGCGGAGCTATTTTAATTAATCAAAATAAAATATCGAAGTTATTTTTTGAAGAGACCTTAAAGAGAATTTTTAAATTTAAATTAAAAAAAGGTAAACCTCAATATGAAATTCTTGATTTAATGAAAGAAAATATGAAAAGTCTTAATTCCTTAAAGTCTGCAAATAATATTAAAAAATTAATAAACTATTTTTTAAAAGAATTTTGAATTTCTCTACATAAAATTTTATTATTTTTTCTAGTCTGTAAGCTTATTCTTGCCCAGTTTTCATTAAGAAATCTAAATGAGGTGCATTCTCTAATTAAGATTCCTTTATTTTCTAAATAATTAATATTGGATGATAAGGAGAATTTACTTTCTATTAAAAAAAAGTTAGTTGAAGAGTTATGTACTTTAAGATTTTTTATTTTCGATAATTTATTAGAAACCCAATCTTTCTCAGTTCTTACCCAACGATGAATCTTTTTTGTCCATTCTTCATAAAATTCTCTATTACTTAATAGTTCTATTCCAGCATTGATAGCAAAGGAATTTAGTGGCCAAGGGTCTCTTTTGATATCCCATTTTTTAAGTTTTTCCGGGGAGCCAATAATATAGCCTAATCTTAAACCCGCAATATTAAAGAGTTTGGTCAAACTCCTTATAACTAATAAATTATCATAAGTATTAGTGAGTGGTATTAAAGATTCTTTCTCACCATTAGGTGTTATTGCTAAGAAAGCTTCATCACAAATGACTAGTTTATATTTCTTTAAAATTATTTCTAATGACTTTTTGTCCCATAATTGTCCAGTAGGGTTATGTGGATTGGTTATCCAAAGAACATCACAAATGGGTTTAAGTGGAAAAGATTGTGGGAAACTATCACTCCAATTTTTTGGTAATTCTGAATAATTGAAGCTGGCATTCCAGCAATTTAGAGATCTTTCATAATCTACAAAGCCTGGACTAGGAATACAGCTTGTTCCAAATTTGGATGCTTCATATCCTGCCCAAGTTATTAATTCAGAAGCCCCATTACCTGGCAATATGTTATCAGGATTTATTTGATGAAATCCCCCAATAATTTTTCTTAAATTATTTAGATTTCTTTCAGGATAATATCGAAATCCTAGCTTTTGAATTTCTGCATTTAAAGAGTCCAAAATTAGCTTTGGTGGTTTAAAAGGTACTAATGAGGCACTTGAGTCAATTATTTTAGATGGAAGTAGATTTAATTTTTTTGCCTGAGTCAATATATTTCCTCCATGCTTAAAGTTCGTATCTGTCATAATGTGTTAATCAAAATTACTGATATTGAATTCATTTATAAATTATTTTAGGCTTCATTCTATCCACTCTAAGTTTGAGCCAATAGCTTCTCTTATATTTGATAATTGGTGGGTATTAAGCTGTTTTAGGATTCCATTAAGAATATCTGGAACTAATTTTGGACCTTTATAGATCCAACCAGTATATATTTGAATTAAAGATGCTCCTGAACATATTCTTTCCCAAGCAGATTCTGCGCTATCTATTCCACCCACTCCAATTAAATTAATATTATTATCAATATTGTGAATATGCCGAATTATTTCATTCGCTTTTAGTTGAAGAGGTCTGCCACTTAATCCTCCATTTTCTTCAGACAATAATTGACCTGTTTGTATTATTTTTCTTTGCTCAAGACCTAATCTGTTTAGACTTGTATTAGTAGCAATAATTCCATTAATATTCTCATCAATTATTAATTGGCATATATCTTCAATTTCTTTATAACTTAAATCTGGTGCAATTTTTACAAATAGAGGTGGACAATTATTTAAATTTTTAATTTCTTTGAGGAGTTCTTTAAGAAGAATAGGATCTTGTAGTTTTCTAAGACCTTCAGTATTGGGTGAACTTATATTTATAGCTGCGTAATCACAATAAGGAATCAAAAGTTTTAAAGAAGTTAAATAATCTTCTGTTGCTTTTGATAAGTTCGTAATTTTAGATTTACCAAAGTTTATGCCTAAACAATTATTTTTCCTATTCTTTTTTAAATCAACATCTTGCTTTAAAAAGTTTTTAACAAGATTTTCAGCACCATTATTATTGAAGCCCATTCTATTTAATGCTGCCTCTTCTTTAGCTAATCTAAACAATCTCGGTTTGGAATTTCCAGGTTGAGCAAATTTGGTAACTGTACCAATCTCAGCGAAACCAAATCCAAAATCACTCCAAATATTTGCTGCATTTCCATTTTTATCAAAACCCGCTGCTAAACCTACTGGATTACAAAAATCTATTCCACATATTTTTTGCTCTAATCTTTTATCAACTACACAAAATTCTTGATTTAAATTTTTTATTATCCTTGAAATTAAGGGCGCATTTCTATTCTTTGAACTAAAAGTTAGAAGACTTAAGGAGAAATTTGTAAGGTATTCTGCATCTATTCCATCATCTTTTTTAAGAATTGGAGTTACCAAGTTTTTATAAATATTATTAAATATTCCTTTCTGTTCAATCATAAAAATATAAAAGATTAAGTGTTGTTATTCTCTATTATCCAGTATTTTTTATTTTTAGGAATTAATCTCCAATTACGCCATTCAAACAATTCATATTTTTTTACCAGGATATAACTTTCTTCTCCAAGTAATTCATTCAATTCAATAGAATTTAAAAAATATTTTTTTTCAGCAAATTTTTCAAGCAATTCATTTTTGGAAAACAATTTTTGAATTTCAATAGGTGCTTTTTCTTTTGAAAGTGCATTTGCTATGGGTGCTTTTTTGACCTGACTAACTATAGGTATCCCTTTACTATAACTCGTAGCAATTAAGTCAACTCTCTCATTCTGTTTATCCCCACTATGACCTTTCACGAATTCCATCTCTAGGCCTTTTATTCTTAAATCATCTATTTTTTGCCATAAATCTAAATTTTGAACAGATTTTCCCGCGCTTGTTTTCCATCCATTTTTCTTCCAATTTATAATCCATTTTGTATAACCCTCGATAACATATTTACTATCTGTTCTTAATTTAAAGTTTTCTTTTAATCTATAATTTTTTAGTTTTTCGAGAATTTTTATAGCTGCAGTAAGTTCCATTCTGTTGTTAGTGGTATTTTGATCTGAACCACCTATTTCCAACTCACTTTTATCATCAAAAATAATTAAGCCCCCCCATCCCCCAGGACCAGGGTTACCGCTGCATGCACCATCAGTTGCAGCTTCAATTGCAATATTTTTTTTACTATTCATAATTTTTAAAGCCAATATATCTAATATTGGCTAGAAAAAATTTTAGTTCTATTTTAGTGTAACTTTACCGCCAGCTTCTTCAATCTCTTTCTTTAATGTTTCAGCGTCAGCTTTGGCAATACCTTCTTTAACTGTTTTTGGTGCAGCTTCAACAAGTGCTTTTGCATCACCAAGACCAAGACCAGTTGCATTCCTTACAACTTTAAGAACTTTAATTTTTGCGGCAGCATCGAAGCTTTCAAGGATTACATCGAATTCAGTTTTTTCTTCAGCAGAACCACCGTCTCCACCCTCACCAGCAGCTCCTGGTGCTGCCATTACTACACCAGCGGATGCAGCGGCAGAAACACCAAATGCTTCTTCAATTTGTTTAACAAGTTCAGATGCTTCTAAGAGTGAGAGCGATTTTAATGATTCAAGAATTTCTTCAGTTTTTGCAGTCATTTTCTTAATAGATAAATAAATGTGAAATTTAAGATTCTGAGTTTTCAGAATACTGTTTTAGTGATCTAGCAAGTCCAGAAGGTACTTCATTGATAGAAATAGCAATTTTTGTAGCAACACCATTTAAAGCGCCTGCAATTTTTGCCATCAATACCTCTCTGGAGGGTAGATTCGCGATTTCCTTAATTTCAGATTCGCTGAGAAGTCTACCTTCAAATAAAGCTCCTTTAGTTTCGGATTTGTTCGTCTCATTTTGAAAAGATTGGATTGCTTTAACAGCTCCTCCAACATCTTCTTTAATTAAGACAAAAGCATTAGTTCCAGTCAGTAAAGATTCAAGATCATTCCAATTACTATTACCATCAATTGCTTTACGCATTAATGAATTTTTAGTAACTTTACAAATGCCATTGTTAGTTTGCAATCTTAATCGCAAATCTGACATCTCCTTGATAGTTAAACCTTTATAGTTAAGAACTACAGCCATTTCCGAATCATCTAACAGAGATTTTATTTCTGTGACGATTTTTTGCTTATTCTCTAGGGTTCGGCCCATTGTTGATTTTGGATCGTAATTTAGGAAGAGCAGGAAATGCGGCAAAGTCTTTTTATAAAGAGGCCGCTTTCATTAGATCCAAAAGGAAAATAACTATGACGAAACCTCGGCAGGAATTAAAAATTTAGTTTGAACTAAATAAACCTACTTTCTTTGGCCGTATTAGTGCTTTATTTACTATACTACAGTGAGTTAACTTTCAGGCTGATAATCTTGTAAGGCATTTATATCAACTTGTACGGAAGGTCCCATAGTTGAAGTTACATAAAAACTTCTCCAATACTTGCCTTTTGCACCACTAGGCTTGTTTTTATCTATAGATTCTTGTATTGTCTTTAAGTTTTCAAATAATGCGTTCTCAGTAAAACTGGCTTTCCCAAAGCGAACATGTACTATACCAGCTTTATCTGCTCTAAATTCTAATTTACCAGCTTTAAATTCTTTTATAGCATTAGCAATATCAACAGTTACGGTTCCCGCTTTGGGATTTGGCATTAAACCTCTTGGACCTAAAACTCTTCCAAGTTTTGCTACCTTTGGCATCATGTCTGGTGTGGCAATAAGTAAATCAAAATCCATATTTCCTTTATTTATGCTTTCTATAAGATCTTCTTCTCCAAAAAAATCTGCACCGGCAGATTTGGCTTTTGCCACATTCTCACCGCTTGTTATAACTGCAATTTTAATAGTTTGCCCAGTACCATTAGGTAGACCGACGGTTGTTCGTAGCTGTTGATCAGTATATTTTGGATCAATACCTAAACGAATATGAGCTTCAATTGTCTCATCGAATTTAGCGTTTGCATTTTCCTTGATAATACTTAAGGCTTCAAGGGGAGCATATGTACGATCCTCTATCTTTTTTGACAGAATCGACATTCTTTTGGAAAGTTTTTTCATAATGTTTTTGGGTTCATACGGTTAAATAGCTAACCTCCCCTATTAAGTGAATGTTTTGGGATTGAATTTATTCAGTAATTGAGACGCCCATATTTCGAGCAGTACCTTCAATTACCTTCATTGCTGATTCAATACTTGAACAGTTTAAATCAGGAAGCTTAGTTTTGGCTATTTCCTCTAGTTGAGCTTTACTTATATTGCCGACAGATCCTTTAGAGGATTCACCAGCTCCCTTTTCTATGCCTGCCGCCTTAGTTATTAAGACTGAAGCAGGTGGTGTTTTAGTTATAAAGGTAAAGCTTCTATCTTCAAAGACTGAAATTTCGACAGGAATTACAAACCCAGCTTTATCTTGTGTTCTTGCATTATATTCTTTGCAAAATGCCATGATATTTACGCCATGTTGACCTAAAGCTGGACCTACCGGGGGGGCAGGGTTAGCTTTGCCAGCTTGAAGTGCAAGTTTAATTACCGCAACAATTTTTTTTGCCATTTGATTCGTGAATTTAAACTGAGATTAGAAATAATTATTTTACTCGATAAAAGAAAAATAATAATTAATTTTGTTTATTTATTTGGGAGAATTCTAATTCTACAGGAGTTTCGCGCCCAAATATTGAAAGTAATGCTTTTAATTTATTTCTTTCACCTGAAACTTCAATAACTTCACCTTGAAAATCTTTGAAAGGACCGCTAGTGACAATAATTCTATCTTTTTCTTCAAGATCTAATTTTATGACAGCCTTCTTCTCTGAAGCACGTTTAAATATTCTATTGACCTCTTGTCTGGACAAGGGCCGAGGTTTAATATGTCCTCTTGACCTACCACTGCCCCTGCCATCTTCTGCACCAACAAAATTAATTACATTTGGGGTACTTTTAACCGCCATCATTGTATCTTCATCAAGGATCATCCTTACTAATACATAGCCGGGAAAAACCTTCTCCTCGGTTGTTTGTCTTGAACCATCTTTCTTAAGTTTAATACCAGGGGTTTGAGGGATCTCAATCTCTATAATTCTATTATTAACACCTAATGTAACTGCCCTTTGCTCAAGAGTAGCTTTTACTTTCTTCTCACAGCTTGATGCAACTTGAATAGCGTACCATCGAGCAATACTAGTGTTAGCTTTTGTGGAACTAAGATTTGTTGTCATTTCTTTACTCATTTTTCTTTCTCTGGAAGCTGGATAAATGATCTTTTTAAGCTTATAGGTTTAAATCTATATTTAAAAGTTTGTTAATTTAACGAAAAATTTGAGATGCTGCCCATCCATAAAACCTGCTTACAGATGCAATTGCTGCTGCAGAAAAGGATACCATAATGATAACAGCAACTGATTCGCTAAATAACTGTTGTTTGTTAGGCCACACAACTAGTTTAAGTTCATCGAATGTAGAAGTTAAAAAATTCTTCTTTTTCTTCGGCACTTTTATTTCAGGAGGCTCTTTTTTAAGAGGTTCTTGATTAGTAGGAGTTGTCACAAAATTCTTATTTAGTTTAAGCTTGAAAGCTTTTAACTATTTTAGCTCATCGATTTACTCATCAGCTAGGTCTAAATAAAATCTCATCTTTTTTTGAAGGACTAATTCTGATAGATATATTTTTTTTATTTTTAAAATCATCTTCTAACAATTTTGATGCTAGTGGATTTTCTATTTGTCTTCTAAGTTCTCTTCCTAAAGGCCTAGCACCATATTCAGGCTCATAAGAATCATTCGCAATTTTTTGTATAACTTTTTTATCAATATTAATTTTTATCCCCTGTTCAAGTAATAATTTCTTTAAATCTTCTATTTGTAAAAGAATTATTTTTTGAAGTTGATCAATTGATAGTGGATTAAATTTGACTACTTCATCTATTCTGTTTAAAAATTCGGGTCTAAAAATAGAGGTTAACGTTTTTTTAATAGAATCTTCAAAAGTTTGTTTTCTTAATTCGGAATTTTCATTGTTATTAAAAGTTTTTTTTGAATCTTCTAATATTATTTTTCCTGCTAAATTGCTGGTCATTATAATCACTGTATTTTTAAAGTCGACGGTTCTTCCTTGAGAATCAGTTAATCTTCCTTCATCTAAAACTTGTAGCAAAATATTGAAAACTTCTGAATGTGCTTTTTCTATTTCATCGAGGAGAATTACAGAATAAGGTTTTCTTCTAACTGCTTCAGTTAATTGTCCGCCCTCTTCGTAGCCAACATAACCTGGAGGTGCTCCTAATAACCTTGCGACAGCATTTTTTTCCATATATTCACTCATATCCAATCTTAATAAAGCTTCTTCTTCATCAAATAATGATGATGCTAGAGATTTTGCTAATTCAGTCTTACCAACCCCTGTTGGGCCCATAAATAAGAATGATCCAATTGGTCTTTTAGGATTCTTCATTCCAACTCTTGCCCTTCTTATTGCAGAAGAAACAGCTTCTATAGCTTTTTCCTGTCCAATAACTTTCTCGCTTATTTCTAATTCTAAATTAACTAATTTTTTTCTTTCATTAGAAACTACTTTCGAGATAGGAATCCCAGTTATTTTTGAAATAACATCAGCAATATCATTAGGTTCAACCTGATATTTAAAGTTGAATTTTCTACTTCTTTGAGGTTTCTGGAAACTAATCTCTATATTATTTATTTCCAATTCAACTTTATTCAGTTCTTTTTCAAGATCATTTAAATTATTATTATCTGCACTACAGAATCTTAATTCTTCGATTTTTAGAATAAGCCTATCTTCTTCTTTTAACAAAATAACTAATTTTTTCATTTTTTCTTGCGCATCATTCCAATTATTTGTTAGAACTTCTAATTTTTTTATTGAAGATTCTTTACTTATTAATAATTTTTCTCTATCTTTAATATTTCTTGGTTGGAGCTCTTTTAACCTTTTTTCAATAGAATTGATCTTAATTTCTTCATCTATAATTATTTGAGGTTTTGTATTAGATTCTATTTTTAACTGGGCCGCTGCTTCATCAATTAAATCTATTGCTTTATCTGGAAGGCACTTATCACTTATATATCTATCTGCAAGTCTTGTAGAACAATTAATCGCTTCTTCGGTAATTCTAACGCCATGATGTAATTCATATTTCTTTTTTATACCCTCTAAAATTTTCGCACTTAACTCAACAGATGGTTCATTAACTAATATTTTTTGAAAGCAATTATTTAAGCCCTGATCTCTTTCAATACTTTCGCTAAACTTTTCTGGGGTTGTTGTTCCTATGCATCTCAGGTCTCCTTCGGTAAGTAAAGGTTTCAATATATTGCTTATATCGGTTGTAGATCTATCAGAGCTAATTATTGTATGAATTTCATCAATAAATAAAATAATGCCCTGACTTGAGTTTTTTATTTCATTAAGTATCAAGCTTAATCTCTCTTCTAATTGTCCTCTAAATTTTGTTCCAGAAACTAATGCTCCTAAGTCAAGAGAAATAATTTTTAAGTTTTTTAATGAATCAGGAACTTTTTTCTCTACTATTAATTGAGCAAGTAATTTGGCAATAGAAGTTTTGCCAACTCCTGGATAACCAATGAGGATAGGATTATTTTTACTTCGTCTAGATAAAACTCTCATCAAGTTATTAATCTCATCTTCTCTCCCTATAACCGGATCTAATATACCTTTTTTAGCTGATTCAGTTAAATCTTTTCCGTACAGAGAAAGTGCATTGTCCTTCACTTTTTGTTTAGTATTAATTTTAAGATTACTGTTCGGTGAAGAAATAGCTTTTGACTCCTGTATTAGTTCTTCTTTATCACTTTCATTGATTGAAATATTGGATAATCTAATATCTTCTTCAGATATACTTTTTTTATTTTCCAGATAGTTTTTACTTTGACTAATATTGGGAAAAAATTTTAATTCTTCCTCTAATTGCTCTACCGAGAGGTCTCCCTCTTGAAAAACATAATTCCCTAGTCTTGAATCTCTACCTAATGCAATTAATAAATGAGGAATTTCTATTAAATTAGATCCCCATTGAGTTTTAATTTGATTTGCATTATCTAATAAGATTTCGAGTTCTTCACCAATGGTAAAAATATCTGAATCATTTATTGGTGTTTCTTCTAAAAAATCTTCAGTTATATCTAAAACTGTTTCTTGATCTATTGATAACTTTTCTATAAATGCAAAAAAATCACTTGAGGTGAACAAAGTATGAATGATGTGTTCAATATTAAATTCACTATGATCCCATTTCTTTGCAGTTTCTTCTCCTAATAAAAGAAGGTTCCAACTGATATCACTAAAAAGTTCTGGATTTGATGTAAGAGTTTCTCTCATGAACTAAACAAAATTTATACTTGATCATTCTATTTTTATCTTAATTAAGGTTACCCTTAATGATCATTTAGAATTTTTTAGATTATAAGATGAAATTAAATTTTTTAAAATATAAAGAGTATTGAATATATTTGAAAAATTTCATAATTGACTTGCTTAAAGATATAAAGCTAAAGAACTTGTTTTGAAATCAAAAAAATATTATTCGATTATCATCTTTATATTTCAGATATTAGCCAAATACTTCAGCTATTTATAGGATTTAAATAGTATTAATTAAATTGTGAAAGAAACTATTGATTTCCTTATTGACAATATTGAGGCCAGACAAGTTCTTGATTCAAGAGGTAACCCAACTGTAGAAGCTGAAGTTTTTTTGGAATGTGGCGCTATTGGCAAAGCAATAGTTCCTAGTGGAGCTAGTACTGGGGCGCATGAAGCACATGAATTAAGAGATGGTGGGACAAAATATATGGGCAAAGGCGTTTTAAATGCGGTAACTAAAATTCATGAAACAATTTCTCCTGCTTTGTGTGGATTATCAGCTTTAGATCAAACGAGCATTGATAACTTAATGATTGAAATTGATGGGACTCCTAATAAATCTAGTTTAGGAGCTAACTCTATTCTTGCAGTAAGTCTTGCTAACGCAAGAGCTGCTTCAAATGCTTTAGATTTACCTTTATATAGATATCTTGGAGATCCATTATCTAATCTTCTACCTGTACCATTGATGAATGTGATTAATGGTGGGGCTCATGCGCCTAACGACCTTGATTGCCAAGAATTCATGCTTGTTCCTCACGGGGTGAAAACTTTTAGTGAGTCATTAAGAATGGGCACTGAAATATTCCATGCACTAAAAGCTTTGCTTGATAAAAAAGGTTTGTCTACCGCAGTTGGAGACGAAGGTGGTTTTGCACCAGAATTATCATCTAGTGAAGCAGCAGGAGATTTGCTTTTAGAAGCAATCCAGAAAGCAGGATTTATTCCTGGAGAACAAGTATCATTAGCTTTGGATGTTGCTAGTACTGAATTTTATAAAGATGGAATTTATAAATATGAAGGAAAAAATTTAACTAGCTCTCAAATGATTTCTTATCTTTCAAACTTAGTTTCAAATTATCCAATAGTTTCTATAGAGGATGGGTTGGGAGAAGATGATTGGGAAGGGTGGGCAGCCTTAAATAAAGAAATTGGGACAAAGGTACAGTTAGTAGGGGATGATTTATTCGTTACAAATACTGAAAGGTTAAGAAAAGGAATATTAGAAAAATCTGCAAATTCAATTTTAATAAAGGTTAATCAAATTGGAACATTAACTGAAACTTTGGAAGCTATAGATCTAGCTAAAAGTGCAGGTTTTACAAGTGTTATAAGTCATAGAAGTGGTGAAACTGAAGATACAACAATTGCTGATTTATCTGTGGCAACGAGATCTGGTCAAATTAAAACTGGCTCTTTGAGCAGAAGCGAAAGAATTGCAAAATACAATAGGCTCTTAAGGATTGAAGAAGAGTTGGGGAATCAAGCGAGATTTGCCGGTGATTTAGGATTAGGTCCAAAAAACATATAGTTTTTATTGCTTAAGCTTTTCTATTCGGGAACCTTTTCTCATGCTTAATTGACACTTAATCCAATCAATACTTATTGGAGTCGCAAAAATTAAAGGTAGGATTGCAAAATTATTTTGGTTGTTAGTTACTAGTAAAGCTGATGCTACTGTTAAGCTTCCTATAAGAATGGAATGACCTAATGATTTTTGAGCAGTAAACATTTTCTTAAATTGCCTATCAGATTCGCCCATCCTTATTTGAAGTTGTAAATCACCTTGTTCTAATCTCTCTAAACTTTCATCAATTCTTTTCGGAATACCTACAGCCTTTGAACCTAATTCCCCAACTTGTCTACCAAATTGGTTAATTAAATCGTTAGGTGTTTGATTGTTGGAAGTCATTAGATCAAGTAAATAAGGCTTTGTAATTGATACAAGGTTAAACCCTGGATCTAGCATTCTACCAACACCTTCAAAAGTTGATAGTGCTCTCATCACAAATATTAGATCCACTGGAAGCTGAAAAGGAGTTTCATAAACAAGTTCGTATAAATCCCCAGATAGTTTTTCTATGATGTTTGGACTGAATGGTGGAGTTAAAGCTTCCTTAAGCATTAATCTTACGAGTCTTCTAACTGGTCCTACATCTATATCTTTAGAAATTAAGCCTGCTTGCTGGAGTTGAGTCACTAGTGATGATGCATCTCTTAATGCTGCAGATTGAACCATAGAGCCTAAACTTAATTGTAGATTATTTGAAATATTGCCCATCATCCCAAAATCATAAAAGATTAATTTACCTGAATTTGAAACGGCTAAATTCCCTGGGTGAGGATCAGCATGAAAAAAACCATAATTTACTAGCTGTTTTAAATAGCTAATCGCACCTATCTCTGCAATCTTGGGTAAGTCAATATTTTTAGAGTTTAATTTTTCAATATCACTTATTTTTGTACCTTCTAAATAACTTAAACAAAGAACTTTTTCGCTGCTCAAGGTCCAAATTACCTCTGGTACTTCTACATTTTCATCATCAAGAAATTGTTGTCTAAACCTTGCAGCATATTGAGCTTCACATTTAAAGTCTAGTTCTTTCATAAGAACTTTTCTACACTCTTTTGCTATCTCAACCCAATTTCTTCCTCTACTCCAATTTTTATTCTTTTGGAGAACGAAAGCAATTTGTTGCATTATATTCAAATCGATAATGAATAAATTCTTCAGATTGGGCCTTTGAACTTTAAATACAACTTCCTTACCATTTTTCAAAGTCGCTTTGTGAACCTGAGCTAACGAAGCTGATCCGATTGGGATAAAGTTAATTTGGTTGATTTCTGAGAACTTTTGCCCTAATTCTTTTTTGATAATCTCTTCAACTTTTGTAAATGAAAACTGAGGCACTTGATCTTGTAACTTAGATAATTCTTGTATCCAAGTATTAGGTATTAAATCCGGCCTCGCAGATAATAGCTGGCCAATTTTGATAAAGGCTGAACCAAGTTTAATTAATTGATTTGTAAACCATCTAGCTCTTTTTATTTGAACTTTATTTTTTTTATCTCTGCTCGGTTGAAAAATCTTAAATATGAAATTGTCTAGCCATAAATTCATCAAAAGTAAAATTAGTGTTCTCCAAATGAGAAAGCCTCTTTTGATTTTTTGTATTATGTTTTTAAATCTATAGTTGTTCATAAAATTTCATTATTCATTTTCATGTTGAATTGTTCAATTTTCTTTTTAATCTCTACTATCTCTTTTAAAACTTCATTTAAGTTTGTGTCTTGATTAGATTCGGAATTCTTACTGTTACTCTTCTTACTAATTTCCTTTTCCATTCTCACAGCTTCTTCAATAATTGCTTCTTTGAGCGTATCAAATTCTTTTTTGATTATTTCGGGCGCATCTTGAGCAATATTTGTAGCTTCTTCAATTTTTTCTACAACTATTTCGTTTAATTTTTCAGTTATCTTTTTAATAGCTGCTTTTAAAAGATAATCAGAATTAGTCATAAATGATTTTTGGAGCCTTTTAGTAATTTATAATTTTCATTTATTCAATAATAGATCAATTAAGAACAAATCAGGTAATTGATTCCTTTTGAATTTGCCTATATATTATTTTTCCTATGTAAGTTTGTATCTATATTCTGCTTTTTTCTTTTTTTTCTCTTAACTTATATTTATGTCAAAGGTTAGAAATTTAAATATTATATTGTTCTAACCAAAAACTCATCTAATTATTGATTAAAAGGAGTTTTATTAAATTGGAAATTATTGAGACAGATGTTGCTATTATTGGCGGCGGCCCAGCCGGATGTACCTGTGCATTATATACATCTCGCTCTAATCTAAAAACTGTAATAATAGATAAAAATCCATCTGTTGGTGCTTTAGCAATAACTCATCAGATAGCAAATTATCCTGGAGTTCCTGTAGATATTAGTGGGGAAAAATTGCTTACATTGATGAGAGAACAAGCTGTTCAATATGGAACTGACTATAGAAGAGCTCAAGTTTTTGGTATTGATGTAGGTAAAGATTGGAAGACTGTTTATACTCCTGAAGGGACTTTTAAGGCTAAAGCACTTGTACTTGCAAGTGGAGCTATGGGTAGACCCGCTTCTTTTAAAGGTGAAGCTGACTTCCTAGGTAAGGGCGTAAGTTACTGTGCCACATGCGATGGTGCTTTTTACAAAAATAGAGAAGTTGCAGTTGTTGGTGCCAATAAAGAGGCAATTGAGGAGGCTACCGTTCTTACTAAATTTGCTTCAACTGTACATTGGATTACATCGAGTGATCCAAAGCCAGATAATGAGGAAGCTATGGAATTAATGGATAGCTCTAATATTAAACATTGGAGTAGAACGAGATTATTAGAAATAAGAGGAAATGATATGGGAGTAAATGGGGTTGTTGTGAAGAATAAACAAGAAGAAGGACCTATAAATCTTGATTTGGATGGAGTCTTTGTATACATGAGCGGTTCAAAGCCAATTACTGATTTTTTAGGAGATCAAATCGCTTTAAAAGAAGATGGAGGGGTAATTGTAGATGATTTTATGTCTACAAATTCTGATGGAGTCTGGGCTATTGGTGATATAAGAAATACACCTTTCAAGCAAGCTGTTGTAGCAGCATCAGATGGATGCATCGCAGCTATGTCTATCGACCGCTATTTAAATAGTAGAAAAAATATAAGAGTAGATTGGATACACTCTTGATAGGTTTTTAAAGTGACAGTTTTATAGTGGAGTTGCTTCTGAGATATAAGCGACTCCACCGTAATAACTTAAGTCAGACTTAATATTTTCACGCATTTGATCAATTAATTCTTGCTCACAGAAAACTATCACATGAGCATTTGATCCTAACCCAGTAAACTCCATATCTTCAGTAACAACTCTTTCTGGACCTCTCCCAGTTGCATGTTTCATTACTGTGTATCCTGGGACATTCGCTTTCTCCAATGTATTGATAATTGCATCAAGCTCTCTTTCACTAAAAATCAAATCTAATCTTTTCATTTTTTACAAAGTGGGAAGTGGGATAATTTTATTTACTAAGCTCATATAAATTGGTATACCTAGAACTATATTGAACGGAAAAGTCAAACCTAGTGTCGTAGAGATATAGTAACTTGATCTTGCTTCTGGGACAGTCATCCTCATTGCTGCCGGTACAGCTAAATACGAAGCACTTGCACATAAAACCACAAATAAAAGGGCGTTTCCAGGTCCTAGAGATAAAAATCTTGCAACGCAAACACCTATTAACGCATTAAATAATGGCATGAAGATTGCAAATCCAATTAAATAAGAACCCGCATTCTTCAACCTTGGTAATCTTTGAGCTGCAACTATTCCCATGTCCAAAAGGAAAAAACATTCTGCTCCATAAAATAATTGTCCAGTAAAAGGTTCCATTTTTGAAATAGCTGAGGGGTTACTGAAAGCTGTAAGAAAACCGACAATTAAACTAGATAATAATAAATAAACTGATCCATTTAAAAGAGACTCATGCAATATGGAGCTAAGATGCATTTTTCTTGAATTTGGTCTATTTTTAGGAGCTGCAATTTTTACTAGTAATAAGCCTACAATGATTGCAGGCGATTCCATTAAGGCTAAAGCCCCTACCATGAATCCATCGAAATCTATACTTTGGCTCTCTAAGAAACTTTCTGCTGAGATAAAAGTTACAGCACTAATAGATCCATATGCAGCTGCAATAGCTGCCGAGTTGAATACATCAAACTTGTATCTTAAGATAAAGAATCCAATCAGTGGAATTATTAACGACATCAGTATTGCTGCGCCTAATGTTGGCAAAACCTGTTCAGTAAAACCACTTTTCTGTATTTCAATTCCTCCCTTAAAACCAATTGCCAAAAGTAAGTATAAGGAAAAAAGTTTAGGTAAAGGAGCTGGAATTTCTAAGTCAGATTTAAAAAATATAGAAATTGCTCCAATTAAGAAAAATAGTACGGGAGGAGCTAATACATTTTGTAATATGGGATTTATTTCCATAAATGATTAAGCTAATTCATTTAAAGCAGCTTCTAAAGCTTCTTTTCTTGTCTCAATGATGCCTTCAACCCCAAATTTAGATAATCTTTCTTTAACTTTTTTATTAGCTCCAGCTACATATGCTTTTCTAGAATTATTTTTAGCTTCTTGCATCATATCCTCAATCGCAAGTGTTGCTGTGACTCCAAGTCTAGGGACATCAGTAATATCTAAAATCAAAATTTTATAGTTTCTTACTAACATCATTCTCTCGGAAATACCTTTAGCTGCACCAAAACTTAGCGGACCTTTTAGTCTAAATAGCATTACTTCTCCAGAACATCTATCAAGAAGTGCTTTTTCATCTGAGGGTAAAAGGTTTTTACTTTGCTCACTATTTTTGGATAAAGGATTGTCTTGATCCATGCCCTCCAATTGAGTTTCAGTAATTGAATCGATAGTTAGCATATTTGCAATAAATACGCCAACTAATACTGCCCATATCAAATCCCAAAAAACTGTCATTAGTAGGACACCATACATAACTACCGCTGTTTTTAGTGATAATTTGTGAGCTCTTCTCAAGAATCCCCAGTCAATAATATCCAAACCTACTTTGATAAGAATACCCGCTAATAGAGCAGTTGGTATTTGTTCTGCTAATGGCCCTGCACCAACTAAAACTATTAATAGAACGATAGAGTGAACCATCCCTGAGATAGGTGTAGATCCTCCAGATTTGACATTTATCACAGTTCTCATTGTCGCTCCAGCACCAGGTAATCCCGAAAATAGTCCTGCTATGGCATTTCCTATTCCCTGTCCAATTAATTCTCTATCTGAATTATGCTTTGTTTGTGAAATATTATCTGCTACTAAAGATGTAAGTAAAGAGTCAATGGCTCCAAGAACTGCAAGAACTAGGCCTGCTTTGAAAATAATAGGAAAATATTGATTAAAACTTGGGAAATTCAAAGATGGAACTCCTCTTGGAATCTCACCAATTCTGTCTATTGCACCATTACCAAAAATTAATATTGATATTGGGGTTACTATTAATAATGCTAAAAGAGGAGAAGGTACCCATTGACTTATTTTTCTAGGTGTTAGAAAGACTATCCCTAGAGTCATTATTGCTACTCCAATTGCTGCAAAATTAGGTTGAAAATTTGAAAAAACGGTTGATAAAGACTCTACTACACCTCCTCGAGTACTGATTCCTAATAGTGGACCAATTTGAAGTGCAATTATTATCACACCAATCCCAGACATGAATCCTGAAACAACAGAATATGGGACAAGAGTTATATATTTGCCAAGTTTCAAAATTCCAAACAAAATTTGCAATAAGCCACCAATTACCACAGCAGCCATTACTAGAGGTAAAATTTGCCCTGCAGAAAGATCTCTGGGTACGCCAACAGCAGCTAAACCTGCTACAACTCCAGCTACAGTAACACTCATTGGACCAGTTGGCCCGCTTACTTGTGCGGGCGTGCCTCCAAATAAAGCTGCTAAAAAACCAACAACAACTGCTCCATATAAACCGTAAATTGCACCACCAGGTCCTAAGGCTGCGTTTCCGAAAGCAAGTGCAAGAGGTAATGCTACTACTGCAGCTGTTATTCCTCCTAAAATATCACCTCTAATATTTTTAAGATTAAATCCATTAATTATTTCCAAAGATAATCTCCTTAAATAAATACATTAACTAAAAGATATTATCTCTTTATGTCCAAAATTTGTTAAAAAATTAAATTTGTGCAAAATATATCTACAACTTTTTAAAATCTATTTTAGATATATTAGGTTAATTTTCCTGAAGAAAAAAGGGTATTGAGTATTTTTTATGGAAGTCAAGAGACTATCGTATTAGTTAAATAATTATTTTTATAACTTCAAAATTTCAAATGAATTTGATCATTCGCCCAAGAAGATTGAGAAGGACAGAAGCAATAAGAGAGATGGTAAAAGAAACCTATCTGCATCCTGAAGATTTTATTTATCCATTATTTATTCATGAAAAGGATTTTCAAGAAGAAATATCTGCAATGCCCGGTACTTATAGATGGGATATGAATGGCTTGATAAAGGAAGTTTCCAGAGCTTGGGATTTAGGGATTAAATGCATTGTACTTTTTCCAAAAATTGACGATAGCTTAAAAACAGAGGATGGATCAGAATGTTTCAACGAAGCTGGTTTAATACCTAAAGCTATTCGAATGTTAAAAAAAGAGATACCTGATATGGCCATAATGACTGATGTCGCATTAGATCCTTATTCATGCGATGGACACGATGGTTTGGTAGATGAAAATGGAAAAATATTGAACGATGAAACTATTGAGATTCTCAAAAAACAGGCTATTACCCAAGCAAGAGCGGGAGCAGATTTTATTGGCCCAAGTGACATGATGGATGGGAGAGTTGGAGCTATTAGGACTGCTTTGGATATTGAGGGATTTAGTGATGTAGGAATAATTAGCTATACTGCAAAATTTGCATCTGCCTATTACGGACCTTTTAGGACAGCCCTAGATTCAGCGCCGAAGGAGAATAATAGGAAAATAATCCCAGATAACAAATCAACATATCAAATGGATCCTGCTAATTCAAAGGAGGCTTTAATTGAATCGGCATTAGATCAATATGAGGGAGCAGATATTTTAATGGTTAAACCAGGTGTTTCTTATTTAGATATAGTTTATCGGTTAAGTAATTTTTCAAATAAACCCATAGCCGCTTATAACGTTAGTGGGGAATATTCGATGGTAAAGGCTGCGGCAATGAAAAATTGGATTGATGAAAAGGATATTGTTTTAGAAACATTACTTAGTTTCAAAAGAGCTGGAGCTAAATTAATACTCACTTATCATGCTTGTGATGCATCAAAATGGTTGCATGAGAAATAAAAAACTCATTAAAGTTAAAAATTTTGTTTATTCTTAAATAAATATCATTCATTGTTTTGCTTTCACAAGGTTCAAAAGGTGTTCAAAGAATTGGACATATTGCACTTAGAGTAGAAAATCTCGATAGAGCTAAGTCTTTTTATTTGAACTTAGGTATGCAATTGATTTGGGACGATAAAGATTGGTGCTATCTGGAGGCTGGTCAAGGAAAGGATGGACTTGCTTTATTAGGGCCTAGTTATAAAGCAGCTGGACCACATTTTGCGTTTCATTTTGAAGAAAAAAAGGAAGTGGAAAATATTTATTCTGATTTAAAAAATTCTGGAGTGAAAGTTGCACCTATTCATGAACATAGAGATGGAACAGCTTCTTTTTATATGCAAGACACTGAAGGTAACTGGCTTGAAATGCTTTATGTACCTGAGGGTGGGATTAAATCTAATATTTGATAATTTCCTTTAAATGAAAGAGAAAAGTCATTATAAAAATTCATTAGCAAATAGATCACTTTCAGAAGAATCTATAAGTCTTTTGGAATGGGATACTTTGAAAACTCAACTTTCTTCTTTTGCCTCCACAAACATGGGAAAAAATGCAATTTTAGAGTTTGAAATTCCTACTGATTATGAAATTTCTAAGAGGTTATTGCAAGAAACTATCGAAATAAATGAATTAGAAAAGAACTTAGATAAATCAATTAGTTTTTTTGGTGTTTTTGATGTTAGAAAAAATATTGGGATTTGTTCCAAAGGAGGCGTAATTACTTCTTATGATTTATTAGAAATAGCTGAAACAATTGCTTGTGCAAGAGATTTAAAAAAAGTACTTTTAGATTTTGAGGAGAGGCCTTTCATCTCATCTTTTGTAAATCGTTTAATTGATCATAATCAAATTGAGAGAATTCTTAAAATTGGTATTGAATCTAATGGTAGAGTTTCTGATCGAGCCAGTGAGAAATTAGCAAACCTTAGGCAAGAATTATTATCTAAGAAGTCGGAAAGAAGGATATTAGTGGATAAATTTATTCAAAAAAATATGAACTACATACAAGATAAGACTATTGGCGATAGATATGGGAGACCTGTTTTAGCTATAAAAGTGCAATTTGCAGAGAAATTCAAAGGCATAATTCATGATTCTTCTTCCTCTGGAAATACAATATATTTGGAGCCAGAATCTATAGTATTAAAGGGTAATAAAATTGCTTCTATAGAGGCTAAAGTTGCAGGCGAAGAATTTAAATTATTAAAAGAATGGTCACAAATTATTCGTGATAATGACAAAAGTCTTATTGACATGTCAGATATTTTATTGAGAACTGAGCAAGCCTTAACTCGTTCAAGATATTCAAATTGGATTGGGGGTAATGCGCCTATCATTGAAAATAATCCAATAGTTACCTTGATGGGATTTTCTCATCCTCTTTTGATTTGGGAAAATAAAAAAAAAGGAGCATCTAAACCTATTCCTATAGACTTTCATATCAATAGAACTACCAAAGTAGTTGCTATTACTGGACCTAATACTGGAGGAAAAACTGCTGCTTTAAAAGGTTTAGGAATAGCATTATTGATGGCTAGATCAGGATTATTTATTCCTTCAATAAAAAATCCAACTATCCCTTTTTGCCCAAATATATATGTTGATATAGGGGATGATCAATCTTTAGAAGGAAATTTATCTACTTTCAGTGGGCATATTTCTCGCATTAAAAAGATTTTGGAATCTCTTAATAATAAAGAGGGGCTATCAGTTGTTTTATTAGATGAAATCGGTTCTGGGACTGATCCCTCAGAAGGCACTGCTCTTGCAATCGCTTTACTAAGAGAATTTGCAACCATATCTGATATTACGCTAGTTACAACGCATTATGGGGATATAAAGGCTTTAAAATATCACGATAATAGATTTGAAAATGTTTCAGTTGCTTTTGACGAAGAATTTTTTAAGCCAATGTATACTCTTAATTGGGGAATTCCTGGAAGAAGTAATGCATTATCAATTTCAAAGAGAATTGGAATTGATGAAAAAATACTTAATGAAGCTTCTAATTATTTAAAACCGAAAGAAGTCGAAAATATAAATAATATTATCAAAGGATTAGAAGAGGAGAGGATAAAGCAACAAAATTCGGCAGAAAAGGCAGCTGAACTTATTGCTAGAACAGAAATATTACATGATGAAATAAAAAAAAATTATGAATTCCAAAAAAGTAATGCACAAAAAATACAGGAAAGTGAAAGGCAAAAATTATCAAAACACATTAAAGCCGCTAAAAAAGAGGTTATTAATTTGATTAAGAAGTTAAAAGATCAAAATGCAACTGGAGAGGATTCTAGATTAATTGGAATTAGGCTTAAAGAAATTGAGACGGAACATCTAAATCAAACAAATGTTCCTAATACTACATCTTGGAGTCCAAAAATAGGAGATTTTATAAAAATTAAAAGTTTAAATAGTACAGGTCAAATAGTAGATTTGGATGAAAAAGCAGGATCTTTTGAGGTCAAATGTGGATCATTTAGAAGTACATTATCAATAAATGATTGTGAAGGTCTTAATGGGGAAAAACCTAATTTTAAAAATTCTAAAATTCAAGTTAATTCTGTGAGAGAAGATTTTTCTTTTGCAAAAGTTAGAACAAGTAAAAATACCATTGATGTTAGAGGAATGCGAGTTCATGAAGCAGAAATAATAATTGAAGAAAAGATGAGAAAGTTTCATGGCCCGCTTTGGATAATTCATGGTATTGGGACTGGAAAATTAAAGAAAGGATTACGTCTATGGTTATCGGGTTTGAATTATGTTGATAAAGTTGAAGATGCTGCAAATAATGAAGGTGGAGCAGGTTGCAGTATTGTATGGATTAAATAAAATCTAGTAGTATCAATAAAAATTATTTATAAATTTTTAAGTGCAATTTATCGATCAAGCAAATATTATCCTCAAAGCTGGCAAGGGCGGTAATGGAATAGTTTCATTCAGAAGAGAAAAATTTGTTCCTGCCGGAGGACCTTCTGGAGGTAATGGAGGAAAGGGTGGTTCAATAATCCTTATTGCTGATAATAATCTTCAAACTCTTTTGGATTTTAAATTTAATAGAGAAATATTTGCTAAAGATGGTTTCAAAGGCGGACCAAACAAAAGATCTGGAGCCTCAGGTGAAAACACAATCTTAAAAGTTCCTTGTGGCACCGAAGTTAGAGATGTTAATTCTGGTATTATTTTAGGAGATTTAACTCAAGATAAGCAGAGTTTAACTATTGCATACGGAGGTAGAGGTGGACATGGTAATGCTTATTATTTAAGTAATCAAAATCGGGCTCCAGAATCTTTTACACAGGGGAAAGATGGAGAGATTTGGGAGGTTCAATTAGAATTAAAACTTCTTGCGGAAGTAGGTATTATAGGTCTTCCTAATGCAGGGAAAAGTACTTTGATTTCTGTTTTATCATCAGCCCGTCCAAAAATTGCAAACTATCCATTTACAACTTTAATACCTAATTTAGGGGTAGTAAGGAAGGCTGATGGAAATGGATGTCTTTTTGCGGATATTCCTGGTTTAATATCTGGAGCATCTGAAGGAGTAGGGTTGGGTCATGATTTTTTAAGACATATTCAAAGAACTAAGATACTTATTCATTTAATCGATTCAATTGCAGAGAATCCTATTCATGATTTTGAAATAATTGAGCAAGAATTAAAACAATATGGCAATGGTCTTTTAGATAAAGAAAGAATAGTTGTACTTAATAAGATGGAGCTTGTAGATGAAATCTATTTGAAAATAATCACAAAAAAATTAGAAAAGTTATCTAAGAAAAAAGTTTTAGTTATTTCTTCATCTTTACAAAAAGGCCTTTCTTTACTACTTTCTGAGGTCTGGAATAAGATTTAATTTTTTGGAGATGTTATTTTATTAGTTAAAGTACTTGATTTAATTCTGGAAATTAGCCATAAATTAGATATTGCCTTTATTAAACTTATGAATTTTTATAGTTGCTTTGATCAACAAGGACAAATAATTGCTAGATGCCAGACAATCCAAGATATTGAAGTTTTAAAGAAAATGGGAAGGCCTATAGTAGAAGTAATAGAAATGAAGAATGAAGAATCTGTGGTCTGTTCATTAACTGGAAGTCCTTCTGATTTCAATATGGATTATTAATAAAATTTAAAAAAAAAAAGGGGCTTTAACCCCCTTTTTTTTTGCATTTTAAAGATCAAAACTTAATCATCATAAACTAAACATTCAGGTTCATCTGGATTTGCATCACAGAATAATTCTAATGCATTTGGATCATGTTTATCTTCAGGATGGTGATCCTTATATTCTTCAAGTTCTTTTAATTCTTCAGTTAAATGTCTGACCTTTGGAAGATTACCCTCTTCTTTAGCAGAGGCGATTTCCGATTGATCTTTTTTAATGTGTTCGTCAATGGATTTCATTTGGAGCTTTTCATACTTAAGTAGACACTTATAACATAGTTACTTTGAATTGATTTTGCATCATATATTAAAAAGATTCGTGTTCATTACAACATGAAATTGATTATTAAATAATCAATTTAATATCTTTTTTTAAATAGAAGATTGTATTATTTCTTTTAAAGAAGGAAGAATTGGTATGATTTGGTTGGGATTTAATGGGAATAATGCTTTGTAGTAGTCTTTTTTCCATTGAGAATCAAAACATGTCTCAGAAACATTAGAAAATTCAAAAAACTGCAGTCTCCATTTAATAATGTTTTTAAATTCTGAAATTTCTTTTTCAGTACATTTGAAAAGATTCTTATAAATCAATTCCCAACGAATAACCGTAGGAAATAAATAAATATCTGCATAGGTTAATTCCTCTCCACAAATCCAATTACCTAAATTTTCATCAAACTTTTTTTCTATTTTGCTTAAGGCTTTAAAAAGCTTTTTACTTGCTTTTTCATAAGATATCTGATTTCTGGCAAATCCGCATTTATAAACCCCATCATTTATGTCGGCATGAATTATTTTCAGCAAATCTTCATCGCAATTATTAATTTGTGTTTTTTTTTGAGAAGATTCTGTTTCTATTGAATTTAGTAAACTTACTATATGAGAACTTTCACTAGATAAAATATTAACTTGATCATTTTTAAAATTAATTAGTAATGGTAATGTTGACCTGAAAACATTGTTTTTTTGTGCTTTTTGATAAAGTTGATGAAGATTCCCAAATCCTTTGAACTTTTCACTAAAAATCCATTGACCACTATTAATATCTGCTTCTAAAAAAATTAATTTAACTTTCTTTGACAAGTTTTTAAGTTTATAAATGATTAATGTTCTATGGCACCAAGGACAAGAATTTCCTACTAATAAGTAGGAGTTTTGAGTATTGCCTTCGAAATCATAATTTTTATCTATTAATATTCCATGCGGCCTTTTATAATTTCCCTGTAGATCAGAAGGCGCGAAACCGTTCATTAATTTTGTCCAAAACCAAAACCAGAATCTTTTGGCAGAATTAATAAGGTATTTATTTTGCATAAATTTTAATTTTATTTTTTAAAAATGGCTTTTAAAAAAATACTAATTGTTTCTGGCACTCATGGAAATGAAATCAATCCTATTTGGGCAGTAAACCAATTTAGTAAGGAGGAAAAAAAAATTGATAAAAACATTGAATATAAATACATTATAGGAAACCCTCTGGCTTATGAAAGGGGCTGTCGATATATAGACAGTGATTTAAATAGGTCTTTCAATTCAATTAATAATTCTATTAATAATAATATTTATGAAATTAATAGGGCAAATTATTTAGTTGAAATGTTTGGTATTAATGGTTCAGATCCTTGTGAAATTGCAATTGACTTGCATACTACCACTGCAAATATGGGAACAAGTATTGTTATGTATGGAAGAAGAGGTAAAGATTTTTGTTTGGCATCATTACTACAACATAAATTTGGATTACCTATTTATTTACATGAAAAAGATAAAATACAAACTGGGTTTCTCGTAGAGGCATGGCCATGCGGATTAGTAATTGAAATAGGACCAGTTGCTCAAAACTTTTATGATTTAAATATTATTAATAGATTTTTAATAATCATGAGTTCTTTAAGAGATGAGATAGATAAGTTAAAAAATAATCAAATAAACCCCCCAAAAGGTTTAGTGGTTCATGTACATCAAGGAAGTATTGACTATCCAAGAGAAAAATATGGAAATATTGATGCCTTAATACATCCGAAAAGAATGAATCAAGATTGGAAGCGCATCAAAAAGGGAGATCCTTTATTTATTGATATGGAAGGTAATACTAAAACTTACAAAGGAGAAGAAGCTATTTGGCCTGTTTTTATTGGTGAGGTAGCTTATAAAGAAAAAAATATCGCGATGAGTTATACAAAAAAAGAATTAATAAATTTACCAAATAAAATTTTTGAGGAATTTTTTAGCTAAATTTTCCACTTTTCAGAAAAATTACCTATTTAATAAGTACATCATTAATATATGAAATTAAGAATTTTTCTACACATTTTTAATGATTTTGGACTATATTCATTGAAGCGAAATTATTTTTCGTTTTTATTTACACGTCTCGATTAGAGACATACTTTACGAACTCATGACAACTATTCAGCAGCAGCGTTCTTCGCTGTTAAAAGGCTGGCCACAGTTTTGTGAGTGGGTAACATCAACTAACAATAGAATTTATGTTGGTTGGTTCGGCGTCTTAATGATTCCATGCCTACTTGCAGCAGCGGCTTGTTTCATCGTTGCTTTCATCGCAGCACCTCCAGTAGACATTGACGGAATTAGAGAACCAGTTGCTGGTTCATTCCTATACGGAAACAACATCATCTCAGGTGCAGTTGTTCCTTCTTCAAACGCTATTGGTCTACACTTCTACCCAATTTGGGAAGCAGCTACTGTAGATGAGTGGTTATACAACGGTGGTCCTTACCAGCTAGTAATATTCCACTTCCTTATTGGTATCTCAGCATACATGGGACGTCAGTGGGAGCTTTCATACCGTTTAGGTATGCGTCCATGGATCTGTGTTGCATATTCTGCACCAGTTTCAGCAGCTTTCGCAGTATTTCTTGTATACCCATTCGGTCAAGGTTCATTCTCTGACGGAATGCCTTTAGGTATCTCTGGAACATTCAACTTCATGTTTGTTTTCCAGGCAGAGCACAACATTCTTATGCACCCATTCCACATGGCTGGTGTTGCTGGTATGTTCGGAGGATCTTTATTCTCAGCTATGCATGGTTCACTTGTTACTTCATCTCTAATCAGAGAAACAACTGAGACAGAGTCTCAGAACTATGGTTACAAGTTCGGACAAGAAGAAGAAACATATAACATCGTTGCAGCTCATGGCTACTTCGGTCGTTTGATCTTCCAATATGCTTCATTCAACAACAGCAGAAGTCTTCACTTCTTCCTAGCTGTATTCCCAGTTGTATGTGTTTGGTTAACTTCAATGGGAATCTGCACAATGGCATTCAACCTTAACGGTTTCAACTTCAACCAATCAGTTGTTGATGCAAACGGTAAGATTGTTCCTACATGGGGTGATGTTCTTAACAGAGCAAACTTAGGTATGGAAGTAATGCACGAGCGTAATGCTCATAACTTCCCACTTGATCTAGCAGCAGCTGAGTCTACAACAGTAGCTCTAACAGCTCCAGCTATCGGTTAAGCTTAAAGTTCTAAATTCAAAGCCTCCTTATTTAGGAGGCTTTTTTTTGTCTATTTATATAATTTGATGTTTTTGATACAGCTTTCTAATTCAATTTCAGATTAATTTATATTCATGATTCAATTTTATTTTTCGATAATATTACTAACAATATTGACCTTCTTTGCAATGCTTTTAGATACTCCAGAACTAGGCTCTCTTATTCAAACTTTTTAAATAAAAAGAGATAGATTAACCCCTTACTTAGGAAATTAATCTATTTTCTTAAGTTATCTTTAATATAATTACTACTATTTTTTATTTGTTTAAATCTGTAAATTTTCTGATTTATTTATATTGTCTCTTAAATTTAATGTTTGTTTTTTGAATAAGTATTGTTTATCAGATAGATAAGATTTTCTTATAAATCTTTAAATCTATTTATGAATGTTGCATTTAAAAAAGTTGATTGTTTAAATTCTCTCACTCCAGTAGATGATTGCTCCAAAAGCCTCTAGTTCCAGTCTTCTATATCTTGCTTGTGATAAAGATACGACCTCCTTTTTCCTTTTGCCGTTGAATAGCCACTGTATTATTACCAAGATAATTCCTCAATTACAAAGAAAATATTAAGACATAAAGGTACATTTCACCTCAAAATGAGAAAAATCCTTAATCTGACATAATTAATTTCTACACATTTTTAATGATTTTGGACTATATTCATTGAAGCGAAATTATTTTTCGTTTTTATTTACACGTCTCGATTAGAGACATACTTTACGAACTCATGACAACTATTCAGCAGCAGCGTTCTTCGCTGTTAAAAGGCTGGCCACAGTTTTGTGAGTGGGTAACATCAACTAACAATAGAATTTATGTTGGTTGGTTCGGCGTCTTAATGATTCCATGCCTACTTGCAGCAGCGGCTTGTTTCATCGTTGCTTTCATCGCAGCACCTCCAGTAGACATTGACGGAATTAGAGAACCAGTTGCTGGTTCATTCCTATACGGAAACAACATCATCTCAGGTGCAGTTGTTCCTTCTTCAAACGCTATTGGTCTACACTTCTACCCAATTTGGGAAGCAGCTACTGTAGATGAGTGGTTATACAACGGTGGTCCTTACCAGCTAGTAATATTCCACTTCCTTATTGGTATCTCAGCATACATGGGACGTCAGTGGGAGCTTTCATACCGTTTAGGTATGCGTCCATGGATCTGTGTTGCATATTCTGCACCAGTTTCAGCAGCTTTCGCAGTATTTCTTGTATACCCATTCGGTCAAGGTTCATTCTCTGACGGAATGCCTTTAGGTATCTCTGGAACATTCAACTTCATGTTTGTTTTCCAGGCAGAGCACAACATTCTTATGCACCCATTCCACATGGCTGGTGTTGCTGGTATGTTCGGAGGATCTTTATTCTCAGCTATGCATGGTTCACTTGTTACTTCATCTCTAATCAGAGAAACAACTGAGACAGAGTCTCAGAACTATGGTTACAAGTTCGGACAAGAAGAAGAAACATATAACATCGTTGCAGCTCATGGCTACTTCGGTCGTTTGATCTTCCAATATGCTTCATTCAACAACAGCAGAAGTCTTCACTTCTTCCTAGCTGTATTCCCAGTTGTATGTGTTTGGTTAACTTCAATGGGAATCTGCACAATGGCATTCAACCTTAACGGTTTCAACTTCAACCAATCAGTTGTTGATGCAAACGGTAAGATTGTTCCTACATGGGGTGATGTTCTTAACAGAGCAAACTTAGGTATGGAAGTAATGCACGAGCGTAATGCTCATAACTTCCCACTTGATCTAGCAGCAGCTGAGTCTACAACAGTAGCTCTAACAGCTCCAGCTATCGGTTAAGCTTAAAGTTCTAAATTCAAAGCCTCCTTATTTAGGAGGCTTTTTTTTGTCTATTTCAATTGATTCCATATAATAGTTAATAGAACTATAATAATTTGATATTTCTATGAGTAGTAGTTTTGGAAAAATCTTTCGTGTAAGTACTTTTGGAGAATCTCATGGCGGGGCAGTTGGTGTTATTCTTGATGGATGTCCCCCAAAGTTAAAAGTAAATCTTGATCAAATACAACATGAATTAGATAGGAGGAGACCTGGTCAGAGTAAAATTACAACTCCAAGAAATGAAGATGATAAATTAGAGGTATTAAGTGGGTTAAAAGAGGGTATAACACTTGGTACCCCTATTGCAATGTTGGTAAGGAATAAAGATCAAAGACCTGGTGACTATAGTAATTTGGAGCAAGTATTCAGGCCTTCTCATGCAGATGGAACATATCATTTAAAGTACGGTATTCAAGCTGATTCTGGCGGAGGTAGAGCTTCCGCGAGAGAAACGATAGGAAGAGTTGCGGCAGGTGCTATTGCAAAACAATTATTAAAAACATTATTTAATACTGAAATCCTTTCTTGGGTAAAGCGTATTCATGATATAGACTCTCAAGTTAATAAAGAGACAGTTTCTCTCAGTGTAATAGATTCAAATATTGTAAGATGTCCTGATCAAAAGGCTGCTATAAAAATGATCAATAGAATAAAAGAATTACAACAAGAAGGTGATTCTTGTGGCGGTGTTATTGAATGTTTAGTGAAAAATGTTCCCTCAGGATTAGGTATGCCTGTATTTGATAAATTGGAAGCTGACCTAGCTAAATCTTTGATGTCTTTACCTGCTACCAAAGGCTTTGAAATAGGTTCAGGTTTCTTGGGAACTTACTTAAGAGGCAGTGAGCACAATGATTCATTTGTTGAGTCTGATGATATCAATAAGCTTAAAACTATATCTAACAATTCAGGCGGAATACAAGGAGGTATTAGTAATGGAGAGAATATTGAGATGAAAATAGCTTTTAAACCGACAGCTACTATTGGAAAAAAACAGAAAACTGTTAATGCTGATGGTAAAGAAGTAGTAATGAAGGCTAAAGGCAGGCATGATCCATGTGTTTTACCGAGAGCAGTGCCAATGGTTGATTCGATGATAGCACTTGTTTTAGCAGATCATTTGCTTCTTAACCACGCTCAATGCACTATTATGAAATAAAGAAAATATTGTGATCGTCAAAGATAAAAGTTTACTTAATTGAATCTTTGAACTAAATTAACTTACAACTTTAATAATCATATATTTTTTAAAACTGTTCGGATATTTACAATTTTTTCTAATAAATACAAACTTATACTAATTTTGATCAAATATAATTCGCAACTTTTACATCTGAGCGATTAAGTAGATCCTGAATATCTTCGGTATCTATTGTTTCTTTCTCAATTAACATTGATGCCATTTCATCAAGAATGCTTCTGTTATCAGAGAGTACTTTAGTCGCTCTTTTGTATGCAGTGTCAACAAGCTCCGATACTTCTACATCGATTGTTGCTGCAGTGTCTTCAGAGAAATCTCTGGTAGCACTCATATCTCTTCCTAGAAACATTCCTCCCTGTGATTGGCCTAAAGCTACTGGTCCAATTTTGTCACTCATTCCAAATTTAGTAATCATTTGTCTTGCAACATTAGCAACTTGCTGTAAATCATTTGAAGCACCAGTAGTCACTTCTTCTTCTCCATAAACAATTTCTTCTGCAACTCTTCCACCAAGAGCTACAGCCATTTGGTTTTGTAGGTATGAACGAGAGTAAAGACCAGACTCCATTCTTTCTTCGCTAGGTGTGAAAAATGTTAAACCTCCTGCTTGGCCTCTTGGAATAATGGATACTTTCGCTACTGGATCATAATCTGGCATTAAGGCACCTACTAAAGCATGACCTGCCTCATGGTATGCAACAAGTTCCTTTTTTTTATCGCTTATAACTCTATCTTTCTTTTCAGGTCCTGCCATTACTCTTTCAATAGCATCTCCTACTTCATCATTACTTACTTTATCAAGGTCTTTTCTTGCTGCAAGGATAGCTGCTTCATTTAAAAGATTTGCTAAATCTGCACCTGTAAATCCAGGTGTTCTTCTAGCTACTTTATCAAGATCTACATCTTTTGAAAGAGTTTTATCTTTTGCATGAACGTTTAAAATTTGTAATCTTCCAGCATAATCAGGTCGATCCACAGTTACTTGTCTATCAAATCTACCTGGCCTCATTAATGCTGAGTCTAAAACATCCGGTCTGTTGGTTGCTGCAACAATAATAATACCTGAATTACCTTCAAAACCATCCATTTCAGTTAAAAGTTGGTTTAAAGTCTGCTCTCTTTCATCATTTCCTCCTCCCATTCCTGCACCTCTTTGTCTTCCAACTGCATCTATTTCATCAATAAAAACAATACAAGGAGCATTTTTCTTTGCTTGTTCGAACAAATCTCTAACTCTACTTGCACCAACCCCAACAAACATTTCAACAAATTCTGAACCAGATATGGAGAAAAATGGTACGCCTGCTTCTCCTGCAACTGCCTTTGCTAAAAGAGTTTTTCCTGTGCCTGGAGGCCCAACTAAAAGTACCCCTTTTGGGATTTTAGCTCCAACTGCTGTAAATCTATCTGGACTTTTGAGAAAATCAACAACTTCAGTTAACTCCAATTTTGCTCCCTCAACTCCAGCAACATCAGAAAAGGTTACCTGAGTAGATGGCTCCATTTGGAGTCTAGCTTTACTTTTTCCAAAACTCATCGCAGGATTACCACCACCACCACCATTTCCACTTTGAGACCTTCTAAATAAGAAGAATAGACCTCCAATTAATAAAACAGGGAATATTAGACTGCTTACCGCTTGTTGCCAAGGATTAGCTAATTTTGTAGGAGTTACAGCTATATCTACATCATTCTCTGTAAGGATTTTAAGTAGATCTTTATCTGGAGCTAAGTTAACTTCAGATCTACTTCCATCATTTTCTACTACTTGTGCAGTCCCACTATCTGGGGATATTAAAACCCTGCTAATTTCTTTATCTTGAACAGCTTCAATAAAATCGCTATATCTTAAAGTTTTTGTTGCATTCTCAGTACTTGGTTTATCAAAAACAGATGTACCTATAAAAATGATTGTAATTACTGCTAGAACGTAAAGTCCTACGTTTCTCCAACGTTTGTTCACGATAAAAAAGTTTTGATTAAATACATAATACTAATAATAAAACAATATTAAGACCTTCTTAGAACATCCACTACACTTTTAAAAGCAAACCATTCAGGTATAGGATCTCCATTTCTTAATTTTTTTCTAAATTCTGTGCCGCTTAGTTTCATTATTTCATAATTATTTTCATTTGCTTTTTCAGCAGTTATGTAACCTTCTTCTTTTGTATAGACTAGATTTTTAGAAGGCACAGTTTGCATCATTAGTTCTTCTGCACATTCATTCGCGAAGTTCTGAGCATCATAAGGTCCATAAAAGTCTATACCAGTCGATGAAGATTTACATCCAGCCATATCTCTGCCAATGATAAAATGAGTACATCCATAATTCCTTCTAATTATCATATGTTGCAAAGCTTCTCTAGGTCCTGCCATATGCATTGAGTATGGTAAAAAAGCCCACTTTATTTTTTTATTAGAGAGCTCTTCTTCTAATTTTTTATAGGTCAAATATCGAACTTTCCCTGGGATATCGTCTAGTTGTGTTGGCCCACATGTTGGATGAACCAAAACAACTGAATCAGAGGAAACATTATCGGATTTTAAGGCGTTAGTAAATAATTCATAATGAGCTCTATGAATAGGATTTCTGCATTGAAAGGCAACTACATCAAAATTAGCTGGTAATAAATCTCGAACTTCTTTTGGGGTTTTACAAGGAAAATCTCGATTAGGTAGCTCAAATCCATATATTTTTCCTCCAATATAGAATCGTCCTCTTTCATTGAAAATCATCCTTACTGCAGGATGATCCATGGAATTAGTTCCATAACAAAATTCTGCTTCTAAGGATTTATCGGGCTCCCACTTTGAATTTACTTCCAAAACTGCTAATTTTTGTTTTTTATAAGTGAGTAAGATTTTTTCACCTTCCTTTATGTTTATATCATTGGTATCAAAAACAATTGGCAATCCAAAAAGTAAACCTTTTGTATCTCGATGATTTGTAATTACTGATGTATATTCTTCTCTATTCATAAAGCCCTCTAAAGGAGAGAATCCTCCAACCATCAAAAGCTCAACATCACATGCATTTCGCTCACTACATTCATACTCATAAGAAACTTTTGAAAGAAGCTTTGATTTAGAATCTTGATCCTTAATAATAAGTTCTTTCAGCTCTCCCCCATAAGGAGGTATGAGACCTTTTGAATCTCTTTTTAGTCCTTGTTTTGAATTCATTTTATAATTTTAATAAGATAAATTAAGAAAAAAAAAGAGGGTTTAAACCCTCTCTCTTTTTTTTTTTTAATTAAGCTTTTCTTCCGTAAAGCTCACCAATTATTTTTACATCAAGAGGTTCTTTTGAACCCATATCTGTATCAGAAGGTTGGATGGCTTCAAATGTACCTGCAAATTCATCAGTATCAGAATCTACATTCTTAATTGATAAAGTTACTACTCCAGTACCATTAACGTCAACTTTAATATTTTCTTTAGCAAGTTCCTCATCATCTCCACCTAAGGCAACTAAACCTTGAGCGTATTCAACACCTGTATTTTTAGCTCTTGCTTTAGGATCTAAAAAATCTCCAGTTCTATAATTAGGTGTGAATGTTGCACCATTAACTTCAGTACCTGGTTCAATGGATGACGGTAGATCAGCTGTTAAATCTTTTGCAGAAAATGCAAATGGCACCTCCAGTCCTCCAGGAGTTAGTACAGTAATTAATTGAAAATCAATTCCTCCCTTTTCTATAAATGTGCCTGAGTCTATATCTCCGTATACCTCTGTAACTGTAGTATTATTTCGTGGGCTAATAATTTTTGTTGCAACAAATTCAGCCTCTTTTCGTTTACTTCCTGGAACTTTTACATAAACCTCAGTTGGATGCATGCATATTCCCTTTAAGGAATCTCCATTCCCCAAAGATATTGATCCTAATAGGGAGGAATCTAATGAAGGACAATCATTAGCTTTCCCTGTGTTAACAACATCTGTAAATTGGGCATTCCCTCTCTCTGAAAAAGCATAGGCTTTATCTGGGACAAAAGCAAAAGTTAAACAAAGTGAAATAACAAAAGCTAATAAAGAACGTATTCTCATAATAAAATTTCAATAAAGTTCTGTGACTGCTGGTAATGGTTTACCTTAAAATGTTCAGTACGGATATTACAAGGGAAAGAACTATAAAAGTTAGTTTTTTTAATCCTCGAAACAACTCGTAGTCTTTTTAATTTTTAAAAAACTTCAGTTATTTTATGCTATAAGAGAAAATTAAATGATTAAGATTACGAAAGAATACAAATATAATTTTTTATCAATTAGTTATTAGTTGAAATAATTTGGCTGATTAAATTATTAGCTAAATCAATTTTAGATGTTTTTTCTATAAAATATTCCATATCTTTTTTATCAAAAAGCCAACCTTCATTTTCAGCATATGGACCAAAACCTTGGCCTTCAATATCTATTGGATTAGCAAATATCAGATCACAATTTTTAATCACTATTTTTTCTTTAATGATTTTTCGCGCACTACTAATGGATCCTGTAAAAGCACAAAATCCAACAAAAATTTGTTTCTGTTTTTTTCTTTTACTAAGATCTTTTAAAATATCAGGAACTAGTTCAAAATTATTATTTAAAAAACTTTCAAATTTATTTTTAGCAATCTTTTTTTTAGTATCTTTAGAGATTTTAAAATCAGATACTGCGGCATTCATAATAAAATAATCACAATTAGAAATTTCTTTTTGTATTGCTTTACTTAAATCATCACTAGTTTCAATTTCATAACTTTGTATACCTTCAATAATATTCATTTTAGTTTTTAGAGGCCCATGTATATATTTAACTTTTGCACCTCTAAATCTTGCTACTTGTGAAAGAAGTAATCCCATAATGCCCGAACTTTTGTTGGTTATATTTCTCGCAGCATCAATTTTTTCACTAGTACAACCACCTGTAATTAAAAATTCTTTATTTTTTAAGTCTTTATAAAACGGCTTTTTATTTTGTAAAAGTATAAAAGTTAAAGCCAATTGGATTAAATCATTAGGAGGCATTTTCCCTGCTCCAATTTCGTCGCAAGCTAAAATCCCCTCACTTGGATTAAGCAATAAAACATTAGTGTAGTCTTCTAAAGATGAATAATTTTTTTGAACAGCCTTATTAAGCCACATTTTAGTATTCATGGCAGGAGCAACAACAATAGGCTTAGTATTCGCAATTAATATACTCGCTATTAATCCTTCAGCATTACCTGTCACCCACTTTGAAAGAGTTGTTGCAGTCAATGGAGCCATTATTAAAACATCAGCCCAATCGCATAAATCTATATGAAGAGGTCTAGGTTGATTATAGGACCATTGGTCTTTATCTAATATGCAAGCATTTCTACTCAAAATAGAGAGTGAAACTGGTTGAACCAATTTCTCAGCATTTTTTGAAATTACGCATTTTATTTCATAATTATTCTTTACTAATTGACTCACTAGCAAAGGTATTCTTACTGCAGCAATACTTCCAGTTACTAGTACAAGAAGCTTAACTTTTAATTCTTTTGATTTAGTTTTCATCAAAAGGTTCCTGATCTAAAAGATGAATAAAATCTGAAGTTAATTCAGGTCTATTAATTGCTAAGGCCCTTAACAAATGCCAATCTTGTAATCCATCAAATGGGCTAGCATAATTATCATCTTCTAATCTTTTTGCTAGCTCAAGAGTCATTTCTTCATTAAAAGAGTTTACAACTTCCTCACTTATTTTGTTATGGGATGTAGATTTCACATTGATTAATTTCAATTCATTTTAATGATATAACCTCAAGCAATTAATATTCCATAAATATTAATTACTTACAAAATTTTAAAAATTTATCTAGAAATATAAAATTTATTTGTTTAATTATAATTAAGTTAAAATACGCAAATTTTCAAATTCTCTTTAATAAAAATTCTTTAAAATAAGATTGTCCTAAATTTATCATGTCACAAACTAAAAGAGAGCAAGTAGTAAGCCATTTACGCTATTTAAGGCAGGAATTAAGAGAAATGCATTTGGGCATACAAGATGATGGTCTATTCCCAGAGCCAGGAGAACTTAGAGGTGTTCTTGCGCAGATGGAGGCCCTACTTGAATTAATAGAAGGTACTCCTAAAGTAAAATCAAGTTCTGATTAGATTCTTTCTAAAAATTTTCCATAAATAATGGTTTTTAAACCTCAAAAAACTAAATTTCAACTATTAGTGATTGATAATTTAGAAAGATTAAGCCAGTGGGCGAGAAATCCATGGCGTAGATATTCTTTGGCTTTAACTATTGCTTTAACCGGATATTTTCTTGGAAGCTCACTTGGTATGATAAGTGCAGTAGTTGAATTAATGGATCCAGTAGGTGCTTTTTTATCAGTTTTGTTTATCGAAATCTTGATCCAATTTAGACGAAGATTTCGTCGTGATCTTAGGAAAAAGTTATTATTATTGTTAATAGATTCTTTTAGATTGGGATTATTTTATGGTTTTTTTACTGAAAGTCTCAAATTACTTTAAATTTGTTTTTTAAATTTACTTAATAAATAAAGTAAAGCCATTCTGGTGGGTATTCCATTAGAAACCTGCTCATTTATTAAACAATTTGGATATTCATCAACTATTCTGCTACTAATTTCAATGCCACGATTAATAGGTCCAGGATGAAGGATAGGAATATCTTTACGATTAATTGATAGCATTTCTGGAGTCAAACAATAATTTTCACTATATGATCTAGTACTACTTAATAAATTCTCCATCATTCTTTCTTTTTGTAATCTTAAAACAATTACTGCATCTGAATTTTTAATGGACTCTTCTAGTGATCTTGAAATTTTAATTGACCCTCTTGCTAAAATTGGATCTGGCATCTTATTTGTTGGAGCGCTGTTTACGAAATCAATAAACTCATCTGGAATAAGTGTTGGTGGTCCACATAAGATTACGTTTGCACCAAATGCAGTTAATGCCCAAAGATTTGATCTTGCAACTCTTGAATGAATTACATCACCAACTATCAAAATTGTCTTAGAATTTAAGATCTCTGGCTTCAATAATTTTGGAGAAAAGAATTTTATTAATGTATATAGATCTAATAAGCCTTGACTGGGATGGCTATGTAATCCATCTCCAGCATTTAATACTGAAGTTTTTGAATTAGATGCATCGAGTCTTTTAGAAATCTCAAAAGGAATATGACTAGAAGAATGTCTAATGATTAAAATATCAGCCCCCATCGCAGCGTATGTTAATGCAGTATCTAGGTGAGTTTCTCCTTTACTTAAAGAACTTGAAGAAGGAGTAAAGCTTTGTACATCAGCAGAAAGTCTTTTGGCAGCTAGCTCAAAACTATTTCGTGTTCTAGTGCTAGCCTCAAAAAAGATTGATATTATTAAATTTCCTTGTAAAGCAGGTATTTTTTTTGTTCCAGTAGTATTAAGAGAATTAAATCTTTCAGTTAACTCAAGAACTGATTTATAATCATCTTTTGAGAAATTCGAAAGTGTAAGGATGTGCTTATGAGGCCAATTTTCCATTATGTTTTTCGAGATAAATGAGTATTTAAATTTTTTAAAATAGGGTTTTTATCTCCTTTTTCCCTTTTACTAATACTTCTACTCCTTTTTAGATACCAACGCCATTTTATATTTTTTGCTTTAGATATGCCAATTCTTGTAGTTTGAACTAAATCTTTTTTGTCTAAATATGACTCTCTTTTGCTAATCCACAAAAAATTATTTTCAAGAATCTGCAGTGAATTAAACCTTTTATCTATTTTAAATGCCTTGGTAAGTAATCCAGGACCAGAAGCTTCTCTTTCATTTTTATTTGATATGAAAACAGCCCTTATTAGAACACCACTCGCAAAGTTTTCTTTATCAGTAACAACGTTTAAGCAATGATGAATCCCATACGATTTGTAAATATAAAATCTTCCCGGTTCACCAAATAGAACTTTATTTGAAGGAGTCTGTTTATTATGCCCATGACAAGCCTCTTCTTCTTGAGAATAAGCCTCAGTTTCAACTATTAATCCTTTTTTTAAGCCTTTTTCATTACTATTTCTTACAAGGAAACATCCTATTAATTCAGGTGCGACAAGCTTAGAGTGTCGATAAAAAAAACTTTTTTTAAAGGATTGTTTATCTATTTTTAAATTTTTATCTAACTTTAGTTTTAGCTATGAAATACCATTAAGTCTAGTTTTTTAAGTAAATAAAATCGTCTAGTAATTAAGACTTCTAAAAATTGTTTAATTTATTCTGTTAAATTTTTTGAGAGATTAGGCAATTTTTAAAAAATCATTTAAGGTAATATAAGTACAGACTTTTTTCATAATTCAACAAAATATGGCAAAAATTACAAGTAATGAAGTAAAAAAAGTTGCTCAATTAGCAAGGCTTGAATTAAATGCGAGTGAGATTCAAAAACATGCAGAACAATTAGAAAAAATTTTGGATTATATAAAACAATTAGAAAAAATTGATACCAATAATATTCCTTGCACCACTAGAGCCATAGAAGTAGTAAATGTTTTAAGAAGAGATGAAAAGAAAAATAATGAAATTTCTGAGGAACTATTAGATTTAGCACCTTCAAGAGAAAATAAATTTTTTAAAGTACCCAAAATCATTAATGAATAAAATAACTTAGTACTAATAACCTTTTTAATTTTTATCTATAAGAATTTTTAAATTTAATGTTTGGTTATAAATTTATCATTTTTTTCTAAGCTTCTTTTTGTTTCACCGTGATATCTTATTCCTATTATTAAATCATAAATAAAATTGCAAGTATCTTCTTTTGTTTCAAAAATTCCAACTCTTTGAGGTGATCCTTTCATATCTAATAATGGTTTGGTCTTCTCATAAGCTATTTTGTATTCAAACCATGGAATTGAAGGCCAAAGGTGATGGATTAAATGATAATTTTGACCCATTATTAGAATATTCATAAATTTACTTGGATAAACTCTCGAGTTTAACCATTTATTTCTTGAACGGAATGGTCTATGGGGGAGATAATCAAAAAAGATTCCTAAAGTGACTCCAACCATTAATGCAGGACCAAACCATAAATTATAAATTAAATTCATAAAGTCAAATTTTAAGCCAGCTAAAATGATTGTGATAAATATGGATCTTTCTATCCCCCACTGCAATAATTCGTATTTTCTCCACAGCTTTCTTTGAAAGAAAAATACTTCATGATAAAAGAATCTTGGAGCAATAAGCCAAATTGGTCCAAAAGTACTTACAATATGATCAGGATCATTTTTAGGATCATTTACATGACTGTGATGTTGCAAGTGCACTCTAGTAAAAACTGGAAAACTGAAACCTAGTAGTATAGCTGATCCGTGACCCATGGCTTGGTTTATCCAAGGCACAGGGTGGGCAGCTTTATGACAAGCATCATGTATAACAGTCCCTTCAATATGCAATGCAAGAAAAGCAGTAGCTACTAGTAGTGGTAAAGGCCAAACTCCCCTATACCATTGCCAAATACTAAGGAATGCTAGAAGATAACCCCCAAAGAATAATCCTAATGTTGGGTTCCAAAAACTCGGGGGATCAATATGATCTTTTATCTCTCTATGCCAATTAAATGTTTTAGAGAAATTAGTTTGAATATTTTTATTTTTACTAGTTAAGTTAAAAATTGTTTCCTTACATCTAAAGATAATATAACTAATAATTTATTGTTATTGTATAGCAGGATCAAATATTTTTTATTTTTCTAGAAGTCTCGTAACTGATATTATGTGTCAAATTAAGGATCTTAAGTAAAATTTATTTTTCAAATTTACCTCGCTAAACTAAAATTTTATTTGTGCGGTCGTGGCGGAATTGGTAGACGCGCGAGTTTTAGGTACTCGTATCCTCGGGTGTGGGAGTTCAAGTCTCCCCGACCGCAGTTCATGGAAAATCAATGTTAGGCAATTTAATTAGTTAATTATTTGCATTTTTACTATACTCAGAAAAAATAATGCAAAATTTTGGTAATTTATTTAAGTTATTTATATCTCTTCTTTGGAATTATATTTTTGTTGATACCTATTATATATATTGAATTAGGCAGACCAAGAGACTTGATAAAAGCTGGTATTAATTTGGTGATTGGGATGATATTACTTGTTAAGCATAATGTTTTTGATCGTTTTTATAATTCAATTTTTATTGTCATAACTATATTATTTATTTTTTATTTGTTAGAAATTTTTTCTATTAGATGGAATCAATTAACTAATCAAGAGAAAAATAAATTGAAAACAGTAATAGAATTGAAAAAAAATCTATCAATATTTATAGAGGCTCTCTCTCTCGCAAGGAAGGATTTTTTAAATTCAAACGTTTTTTTAAAATTCGTAAGAAATAATGAAAATTTAAATAAAAAAAAGTGGGTTAGGAATGATGAAAATGATAATATAAATATTTCCAATAAAAAAAAATTTACTGATTTAGAGATGCAAAAAACAACAACAATTGAATCTAAAAAAGATAGAATTAATGATGAAAAAAAATAATTTAAAAAAATACATTGATTACAAATAAATTCTATAACTTCGTATGAAACCAAAACAAAATAAAGACAAAAAATCTAATTTTTCTTATAAAGAAACTTTGAATTTACTGAAAACCAATTTTTCAATGCGAGCTAATTCAGTAATTAGAGAACCTGAAATACAGGAATTCTGGTCAAATAATAATATTGATTTGGAGTTAGGATCATCTAACTCAGGTAAAAATTTTACTTTGCATGATGGCCCGCCTTACGCTAATGGATCTCTTCATATGGGACATGCTTTAAATAAAGTTTTAAAAGATATCATTAATAAATATAAAACCTTAAAAGGATTCAAGGTTCATTTTGTACCTGGTTGGGATTGTCATGGATTGCCAATTGAATTAAAGGTCTTACAAAGTTTAAAATCTCATGAACGAAAAGATTTAGATTCTTTAGCATTAAGAAAAAAAGCAACAGATTATGCGAAGATTCAGATTAATAATCAACTAGAAGGTTTTAAAAGATGGGGTATTTGGGGAGATTGGGATAATCCATATTTAACTCTTAAGAAAAATTATGAATCTGCGCAGATTGGTGTTTTTGGAAAGATGTTTTTAAATGGTTTCATTTATAGAGGTTTAAAACCTGTTCATTGGAGTCCAAGTTCTAGAACAGCACTTGCAGAAGCAGAATTAGAGTATCCAGATGAACATTATTCAAAAAGTATTTATGTTTCTTTCAATATTACTAAATTAACAGATGAAATTCTTTTAAAATTAGAGGAGAAAGATCTTAAGAATAAATTTTCCAAGCTTAATAATCTATTTATAGCTATATGGACTACTACACCCTGGACTATTCCAGCTAATGAAGGAGTGGCTATCAATCCTAGGCTAAATTATGTTTTTGCCTCAGATCAAAAAGATAAAATATATCTTTTTGCTAAAGATTTAATTTCTGATATTTCTAAGAAACTAGAAAGAGAGTTGATTATTTTATTAGATGTAAAAGGATCTTTGTTAGCCGGTATCGAGTATAAGCACCCTATAAAAAATAAGTTTTGCAATATTTTAATTGGGGGTGACTATATAACAACTGAATCTGGTACAGGAATTGTTCACACAGCCCCAGGTCATGGAATGGACGATTTTAATGTTGGTCAAGAATATAAATTACCCATAACATGTATTGTCGATGAAAAAGGTAATTTGAATAATCATGCTGAAAAATTTTGCGGATTAAATGTTTTAAAAGATGCTAATGATTTGATTATTCAAGATTTGGAGAAAAATAACTTACTACTTTTAAAAGAAAAATATAAGCATAGATATCCATATGATTGGAGAACTAAAAAACCTACAATATTTAGAGCTACTGAACAATGGTTTGCATCTGTAGAGGGATTTAGATCCTCAGCTTTGAAATCGATCGATGCTGTTGAATGGATGCCGAAAACAGGGAAAAAAAGAATTTATTCAATGGTTGTTGGAAGAGGAGATTGGTGCATCTCCAGGCAAAGGTCATGGGGGGTCCCAATTCCAGTTTTTTATGAAAAAGAGGGAAAAGAAATATTACTAAATACTGAAACTATCAATCATATACAAAATTTATTTAAAGAGCATGGAGCAGATATATGGTGGGCCTGGGATGAGAAGGATTTATTACCAGAAAAATATAGGAGAGAATCTGATCGTTGGGTAAAAGGTCTAGATACAATGGATGTTTGGTTTGATTCAGGATCTAGTTGGGCTGCAGTCTGCGAGCAAAGGGATGAATTAGAGTATCCAGCTGATCTGTATTTAGAGGGATCTGATCAACATCGAGGTTGGTTTCAATCTTCGTTGCTAACGTCGGTAGCAGTAAATAATAAGCCCCCATATAAGAAAGTTCTAACTCATGGATTTGCATTAGATGAAAACGGTAGAAAAATGAGTAAATCTTTAGGTAATGTCGTAGATCCAAATATTATTATTAATGGTGGATCTAACCATAAGGTTCAACCTGCTTATGGAGCTGATGTCCTTAGACTTTGGGTGAGTTCTGTCGATTATTCAGTTGACGTACCGATCGGATCTAATATTTTAAAACAATTATCAGATGTTTATAGAAAAGTAAGAAATACAGCCAGATATCTTTTAGGCAATATTCATGATTATGATCCTATGATCGAGAAAATTGATATCGATCAGTTGCCGATATTAGATCAATGGATGTTAAACAGATTAGTTGATGTCTCAGATCAGATAACAATTGCTTATGAAAATTACGAATTCTCAAAGTTTTTTCAAATATTGCAAAGTTTCTGTGTTGTGGATTTATCTAATTTTTACTTGGATATCGCAAAAGATAGGTTATATGTGAGTGCTAAATCTCAGCTTAGGAGAAGATCTTGTCAATTTGTTATGTCTAAAATTGTAGAGAATTTAGCGGTTCTTATTTCGCCTGTACTTTGTCATATGGCAGAAGATATTTGGCAAAATATTCCATATTCAACCAAAGAAAAATCAGTATTTCAAAGAGGATGGCCAATTTTTCCTAAAACATGGGTTAATCCTGAACTTAATAAACATATTGCTAATCTAAGACAATTAAGAGTAGAAATTAATAAAGCAATAGAAGGATGTAGAACTCAGCAAATAATCGGAGCAGCTCTTGAAACTGAGGTTAATTACCTTCCTGAAAATGAAGTAGTTAAAAATTCTCTTTATTGGCTAGATAAGTTTGGCAATAAGGAAGTTGATTTATATAGTGATTGGTTGATAGTTTCTAAGTTCAATATCGTCAATAATTTATCTAAGGATTGTTTAATTATGGATAATAATGAACTTGGAAAGATACAAATTCTTAAAGCCAAAGGCCAAAAATGTGATAGATGCTGGCATTATCAAAGTATTACTGTTAAAGGAATTGAAGATACTAAATTATGCAAGAGATGTGCAAATATTATTAATCTGTAAAGAGATACTTTAATTTGAATTTTTTTGATTAAGAAATAAAGAGAGTTTATATTTTTCCTGATAATCAATTTTACTTATTTTATTTAAAGGTGCTTTAAATAATTTGTAATGTGTAAATTAGTGATCTAATTCTATACCTTCTTTTTGTATCTATTCCATCATGGCGAGTCTTAGAGATACTAAATCCTCCATAAATTATTATTTCTAGAAATTAATTAATATATTTTCTTTATAGAAAACCTTATAGTTTTAAACTCCTAAAAGGGATTATAAAACTAATTTTTTTCTAAATTTATTATTAAATCAATTTCTGCCATTTTTAGAAAAACCAGAACTCCTTCCACTTTTGGGTAGTTTAATTATGGCCCATTGCACTAAACCTAATATATATAACAATAGGGCAAACAATCCTAGGAACTTTGCAACTGGTTGAGAAAAGCTAGCTCCAAATAAAAAATTAAATAAATTTTTTAAAATTAAGTATAAATTTATCGAAGGTTTAAGCCAAATTGCACATTCTGCAGAATTAATAAAAAAAATACAACTTATATTGTTCAGACTTTGAATTAAAAAAATTATAGATATAAAAGTTAGTGACCACCTCCAAACTTTCGTGGTTGTGATTAATGCATGGGAAATTCCATACTCTTTTAATTCGTCATTAATATCTTCCCAAAACCATACTGATATTGTCATCATTATTGTGGAAATATTTGTAATTAATAAAGCGTAGTTATACTTTCCAATTAAAAGGATAAGGCTTATAAAAAATAGAAGTGATATTTTCCAATAATTAGTTAGAAGTTTTGTAATTGCTTGACTATTGTTTTTTATAGACCAGCAAAATAAAGTTAAAGGAATACCTACTATAAAGACTACTGAAAGTTGAAAAGATAGCCAGATGGAAAGCTGATTAAGAATGTTCAAACCTTTTTTTAACACACATAATTATTAAACCTTACTCTCCAGCTTCTTAACTTATTATTGTCATAGTTATGAATAATATGTATTTTATTGATTTCTATTTAGAAATCATTAAATAACTTTTATGAGACAGCATGTAAATCCACTTAGTAAGAATTTTTTTGAAATAGATCCAATACCTCCGTTAAATGAGGTGTTTGAAAATTCAAAGTTACCGATCCATTTGGACGTGGGTTGCGCTTCTGGTGATTTTTTATTTGAATTGTCATTAAAAAATAAAAATTGGAATTATGTAGGAATTGAGATTAGGGAGAAGTTAGTTCTTAATGCAAATGTGAAAATGAAAAGTAGAGAATATAAAAATTTATATTTTTTCTTTGGGAATGCAAATAATATTTTTGAGCATTCTAAGAATAAATCTCTTATTAATTCAATTACTAGTATTTCTTTTAATTTTCCTGATCCTTGGTTTAAAAAAAAGCACCATAAAAGACGAGTAATTCAACCTAAATTAATTAATTTCCTCGCAAATTCAATGCAAAAAAGTTCCTTAATTTTTATTAAAACAGATGTAAAAGAGCTTTACGATTATATGGAACTTACAATATCAGAAAGTATAAAGTTCAAAAAATTACGTAATGAAGATTTTCGATTTAATGAGAGTTTCAATCCAAATAAAATTAAAACTAACCGAGAAAAATATGTATTATTGAATCAACTTAAAATTTATGAAAGTATTTATGTGAAAATCTGATTCATAAATAACTAGATAGTTTATAGATTTTTGTGCGTAGTTCGGTTGTGATTTTTGTTGATAAATAATTAACTTCTTTTTGATCTTTTGCTTCTACTAATACACGTAAAACAGGTTCAGTTCCACTTGGGCGGATATAAATTCTACAGTCATCATTTTTAATATTTGAAAAATTTTCTATAGTTTCAAATATAGAGTTCTTATATGAATTATTTAAATTTTTAAAGTCAAAACTTAGATGAATATTAGTAAGTTTCTGGGGGTAAGGTAAGAAACTGCTGTTAAGCCAAGATTTTAAACTAATATTTTTTTTCTTACAGTATTTGGAAATTTGAAGTGCAGTTAATATGCCATCGCCACAAAAGTTATTAATTTTTGAGAGTATATGACCTGATTGTTCTCCGCCTAATAAGGCCTTTTTTTCCTTTATTGCTTCAAATATGAACTTATCTCCAACTTCAGTTCTATATAAAATGCCCCCAATATCATTCCAAGTTTTTTCAAAACCTAAATTGGCCATTTTTGTGGAGATTATTGTGTTGTTGGTGAGTAATTTTTCTTCCAAAAGTTCCCTGCCCCATAGAAAAAGTATATGATCCCCATCTAGAATATTACCTTTTGAATCAACCCCAATTACTCTATCGGCATCACCATCGAAGCTAAATCCCATATCAGCATCGTTCTCTTTTATGGCTTGATTTAGTGGATCTAAGCATGTAGAACCGCAATTTAAATTTATTTTTAAACCATCTTTTGCATTATTGATAACTTTGACATTAGCTCCGAGTAACTTAAAAATACTTTCTGCACAAGTTGTTGCTGATCCATAACAAGTATCTAAAATTATTTTCATTCCTTTTAAATTTTCGTCTCCCATAGTATCGATAAGTCCTTGGCTATAGATATTTAGAAGATCTTTCTTTTTGCTTATGGATTTATTTTTATTGGTAAAAATTTTATTATTATTACCTCCTTTCATAATTAGTTCTATTTGGGTTTCAAAATCTTTTTTAATTTTTTCTCCATTATTATCGAAAATTTTTATACCGTTGTACTCAGGAGGGTTATGGCTGGCAGAAATCATAATTCCACTACTAAATTTTTCTTTTTTTATTAAAAACGGGATAGCAGGTGTAGGACAGATACCTAAATATACAAATTCTTTTCCTGCCTCCTCAATTCCTCTTGATAAAGCTTCAAAAAGTATTTCACCACTTATTCTTGTATCTCTTCCAATTAGTATTGGATTATTGATTTTTATTATAACTGCCAAAGCATATCCAACCTTATATGCCAAAGAATATGTTATTTCTTTATCGTATATCCCCCTAATTCCATCAGTTCCAAATATAGATTGCATATTATTTTAATAATTATTTTAATAATTATGGAGTATGAGTATTTGTTTCTTTCACTTATAATATCAGTTGAATAAAAGTAAAAAGATTAATGTTCTCTATTATTTAGTTTATTTATATAAAATAAAACAAGTTAAAATTAAATAATGGAATCTGGAAATAAAGAATCGTTCTTAAATTTCTCACAAAAGTCGATACTTATATTATTATTTACCTTAATTCTTTGCTTCATACTCGGGTTTAAAAATCTAGTATTTCAAACTACTTTTCTTCTTAAAAAATTTGGAGAAATATCTATTGATCCTGAAATAGCTTTTACAAACAATAAACCTACTTTTCTTGAGTTTTATGCGGAGTGGTGTGAAGTTTGTAAGGAGATGGCGCCAAAGTTAGCTGATATAAAAGATGAATATGAAAAAGATATTAATTTTGTTTTTTTAAATGTAGATAATCCTAAATGGGAAAAATATATAAGAAATTTAAATGTTAATGGAATACCACAAGTAAATCTTTTTGATAAGGACGGTAATTTAGAAAGTACGTTTATAGGGAGACAGGAAGAAAAAACTATAAAAGAATCTCTTGATAATTTAAATAATAATTTTCAAAGTAATTCTAAAACTCTAAGTTCAGAATTTTCCATAATCAAAGAAAATAAAAATTATCAGTATTCTCCAAGAAGTCATGGATAATTTTATTCCCAATTCAATGCTTCAGATACCGATGGAAAATATTTGATAAATACTTTCTTACAATCTTCAGCTATTTCCATGTGTTCTTTTTGAGTTCCTTCTTTTGATCTTAATTGTATATAGTGAATCCAAGATCTACAGGAACCAGTCATATAAATTCTTGTTGGGGTAGCTAAAGGCATAATAAATCTCGCGCATTCCTTTGCAATTCCTGAATCAAGCATTTCTGCGTATAAATTATTTGCCTCTTGAAAATGTTTTGTAATTTTTTCTGAAAATTTGCTTTTAAGTTCTTCAGGTATGTCATCAATACTATTTTGTCTATTCTTTTTATCTTGTCTTCTTAACTCTGGGACAGGAATATCATTTCCTAATAAATTAGTTTCTGCATATCTTTGTGAGAATTCTTGAAAAGTAAATGATCTATGTCTAAGAATTTGAGCAGCAATACCTCTATTAGTTTCAATTTTTAATGTCATGCATGATTGCTCAAAAACTGACCAGTGTTCATGTTGAATACAATATCTTAGTAATCCAGCAAACTTATCATTTGATTGATTAGAAGGATTAGATACTCTGGCTATATAAGCCATTGTTTTTTCAGCATCTGGAGTTAATGAAATTAGCTCAACTTTACTCATTTTAAATTTTGGCTAATGTGACCTGTTCTGGTTGATTTTGATATTTACCTTTCCTATCTTCATATGTTGTAGAGCAAGGATCACCCTCAAAAAATAATAATTGGCAAATGCCCTCATTGGCATAAATTCTACAATCTGCACCTGAACTATTGCTGAATTCTAATGTAAGGTGACCCTCCCAACCTGCCTCAGCTGGTGTTGTATTTACGATTATCCCTAGGCGGGCATAAGTACTTTTACCTATACAAATAACTGTAATATTTTCAGGGACTTTCATTTTTTCTAAAGCAACTCCCAATCCATAAGAATGCGCAGGTAAAATAAAAAAATCTCCATCATTATCTTTATGAAGAATAGTTTTTTCTAAATTATCAGGATTAAATCTCTTAGGATTCATAACAGTTCCCGGGACATGTTTAAAAATTAAAAACTCTTTAGAAGATAGTCTTAAATCATAACCATAAGAAGAGCATCCATAACTTAGGACTGCATTTTTTTTCTGCATAGGATCTAGATGTCTAACCAAATTCGACTGAAAAGGGCTTATCATCCCCTCTGAAGCTTGTTGGTTTATCCAAAGATCATTTTTTAGCATAATTTTATGAGCGAAGTTCAGTAATTTGGTCAGCCATTAACAAGAAATTTTTTGGAATGGATGTACCAGTAAGGATTACATCTCCTGATATAAATCGGTTTTCAAGTGTTGAAATCAAATCATCTTTATCTATAATGTTCATCTCGAGTGCCAGAAAAATTTCATCGAGAATAATTTGATCATATTCACCTGACAATAATTCTTTTTTGCAAAAATCCCATAATTCTGAAACTGACTTATTAATTGATTCTGATAAATTTTCATTATTTTTTATATTTTCGGATTCATGTTGATCATAAGAATTTGAGGGCCTTACCCAAGTTAAATTACCGCAAAGCTTTTGGGCATTTGGAATACCTTGTTTCACTCCTCCCTTCATTAATTGAATTAAAAGTACTTTTTTACCTAAAGCTGCATTTCTAAGTGAATCTCTGATAATGGATGAATAACTTCCCCTATAAGAAGATTGGTATATTTGAATTTGACCATTTTGTCTAAGTTTGTTTAGTTTAAATTCTTTATTATTTTTATTTATATTTACAACTTCATGATTACTTCTTGAAAAACTATTTGACGTGCTGACTACCATTTATTCGAGTTTACTTTAATCTAGATTCAGTATAATTTGAATTTTATTACACTGCATATAGTGTAATTTTACTTAAAATTCTTTTTTAATAGTAGGTAATATGCAAAAAATTATTTTTATTAAAAATATAAGAATCGAAAAACGTTACTATTGATACAAGAAATTTTTAGCTGTCTTCTTAAATTTTTTAATAGTAAAGATATCTATGTTACCTGCTTCTAGAGGGTTTAGCCGCTTAACGCCGAAACAACCCGGTCAAAATACCATCAATACTGTTGGTGAACGTTTTCCAATTAATAGAACTTTAATGGAAGTTATCAAAGGTCTTGAGGGGGCAAGTACAGAAATGGTTGAAAGATCGAAAACAATATTTTTCCCTGGTGATCCTGCTGAAAGAGTTTATCTTATAAGAAGAGGAGCTGTTAGATTATCTAGAGTTTACGAATCAGGAGAAGAAATTACTGTTGCATTATTGAGAGAAAATAGCCTTTTTGGCGTTTTGTCTCTTTTAACAGGTCATAGGTCTGATCGTTTTTATCATGCAATAGCTTTTACAAGAGTTGAAATGATTACAGCTCCAGCAAATTCGGTTTTAAGGGCTATTGAAGCTGATGCATCCGTTGGTCTTCTACTTTTACAAGGTCTTTCAAGTAGAATTCTTCAAACAGAAACAATGATAGAAACCCTTACACATAGAGATATGTCTTCTCGTCTAGTAAGCTTTTTGATGGTTTTATGCAGAGATTTTGGAGTGGCAAGTGAAAAGGGCATTACAATAGATTTAAGACTTTCTCATCAAGCGATCGCAGAAGCTATTGGCTCTACGAGAGTTACAATTACAAGACTCTTAGGAGATTTAAAGGACTCTGGCTTATTAATTATAGAAAGGAAAAAGATTACAGTTTTTGATCCAATAGCACTAGCAAAAAGATTTAATTGATTTTTTATCTATTAATTCTTTATGATGTGATAAGTAATTAAATTAAACAATAGTGTCCGGTTGGATCCTCATTATTTTCTTATTATTATTAGGGGGTTTAATTTCAACATTAGGCGACTTATTAGGTTCTAAGATTGGTAAAGCTAGATTAAGTATCTTAAAGTTAAGACCAAAAAAAACTGCAATTTTAATTACAGTTTTGACAGGGAGTTTGATAAGCGCATCATCATTATCTCTAATGTTATTAGTAAATAGGCAGTTAAGGGTTGGGCTTTTTAGATTAGGAGACCTACAGCAAAAACTTCAGGAAAGTAAAGAACTTTTGATACCCTTAAAAAAGGAAAGGGAAAAACTTGAAAATAAAATTCAAGGTAAAGAGACAGAATTAAAACAATTAGAGAAAAATATAATTGCACTTAGAAATGGACAGTTTGTAATAAGAAGTGGCCAGTCTTTAATTATTTCAGAGATTGATTCAAGTAATAAGGAAGATATTAAAGCTCAAATAGAAAAAATCATTATCAAGGCAAATATATTTACTCACAAAATAGTTAAACCAAAAAGTAAAGAGATCAAGAATTTATTATTACTAAGAAAAAATCATATCGAAGAGTTGCAAAAAACCATCTTAAAAGGGGGTGATTGGGTAATTAATATAAAGTCTGTGAGGAATGTTTTAAGAGGAGAAAATTTTGTTTATGCTTTCCCGGAAATAACAAAAAATAAAATAATAGTAAAAAAAGGAGAGAAAATTACAAAAATTAACTTTAACCATGAAGACTTTAATAAAAAAGATTTTGGAGATAAGGTGAATTTTTTGTTGTCTTCAAGTTTGGCAGAAATGAAAAGAAGAGGTTCACTGATAAATGAAATTAAATTACGAAGCGATTCTATAAAAGAGTTAAGAGACTTATTAAGTAAAAATGATAAAACTAAATTTGAGTTAGAAGCAGTTTCTTTGAGAAATAGTAAAACAGTTCAACCTGTCATTGTTGAATTAAATATAAATTATCCAAATTCTTAAATGTCTAAATTCATAGCTATTGATCCGGGTATTTCGAAATGCGGAGTAATAATAGCTGATTGTAAAGAAAAAAAAGTAATTGAAGCAGAAGTTATTGAAAGTAATTCTTTATTAAAATACATTAAAAAAAAATATCAAAACGAAAATGATCTTCAGTTTTTGATAGGTAACGGAACTAGCAGTTCTTATTATATAAAAGATTTAAATCAGTTATTGCCTAATTTGGTAATAGCTGAAGAGAAAAATTCAACCTATAGGGCTAAACAAAGATATTTTGAGATTTTTCCTTTAAAAGGATTGAAATGTTTTTTACCAAGAGAGATATTTGTTTTAAATAAAAATCTTGATGCTTTAGCCGCCTTAATTATTATGGAAGACTATCTTAAATGTAAATTTCATATGAGTGAAACAATTGATACTAAAACTTGGCTGAAATAGTAAATTTATATTCATTTCCTGCTTCTAGTTCATAATCTTTCTTTAAAAGGAAGCGCAGTAAAGAATCCTCAATTAATGCTCTACCTAAAGGAGGTTGTACAAACAATGTTCCCTTTCCAAAAGACCATGTAAAGTCCCAGTGAAACTGGCTTGCTTTCACTTCACCTTTTACTTCTTTTTTAGTAAAACAATACTCTTTTACACTTACATGAGCTATTGTTTCAGGTTTAGCTTTCATTTATTACTTTTTTACTTTATAAAAGGAATTTAGCTCATTGATAATATAATCTTCATTTTTAGTATTAAGTTGTTCAAGTGATTCGATTAATTGTTTGTAAACTTCATCTAAAATTAATTTTTCTCTTAAAGATATGTTTCCTAATACATGAGAGATGGTATTGAAATTTTTGGTTTCCTCGGTATTAGGAGGGGAACCTATTCCAATTTTTATTCTATTGAAATCTTCAGTATTCAAATGTTTAATTATATTTTTAAGCCCATTATGACCCCCAGAACTCCCTTTTTTCCTAAATCTTATTTTACCTAGAGGAAGATCAATATCATCAACTATTATAAAAAGCTGATCCAAATCGATCTTGTACCAATCTACTATTGCCCTCACGGCTTCTCCACTATTATTCATAAACGTATTTGGCATAAATAATCTATAAATGCAATTATTTATCTTAAATTCTGAGTACCAACTTTTAAGTTTATTTTTTAAAGTAAATTTTGCGTCATATTTTTCCGAAAAATTACCAAGCATTAAAAATCCAATATTATGACGATTATTGATATATTCTTTACCTGGATTTCCCAACCCAATTATAAATTTCTCGTTATTATCCATTACTAATATTCAATAGATTAAATTGATAATTAATAAGATAATATCTTATTTAGCTTTTCAAAAGCTATTAGTATAAAGCTAATAAAATCTAGTTTTTTACTATTAGAATTATGAATTTATATTTAGTTTTAAACTTGTTTACATGCAAATTTTAATTATTTAGAAAGATTTGCATTGATTTAGTTACCATTCCAATCAACAGAAAAACCTTGCAACAACAATGATTGATTATAAATTTGTAAAAGAATAACAAGAAAAACCAATAAAAGTAAACCTATTATTGTCATAACAGGAACAGCTCCCCATCCTGGAACAACTTTCCCTTGCCCTGAATTCCCGATAGCTTTTAACAAAGTTCCTAAAGCAGTTTTTTGGCCCATAGTAATTTTTCTAAATCGTTTATTATTTCGCTATTGTATAAGAATAAATACATAAATTGTTTACAAACTTAGCAAAATTGATGCAAACTTTATCATCCGCTCCAGATCCAGCAGTTTCTATTGCAGTTACAATCCTTGCTTTACTATTGGCCCTCACAGGTTTTGGACTGTGGACAGCTTTCGGCCCCAAAGCAGCAAAATTGACTGATCCATGGGATGATCATGATGATTAAGGTTTATTATTTAACCAGCATTCATAAAAGTATTTCAAAATTTACCAAAAATACAAAAAGTAAACTTTTTACCATAAATTAAATATAAATTTAATAGGATATAATTCTGTTAGCACTCGTAATTCTATGCTTGCCTTAAAAATTTCCGTTTACACTATCGTTTTCTTTTTTGTTGGAATATTTCTTTTTGGATTTTTAGCAAGTGATCCAACTAGAACCCCTAATAGGAAAGATTTAGAAAGCCCACAAGATTAATTCATATTTCTATTTTGGCTAATTGATTTGAATATCTTACAAACTAGAAAATTTATATATTACCTTTTCGTTTTAGTTAATTTATTTAACCCTTTAACTATTTCATCTTTTTCAAAAATACAAAATACAGAATCTTTAGAGATAAAGAATCCAAATAACGATAATAAACTTTATTTGAATCACAAGACGTATGAATCATCTTTTTCAGATTATGAGGAAAATTTTTTTAATAATTCAAAATTAGTTAAAAACAATTCTTTAAGTAAAGTTAGCCAGTTAGAAATTCAATCAAATACTCAATACCAAGAGAATAATGTTATTTATGCGGAGGGTAATGTTCTTGTAAATTTTAAAGGTAATATTATAAAGGCAGATAGTCTTGTATACGATAGAGTAAACGAAACTTTTGAAGCCCTTGGTAATATTAAAATCAATATAGGGAGTCAAGTTTTTAGAGCTGAAAAAATAAAATATGACTTTAAATCTCAAAAGGGACTATTTTTAAAAGTAAAAGGTTTGGTAAAAACAAAAAGTTTCATAGATAATCTAGATTTAAAATCTTACAACTCTAATGAAATATCATCAATCCTCTCAACAATTTCTAAGAAAAGAGTTTCTCATACTCCAGATGGAATTAATAATTGGATTTTCTATACAGATGAATTAAAAATAGAAAATGATCAATGGACAGCAAGAGAAGCTTTTTTTACAAATGATTTACTTGAATCAGGTCAGGTTAAATTCAAAATAAACAAATTGAAAATTACTCCAAAAAATGATGAATTAAAAATAAAATCAGCGCTAAGCTTTCTTATACTAGAAGATAAATTACCAATCCCCTTTTGGTTTGGTAATAGAACATTGAATAAATCAAAAGAATGTTTTTTTTGCTTTAATACTAAATATTATTTAGGCTTTGATAATGTAGATAGAGATGGATATTTTATCGGAAGGAAATTAAATTCAAGTAAGATATCGGATAATTTTACTCTTACTCTTGAACCACAATTTTTGATTCAAAGATCCCTTCAGGGATATACAAAAAGCTTTGTCAAAAAAGGCGCTTCAGTAACTTCTGAAAAATCAAAAAGAGATACCTCTTTTTTGGATTATTTTTCTTTAAGTTCTGAGTTGAAAGGAAAAATTAATAATTGGGATCTTAAAATTGATAAGAAAATTTATTCTTTTGATTCTGAAAAATTTTTGGACGCTTTGAGAGTAAAGGTTGATTTAACTAAGGAAATTGATTTTTTAAATTCAGAATGGGATAAAAGTTTTTATGGTGTATACAGAGATAGAATTTGGAATGGTTCAATAGGTGAATCAGAAATATATTTAGGTTTTGGATCAAAGCTATCGAAAAGTAATACATGGAAAGTAAATGGAATAACGACGACAGAAAAATTCACTATGGGTTTGGGTAAATTTACAGGCGAGGCATTACTAAGTGAAAATTTAGTTACTAGCTATAAAGGCAGCTTGTTTTATTCATTAGAACAGAAGTTCCCCATAAAAGTTAAAGAAACTGAAAATAAGTTTGTTGATAAATCATTTAATTATATTTTTGAGCCAGTAAAACAAGGAATTAATATTAATACCAAATTAGCTGCTTTATATTCTATTTATGAGAATAATCATCATCAGGAGTATTTTGGTTTTGGGGCAGGACCTGAAATTGTTTTTGGGGATTTCCAAAAAAAATATTTTGATTATACGAGAATAAAGTTATTCCCTTTTTATAGGATTAAAGGAGGAGATAGTATTTTTAAATTTGATCAAATTTCTGATAAGTTCACTTTAGATGTTGCTTACGATCAACAATTATACGGGCCAATACTTCTTAAGACTAATGGTACTATCAATTTAGATAGCGATTCAAAAAGTTACGGCGATTTTATTAACTCAAAAATATCACTTAATTGGAAAAAAAGATCTTATGAATTAGGGGTTTTTTATCAACCTCATAATCAATCAGGAGGTATAAACTTTGCCTTATATGGTTTTGAATAGTTAAAAATATTTATTATTAAATTTCAAGTAAGGTAGATCATTCATTTTTTTATCAATTAAATTTGTATTCTCAAGAAGTGTTGAGGTCGCGTCCCACTTACCAGATAAAAACATGTTTTTCGCAGATTCTTTGATCCCAAGATTGACAGTAAGCAAATCTGATTTAACTTCTGATTTGGCAATATCTATCTCTAGAAATAAATTATGTTCACTTTTATGATGTTGGATTTTTTTTATCAACTCTTTTGAAAGCGTATAACAAGGGATCCCAATCGCAATACAATTACTGTAAAAAATTTCCGCAAAGCTTTCGCCTATTATTGCTTTGATCCCCCATCTCATAAGTGCTTGGGGAGCATGCTCTCTGCTAGATCCACAGCCAAAATTACTATTTACTATTAATATTGAGGATTCTTCATTAGATTTTAAATCAAAGGGATGCATGCCTTTAAGATTTTTTCTGTCATCTGCAAAAACAGATTTTGCTAAATAATCGAAATTGACGCACTTTAAAAAACGGGCTGGAATTATACGATCGGTATCAATATCATCACCAATTAATGATATTGATTTCCCAGCTATTTTTGATATTTTTCCTAATGGGGGCTGGAAATTATCTTTCATTTTTTTATAAATTCTCTGACATCACTCACTTTTCCAGCTATCGCAGCAGCAGCTACCATCGCAGGACTCATTAAGAGTGTTCTTCCACTTGGCGAACCTTGTCTACCTTTAAAATTTCTATTGCTAGAACTGGCACTTACTTGATTCCCTATAAGTTTGTCCGAATTCATTGCTAAACACATCGAGCAACCCGGCTCTCTCCACTGAAAACCAGCTTTTATAAATATCTTATCAAGGCCTTCTCCTTTTGCCTCTTTAGCAACTTTCTCTGATCCTGGCACTACAAATGCCTTAAGATTGGGCGCTACTTTTTGATTCTCTAATATGCTGGCGGCAACTCTAAGGTCACTTAATCTCCCATTTGTACAGCTACCTATAAAACAAACATCAATGGGGGTATCTTTAATTGTTTGTCCTGGCTCGAAACCCATATATTCATAAGCCTCTCCTGCAATAAATTGATCGTTTGGATGGATCTCCTTTAATGAGGGGATTTTTTGATTTATACCTATACTTTGTCCTGGGGTAATACCCCAGGTAACAGTAGGCTCTACTCTGGAAGCATCAAACTTAATTACATCATCAAAAGTAGAATTTTCATCACTTTTTAATGATTCCCACCACTCAACAGCTTTATTCCAATTTATATTTTGAGGGGAGTGTAATCTATCTTTGATATAAATAAATGTTTTTTCATCAGGATTTATGTAGCCGCATCTTGCTCCTCCTTCAATAGACATATTGCATATGGTCATTCTCTCCTCCATGGACAATTCGCTTATAGCAGGACCGGCAAATTCATAGGCATAACCCACTCCAGCTTTTACTCCAAGTTGATTAATTATATGCAGAACTAAGTCTTTAGCGTAAACTCCATTTGATAATGTATTTTCACACCAAATTTGTCTTACTTTGAGTTTGTTCATAGCTATAGTTTGACTAGCAAGTACATCTCTTACTTGGCTTGTGCCAATGCCAAAAGCAATTGATCCAAAGGCCCCGTGAGTTGATGTATGAGAATCTCCGCAAGCGATAGTCATCCCTGGTTGCGTTAGTCCAAGTTCTGGAGCTACTACATGAACAATCCCTTGATTGCCGCTACCTATATTATAAAATTTGATTTTGTGCTTAATACAATTCTTTTCTAAAGTGTTAATCATTTGTTCGGCAAGATCGTCTTTAAAAGGTCTGCTTTGATTATCTGTTGGAACAATATGATCAACCGTTGCAACAGTTCTACTTGGGAATTTTACTTTTAAATTTTTATCTTTTAAAGCTTCGAATGCTTGTGGACTAGTCACTTCGTGAATAAGATGAAGACCAATAAAGATTTGATCAGAACCACCTGGAAGACTTACAACCTTATGTAAATCCCAAACTTTATCAAATAAGGTATTGTGGCTCAATTTGAATAAATAATTATTTACTATTAGATAATAAGATTAATCTAAGACTGTTTAAACACTCATTTACACTTAGTGTTTGAATCTCAAGTCTATTTCTGGTGGAACCAAAATTTTTTTTGATATTTGTAATATGATCATTTGGTCCTGAAATTGAAATATAAACCAATCCAACTGGCTTATATTTACTGCCTCCGTTTGGACCAGCAATACCACTAATTGAAATTGCCCAATCAGAATTTAGTTTTTTTCTCACATTAATTGCCATAATTTCAGCTACCTCTTTAGAAACAGCTCCATTTTTTTTTATCAATTCTCCAGGAATATTTAATAATGATTTTTTAATTTCATCACTATAGGAAATAATGCTTCCTTTAAATACTTTTGATGATCCTGCTATTGAGGTAATAGATGAAGATAATAGTCCCCCAGTACAGGATTCGGCAAACACTAGAGATTGTTTTCTTTTTAGCAATTCTTTTATTAAAATGCTGGATAAATTATCCTCATTTTCTCCAAATATAAATTTTGAAAATCCTTTTTGTAATTCTTCTTTAATTGGCTTAATAATATTTTTTGCTTTTAATTTAGTTTTTGCCTTAGCTGTGATTCTGAGCTTAACTTCTCCTAAGTTTGCGTATGGAGCCACAGTGGGGTTTTTTAGTTTAAGGAGATTAGTAATCTTTTCTGAGAGAGCAGACTCTGATATCCCTGCAAATTTAAGGGTATTTGAGAAAAATATATGATCATCTGAAAAATTTTTTTTAATATATTCGAATGCAGTTTCTTGCCACATTGTTTTTAGTTCACTTGGCACACCTGGAAAAGTGAGGATAGTAAAACCTTTTATGGGCTCCCATATCATTCCTGGTGCAGTACCTCTTGGATTATTAATTATTTGAGCATTGTTTGGAAAAAAACATTGTTTTTTTAGAATAGAATTATCTAGATTTTCATTTGAATATGAAAGCTTTTGTTTTATTTCATCCCATAAATATTGTCTTTTATAAAGAGAGGCATTAAAAGACTTTGCAATGGATTCAGTCGTCAAGTCATCTGGAGTCGGACCTAACCCACCCGTAGTAATTAATAGATTACTTCTTAAAGATATTTCTTTCACTACTGTACTTATCCTTTTGGAATTATCTCCTACAGTTGATTGCCTGAAATGATTAAGTCCTAATGAACATAACTCTTCCGAGATCCATTGAGCATTAGTATTTACTATATTTCCTAAAAGTAATTCACTTCCTATAGAAAGTATTTCAACCCCTTTAGATTGAGGATCATTTGATTGATTGTTCAAGTTTACCTTCATAAAGAGGGAAACGGTTACATAGAGTTAATACTCTTTCTTTGCATTTTTTTTCTATTAATAGATCATCAGGATTAAGTAATCTATCAGCGATAATTTCTCCGACTTCAATAAATGCTTGTTCATTGAAACCCCTAGTGGTTAATGCTGCAGTTCCTAATCTTAAACCACTTGTAACAAAAGGTGATTCAGGATCAAAGGGAACAGTATTTTTATTCGCAGTTATATTAACTTCACTTACTAGCAAGTCAGCAACTTTACCTGTCATCTTAATACTTCTTAAGTCAAGTAAAACAATATGATTATCAGTACCTCCACTGACAATATTTATTCCTCTTTTGATTAAAGTTGACGAAAGGATTTTTGCATTATTTATAACTTGTTTTGAATAACTTATAAAATTGACTTGTAATGCTTCTCCAAAGGCAACAGCTTTAGCTGCAATAATATGTTCTAAAGGCCCTCCTTGAGTCCCAGGGAAAACAGATTTATCAAATTTCTTGCCAAATTCTTTATCTTTACATAAAATCAATCCTCCTCTTGGACCTCTTAAAGTCTTATGCGTTGTAGTAGTTACCACATCACAATATGGAATTGGATTAGGGTGAAGTTTACTTGCTACGAGTCCAGCTATATGAGCGATATCCGCCATTAGAAAAGCCCCAACTTCATCTGCAATGCTTCTGAATGCTTCAAAATTAATTATTCTTGGATAAGCAGAATATCCACAAATAATTAGTTTTGGTTTTGTAGCTAAAGCAATCTCTCTTATTGAGTCAAAATTTAATTTGTGTGTTTCCCTATCAACTCCATAATGCACGGCATTGAACCACTTACCACTCATATTAACTGGGGATCCATGGGTTAAATGCCCACCATGAGACAAATCCATTCCTAAGATAGTATCTCCAGGGTTAAGCAAACTTAAAAAAACAGCTGCATTTGCTTGTGCTCCACTATGAGGCTGAACATTTGCCCAATCTGCGTCAAAAAGTAGTTTGGCTCTCTCGATTGCTAGCTCCTCAATCTCATCAACAAATTCACAACCACCGTAATATCTTTTTTGAGGAAGACCTTCAGCATATTTATTTGTTAAAACCGAACCTTGGGCCTGCATTACTGCTATTGATGCAAAATTTTCGCTAGCGATTAACTCAAGATGTGTTTCTTGCCTATTCTTTTCTGAACTAATTAATTTAGATATTTTTGAATCACTTTTGTTAAGATCTTGAAGAATATTCATTAAAATTAAGAGAAGTTATACATTAAATATAAACGATATTTTATAGGGAAATATAAAAAAAATATTTCATAATTTTAACGCGCCTGGAGAGATTCGAACTCCCGACACCCTGATCCGTAGTCAGGTGCTCTAATCCACTGAGCTACAGGCGCATATTTATGTAATATCTCTGGTACTGGGTCTCTTAGTCAACTAGATTTCAGCTAAACTGTCTAATATTAACAATCTTAATTTCATAATTATGCCTATTAAATGGTATGGCAATGGTGATTCGGAAGATCCCACTTACAAACATTTCTCCCGAATAGTAAATTTTGTAATTCATTGCATGATATTCACTGCAGTTGTAAGTGGAACTTGGCTTTTTAAAGAGATTAAACATGACTTAGTTTTTTTCAATAATTTTGCAATTGCGTGGGCTGTTATTCTCTTATCACATTTAATTTTCGTATTTGTAAAAAAACCAAAAGATTATAAAAAACAATCAATTTAGGTTTTAAATTATGAATTCTCAGTTGCTAATTAGTGATCTAGAAGAAATTATTTCGGAAACAATTTTTATAAAGATTGAAAAATGGAATCTTTATCTTGGTGATGCAGGTCTTGCAAGAAATCTAGCGCTTGAATGCATTAGAAATTTAGATAAAGGTAGTCATGAGGCTGCAAAACTAAGTTTAAATGCGATTAAAGTGAAAATTGGTAATGGAACTGAAACAATTCTTTTATCCAAGATGGTAACTTCATCACAAATCTTTGACTTAGAGCAAATACTTGATAGTTTGTAAATTTTAATCATAGTTTGATTAATGGATTTAATTTATTAACCCCGAATAATTTGGTTATCGAAAAATAAATTATCAAAAAAGCCAACAAACCTATAACTAAAATAAATAACTCCCAAATATTCGAATTTAATCCATTTATATCCTTGATAACTGAATAGCAAATTGTGCTTGTAATAGAACAGGCTAATGAAATAAGAACGAATTTTTTTAATAAAATAGTTTTAGGGATGTTGATTCCATAAGTATTAAAGTTTGTAGTAAGAAAAATACAAATAATTAAGTTAACTATTCCTGAAGAAAGGATTATCCCAATAACACCAAAATTATAAGGAGATAAGTTTCCAAAATTAATAGTTGGAGCTCCTACAAGAAACCAATCGAAAAAAACATTTAGTATTATTCCTGCAAAAGATAATTGAAAGGGTAACTTTGGGTTCTCAATTGCATAATAAGTTCTAACTAATAAATCTCTATAGAGATAGAATGGAATTCCAATAGCATAAGCAATTAAAATATTTTTTACTAAAAATACGGCCTCGGAATTAAAAGCCCCTCTTTGAAAAATAAATTGTACTATTTGATTATTAAATGTTATAAAAAAACCAGTTAAAAAAATAGTTGTTAAAAAACAGTATTCTATTCCTGAGATTAAACTTTTTTCTAAATTTCTATTTTCTTGATTACGATTGAATTTTGAAAACATTGGCAGTAGTGGCAAGATCAAAGCATTTGATAAGACTCCAAGTGGAGCTTGTATAAGAAAATTGCCGTAGGCTAATCCCGATGCTGCACCTTGAAAACTTGAAGCAAAAAACATATCAATAAAAACATTAATTTGCCCTAAACCTGATGAAATTATGGCAGGAGCTATTAATTTGAAGATTCTTTTCTCTTCATTTTTAAATAAATGCCAAGCTGAATTGAATCTAAATAAGCCTATCTTATTGATTTCCCAGAACTGAATAGCAAATTGTATACAAGTTCCTGTTAAGGTTGCCTTGGCTAGTAATCCTGAATAAAAGAAAAAATTAGGATTAGTCTTTAAATGACTAAAGATCCAACTAGCTGAAATAAATAAAATTGTTGTCAGACTTGTTAAAGCTGGACTTAAGCTTGATATGAAAAATTTATTTCTTGAATTTAAAGCCCCAAAACTCAACCCTATAAAAGCAGAAAGAGGAATACAAGGAGTTAGGATTCTTAATTGATAAGTTGCGATAGATTTAGCTTCATCACTTAAATTTGGAGCTATAGAATTTATTAGAAAACCCGAATTAAAATATACAACTACTCCTAAAATAAAAAATAACAAAGTTAGTTTAATACTTACTTTTGTTAAGACAAGTCCCCCCTTTCTCCTCTTAAGTGGAGTTAGTACAGCTACAACTGCATTATGTAATGGGCCATTAATTCCACCAATAATAATAAGTAAAAAACCTGGGATTATGTAGGCGTAGTTATAGGCATCGTATGTTATTCCAATTCCAAAAGCTGCAGCGATAAATATTTGTCTTATAAAACCCGCAAGTTTACTTAGAGATGTGGCAAACGAAATTGAAGCCACATTATTTTTAAAATATGTATTCATGTGGTATTTATTTAAATCTTTTCAAGAAGATTTAGATTCAATTATATTTTGTTTTTAATCTACTTCACATTTTATGAATGATCGAATAATTGAATTTGAACCATTAATTGAAGGCGTTTTAATTAAAAGATACAAAAGATTTCTTGCAGATATTCAGATTGATAATGGACAAATAGTTACTGCACATTGTGCTAATACAGGCCCGATGAAGGGTCTTTTAAACGAAGGAGCTAAAGTAAGAATTAGCTTTTCTTCATCAACCACAAGAAAACTACCTTGGACTTGGGAACAAGTAAAAGTATTAGGAAGTGATAACAAAGAGGTTTGGGTTGGAATAAATACGTTATTCGCAAATAAATTAATTAGAAAAGTTCTTGAACAAAATTTACTCAAAGATAAACTCGGGGAGATAGCTAAAATTAAGTCTGAAGTACCTTATGGCAAAGATAAGAAAAGTAGAATTGATTTTCTTTTAACTCCAAAATCTTCAAATCCTGATAATCGTAACATTTATGTTGAGGTTAAAAATACTACTTGGACAAAAAATAATGTCGCTCTTTTTCCTGATACGGAGACAAAAAGAGGGCAAAAACATCTAATTGAATTAAAAGGTTTAATTCCTAAAAGTAAAAGTGTTTTAGTTCCTTGCATTACAAGAAAAGATATAGATTATTTTGCTCCTGGAGATGAATCAGATCCATTGTATGGAAAGCTTTTTAGAGAATCAATTAGTGCAGGTATGTTATTAATACCATGCTGTTTTGAGTTTCATTCAGATCATGTAGCTTGGAACGGATTTAAACCCTTGAAATTAAATTAATTTTTTGGGATTTTTAATTTGATTTAAATTAAATATCTTAATTTAACAAAGATTTTTTAGAACACAACTATTAAATTGGTATAAACGACTACTAGACATACATAAGTTTTCTGAGCAAAATTATATATGAAAGGAAACAGGACCTCCTGTTTTTTTGCAGACTAATTTTTTATTTATGACCACTGCTTTGCAAACGCCTCAAAGGCGCTCTAGGTCCAAACTTCAAGATGCAAGTCTTGTTAATGGACCTATGCTCCTTTTGAGGAGTATTCGTGGATTCAGTTCAAACCGCTCAATGTTGTGGCTTGCAACTGTTCCTTTAGCTTTGTTTGGTTTAGGTATTTTTAATCTTTCTGCTCATGCAGCTGATTTACCTGAGTTGAATGCAGCTTTTCTTGCTAACAATTTATGGCTTTTGATCGCTACTATCTTAGTGATCTTCATGAACGCCGGTTTCGCTATGGTTGAAGCGGGTATGTGTCGGTCTAAAAACGCCGTTAACATTCTTGCTAAAAACCTTTTCGTATTTGCTTTAGCTGTAACCTCTTATTGGTTTATTGGCTACTCATTAATGTACGGAGGAAGTGTTGCTGACGGATGGCTATATTTTGGAGGCCTATTTTTTGATCCAACAGTAACAGCTGATATGGTTACTGATGCTGGATTAGTCCCAACAGTTGATTTCTTATTCCAGTCTGCTTTTGCAGGTACTGCAGCCACTATCGTTTCTGGTCTTGTTGCTGAAAGAGTTAAATTCGGTGAATTTGTTGTTTTTGCGATTGTTTTAACAGCATTTATTTATCCAATTGCTGGTAGTTGGAAATGGAATGGTGGTTGGCTTGATTCTCTTGGTTTCGTTGACTTTGCAGGGTCTTCAATTGTTCACTCAGTTGGAGCATGGGCAGGTTTAGTAGGAGCAATGCTTCTAGGACCAAGAATCGGCAAATACTCCGACGGAAAGCCACAGGCAATGCCTGGTCACAATATGGCTATCGCTACTTTAGGTGCTTTGGTTCTATGGATAGGTTGGTACGGATTTAATCCTGGTTCTCAACTTGCTATGGATCAATGGGTTCCATATGTTGCTGTAACAACTACTCTTGCAGCTGCAGCTGGCGCTATTGGAGCAACTATTGTTTCTACTTTAACTTCAGGAAAGCCAGATCTAACAATGATCATAAACGGTATTCTTGCTGGTTTGGTAAGTATTACTGCAGGTTGTGGCGATATGACTCTTGCGGGAGCTTGGTTCGCTGGACTAGTTGGCGGTATTATCGTTGTATTCTCTGTTGCAGCACTTGATGCAGCTGAAATTGACGATCCTGTAGGTGCATTCTCTGTTCACGGAGTTTGTGGTGTATGGGGTACCCTAGTTATTGGTCTTTGGGGAACAGCAGTTCAAGGAGATGGAGCAGGTATGGGATTGTTCAATGGTGGTGGTATTAACCTACTGCTTGTTCAAGCTCTTGGTGCAGCAGCTTATGCTATCTGGACACTAGTTACTTGCTGGATCGCTTGGTCTGTTATCGGAGGATTATTCGGAGGAATTCGTGTATCTGAAGAAGAAGAGACTCAAGGTTTAGATATTGGAGAGCACGGAATGGAAGCATATCCAGACTTTGCATCTGCAAAATAAACTACAACTCAAATGTAAAATTAGAAACTTGGCTTATGTCAGGTTTCTTTTTTTTTCAAAAAATTAATTTAAATGATGTAATATTTAAAATATGGATACACAAGCTTTCAGAAGATCACTTCATCATTCGGATAGATATAACCGTAGAGGTTTTGATTCTCCAACTAAAAGAGCTCAGGCATTAGAAGAAGCTTATCAAAGTGATTTAATATCCTCAATTAGAGATAATCGTTTTACATATAAAAAAGGCAGATTAAATATAAAATTAGCTCAAGCTTTTGGTTTTTGTTGGGGAGTTGAAAGGGCCGTTGCTATGGCTTACGAAACAAGAAGACATTATCCTAATGAGAATATTTGGATAACAAACGAAATAATTCATAATCCTTCAGTGAATGATCATTTAAGAAAAATGGATGTTAAATTCATTTCAGCTAAAAATGGTATCAAAGATTTTTCTTTAGTTTCAAATGGCGATGTAGTTATATTGCCAGCTTTTGGTGCGACTGTTCAAGAGATGAAACTTCTTCATGAAAAAGGATGTCATATCATTGATACGACTTGTCCTTGGGTTTCTAAAGTATGGCATACAGTAGAAAAACATAAAAAACATACTTTTACATCTATTATTCATGGGAAATTTAAGCATGAAGAAACTTTAGCTACCAGTTCATTCGCAGGGAAATATCTTGTTTTACTTGATCTTGAAGAAGCTAATTATGTTTCTGAATATATTCTTGGTAGAGGTAATAGAAATAAATTTCTTAACAAATTTGCAAAGGCTTTCTCTAACGGATTTGATCCAGATAGAGATTTGGATAGAGTTGGAGTTGCGAATCAAACAACAATGTTAAAAAGTGAAACAGAGGAGATAGGAAAAGTGTTTGAAAGAACAATGCTTCGTAAATTTGGTCCCGAAAATTTAAATAGCCACTTTTTAGCTTTCAATACTATTTGTGATGCGACAGAGGAAAGACAAGATGCTATGTTTTCATTGGTAGATGAAGATCTAGATATCCTTGTAGTTATTGGCGGATTTAATTCTTCTAATACTACTCATCTGCAAGAGATTGCAATAACTAAAAATATTACATCTTTTCATATTGATACACCTGAGAGGATTTTAGTTGAAACCAATTCTATTTGGCATAAACCTCTTAAAAATGAATTAACAATGAAAAAAGACTTTCTTCCTGAGGGCGAAATTAAAGTAGGTATCACATCAGGAGCTTCTACCCCTGATAAGGTAGTTGCTGATGTTATTGAAAAATTAATAGCAATTACTAAGTAAAAAGTAATATTTCTTCTTAGTTTTAACTTTATTAATTACATATTGCCAAAAGATCTACATTATTATCTAGAATAATCAAAAATAATTGAAGTATGGAAGACACAACACAATCAAATCAAAAACCAACAGCTAAAATGAACGCCTCTAAGGCTCCTCAAAAGGTTGAGGTTGTTGTAGCTAATCCTTCTTCAGCATCTGAGGTCAATATATTAGGAGAATTATCTATTTTTATCCTAAGGATTGGCTTTAGCATTTTGATGATTCATCATGGTTTGGAAAAGCTTCAAGATCCTCAAGGGTTTGGAGAATTTGTTGTAGGTAAATATTTCCCATTTTTACCAGGTGACCCTGTCCTTTGGACATATGGTGCAGCTATTACTCAATTAGTATGTCCATTAGGATTGGCTTTAGGAATTTTTGCAAGACTTTGTTCACTTGGTCTTTTTTCGACCATGGCTTTTGCAGTTTATTTTCACCTTTTAGATACTGGTTTAGAGGGATTCCCATTAGCTGTAGTTGAAGGACATAATTATGCCTTTGAGCTTTCTTTCATTTACGGAGCTATTTCTCTTTATTTTTTGTGTGCAGGTCCAGGAAGGTTAGCTTTACTTCGTAAGACAAACAAAATAACTTATTATCCAAAAACAAATTGACTTAATGTAGAAAATGCCTTCTTTTTGTAAATATCATAGAAATACCCTTTGAATCACACATTTTAATACTTTCCTCATCCCTTATGCTCCCTCCTGGCTGAACAATAGACCTTATTCCATATTTGTCTGCGAGTTCTACAGTATCTGCAAATGGAAAAAAACCATCGCTTGCTAAAACTCCTCCAGAACCATTTTCTTTAGCTGCTTCTAAGGCTATTTTTGAAGCTCCAACTCTATTCATTTGCCCAGCGCCTATTCCAAGAGTTTGTTGATCTTTTGCAATAACAATTGCATTTGATTTAACATGTTTACAAATTTTCCAAGCAAATTGTAAATCTAAATATTCCTCTGCACTTGGAGTATTTTTAGTTACTGAAATCCAACTTTCTGTTTTTTCTTCACTATCATCAGTGTCTTGAACGAGTAATCCTCCCATTATTGATTTAGTAGAAATTTGGCTCTTTTTTGGAATTTGATCTTCTGAAAACTTTAAAATTCTTAAATTCTTTTTCATTTTTAAAATTTCTAAAGCCTCTGCATCAAAAGATGGAGCTACGACACACTCTAAGAAAATATCTTTGAGGTTAATTGCGGTTTCACCATCCACATTTGAATTGAAAGCAACTATTCCTCCAAATGCACTAACTGAGTCACATTCCAAAGCATTCAAAAATGCTTGAGAGGCTGAATTACTTATAGAGGCACCACAAGGATTATTGTGTTTTAAAATAACAGATGCAAAAGTGTCTGTTGTAAGTTCATCCTTTTCTGAATAGCCAAATTCTAAAACTGTTGAAAGTGCCGACTCAAGATCCAATAGATTGTTATAACTTAATTCTTTCCCTTGTAACTGTTCTGCTGAGTTCCATCCAATATTATTTAAACCATACCAAAAAGCTTTTTGATGAGGATTTTCCCCATATCTTAAGGTTTTGATTAGTGGATAAGATTCAATATATTTGGAAGATTGTAAATCTCTCTCTTTTCTTATCCAATTAGATATCGCAGTGTCATAGTCAGCTGTATGTTGAAAAGCTTCAAGGGCTAATTTTGCTTTATATGATTCTTTTAACTCCCCTTTTTTACTTTCGTCAAGAAATTCTTGATATTGACTAGGATCGACTAAAACGGAAACGTCTTTATGATTTTTAGCTGCAGAACGAATCATTGATGGTCCTCCAATATCTATATTTTCAATAGCATCTTCCCATTTAGATCCCTTTTCAACAGTTTTCTTAAAAGGATATAAATTGACAACTACTAATTCAATTAGTTCAAGATTGTAGGCTTCTATATCTTTTTTATGTTCTTCATCTGTTCTTTTAGCTAATATACCTCCGTGGATTTTCGGATGTAAAGTTTTAACTCTTCCTCCAAGGATTTCTGGAGAATTAGTAAAATCTGCGACTTTAATTACTGGAATTTTTGCCTCCATTAGATGTTTAGCAGTGCCTCCACTTGATAGAATTTTATAATTAAATTTTTCTACCAATTCTGTACAAAATGGGATTATATTTTTTTTATCAGAGACACTTACTAGGGCTAATGGTGACATTATGGAAAAGTTTACTTACTTAAGAATATAAACATGAAATATGATGTAGATCATGAATTTGTCTGCATTAGTTCTCAAACCGCAACTCATAGAATAATTTTGCTACATGGTTGGGGAGCTGATGCAGATGACCTTTTAACACTTGGAAAGGAGATTGTAGAACAAATAAATCTTGATTTTGAGGTAATTTCTTTGAGAGCTCCTGGATTACATCCTAGTGGTCAGGGAAGACAGTGGTATCAATTATACCCGCATGATTGGAAGGGGGCTGAGGTTGAAGTAAATAAACTTTTAGGAACATTAAAAAAATTTGATACCGATCAGATTTCAATTGGCAAAACAATTTTGTTGGGTTTTTCTCAAGGGGCAGCTATGGCAATTGATGCAGGATTTAAATTAAATTTTGGACTTATTGTTGCTTGTAGTGGTTATCCTCACCCTAACTGGGCTCCAGAAGAAAAATGCCCACCATTAATAGTTAGTCATGGTTTATTTGATGACGTGGTACCTATAAATGCTTCAAGAATTATTCATGAAACGGTAAAAAGTAAGTCTTCTGAATTTTGTGAATTAATAGAATTTGATGGAGTCCATCAAATTGATTCAAATATAATTAATTTTATAAGTTCAAATATAAATAATATTTTTTAAACGAAAGCATATTCGTATTCTTCAATCTCTTCCCAATCATCTGCAGTAAGTTCTAGACCTTCAAATATTTTTTCTTCACCAATTCCCTCAACTACGACTTTTAGTGATGGAAATAGGAAATGATTTTCTTCAGCATATTGGGCACTAAATAAACCTTTTTCACCCCAAAAAAACCTATCAGTGGTATGTTCATTTCTTCGAACATTGAAAACTGAAGGGGCAGACAACGCATTTTCAGCTATAAATCTTCTTGCAGCTGTAACTGGTTTATGCTTGCCGGTTTCGATATGATAAATAGGTACATGTGCCATTACTCTTTGGCCAGCCAACCTTCTTCTGCTGATTCTTTTTCTCTTTTTTGACATTGATTGGTACTCCTGAAATTATCAATTAGATTAGCCTTGTTTATTTTTACTAATCTTATATCTGTGATTTTTTAATTCACTTAAATTACATAGAGGACCCATCAACCCCTGATGTAGCTTAAAATATGATTTAATGTTCATATTTAAGGCTGGCTAAAGTCAGACCTCTTTATATATCTTAATACTTTTTTCATATTTTACAAGTCCTTTTTCAAATTTTTTTTAAAAAATTTTCACTAATTATGAAGCTCTCAAAAAAATTTGAAGAATTAATCATTAAACAGCTAGAAAGTTTTGGTTGCTCAATGGGAGTGACTAATTTGGTAATGTATATAGCATCAGCTGAGCAAGGAACTAAAGCATCTTTTGAAATGATTGGTCAATGGCCACAAATTGATAGGCTTTTAATATCAGTAGAAGATGATCCTTCACTAAAAGTTTCTTCTCCTAATAGAAGATGGTACCCTCTTCAAGAAAGCGATATCCTACTTGGTGTCCTTAGGGTAGAAACTGATTTGAAAGGAGGGAATTGGCCAGTATCTCTTGACTCTAGATTAAAAGCACTTTCAATATCTTTAGCTAAATGTGTTTCTATCGAATTAGAACGACAAAATAAAAATGAAGAAATCAATTATTTAAAAAATCAGGTCAATGTCATAATCCATCAATTAAGGAATCCATTGGCTGCTCTTAGGACATATGCAAAATTACTAATAAAAAGACTTGGTTCAGATGATGACTCTATTGAAATAGTTGAACGCATGATAATAGAGCAAAAACAAATTAATCAATATATGGACTCTTTTGCTCAATTAAATTCACCTATTCAACTTCCTCTAGAAATTGGAGAAGAAAGGTTATTATTACCACCAAATTTAGATAATAAAAAGCTAATAACTGTTCAAAGTTTATTGAGGCCAATTTTAGAAAGGGGTAAAGCTAATGCGAACTTAGAGAATAGAGATTGGACGGAACCCTCTCTTTGGCCAGATTGGACTTTATCACCATTAAAGGCTAAATATGCTGTAATTGCTGAGATTGTGGCAAATTTATTAGAAAATGCCTTTAAATACGCCCAAAAAGATGCAGAGATTGGACTCACCATTACGAGTAAAGGTCTGGGTATATTTGATGATGGTAAAAAAATAACCAAAATTGAAAATGAGAAAATTTTTCAAAAAGGCTTTAGAGGATCTGCCGCCAAGAAGAAGGATGGCACTGGTGTGGGACTTTTTTTAGCGAGGAAATTAGCAAAACAAATTGGAGGAGAGTTGAGATTGCTTGAAAAATCCTCAATTAATGATGTTAAGGAATTAAAAAATCTTAAGAAGAAAAATATTTTCTATTTAGAACTTCCTATAAAAGAATTGCATTCATGAATAACATTACAGTTTCGACTAGTACAATACTCGCACCGCAGGCATCTCCATTAAAGCCTCCAATTTTATTCCCCAATATGTTTGGAATAGAATAACTAAAACAAATACCAATCAAAATTAGAAATAAAAATTTAATTAATATTGCTTGGGATGTAATTGAAACTAATTGATATACAATGAAAATTGATAGAAAAATAATGGAAATCAAAGATTCTTTTTTAAATCCATTCCAAAACTTTTTATGAGTAATAGATTTTTTCTTATAACTTATATATTTAAACTTCTCTATAAAAAATAAATTTGAAAATCTTCCCCAAAATAAGCATATTGGCAAAACAATAATTATTTGGTTTTGAATTTTGATTATGCAGGCAATCTGAATTAGAGTTATAAAAACTAAAGATTGAACGCCAAAGGATCCAACTTTACTGTCTTTCATAGCTTTTAAACGTTTCTTTTTACCCGCAAAAATACCATCGAAAGTATCCATTAAACCATCGAGGTGTAGACCACCAGTAATTAAATATCCTGAGGCCAAACAAATTAATGCAGATGCATAAATTGACCAAGAGTTTGCTCTTAAAAAAATAAAAATATAACTCTGTATTGTCCCAATAAAAAATCCCAAAGGCGGAGCAAATTGTGCAATATTTTTAAATTCGGGATTAATTAAAGGTATCTTTGGAAATGTCGTATAGAAAATCCAAGATCCTGCTAAATTTTTTATTAAAAATGTTTTGATGAGAAAAAAATAGATTCAATATTAAATAATAAGGTAGATTAATAAAAAGGATCAAAAAGTTTTATAATTTATCGTGTTTGAATTTGAAATTAAATCGAATTGCGTTAAGACAGAGGCAAGAACCGGTATATTTAATACCCCAAATGGTCAGGTAAACACTCCAAAATTTATGCCTGTGGGTACTTTGGCAACAGTCAAAGGAATTTCCTCTAAGCAGTTAACCTCTACAGGATCAGAAATGATTCTTTCTAATACATTTCACCTTCATCTTCAACCTGGAGAAAAACTAGTGAAAGAATCTGGTGGAATACATAAGTTTATGAATTGGCCTAAGCCTATTCTTACTGATTCAGGTGGATATCAAGTTTTTAGTTTAGCCAAATTAAATAATATTTCTGATAAAGGTGTGGAATTTAAAAATCCAAGAGATGGTAGTCATGTATTTTTGTCCCCTGAAAAAGTAATGCAGATTCAAATGGATCTTGGTTCGGATGTTGCGATGGCTTTTGATCATTGTCCTCCGCACACAGCTAATGAAAATGATATCGAGGACTCTTTACAAAGAACTCATTCATGGTTGCAAAAATGTGTTGAGACTCATAATAAATCTGATCAGGCACTTTTTGGAATTGTCCAAGGGGGTAAATACTTAAAACTAAGAGAATTCAGTGCTAAATATACTAGCTCTTTTGATTTGCCTGGAATTGCAGTAGGCGGAGTTAGTGTTGGAGAGTCAGTTGATCAAATTCATAATGTTATAAATTTTGTACCAAAGTACTTACCCAGCGATAAACCACGATACTTAATGGGAATTGGCTCATTAAAAGAGATTTCATTAGCAATATCCAAAGGATTCGATCTTTTTGATTGTGTTTTACCAACAAGATTAGGAAGACATGGAACAGCATTATTTAATGATGAAAGATGGAATATGCGCAATGCCCGCTTTAAAAATGATTTTTCTCCAATAGATAAAACCTGTAAATGTGAAACGTGTCAATCTTATTCTCGTGCATATTTGCATCATTTAATTAGAAATGATGAAATATTAGGTCTAACTCTTATTAGTTTGCATAATATATCTCATATAATACGATTTACAAATGCAATATCTACTGCAATCAATGATAATTGTTTTACAATAGATTTCGCTCCATGGAAAAGATCCTCTATTGCTCACCATACGTGGTAACGTCTTAAGATAAATAATTAATTTATTAAGAAGGTGCTTACTCTTTTAAATACATTCGCTGAATTGCCAGAAGCATATAAGGCTTTTGCTCCAACCGTTGATGTTCTTCCTTTAATACCTTTATTTTTCTTTCTTTTAGTATTTGTATGGCAAGCTGCAGTTGGGTTTAAATAAAAACTATTTATTTATTAAATAGGAGTCTCAAGTAAAATTGCATCGCCTGAGTTTTCTACTGCACACTCAATAAAATCTGCAATTATTAATGCTCTCGAGGCTTGCTCTCCATCAACCTCTGGCGATTCTTTACCTTGCACGCATTTAAGAAAATGTTCTAATTCTGCGTATAGAGGTTCAATGGAGGTAGTACTTACTTCCTCAACATAGCCGTCGTTTCTGTATACTAATTCTCCATGCTCAGCAGTATAGGATTCATGAGTCTTTCTATGAATTTGTAGAGAATGATTTAAAAAATCTGTTTCTACAAGTCCATTGCGACAATGCGCACTTAAACTCCTGATTTTTTTATGACTCATTTTGCTTGCAGTTAAGCTGGCAATAACATCATTATTAAAAACAAGAGTAGCGTTCACATAGTCTATTAAGCCATCACTATTTCTTCCTCCAACAGCTGCTAATTTTTGTATCTTTGCGTTAACTAGTTCTAGAACAAGATCAATATCATGAATCATTAAATCCATCACCACTGATACATCATTAGCTCTATCAGCATGTGGGCTATGTCTTCTTGCTTCTAAAACAACAATTTTTTCATTGTGAACTATTTTATTTAACTCTCTAAAAGCTGGATTAAATCTTTCAATATGTCCAACTTGTAAAAGACAATTACTAGTTTTGGAGGCACTTATTAAGGATTTTGCTTCTAACTCATTAGCCGCAATGGGTTTTTCAATAAGTACATTAATACCTGCTTTAAGACAATCTAGCCCAACCTTGTGATGTAGAAGTGTTGGAACAGCAATACATATTGCATCAACTTTAGAAATCAGATCATGATAATCTTTGTACCAATCACATTGAAATTGCTCTATGGCTAATTTGCCTCTTTCCTCATCTGGATCGGCAACACCTACTAAATTTGCATCTTTTAGCAAACTAAGTACTCGAGCATGATGCCAGCCCATATTACCTATTCCGATAACTCCAACCTTTACTGGGTATGAGGCTGGTTTCATATCTTAGTGTCCATTTATATTTATTTATTATCCTTCATAAGATGTCAATTTTAACCTTTAGGAAGAATTATTATTACACGATCAATTTTGGGACCTGACATAGAAATAATTTCAAATTTAATATTTTTGAATTCTAAATTGTCACCTATTTTGGGAACCATTTGAAATTTTTCAAGAAGAAATCCTGCAAGTGTGTGGTAATCAGATCCTTCTGGAATAAAACATCCCAACTTTTTATTTATCTCTATAATTTCTGATTTGCCAGCAATAGACCATCTCTTAGAAAAATTATCTAGCATTTTCATATCAGAATATATACTACTATTGAGCATTTCCTCTCCAACAATTTCGCCAGTAAGATCAGCTGCAGTTATTAGTCCTTCAGTACCGCCATGTTCATCAACTACTAGTAAAAATGGATTGTAATCTCTTACAAGAGGTAAAATTTCTGCTAATGAGCATGTTTCTATTACTTTTGTCACTGGTAAAAGGAAAGGTTCAAGTAATGTATTGGCTTCCATTTCACTCTTGGAAATTGGTTTAGCTAAATAACGTAAATCAAGTACTCCTAAAACATCATCTAGAGACTCACCGATGACGAAAAAACGAGCATGACGGGTTTTGTCAACTTGTTTCATAAGTTCAGAGAAGGTGATATTTTTTGGCAAAGTAACCATTTCAGATCTTGGAATCATCACTTCTTTTACTTGAGTATCTTTTAAAGCAAAAACACCTTCGAGGATATTTTTTTCGTCAGGTTTTAACCCTGTAACATTATCTGTTTCTATTAAAGTTTCTAGCTCACCTACTGATAAGCCTGAGTTTAATGAATCCCATTTGTTGTTTAGATTAAATAACCTTAGACAAGCACTTGCAAAAAACTCCACTAAGGAAACAATGGGTTGCATACTTTTGCGAACTGAATCAAAAATTGTAGTTAATCTCAAAGCAGCTGACTCTGGATTATTAATAACTAATGCTTTAGGAATAAGACCAGATATGAGGGTGACTATAAGAACAACAAATAAAAACAAAAGAAGATCGTATAGTCTATTCTTAAAAAGATTATCTCTCCAATAATCATTAGCCATTCCCTTACTTACCCAACCAATAGCTACAAGTGAAATAGTCACTCCAAATTGAGAGGCTATTAGGGAGGATCGGAATCTTTTTTGAATTTTCAAAATTGAAAATGCACCTTTCCTTTTTTCTTCTATTAGCCTTAAAACTTTGCTTGGTCTTATTAATAAAAACGAAAGTTCACTTGCTGCAAAAAAAGCTGGGAATACCAATAGCAGTAGTAAAAAAGTTATTTTCATTCTTTAACAAATTAGTTATGGGGGTGGCGAGGATCGAACTCGCCTTAGCCAAATTATGAGTTTGGTGCATTCACCAGATTGCTACACCCCCAAATGTATTTCAGTAATAATTAATAAGACTGGATTTATATACAATATAAAAATAATATTTCAAAAAGCACCAACTTAGTAAGTTTTTGTGAGATTTCTTTTTTTTCTCCTAATCTTGAAATATAAGATGATCTTCTATTAATGAACAATTTTTCGCAGAAGTACAATTTAGATAAGGAAAATTTATTAAAACTTTTAATTGAAAAATCTTATAAAAAAGGCAACTTTACTTTGGCATCTGGTAAACAAAGTGCCCATTATCTAAACTGTAAACCGGTATCACTAAATGGCCAAGGCTTACAATTAATTAGTAATTTGTTTTTAGATTTAATGGACCCAAGTTCAAAAGCAGTTGCAGGTTTGACTTTGGGGGCCGATCCTTTAGTAAGTGGTGTAATCGTAACAGCGGCATCTAAAGGTTTATTACTAGATGCTTTAATTATAAGGAAGGAAATAAAGGCATATGGAACGAAGTCAGGTTTAGAAGGTCCTACATTAAATGAGGGGACAGTTGTAACTGTATTAGAAGATGTTGTAACTACTGCTGGATCAGCCATTAAAGCGATTAATAAGTTACGAGAAAATAATTTTTTGGTTAATGAAGTTTTGTCTATTGTTGATAGAAAAGAGGGAGGATCTGAAGCTTTAAAAGAAAAAAATATACAATTAAAAAGCTTATTTTCAATAAAAGACTTTGTTTAAATAATGTCAAAAATCAAAGAAAATAAAATACAAATATGGCTTGAGAAATATGATTGCTTCGCTATTACGGGAAAAGATAATAAGAAATTCTTAAATGGAATAACAACAGGTAATATTGTTGATTTAAATAATAAGGTTTTACAAACTTGCTGGCTATCCCCTAATGGAGTTTTAAAGTCATTACTGGAGATAAATTGCTTAGAAAATCAATTAGAAGTAATTATCTTGGCGGGAAATACTAGTGAAATTAAAAAATACTTTAATGAAATTATTTTCCCGTCTGATGATGTCTCCTTGAGTGAGACTTTTTCAATTAATAGAATTCAGGAAGTTGATGATATGAATTCATGGAGAATGAATCAACCTATTTTTTTTAAAGATGATGACAAAGAATATGATTTTTATAATGATAATCCTATAAATATGAATAATAATGATTTGCAATTATGGAAGATTAATCAGGCTATCCCCTCTTTAGATAAGGAAATTAATGGAAAAAATAACCCACTTGAATTAGGTCTAGCCGATCTTATAGATTTTAAAAAAGGTTGTTATTTGGGTCAAGAAACAATGTCAAAAATCAGGAATGTTTCTTCTCTAAAACAAGAGATTAGAGTATGGACTGCCATGGATTCAGTATTCAATTTAGAATCTAATAATAAAAATATTTATAATAATGAAAATAAAGAAAAATCTGTTGGTTATATTACTAGTATTTATAAATTAGGCTCTCAAACAATCAAAGGTTTGGCAATGATTAAGAGGAAATATTTAGATACAGAAAGTACTTTTTTTACTGATAATTATTGCCAAATTTCAATAGATAAATCAATAGGTTCAACGTTTCTTTAATTCATATTTTTGTTGTTTTTGATTAGCCACTTTGCAATTTTTAGTGTAGCTAAACAATCATCTCGATTATATTTTATTATTTTTTTTAAAAATATATCATTTAATGTAGTTTCATATTGGATCCACCAATATAAAGCTTTTGATCCACTTACATTTTTTTGTTTCCATTTAAATCCCATCCAATTAGCAACCGTTTTCAAACTATAGTTTCTAATCGGTAATATCCATGATCCTCTTATCACTAAATGTAAGTCAATAAATCTAGACTTTAAAATCTCAATTTCTTTTGAATCAAGATCTAATTGCCTTGCTAAATCTAAAATTGCTATTTTCTCAGTTTCTCCATAATGCAAAACTGGCAAATATTCCTTAGAAAAAAGTTTTTGAAATATTTGTTGATGCGCTTTTCTATCATTTTTTTTGAGGTTTAATATCGGATCATATAAATTATCTTCTACCTTTTCAAATAAATTATTTACTTTTAGAAATCCATATAAAAAATCATGCTTTTCATCTGGATTTGACTCAATATCAAAAATTAAGAATCCTGAATCTTTATTTGAAAATAAATTAGATAAGTATTCTTTGTCATAAATGCGTATTGGGATCCCTGATAAATAAGATTTTGATTGGTTTATAAACTTTGAAGCTTTTTCGAACTTTTGCTCTTTGAATTGGAATAGTGTTTCTCCTAATTCATTTTTTTTGGCAGCAGCTAATTCTTTAATGTTAGAGATTCCATTTTTTTGGAGTAAGAATGCCGTTTTAGAACCTATCCCATCTATGTCAGTAAGATATCCATTATTTTTTGCTTCTGAATTACAAAACTTTTGCCATGAGCATAATGTACATTTTTTTCTGTCATCTGTAATTTCTGGAATAGATCCTTTGAGATATTCGTTTAAATTTAAAAAGAGATTTAATACTTTTTTTCTTAATTTCTGATTTAAATCAATTTTTTCAACGTTAAGATCATTTGAATAATTTGAAATTACAAATCCATTTTCAATTTTAGATTCTTGAAAAGGTTCTAATAATATTGAACAAAAAGCTAAATCGAATAATTGTTCTTTGGTTGTTCTATGTCCTAACTTATATACAACAGGGATATATTTATAATTACCCCATTTGCTCTGACCACTAACCCTTTTAATTAATTGAGGATGGATTTCTGCTCTTATATTATTTATTAATTTAGATTTTACTTTTAATCCAATAACCCCATTAGTACCTTTTTGACAAGCTTTTGTGCCAGCATATAGATCTCCCTCACAAAGTTTATAAAAGTTTTTGTATCGATGAACTATTTCTATAGATTGATGAGGTGACCATATTTTATAAGACTTATCACCCTTATAATCAAGCCAAGCTTTTCTTTTGCATCTTATAAAACTTTTTAAATAAAGATTATTCAAATTTCTTCAAAGGCAGTTTAAATTTAACCTCATATAAATTAATATATATAATTATTGAAAATTAAGGAACTATTTAACTTTGTCTAGAAATGATTTAGATAAAATAAAATTTGGAACTGATGGTTGGAGAGGAATAATTGGTTTTGATTTTAATCTATCAAATCTCTCTAGGGTGGTTGTAGCTTCATGTCAGGAATTACATTATCAATACTTCAAAGAAACTAATTCAAAAAAAATACTTATAGGTTATGATCGTCGATTCATGGCAAATGAGTTTGCGAAGGCAATAGCCTGTTTTGTGAAGGGATGTGGTTTCGAACCTATTTTGTCTAATAGTTCTGTGCCAACACCCTCCTGTAGCTTGTATGCTAACAAATTCAAATTTTTAGGTTGTTTAGTTATTACTGCAAGTCATAATCCATATAATTGGCTTGGTTTAAAGATTAAAAGTTTTAAAGGATGTTCTGTGGATGAATCTTTTACAAGGGAAGTTGAAAAAAGGTTACTTCTGGGAAACTCAATTAGTAGATCAAAGGTTTCTTGTGAAGAAGTTGATATCAAGAAATTTCATTTAAATCAGATTAAATCTAATTTTAATGTGGATTTTATTTTTAATAAATTAAAGAAAATGAAATTGCATATTTATGTTGATTCTATGCATGGTTCAGCAGCAAATTGTATTAGTCAGATCTTTGATGATTATGAATCAAAAATATTTACTGAAATTAGAGCAGATTATGATCCTTTTTTTGGAGGTAATCCTCCAGAGCCACTTATGCAATATTTAGATAATTTGACTGAAATATTAGCAAGAAATTCCAAAAAAGATTTTAAAACTTTAGGGATAGTTTTTGATGGTGATGGAGATAGGATTGCTGTTATTGATGAAAAAGGAAGATTTTGTAGTACGCAAGCTTTAATACCATTTTTTATAAGTTATTTGGGAGAAAAGAATAAGAATTCATATCCAGTTCTTAAAACTGTTAGTGGCTCAGACATTATTAGTAATATCGCAAAAAAACAGGATAGAGAGGTTTTTGAACTACCTGTAGGTTTCAAATATATTGCAAAAAAAATGATTGAGGAAAAAATATTTATTGGAGGAGAAGAATCAGGAGGTGTAGGTTTCGGAGATTATATGCCCGAGAGAGATGCTTTATATGCCGCTATGATTTTATTAAATGGAATAGCGGAAAATTCAAAATATCTTTGTGAAACTTTAGATGAAATTGAAGAAAAATTTGGACCAAGTTTTTATAGAAGAATTGATATTAAATTCCCAAACCAGTCAGAAAAAGACATTTTTAAAAAATTTATTCATAATAATATTCCTTCAGAAATTTGTGGTCATAAGATTTTAGATATTTCAGATATAGACGGTTTAAAATTGAGAATGGATAATAATTTTTGGCTATTATTTAGGTTCTCGGGAACCGAGCCTCTTTTAAGAATATATTGTGAAGCAACATCAGAAAAAAATTTAAATAAGGTTTTAGAATGGAGCCAAAAATTTATAAATATTGTGAAAAATAAGAAATGAAAAGATTATATTTAGCAAGTAAAAATCAGGGCAAAATTGAAGAATATAAAAAATTACTGTTAGAAGTAAATTGCCAATTATTACTTCAACCAGAATCAATAGAAGTTGAAGAAAATGGTGTTACATTTAGGGAGAATGCGATCAAAAAAGCCAGTGAAGTTTCTCAGAAGACAAGAAACTATGCTATTGCAGATGACTCGGGAATATGTATTGATGCCTTAGATGGTAAGCCAGGAATTTACTCATCTAGATATGCCGAAAATGATCAAAAAAGAATAGAAAGGATTTTAACTGAACTCGATGGAGAAGAAAATAGAGGCGCATTTTTCATCGCAAATATTTGTGTTTGTTCTCCTAATGGGAATGTGATTCTAGAATCAGAAGCTAAATGTTTTGGAAATATTATCCATAAACCAAGAGGAAAAAGTGGTTTTGGTTATGATCCTATTTTTGAGGAGATATCAAGTAAACTAACTTTTGCTGAGATGAATCATGACTTAAAAGATTTATGTAGTCATCGTGGGAAAGCACTTAAAAAAATTATTCCCCAATTATTAAAAATATTTGCCTGATTAATTTTTAACCCAAGATCCATGAAGGCCATGGGGAATTGAGATTGGCAATTCATAAACAGCTAATTTTTTTAAGTCTTTTGCGTCTAATATCACTAAATCGCTTCCTCTTCTTTCTCCGTTCCATAGAAGTATAAATAAAAATCCCTCATCTTCTTTTGAAGAGTTTTCTGATGGAACCATAATTGGTTCACTAACAAATCCACTTGGACCTGCTGACCAAGAAATCTCTTCCTTAGAAGTTAAATTTATTTTTTTTATTGCTTGAAGTGGAGCGTTCCCAAACTTTCGAGATGTGCTTGCCATCCAACTAAAAGTTGCTTTTAATCCTAAGTTTTTAGGATTAACAACAGCAAATTCACAACATTGTTCACTGAAAGTTTCAAGTTCACAAGTTTTTGTCTTTAGATCGATAATTGATCTTTTCAGTTTTCCTTCTGGATATTTATCAAAGTCAATATCCCTAAAATTCTCGTCTGGACCAACTGATGGGAAATCATCATAAAAAATACTATCTAATACGATTTTGGAATCTTTTTCAAATGCATTTACATGATGAAAAACGAATCCTTCTGGAGCATCTATTGTTAAAGGAGGCTGTCCCCTAAATAATCCACTTTCTCTGGGGATGATAAAAAACTTTGCCTTTTTATTTGGGTTTGACTTTAGACATTGTGCTGCTCCTCTTTGACCCATTACAAATGGAAGAGGATTGAAATCAATAGCATTCTGTAAAAATATTGCCCAATTAGTTGTGATTGCGAAATCATGAAGGAATGCAAAGCCATTAAAGGTATCTTTTCTGTCACAAATGAGCTCTCCAGAATTTGTACCAGCGTTATCAAATTCCATTAATCTAATGGTACTTTTTGGCCCGGTTTGTACTCCAAAAGTGACTAAAAGTTCTGAAGATGCATTTGAGTTTAGGTCTATTTTGGGATGAGCACTGAATGCTTCGTTAGGCTTAAGTACCCCTTTTAATGTTGTTAAACCAATAGTGTCAAGACTATCAGGATCCATTGCATGTGGACCTGCTGCTTCCCATAATGCGAGAATTTCATCTCCTAATTTGATGACATGTGTATTAGCGATATTCTTGAATTTTAGATCTAATGCATTATTTAAAATTCCTCCATTTTTTTGTGTTCCAAAAACACCTCTATAAATAAATTTATTTATTTTTTCTTCTTCCAAATAGCCTTTAGTTTTAACAAATCTATTTGTTAAGAATGGCTGACCATTTTCGAATTTTATGGATGTTATCATTCCATCACCATCAAATGGATGATGAACCCATTGTCCACCTCTCTCTAATATTCCTGGTCCATTTCTTAATAATGTTCCATTTAGATTTTTAATATTATTACCTTTGCTAATTGTTAGAGGCTCATTAGTTAGCTCCTTTTCTACATTTTGATAAGCACTTGACCAATCTTCTTTATTAAAAATTTTAAATTTATCAATTTTTTTATCTTGTAAATTAGTCACAACAAAAGAATCACTTAATCTATCTTCGCCAAAAATCAACTGAATTGTGGCTGATTCGAAAAAATTTCTATTTTATTGTTTTTCTAACATTCCTTTACTGCTTGGAATTGAATCAGATCTTCTTGGATCTATTTCGGTAGCCATTCTCATTGCTCTTGAAAAAGCTTTAAAGCACGCCTCAACTATGTGATGTGAATTACTGCCTCGTATTTGATTAATATGCAGAGTAATACCGCTGTTATTTACAAAGGCAATAAAAAACTCTCTTACTAGTTCAGTATCATAATTTCCTATTCTAGGAGCTTTTAATTGAAGATCATAAGATAGATGCGGTCTACCAGAGCAGTCTAAAGTAACTTGAACTAATGCTTCATCTAATGGGGCAAAGAAATGTCCAAATCTGCTTATTCCTTTTCTTTCTCCCAAGGCTTTTGAAAATGCTTTGCCTAATGCGATTCCTACATCTTCATTTGTATGGTGATCATCAATATAGGTATCTCCAATTGCTTTTATTTTTAAATCGAACAAACCATGACTGGATATTTGATGAAGCATATGATCTAAGAATGGTATCCCGGTATCAATCTCAGAAATTCCATTTCCATCTAAGTTTATAAATACAGAAATATCTGTTTCATTCGTTTTTCTTTTTATTTCAGATTGCCTTAGAGATGACATTTTTATGCAAATTACTTAGTTTACATTCCATTAATGCAGTAACCCGCATCAACATAAATTGTTTGGCCTGAAATGCCGCTAGAGAGATCACTTAATAAAAAAGCAGCTGTATTACCTACTTCTGTTTGAGTGACTGTTCTGCGTAAAGGAGCCTTTTCTTCAACATTGTGAATCATATCTAAAATGCCACCTATAGCAGAACTCGCAAGTGTTCTTATAGGCCCAGCACTTATTGCGTTAACTCTAACTTGTTTTTCGGGACCAAGTTCTGCAGAAAGATATCTGACTGAAGCTTCTAAAGCTGCTTTAGCAACCCCCATCACGTTATAGTTAGGAATCGCCCTTTCTGAACCTAAATAAGTTAATGAGACAACTCCAGCACCATCACTAAAAAGTGGTTTTGCTGCTTTACATAAAGGTGCTAACGAATACGCACTTATATTAAGAGCCCTATCAAAACCCTCTGAAGTGGTAGCACTATAATCTCCAATCAATTCATCGCGTCCTGCAAATGCTAGGCAGTGAACTAATCCGTCAATTTGCCCCCAATTGTCTTTTATATTTTTAAAGATTTCTTCAATTTGAGCGGGATTTTGAACATCAAGAGGCAAAAATAACGATGGGTTTAAAGGTTCAGTTAGTTCTCTAACTTTAGACTCGAATCTTCCCTTATCATCAGGCAAATATGTGATTCCAAGTTCTGCGCCAGCTTTTGAAAGTTGTTGAGCTATACCCCATGCTATTGAACGATTGTTGGCAATTCCCGTAACAAGAATTTTTTTGCCATTTAGATTTAGAAGCATTTTGTTTATTATTTCTATTATTCTCCTATATAAAAGTACCCATCTTTACGGATTACTTCAAAATATACAATAATTTTCAAATATCAAAGAATTTTTAACTTGAACATGGTAAGAACAAACTCTATGGTTTTGGAATTAGGTTTTCAATTACCGAATTTCGAAATGTTAAATGCTAATTCTTCAGAAAATGAATATTTTAATTCTCATAATCTAGATAATCGGCATTTACTTTTAATGTTTATTTGTGCTCATTGCCCATTTGTTAAATATATTGAGAATCAAATTTTCACCTTAAGTAAACAAATTGAAAATACAGTTCAAACAGTTGCAATTTCTAGTAATGATATTGTCACTCATCCTTCAGATTCTCCTAAAAATTTGAGATTACAGGCACAAACACAGGGATGGAGTTTTCCTTATCTATACGATGAAAATCAAAATTTTGCTAAGGAATTAAAAGCGGCTTGCACCCCAGATTTTTATCTTTTTTCAAATGAAGGAGATGGTGATTTTTTATTGTATTATCATGGTCAATTAGACGATAGTAGACCAGGTAATAATATCCCTCTATCTGGAAAAGATTTGCGTTCTGCTGTAAAAGATTTGAATCAAGATAATTCTTATCCTTCAAATCAGATGCCTTCTTTAGGTTGCAATATAAAATGGACTCCTGGTAAAGAACCAAGTTGGTTTAAATGAATTAAAAATTTTTTTAACCCATAGAAATATGGTTTAGGGTTAATATATTTACTATGCAGATACCTCCATTTACTTTAAATAGGCAGTACCACGAAATTGGCTCAGAAATTGAGAGTGAGGTTTTTAAAGTTTTAAAAGGGGGCCAGTATATTGGAGGACAAGAAATTGCCAAATTTGAGGAGAGTTTTTCAAATCTGATTGGTGTTCAAAATACTATTGGATGTAATAGTGGAACTGATGCTTTAGTATTAGCTTTGCGCGCATTAGATATTGGTGCGGGTGATGAAGTTATTACCTCATCTTTTAGCTTTTTTGCAACTGCAGAGGCTATTAGTGCAGTTGGTGCTAATCCTGTTTTGGTAGATATAGATCCAGAAACTTATCTCATTAATACTGAACTAATAGAACAAGAAATAAATTCTAATACCAAGGCAATTATGCCAGTTCATCTATTTGGTAATGCAGTGAATATGACCTTAATAAAATCTTTGGCCAAGAAATATGACTTAAAAGTAATTGAAGATTGTGCTCAGGCAACATGCACAATGTGGGAAAATTCCAAAGTTGGTAGTATCGGTGATATAGGCTGTTTTAGCTTTTTCCCTACTAAAAATTTAGGAGCTGCTGGAGATGGTGGAGCAGTAACAACTTCAGATCAGGAGATTGCAAAAAAAATTAGAGAACTGGCTGTTCATGGCAGTCCAATAAGATATCATCATACCCAAATTGGATATAACAGCAGACTTGATACCATTCAAGCTGCCATATTAAACATTAAAATTAAATATATTTATAAGTGGATTAATAATCGCCAAAAAATTGCTAATAATTACCTTGATTTATTAGAAAAAAATCCATTTATTAGTTTTCCAAAAATTAGCTCTGATTCAATTTCCCATTCTTGGAATCAATTTGTCATCAAATTAAGAAACGATAAATATTTTTTAAATGAAGATTTTTCAAATTTATATGATACTGATTGCAAAAAATACTATTCCTTGAGGAATTTAGTAAAACAAAAACTTTTTGAAAAAGGTATTAATTCAATTATTTATTATCCAATTCCAATACACGCACAAATAGCTTACAAAAATCAAAATTTTTCTAGAACAAAACTCATTAATACAGAGAGAATTTGTACAGAAGTTCTTAGTCTTCCAATGTTTCCTGAAATTTCTTATGAAGAGCAAGTTTATGTAGCAGAAAATTTAAATAAAGTTTTAAAGAATTGTATAGAGGAAATTCAAATTTCAGCATAAAGTGATTTAAATAATCTTTGTTGTATGTTGTGATTGACAATAGGGCTTGAATAATTATTTTTTTCTAAATTAGATATCTCCCCATTTAATAATTCTGAATTTGACACTTTAGATAATTCAGGAATCCAATATTTTATATATTCGCAAATAGGATCAAATTTTTTTGCTTGGGTATATGGATTAAAAATTCTAAGTGGTTTTGGATCCATACCGCTACTGGCGCTCCACTGCCATCCCCCATTATTTGCAGCTAAGTCTCCATCAACCAAAGTCTCCATAAATTTATTCTCGCCCATTTGCCAATTGCATATAAGATCTTTTACCAGAAATGAAGCGACTATCATCCTACATCTGTTATGCATCCAGCCAGTACTATTTAGTTGACGCATTGCAGCATCAACTATAGGTACTCCGGTCTCTCCTTTGCTCCAATGCTGAAACCATTCATTATTGTTTTGCCAAGGAAAGTGATCCCATTTTTTTCTATATGGACCTTTCTCTAGCTCTGGGAAATGGAATAAGCAATGTTGATAAAATTCACGCCAAACAAGTTCTTTTTGCCAAGTTTCAATTGATAGATAATTTCCTTGATTTTCCAAATCTGAATTTAAATTTAATGTGGCGTTCCAAACTTTTCTAATGCTGATGGTGCCGAATCTGAGAGATGCACTTAGAAAAGATGTCCCATTATGGGAAGGAAAATCTCGTGCAGAATTGTAAGAATATATTTTTTTTCCGTTAATGAAGTTTTCTAATAATGTTTCTGCAGCATTCTCTCCAGGTCTACATGGACAAATATTCGAACCAGGAAATTTGATATTTTTGATAAATTTCTCTAGAACCGAATCAGATGAATTTATTATCTTATCTTTGAGTTTATTATCTATATCTTTAAACTGGAAACCAACTTTATCTTGTTCAAATGAACCTAATAAATTCATTTTTGGTTTAAGGTTTTTATAAAAAGGGCCATAAACTGAATAAGGATTATTATTTCCTGAAAATATTTTTAAAGGTTCTACTAATAAGTGATCCCAAGTTTCAATAACTTGAATATTTTGCTCTTTTAAATTTTTTTTTATTTGTAAATCGCGATTAATCTCATAAGGTTCAATTGATCTATTCCAAAAAACAAATTTAGCATCTATTTTCTTTGCTAATTGAGGAATTATTAATACTGGATCTCCTTCTCCCATAACTAATCTACTACCCATTTTTTTCCAATTATTTCCTAATTCTTGTAGTGAATTTCCTAGAAACCAAGCTCTTGAACTTGCATTGAAATCGTGTGAGTAATTTTTATCAAATATATAAGTTGAAGTAATAGCATTTGATAATGAAAATGCTTTGATTAAAGCTTGATTATCAAATATTCTTAAATCCTTTCTATGCCAAAAAAGTATTCTAGGTTTATTCATGATTTATCTAAAAATTGTTTAGCTCTAAACCAAGCCGTCACGGTTTTTGCGTCAAGAATTTCATCCCCACTAGAAATAAGATTATCTAGTTCGTCTGGATCTAAAATTAATACTTCTATATCTTCATCTAAATCTCCTTTAACCTCGGAATTGAGTTTGTTTAAATCACGGGCTAAAAATAAATAAATTTCTTCATCTGCATAACCAGGAGCAGGGACAAGAGTTCCTAGTTCATCCCATTTGTTTGCACTGAATCCAGTCTCTTCTTGTATTTCTCTTTGAATTGAATTAATAGGTGTTTCACCTATTTCTAATGTACCTGCTGGAAATTCTAATAAATATCTTGAAACAGCAAATCTATATTGCCGAAGAATGATAACTTTATTGTCTTTTGTAATAGGTACGGCTAATGCTGCCCCGGGATGCTTAATGTAACCATATTCACCTTCATGTCCATTTGGAAGCTCAATTCTATTTATTTCGAAACTAAATTTTTTGGACCTTAACTCAGATATTTTTTCTTTAAAAATTGATTTTCTTATAAGGTTTTTATTGCCCATAATTTTTAAATAAAAATAGCCTAACAGTTATTTTTTGGTTTTGTAAATCATTTATATAGACCATTTTGGGGCATCAAACTTTGTGATTTTTTGGCTTCTACTTAAGATTTCAGATAGCGGCGTAATAACAAAATTCCGATTCATGAATCTAGGGTGAGGTAATGTTAATTCCTCGTCAACCGTATGAAAATCTTCCCACCAAAGAATATCTAAATCGAGACATCTTGATAGCCATTTCTTGCCCTTTGGCGTCTTTTCTCTTCCGAAAAATATCTCTAACTTTTTTAGCTCTTTTAAAAGTAATTTAGCTTTTTTATTTGATGGTTGTGGAAAAGAATTACTTTTTATAAGTAATAGAGTATTTAAATAATTTGGCTGCTCATTTTCAACACCATGGGGTAATGTCTCATAAATTGAAGACCAAAAAAAGTTTGCATGAAATTTGCTTTTCTCTTCTTTTTTTTTGTTAGAACTATCTCCCCACTCATTTATTATTGCCTCTATTTTTGGTTTGCAAATTAATAGTGACTCAAGAGGGCTTCCGAATTTACTATCAATATTTGCTCCGAGGGATATACATAGTCCATTTTTGATATTAAGATTTGATAATTCCACTACAAAAAACAAAGTTATTGGATAAATTCTATATCAAGCATTTTTAAAGTGATTTTGAACCCCGAGTTACAAGAAAAAGAAGAAATAAAAGATTTAATGAAGTCAAAGGATTCTTTTAGAGCTTTCCCTTTGGCGGCAATTACAGGTCATAGTTTATTGAAGTTATCTTTGCTTTTAGCAGCAGTTGATCCCAGTTTAGGGGGAGTTATTATCGCTGGCGGAAGAGGTACTGGTAAGTCAGTATTAGCTAGGGGTTTGCATACTTTACTCCCTCCTATAGAGGTATTAGATTATGAATCAATACTGGAAAAGCTAACAAAGAGAAATAGTAGTACTTCCTTGAGACCTATTGGTAGGAACCTAGATCCAGATAAACCAGAGGAATGGGATATTAGTACTAATAAATTGTTAGAGGAGGTAATTGGAAGTGATTATTTGAATCAAATTGAAGAAATTCCGAAAAAAGTAAGAGAGGCTCCATTTATTCAAGTTCCCATTGGAATAACTGAAGACAGGCTTGTTGGATCAATTGACGTCGCTGCTTCATTAAGTACTGGGGAACAAGTTTTTCAGCCTGGAATTTTGGCAGAGGCTCATAGAGGTGTTCTTTATGTAGACGATATAAATTTATTGGATGATGGGATTGTAAATTTAATTCTTGAAGCTACTGGCAGAGAGCAAAACAATATTGAAAGAGATGGTTTAAGTCTCTCCCATCCTTGTAAGTCGCTTTTAATAGCGACTTATAACCCTGAAGAGGGTGCCTTAAGAGATCATGTTTTAGATCGTTTCGCGATAGTACTTTCTGCAGATCAGTCTATTGATAAAGCTCAAAGGGTTGAAATTACAAAATCTGTTTTATCACACGCTGAAAATAATATTAAATTTTCAGAAAAATGGTCCGAAGAAACTGATAATTTATCCACACAATTAATTTTGGCGAGGCAATGGTTAAATGATGTGAAGATAACAAAAGAGCAAATAACTTATTTGGTAAATGAAGCTCTTAGAGGTGGAGTAGAAGGGCATAGATCAGAATTGTTTGCAGTAAAAGTAGCTAAGGCAAATGCAGCTCTTCGAGGCGATGAGAATGTGAATTCTGAGGACTTAAAAGCCGCAGTTAGATTAGTTATCCTTCCTCGGGCAATGCAAATGCCACCCGAAGATGATGAAATTGAGCCACCGCCTCCAGAGGATCAGAGTCCGCCGCCCCCACCTCAATCAAATAATGACGAATCTGAACCGGAGGCTAATGAAAACGACGATAATCAAGAACAAGAGCAAGAAGAAGATAATTCTAATGGAGAAGAAGAATCTAATCCCGAAATTCCTGAAGAATTTATATTAGATCCAGAGGCATGTATGGTTGACCCTGATTTACTACTTTTTTCATCAGCCAAAGCAAAGGCTGGCAATAGTGGAAGTAGATCAGTGATTTTAAGTGATAGTAGAGGAAGATATGTAAAACCTATTATTCCAAGAGGTAAAGTAAAAAGAATTGCCGTAGACGCAACTCTTCGAGCTGCTGCTCCTTACCAAAAATCAAGAAGATTAAGGAACCCTAATAAATCAATAATTATTGAAGAAAATGATTTTAGGGCAAAGCTTCTTCAGAAAAAGGCTGGTGCTTTAGTTATTTTTCTGGTTGATGCAAGTGGATCTATGGCTCTTAACAGAATGCAAAGTGCTAAAGGTGCAGTTATTAGACTTTTGACTGAGGCTTATGAAAATAGAGATGAAGTAGCTCTTATTCCTTTTAGAGGAAATCAAGCAGAAGTTCTTTTGCCACCTACAAGATCTATAACTGCCGCAAAAAGAAGATTAGAAACAATGCCATGCGGCGGTGGTTCTCCTTTGGCACATGGATTAACTCAATCAGCGAAAGTAGCCAAAAATGCCCTCTCTACAGGAGATATAGGTCAGGTTATTGTTGTTGGGATAACTGATGGGAGAGGTAATGTCCCTTTAGGGATATCATTAGGACAAACCGAAGTAGATGAAAGTGATAATGAAAGCTTGAATTTGAAACAAGAAGTATTAGATATTGCCGCGAAATATCCTATGTTAGGAATAAAGCTACTGATTATTGATACAGAAAGGAAATTTATAGGTAGTGGATTTGGGAAAGAATTGGCAGAAGCTGCACAAGGTAAATATGTTCAACTACCAAAAGCTACTGATAAGTCAATTGCTGCGATGGCCTTAAATGCAATAAATGAATTTTAATTTTTTATGGATAAATCTCATTAAAGAATTTTGAAAGTCCAATTGTTAAATCTCTTATAGATTTGGTTAATTCTTTATCTTTCAATAATTTTTCGAAATCATTGCTCATTTCATCAAACTTTCCAGATACCGACTTTGTAGCATTTATTATTAACTTGATATCATTAAGAGTTTCTTCGTCATCTATGGTAGATAAAATATTATTTAAATGACCAGCTGCAATTGTTATTTCTTTTATCAAAGGTTTTACTCTTAAGATTTCTTGCTTTGATAAATAAATAAGTTCATCAAGATTTTCTTGTGTTTTATCAAATTGATCTATTGAATTGACAACATTTTCAACTAAATTTTCTTGATTTGATTCTTTAAGTATTTGATTGAGTCTATTAGTTATATTTGAAAGACTTGAAAGCTGCTTCCCAGTAATAGTGTCACCTTTGCAAACAATTAATTTGCTATCGCATTTATCTGATAAGGCTTTTTCAGTATTCTTTGGGATTGTTTTTTCACTTGTTTCTAAAGCAACTTGAACATCGCCACCTAAAAAAGAATTTGTGACAACCTTTGCAAATGTTGGCCTGGGAAGAATTATATCAGGATTATTTATAACAATTTTTGCTTTGATTTTTTCATTAGCAAAGATAATATCTTCAATTGAACCTATTAAAATACCCCGGTAAGTTACTGGAGATTTCTTTGATAAGCCGCTAGCATTATTAAATTCTGCAAAAAGGTGCCAATTTTTTGAAGATAATTTTATTCCTCTCAGCCAGAAAGAAAAAAATGTAAATATTAAAATACCCCCCAATAAGGAAAATCCTACTATTGAATCTCGTAAGCTTCTACGCATAATGTTTAAATCTCTTTTGGTTGCATTGGTCCATCAAGTTTCCCATTCCTAAATTGAAAAACATAAGGATCATTACTCCTTTTAAATTCATCAATTGAACCGGCCCATCTGAATTTACCTCCATAAAGCATTATAACTTTGTCTGAAGTCCTTTCTATAGTACTAAGAACATGGCTAACAACAATAGATGATCCTTTGACTTTATTATTTGTCTTATTAATTAAGTCCTCAATTCTTGATGAGGCAATAGGGTCTAGCCCAGCAGTAGGCTCATCAAAAAGTAATAATGGATGATTGTTTTTATACAAATTTTTTTCTGTGATTAATGCCCTTGCAAAACTAACTCTTTTTTGCATTCCTCCACTTAATTCGTTTGGAAGTTTCTTCTCAATATTGAATAATCCTACCTCCTCTAGACATTCTCTAACAATTTCTTTAATGAATTTTTTGGACAACTTTTTATTCCTTTGGAGTATGAAACCTACATTCTCTTCAATAGTCAAAGAGCCCAACAAAGCAGGATTTTGAAAAACTAACCTTACGTCTGGCGGATTATTTTGATCTAATCTTAAGTAAGTTTGTTTCTCCCCAAATATGCTTAATTCTCCTTCTGTGGGTAAAATTAAACCTGCTAAAATTTTTAATATAGTTGATTTCCCAGAACCAGAGGGGCCAACAATAGCTAATTTTTCTCCCTCTTTGAGTTTTAAATTGATTTTATTTAGCACATTAAGTTCACCCCAACTAATAGATAGATTATTTGTTTCTACAGCGGGTTTTGAATTTTTCAAATTTATTTAGAGCAATTTATCCTTAATTACATATTGCCTACTTTTTATAAATTAAAAAAGTGTGTATGTATTTGATTTATAATTAATTTTAATAATTTAAATTTTCAAAAGATAATTTAAGAGGTTTCTTGATGAAGAAGAAGAAAAAAAGATTAAAAAAAACTTTTTCTTATTTTAAAAAGTCTAATTTAGGTTTGATAAACAGAATTATAAGAATTCTTAGTTGGCTTTTGCCAGGTTTAGTCATAAAAAGGTGGATTATAACGTCTGCCATTGGATTGTTGATTTCTTTATTAGGTATTGCTATATGGACTAATTTAAGACCAATTTATTTGTTGATTGAGGTCTTTTTTTGGATAATGAATGGCCTAACAAGTATTTTGCCAGTTTCGGTTTTGGGGCCATTAATTCTACTAATTGGTCTTCTTTTAATTGGTTTAGGGCAAAATAGAAGTATTAATTCAATACAAAGAGCACTTGTTCCAGAAAAGAATACTTTTTTAGTAGATGCACTAAGAGTAAAAAGTAAATTAAATCGGGGTCCAAATATTGTTGCTATTGGAGGGGGTACAGGTTTGTCAACCTTATTGAAAGGCTTAAAAAACTACAGTAGTAACATCACAGCAATAGTTACAGTTTCTGATGATGGAGGAAGTAGTGGCGTTTTACGAAAACAACTAGGGGTTCAACCACCTGGAGATATAAGAAATTGCTTGGCAGCATTGTCAAACGAAGAACCTATTTTAACAAGATTATTTCAGTACAGATTTTCAGGAGGTAGCGGTTTGGAAGGCCATAGCTTTGGAAATCTATTTATATCTGCTTTGACAACTATCACTGGCAGTTTAGAAAAAGCAGTTCAAGCTTCTAGTAAAGTTTTAGCGGTTCAAGGACAAGTTTTACCAGCTACGAATGTTGATGTAGTCCTTTGGGCTGAGCTTGAAGATGGAGAGAAAATATTTGGAGAAAGTAAAATAAGTCAATCTAAAAAGTTGATTTCAAGGATTGGTTACCTTCCAGAAAATCCATCAGCTCTTTCAAGTGCGCTTGACTCTATCAAGGAAGCAGACCTAATAGTACTAGGTCCAGGGAGTCTTTATACTTCTTTGCTTCCTAATTTACTTGTGCCAGAAATTGTAGATGCTCTTCTAAAAAGTAATGCTCCAAAGATTTATATAAGTAACTTAATGACTCAGCCTGGGGAGACTGATGGACTTAATGTGTATCAGCACTTAAAAGCGATAGAAAAGCAATTATCAAATTTTGGTGTAAATACTCGAATATTTAATGCAATACTTTCTCAAGCACAATTTGAAAAGTCACCTCTTGTTGATTATTACCAAAGTAGAGGAGCTGTACCAGTCGTTTGCAATAAAGAAGAATTGATTTCAGAAGGATATTATGTTTTGCAAGCGCCACTTTATTCAAGAAGAATAACTCCTACGCTTAGGCATGATTCCCGGAGATTGGCGAGAGCAGTAATGTTTATTTACAAAAAATTGAAGAAGTTAAATTAAAAAGCATCTTGTAATTCATAAAAATCAGGTTGAATATAATCTTTTCTTAATGGCCATCCTCTCCAGTCTTCTGGCATCAAAAGTCTTTTTGGATTTGGATGATCAGCGAAATTGATCCCATACATGTCATAAGTTTCTCTTTCTTGCCAATCACTACCTTTGAAAATTTTGTAAAGACTAGGTATAGATAAATCTGAATCTCTATTTAAAAAAACTTTAACTCTAATTTCTTTAATCTCCTTTATGTCACAAATATCTCCAAGTGAAATTAAGTGGTAAAAGCTTACAAGACATTTCCCTGGACCTTCATCATAACCTCCTTGACACTGAAGATAATTAAATCCATATTTTTTTAAAGCAGATATTGCTTCGTATAGTTTTTCTGGCTTTACAGAAAGTATCTCAACACCTATGTGATCATTACCTAAAGATTGGTTAATTATTCCATCTTCAGCAAGTTGATTGCTTATTATTCCCCTTTGTTCTACTAACTTTTCTGAAGATTCGGGTAAATTATCGTTTTCCATCATTATTTATCTTAATCAATTAAATCTACTTCATTTATATTTTCAATAGATTCATCTACAGTTTCTTCTATCTGCTCTAAATTAGAAGATTCAATTGATTTCTCAGATTTTTTATTTAAGTATTCTCCAGTATTTTTCGAAAAAATAAGATTCATATTATGTTCAACTGTTATGTATCTATGTGTCTGATCAGTTTTACTTCGTTCAAGAATACTTTCATTACCGACTTTTTTTCTTAATTTTATAACTGCATCAAAAATTGCTTCTGGTCTGGGAGGACATCCAGGTAGATATAAATCAACTGGAATTAGTTTATCAACCCCCCTTACGGCTGTGGTTGAGTCTGCGCTAAACATTCCACCAGTAATTGTGCAAGCGCCCATGGCAATTACATATTTTGGTTCTGGCATTTGCTCATATAATCTTACTAATGCGGGCGCCATCTTCATTGTTACAGTCCCCGCCACAATAAGTAAGTCAGCTTGCCTGGGGGAGCTTCTGGGTACAAGACCAAATCTATCGAAATCAAACCTAGAACCTATAAGCGCTGCAAATTCAATGAAGCAGCAAGCGGTTCCATATAAAAGAGGCCATAGACTACTTAATCTAGCCCAATTGTGAAGATCATCTAAACTTGTCATTATTATGTTTTCGCTCAAGTCAGTTGTAACTTGAGGAGCTCCGAGAGGATTACAAGTTTCTTCTCTTAGTTCTCTAATTGCTTTTGGTGAAAGTGAATTGTTCAATTTTTTAACTCCATTCTAATGCTCCTTTCCTCCAAGCGTAAGCAAGGGCAATTACAAGTATTGCAATGAATATTAAAGCTTCAATGAATGCTAGTAGGCCCAGTCTATTGAATGCAACAGCCCAAGGATAAAGGAATACTGTCTCTACATCAAATATAACGAATACTAAAGCAAACATGTAATATCTTATGTTGAATTGAATCCATGCTCCGCCAATAGGCTCCATTCCAGATTCGTAGGTTAATTTTCTCTCCCCAGTTCTTCCTTTTGGAGCAACTATAAGATTAGTAACTAAAGCTAAAATTGGAACGGCGCCGGCAATTATTAAAAAACCTAAAAAATATTCGTAGCCTGGTAATGAAAACATTTAAAAAAAATTTGTAGGAAAATTCACTTAATTAAGCAAAATCTTTTAGAGTCTCTAAAGTTAAATACTAAACCGTGAGTGAAAACATTCAACCATCTTCTGAGGATACCCAAATAGTTGAAGATTTAGCAAAGGAGAAATTTTCTGAAAGTCTCCCAGAAATTAAAGATAAAGAACTTCTTACTAATTTAGAACAAAATAGATTTGAATGTAGAAGTTGTGGATATATTTATGACCCGATAGAAGGCAACAAGAAACTTAATATACCCAAAAATACACCTTTTTCACTAATAGATGGAAATACATTTGCTTGCCCAGTTTGTAGAGCAGGTAAGAATTTATACAAAGATATAGGACCAAGAGAAAAACCTAGTGGCTTTGAAGAGAATCTAACTTATGGCTTTGGTTTCAATAGTTTGCCACCAGGTCAGAAGAATATTTTAATTTTTGGAGGTTTAGCATTCGCCGCAGCATGTTTCCTTTCTTTGTACTCTTTGCATTAATATATATCCATGAGAAAATTTTTAACTAGTATTCCAAACCTTTTATTGTCTTTATCACTTTGTTTTGTTTTAAGTAGTTGCTCTTCAACTGGTGTAAATTTGAGTGATAGTAGTCCTTGGGAAACAATCCAATTTGAAGACCAGTCAAATGTATTAGACATCGATTTTATAGATAATAATCATGGCTTTCTAGTGGGTTCAAATAGATTAATAATGGAATCTAATGATGGAGGTAAATCATGGGAAAAGAGATCATTAGATATATCTGCAGAAGAGAATTTTCGTTTGCTTGATATAGATTTTAAAGGTTCGGAAGGATGGCTAATAGGCCAACCATCATTAATAATGCATACTATTGATGAAGGTAAAAATTGGACTAGGCTATCCTTGGGTAAGCTGCCTGGCCAACCTTTTTTAGTTTCAACTGTTGATGAAGGGGCTGCTGAATTAGCAACAACTTCAGCTGCAATTTATGTAACCGCAAATAGTGGTGAAACATGGGAAGCAAAAGTTTCAGACCCCTCGGAACAGGGGGGTATAAGAGATTTAAGAAGAACATCTAATGGAGATTATGTAAGTGTAAGTAGTCTTGGCAACTTCTTTTCTACACTTGATAGTGAAAGTGATACATGGATAGCTCACCAAAGAGCTAGTAGTAAGAGAGTTCAAAGCATTGGTTTTAAACCAAGCGGTAATTTATGGATGTTATCCAGAGGAGCTGAAATAAGATTTAATGAAGATAGTGATGATGTAGAAAGTTGGACTAAACCAATTATTCCAATTTTAAATGGCTATAACTATTTAGATATGGGGTGGGATCCTGATGGAAATATCTGGGCAGGTGGTGGTAATGGGACTTTAATAGTTAGTAAAGATGATGGTAAGACATGGAATTCAGATCCTATCGCTTCAAACTTACCAACCAATTTCATCAAGATTCAATTCTTAGAAAAAGACGAATTAGATACTACTAAAGGCTTTATCTTAGGGGAAAGAGGTTACATCTTAAAATGGGTTGGTTGAGCTCAAATAAAGTAATAAAAATAAAAAAAACCTTAATTTTGTTGTAATTTAACAACTGTCTGTAACCAAGCTGTAATTTTCTTCACAAACTTATGATTTTTCCTTGTAAGATCATAGGGTAAATAATTGTGATTATGGCCGCAGGTTCAACGGGTGAACGCCCATTCTTTGAAATAATCACCAGTATTAGATACTGGATTATTCATGCAGTAACACTTCCAGCTATTTTTATAGCAGGGTTCCTATTTGTTTATACAGGATTAGCCTATGATGCTTTTGGAACTCCCCGTCCGGATAGTTATTTCCAGGCGTCCGAATCAAAAGCGCCTGTAGTAACGCAAAGATATGATGCTAAATCTCAATTAGACTTAAGAACAAAATAAACATGACTAATTCACAAGCTCCAATGCAGGCTGCTGAAGTCCGCGTTTATCCTATTTTTACTGTTCGTTGGCTTGCAGTGCATGCTCTTGCTATACCCTCAGTATTTTTCTTGGGTGCCATAGCAGCTATGCAATTTATCAGACGTTAACCTTATCAACTATGCAAGCAAACGAAAATCCAAATAAAGTTCCAGTAGAACTTAACCGTACAAGTCTTTATTTAGGCTTGTTATCTGTATTTGTTTTGGGAATTTTATTTTCCAGTTACTTTTTCAATTAAATTAAAATTATGAGCAAATTAAAAGGCCCTGATGGCAGAATTCCTGATAGATTACCTGATGGCAGACCAGCTGTTGCTTGGGAAAGGAGATGGACAGAAGGAACATTACCACTTTGGCTTGTCGCTACAGCAGGTGGGATAGCGGTTATTTTCGTACTAGGAATATTTTTCTATGGATCATATAACGGAGTTGGTTCAGCTTAAATTAGTCATATCTTTTTGGATTGATACACTATCTAATTCCAATAAGAATCTGTGAATATCTCTAGCTTTGATTTTGTAGAGCTAGGGATATTTTCCTTTTGAGTTATTAAACCATCCTTCAAAGAATCATGGGATTTACTCTTAGGTCTCTCTATGTCAATAACTTTTGCTATTTCAAAGACAATTTTATTAGCAACATCAGTATTTGCTCTTAGATTTTTCATTACCATTTCTACTGATACTTCCTGGTGAGTTTGATGCCAGCAATCATAATCAGTAACCATAGATAAAGAGGAATAAGCTATCTCAGCTTCTTTAGCTAATCTTGCTTCAGTATGATTAGTCATTCCTATTATTGAACATCCCCAACTTCTATATAAATTAGATTCTGCTCTGGTCGAGAAAGCTGGCCCTTCCATCGCAAGATATGTACCTCCTCTATGTAATTGCCTTCCGCCAGGAATATTTTTTTCCCCAACATTACTTAAAATTCCTGATAAATTTCTACAGAAAGGATCTCCCATAGTTATGTGAGCTACTGCTCCCTCATTAAAAAATGTTGCTGGTCTTTTGCTAGTTCGATCAATAAATTGATCTGGGACAACAATATCAAGGGGCCTAATTTGTTCCTGGAGGGACCCCACTGCTGATGGAGCTATTATCCATCTAACCCCAATTGATCTAAGAGCCCAAATATTTGCTCTGTAAGGTATTTCTGTTGGATTTAACCTATGTGTTTTGCCATGTCTAGGTAAAAATGCAACTTCTAAATTGCCAATTTTATAAAGCCTAATTGAATCAGAAGGTTTACCATAAGGTGTATTGACTTTAACTTCCTTAAAACATTCTATTTTATCTATTGAATAGAAACCACTTCCACCAATTATTCCTAATTTTGAATTTTCAATTGGTAATAAATGCTCTTTATTCATTGTGATCGAAATGACTTTTAATCATCTAGTACTAATTGGGGGAGGACATACAAATGTTCTTTTGATGAGAAAATGGTTGATGTATCCGAAATTAATACCAGAAATCCCTATTTCAATTATATCTAGAGATACTCATTTAGTTTATTCGGCAATGTTCCCTTCTGTAATTTCCAAATCAATTTCTTTAGAGGATAGCTTGATTGATATAAGTTCCTTAGCTAAAAAGGCAAAAATAACATTCATAAAAGAAGAGGTTATTAATATTGATTTTCAAACAAAAAAAATTTATTTAAAAAACAGACCATCGATTGGATATTCAAAATTAGTCCTTAACTATGGAAGTCAAACCAAAATTCCAGGAGAATATGAAGATTTAGTCAATAATCAAATTGCTTTCCCAATTAAACCTTTTTTTAAAGCTTATGAATTAATTAAAAAAGAAGATAAGTATAATTCTGAAACCGAACATCCTTTTATTATTGTTGGAAGTGGACTCGCTGCAATTGAAGTTGCTTTTGCTTTAAGAAAAAGATGGGAAAAAAGATCTTTAAAGATTCTTTGTAAATCAAATAAGATTGAAAAAAAATTTTTTAAAACTTTAAATAGATTTAATATAGGAATAGTAAGAGATCTTCCTGTAGATTGTCGAAAAATTCTATTATGTACAGGAAATGCATCGCCACCATGGGTCAAAAACAATATTTCAGAATTGGATTCAAAAGGACGATTTATTACGAATCAGAAATTAAAGTTGAAAAATTTTTTAGAAATTTTTGCGACTGGTGATTGCGCAGTTATAGGATCATATCAGAGACCTTCATCTGGAATCTTTGCTGTAAAAGTTTTAAATATATTAGCAACTAATATTCAGAGGGACTTAAAAGGTGAGTCATTAAAAAAATGGTTCCCACAAAAATTTGGGTTACAGATAGTAAATTCTTATTCTAGAAAAATACCTAATGCTTTTGCTTTATATGGTGATTTTGTAGTTGGACCTTCATTTCTTTTTTGGTATCTTAAAAATAAAATTGATGTAGCTTTTATAAATAAATTTCGTCTTCTAGATTCGGATATGAATCAAAAAGGTAAAGAAAAATTTATGGATGATTGTAGAGGATGTGCTGCTAAACTTCCACAAAGTATTTTAAATAAATCCTTGATAAATGCTCAACTAGAAAATTTTGCAACTTCTCCTGAGGATTCTGTTGAGATTTATAACAACGATCAAGATATTATTCTTCAAAGCGTTGATGGATTTCCAGCATTGATAAGTGATCCTTGGCTAAATGCAAAAATTACAGTGTTGCATGCATGCTCAGATTTATGGGCTTCCGGAGTAAAACTTTCATCTGCACAGGCTTTAATATCTCTTCCAAAAGTTGAAAAAGATTTTCAAAGTTATCTTTTTTCTCATTGTCTTAAAGGTATAAAGTCAACAGTTGAAGACCAGGGAGGTGAGTTAATTGGAGGGCATACTTTTGAGTCAAGAAGTTTAGTTGATAAACCTTATTCTTTAGGAATCGACATTTCTTTAACTGTTCAGGGTGTATTGAAAAATGGAGCAAAACCATGGCTTAAATCCGGCATGCAGAAAGGGGATATTATCCTAATGTCAAGACCTTTAGGTGTAGGAATCTTTTTCGCTGCTCAAACTCAAAATATAAATTTGAAAGATAGTTACGAGTATATAATGAAAAATTTAGTTATGAGTCAGCAACCATTGATTGACCAAATCTATTTGCTTCAAGATAAGATTGGAGAAACATTCATAAACGCTGCTACTGACATAACCGGATATGGATTTATAGGACACCTTAAAGAGATGATTGACTCATCTAATTTAATAAGGGGAAATAATAATCTTGAGCCTATAAAGGTTTTATTAGATTTATTGGCATTTAAAGCTTATCCAGGGGTATTTGATTTAATACAAAAAGGTATCCAAAGTTCTTTGTTCGAATCAAATAAAGAAATACTTGATCAAATTCTTTCAGAAAAACGAAATAAAAGAATTATCTCATTTTCAAAGAAAAATAAATTAGATAATGAAAGCTTTAAAGAAAAAATCTCACTACTATTAGATCCTCAAACATGTGGCCCACTTTTGATCAGTTGTGATCCTAAGTATGAAGTATTTTTAAAGGATGAATGGTATAAGGTCGGAAAAGTAATAAATTGATAGTTATTTACTTTTGGTCTTATCAATCTCTATATATCTCAACCTTTTAATCTCATTTCCTATTTCTTTTCCTTCTTGCCATCCCTCATTTTTTAATAATTCTCCACTTTTCTTTGACTTAATAAATTTATAAATAAATAGCCATTTAAAAAATGATTTCCAAAATAAACCCCCATTGCAAATTAATAATTTAACTGTTTCATCATCTAAATTTTTTGTTTCAATAAACTCAGTCCAATTTGAGGGAGTCAAATATAGAAATTTTTCTTTTTCATTTTCTAATTGATTTGTAATATTTAAGTACTCATTTATTATTTTCTTTTCCTTGCTATTAATAAAAAATCTTTGACAAGTGGGCTCTAAATTTTCTGAATTTTTTAATAGGTAGAGAATATAATTACCGTTTAATTTTTTAATCCACTTTAAACCCCTTAAAAATTTATTATCAACAAATATATTTTTATCTAAAATAGAAATAACTGACCAATCATTTAATAAAGAAACTATTTTTGCTAGATTATCGAATTTGTATATTTCTGACAGTTCCATCCTAATCCTTATACTTATTCCAGGTGGAAATCTAGATTTGGTATCATTTTTACTAACTTTCCATGGCCAACTGTTAACAACCCTTTGGGATTGATGAAGTGATTTATTTGAAATTTTGAAACCTAATCTTGATGCGTATCTTGCGCATCTTATTAATCTACTAGGGTCATCACTGATACTATTTTCATGAAGCAAATGCAACTCTTTTTTTTGTATATGTTTTATGCCACCAAATAAATCATAAATTTCTTGTTTTGAGAATTCAAAAGCTATTGCATTTATACTGAAATCTCTTCTTTTTAAATCCTCTTTAATATTTGCAGTTTTTACAATTGGATTTAATCCTGGAGCTTCATAATTTTCTTTTCTTGCAGAGGCTATATCAATTTTTAAATTGTTAATATTTAGTTGTACAGTGTTATACATTTCAAATTCTTTTATAAGACAAAGCTCAACATTTGAAATATTTTTTTTTATGAATTTTGCTAAATCAACTGAAGATCCTTCCGTAACTATATCTATATCGATAGGGTTGAAAAATGTATTTTTATGAATTTTAGTAATTAATAAATCTCTTATATAGCCACCAACAATTGCAACTTTAATGTTTCTATTCAATTCAACATACTCAGAAATTATATTAAACAAATTAAAAGGAATTTTTAATATTGCTGAATTTATATAAGCAGAAATATCATTCATTCAAATTTCAGTTTATTGCTCTTATTGGAGCTAATCTTGGGTCTAAAATTTTGCTCCCTTTATCACCAAACTTTACTGCTAACGATATTTTTTCGCCACTGCCAAAAATATGTATAATTTCACCCTTGCCAAACTTAGAGTGAATTACTTTATCTCCAACCAACCAACTTTTACCTTTACTGGGTCCTGAATATAGTTTTCTTACAGCATTAATAGGTTTATTAATAAATTCATTCGAATTGGTCCTATCTACTCTTGTTAAACGGTCAAGATGAAAATCTCTTCTAATAGAAGCACCACCAGATTGAGGTAATTCGCCTTCAATTAATTCTTCAGGTATTTCTGAAAGAAATATTGAAGGAATTGTTGCTTCTCGCATGCCTCCCCACAATCTTCTTTCTCTTGCATGTGATAAGAAGACTCTCTCTTTAGCTCTTGTTATACCTACATAGCATAATCTTCTTTCCTCTTCTAGCAGAGAAGGAGTATCAATCGACCTATGACTTGGGAATAAACCTTGTTCTAGTCCAGTTATAAATACATTTTGAAATTCTAATCCTTTACTGTTATGGAGAGTCATTAAAGTAACAGAATTAGGATGATTTGTTTTGGTATCATTTTCAGTCGTTAAAGCTGCTGTTGATAAGAATCCTTCAACATCTGCGTTCTCTGTTTCTTCTTCAAATTGAGTAGCAGCATTTATTAATTCCTGTAGATTATTTCTTCTGTCTTCAGACTCCTCTGAACCACTAGTTAATAAATCACTTAAGTAACCACTTTTTTCTAAAATTAATTGAAGCATTTTAGAAGGTCCTGAGTTCTCTACATAGCAAAGAAGATCATTCATAAGCTCTGTGAATTTATTAATGCCTTTTGATGATCGGCCTATAGTCTCATCTAAGCTTTGTTTGTCATTTATGACCTCCCATAAAGGAATATTCAACTTATTTGATAGTTCATTAAGCTTTTGAATAGTTGTTTTCCCTATTCCTCTTCTCGGTACATTTATAATTCTCAGAAGACTTACATTATCTGAAGAATTTACTAAGACTTTCAAATAGGCAATAGCATCTTTAACTTCTCTTCTGTCATAAAAACGTAATCCGCCAAAAATTGTATATGGAATTCTCCATCTTACTAGGGATTCTTCTAATACTCTAGATTGAGCCCTAGTCCTATAGAGGATTGCAAAATTTTTCCAGATTGGTTGATTATTATAATTGTTAAGAGATCTTAATTTTGTTGTTATTGCCTCAGCTTCAGATATTTCATCATCACAGCTAAGCAACTTTAAAAGTTCTCCTTTATCTTTTGTTGGCCTTAAAACTTTATCAATTCTTTCAGTATTATTTTCAATTAAAGAGTTCGCAGCATTAAGAATATTTGATGAAGATCTATAATTTTCTTCTAATTTAACTAAAGATGCTGTCTGATCATTATTTGATGAATTTTTAAAGTCTTCTTGAAATCCAATTAATATTCTGAAATCAGCTGCTCTAAAACTATAAATACTTTGATCCGCATCTCCAACAACAAAAATTGATCTATCGTTCCAATTGCAAAATTTGTTAGGTGCAGTATTACCAGCTGTAATTAATTTGATAAGTTCATATTGTGTCCTATTTGTATCTTGATATTCATCAACTAATATATGTTGGAATCTTTTGTGCCAGTAATCCCTTACTATATCGTTTTGCCTTAGTAAAAAAACAGGAAGTAGTAAAAGATCATCAAAATCTAAGGCATTATTTTTTGAAAGAGATATTCTATATCTTCTGTAGGCATCTGCAATAATTTTATCAAAATGATTATCAGCTTTCTCTTCAAGATCATTAGCAGTAAAACATTGATTTTTTGCGTTACTAATTGCTCTCTTTATTTTCTTAGGATCAAATCTTTTTGGATCAAGATTCATATCTTGAATAACAATTTCTTTTACAAGGGTCTGAGAATCTGTCTCGTCATAAATAGAAAATTGCCTTGTCCATGTTAAGCCTTCAGGATCTTGATATTTTTCAATATCGTATCTTAAAAGTCTTGAAAATAATGCATGAAAAGTCCCTATCCATAGATCCCTAAGTCTTTCTTGATCAATATTTGTTCTTAATTGATTCTTATCAAATTCTTTAAGGGTTGACCAAGGCTGACCAAATTGATTAATAGCTATTTCTTGTGCAAGAAGTACTTGAAGCCTTGCTTTCATTTCTTTAGCAGCTTTATTTGTAAAAGTAACTGCTAGGATATTGTATGGATCTACAGAATTATTTTCAATTAGATTAGCAATTCTATGAGTAAGGGCTTTAGTTTTCCCACTGCCCGCACCTGCTACAACGAGCAGTGGCCCATTTATATGATTTACTGCTTTAAGTTGTGCATTATTTAAGTTTTTGAAAAGGAAGTTGTTAGTTGGATGCACTTTTGTAGATTGTATAATCAAAAATTTTAATTCACTTTGAATTTTAATATTCAGGTTTAGTCTCTAATTCTTCTAATGCTTTTTTTAAATTAATTAGTTCATTATTATTTTTGATTATCTCTTCGTATTTATTATGAGGCATTTTTAATTTCATACTTCTTTCGAAAATTTCTTTTTCTAATCTTTTTTTATAAGAAAAAATCAGTTTTTTTGATAGTTTTAAATCTTGTTTATCCAAAACTTTAGGGAAAACGTGCTTCTATCTTAGCGAAAAAAATTTTTTATTTACAGTATTAAAACATCACTTCATAAGGAAGTATTTGATTAAGAAGCGTTTCGTTAATTTTTTAATTTAATTGTTTTTACTGGCTTTGTTCTATTCTATTAAAATAATAAATTTAAGTCTCTTTAATATTAGAATGAAAGTCCCAAAGAATAATCAAGTATTGTCTAATAATAAAGAATTAGAAGATATAAAAAATAGAAATATTGAACATATAAAAGAGTTTATAAATACTGCAAATTCAAGAATAGATGCAATAAATTCAATCACAAATAATTCTCATGCAATTGCAGCTGATGCTGTGACAGCAATGATTTGCGAAAATCAAGATTCAATTAATTCAAAAATATCTATTGATACTACTAATAAGATGTCTGTTTGTCTAAGAGATGGAGAAATAATTTTAAGGATTGTTTCTTATCTTTTGATTTCGAATGATGAATCAGTTTTATCTAAAAGCTGTTTAAAGGATCTCAAAAATACTTATTTAGCTCTTGGCGTGCCTCTGAAAAATGCTATCCGAGTTGTTGAACTTATTAGAGATGCAACTATTTCTGATTTAAAATCTACTGTTAATTCTATGTCAGGAGAAAAAGGATTCCTTTCTGATTTAATTTCTAATACGGAGTTTCAATTTCAAAGAATAATCAATCTTTTAAAGTAGATATATTTCTTATTTCTGATGTATGTGAGGTTTGTATTACTGCCTTGTTTTCTCGATTTCTAGTGACTGAATATCTGGATCTTATATGATTTGATAAAAAACAAATTCTCTCTTTTGAAATGGTTGAATTGTATATAGTTTCAATATGTAAGTTTTCGTTTTCATCAATCAAATATTCTGAATATGAAATCGTAGATTCTATATATCCCTTATTACGTAAAACAATCCCTTTTTTTTTATTTTTTGGCAAGAATAACAAAATATTTTGATCTTCTTCAAATTTTTGATCTATATCCCAATCGCTAATAGCATGCCAACTTATGGATATAGCAAGAATTGAGGGGCTTGAGCTTAAATTATGTTTTTCTAAAAGTTGAACTACATTTTCATTTTTTATTTCTAAATCTTTTATTAGTATTTTACTTGTTGAATTTTCAACTTCCTGAAAAGCTAAAGAATGTGTACTTCTAATAGATTTCCACTCTCCTAAACTTTTTTTTATAAATTGATTAATTGTTATAAGATTCTTCGTCAAGTTTATCTTCTACTGAATGATTGGTTGCTTTTTGAATCATTCTTACCATTGAATCTACCATTAATCTTTTTGCAGAAGTGACTTTTAATCCTGAAGGTGTTGTAGATATCTGTTCTCCAGGGCGATCGTATGATGTTGGTCTAAATGGAGTCATCTAATAAGTTGTGAAATCAATAGATTTACATTCTTACATGAATTCTTATATTAAAAGCCGTTGTTTGCAAAAATGTTATATCTTTTTAGACTCATTCCAGAACAATTAATTATCCATTTATTTGGGAATTTTTCTCTTTGCCAATCCTGAAACAGTTGCTAAAGCAAACATACCCAACAGAGCTATTCCTAGAAGTAAGCCAGCTCCTTGACTGACACCGGCCCCAACCGCTACAAGTATAGAATCACTTATTAAAAGGCTTATTAGTAATGCTGGGGTGAATATTTTCCATCGAGTTCCTCCAATACCAATTGCATAACTAAGAAAATCAAAAAGGCCAGTCATTAGAAGACCTGTCATTAAGAAGAAATTTTCTTCTAATTGGTTTTGGTTAAAGCTTTCAATCCTTTTCATTGCTTTTGTGCCTACTAAACTTCTAACAGGACCACGACCGAAATTTCTTGCTATGAAGAAAGCTGCTTGGCAAAAAACAATATCTGAAAAGATAATTGTTACGTAACCTTTCTGAAAGCCTAATAATGAGCCAGCTAGCAAAGAGTAAGCGGAACTTGGTAAGGCCGGCAATATTATGCTTAATCCTCTAAGAATAAATATTCCAAAAGGCGCCCAAATCCCCATGCTCTCTACTTTATTCCTTAGAGGTTCGATACCATAGTTTTGTATTAAATAAATCAATAAAATTAATAGCGCTATAAAAATAAATATTGAAAGGAATTTTTGAATCTTATTCATCACTATCAAGAAAATTAGGAAGTAACTTTTTGTAAATTAATAGTTGATTGTATCTATAATTTAATTACTTTTCAATAAAAATTTTTACACATTTTTAATCTTTTTTTTTAAATTTTGTATTTCAATCCAGACTATTGCATTAAACTTAGAATCAAAATTGATACTTAAAAAGATACAAATTAAATTATCTAATCCTCAATTTGTATATTTTAAGTATTGTTAAATAATTATGAATCAAACTAAGAAAATTTATGTATCAATATTCTTGAGAAATATAGTGTCTTTGTTTCTCTCGATAATTTTCTTTTTTGGTACATCAATAAAATATTCATATGCTTTTACTCATGAATGGGTTGGCGTTCCAAAGAGTGAATATGGAGAACAATTATGGGATAGAAATAGTATTAAAATAAATGAAGATGGTTCTATACGGGTGTTGAGCAAATTTATTCCTAATATTAAAACTGAAATTACTCAAGATATCCTTTATACGATGGATATAAATTGCTTTGAAAAATCATTCAGAGACGTAGATGTTTATATCGATAAGATAAATAGTCATCCAAATAATTTTGCCAAATGGAAAGATCCAAAAGGAGATAAATTAATATTGGGTGTGATTGGTCAAGTTTGTAGTTTTGATTAAATTTTAAATTTCAATTATTTCTCAAAGAATGAGACTTTTTATGGAAAAGTAAAAAAGGGTAAACTTCAAAAAATTTTTGATTTAATTTTGTTTTTTTAATTTAGTTAGTAGGTTTAAAGTGAATTCTTAATTTGTTATTAATATTGAAACTTTGGATAAGAATTAATTATGAAAGTATGAAAACATATAATTAAATTTGTTAGCCAAATAATAAATTTTCATAATATTTTAAACAAATTGTTTTTGTTTTGAAATTTTTTTTGAATTGGAGATCTGTATAAAAATGAAGTTCTGACCGAAATTACTTTACAGTTTAGAGATAGCGCAATATTAATTAATGAAGAATCTCCAAATATAGAGTATTCAGATTTAATAATTGATTCCACAATCTTTTCAGAACTTTTATCTATAAATATTAATTTAGGAATTTTTAGTGAATTTTTTTTCTTTAATAAATTTACTTCAAGATTTACATTTTCTTTATTAAGAGAAGGATGTAATCGTATGTACATAGGTTCGTCTTTGAAGTTATTTTTAAAATTATTGTCAGAATCAAATAATGACATTAGCACTTGAATGACTTCTTTTGGATTTCCATGAGTAATAAAAGTCAATTTCCTATCTTTTTTGTAATTTTTGATTGTTATACTTTCCTTCCCTTGAAATCTTCTTAAACTTTTTCTGATTTTTTTGAATTCAAAATTATTTTTTCTAAACCTAGATGCTAAAGAATGCCTTAATTCAAGTAAAGATTCTTTATCAGGTACTAAAAAACTATTATCTCCCCATATTCCAATTTCTATTTCAAATTCATTAGGTATTAGTTGCTGGTGATAATCAGAAGAAAACGAAGTACAACCAAAATAAGATATTACCTTGGTTTTTTTAATTTTATTCTTTCTATTCATTAAACCTACAGCAAACATTTTGGAATCTCTTTGATTTTCGGACCAGATATATATATCATTAAAACTTTGACTTTTCATAATATTATTTCCACTTTTAAAATTTAAAAGATAAAGGAAACTTCTATTCATTAAATTAATTTTCAGGATATTACTTGCAAAAATTCCGTAAGAATATTTATGTTTTCCAAAAAAATCAAATAAATAAGTTTCAAATAATGTTAAAAGGGCTTTGCAAACATCTTCATTTGAGATGAAATCTAATGCAGATAAAAAATGATTATTTTTTCTTTTGCTGTAATTCCATAATGCTTTAGAGACAAATCTGTATTGAAAGAATTCAGTCGCAAGAAAATAGTTATTTTTGTTTAACTTTAGATCAGGATAATAATAATTAACTGAACTAAGAGATTTGGTTTTCCAATAAGTATATGTGTATAAATATATTTTGTTCTTTTTAGAATTTAATTTCCTAAGCAAGAAATCATCTCTGATAAAGTTTATGTAATAAAAACTATAGGTAATAGTCATTATTAAATCAGTAATTGAAGCAAATAACCTCAAACTATATTTTAAAAAAGAGAACAATAATGATAATAAGTTGACACTTGGAAAACTTAATTTTCCTTTAAATAATTTGCCTACAAAATAGGCAAGTAACTGAGATTTTTCTAAGGAATATTTAAGCTTTTTATCAATGCCTAGATCTTTATATCCAATTATAAATAAGGTATCTAATGAAAAGATTGATGAGGTATTTGGATATCTGTCAAAAAAATTACAATTAGCAAGGTAAGGCTTTGTTTTTAATAATTCCTTTTTATTTTTCACCTCTTCAAAATGTTTATTTATTTTGAAGTTATATATTAAATTTGCTTTTCTTAAATTTATCATTTATCTAGAAAATATGGATCAATTTAATATGCCTTAGTAAGATTTTATATTAATTAAATGTTCTTAACATACTCAATAATATCTTTTATAGAAGATATTTGTCCGCCATACATTTGATGACTTAGTTGTTGGTAACCATTGGTGTAATGAAGATATGAACAATTTGAATTAAATGCGCATATCATGTCGGACTGCATATCTCCTATGAAGATTATTTGATTTAAATTTATATTCAAATATCTTGCTGCGTATAATATTGGTTCTGATGAAGGTTTCCCTAATTTTGTTAACTCTGGGGTAACTATAGCTTCAATATTTAATTGAAAATATTCAACTAATTCATAAGTTCTTACCTTGTCTTTGGAAGTTACAATACCTACTGCAATAGATTTTGCATTTAACCAATCTAAAACATCTTTGACGTAAGGATTTAATTTTATGAGTCTCTTATTAGAACTAGATATTATTGAATAATGCTCTTTAATTGATGGATATAAATTTTTATCTATATTTAGTTTTAACAATATTTTGTTAAATGGTAATCCAATATATCTTTTGTATTCAATAAAATTATTAGGTATACAAAATTTTTTGCGAACAGAATTCCAAGCTATTTCCATCACAGGTAGAGAATCAATTAGAACACCATCAAAGTCAAATAAAATACAGGAAATATGCTTAACACTCACTTAAGTAACTAATCTTCGTTTAATTTATTTAATACTTTAACTAGATCATTTGGAGTATCAACAGAAATTGTATGATCTTTAATATGGCATGCGATTAGTTTATTGCCGTTCTCAATCCATCTTAAGAGCTCTACTCTTTCTGCAGCCTCTAAATTTCCTGGAGGCATATTTGCAAACTTTTGAAGGCTAGATATAGACATAGCATAAAGTCCTAATTGCTTAAAGTATTTTGCTTTTGGCATATCTTCTGGAGAATTTAGTAAAGGTTTTCTAGAAAGATATTGAATAGTTGAATCATTAATTAAAGCGCATTTGACGTTATTAGGGTCAAAGGCCTCTTCAGAGTTAATTCCAGTGACACCACATATAATACTATTTTCATTTTTTTCTAAATCGGGCAACATCGAAATAATTGAGTCAAGGGATTTAGGGCTAATCAAAGGTTCATCTCCTTGTAAATTAATTATGTATTCTAAGTCTATTTCTTTTATTGCCAAGGCTATTCGGTCTGTTCCTGTGGCGCATTCCGGAGTTAAAATAGATTTAATTTTATATAAAGAACATACTGCCATTATTTCTTCTGAATCAGTGCATACATAAACATCTAAACTAGTTTTTAAGGCATTTCTTGCACAATATATCACCATTGGAATCCCTTCTATGGGAGCCAAAGGTTTACCTGGAAACCTTGTACTACTCATACGAGCAGGAATTAAAATAGCTGCTTTATTTTTCATGAAAAATAATTTAATCTCAATTTAATATTTATTGGATAACAACTTATTTTTAACAGATGCTAACCAAAATTCTATTACTTGTAAAATAACAAAGAAAATTTTAAAAAAAAATTTTACATATTAAATAAAAAAAGATTTTTAATAACGTTCCAATAACATACAAAAAAATTAAAACCCTTTAATAGAAAGGGTTTAAAGGTGCCAGGACCCAGATTTGAACTGGGGACACGGCGATTTTCAGTCGCCTGCTCTACCAACTGAGCTATCCCGGCTCTAACTTGTATACTTTAAATTAATATGTGTAGTTTGTGAAACCCTTTTAATTAAAATTTTTTATATCTTGATTTTTAATTAATCATAATTAATAGGAAAACTATCGTTTTGCATTTATTGCTAATAAAGCAGTTCCAAAAGATGTTGTCTTTTTACTAGATACTATTGGAATTTTAATAATTTTTTCTCTTATCTTTCTCCAATGTGGATTTTTTGAACCCCCACCTATAGTTACAATTTTTTTTGGAAAAGATTCTGTGAGCTCATTAAGTTTTTCCCAGCCTTTTAATTCAATCCTTGCTAAGCCTTCAAACAAAGCATGCAAGTAAAGTGAGTCGCTTACTGGTCTAGGGCCAAGAATGGGCTCTAAAAGGGGATTATTTACTGGAAATCTTTCACCCCTACTATTTAGTGGTAAAAGACAAAGGGAGGTTTCTTTTGATGTGTTTATTTGTCTGCTTAGTTCTTCTATTTCTAGATCAGAATAAAATCTTGATAAAATACCACATCCAGCATTAGATGCGCCTCCGCATATCCACTGCCCAGCGATTCGATGAACTGTAATACCCTTGACTTTTCTTGGTTTGACTATTTTTTGTTTTAGTACGATTGTGGTACCTAAGACAGTTAAACCTTGATCTTTATCTAATTCTGCAGCTAAAAAAGCGGCATTTGAATCGGTTGTCCCTGATATTATTAACATATTTCTGTCAAGTTTAAACTTTTCTGCAAGTTCTGAATTTATTCGGCCTATAACCTTACCACTTTCTATTATTAGAGGTAAGCATTTTTGCCAGGATGCATTCTGATAATTTTTAGGCCATGATTTTGTTATTAGATCCCAGCCAAGTTTGATATTGTTTCCTTCTTCTCCATATTTCCAATTTTTCAGAAACCAACCAGTCATCCAATCTGATTGATGTCTTAGAATTATATTTTTACCATATCTATCAATTAGTTCTAATGCCTTAGAAAGACTACTGTAAGGGGTTTGTAAATGTTCTTCTTCAACTGCTAAAGATGTAATAAAATTTTTATTATTATTGCATGCTTGATAGTAAGGTATCGCATTTCCTAAAGGATTACCTTTTAAATCACAAGCCACTAAAGTCCCAGAGGTACCAGAGATTGATAACCTGATAATATTTCTTCTAATATCAAGTGGTAAATTATCAAGAAGCTTTTCACAAGCATTACTCCAAGAATTAGGGTCTACAAAATCAGACTCATAAGGGAATGAAAATGTATATATCAAATCCTTTTGTGAATTAATTACAGATATTCTTGCCCCACTAGTACCAAAATCTAAACCTCCAAAACATTTATTAGGCATAAATATTTTACAATAAATGTTTTACTCCCACGGCTAATTGGGTTGCTTTTTGTTCTACATTTTCCCAAGGGAGCTTCAGATCCCTTCTGCCAAAATGCCCATAAGATGCAGTTTTTCTATAAAATTCTCCATTCATTTTTTTAGGAAGATTTTTTAAATCAAATTCCTTAATTATTGCCGCAGGTCTTAAATCAAAGTTGTCTTTAATTAATTCTGTTAAATTGGCTTGTGAAATAACACCAGTCCCAAAAGTTTCTACAAGAATCGAAATCGGTTTGGCTACGCCAATGGCATAACTCAATTGTACTTCTGCCTTTTGTGCTAATTTTGCTTTAACAATACTTTTAGCTACATAACGCGCTGCATAAGCAGCTGATCTATCAACTTTAGTAGGATCCTTTCCTGAGAATGCTCCCCCTCCATGTCTTGCATATCCTCCATAAGTATCAACAATAATTTTTCTGCCAGTAAGTCCAGCATCTCCCTGAGGTCCTCCTACAACAAATTTACCTGTGGGGTTTACCAAGAATCTTGTCTTTTGATTGATTGGTTTTATTTCTAAATCTTTAGTCGCTGGCAAAACAACATTGTTCCATAAATCTTCTGTTATCTTTTGACGAATTTCTTCTTCATTTGTAATTCCATCAATCTCTGCAGTGTGTTGAGTTGAAATTAAGATGGTGTTTATTGAAACTGGTTTACCTTTTTTGTAATCAATACTTACTTGAGTTTTTCCATCAGGTAGAAGATATTCAAGCACTTTTTCATGTCTTACTTTGGCAAGCTGTATCGCTAATCTGTGAGCCAAGCTAATTGGTAATGGCATTAATTCAGGTGTTTCATCACATGCATATCCAAACATTATCCCTTGGTCACCAGCACCAGTATTGTTTTCTAAATCCTCGTTAACATCATCTGCTTCATTTACTCCTTGGGAAATATCAGAAGATTGCTCGTCAAGAGCAACCAGAACAGCGCAGCTATTTGCATCAAATCCTCCAGCTTTTGACCCTTCATATCCAATTTCTTTAATTACATTCCTTACGAGTTTTATATAATCAAGCTTTGCTCTTGATGTTATTTCGCCTGTTAGTAAACAAAGTCCAGTATTGACTACTGTTTCGCAGGCTACTCTGCTTTCAGGATCTTTGGTCAATAAAGCATCTAAAACTGCATCACTTATTTGATCACATATCTTGTCAGGATGACCCTCAGTTACTGACTCTGAAGTAAAAATGAAATCACTCATATAATAATTTTTTAAAGTATTAAGCTTGATCCTAAATTAAATCGTAAATACTAATCAATAGTTATTAAGTTGAAATTACAATAAATCATCAGATAAATACTAAAGTATGTTTTGAAAAAAATGGTTTATACGTTTTCAGGAATGGCGTTTATTTGCTCTTCATTTTCATCCGTTTGCTCAAGTAACATTTGCTTATACTTTGCTGCCATTTCTTCAGCTTTACTAAATACTTTTTGTGGATCAGTTAGCATATCTCCTGGTTCTGGTTCTAAAGCTTTGGTTGATAAAGATATTCTTCCTCTTTCGGAATCTAAGTCTATAATCATAACTTTCATCTGATCATTTACATTTAAAACATTGTGAGGTGTCTCGATATGCTCATGACTGATTTCAGAAATATGTAGAAGACCGCTAACTCCTCCAATATCAATAAAAGCTCCATAAGGTTTTATGCCTTTAACTGACCCAACGACAACTTCTCCAACTTCAAGCCTATTCATTTTTTTCTCAACCAAAGCCCTTCTATGACTTAAAACTAATCTGTTTCTTTCTTCATCTACCTCAAGAAACTTTAAAGGTAAATATTCTCCTTCTAAATCTTCTTTTATTTTGCGAGCACTAATATGTGATCCTGGTATAAAACCCCTCAATCCTTCTACTCTCACTAGGGCTCCACCTCTATTTGTGGCAAAAACCTCTGAATATATTGTGGCATCTTCTTTTTGGAGTTGCCTTACTCTTTCCCATGCTCTTTGATATTCTATCCTTCTGATTGATAATGCTAATTGACCATCTTCATTTTCCTCACTCATTATGAAAAATTCTCTACTTTCTGATGGTTGTAAAACATCACTTAGACCTTCGACTCTATTAATTGAAACTTCTTGCATAGGCATAAAAGCAGCAGTTTTAGCTCCTATATCTATCATCGCTCCTTTAGTTTCTAGAGCAAAAACTGTTCCTTTTACAAGATCACCTGGTTTAAAATTATAATCATATTTTCCTAATAACGAAGCAAACTCTTCTTGAGTAAACCCTGCGTTATCCAAATCATTATTCCTTCTACTTGAAGAAGAATCTGCAGAAGGAATATCCTTCTTATCAAAAGATAAATCTACATCGTTTGAAATTTCTGAAGTATTATCTTCTGTACTTGAATTCTCAATTACTTTATCGTCTGGAAGTTCTTTTACGGTTTGGGAAGAATTCTCAATCATTTGTTAAAACGCAGACCACCTAAGGTGGTTGGAAAGGAATGCTTTTAGCCTGCAAACTAAAAAGCAAATTATTTGTACTTCATATTCTACACTTTAATATGCTGAATTTATAAAATTGAAGCTAATTCATTTTTTGAACTACCTTTTAATGATTCAAGAGTGGAAACAAAATCTTTTACCCCATTAAATTTTCTATAAACTGATGCATATCTAATGTAAGCAACTTCATTTTCTTTTCTTAGCCCTTTAAGGATTAATTCTCCTATTTGAGAAGATTTAATTTCTTTATTAGAGTCTTGTATGATTTGGGACTCAATTGAATCAACAAAGTTAATAATTGCTTCTCTTGAAAATGTTGTTTTTTCACATGCTCTTGATATACCAGTAATTAATTTATCTTTATTAAATAATTCTCTGCTTCCATCTTTCTTAATTACAGAAATTGGCATTGTTTCTACTCTTTCGTAAGTAGTGAATCTAAAACTGCAATTTAAACATTCTCTTCTTCTTCTCACACTTTTCCCAGTATCAGCAGATCTTGATTCTAAAACTCTGCTATCTGTGTTTTGACAGGTAGGACACTGCATATAGCGAAATTAGAAATCTGTACCTCTAATAGTAGATTAATTTAACGATAATGAAAAGTAGCAAAAAAAAATCCCTCTTTGAAAAAGAGGGATTTTGCATCTTATTTTCTGTCGAATTTAGGCGGGTCTCTAAAAGCGACAGCAAAAAATAGAGTAACAACTGCGAGAGTTAAGATAAGAACGTAAGCGAAAGCTTCCATGAGAAAAAATAATAAAGTTTGATTTAAACCCTTCCTGGGATTCGTCTAGTGGTTTCATCTCCAAGTTTCTTAAAGAGACCAAACTCAACTTGATCACCAATCTCAGCATCAATACCAGCAAAGGAGTCTCTATAAAGAGTTCTTGAAGCATGCCACCAGTGACCAAATAAAAATAGCAATCCAAAACATAAGTGTGCATAAGTAAACCAAGCTCTCGGAGAACTACGGAATACACCATCAGATTTATAGGTTTCCCTATCAAATTTGAATGCTTCTCCAAGTTGTGCTTTTCTAGCTAACCTTTTTACAACAGCGGGATCTGTAAATGTTTGACCATTTAAATCGCCCCCATAGATAGTAGCTGTTATGCCAGTTTGTTCAAATGAATACTTCGCTTCAGCTCTTCTAAAGGGGATATCAGCTCTTACATTTCCTTCTTTATCTTCAAGAATTACAGGGAAGTTTTCAAAGAAGTTTGGAATCCTTCTGACTTCAAGGTCATTTCCTTCTTTATCTTGGAAGGCAATATGACCTTGCCATCCCGTTGGTAAACCATCTCCATTAACAAGAGCCCCAACTCTGAACAATCCCCCTTTCGCAGGGCTATTACCGACATAATCATAGAATGCCAGCTTTTCTGGAATTGAAGCATATGCTTCTTCTCTAGAGGCTCCATTATCAATAGCAGTTTGAACTCTCCTATTAATTTCAGTTTTGAAATAACCAGAGTCCCATTGATATCTTGTAGGACCAAATAGTTCTACTGGGGTTGTAGCTGAGCCATACCACATTGTTCCTGCAACAACAAATGATACAAAAAGAACAGCTGCTAAAGCACTGGCTAATACACCTTCCAAACTTCCAAGTTTTAGTGCTCTATAAAGCCTTTCCCCTGGTCTGTTTGTAATATGAAAAATCCCACCAATGATACCAAGAAGTCCAGCGGCAATGTGGTTTGCAACTATCCCACCTGGATTGAACGGGTTAAATCCATCTGCCCCCCAAGATGGTGCAACGGGTTCTACATGACCGGTTAAGCCGTATGGATCTGAAACCCAAATCCCCACATTTGCGCAATGAAAAGCTCCAAAACCAAAGCAAGTAATTCCTGCTAATAAAAGATGAATTCCAAATATTCTTGGAAGATCTAGAGCAGGCTCACCTGTCCTTTCATCTTCCCATAAGTCCAAATCCCAATATGTCCAATGCCAGATTGAAGCGAGCATTAAAAGTCCGCTAAAAACAATATGGGCTGCTGCGACACCCTCAAAGCTCCAGAATCCTGGGTCAACTCCGGTAGCACCAGTTATATCCCATCCGTTCCAACTACTTGTGATTCCTAGTCTTGCCATGAACGGCATGACATACATTCCCTGTCTCCACATTGGATTAAGAACAGCGTCTGAAGGATCAAAAATGGCTAATTCATATAAAGCCATTGAACCGGCCCAGCCGGCTAATAATGCAGTATGCATGAGATGCACAGCAAGTAGTCGACCTGGGTCATTAATAACTACTGTGTGTACTCGATACCAAGGCAATCCCATCGGTTAAATTCTAGTAACGATGCTGAATAAACAGCTAAACATCATGATAGTAAGGGTTTTTTAGGCTTTGAGAGAGTTTTGTAAATAAATTAATTTTCTTAGTAAAATTGCTCAGAACGTCATCTATAACTCGAGTTTCGGAGAATATTTGACTAAAATATGTTAATATTTTGGTCACAATTCTCAAAGTAAAACGCCAAAATAGATAAAAATAACTAAAAAAAATGACAACTATCAGATTTATCAGAGAAGGAATTGATATCCAATGCAAACCAGGAGAAAATTTAAGAGAACTAATTATTAGAGAAAAATTACAACTTTACGGGTTAAAGGGCATATTAGGTAATTGTGGTGGAGCCGGCCAATGTAGTACTTGTTTTGTTTCAGTTGAAGGAGGAACTAAAAATTGCCTTAGCCCTCTTACTAGTGTTGAGGAAGAAAAACTCAAAAATAGACCTGATAATTGGAGACTTGCCTGCCAAACCCTGATCAAGTCATCTGCTGTAATATTAACTAAGCCTCAGTCTCCACCAACAAATTTGAGAGATCTAAAAGAATTTTCAGAAAACAAAAAATTACCTCGATAAATTGTTTAAGACTGTTAATGAGTTAGTAGATTTTTGATTTTTCCACTTAATTTTCATATTAAATGCTTATAGTTTAAATATTATTGAATTTGTCTTTTTAAATGGAAACAACAAATTTTGGTTTTGTAGCAAGTCTCCTTTTTGTAGGGGTACCAACTATCTTTCTAATAGGTCTATTTATCTCAACACAAGATGGAGAAAAGTCCAGCTTTTATTCAGACTCTAGTAAGGGTAAACTTGGTCCAAAACGTTAAGTTTTCTAATTAATGTTTAATGTTTCCACAGACAAATTTTTAAAGTGGAAAGAGAAACAACTTTTAAAAGGCAGTGATAAACAATCACTTGACCTTTTAATTGATTCAGTAGGTAGTATCTCAAAAAAGGAATTAAATTTACTTAAAATAAAATCGAATAAGACAGTAACACTTGAATTTACTTTAGATTCTATAGAATTTTTATGGAATAAACATATTTTCAGTTCTATTCCCATACAGTATTTAACAGGGGTTTCATATTGGAGAAACCTCAAATTAGAGGTCTCAAATAAAGTTCTTATTCCAAGACCAGAAACGGAACTCATAATTGATATAGTCTTAGAAGAATTTAAAAATAAGGACGAAAAGATAATTTTTGCTGATTTAGGAACTGGATCAGGAGCTATCAGTATTGCCTTGGCACTAGCTAAACCATTTTGGAACGGCGTAGCAACTGATATTGATAAAAATGCTGTTGAGATTGCATTGAGAAATTTTTCAAATTACTCTAATAAATCCAATTTGACATTTCATTACGGACATTGGTGGGAACCTATTAAATATTTACGAGGAAAAATAGATCTAGTTATTGCAAATCCTCCATATATTCCACAAGATATTTATAGTAAATTATCAGTAGAAGTAAAAGACTTTGAACCAAAAATTGCTCTTTTAGGAGGAGTTGATGGCTTGGAACATATTAATGAAATAGTTAGGCATGCGCCGTTATTTTTAAAAGAAAAAGGTTGTTTATTACTCGAACATCATTATGATCAAGGAGATAAAGTTAAAAAGTTATTTTTAGAATATGGCCTTACTTCAGTCAGAGTATTAAAAGATTTTTCTGGTATTGGAAGATTTACAATTGGAAGGTATAAATAAGTTCTTTATTTTAATGAATGTTATAAATCAAAAAAAAGCGTACGAGATATTAAATAATGGAATGCCTGTAATTTTTCAGACTGACACTTTGCCAGCTATTGGGTGCTTACCAGAATATTCTGATATTATTTATAAAATAAAAAAAAGACATAAAAATAAACCCTTAATTCTTATGGGAGCAGAAACTTGTCAATTGCAAGAGTTTGTTCATCAATCTGCAATAGAAGATTATAAAGCGATATCTTCTAAATATTGGCCAGGAGCTCTAACAATGATTATTCCTATTTCAGATAAAAAGAAATCTATTGTAACCAGTAACAATTTAACACTAGGAATAAGAGTACCTAATTCATTAATGGCAAAGTCTCTAATCAATAAAACAGGACCATTGTTAACATCCAGCGCAAATCTATCAGGGAATGAGGAATTAACAACTGCTAATGGAGTTTCAAATAATTTGCCCAATATAGATATTCTAGGACCAGTTCCATGGGAGAAATGCAGCGGTGAAGCTAGCACAATTATATCTTGGGTTAATCATGGAAAATGGAAACTGGTTAGACAGGGAAAAGTTACCATTACAAAATTTTGCTAATGTTTGTCTTATTATTTTTTGTTTTTGTAATTCAATTTTTTTCTTATTGGCTATTTGAACCTTTTAGTGCTTTTTTAACTCATTTACTTGAAGTGAGATTGTTACCATTTCTTCTTTTTTTAATATTTATTTTTATTTTTTCAAAAAATAATTAAACTTTACTATTGGAATGCCGGCTAACAGATTTGAACTGATGGCCTTCGCTTTACAAAAGCGCTGCTCTACCGCTGAGCTAAGCCGGCGTAAATTTTATTTTACAATCAAGAAGGTATAATTTTGCTTTTATTAATTAAGCATTTTAAAAAATATTTATTGTTTGGAATTCTTTTCATTTTTTTTAAATTGTATTTCGCCAGAAAGAGTTCTTTTTATTGGTAAATTTGCAACTAAGGCAGTCATTCTATCCTCCGTTTCTAGACTTACGGCAACTTCCTCAAAATCAATCTCAACATATTTAGCAACTACATCGAGTATCTCTTTTCTCATTTTATCCAAAAGATCAGTTGTTAAGGAACTCATATCAACTCTGTCATGAGCTAAAACTAGTTGCAAGCGCTCTCTGGCTGTATTTGCACTAGCCGTTTCTCTACCTAGCAGTTTGTTAATAAGGTCTCTAAGAGTCATCATTGTTTAAAAAATCTTTGTTTGCATTAATCTCAAAAATTTATCTTTTAAGCTTTTACCTTCGTTCTTCGGATCAATAATAGGGATATCTTTCCCTGTTAGCCTTTGTGAAACGTTTAAGTAACATTTTTTTGCTGGTGATTTACTTTCTGAAAGGGTTAGAGGCTCACCTCTGTTTGTACTAATTATTACTTGCTCATCCTCAAGAACAATTCCTAACAAGGGTAATGAAAGGATACTTTGAACATCTTCTATGGAAAGCATCTCTTGATTAGCCATCATATTCGGTCTAACTCTGTTAATAACTAGTTGTATAGGTTTAATATCGGATGTGTTTAAAATTCCTATTACTCTATCCGCATCACGCACTGCAGATAACTCAGGATTTGTTACTACTATAGCTTCTTTACATGCTGATAAAGCATTTTTAAAACCATCCTCAACTCCAGCTGGACAATCCACTAAAACGTAGTCAAATTTTTCACTAAGTAAGTTACTGATCTTCTTCATATCCTCAGGCTTCATCCAATCCAACATCCTCGGGTCTCCCGCTGGCAAAAGAGCTAAATTAGGTTCCTGCTTATGTCTAACTAATGCTTGGTCGAGACGGCAATTTTTATCAAGAACATCTTGTGCTGTATATATAATTCTATTTTCTAGACCCAAAAGGAGATCTAAATTCCTTAATCCAAAATCAGCATCAAGAACGGCTGTTGAAGCTCCGCTGTTAGCTAGGGCAATGCCTAAGTTTGCAGTTAAAGTGGTTTTGCCAACTCCACCTTTGCCTGAACAAATTAATATAGTGCGAGTATTTTTCGCCACAAAAAATTAAATATTTCATAAATAATAAATCAAATTCGTAAAACGTAAATTTTAAAAAGTTAAGTAATTCTTAAATTTATTGCTTTGAAATAAAATATTTCAAAATATTGATTTATTTCAACCAGGGATTAAGTAAGGCTTAATGATAATTGCACTATCTTCAAGTATTGCAATTTCAGGATATTGATTTTTGGGCTTTTCTTTTGGACCAATAGCAATACTAGAGCAAATTCTCAATTGTAGAGGGTTTAGATAAAGTGCTGCAATTGAACAATTTCTGTCTCCATTTTCGCCTGCAATAGCTATTCCTAATAGTTTCCCCCAAACATAAATGTTATTATTTGCGGAAACTACAGCTCCTGGATTGACATCACCGAAGATAAAAAGATTTCCATTTGAAGATATTCGATCACCTGATCTAATTGTCCCTTTGTGAAGAGTATCCTTTTGCTCTTGAACTGAACTAGCAAATAAAATATTTTCAGATTCTTTTGTGGTTATTAAAGTCGATTTAATTTTTAAAAACTTCCCACTTACGACTGTTTCTCTATTTACTGAATAAATTTGGATGAACTTGATGTTTAGTTTTTCAAGCTCAGCCTTCAATTTTGCTAAATCATGTGAATTAATTTCTTCATTTTCAATTATTAGATTTGCTTTAACTGGACTTTGTAAATCAGTGAATTCGTTGATAAAAAATTGATTAATTTCAAATTTCTTTAAGGATAAAGATCTTACACATTCATTATTTTTGTTTTTAAAAATTAATTTCATTTATAGTTCATCTCTTACTTTTGAGATTTGATCTTCTATATCTTTTCTGAACTCACTAGGATAAATAATAAGGGAGCTCTCATTTGATCTCATCAATGTTTTTATTAATTCTGATTTATTTTCTAATGATTTTTGATACTTTCCATCCCATATTTTAAGAGAATTATTAGATTTAAAACCTTTGAAAGATCTTTCTTTGATACCACAAAACAGTTCTGGATCGTAACTATTTAAATAACATTTTTTTCTTGCAAAAGCCAATATCTCAAGTCTTTTTAATTTTGTTAAGGAACTTATATCGGATGCTTTTAACAAATTTCTATCAATAAACATACTACAAAGGGTTTCTAAGGGATTAAAAGATTCATTTTTCCATTTCATTAAATGGTAATAAAGAATAATGTCGTCATTTGCAAGGAAGTCCTTAATCTCAAGATTTTCTGGGGTAAATATCCAATTTCTCATGCTTTCATCTATCCATATTTTTTTTGTGGAATTGTTTTTAATTGAATAAATAATTTTTTCTAAAATCCAAGTAGAAATTTCGTTAATTCTATGGTTGTAAATTGTTCTATACATCATGTTTCTTAGGACTAAAAAATGTTCAATTGCAATTACGCCTTTTGGTTTTATTGCTATATTCCCGTCTGGAGAAAAAGTAAGAGCCGAAATAATTCTTTCTAAATCTACTAATCCATATTTTGTTCCTGTGTTATAGCTATCTCTTAACAAATAATCAAGACGATCACAATCTATTTCACTACTAATTAAGGTCTTTAAAGGGTTGGAGAATAAGTTTTGACTTCCAAATAAGTCTGCAATTTGATTAGGTAATTCTCTATCAAAATTTTTAAGAATTGATGTTATTGGTGAATAATTTTTAACTAAATTTTTTGACCATTGTTCATGGTCATGAGAAAATATGACTTCGCTGGTGTGACTTAAAGGGCCATGACCTAAATCATGAAGCAGTGCTGCCCCGAAAAGTATAAATTTATTTTCACTAAATTCGGGTTTTATTTCAGTTAATCTTCTAAAAATCTTTCTTGAAACACAAAATACACCAATTGAATGTGTGAATCTACTTGATTCTGCGCCATGGAAAAGTAGTGAGGCTGCTCCTAATTGTTTTATCCTTCTTAGCCTTTGGAATGCCAAAGTATCAATTAGCTGCATAATCATCAATTCTTCTGGCTTATCTGAATCAATTATTATTTCTTTATGTATGGGATCATGAAAAATTCTTTTACTATTCATAACTAAAAATTATCTATGCATAAAAAAATATTTAATTAATTATTTCTTCAATCCCCAATTCCTCGTCAATTTCCTCCAAAGCATTTTTTTCAAACAAAGAGTTTAAAAATAGTTCTCCATTTTTCACCCATTTATCTTCAGAATTTCCATAATCCCTTGCTTCAGGAAGGTTTAAGACTCTATCTGGAGTTATTCCCCTTCCCTGGATATTATTACCTTTAGGTGTTAAATAGCTAGCAACAGTGATAGCTATACCGCTATCTTCCCCTAAATTTTTCAGAGACTGGATAAGACCTTTCCCATAAGTTTGTTCACCAATTAATATTGATCTCTGATTATCTTGAAGGGCGCCTGCAAGAATTTCACTTGCACTTGCTGTGCCTTTATTTACCAAAGTTACCATTGGCCCATCAAAAAAGGTGTTTTTTTGAGCAATTATTGCATCTTTGATCCCATTCCTATCTTTTGTTTCTACTATTGGCCTCTCACTTAAAAATGAGTCCGCTACTGCAATTCCGGAACTTACTAACCCTCCAGAATTATTTCTTAAATCAAGTATTACCCCCTCAACCTCTTTATCCTTAAGTTCTATTAAAGCCTCTTCAATTTTTTTTGGAACACTTTCACTAAATTGAGTTATTCTCAAGTACCCAATCGTATGAGAGTCATCTCTTAACCGCTTGGTTCTTACTGGCCTAAGGTCAACTGATCTTCTCTCTAAATCAATTTCTTTAATCTCATCAGAAAGAGATGTGATTTGAACAAGAACCTTTGTTCCGGATTCTCCTCTAAGTTTTGAGGCAGTATTTGCAAGACCCAATTCAGCAGAAGATATTCCATCAACTTTATCAATCAAATCTCCACTTATTATACCGGCTTCTTCCGCAGGGGAGCCTGCCAAGGTTGAGATAACTTTAATTTTTTTTGTTGATTCATCTTCTCCTAATTGAAGTCCTACTCCATTTATTTCGCTGCCAAAATTACTTGATTTTAATAGTTCATAATCTTTTGGCTTTAATATTCTTGTATAAGGATCTTCAAGTGGTCTTAACATATCTTCAATCGCAGAATAAGCCTGATCACTTGTTTCAATTTGTTTCTGTAATGTTTTTTGTCTAATTCTCTTCCAATGTATTTCTTCGAGCCTATCAGAATCAAAATATCCTTCATTTACTAAAGTCCAAGCGTCAAGAACAAATTGCTTGCTATCACTAAGCGCATTAACGCTTGGAGCAACCAAAAAATTAGTTGAAAAAATGCAGATCATTAGGATTATGATCCATTTTCTGAATATTAAAAATTTGTTAAAAGATGAATTCATTGGGTTAAGTGTTAACACCAAGTAAGTGAATTTTAAGTAAGCTCTTTATATCAAAGCTTTTTTTTTTTGGATGGCTGATTCTTCATCTGTTTATGATTGGTTTCAAGAAAGACTTGAAATTCAAGACATAACTGACGACGTAACTTCCAAGTACGTACCCCCTCACGTAAATATTTTCTATTGTTTAGGAGGTATAACTTTAGTATGCTTCCTAATTCAATTTGCAACAGGTTTTGCAATGACTTTTTATTATAAGCCGACAGTTACTCAAGCTTATAATTCCGTAAGTTACTTAATGACTGATGTAAGTTTTGGTTGGTTAATAAGATCTGTTCATAGATGGAGTGCTTCTATGATGGTTTTAATGCTAATCCTTCATGTCTTTAGGGTCTATCTGACTGGAGGTTTTAAGAGACCAAGAGAATTAACATGGGTGACGGGAGTTGTTATGGCCGTAATAACTGTTGCATTTGGTGTCACAGGTTATTCTCTTCCCTGGGATCAGGTTGGCTATTGGGCCGTTAAAATAGTATCTGGAGTTCCTGCAGCAATCCCAATTATTGGAGATTTCATGGTTGAACTGCTTCGGGGAGGGGAAAGTGTTGGACAATCAACTCTTACGAGATTCTATAGCCTCCATACTTTTGTTCTTCCTTGGTCTTTAGCAGTGTTTATGCTTATGCATTTTCTTATGATTCGTAAACAAGGTATTTCAGGTCCGTTATAAACTCTTATAATCAAATTAAACTTAATTTATCATCTGATATGTCTACCTTAAAAAAACCAGATCTTTCCGATCCTAAGTTAAGAGCAAAATTAGCCAAAGGGATGGGCCATAATTATTATGGTGAACCTGCTTGGCCGAATGATCTTTTATATATTTTCCCTGTAGTAATTCTTGGAACTATTGCATGCGTCGTTGGACTAGCTGTTCTTGATCCAGCCATGTTAGGAGACAAAGCTAATCCTTTCGCTACCCCGTTAGAAATTTTACCTGAATGGTATCTTTATCCTGTTTTTCAAATTCTTAGAGTAGTTCCAAATAAGCTACTTGGGATTGCTTTACAAACATTAATTCCTCTTGGATTAATGATTTTGCCATTTATTGAAAACGTGAATAAATTTTCTAATCCATTCAGAAGGCCTGTCGCAATGTCAGTTTTTCTTTTTGGAACTTTTTTAACTATATATCTTGGTATTGGTGCTTGCTTACCAATTGATAAATCTCTTACTCTAGGATTATTTTAAGTTAATTTAGAGATCGAACATATCTAAATCATCATGCTCATCTCTTAGAAAATGATGCATTAATAAAAAACCTACGATTGTCCATGTCTGATAAGTTCTTGATTGTTGTCCAACCCATGTCCCAGTTGGTCCATCAAAATATTCTGCCCATTCTTGCTTAGGTAATTGGTTTAATTGACACCAATAGGATTCTTCTATTAAAGATCGCATTTCTTCCATTAGCATCACATCTTCAGTTGGAAATCTTTTTTGATGTAAAAGCACTGAGGATCCAAAGAACCAAAGCAAACTAGGCCAATGACCCCCATTGTGATAGCTCCAAGGCCAGTTTTTTGGATCAGAACCTGTTTTGTTTTGCCATTCTTCTACATCCATATGAGGATGACAAATTCTCATTGGCATTTGTGCCATAAGATGTTGCCTGTTGTGAAGAACAAGTCTAAATAATGCTCTTTGTTCTTCTGGAGGTAAAACACCGAACATGCATGCTAAAGAGTTCCCTAAACTGTAAAACCTAAAGTCAGGTCTACCAGTTCTTATATTTCCTATTAAATAACCCCCTCTATTTTCTAACCAGTCTTGAAGCCATGAAGGGACTACTTGTGGTTGAACATTAAATTCATTGAAATGTTGGTCATCTCCGTATTGTTCTGTGGGCCTTCTTCTTAAAATTTGCATTGTTTGGCTTGTCACCCAGTAATGTTTTAAAAGAAAACTTCTTAAATCTTCAACCCATTGACTAGTAAGAATAAGTCTTTGTTCTAATAATCTACTGACATGATCTTTACGACTTAATTCCATGAGGTTAATACAGCTTTTTAAACATCCATGAAGTAAAACTTCTACTTCCAAAGGTGCACCCCAAACATCCATCGGTCTATCAATCATAAATGCACAGTCGGGCACAAAAAGAACAGGTGTTCCTTCAAATGTTGGATGTAAAACTAAATCTAATAACAATTGAATACCCCTTTGCACACTTTGGCTTTTCCCAAAGGAATGATCTCCACTTTTATTTACGTAAAACCAGCATAATATTGGCCACCATAGGCTTGCATCTGCGGAAGTAATCCTGCCAATTGATCTTTGCCCGTAATCACCAATTAATTTTCCTTTTTCTTCAACAAAACTTGTTGGGAATACCCCACGAGTTTGATAGTTGGTACTTTGTAGTTCGAGACATACATTTAAAAATTTTTTAACAATGTCATACCTTTTTTGTGTAATTAGATAAATCATTACAGGAACATTGTCTCTTAAAAATATTTCTCCATAATTTAATTTGAGGTTTTTAGTGGGGTGTTCAAGTGCTGCAACGCTGCCTACTAACTCTCCTGATATTTCAACTAAGGTTTTTTCAAAGTGCTCTTTGGCTTTTGTTACAATTTTGTCTTCATCTGAACTTGGACGAACTCTTAAATTTTTTTGACTAAATCTTTCTGCCATTTTATTTGGATCCCTTTATTTCAAGCGTAGTTCGTGAAGTAGACTTTTAACAAAAAAAAAATTAATAAAATAATTATGTATTAATGGTTGCATAATTACAGTCAAATGGTTTAGTATTTCCTTCTGGGCGAAAATATAATTTTTTGCACTACTTCGAAGACTTTCCTAAATTTATTTTTGGAAATTATTCTAGTTTTCTAAAGATTTGATTTTTATCACCATCTTTAGCCAGTAGAGGGGTTTTCCCTTCAAAATGGGTTAACTACTTGTAGCTTAACTCCGTACCTAGAAAATTTAAAACTTAGGAACTGATGCTTTTATTGCGTCAAGATTTTACAAATTTCGGTTTGATAATTTCAAGATGTATATGCAATAAAGGTGTGAGGTCCCGTCAAGAATATATAAATTGTTTTCAATTGCTAACTTTTAGTGATTAAAAACTAACGGATCTGAGATCTTGGAAAGTCACTTTGAAATATTTTTAATGTGCACTCAAAGTAATCCTTAAATAATTTAAGGAGGCTGAATCTAAATAACTTAAGCCAAGCTTATTTTTGTTTGGGTAACGCAATTCATATTGAGTAGATTTTTTCTACAAAAGGATTTGAACACAACGGAGAGTTTGATCCTGGCTCAGGATGAACGCTGGCGGCGTGCTTAACACATGCAAGTCGAACGAACCTTCGGGTTAGTGGCGGACGGGTGAGTAACGCGTGAGAATCTGCCCTCAGGAGGGGGATAACGGTTGGAAACGACCGCTAATACCCCATATGCCGATAGGTGAAATGAATTTCGCCTGAGGATGAGCTCGCGTCTGATTAGCTTGTTGGTGAGGTAATGGCTCACCAAGGCTTCGATCAGTAGCTGGTCTGAGAGGATGATCAGCCACACTGGGACTGAGACACGGCCCAGACTCCTACGGGAGGCAGCAGTGGGGAATTTTCCGCAATGGGCGAAAGCCTGACGGAGCAACGCCGCGTGAGGGACGAAGGCCTCTGGGCTGTAAACCTCTTTTCTCAAGGAAGAAGATATGACGGTACTTGAGGAATAAGCCACGGCTAATTCCGTGCCAGCAGCCGCGGTAATACGGGAGTGGCAAGCGTTATCCGGAATTATTGGGCGTAAAGCGTCCGCAGGCGGCCTTTCAAGTCTGCTGTTAAAGCGTGGAGCTTAACTCCATTATGGCAGTGGAAACTGATCGGCTTGAGTATGGTAGGGGCAGAGGGAATTCCCGGTGTAGCGGTGAAATGCGTAGATATCGGGAAGAACACCAGTGGCGAAGGCGCTCTGCTGGGCCATTACTGACGCTCATGGACGAAAGCCAGGGGAGCGAAAGGGATTAGATACCCCTGTAGTCCTGGCCGTAAACGATGAACACTAGGTGTCGGGGGAATCGACCCCTTCGGTGTCGTAGCTAACGCGTTAAGTGTTCCGCCTGGGGAGTACGCACGCAAGTGTGAAACTCAAAGGAATTGACGGGGGCCCGCACAAGCGGTGGAGTATGTGGTTTAATTCGATGCAACGCGAAGAACCTTACCAGGGTTTGACATCCTGAGAACCTCTTAGAAATTTGAGGGTGCCTTCGGGAATTCAGTGACAGGTGGTGCATGGCTGTCGTCAGCTCGTGTCGTGAGATGTTGGGTTAAGTCCCGCAACGAGCGCAACCCACGTTTTTAGTTGCCAGCATTTAGTTGGGCACTCTAGAAAGACCGCCGGTGATAAACCGGAGGAAGGTGTGGATGACGTCAAGTCATCATGCCCCTTACACCCTGGGCTACACACGTACTACAATGCTACGGACAAAGGGCAGCAAACTCGCGAGAGATAGCAAATCCCATAAACCGTGGCTCAGTTCAGATCGTAGGCTGCAACTCGCCTACGTGAAGTAGGAATCGCTAGTAATCGCAGGTCAGCATACTGCGGTGAATACGTTCCCGGGCCTTGTACACACCGCCCGTCACACCATGGAAGTTGGCCATGCCCGAAGTCGTTACTCCAACCCTTGTGGAGGAGGACGCCGAAGGTGGGGCTAATGACTGGGGTGAAGTCGTAACAAGGTAGCCGTACCGGAAGGTGCGGCTGGATCACCTCCTAACAGGGAGACAACAAAATGTTAAATATTAATTTTGTCACCTTAGGTCGATCGGTATCTCAGATTCTTAATTCATTTAAGAATTTCAGTTTCTAAGTTTTTTCTAGGTCACACCCATCACTTTTTCCTGGGCCATTAGCTCAGGTGGTTAGAGCGCACCCCTGATAAGGGTGAGGTCCCTGGTTCAAGTCCAGGATGGCCCATATCTCTATGTTGGGGGTATAGCTCAGTTGGTAGAGCGCCTGCTTTGCAAGCAGGATGTCAGCGGTTCGAGTCCGCTTACCTCCACTGAATACCACCTCGTTACATATAGTTAAGAGGGAAATTGTTTTGAGTCGTGTCCTATTTACTCTGATTGAATCTAGCCTCCTACTTTTTATCTAAAAAATAAGATGCTGGACTCATTGAATTTTATTCATTGATTTCAGAGAACCTTGACAACTGCATAGATTATTTTTGAAGACAATAAGCATCTTTAATGATGCAGATTTATTATTTTTGCTAATGCATTAAATAACAATTCTATTAAGCTGATGCTTCAATTTTGAAGTTATTGGTCAAGCTACAAAGGGCTCACGGAGGATACCTAGGCACACAGAGGCGATGAAGGACGTGGTTACCTGCGATAAGTCTCGGGGAGTTGGAAGCACACTTTGATCCGGGAATTTCCGAATGGGGCAACCCCTTGAACGACCAACTGAATATATAGGTTGGTGCGAGCTAACCCAGCGAACTGAAACATCTTAGTAGCTGGAGGAAGAGAAAGTAAATAACGACTCCCTCAGTAGCGGCGAGCGAACGGGGAATAGCCCAAACCGATAGTCTTGACTATCGGGGTTGTGGGACAGCAACATGGATCAACAAATCTAGAAGAAACGTTTGAATGGCGTGCCATAGAGGGTGAAAGCCCCGTAATTGAAAGATGAGTTGACCTAGCTGTATCCCGAGTAGCACGGAGCACGTGGAATTCCGTGTGAATCAGCGAGGACCACCTCGTAAGGCTAAGTACTACTGTGTGACCGATAGTGAAACAGTACCGCGAGGGAAAGGTGAAAAGAACCCCGGGAGGGGAGTGAAATAGAACATGAAACCGTGAGCTTACAAGCAATGGGAGCCCGACTAATCGGGTGACCGTGTGCCTGTTGAAGAATGAGCCGGCGACTTATAGGCACTGGCGGGTTAAACCGGAAATGGTGGAGCCACAGCGAAAGCGAGTCTTAATAGGGCGTTTGTCAGTGTTTATAGACCCGAACCCTGGTGATCTAACCATGGCCAGGATGAAGCTTGGGTGATACCAAGTGGAGGTCCGAACCGACTGAAGTTGAAAATTCAGCGGATGAGCTGTGGTTAGGGGTGAAATGCCAATCGAACCAGGAGCTAGCTGGTTCTCCCCGAAATACGTTGAGGCGTAGCGTCTAGTGCTCCAGCAGGGGGGTAAAGCAACCATTTCGGTGCGGGCTGCGAAAGCGGTACCAAATCGATATGAACTCTGAATACCCTGTGTGTAACTAGGCAGTCAGACTGTGGGGGATAAGCTCCATAGTCAAGAGGGAAACAGCCCAGACCGCCAGCTAAGGTCCCAAAATTAACGCTAAGTGATAAAGGAGGTGGGATTGCCCAGACAACCAGGAGGTTTGCCTAGAAGCAGCCATCCTCAAAGGAGTGCGTAATAGCTCACTGGTCGAGCGATCCTGCGCCGAAAATGAATGGGGCTAAGTGTTATACCGAAGCTGCGGATAAATTTATTTATGGTAGGGGAGCGTTCTATGTTGGGTGAAGCGTTAGCGTAAGCGGACGTGGACGACATAGAAGTGAGAATGTCGGCTTGAGTAGCGAAAACATGGGTGAGAATCCCATGCCCCGAAACCCTAAGGGTTCCTCCGGCAGGCTCGTCCGCGGAGGGTTAGTCTGGACCTAAGGCGAGGCCGAAAGGCGTAGTCGATGGATAACAGGTCAATATTCCTGTACCAGTTATGTTTTGGGAAGGGGGACGGAGAAGGCTAGCCAGGCCAGATGTTGGTTACTGGTTCAAGCGTTCAAGGCTTTGAGAGATGGAGAAAACATCTTGAGCTGAGGCGTGAGTACGAGCTGCTACGGCAGCGAAGTTGGTGATGTCATGCTTCCAAGAAAAGCCCTATACCCGTTAAGGCATAAATGCCAGTACCCGAAACCGACACAGGTGGGGTGGTAGAGAATACCGAGGGGCGCGAGATAACTCTCTCTAAGGAACTCGGCAAAATGGCCCCGTAACTTCGGGAGAAGGGGTGCCAGCGAGAGCTGGTCGCAGTGAAGAGGCGCAAGCGACTGTTTACCAAAAACACAGGTCTCCGCTAAGTCGCAAGACGATGTATGGGGGCTGACACCTGCCCAGTGCCGGAAGGTTAAGGAAGCTGGTTAGCTTTTAGCAAAGCTAGCGACTGAAGCCCCGGTGAACGGCGGCCGTAACTATAACGGTCCTAAGGTAGCGAAATTCCTTGTCGGGTAAGTTCCGACCCGCACGAAAGGTGTAACGATTTGCGCGCTGTCTCGGAGAGAGGCTCGGCGAAATAGAATTGTCTGTGAAGATGCGGACTACATACACCCGGACAGAAAGACCCTATGAAGCTTTACTGTAGTTTGATATTGTGCTCGGGCTCTAATTGCGCAGAATAGGTGGGAGACATTGAAATAGTGCTTGTGGGTGCTATTGAGTCATCGGTGAGATACCACTCTATTAGAGCTAGGGTTCTAACGTTTACCCGTTATCCGGGAAGCGGACAGTATCTGATGGGCAGTTTGACTGGGGCGGTCGCCTCCTAAAAGGTAACGGAGGCGCACAAAGGTTCCCTCAGGCTGGTTGGAAATCAGTCGTTGAGTGCAAAAGCAGAAGGGAGCTTGACTGTGAGACCTACAAGTCGAACAGGGACGAAAGTCGGTTTTAGTGATCCGACGGTTCTGCGTGGAAGGGCCGTCGCTCAACGGATAAAAGTTACTCTAGGGATAACAGGCTGATCTCCCCCAAGAGTTCACATCGACGGGGAGGTTTGGCACCTCGATGTCGGCTCATCGCAACCTGGGGCTGAAGTCGGTCCCAAGGGTTGGGCTGTTCGCCCATTAAAGCGGTACGCGAGCTGGGTTCAGAACGTCGTGAGACAGTTCGGTCCATATCCGGTGTATGCGCAGGAATATTGAGAGGATTTCTCCCTAGTACGAGAGGACCGGGAGGAACGCACCTCTGGTGTACCAGTTATCGTGCCAACGGTAAACGCTGGGTAGCCATGTGCGGAGTGGATAACCGCTGAAAGCATCTAAGTGGGAAGCCCACCTCAAGATGAGTATTGCCATGGCTTAAGCCAGTAAGGTCACGGGAAGAACACCCGTTGATAGGCTCTACGTGGAAGCTTGGTAACAAGTGCAGCGGAGGAGTACTAATAGACCGAGGGCTTGACCAAATAAACTTAATTTGTTGTCTTTGAAATATATAATTTTCTATGCAGTTCTCAAGGTTCAAACTATCCTGGTGTTCATGGCGATGTGGAACCACTCCGATCCATCTCGAACTCGGTTGTGAAACGCATCAGCGGCGAAAATATTTAGGGGGTAGCCCCTTGAGAAAATAGCTCAATGCCAGGTAAAATATTTTAAAGGGTTTACTTTTTTAAAGTAAGCCCTTTTTTATTTCTGACATTTACGGCACCAATGTGTACTCCTTCCTGAAATCTTTTTTCTCTCAATTAAATTTTTACATTTACGACATTGCTTACCAGTTCTCCTATAAACATTAGTTTGTAATCCAAAATTACCATTTTCTCCTTCTAAATCTCTAAAGTCACTAAAGGTAGTTCCTCCCGCACCAATACTTTTTGTTAAAACCTCGACAATTGCTATTTTAAGTTTTTTTAATTCATTTTCCTTAATTGTTCTTGCTTCTCTAAAAGGAGATATACCAGCGGAGTAAAGACTTTCATCTGCATAAATATTCCCTATCCCAGCAATGATTGTTTGATCTAATAAAATAGATTTTATAGATCTTGTTTTATTTAAAATTATTTTTTTCAGATAACTGATATTAAACTTTTCAGAGAATGGCTCAGGTCCCAATGTTCCTAAACCTTTAATTATTTTGTCTGGTAATAATCCGTCTTTAACCCACCACATTTGTCCAAAACTCCTTATATCAATATATCTAAGCTCATTATTTTTATTATCAAAAAGCCTGATTCTTGTATGTTTACAAGGGTTAGTAAGAATATTATTAAAAGTGAAATAACCAGTCATTCTTAAATGAACAACGAGAACCCCATTATTTACATTTGATATTTCATTTGCATCAATATTATTACTCTGAGTTTTCTTTAGTTCCGCGATTAAATATTTTCCTCTTCTATCCCATTTATATATAAGTGAGTTTTGCAGACCTTCTATAAAGTCATTTTTATTAGTGGGATACGCCACAGTTGACTCTCTACAGATTTCAACTCTTTTGATAATAAAATTCTTAAGTTTTTGTTCTAAACCTCTTCTAACAGTCTCAACTTCAGGTAACTCAGGCAAATCTTTAGGCTTTTTCTAATTCACTTTCTGCAAAATTATTAGTATTTGCTCCTCCCTCAGTTCCACTAATTCCCGCATAATTAACCTTTTCAAATCTGACTACACAGTTATACTTGATTCCGGTTGTATCGACTGAAGCAACTTTGCCAATTTCGTTGTACCAGTATGACTCTGGTCTTTTAACTCTTACAAGATCTCCTCTTGAAATTGCCATTAATTTAAATTTAACTAATAAAACAATACCCTAAAAGGGATATCTAAAGAAAAATTATTCACAGATATTAATCAAAACTAATTAGCAGAAATCATTTATTAGATTTTTTTCGAATTCTTCTTTAGCAGGAATCCACCCTCTCCATTTTCTTCCAGGAATTCTTACATCTAAATCTTTTGTTGCACACTTTACAGAGATAATAACTTTTTTATTATTTTGATTTAGAGCGTTCAGAAATTTTCTGCCACTTCCTTCTTCTAATTCGGTTTGTTGAGTTGTTAAAGGACCATATTTTTTACTCTTTTTACTTATAAATTGATTGATCTTTTCTCCTTTAAGTGAAGTGTTAACTTCTTGATTATTGATATTCTTTTCACTTAAAAATATTTTCGAACCAACTTCTATCGAATCTGGATTCTTGAGATTGTTAATTTCAATAAGTTCTTTAAAGTTTAAACCATATTTAGTAGAGATTTCTGTGAGACTTTCCCCTTTTTGCACGAGATGATAGTTATTTTTTATATCCTTATTAAGTTTACTTTCTTGACTAGAATCATAAATTTTTAGATTCTGTCCTACATATATATAATTTTCATCTTTTAAATTATTTAATTTAATAATGAAATCTTTTTTTATTGAATAAAGATTTGAGATACTTGTAATGGTATCTCCCACTTGTACTATATGAGTTTTTTTTAAGTCTGATATTTCATTATTAGTTGATTTTACCTTCGCAGTATTTACAATTTGATTATTTGAAGAACCAATAATTTCTTCAGCCTTTATAAAATTAGGATTGAAAAAATTAATAATGAAGGCAAATAAAATAAACGTTAATTTCATTAATTTATCTGTTTTCTTAAAGATAATCTCTGTATTTAAAATCGCTAGACTTTTGAAACCAAATTAATTAATTTAAATCTTAAAAATAAATTTTATAATTTTCATTACTTTCTCATAAGGAGGGTATCTAAAATCTAAATCAAATAAAAAGCTTTTATAAGTTATGGATTTTTGATTTGAAAAGTTCTTAAATCCTTCCTCTCCATGAAATTTACCCATTCCACTTTCTCCAACCCCTCCAAATGGCAAATTTGGAATAAGTACAGGCAACATAACATCGTTAATACAAACGGTGCCAGAGCTTGTAACTTTAGAAATATGATCATGGATTTTTTTGTTTCCTCCAAAAATATATATTGCTAAGGGCTTTGAAGCTTGATTAATTTTTTTTAATGCCGAATCTTTATTGTCAATCCCAATAACTGGAAGAAGGGAGCTAAATAATTCTTTTTGAATAATATTTTTATCTTGTAATTTTACTTTTAAAATTGTGGGTGATATTTTCATTCTTTTTTTACTACAAGTTCCTCCAAACAAAATACGTTTCTCCTTTTTATATCTTTTGAGAAGTTTTGAAGTTATGGCAAATTGGTTTTTTTGCAATTTAGATAAGTTTTTTGAGATTATGGGATCATCTCCATAAAAAATATTTATGCATTTCTTTAACTCTTCAACTAATTGATTTTCAATTTCTTTCTCTACAAATATATGATTAGGCGCCATACATGATTGGCCTGAATTGAAAAATTTGCCCCATACAATTCTCTTTGCTGCAATTTCTAAATTTGCATTTTTGAAAATAATTACTGGATTTGTTCCACTAAGTTCCAAAGTTAATGGAGTTAAGTTTGTTGAAGCTGCTTTCATAATAGATTTTCCCGTTTCAGTACTTCCTGTAAAAAAAATATGATCGAAATTTTGTTCTACCAGTTTTATTGACTCTTTATAATCTCCCTCAATCGTTAACAAAATATCTTTTTGGAAATATTTATCAGTTAAGTTTTTGATTAGTTTAGATGTAGAAGAACATTTTTCTGATGGTTTTATTACAGCAGTATTTCCCGAAGAAAAAATATTTACGAGGGGCTTTAAGAGATACAATAAAGGATAATTATATGGCCCTAAAATCAGTACACAACCTAGAGGTTCGTAGATTACTTTTGAGAATGATGGTAAAAGATATATTGGCGTTTTTACCTTTTTTGGTCGCATCCATAATCTAAGATTCTTCTTTATTAAGGAAATTTCTTCTTTAATTAAGAGTATTTCTGAAAGAGCTTCAAGTTCTGATTTACCTAGATCAAGGAAAAGAGCTTTAATTATTTCTTTTTTATTCTCATCTAAAAGTTGAGAAACCTTACTAATCTGCTGGATCCTCCAACTTTTACTCTCTGTTTGACCGGTAATTACTTTATTTTTTAATTCCTCAATATTTGATTTATACGATTTATCTAAAATATTCATCTAGAAAAATTTTTATATGATAGTTAATATATCAGATTAATAATATTAAATATCGATAAATTATTTAAACAAATAAGGCTTTATTATTTTTTATAAACAATATTAATATTAAATCTTATTTTGAAAATTATAAATAAAGAAGCACAATTTATTATTCCTTCTTTTTTATGTTTTTTATTATTTGTAATTATCAATTTTAAGCGCTTTTTCTTAGTTCCAGACCTTTCCTATTGGTCGAGTTATCTTATTACTCAACCTTATCGGATATTAAGCTATAGTTTTGTTCATAAAGATTTTAATCATTTATTATCTAATGTATTTGGAATAATTGTAGTTAGATATTGTTTTATAAATTTGAATTTGAAGAATATATTTCTTTTCCTTTATCTAATTATTTTATTAATACCAATTCAGACTTTTTTTTTATTTATAGTAGATAATTTTATATTTTATAATCCTAATCATTTGTTGGTTGGTTTTAGTGGAATTATATTTGGTACATTTTCCTTTATATTGCTTTCCTCTCTTTATGGAAAAGAATATATTTTAAATATTTTTATTGGCTTGAAAAAGAACAATGAAATTTATAAATTAATGACCGTTTTTTTGTCTTTAGGGATTATTTATTCTTTGTTACCAAGCATAAGCCTATCTGGACATATCGCAGGAATATTGAGTGGCTTTATTATTTTTATTCTTTGAAGCGAGAATATATTTTTCCTTAGTATTGATTAAATTAACTGCCTCTAAATCTTAAAAATTTTATTTTATTTAGTTAACATATCATTAATGAAGAAAAATTTTTCAATCAGACTAATATCTAATGATGAGATCCAGAAAGTTACTGATTGGGCTAGGTTAGAGGGATTTGCTCCTGGCTTTGATGACATCTCAATTTATAAAAATACAGATAAAAAAGGGATATGGGTTGGATGTCTTGATAACGATCCTATAGGCTCTATAGCTTGTGTTAAATATAATTCTTCTTATGGATTTATAGGATTATTCATCGTAAAAAAAGAATTCCGAAATATGGGTTATGGAGTGAGATTATGGAAACATGCATTAGATTATTTGAAAAATGTTGATTGTATTGGTTTAGAAGCAGCTCCAAACAGATTAGATGATTATCAAGCATGGGGTTTTAAAAAATCCTCAATAACAAATAGATGGAAATTAGAGGGTATTCAAGATTTGCTAAATGGTAATTTTTATAAAGATGAAAATAATACTTTTAGTGTAGTTCCAGGTAATCAGATTTCTCCTGAAGCTGTTTTAATATATGATTCTCAGCGAGAACCTAGTCCTAGGCCACATTTCTTGAACGATTGGCTGAAGAATTCTTTTGGAAATGTTAGTGCGCTTGTTGATAATAATGGTATGTGTCATGGCTTTGGGAGGATAAGACCTTGCATGCTTCAAGGTGAAAATCAAGGTTGGCGAATTGGACCTCTTCTGGCTGATACACCTCCTTTAGCAGAATTACTTATTAGAAAACTAGTTAGAAATCTAGAAGCTCAAATCTTATTGGACTGTTCGAATCTTAATCCTTATGCAAATTACCTATTATCTAGTATGGGTTTTAAAGAAATTTCACAAACTTATAGAATGTATAAAGGTATTCAACCTTCATGCCCAATGAATCAGGTATATGGACTTGCTTGTTTAGAGTTAGGCTAGTCATTTCTCTAAAACGTTATATTTTTCTTTTCCTATTGATCTTTCATAACTGAAACTTTGTAGAGTTATTGCTTTATTAGGTTTTGAGAAGGTTAATTCTCAGCTGTTTTTAATATCCTTTCTACAGTATCTGCATTGATTATTATGATCTCTCCATTATCAATGTCTGCCACTTGAAACAAGGTCCATGAATTTGGATTTCTTGCTCCTCCTATACAGTTAATAACTTGCCCAATCCAATATTCATGGCGACCGTTTTGTGTATTCCCTGGAGACTTTTCATCTCTTATTACTACATGATCACCGTGTTTAACGAAAAGAAATTCATAAGTTTCGGAAGAGGCCATAGTCTAATATTCTTGATAGTACAAATATACTATGAAGTCTCTGCTTTTGGTCTTATTGTATGGGTAGCATTTATTCTCTTAATCATGTAAAAATATGATTTATAAATAAAATAGTCAAATTATCTAAATTAGAAATAATTACGAGGCTATTGAAAATTTTTATGTCTATAAATGATGATTAGATTAAAAGGCATATGACTGAAAAAATAGTGACTGATCTTTTAAATTAAAATAGATTTCAATTGATCAAGGATATCTACATGACTAGAGACTAATTTTGTAAATAATAAATAAACTAAACCTCCCATAGCAATTCTTCCATTTATTTTTTCTAACTGTTTTAGTTTCTTAAACAATCTTTTTAAAATTATTTATTAAAATTTAGCCGCTTATATTAAAAAAAAAGTATCGGTTGTTCCCAAAAGAATTATTTTATTTGACCAACCAAAGTATATTAGTTTTCGTTAAAAAATTATTTTAAATAATGGAGGGGACTAAAGCCAACCTTCTTTCATTTTTAAATAAAGTTGTTCTGTTTCAGCAGAATAAATGTTACTTTCTTGATATGATTGCTGCTGCTGCTGTTGTTGTTGCTGAGTAGAATCGATGTCTTGAGTTTTTACTTCGCTCATTTGCCCACTAAAAAAAATGATGTGTTTATTCTCTCATATTTCAAGCTTTTTTTGTTTGTTTGAATTCTTAAATTTTATTTAAATTTATTTTAATCTGATATTTCGCCTTTTATTTACGGAGAAATCATTTGACAGCAGTAGTTTTGGAGTATAGAAATTGAACCTCCCAATATACTATTCCAAGAAAAATTGCACTTGCAAGAAGAATTTCAGAAATTGTAAGCATGGCTTTATCGTTAGTATTTTAATTTTCGTATCAACTGACACAGAAATCAATAGGTACTATATACATAAAAAAATCTTCAGTGGTCAAATTAGGTCTTTGAATATTATAAAATTAAAATAAATTTAAAATTCTTTCGTGGAAAATCCCATAAACATTTCTATCTTGATCCCCTTGATACCAATGGGTATGGCTTTACTTATATTGATTCTGCTAGTAAGTTTCAATAGAACAATAAATAGACTTACTAAGCCAGTTAGCGCTCTTGCAGTCTTTTCTTTATTGAGTTCTGCTTTGATAAGTACATTCTTATATTTTAAAGAAATTGAAGGCGAAGTATTTTTATCTGATTATCTAAAACTCTTTAAAAGTACAAATTTAATACTCCACCTAAATTCTTTAACTGAAAAAATCGTAATATTTTTTGCCGTAATAATCGCAATTGTAATTGGAGTGCTCTTTTATAAATTGCCTAGGCGAAAAGGCTATGTCTCATTGATTATAGGAATAAGCTTGATTTCTTCCTCGATAATGTTTGCAGTATTTTTTCTTGATCTTTCAGTCTTAATTTAGGATTGAGTTATCATCGCTAAGGCTTCATTAAGTTCTTCAACATGATTAAGTTCGTCTTGCGCAATTTCTTTTATCTTTTGATCTTCAGGGTGGTCTTTTAGGTATTTTGTATAGGTATTAAATGCATGCTCTTCAATTTTTATATTTACGTCATAAGCATTTCTTGGAGAACAGAAATAATAAAAAACCATGATCCAGTAATAGACAAGCACAAGATGCCTTGCTAAAAACCTGTCAATCCAAAACTTGTCTCCTCCTCTTTTCTCCATTTCTTTTAGGTGCTCCGTCTCATTAATAGCTTGGTAAAAATGTTCTTTCATTAAAAACATTGTGGTGTCATTTTTTATTCCAAGTGATTCTTTGAAATGAAGAACAGAGAGAAAAGCAAAATAAGGAGATCTTGCAATAACTTCTAATACCCAAAATCTCTGTAAATGCCTATCTGAATAAACATAATCAAGGATCTTAACAGTATTGTTTAGAATAAATGAATTCAAATTTTTCATAAAAACCTTAGCCTCTATTAGTAAGTATAATTACTTAAATACTAGGCGTTTAAACTTTTAACTAATAATTAATATTTTTAAAGTTTAAGCAAATCAAAATTAAGTATTGAAAAAATTTTTTTTTAATGCATATTTTAAATAGCTGAATTGTATAAATGACCTCAACTGAAAAGATTGCAAATGCTAAAAAAAGAATTAATGAGTTAGAAAGACTAATTAAATATTGGGATAATTCAAAAGAGCAAAATATCAAGAAAATAGATTTTGAAATTAATAATGAAAAGATAGCCGCTTAATTTTTGAGATTGAAATAAGCTTCATTATTTTTCTTATATTTATTTAGTACATTATTTACGTGTTGAACGTTTATATCATTGATTTCAAGTGATTAGAGCAATTAAACCTATTTTCAAAATTCAAAATTACAAATAATCTAGTTAAATATTAGATTATTTTATGAATACATTTACCAACAAATACTTGTTCCCTATAAAGTTACTCCCTTGGATTTTCTGGGGAATCATATCAGTTGTTAGTGTTTACTTATTCTCTAATGCATGGATAAGTTAAGGATTAAATGATTTTCTAGCTCCTTTTAATCCAGTCAGGTGAACCCCCAAACCAGTCAGAAATATCATCTTTATTTGAATTGAAATGATTCTCTCCGTCTAATCCATCAATTCCCAGCGATTGAATTAGCCCATTAATACCATCTTCGCTATGTCTTCCATGTCTTCTGATACTATTTGCTTTTTTTAACCAAAGAGATATTGTCGAGCTGTGTTTTGCGTATTTTTCAACGTATATTCTTTCTTTTAACGAAACTTCTTTATCTAAAGATATTCTTCTAACTATTTCCTGGATTTTTAATCTTTTTTGAGTACTTAAAAGCATTAGATAATAAATAACTTATTTTTTTATAGGAGCCTTATAGCTAAATATCTTGTCAATATTAATTTCAAGAAATTTCCCTTTTTAGAGGGTTCTTGGCGATATTGGTTTTCAATTGCTCAAATGAGTGGTTTTTTGGTCTTTAATGATACCTAGAAATATATGAAATTCTAATAAATATCTCTTGATTGATAAAAACTTTTAAACTATTTTTTCAATCAAAACAATAACTTTAAAAAAAAATTGCAAAATAATATATTTGTACTATTATTAGTACAGATGTATTATTTAAATGAAAATCTTTTCTTCTTCGCCTTACGCTACATTTAATCCAAAAGAGTGGAATTCACTATCCAGAGCAAATCAAAAGTTTTCTAATACTCCAATAAAGATTAAAAAAAAGTATTTTATTCCCTTTAATAATATAAATTCTAACAAAATTAAACAAAAAAATAATGACCTGCCTAAACAAATACAACTTGCTTTCACCTAATTAAAAATTTCAACTAATACTCTTTTTCTGAAAACTATTTTAAGACTCCCTATTGTTTGTTAGATTAATATAAATACTAAAGGAATTAATTTGTCTGTAGATCGTGAACTTTTGAAAGAAGTTACTAAAGAACTTTGGAATACTGTTAAAAAACTAAGGCCAGAAATTGATAGGCAAACTCGCCTTCAACTAGTTTTAAAGGCATTATTAACTATTGGTGATCTTCCAGATCAAATGCAAGCAGCAATGGTAGTAGGTGTTTGTGCTGAAATGGATAAAAGCGATATTGAAAATATTGACGATAATTCCCAGAGTAAAGAAAATAATGAATCTACTTCTGTTGATACTTCTACAGGAAGAAAAGTATTTAGAAGAAGTTCAGCGAAATAGAAACTTCAATTAAAAGTTATCCTTTAACTTTTTTAGAATCGCTTTTAGATACCTTAAGAAATAGAAAATATGAAATTACTAATAAAAGTGGTACAAAAATAGAATGCAAAGTCATCATTAATTCTGTTTGACTCATTCCTATAAGACTTGATTCACTTGGTAACTGCTCTGACCATGTACCAGCTAAATGCCATGCTTGAGGAATAGATAAGAAAAACATATAAATCCTATAAGTAAAAGTTATATTCAGATAAAGAATATCATCCTCATAATAAATTGCTTTTTTTCTTCTTATTTCTTAACTAAACAATTTTTTTAAATTAAATAGGTCGAATACTTTTAAAGATCTATCATTTTAAGAAGATTTTTATATTCTTTATTCCCAATTATTTGTTCGGCAGCATATGCTCCGCTTGCTGAAACTGCAGGTATACCTATTCCAGGAAAAGTACTTGCTCCACAAGTAAGCAAATTTTTAACAGGTGTTTTACACCCAGGGAATAGACCTTCGGCTGCCGATAAGGCTGGACCATAGCTGCCACAATAAGTATTTGTAAACTTTTTATGAGTTAAAGGAGTGCCAAGAAACTTTATCTCAATTCTGCTATCTATATCAGGAATTATTTTTCTCAAAGATTTTAGAAATATTGAACACCTTTCTTCTTTAAGATTTTTGTAATTTGACTCATTTGGTTTTAAATTCTCCCAAATTTCCCATGGTTCATTTGCAGGAGTATACCCATGAAGGACATGTTTACCTTTTGGTGCCATACCTTTGTCTAATACAGAAGGGATAGAGAAAACTGCTACGTTTCTCTCTGCTGTAATTCCTCTCTCCCAATTATCAACGTGTATTGAATGAATAGGTAAATTTTGAAGACCTGAGGCATCAAAACCTAAATGTATATGAAGAAAAGAACCGCATTTTTTTATATTTTTAGCCTTTGGATTCCATTCTTTTGTAATTTCTCTTGGAATTAATTTTCTGGAAGTCCAAGTATCAGTGTTCATTACAACAAAGTCTGAAATAAATTTGGATCCATTTTCTAAAGTTACCCCTGAGGCAATATTTTTACTGAAGTTTATAGCCTTTACTTTAGAGGAAAGAATTAATTCACCGCCATTTTTTTTTAAAGCATTAACTAAAGCTTTTACTATACTTTCACTCCCTCCCTTTGGATATTCTAAGTAAGATTCAGGTTCAAACCATTCATCAAATAAAGTTGCCATGGCAGCAGAATTTGTATCATGCATTGGCATCCCACTTATTAAAAAACTAAGTAAATCAACCCAATTTCTAAGAAAAGGGTCTTTTAGGTAATTATCTACAATATCCCCAAAACCCCCATTGAGTTTTGGAAGTAAATTTATATTTGGTAAAAATTTAGAGGCTAATTTAATAATTTCTAAAAAATTCATTGTTTCAGGTGAGCTCGAGAGTAGAGGGATCTCACTAACTATTTGACTAAGAGGTTTTATTGCTGACATAAAAGAATTCCATTCTTCAACTGATTTATCACCTCTTAATAAATTTATCCTCTCTTTAAATGGCTCTTGTCCTACTTCCAAATTAAATTCGCCTTCAGGAACACTGACATGCCATCCTTTATATTTTATAATTTCAACCTTTTCGTCAAGTAATTTAAGAATTTGTCCTAAAGGATTGGTGGTGGGCCATCTGTTGATACCACTCCATAGCGAAGGTCCAGATTCAAACTTATAACCTCTCGTATTAAAACTATGAGCAACTCCACCAGGTTGTGTATGGGCTTCGGAAATTAGAACTTTTTTACCCGCTAAAGATAATATTGACCCACAACATAGACCACCTATTCCACTACCGACTATGATTACATCGTATTTAGTCATCAAAAACCAAACTAAAGATCGTAAATCTGAAATCTAGACGAATGTATTAGTTGTTGTCGTGATGCTTAGAATAACTGCAAGGAAGAAGATGTATGGAACAGCTTTAAGAGGAATATGCCCTTGCCTTTTAGAAATAAAATCCATTTAAAAAATTAACTTATGTAAAGATATTAGCGGAAATTTGTAACGAATGTGTATCTGTACTTGATATTTTTAGAAATATTTTGAAACAAACAATAAAGTTTATTACTTGTTTTAGGAAAACCTTATCTATTATTAAAAAAAAAAGGATATTTAAATGATTCTCGAGGCAAAAAAATTACCACAATATAAAGAGA
>QCIU01000004.1 GCA_003216465.1 Prochlorococcus sp. AG-402-N10
ACAAATAAAACTAGTTTAGCTGAGTTTTTTGTTTGACCTAATATTTTATTTTCATTGCCGGTAATTAATTTTTTGCGTTTTTGTGATTTTTTTTTCTTCATAAAATGTATTTTACAATATACTTTCTGCCTTATTAAAAATATAAATTAATTTTGCTGTACAATTTAGCATTGCTTGGAAATCATTATGGGAAGAGTAAAATCATAATCATGTATAATTACTATGTTAATTAATTAATATGAGTGCATCTAAAAGAGAAGAAGTAAGTTCACATTTAAGGCACATAAGGCTAGAACTTAGAGAGATGCATCAAATGCTTTTAAAAGATGATTTATTGCCAGATCTTAACGAGGCAAAGGAAGTACATGCTCAGCTTGATGCACTTTATGAATTATTATCTGATAAAAGAAAAAAGAAAGTTAAAAATGAATTTGAAAATTTTTAAGTTTTGCAAATTTTGATAATTTTTAAGATTAGGTGCTGATTGATTCTATTTTTTTGCGCTTATCATGCATTATTTCTAGTTGATTGTAAATTTCTTTTATTTGTATTTGTAATACATCAGTCGAGCTGATATTACTTAAAGATTCCATAGCTGATAAAAGACTATCCTTAGCCTCTATCAAATGTCTGCATTCTTTACTACCCGCTTCGTAAGACATGATTTAAAATTATAATTATTATAAATACAGACAAAATTGTTCAGTATTGCTTGATACTTTTAGCATATTAAATGGTTATTAATGTTATATGTAATACAAAAGAATACAAATAAGTTACTAATATTTACTTAATAGCAAAAATTTAATGAGAGAAGATTCTAAAGATTATAGATTTTGTATAAATATAGCAATAGATAACGCTAAGAATAGAATTAAATTAGTTGACGAAAAAGATAAAAATTGTCTTATAGAAGAATACGAAGAATGGATAAAAGATGGGTTTAACGATCAATCAGTTTTATTACTTAGAGAAGATCCAATAATATAAAAATATTCATAATTAATTTATTTAATTTTTAACATTCGAAGTCACTTTAAGTAACAAATATAAACTAATAATAAAAAAAATAATAAGAATTATTGTTAGCGAAGAAAAATTAGGCATTTTATATATATTTTTTTTAATTTATTTTAGTTATAAACTATTTTAACAAATGATTATTTGTAGAAATTCAATATTAACTATTATTTATTAAGAAACTAATGAATTTACTAAATTCTTCTTTATCTAAATTTATTTTTTTTGATTTATATTTTTTTAATTTATTGAATATTAAATTTTTAAAGTGGTCTATTTTTGATTGCATTATTTTTAATTATTTCTCTAATAAATAAATTTTTTCTATACCAATTTTATCAGGCATAGTTATTTTACAGCCTTTATCTTTTTCTAAATTGCAATCTTTACTAGCAGGGAATGACTTCCAGGAACAAATTTTTTCTTCTGAAGATTCTTCAACAATTATCCATCCATCATTGAGAAATTTTGTAACGTCACCCTCTCCACAAGAAACTCTTATTTCCATCGTGCTTTTTTCAATAACTTCATCACTTTGTGGGTCTTCTGAATCTTTTAATAAAGTTTCTTTATTTACTTCTGTTTTGCAACCAGTTAAAGACAATAATAATAAAAGAATTTGACTAAATCTTATTAATTTATTCATTTAATTAAGAGTCTTTGGAGGGCATTTCTTTATTTCTAATAAATAATCTTTTATTTTGATTCTATTACTTTTAGCAATTGATCCATTTTATTCATTAATATCCTAACTTCATCCGGCTCTGGAAGCAACAATTCTTTTGTCACTGAAAGGTGCATTTTTTTTAAATCAAGTCTTAGATCTTTTAAATGCATTTTTACATTTTCCTTCTTTTGTATTACATCAGTCATGAAAAAAAATAATTTAAAATCAAATCAAATTAATTTTTAAATTATAGTGGTATTAGACATTTTTTTGGGATAATTTAGAAATTAATAATGTGATTATTTTTTGATTTCTTTTATTTCATAGATCTCCTTTCCTCCATTGCAAAAATTTGTAGATAACATCCTTATCTGTTTTCTATTTATTTTGATAAGATTTTTATTTTCTTTTATGTAATTTTTAGCAATAGCTTCACAGTCTAATTTTGATTTGGAATATTTAACTAATGGATAAAAATAAGCTAGTAATGTAAAACCAAAAAAAAGAGTAAATATTAGTCTTTTTTCATTTTTGATTAGTTGTGAACTTTTTTTCTTAGATTTTAATATTTTAATCAGCCATTTATCTGGCAAACCTAATTGAACAAATAATAATTCTACCCACCATGGAAGAGATTTATCTTTTTCATGATTTGAGGTTTTAGAACCATTAAATTTTTTTGTATCAAAGGTTTTATTTTTTATACCTTTTGCCTGTCTGGATTCTTTTTTCTCCATATTATCAAATTTACTTATTTGGAATATAGTAGTTTTATTTTGATTTGAAAACTATATTTTTATTTTTAAAATTATCCATAAACATGTTTATTGTTAATTAGTTATTTAAATATATAAATTAATAATGGCAAAAAAAAGAAGAAAGTTAAATAAAGATTTCGAGAAGAAAATTTATTCATCAAAAAAAAATGTTGAATTAGTGCTGGCAAAAATCTATGACATTGATGATGAAGATATCCAGAAAGAATATATGACCGCCTTCAATGGAGTTGTAAATATTTATGACCAATTAAAAACTGATTATGAACTAATTGGATTCAATGATAATTCTGAAAAATTGATAAAGGCCTATAACGATGCCTTTAATTCATTTGAATCAGAATTTGAAATTTAAAATTCTGATTACTTTTTGAAAGGAATTACAGGTATTTCGATTTGATTACCCTTTAATAAGTTAAGATTTTTTAACTTCAATTCTTTAATACAAGTCGATCTCTTTTTCTTTCTTTGACACATTTCTTTGATTTGATAATCAGAAAGTGAATAAGCCTTATCAAGATTGAAATTTGTAAGTAACAAAAATAAAAGTATATTAAGAAATAATTTCATTTTTTTTTTGATCTTTTGTCTCTTTTCAGAAAAACTAAAAATATATGTATTCAACCTTAGCCAGATTTACAAACATCTAAAAGCTTTTTTAATTCATCTTTACTTAAGTCTGTTGAAATGAAAACTTCCTGAGCAGTTTGCCCTTTTCTTGCAATGGCTTTATAACCATTAATCGTCTTTACTGAAACTCTAATAACTAAGCTTGAGGACCTGCCTCTCGCTTTTGATATTATTGCAGGAGTAACAGTTTTAATATTTATGTTAGAGGCTAGTTTTTGTAAAACTGGTATTAAACCTTCAATATGTGTACTATGATTTAAAACTACTCTTCCCAAAGCTACTTAACATTGTATTAATATTGTATTTAATTAAATTTGAAATTGAGAAATTAAATTTTATTTGAGAATTTGACTAAAAACAAAATTAACATATAAGTTCTGTTATATTAAGTCTACTTATTAAATTAAGATGATCTTTCAATTAGGTTGGGCTGCATTAGCCGCAATTTTTACTTTTTCAATTGCTATGGTTGTCTGGGGTAGAAATGGTGACGGTTCTATTGATATATGATTTCTTTTCTTTAACATACGAACTTTATTTAAATAAATTTCTTATTTTTTCATCTTTCAGTTTACTTATACTAATTACCATCTCCGTAATATACATTTCTTTTATTTCTTGGAAAGATAAGAAAAGGAAAGGTGAATGAATTTTTTTTAAAAATTATTTGCTCTCTTTTTTCTTGTTTTGTATTTTTGCTTCTTGAAGAAGTTCTTTTGCTTGTTCCATTTTCATAATGCTGCTTTTATAAATGCCAATATCTTTTTCTGCTTTATTAACTGATAAATTTAAATTATTAACTATGTCAGAAATAACTTTATTTTTCTCAGAATCCTTTAGTCGATTGAAATCAGTTGCATTAGAAGTAATTAAATAAATACCTAAATTCAATATCCTTGAGGAGTATAGATTAGAATTATTTTTTTCTTTTAATAAAATAGAAATTTCTTTTAATGATTTTTCTTTATAGTCTTCAAGTGTTTTCTTAGAAATTTCTTTTATTTTTGAAGGTTCAAAATTTGAAGAATTACATAATGATTCAAAAAGAAGTACTAAATGCTCCTCTGGCTTATAATCTTTTGTTAATTCTTTGAATGTTTCTGTAAGACCAACACAAAATAAATTATCTTGAATAAATTCATTTTGGTGATTTAAAAGATTCAGTTCAACAAGCATTTCATCAACTATCCTTTTATATATCCCTGGAATTACGTAAGGAAATTGTTCATGAAATAACTTTTTGCTATCTGAGACAGTCAATTTTTCTTTCAATTTTTTATATGTAAACCTTAATAACCATAGCGTATGTTGACTCAATATCGTTAAGATCTAATAAACAGATAAATATTATTATGATCCCTTTAGTTTTGGAAGAATCTGGTGGAAGTGAAAGAGTATTTGATATTTACTCAAGACTTTTGAGGGAGAGGATAATATTTTTAGGTGAACAAGTTACCAGTGATACTGCAAATAGAATAGTTGCCCAACTACTTTTTCTTGAGGCAGAGGATCCTGAAAAAGATATTTATATGTATATAAATTCACCTGGAGGGTCTGTTTATGACGGTTTAGGTATTTTTGATACTATGCAACATGTAAAACCTGATATTCATACTGTTTGTGTTGGCCTTGCAGCAAGTATGGGTGCTTTTTTACTTGCGGCAGGAACTAAAGGTAAAAGAAGTAGTCTTAGACACTCAAGGATAATGATTCATCAACCACTTGGTGGAGCAAGAGGTCAAGCAAGCGATATAAGAATTCAAGCAAATGAAATATTATATTTAAAAGAACGTTTAAATTCAGAATTATCAGAAAGAACTGGCAAAGAACTTGAAACTATTAAAGAAGATACAGATAGAGATTTTTATATGTCACCTCAAGAAGCCGTTGATTATGGCTTAATAGATTTAGTTTTAGACAAAAAACCTATACGCGGAACTTAATTTAATAATTGTGGAGTTCTCTCTTTCTCAGGAATATTTGTGTATTCAGAAAGTATTTTAACGAATTCTTCTCCATCTAAAGTTTCTTTCTCTATTAAAAGATCTACTAATTTATCCATTGCCTCTCTATTTTTACTAATTATAGAAAAAGTTTCCTTATAACAATCTTTAACCATAACTCTTACACTTTCATCAATTTGTTTGGATATAGAGTCTGAAACTTCGCTTCTTGTCATTAAATCTCTCCCTACAAAAACTTCTTGATTGCCACTTTCAAGTGCTATTGGGCCTAATTCACTCATCCCAAATCTCGTAACCATTTGTCTCGCCATTGAAGCAACTTGTTGAAAGTCTCCTCCAGCTCCAGTTGTTATTTCACCTCTACCGAAGACAACATCCTCTGCAGCTCTTCCTCCTAGAGCACCCATTATCCTTGCTTTTAAATTTGCTCTGCTTACAAGAGATTGATCATCATCGGGAGTAAACCAAGTGAGCCCTTTTGCTTGTCCTCTTGGAATCACAGTTACTTTCTGAACAGGATCATGAGCTTTTACTAATGTACCTATAATTGCATGTCCAACTTCATGGTAAGCAATTAATCTTTTACTTCTCCCATCTGTTAATGGGGAACCTTCCATTCCTGCAACAATTCTATCAACGGAATCATCTATCTCTAGTATGCTAATTGAATTTTTTCTTCTTCTTGCTGTTAAAATCGCGGCCTCATTTAATAGATTTGCTAAATCTGCACCAGTAAAACCTGGAGTTCTTCTTGCAATACTTTCTAAAGTTAAATCTTCTTGGAGTGTTTTATTTTTTGCGTGAACTTCAAGAATTGATAATCTTCCTTTAATATCCGGAGCATCTACTGTAACTTGTCGATCAAATCTTCCTGGCCTCATTAAAGCTGAATCCAAAACGTCTGGACGGTTCGTGGCAGCAATAATAATTATCCCGCTATTTCCTTCAAATCCATCCATTTCTGTTAGGAGCTGATTTAGTGTTTGTTCCCTTTCGTCATTACCTCCACCAATGCCAGCCCCTCTTTGTCTTCCAACTGCGTCAATTTCATCAATAAAGATTAAGCATGGACTATTTTCTTTAGCCTTTTTGAAAAGATCTCTAACTCTACTAGCACCTACTCCTACAAACATTTCAACGAATTCTGAACCTGCAAGAGAGAAGAATGGAACTCCTGCCTCTCCAGCAATTGCTTTGGCTAAAAGCGTTTTACCAGTTCCTGGAGGACCAACGAGTAAAACCCCCTTAGGTATACGTGCACCTACTGAAGTAAATTTTTCTGGTTTTTTTAGAAATGTTACTACCTCTTCTAAATCTTCTTTTGCCTCATTTACTCCTGCAACATCATCAAAAACTACTCCGGTATTTGCATCCATAGCAAATCTGGCTTTAGATTTGCCAAATTGCATCGCTTGTCCAGGGCCACCAGGCATACCATTAGATCTTCTGGCTAACAGAATTAAACCACCTATTAAAATTGCAGGAAAAAGAAGATTACCTAGAATTCCTAAAGCTGGTGGAGCTGATTTAATAGGATGAACATCAAAACTTATCCCTTCACTTTTGAGATTATTTATTAACTCAGGAGTTAATCCTGGTAAATCTACTCTTAATCTTTGAACTTTATTATCTAAATCAGAATCTATAGTCTCAACAACGGCATTCCTACCACCATCAAAAATGTCTACCGATGTAACTCTGCCTGATTCAATATAATCTAAAAATCTACCATAACTAATTCTTGCTACTGCAGAATTCTTTGGTGCTACCGTAGTCCCATTAGATTTTAAATTATCAATATTACTTGTCGAAAGAAATTGATATGAGAGAGCTATAACTAATATTATTGGAAGAGCCCATAAGATTATAGTTTTGAGTTTTTGATTCATTAATAAATTTCACACAATTTTTTTAGATTCTAGAATGAAACGATGCATTTCGTTGATATTTTTTTTTAGAATATTTTTATATAGTAGATTATGTATAAACTATCTAACTTAAGCATGAGATTTAATATAAACGATAAAGTTAAGCTTATAGTTCCCTTATCTTATCTCAAAACATCAGACAATATGCCAATGCTTAGGCCTCCTGATTTAGTAGCTATTGACGAAGTTGGAGAAGTAATATCAATAAAATCTCTTGATACTGTTGAAATTAAATTCAGAAGAGGTTCTTTTTTGATTGATACTAACAAAATTGAAAAAATATAATTTTAAAAATTTCTTATCCAAAGTTTATTAATTTCATTACATATTTTTTCATCTCCATATATGCTTAAGAAAGGTTTAGAAAAATACTTTCTGGATATTTTCAAAATATCTTCAGAATTAACATTTTCAATATTTTTAAGACAATTAATATCAAAATTTGGATCTAAATCATATCCAATCAATTGGATTCTCCTTTGTAAAATTTCTTCTAAAGTTTGGCTAGAGATTAACAACGAACTTTTTAATTTTACTTTTGCCAAAGTAATATCCTTTTCGTCAATTAAAGTTGAGACAAATTCATGCCATAATTCGGTTAAAATCTTGAATGCTAGAATTGCATTTTTATTTGAAACAGATAGGTAAATTAAAAAAGGTGCTTTTTCTTTCCTAGAAGGGTTATAAATTCCAACATCATAAGTTAAACCATTCTTCTCTCTAAATAATTTAAACAATACTGAGCTCATGCCGTAAGAGAGGTGCGATTCTAAAACTTTCAAGGGTAAGTATTCATTACTTGATTGTGGACATGTTTGATTTCCTATCATTAGTATTATTTGATTGGAATTTTGATAAGTACTTACATACCTTTTGGAAATATTTAATTTTAAGTAAGTAGAATTAAATTTATTTTTAAGTATTTTTTGATTAGATAGCTTTAAAAAGCTATCATTAATTTTAGAATTATTTGAAATGAGATATTTTTTTCTATTTTTAAATTTTTGATATTCACCTAGAATATCTTTATGGGTAAATTTTGAAACATCTTCTTCATAACCCGAAGAATTATATGCATAGGGATGATCTTTATAAACAATTTTTCTCCATTTTTCAAAAGCAATATTGAAAGGGTTTTCTTTATCCTTTTTTAAAGAATCAATAGTTGATTCTTTTACCCTTTTGAATTGGCTCTCTAAAAGAAGTGGACTATTAATTATTTTATCCAATAATGGAAAGAGTTTATAAAAATGCTCATCTAAAGATTTTAGACTTATTAACATTCCATCCTCAAGTGTCTCAAGATTTAATTCTGCTCCATGAGAATCTATATATTCCGAAAACTCTAAATTTTTAAAACCTTTACATCCTCTGCTAATTAATGAACAAAGAATTTGATTTAACCCTTTTTTACCTGCAACATCTAAATAACTCCCACCATTTATCCAAACTATTGCAATTGAAAAATTTCTATGAGCCCTTGCTTGAAAATCCTTTTGCATCATTTACTTTTGGATGCAATTAATGTAAATTTATCTCTAGTCAAATAATTAATGATTTCTCTAAAGGTAGTTAAATTATTCCAGTAAGCTAAGTGATTATCTAAGTCTTTTAAGGAATTCTTTCTACTCCATAAAAGCTCATTTCCAAAAAATGAAGTAAGTTGCGTTGAAGTCTCTAAATTAAAGATATAGTTGCTTTTTACAATAGTTATTGCTTTTTTTAGTTCAATTAAATTGATATTTTTAAGACTTACTACTTCTTCAAGTATTTTATTTATTTCTTCTTCTGATTTTTTTAAATTTTTTTGATCACAACAGGCTTCGATGATAAGCAAACCACCTAGTTCGCCAGCATTTAGATCTACATATATTGATTGAACTAGATTCTTTTTTTCTTTTAAAACTTTAACTAATCTGCTATTTCTTCCTGCAGATAGCATTGAAGCTAGAATTTCAAACCCAATATTTATACGGTGATTCTTAAGACTGGGAATACTCCAAGCCATAAATATTCTTGAAAATTCAATATTATCAAAATCAATTTCTTCTCTTCCAGTTCTTGAGATTGGAAGTAATTCATTCTTATAATTATTAGTTTGACAATGCACAAACTTATTTAGATGAGAAAAGTTATTTTCATAATGTTTTTCAAAAGTTTTCTTGGAGAGATTTCCAGCAATTGCAATACAAAAATTATTATTTTTATAGTGGTTTTTGTGGAATTTTTCTAGATCAGCTATTTCTAATGATTGAACATCTTTTTCGGTTCCTAATATTGTTTTTCCATAATTATTTTCCTTCCATACCCTGCTCAAGAAATAATTAAAAAGCTTTTCATCAGGCTGGTCATTTTGTTGTTTTATTTCATCAATGACAACACTTTTCTCTTTCTCAAATTCATTAATATTAATACTTGGAGATAAAACAATGTTTGTCAAAAGAGCTAGTGATTCTTTAAAGTTATTATTTGGAATAAGAACATAGTAATGTGCATCATCATATCCAGTTGAAGCATTACTTATCCCACCAAGAGATTCGATTTTATGATCAAATTCTCCTGGCATTAATTTATTACTACCTTTAAAAATCATATGTTCTAATAAATGAGCAGCCCCACTCTTGTCTGATTCTTCAAAAGCAGATCCTGCTTTAAACCAAAAGTCTATACAGATTAGAGGCAAATCTTTATTTTCCACAAATACACATTTAGGTTTGCTTGAATGGTTATAGTAATTAATTTCTCCTACGTACATTGAAATTCATTTCTTATTCTTTATTTTGATACCTTTTACTCTTGTTGTCTGAATCTTTAACCAAAACTAAAATAATTGATCCTCTTATTTTGACTTTAGTACAAAATATAAGAGGTCATAGGTCTAAGCTCAAAAACCTTAAGTCCATAAAAATAGATCCTAATCTAATAAATATAATTTCCAATGAGGAAGGCAAGGAGTTATATATAGAAAATGAATTTCATAAAGCAAAAGGATTTAGAAAACTACATATTGAGATGGCTGAGTTTTCAAAACGTCTTAAGATTTTACACTGTGTCTTTTTCCCCGACCCTAAGTATGATATCCCAATATTTGGAATGGATTTAGTTAAAGTTAATGAAGTTGTTTCTGCTGCCATAGTTGATTTATCCCCTTCATCAATGAACCAAAATATAAAATACGATAAATTATTATTTAACATTGATAAAAGTGTTTTTGAAACCGAAAGGGAAATTCCCGGATGGGGAGATATTTTCTCTGAAAATGTATTTTTTGCTTCTTTAAAAAATGAAAATGAAAAAAATGCTTTTTGTAAAATAGTTGATCATTATCTTTTGATATTAATAAAATTAAGTGAAAGCGCCAGTCCTGATTATGATCAAGAAATAATTGAAGAAAGAATAAATTATCAAAAAAATTATTGTATTCAGCAAATGAAAAATGAAAAAACCAGTTTGGTTCTGCTTAAATATTTTGACAAAAAATGGGTTGATAACTATATCAAAAAAGTATTATTTGATTATCAATGTCTTTAAATAAAATTAAAAAAATAATATTTTATCTCTTGATATTATTACCATTATCGATTGGAATAAGTTCATGTTCGCAAAATAAAAAATTAAGTTCTAGTGCTGGTAACGAAATTGCTTCTGATTTTATTCCTGAAATAAAAGCAGTAGCTGCACTTGGTCAACTTACACCTGCCGGTGAGATTAGGCAATTAGCGGCACCAATCGGTAAATTTGGAACATCTCCACGTTTATCAGAACTATTAGTAAATGAGGGTGATTTTGTCAAAAAAGGAACTGTTTTAGCGATATTTGAAAATAGAAAGAAATTAACCGCCGATCTTGAAAAAAAAAATAATCTAATCAAGACTAATAATTTAGAAATTTCATTAAAAGAAGATCAAATTAAAAGATATGAATTAGCGTTAGAAAAATCTGCATACTCAATTGTTGAGCTTTCTCAAAGAAAAGATGAGTTGTTGAAATTACAAAAACAAAAAATAGTTAATATTGGCGATAAAAAAAATATTGAGATTGATCTATTTAATTCTAAGCTTAGGAGTCCTATTGATGGATTTATCCTTGCGGTCAATACAAGAGTTGGGGAAAGGCCTAAAAATAAAGGAATATTAGATATTGGTTCAAGTCAGAAGATGGAAGCTCTCATAGAAGTTTATGAATCTGATATTAATAGAGTATTCATCTCACAAAATGTTGAATTAAGTAGTGAAAATGGAGGCTTTTCAAAGATTTTAAAAGGTGAAGTAACTAGAATCAGTCCTCAGGTAAAACAAAGAAAGGTTTTATCTACAGATCCCACGGGCGATGCTGATGCTCGTATTATTGAGGTACTTGTAAAGCTAAACGAGGAATCGATAATATTGGTAAAAAATTATACAGGAATGAAGGTCATTGCTAGATTTTTACCATGATGAGACTTTCATTCATAAAATTTAGGAAAATCCCATTAGCTTGGTTGTTACTTACCAGACAGCCACTTAGATTAATAGTTGCGATTGCAGGAATTAGTTTCGCAGGGATTTTAATGTTTATGCAATTAGGCTTTCGAGATGGATTATTCGATACGAGTGTAACTATTCATAAACTTTTGGATGCTGATCTTGTCTTGATAAGTCCTAGATCAAAAAGTTCTATTAGTATGAGTGGATTTCCGAAAAGAAGATTAATTCAAACTTTAGCTTTAGAAGATGTAGAAAGAACGGCTCCTGTTAACTTGACATATCTTCTCTGGAGAAATCCAGAAAATTTAAAAACAAGGTCAATTTTGACTTTAGGATTTAATCCTGCAGATTCACTTTTACTTGATGCAGGATTCTCAAAAAAAGCTGTTAAACTTAAAAATCCAGGAAGAGTTCTTTTTGATAAACTTTCAAGACCAGAATTTGGACCTATAGAAAATTGGTTTCTTTCAGGCAGGAAAGTAGAAACAGAGGTAGCAGGTAAAAGAGTAATAGTTGAGGGGCTTGTTGAGTTAGGACCTTCTTTTGGGGCAGATGGAAACTTGATAACAAGTAGAGAAACATTTTTAAGACTTTTCCCAGCCAATCCAAAAGGAAGTATTGAAATAGGTTTAGTGAAACTCCGAAGTGGCTCTGATCCCATCTATATATCTGAAATATTGAATAAATCTCTTCCTAAGGATGTTCGTGTTTTAACAAAAAATCAATTTATAGAATTTGAAAAAAACTATTGGAAGAATAGTACTGCTATTGGTTTTATATTTAGTTTAGGGGCTTTAATGGGCTTCGTAGTTGGCTGTGTTGTAGTTTATCAAATTCTTTATAGCGATGTTACTGATCATTTGCCTGAATATGCGACCTTGTTGGCTATGGGCTATAGACTAAAATCTCTTTTCTTTGTTGTTGCCAGAGAGGGCTTTCTATTGGCATTATTTGGCTATTTACCTGCTTACTTTTCAGGGCAAATACTTTATTCTGTCGTTAGGAATTCCACAAAGCTGCCTATACTAATGGATGCTAATAAAACAATTTTAATTTTTATTTTGATCTTAGTGATGTGTATGGGTTCTGCTGGAATTGCCATGCGTAAATTAGTCGATGCAGATCCTGCCGAGACATTTTAAAAATAATTATTTATATGTTTAAAACTATTAATAAAAAAGATGATAATTTAAAAACTGTTTCAATAAATAATTTGAGTCATTTCTATGGAGTAGCTGAAAATAAGAAACAAGTCCTTAATAATGTTAATTTTGTTATTGAAAGAGGAGAGTTAGTTCTTTTAAAAGGCCCTTCTGGATGTGGTAAAACAACACTTCTAACTTTAATTGGTGCACTAAGAACTTGCCAAAGTGGAGATTTAACGGTTTTAAACCATCAATTAAATGGCGCATCTAGAAAAACGAGGCAAAGACTTCGAAGAAATATTGGAATGATTTTTCAGGGACATAATTTGCTGAGATGTTTAACAGCGGAACAAAATGTTCAAATGGGTGCAGACCTTCTAAGAAATTTAACGTATTTGCAAAGAAGAGAAATTTCAAGAAGATGGCTTTCTGCTGTTGGTTTGGCGGATCATCATAAAAAGCTCCCAAGTGGTTTATCAGGAGGTCAGAAACAAAGGGTTGCAATTGCTAGGGCATTATCTGCTAATCCTAAACTATTACTTGCAGATGAACCTACTTCAGCTTTAGACAGCGTCACAGGTAGAGAAATAGTTTCCCTTTTGCGGAAATTAGCAAAAGAACAGAATTGTTCAGTATTAATGGTTACTCATGATCCAAGGATCTCAGACATGGCTGATAGGATATTGAATATGGAAGATGGTAAGATATTTAATGCACCTAGTGAGTTAAGATAGTTAAAAGTAAAAAAAATTCATGTCAAAGAGAAGAAATTTAAAAAAAGAAAAGCAAGAACGTAATCGTGCATATGCTAGAAAGTTCAAGAAAAGAAAACTTAGAACTGATGGTAGACCAGATGGCATGAGTAATGTGACTGGAACTGCCAATAATGGCGGAGCTGCAGACTAGTCTTCGTTTGATCATTATTGTAAATAAATTATATATATTAATTAATGACTAACATCTGGTTATGAATGTAAGCATTGTCATCCCAACTTATAATAGAAAATCGATATTAAAGAAATGCCTTATTGCTCTTGAAAAACAGACTCTAGCCAACATTATTAGTAATTTTGAAATAGTTGTTGTAGATGATGGCTCTACTGATGGGACGCCCTCATGGATTAGAAAAAATAGTGAAATTCTCTCTCATGTGGTCTTATATGAGCAAGAACATGGGGGCCCTGCATTAGCAAGGAACCTTGGTGTAATGAAATCTAAATATGAAATCATAATATTTATTGATAGCGACCTAATTGTTTTAGAAGATTTTTTACTTTGCCATGTTAATAAATTAAAAACCTGCTGGGAAATGAAGAACAAAAAATGTTTTACTTATGGCTCAGTTATTAACACTTCCAATTTTAAAAATCCAGAGAATGAGATTTTTAAGTTAACTGATGTTTCCTTCGCATACTTTGCTACCGGAAATGTCGCTATATCAAGAGAATTACTTTTGAATGTTGGTTTATTTGATACCTCTTTTAGCCTCTACGGATGGGAAGATTTAGAGTTAGGAGAGAGATTAAAAAAAATTGGTACAAAATTAGTTAAATGTCCCGAAGCTGTAGGATTTCATTGGCACCCCCCGTTTGATTGCGGACAAATTGAATCATTAATATCTCAAGAAAAAGAAAGAGCAAGGATGGCCTTAGTTTTCTATAAAAAACATTCAAATTTAAGAGTAAGATTTATGATTCAATTAACTCCTATTCATAATTTACTATGGGAAATAATATGCCTTGGTGGATTGATTAGTATTAAAAGATTATTCCCATTATTAAAATTTTTAGTTGATTCCGGTAAAAATAGAATTGCTTTAGAGATAGTAAGAATACCACTGAATTTCATTTATGTAAAAGAGCTTAAAAGATTAACTTAATTTTACAAGATTAATTTAAAGCTCAATCTTTGAGGAATACAGATTATTTGCTATGATAATTAAAATTAAAAAAACCACACATCTGACAGTTTCGGGTGATTTAAGTATTTAAATTTCCCGTCAGATGGAGGCTAACCCGAAACTTTTTAAACATGGCTGTTGTATCACTATCTGAAATGATGGAAGCTGGTGCTCACTTTGGGCACCAAACAAGACGTTGGAATCCCAAAATGTCGAAATATATATATTGCGCAAGGAATGGAGTTCATATTATTGACCTAGTGAAAACGGCATTATGTATGAATAATGCTTATAAGTGGACAAGAAATGCTGCCAAGAGCGGGAAAAGATTTCTTTTTGTAGGTACAAAAAAACAGGCCTCTGATGTTGTTGCTCAAGAAGCTGTTAGATGTGGTGCGGCATATGTAAATCAGAGATGGTTAGGAGGTATGCTTACTAACTGGACTACTATGAAAGCAAGGATAGAAAGATTAAAAGATCTTGAGAGAATGGAAAGTAGTGGTGCTATCGCTATGAGACCTAAAAAGGAGGCTGCTGTTTTGAGGAGAGAGCTAGAACGATTACAAAAGTATTTAGGAGGTCTCAAAGGTATGAGGAGGTTGCCTGATGTGGTTGTTCTTGTAGATCAAAGAAGAGAATCTAATGCTGTGCTTGAAGCCAGAAAATTAGACATTTCTTTGGTATCAATGTTAGATACTAACTGTGATCCTGATTTGTGTGAAGTTCCTATTCCATGCAATGATGATGCAGTTAGATCCGTTCAACTTATTTTAGGAAGACTTGCTGATGCAATAAACGAGGGTAGAAAAGGTTCTAACGAGCAAAGAAAAAATTAATTTTTAATTTTAACTTTTAATAAAAACCAAAAATTTATCTTTTTAAATGGGAAACATTACAGCAAAACTAGTTAAGGATCTTAGAGATAAGACTGGGGCCGGTATGATGGACTGCAAAAAGGCTTTAAATGAGACAGATGGAAATGTTGAAAAAGCTTTAGAGTGGTTAAGACAAAAAGGCATAGCAAGTGCTGAGAAGAAATCTGGAAGAGTTGCTGCAGAAGGTTCTATTGGCAGCTATATTCATACAGGATCAAGAGTAGGTGTTCTATTAGAACTTAATTGTGAAACTGATTTCGTTGCTAGAGGCGATATATTTCAATCTCTTTTGAAAGATGTCTCTATGCAAGTTGCCGCATGTCCAAATGTAGAGTATGTATCTATTGATGAAATACCCAAGGATGTAGTTGAAAAAGAAAAACAAATAGAAATGGGTAGAGATGATTTGTCAGGTAAACCAGAAAATATTAAAGAAAAAATTGTTGATGGAAGAATAGCTAAAAGATTAAATGAGTTAGTCTTGCTTTCTCAACCTTATATAAAAGATAGCGCACTTACAGTTGAGGACCTTGTAAAACAGGCAGCAGCAAAAATTGGTGAAAATATCAAAGTAAGACGTTTCACAAGATATACATTAGGAGAGGGGATTGAAAAAAAAGAAATGGACTTTGCTGATGAAGTCGCATCTTTAAAGTCAAATTAAAAACTTGAATAATATTAAAGATAGAAATTCAAAAGAAGTGATAATACAGCTGAAGAGGGCTGAAATTCAAAAAAAAATATTGGTAAAAAATATTTATAAAGAATACGAGACTTATTTTCAGATTGTCAGAAATTCTATAATAAACTCTGCTGAAAAAGGTATATTTGCAATTTATTCTGACTTATCTTTGAGTGATAAAGAATTAAGTTTAAGAGAGTTAAATATATTTTTAGAAAAAAATATTAGTTCGCTTATCTATTCAAAACTTCCTTTGATAACTATTGAACAATTAAAGTTAGGAGATATTAGTAATTATCAAAAGCAGTTATCAAATGTAAATGCAACAAAAGAATTGGTAGAGTTCAATGAATATGAAACAGTTGGTTTTGATTATGAAAATGAATTAATTGATCAAGAGACCATTGAATTTAATTGTAATAACAAGTCTAATACATATCAATATTATGAATCCCTTGAAGAAGAAGAACTTGCTTCTGTAAATCTAGATGAAAATAGTTATTTAAAATCTTTTTCCAAGGAAACTATTATTAAAAAATTTGAAGATGAGAAAAATATAGTTAATGCTGTCCTTGAATTAATAGATCAAACTAATTCATATAAATTGAATGATAATGAACAAGGAAGTGATGTTTTTATCTCAAATGATAATTTAAATATCTTTGAATTTCTTGATAAATCTTTTAGCGACTTCTTGTTGAACCTTTCATATAAGATTAACTCAGAATTATTTAAAATAAGATTGATAAATAAAATTTTATCTGAGGAGGCTTTCAAATTTTTATCTAATAATAATTATATTATTAGGCATCCACATCCTTTTGCTATTAGATATGATATAAAACCAAATCAGTTATCTGCAAAAAATATTAAATCCTCTGATATTTATTTATTTAATATAACTAATGTTGAATTAGAGTTTTATAACTTAGATCTTTCAATCTGTAGAAATAATATTAATGAATTAAAAAGTAGGTTTAGAATATTAAATAAAAAGCAAAAATATTGGAAAGATAAGGAACTCACTTCAAATCATCTAATGTAATTAAAATCTAAATTTATCTTATTGATAATAGTGACTAATAATGAAAGATATATTGATCTAATAAAAAATTGGATTAGACCTCTTCAAAAATCTCTTACGCTTGAATCAGAAAATAAATTTTCTAATTTACTAGGAAGGAAAACCTATTTTAATGATTATTTAGAAAAGTCACTAAGTAATATAGAAAATTTAAAACTAACTGATGAATATATCAAATTATTTAATGAATTTTCAATTAAATATTCTGAATACAATAACCTAGACACAAATCAAAGAAAAAGACTTGTAATTGATACTAGAAAAGCTCTTCTTAAATTGAGCAAATATATTGATTTAAATTATTCATTTAACAATACGAATAGTTTCTATTCAAAATTCGTAGATTCTAATCTTTCTTTAAGTTCCGATATATCGTTAATAAAAAGTATAGGCAAGGTAAATAAAAATAAACTAAATGAATTAGGGATATTTAATATAAAAGACTTAATTAATTATTTTCCGAGAACTTATTTAGATTATACAAATAGAGTTAAGATAATTAATTTAAAACCAGATAATTTATATACCTGTATTGCTACTATTAAAAAGTTTTCTATTTATAAGAGTCCAAATAATAGTAATTTATCAATAATGAATATAGTGATATTTGATGAGACATCCTCTATAAAAGTTACAAAATTTTTTTTAGGCAAGAGATTTAGATCTTATTCTTTTTTTTCTTCTCAGAAATCTTTATATATTCCAGGAACTAAATTGGCGATATCTGGCAGGGTCAAACTATCTGAGTATGGAAAAAATTTTGTGGACCCTCAGATAGAAATTTTAAATAATAATGAAGAATCTTTTAATTTCTCTGGGAGGATTATGCCTTTATATTCGCTTTCAGAATCATTCTCAAATATAAGTTTCATAAAATTAATTAAAAAAGTAATTATTTATTCAAAACAATTTCCAGACTTACTTAATCAAAAACAGCTAAATTCATTATCTTTAATGTCAAAGAGTGAATCTTTAATAAATATTCATTTACCTCCAAATCAGAATGCTTTAGTTGAGTCAAGAAGACGCTTAGTATTTGATGAATTGTTTTTATTACAAATGAAGTTTTTATTGAGAAAAAGAAAAAATAATAGAAATATTAGAGTCAAAAGTCCTATCCAAAAAAAAATCTTGCTTGAAGATTTTATAAATAAAATTCCTTTTCAATTAACTCAATCTCAGAAAAAAGTACTTGACGAAATAAAATATGATTTATCAGATTTAACACCTATGTCGAGACTACTACAGGGAGACGTTGGCAGTGGTAAAACTATTATTGCAATTGCATCACTTTTAATGGTTATTGAAAAAGAACAACAAGGTGCATTAATGGTCCCGACTGAAGTACTCGCCGCACAACACTATAAGAATATAATAAAAAATTTGAATCCACTTTTAGTTTCTGTAGAACTTTTAACAGGAAATACCCCTCAGAAAAAAAGAAAAGAAATACTTACAAATTTAAAAAATGGAATGATTGATATTCTCATAGGTACTCATGCAATATTTGAAGATAAAGTTATTTTTAATTCGTTAGGGATGGTAGTAATAGATGAACAACATAGGTTTGGGGTAACACAAAGAAATCGATTAATTAATAAAGGAGATAATACTAATTTATTATCAATGACAGCTACGCCAATACCTAGGACTCTTGCTTTGTCATTATATGGTGATTTAGATATTAGTCAGATTACAGAGCTCCCCCCAGGAAGAGTACCAATAACAACAAAAATAATCTCAGAAAAGGATTTAGATAAACTATTTAAATGTGTTGAGAATGAAATAGAGAAGGGGAAGCAAGCTTATGTAATTTTGCCATTAATTGATGATTCTGAAAAAATGAATTTAAGTTCTGCAAAAAAAATATTTAAATATTTATCAGAGGAAATCTTTTTAAAAAATAAAGTTGGACTTTTACATGGAAAATTAAATTCAGAAGAGAAGAATAATATGATTAATTCCTTTTTAAATAATGAAATTAATATTTTGGTCTCAACTACAGTTATTGAGGTTGGAATTGATGTACCTAATGCGTCAATTATGATTATTTACAATTCAGAAAGATTTGGATTATCTCAATTGCATCAGTTACGAGGGAGAATTGGGAGAGGATCCCATAAATCATTTTGTTATTTAGTAACCTCTGACAAAAATGGATTAGAAAATAAAAGGCTAAGGGTTTTAGAAAAATCTAATGATGGTTTTTATATCGCCGAAAAAGACTTGGAACTAAGAGGACCCGGTCAAATCTTAGGATATAAGCAGTCAGGATTACCCGATTTTGTATTAGATAACTTACCAAACAATAAATTTTTAATTGAAAAGGCTAGAGAAGTAGCCCAGAAGGTAATAACTGATGATCCAGATTTAAGAAAAAATATTTTATTGAAAAATTTGCTAATCAATAATTCTGATAATAAATTTATTCATGACTTTTTAAATTAATACATTTAATTGTTTATTTATAAATATATGCAAATATAAAATTAAAAGAAAAAAATTGAAAATTTGGAATGAAATCCCAATTAAAGATAATAAAGATAAATTAATAGCAATACCAACTTGTTTCAAATTTATTTGCCCTCATCCTTACTATGATCTAGGCGCTCCTTATAAGAAAAAAGATGGTATTTGGAAATTAAGAGAAGAAGTTGTTAAAAGATTAATAAAAGTAAATGACTATTTAAAATTAAAAAATAAAAGTTTTTGCCTTTTGATTTATGACAGTTGGCGACCTATAGAAGTGCAACAATTTATGTTTAATAGAGCTTTTATTTTGGAATGTAAAAGGTTAGATATCTATGCTTCTGTAAAAGATATGGAACTATATCCTTTAGTAAAAAGAAAAGTTGAGAAATTTTGGGCATACCCATCTTTAGATGAGAAATGTCCTCCTCCGCATTCAACTGGAGGTGCCTTGGATATTACTTTGGCCGATAATTTCGGAAATATTATGGATATGGGTAGTAATATTGATCAAATGGATGAGAAGTCAAAACCAGATTTTTATAAGAATATTGAAAATAAAGATGCAATCATCTGGAATGATAGAAGAAATTTACTGAAAGAAATTATGATTAAATTTGATTTCGTTCAGCATCCGAATGAATGGTGGCACTTTAGTTATGGAGATCAACTATGGGCATGGAAGAATAAAAAAACTAATGCTTTATATGGAAAAATCTAATTTTTAATCTATCTTCTTAAGTAAATTTAAAATTAAGGATTCTTTCTGATTATTAATAAAATCGCCAAAATTGGTACTGGAACTACTTTTCTTCCAAGCTTCTAATAAAGGATGAATGGTTTTTTCTAAATCGTCAAGTTCCATTCTTTGTAAGTATGGTTTAGCTAATCTTTGAAGGTTTTTACTACCCCCTAACCATAGTTGATATTTATTCTGCCCACTCCCAACAAGAGCTAATTCTGCCATATAAGGTCTTGTACATCCATTAGGACAACCAGTCATTCTAAATAATATTGTCTTCTCTATATTCATATCCTTTAATAGGTTTTCTATTCTAATGAGAACCTTGGGTAAAATTCTTTCAGCTTCGGTCATGGCTAGACCACAAAGAGGAAGAGCAGGACATGCCAAAGCGTGTCGTTGAATTTCATTTATATCGTTAAGATTGTCATATCCAATCTTTCTCAAAGTCTTTTTAATTTCGCTTTTGTTTTTATTTGGAATATTACAAAGCAAAATATCTTGATTTGGTGTAAGTCTTAAATCAAGATCATTTTCTTTAACAATATCTCTTATTAATGATTTCTTCTTTCCGGATAGCCTTCCTGACAATAAAGGTAACCCAACGAAAAAATAATCTTTATTTTGTTTATGCCAACCTAGATAATCAATTAATTTGTTCTCAGGTTCTTTCCTTAAAGGCATAATTTCTTTTCTAAAATATTTTTCTAAGAGTATTTTTTTAAACCAATTAATACCTTTCCTATGCAAAAGGTACTTCATTCTGGAATTTTTCCTTGATTTTCTATCTCCATAATCTCTTTGAATAGCAACGATACTTTGAATTAGTTCATAGATCTCACTCTTCCCAACGAAACCAAGTGGATCCGCAATTCTTGCAAAAGTCTCTTCATTGTTGTGCGTACGCCCCATACCTCCTCCGATATAAAAATTACATCCTTCTAGCTCCCCTTCTTTTGAGGTGAATGCAACTATTCCAATATCATTAGTGAGGAGATCAACTGAATTATCACCAGGAACAGTTACAGCACATTTAAATTTTCTTGGCAGATATGTAGATCCATATAGAGGTTCTTTTTTAGTCCCGCTAAAAACATTCTCTTTAAACTGTAATTTTCTATTCTCTTCTATTTCTTTATCAGGTTTTATTGTATATTCCAAATCTCCGTCAGCCCAAAGTTCTAAAAACGTTCCTTGTCCTGCTACAGGTGTTAAAAGATCAGCAACTTTTACTGCTAAAGATCTTGCTGTTATGTATTCTGGTGTTTCAAAAGGTGCGGCGGGAGCCATGACGTTTCTATTTATGTCCCCACACGCAGCTAATGTTGAGCCCATTGAATTTACAATTGATTTTATTACTTCCTTTAAATTATCTTTTCTTATTCCATGCATTTGGAAGGCTTGTCTAGTGGTTACTCTCAGTGAGCCGTTTCCAAGTTTGTCAGATAATTCATCTAAGGATAGAAATAATTTACCAGGGATTTCCCCACCTGGACTTCTTAACCTAAGCATCATCTGCCAATCTTTACTTTTCCCAGGTTTCCTGTTCTCTCTATTATCTTGTTGATAACTTCCATGGAATTTTAATAACTGAACAGCATCATTAGTAAAATGGTCACTTTCGTTTTTTAATTCGCTTGCAAGTGGTTCCTTTAGAAATTCACTACCTTTTTTGAAATTTTCAAATTTAGATACTTCTAGACCATTCGCCAGGCAAACTGTCTCTTGTTTAGCAAGTTCTTTTTTCTTTTTTACTTTTTCAACCTTGATCAAGGGACCAAAACATATCTCTTTTTATACATTAGCGAAAAGCTTATTTAACCGGTAGTAAATTATAGTTGTAATAGCCATAAATTATTCTTGTCTAAATATTTACTTGAGATAGGAACAGAAGAGTTACCAGCAAATTTTGCTCATTCTGTAATAAAACAAATTAACTCTCTAATTCAATTTGAATTTGATAAGAAACTTATCAAATATAAGAATATTATTTGCACCTCCACACCCAGAAGAATAGTTATATTTTTGGAGGGTTTAGTGGATCAGGCTGATGATAAGACAGTTACAAGAAAAGGACCAAAAGCAAGCTCTGCATTTGTAAATGGGGTTCCAACCAACGCTGCAATTGGTTTTGCAAATAGTTTAGGAATTGATATAGATGACTTAGAAATAAGAAAAACAGAAAAGGGTGAGTTTGTATTTGGAACAAAAATTGAAAAAGGAGAATTTACGAGGTCTTTTATCTCTTCAATAATTCCAAAATTAATAAAAAATCTACAAGGCCCACGGTTTATGAAATGGGGATATGGTAGCTTTAAATTTTCAAGACCTATTAGATGGATTGTCTCACTTTATAATGATGAAATTCTTGATTTCGATTTTGATGGATGTGACCCTAAACTTACGATAGGTAATAAATCAAGAAGTCACAGATTAATTAATAAAGTTATTGAAATTCAGTCTTCAGATAATTATTTTGAATTAATGGCTAAAAGTGGAGTTTTTGTTAGACGAGAAGAAAGGAAAGAAAAAATTAAAAAGCTCATAAATCAAGAATCTCTACTGGCAAATTTGAATCCGGATCTCTCTGAGGCTTTGCTTAACGAACTTACTGATCTAGTGGAATCGCCTAATTTATTAACTTGCAATTTTGATAAGCAATTTCTTAATTTGCCTGTTGAAGTTCTTGCAACAGTAATGAAAAATCATCAAAGATATATTCCTCTGCTAGAAAAAAATAAATTATTATCTATATTAGATCTTAATTCAAAGGAAATTATAAGTACAAATTTCTTTGTCCTATCTAATGGGCTTAAAGAGTCTAATAATGTTATTGCTAAGGGTAATGAAAAAGTATTGAGGGCAAGATTCTCTGATGCAAAGTTTTTTGTAGAAAGTGATAAAAAAGTTTCCTCTAATGAAAGGAACGAAAAACTTAAGTCTGTTTCTTATTTGAAAGGAATGGGCAATGTTTTTCAAAGAGTAGAAAGAATTAAGGCTACCGTAGAAAAGATACTTTTTTATTTAAATGATCAATCTTTAGAAAGTAAAAAGGTAATAGAAGCTGCCAAGTACTGTAAAAACGATTTGTGTAGTGAAATTGTTTATGAATTTCCTGAATTGCAAGGGATAATGGGTGGGAAATACTTACGAAATGAAGGTTTTAGCAAAGAAATCTGTATAGCTGTAGCAGAACATTATTTGCCTGGTTTTTATAAAGATGATTTGCCCTCTACAAAATGCGGAGCGATTGTCTCTATTTCTGATAAAATAGAATCCTTAATAAGTATATTTATTTCGGGTAAAAGACCAAGTGGTTCATCTGACCCTTATGCATTAAGAAGAAGTTTAAATGGTGTTATTCAAATTATTTGGAAATTTGATCTTGATTTATATATTGAAAATATTTATGAGGAACTTCTTGAATATTGGAAAATATCCCTTCCAAATTTGAATTTTGTAAAACAAAATGTTTTAAATGATTTAATTGAATTTACTAATCAAAGAATTCTTAGTCATCTTGATGAATTATTAATTGATAAAGATATAATTAGAGCTACTTTTTCTAATTATTTTTTAGATGAGAAAAAAATAATTAATATTATTGATTTAAAAAATAGAATTAATACGATTGACCGACTTAGAGAAAATGAAAATTTTTTTAAAGTTCAAAAAGTTATCTCAAGGGTTTGTAAACTTGCTGATAATGGTAGTTTATCAAAAAACCTTCTTTTATATAGTGATTATATAAATCCAGAGCTATTTGAAAAAGAATGTGAAAAAAAGGTATTTGAATTTATCAAAAAATTAGAAGGACTTATTTCATCATCGACTTGGGATTATTTTAAGCTCTTTAATATGTTTGAGAATAATGCAAATATTCTTAATGAATTATTTGATAATGATAAGGGTGTTTTGGTAATGGCACATAATTCTGAAATAAGAAATAATCGACTCAACTTATTAGGCTTGGTTAGAAATTACTCTTTAAAAATTGCTGACTTTACACTTCTCAACTCTTAACTTTAATCCCACCTTTGATTGAATAGTTCTTAAGCATATTTTCGACTTCTTTGTCTTCTCTTACAGCACTATTTACAGGTTTATAATTTAGGGGTGCTAGTGCTTTACCCCTTAATATTGATCCAAGAGTAAGCATTGTAATCTTTAGTTGTTGCAGTGGTTTCATTGAAACAACTCTTTTGTATAGATAACTATCAAAAGTTAGTCTTTGTACATCCATATCATCACACATTTCAACAAAAGCTTCTCTAGCAGAATCATTTCTATAAAAAATATTTTGAAGAATTTCTAAAACCTTGTAAGTAGTACCATATTTTTTATCCCATTTTTTTAAATAATTTTTCAAATGCTTTTCTGATGGGATTTCTTGTCCATTTTTTGAGGCTTCTACGATTTCTTCAGCACACATTCGTCCACTTTTTGCGGCAAAGTATATGCCTTCTCCAGAGCTCTTCGTGACATAACCAGCCGCATCACCTACTAGGGCCATTCTTCCTACAACTCTACGAGGTCTTGGATGCTCAGGAATAGGATGGGCTTCGACTTTAATGACTTCTCCATTAACAAGCCTTTTTTTTGCTCTATTTCTTACTCCCTCTTGAAGACCTTTTATTAAGGATTGATTCTTTTGCATTGTTCCTGTCCCAACAGCAACATGATCATATTTTGGGAATACCCAACCATAGAAATCAGGTGAAACATCAGTTCCTACATACATCTCGGCGAGGTCTTCGTAGTAGCTCATCTCTTCTTTAGGTAATTTAATTCTTTCTTGGAATGCAATAGCCACTTTATAATCACCAGCATCCATAGCTTTTGCAACTCTACTGTTTGCTCCATCTGCTCCGATTAAGAGGTCTACTGTTAGCTCCTTAAGTTCTCCTTTCTTATCGCCAGAAGAAAAATCAGAATATGAAAGTTTGTATGGACCTTGGTTATCATTCCCTGTATCAATTGAGGTAACTAATCCATTAATTAGCGTTGCTCCAAGGTCAGAGGCTCTGTTTCTCATAAATGCATCCATGACTTCTCTTCTACACATTCCTATAAATTCATTATCACTTTTGCCATAAACATTATCTAAGCTAATATCTACTTCTCTATTTGAGGGAGATATCATTTTCATGTGTCTTACTTTCCTATCAATAATTGACTCTGGAAGGTCGAATTCTTCCACCATGCATAGAGGTATTGCACCTCCGCAAGGTTTTGCATTATCTAATTTCCTTTCAAAAAGCCACGTTTTTATTCCAGATTTAGCAAGTATTTCAGCAGCACATGAACCACTTGGACCTCCACCGATAACAGCAACTCTCAACATATTAAAAAAAGTATCCTATTAAAAAACTACATCAATTTCCCTATAAAAGGACATTTCGTAAATTAATAGTTAATATCGAAATATGTTTTTCAAATTTAGCTTTTAATATTGGACAGAAAGGAAGACGAAAAAGAAGCATTTGATATCCCATTTGCCGAGAGAAAATTTTTAAAAGAAACTAATTCAAGATTTAACAAAATAATATTACTCACTTTGCCAGTTTTACTAATAAGTTTTTATATTACTGGATTTAGATTGACTAGAAATTTAAAACTAAGTCGCGTGAGAAATATCAATTTTCAAAATAGTAATAATCACGATCACAGTATCTTGGGACATCTTCCCTACAATGAAATCTCCAAAGAAAAATTGGTTTTTATCGAACCTAATATTCATGTTCATATCGATATGAGTGAATCTCTTCTTAAAATGAGGGAAGATGCAAAAAAAGATGGAATAGGTTTGATTTTCTTAAGTGGATATAGATCAATAAATTTACAGAGAAATATTTTTTTCTCTTTGAAATCCATCAGAAATCAAATTGCCGCAGAGAGGGCTAGGGTATCAGCACCTCCTGGATATTCTGAACATAGTACTGGATTCGCTATTGATATTGGAGATGCTAATAATAGAGAAACAGACTTTGAAATTGAATTTGAGAATACCGAAACTTTTAAATGGTTGAAAAAGAATGCAGCTAAGTATCACTTTAAATTATCTTTCAACAGAGATAATAAAAATGTTGATTATGAACCTTGGCATTGGAGATATGAAGGTTCAATTGAAGCACTTGAAGTTTTTGAAGAATCAAATAGAAAATTGATAAATGCTAATAATTAAAATAACTAATGATAATTTTGTATATGATTTTCAAAGTCTTAAAGGTATTTCCTTCAGAATAAGCGTTCTTTGAGCTAGCCTTAATATAATTAACTATGGTTTGTTAGTTTTAGATGCCTACTCCAATTAAAGAAATAAGAAATGTAGCAATCATAGCTCATGTAGATCATGGTAAAACAACTCTTGTTGATGCATTGCTATCTCAATCTGGAATATTTAGAGATAACGAAGTAGTTCCAACTTGCGTAATGGATTCTAATGACCTTGAAAGAGAAAGAGGTATAACGATCCTTTCAAAAAATACAGCTGTAAATTACAAAAATACAAGAATTAATATTATTGATACACCCGGACATGCAGACTTTGGGGGAGAAGTTGAAAGGGTTTTAGGTATGGTTGACGGTTGTTTATTGATTGTTGATGCTAACGAGGGGCCTATGCCTCAAACAAGATTTGTTTTAAAAAAAGCATTAGAAAAAGGTCTTAGGCCTATAGTATTTGTAAATAAAATTGATAGGCCTCGAGTCGTACCAGAAATTGCTGTTGATAAAGTTCTTGATTTATTTCTTGAGTTAGGCGCTGATGATGATCAATGCGATTTTCCTTATTTGTTTGGAAGTGGATTATCTGGTTTTGCAAAGGAAGAAATGGAAACAAATAGTGATAACATGATGCCTCTTTTTGAAGCTATTATTAGACATGTTCCTCCTCCTGTTGGGGACTTAAATAAACCATTACAGCTTCAAATTACAACTTTGGATTATTCTGATTTCTTAGGAAGAATTGTGATTGGAAAGATTCATAATGGAACTATAAAAAATGGTCAACAAGCAAGTTTAATTAAAGAAAGCGGAAAAACTATTAAAGGTAAAGTAAGCAAACTTCTAGGCTTTGAGGGATTACAAAGGATTGACATTGACGAAGCCTTTGCTGGAGATATTGTTGCTGTATCAGGTTTCGATGATGTGAATATTGGCGAAACTATCGCTTGTACTGATTCTCCTCATCCACTTCCGTTAATTAAAGTAGATGAACCTACTTTGAATATGACTTTTGTTGTAAATGATTCTCCATTCGCGGGCAAAGAGGGAAAATTTGTTACTAGTAGGCAATTAAAAAATAGGTTGGAGAGGGAACTATTAACCAATGTTGCTCTAAGAGTTGAAGAGACTGATTCTCCAGATAGATTTTCAGTCTCTGGTAGAGGCGAACTTCATTTAGGAATTCTTATAGAAACAATGAGAAGGGAAGGTTTTGAATTTCAAATTTCGCAACCTCAAGTTATTTTCAGGGAAATAGAGGATGTTAAATGTGAACCTATAGAAACATTGGTTTTAGATGTACCAGAAGCAGCCGTAGGCTCTTGTATTGAAAAACTAGGTTCTAGAAAGGCTGAGATGAAAAATATGCAAACAAGCTCGGATGGAAGAACACAATTAGAATTTCTTGTACCATCAAGAGGTCTTATAGGATTTCGTGGCGAATTCGTTCGAATAACAAGGGGTGAAGGAATAATGAGCCACTCTTTTTATGAATATAAACCTAAAGCAGGAGATTTCGAAACTAGGAGAAACGGAGTACTTATTTCTTTTGAAGAGGGTGTCGCTACATTTTACGCTTTAAAAAATGCCGAAGATAGAGGTGTATATTTTATTAAACCTGGAGTAAAGGTTTATAAAGGTATGATTATTGGCGAGAATAATAGATCACAAGATTTAGAGTTAAACATCTGCAAAACTAAGCAGTTGACTAATATGAGATCTGCGGGTGCAGAAGAATTAGATACTTTACAATCTCCAGTAGAAATTACTCTTGAAAGAGCACTTGAATACATAGGCCCTGATGAGATGTTAGAAGTAACACCTGATTCTATAAGAATGAGAAAATTAAATAAGAAGAAAGTTATAAAAAAATAAAATATTATGAGCCAGATAGATAAAAATACTTTTGAAGAAACTTTTTTAACTGCTTTAAGTCTCTTTAATAATCAAAAATGGTATGAAGCTCATGATGCTTTTGAAGACATATGGAATACTCTTGATGGAGATGAAAGACAAATTATTCAAGGAATACTTCAAGTATCAGTCTCGCAATTTCATTTAAGTAAAGGCAACCTCAATGGGGCAACTATCCTTCTTGGGGAAGGTTTAGGCAGAATAAAAGATAGAATTAATATAGATTTAGGAATCGATCTATATTCCTTTTGTAAAGGTCTTGAGCAATTATTAAAAAAGCTTCAATATAGAGAGGAATTAAATGAAAACGACATACCTTTTTTAGTTCGTCTTGAATTAACATGAAATCATTATTTTTTAAAAAAAAATATTTGTTTTTGCTTTTAGGTCTAACTAATATTTCAAAATTGAAAGCTGCTGATTCATCTTTTGGCAGCATTCTGGGTGAAAGTAAAAAAGAAAATAAGATAGTTAATCAGTCCATAGAAAGATGAATTTTAAAATAAATAACGTATCTCTATCCATTCAAGGAAAATCTATAGTTAGAGATGTATCAATAACTATTACTCCTGGTGAAATCGTTGGTTTAATGGGACCTAATGGAGCTGGTAAAACCTCTACTTTTAATCTTGCTGTAGGTAATTTAAAACCTGATAAAGGTGATATTCTATTGAATGACAAGTCTATAAAAAACCTGCCTTTGCCTGTAAGAGCAAAACTTGGAGTGGGATATCTAACTCAAGAAGCAAGTGTCTTTAGAAATCTTACAGTTAAAGAAAATATTGATTTAGCATTACAAAATTCTTTTTCAAGTAGTGCAATAGTAAGAAATAAAAGAGAAAAAATAATTAACGAATTTAATCTTAATAAGTTTGTAGATAACTATGGCTATCAACTTTCAGGTGGAGAGAGAAGAAGGTGTGAAATAGCTAGAGCTCTTTCTGTAGGTAGAAACGGTCCTAATTACTTACTTTTGGATGAACCCTTTGCGGGAATCGATCCATTAGCTGTTAACGATTTGAAGAAACTTATTATTAAATTAAGTAAGAATGGGATGGGGATTCTCATAACTGACCATAATGTAAGAGAAACTTTATTAATAACTAATAAGTCATATGTATTAAGTGAAGGGAGTATTTTAGCTTATGGATCATCAACTGAACTAGCAAATAACGCAATAGTGAAAAAGTTTTATCTTGGGGATGATTTTCAACTTTAAAAAATTTTATTTTGTTACCTTATAATTATAGGCATTATCTATTATTAAATTTTCTTGATGATATCAGAGGTTGCTATAAAAAATTTGCTTTATGATCCTGTAAATACTATTGGCATTCTAATATTTTTTTTATTATTAATTAATTTACCTATTTCTTTAATCGCTCTATTTAATAAAAAATCATCCTCATATGTGAAGTTTATTACTATCACAATTAATATTTTTATAGCATTGCAACTTACCTTGAGATGGATTGTCTCTGGTCATTTCCCCATAAGCAACTTATATGAATCGCTTTATTTCCTTGTGTGGGGTATTTCTCTAGGTCAGTTATTAGTTGAGAAAGAATTTCAAACCCCAATAATTCCCGCGATAGCTATTCCTATTGAACTTTTGACTGTCGCTTTTGCCTGCTTTGTCCTGCCAGAGGATTTGAGGCTGTCATCTAATCTGGTCCCAGCATTAAGATCAAGTTGGTTAATTATGCATGTAAGCGTGGTTATGCTAAGTTACGCGGCTCTTATAATTGGTTCCTTACTATCGGCATCTGTCTTGTTTATTGATAATCGTCAACCACTTCAAATCAGGAGTAGCTCTACAGGTATTGGAGGTTTCAAAATATCAAATACTTTAACAATTAATAGTATTATGGAGCCTATAAAATTTTCTCATTCTGAAGAATTAGATACTCTCAGTTATCGATCTATATTAGTTGGTTTTGTTCTTCTTACCCTTGGTTTAATCACTGGTGCTATTTGGGCTAATGAGGCTTGGGGAACCTGGTGGAGTTGGGATCCTAAAGAAACCTGGGCTTTCATTTCATGGCTATTTTATGCTGCTTATCTACATATGAGAATTAGCAAGGGTTGGCAAGGGAGAAGACCAGCTTTACTTGCTACTACAGGTTTTTTTGTAATCTTAATATGTTATTTAGGTGTTAATTTTTTAGGTATAGGTTTACATAGCTATGGATGGATATTTGGTATTTTAAACTTAGTTTGAGTTGATATTTTATTATGGCTCTGAGATTATCTTTCCTTCTTGTGCATCATTGGCAACTGTTCTTAATTCATCACAACCTTCTTTTAATGTTGGATAAGCAAACATCCCGCTTCCTGCGATAAAACAGTTCGCACCTGCCTCCGCACATTGCGAAATTGTCCAATTCGCTTTGATCCCACCATCGACTTCAATATCTACATTTAGATTCTTTTCAATAACAAATTGTCTAATCTTTCTAATTTTATTTAGCATTGTAGGAATATAAGCTTGCCCCCCAAAGCCTGGGTTTACTGTCATAACTAAGACATGATCAACCATATCCATAATGTTTTCAATCATTTCAAATGGTGTATGAGGGTTTAGTGCTACCGAGGGTGAACCACCAAGATCCCTTATCCTTCCAAGTACCCTGTGAAGGTGAACATTAGCTTCAGCATGGGCTATAACAACCCCAGGCTCTCCATTGGAACCTTTTGTGGCTTTGACATATTCCTCAAGCATTGTTTCACAATTATATTGGCTCACCATTAATTGAGTCTCAAAAGGCACATTACAATATTTTCTACATGCGGCAATCATTTCAGGACCAAAAGTAAGATTTGGGACAAAGTTTCCATCCATCACATCAAATTGAATTCGATCAACACCTGCCTCTTCAAGATCTTTTACGCATGCCCCCATATTTGCCCAGTCTGCTGGTAATACTGAAGGAATTATTTGAATTGGTCGATTAACACTAACTGGATTTTTAGAATAAGATTCGGGCATTTAATTTTTAAAATATTTAATAAAGATACTATATTTGGTTGTTTATTCCTAATTTCAAGTCACGGCCTGATAAAGTAACACCTGCAAAGAGTTAAAAAAAGCTAATTAGCAAAATAATTCTCATAAAAAAGGCATTTTTTATGAGAACATAATTTAAACCTCTTAGAAATCTTTTAAAAATTTAATTGTGAATCAAACTTTAATTCAAGAAATTCTCGAAGTAGTCGAGCAAGCTGCAATCGCATCTGCAAAACTTACTGGTTTAGGCCAGAAAGATGAAGCAGACGCTGCTGCTGTTGAAGCAATGAGATTGCGAATGGGCAAAATTGAAATGAAAGGTAAAATTGTGATAGGTGAAGGTGAACGTGACGAAGCACCAATGTTGTATATCGGAGAAGAGGTTGGAAGTGGTAATGGTCCAGGAGTTGACTTTGCTGTAGACCCATGTGAAGGTACTAATCTTTGTGCTAATAATCAGAGAGGATCTATGGCAGTATTAGCTGCTTCAGATACTGGAGGGCTTTTCAATGCGCCTGATTTTTATATGAATAAATTAGCTGCTCCTCCAGCTGCGAAAGGAAAGGTAGATATTAGGAACTCAGCAACTGAGAACTTAAAGATTCTAAGTAACTGCTTGGATTTAGCAATTGATGAACTAACAGTAGTTGTAATGGATAGGGCACGACATAAAGGTCTTATCAAGGAGATTCGAGAATGTGGAGCTAAAATTCAACCTATCTCTGATGGAGATGTTCAAGCTGCTATTGCATGCGGATTTGCAGGTACTGGTACTCATTGCTTAATGGGTATAGGAGCAGCTCCTGAAGGTGTAATATCTGCCGCTGCAATGAGAGCTTTGGGGGGGCATTTTCAAGGACAGTTAGTTTATGATCCTGCGATTGCACAGACTTCCGAGTGGGCAGATTATACAAAAGAAGGAAATATACAACGTTTAAATGAGATGGGAATCACTGATATTGACAAAATCTATGAGGCAAATGAACTCGCTTCAGGAGAAAATGTAATTTTTGCAGGTAGTGGAATTACTGATGGATTGTTATTTGATGGAGTCAAATTTGAGAAAGATTGTACCAGAACAAGTAGTCTTGTAATAAGTACATTAGATAGTACTTGTAGATTCACAAATACAATACACATGAAAGATGGCGCTAAAAGCATCAGCCTTTAATATTTCTATTTGATTTTATGAATATTGTTGTCGTCGGACTGAGTCATCGCACGGCACCTGTCGAAGTGCGTGAGAAGTTAAGTATTCCTGATCAATCTATTTCTGATTCTCTAAAAACTCTTAGAGCCTATTCTGATATTTTAGAAGTTTCTATTTTAAGTACTTGCAATAGGTTAGAAATATACGGTCTTGTAAAAGACAAAAATATTGGTATTTCATCTATCAAAGAATTTTTATCAGATTATTCTAAAGTTAGTCTTGATAATCTAAATCCTCATCTATTTGATTTTAGGCAAGAAGAAGCTGTTTTACATTTAATGAAAGTATCTGCCGGATTAGATAGCCTTGTTTTGGGGGAAGGACAAATCCTATCTCAAGTTAAAAAAATGATGCGATTAGGCCAGGAGAACCAATCTACTGGGCCAATTCTTAATAGGTTATTAAGTCAATCAGTTAGTGCTGGGAAGAAAGTTAGATCTGAAACAAACTTAGGTACTGGAGCTGTATCAATTAGTTCAGCAGCTGTAGAACTAGCTCAATTAAAAATTGGACAGGATCATGGTGTTGATGGGCTTGTAAGTTTGAAATCAGAAAAGGTTCTTGTCGTTGGCGCAGGACGGATGAGTAGACTTTTGATTACTCATTTGAAATCTAAAGGTTGTAATAAACTTACTCTTTTGAATAGGAATATTGATAGAGCAGTTAATCTCGCAGGAGATTTTTCAGATATTGAAATTAATTGTAAGAATTTAAATGAATTGGATGAAAACATATCATTGTCTTCTCTTGTTTTCACAAGCACTGCTTCTGAAAAACCTTTTATTGATTTAGCAAGAGTTGAAAATATAGGTTTAAAAAATAAACTTAAATTTATTGATATAGGTGTACCAAGAAATATTTCTAATGATGTTAAACATCATGCTTTCATTGAGTCTTTCGATGTAGACGACTTAGAGGAAGTTGTGACTAGAAATCAGGAGTTTAGGCAAAAAATAGCAAAAGAGGCTGAATCTCTGGTGAAAGAGGAAAAAATTATTTTTTTGGAATGGTGGGCAAGTTTGGAAGCAGTTCCTGTTATCAACAAATTGAGATCTGATTTAGAGTTAATAAGAAAAGAAGAGTTGCAAAAGGCATTAAGTAGAATGGGACCTGATTTTTCTGCTCGAGAAAGAAAAGTTGTAGAGGCTTTAACAAAAGGAATTATTAATAAGATTCTTCATACCCCAGTAACAAAATTAAGAAGTCCTCAGTCTAGGGAAGAAAGACAAGCATCATTAAAAATCGTGGAAAAATTGTTCTCATTGATAGATGATGATCAAATTAATTGAAAATTCTAAGTTTATATTAAGTTTTTCATTAGATTTTCCCGAATACCTTTGTAAAGTGGCCATTTCCATTTTTATATTTGCACATAATCAGTTAATTTTAATAATTGAGTATACCTCCATTAAATTGTAATGAAGCGTGTGTTGGCAATCATCCTCGGAGGAGGAAAAGGTTCTAGGCTTTATCCCTTAACAAAAATGAGGGCTAAACCTGCAGTACCTTTAGCAGGTAAATATCGATTGATTGATATCCCGATTAGTAATTGTATTAATTCTGGGATTAATAAAATGTACGTACTCACTCAGTTCAATAGTGCTTCTCTCAACAGACACATCGGAAGAACTTATAATTTAAGTGCGCCTTTTGGTCAAGGATTTGTAGAAGTTCTAGCTGCTCAGCAGACTCCTGATAGTCCAAAATGGTTTGAAGGTACTGCTGATGCAGTAAGAAAATATCAATGGTTATTTCAGGAATGGGATGTTGATGAATACCTAATATTGTCAGGTGATCAGCTCTATAGAATGGATTACAGTTTATTCGTTCAGCATCATAGGGAAAATAATGCTGATTTAACTGTTGCGGCTTTGCCAGTTGATGAGGCTCAGGCTGAAGGTTTTGGCCTTATGAGAACAGATGAATTGGGTAATATCAAAGAATTTAGCGAAAAGCCTACTGGTGAGAAATTAAAGTCAATGGCTGTTGATACATCTAAATTCGGATTAACTAAGGAATCAGCATTAGAGAAACCATATCTTGCTTCGATGGGGATATACGTTTTTAGTAGAAAGACTCTCTTTGATTTATTAAATAAGTTCCCTAATTATACAGATTTTGGTAAAGATATAATCCCTGAGGCGTTAGGAAGAGGAGATATATTAAAGAGTTATGTTTTTGATGATTACTGGGAAGATATTGGAACTATTGGAGCCTTTTTTGAATCAAATTTAGCATTAACTCAACAACCAAAGCCACCATTTAGTTTTTATGATGAAAAATTTCCAATATATACAAGGCCAAGATATCTTCCTCCATCAAAACTTGTAGATGCTCAAATTACTGACTCAATAGTTTGCGAAGGAACTATTTTGAAATCATGTAGTATTTTGCATTGTGTTTTAGGAGTAAGAAGTAGAATTGAAAGTGATTCTGTTATTGAAGACACCTTGGTAATGGGGGCTGATTTTTTTGAGTCGGTTGAGGAGAGGATTGAATTAAGAAAAGGTGGTGGGACTCCTCTGGGAGTAGGCGAAGGCACAACAATCAAAAGAGCAATTCTTGATAAGAATGCAAGAATTGGAGATAATGTTGTGATAGTTAATAAGGATAGAATAGAAGAAGCAGACAAGCCAGAGCTGGGATTTTATATACGAAATGGAATCGTTGTTGTAGTTAAAAATGCAACTATTGCTAACGGAACAATTATTTGATTTAGTATTTCGATCATTTTTCGCTGACATAAGTGTTATTTTTTAAGCAATTTCCATAAGTTGCATGCAATATATATTTATCGCGTTTTTAATTTTTTATGTCCAAGGCACATTTTGGTTTAATCGGTCTTGGAGTAATGGGGGAGAATTTAGTTCTTAATGCAGAAAGAAATGGTTTTTCTAGTGTTGTTTTTAATAGAACCTATTCAAAAACTGAAGAATTCTTAGAGGGTAGAGGCTTAGGAAAGAATATAGAGGGAGCTAGGTCACTGCAAGAGTTTGTAAATAAGCTTGAAAGGCCAAGAAGAATACTAATGATGGTCAAAGCTGGATCTGCTACTGATGCAGTCATTGACAATATTTCTGAATACCTCGAAGAAGGTGATTTATTAATAGATGGAGGCAATTCTCAGTTTAAGGATACTGAAAGAAGGGTTGAGACTCTTGAAAGTAAGAGCTTCGGTTATATAGGAATGGGTGTTTCTGGTGGCGCCAAAGGTGCTTTAGAGGGACCAAGTATGATGCCAGGGGGTACTAAGGCCTCCTATGACGCAATAGAAAGTTTATTGACTAAAATGGCTGCCAAAGTTGAAGACGGTCCTTGTGTTGCTTACGTTGGACCAGGTGGTTCTGGACACTTCGTTAAAACTGTTCATAACGGTATTGAATATGGTATTGAACAGATACTTGCAGAGGCTTATGACTTAATGAAGAGAGTTAAGAATATGAATGGCTCACAAATGTCAGAGGTTTTTGGTATTTGGAATAATACTGATGAATTAGCTTCCTATCTTGTTGAAATAACAGAGATATGTTTAAACGCTAAAGATGAATCAACAGAAGAGTTTGTAGTTGAGAAAATATTGGACAAAGCTGGCCAAAAAGGTACTGGTTTATGGACTGTGGTCAGTGCATTAGAACTTGGCGTCTCAGTCCCTACTATTTATGCCTCTTTAAATGCAAGGGTTATGAGTTCCCTCAAAGAGCAACGTTGTGAAATCGAGAAAACTATCCCGATGGAAGCCATAGAAGATTTTGATTTGGGTGATATTTCTAATGGTATGAAACCTTTATTCGACGCAGTGGTTCTTGCAACTATTGCTAGTTATGCTCAAGGTATGGATATATTAAGTGAAGCATCATCTGTTTATGATTATGAATTGAATATGCCATCAATTGCTCAAATATGGAAAGGTGGATGCATTATAAGATCTAAATTATTAAGGAAAATTCAAGATGCATATCAAAAAGATCCTAAATTAAAGAATTTAATATTTGATGATTGGTTCAATAACGAAATTTCTACAAGAATTGATAATTTAGCCAGTGTTGTTTCTTCCTCAACTAAAGCTGGTATACCGGTGCCTTGTTTATCTAGCACTTTAGACTATCTTAATAGCTACAGAACAAACAGGCTTCCTCAAAATTTAGTGCAAGCGATGAGAGATTGTTTTGGCTCTCATACTTATGAAAGAGTTGATAAAGAAGGAAGTTTTCATACTGAATGGATGAAATGATTGAACAATCTTATGATGGATACAAGCTACACATATATAAAGATAAATTAGAACTCTCATCTAATGTTTCTAATTTTATAGAAAATCAAATTTTTAAAATATTAAAAATTAAGGAAAGATTTCAATTCTGTGTAAGTGGTGGTTCCACTCCAAAATCTGTATATAAGTTACTTTCAGAGAGAGATATTGAATGGAATAAAGTAGATATTTTTTTAGGTGATGAGAGGTGCGTTGATCCAAAATCTGAATTGAGTAACTCGCTGATGTTAAAGAATTCGTTGTTATCTAAATATGGTTCTAAAGCTTTCTTTTATGAAATTTTTAGTGATAAAAAAGTTGACGAAAATATCTCTAAAAATTTATTAATTTCTAAAATGAGTGAAAAGTGTAATGGTAATCCCCCATCTTTCGATTTAACTTTATTAGGCCTTGGAGATGATGGTCATACCGCTTCATTATTCCCATATCGGAAAGAAAATAATGCAGAGGATTTAGTAATTTTTAATGAGGGTAAGGGACTTAAAAGAATTTCTCTAACACCTAAAGTACTCTCTGCTTCTTCAAAGATAATATTTTTAGTTAGTGGAGCTTCTAAACAATTAGCACTCAAGAGGTTATTGGATAAAGATGAATCTCATGAAAGGACTCCTTCTAAAATGATTAAATCAAATAGCCAGATATCAATATTTTGCGATGTAGAATCTTCAAAAGATTTATCAATTTAGTTAGATTCTATTTAGTTCTAAAATAATTTAATGAATAATAAAAAAGTTTTATTCCAGAAAAAAGAGTTTGAAGGATGGGAAACCTTAAACGATACTGTTATGGGTGGATCAAGTTCAGCTTATTGTGAAAATACTAATTCTGGGCTTCTATTTAAAGGAAATATCATAGAAAAAGCTGGAGGTTTCGTTAGTTGTAGATCATCAATATATAAACCTTCATTAGATGTTAGCGAGTATCAATCTTTTGAATTAAAAATAAATGGTCAAGGAAGAACTTTTAAATTTGCAGTTGCATGCGAAGATGACATCCTTGGGCTAACTGAATTGATTCCTGGTGGCCTGAGATGGATAAAATCTTTTCCTACTAAAAAATTTGGAATATCTAATATTCAAATTCCTTTTAATTCTCTTAGGCCTTCAGTAAGAGCTAATAAGGTACGTTTCCCTTTCAAATTTAAACCATCAAAAATCAAAAGATTACAAATTCTGCATTCAAAATTTGGAGATGATGGTCTACTTAATGGTGGATTCAAATCGGGTCCAATAAAAATATTATTAAAATCAATAAGTGTTCTTTGAAGATTTTGACGAAAATTTTAATACTTTAATTGCTAAATCAGCAGATTTAACAAATAAACCCTTTTTACACTCCGTAGTAAAGATTAGTGGTGAATATGAAAGAGATAATGAGGATATTGATTTAACTGTGAATATTTTATGTAGAGATAATGATGGGAAAAGATTGGATATTTATGACCTTGAGTTAGAACTATTTAGATCAAATAGTGAATTGGTTTTAGTAATTTCAAAGTTGAACTTTCCCGATGAACCTATTTTATGGAGTGGTGTAAAAACATTATGGATGAATAGTAATAATGGCAAAAAATGTTCTCCACCTAAATATAGTTCTAGATTAGAGAATCTTGCTACGAGGATAAAAAATTTTATTACTTAGAAAAATTTATTTGGATATTATTCTTCCAAGTCTGTAACTGCTCCTAAACTTGATGTGCTAACTATTCTTGCATATTTTGAAAGAACCCCTTTTTTATATTTTTTACTAGGCTTTTCCCAGCTAATTCTTCTCTTTTCTAATTCATCATCAGATAGTTCAACTTCAATTAATTGGTTTACTGCATCAACAGTGATTAAATCACCTTCTCTTATTAACGCTATATTCCCGCCTACTGCTGCCTCTGGTGCAATATGTCCAACAACTAGGCCATAGGTGCCGCCACTAAATCTGCCATCAGTTATTAGAGCTACCTTTTCTCCTAGTCCTTGCCCAACAATTGCTGATGTAGGAGCCAACATTTCTCTCATTCCTGGTCCGCCAACAGGTCCTTCATTTCTTATGACCACAACATTACCAGCTTTGATATCATTATTCAAAATTGATTTAAGACAATCCTCCTCGCTTTCAAAAATGCGAGCAGGTCCTTTTAATACAGGATTCTTTACTCCACTAATTTTGGCAACGCAACCTTCCGAGGCTAAGTTACCTTTTAGAATTGCTAAGTGACCTTTTTTATAAAGCGGGTTTTCAATATCTCGAATGACATCCTGATTCTCTGGAGGATTATCTGGAATATTAATTAATGATTCAACTATTGTTTTACCCTCTATGTTTTTGCAATCACCATGTATCAAACCTGCCTTTAAAAGTATTTTCATAACTTGAGGAATTCCACCTGCCTTATGAAGATCTACTGTTACATATCTGCCGCTAGGTTTTAAGTCGCAAATCACAGGTACCTTTTGTCTTATTTTTTCAAAATCTTCGATATTAATATCAATACCTGCAGTATTTGCTATGGCTAATATGTGAAGTACTGCATTTGTAGAACCTCCAATAGCCATGATTACAGATATTGCATTTTCGAAAGATTCTTTAGTCATAAGATCTAGTGGCCTGATATCTTTTTTAATTGCATCAACAAGTATTTCAGCACTTTTTTCGGCACTAATTTCCTTCTCATAATCTTCTGCCGCCATTGTTGAACTATGAGGAAGACTCAAACCTAAGACTTCTATTACTGCTGACATGGTATTGGCTGTGAACATTCCTCCACAACTCCCAGCTCCTGGAATACAATTTTTTTCAACATCAATTAATCTTTTCTCATTTATTTTCCCTGAAGTTAATTGCCCAACAGCTTCAAAAGCACTGACAACTGTAAGGTCTTCACCGTTTAATTTGCCAGGTTTTATAGTCCCTCCATAAATAAATATTGAAGGGATATTCATTCTCGCAATTGCTATCATTGCCCCTGGCATATTTTTGTCACAACCACCTATAGCTAAAACTCCATCCATACTTTGAGCATTGCAAGCAGTTTCAATTGAATCAGCTATAACCTCCCTTGACACCAAAGAATATTTCATTCCCTCTGTTCCCATAGATATTCCATCGCTTACAGTGATGGTTCCGAACATCTGAGGCATTCCTCCAGATTTCCTTATTGAATCTTCAGCTTTAAGAGCTAATTCGTTTAGACCCATATTGCATGGTGTAATCGTGCTATATCCGTTAGCAACTCCAATAATAGGTTTAGTAAAGTCTTCGTCGCTAAATCCAACTGCTCTCAACATTGATCTGTTAGGAGACCTTTGAACACCTTGAGTTATTGCGGATGATCTTAATTTATTCATTTGATTTGATAATCTTCTTTATTTTATTGCCCTAACTCCTCAAGTTGTCTCCTTACATCAGCAATTGCGGAATTTAGTTGTTCCACTTTTTGTTCCAACTTCTCCCCTTCGACTTCATTTATGTTTTCGTTAGTATCAAGAGCCTCTGAACCATCTTGAATTCTAGATGAATACATCATTGCTCTTTGTTTTTTTTCCTCTTTTCTTTTATCTGCTTCAGATATTAACCACCATGCCAAACCTGCGGCTCCGATAAAAGCACCACTTATTAACGATAAAAAATTATTTGAAGACGAATCTCTGTATTCAGACATTGTTAATTTATTTCTATTTATATTATATCTTAGTTCTTATTTGAAAATATAGTACTCAAACGCAATAAAGGGTCGCCAATGCCAGGCTTTAAAAATTTTGATAGATCATCTTCTTCATCGATACAAGATGTATATATTACTTGTTGAGGAAATATCTTTGCAATTTCATTTAGCCCTTTATTGCTGCAAATTGATGATATTAATAAAATCCTATTAGATTCAACCCCTAATCTTTTTAAATTAATAAGGGTTTCAATTGGATTTGATTTCATCTTTATTTGATCTGAAAAAACAATAATTCCTTCATTATCATCAACCTTAGTTGGTAAGTCTCCTAAGCAAAGAGTTGAATTTGGGATCACTTCTTTTGCACCGTACCATAGGGATAATCCTTCAGGCATTTTCGCTATTACTTTTATTGGATAATCATTATTTATAAAAACACCTTCTGCTTCTCCATTATTTGTACTTATTTTCTCTTTTTTATATGGGAGCCAATCTCTTAACGCTTCATAAGTTAGCCATTTTCCTAATTGCTCATAACCGGTTGAATATAAAATATTAGGAGTATTTTTCTCTCTTAAAATTGAAAGCCAATGCTTTATTAATGGATGAGGTGGAACAATAACCTTTAGTGACATTGCCATATATTTTCCTTTAAGATAGGATTACAAACTTTAAAACCCTAGATCTAAAATACATTTTTATTATGATAAAATCAATTAATTTTCCTTCTCTCAAGAATGCTTTAATAACTATATTTTTTATTGGAGTCCTATTTTTTAATTTTGTAAACTCTGCTTGGGCTAAACGTCCTCCTGAAATAAGAAATCAGCAAGATCTTGATTTAGAGCAAGATATGCATGGTCAAGATCTAAGTGGTAATGAATTTGTAAAGTTTAATTTAAATGGATTTGATTTTAGTCAAAGTAATTTAGAGGGCGCAGTTTTTAATAATAGTAAATTGCAAAAAGCAACTCTGAATGGAGCTAATCTTAGTGATGCTTTAGCATATGCAACAGATTTTACAGACGCAGATCTTTCAGATGTTAATTTTACAAATGCATTATTAATGGAAAGTAATTTTGAAGGAGCAAAGATAGATGGTGCAGATTTTACTAATGCAGTTCTTAGTCGTATTCAACAAAAAGAATTATGTGAAATAGCTAATGGTACAAATAGTTCTACAGGAGAAAGTACTGAATATAGTCTTGGGTGTTAGGAAATAATAAATGAAAAAAAGAATACCTGTAATAGTAATTTCTGGATTTCTTGGTTCCGGAAAGACCACTTTTTTAAGATATTTGCTTAAAGAAAGTAACAAAAAGTTTGGGTTAATAATTAACGAATTTGGTGATGTTGGAATTGATGGTGACTTGGTTAAAAGTTGTAATGGCTGCGATGATTCAGATGAAGATTGTATTATTGAATTAAATAATGGGTGTTTATGTTGTACTGTTCAAGATGATTTTATTCCCTCGATAAAATCACTCTTAAGTTTTAATTCTGATATTGAGGCAATAATCATTGAGACGAGTGGATTAGCCTTACCCATACCATTGATACAAGCACTTAATTGGCCTGAGATAAGGACATCAATATATCTTGATCTCGTTATTGGTATAGTCAATGGAGAGTCGATGCTTGAGGGATCTCCAATAAATGATTTAAATGAAATAGCTAATCAGTATGATGAATTAAATAAGATTGACCATAATTCATCAATTGATGAACTCTTTGAAGAACAGTTAGAGGTTTCTGATCTCATTTTAATATCGAGATCAGATGTTTTAAATGAAAATGAATTTAAATCCATCCAAAATACTATCAAAGACAAGTTTAATTCCACTGTTCCTATTCTTAAATCTCTTAATGGCAAAATCGATTTAAAATACATATTCGATATTGATTTAAAAAAGGACAATTATAAAAAATTTATTTCTGAAGAACATGATCATAATCATGTTGAACTTGTCTCTGATTCAATAAAATTAAATTATTTTCTCGATAAAAAAGAATTTGAAAAAGAGATAGTAAACTTTTTAAGTGAAATAAATATTCTTCGCATTAAAGGACGTATATGGATTCCAAATAAAACATTGCCTTTACAAATACAAATAGTTGGAAAAAAAATAAATACTTGGTATGAAGAAGCACCTCTTAATTGCTGGAGACCCATAGATAGTGGTGGACTTGAATTAGTTATAATTTCCTTTGATAATGAAGCAATTATAAAATTGAGAAAAAAAATTAAAGAGAAATTTAAGGTTTTAAGCGTCCAAAAATAAGTGTTTAATTTTATAGTTTATACCTGTTATAAATTCCCTAATTTCAAAATTGAAAATGGAAGATTCGAAAACTGCTTTCAAAGCTAATTTTCTTACTAAAAATTCAATTCCCTGTTTTAAAGTTATTTGCTCTAAATGTGCTGGATCAGGAAATTTTAAAACTCCAGAAAACTTAAGAAGAACTTGTTTAAAATGTTTTGGCAAAGGATATATAAATCTTTAAAGAATATTTTTTTTATTTACGATAAAAATATTTGTTTATTAATTTACAGTACTTTTTTATTAAAATTTAAACTATTCTTCTATTAGAAATAGTTTTTTAATTGGATAAGTTTGAAGTAAAAGTTTTTATAAGGTTAAGACCTTCCGTTCTTGATCCGGCAGGCGAAGCAATAAAGTCTGCTTCAAGCAAAATTGGAGTCGAAGGAATTAAATCCTTAAGAATAGGGAAAATGATTGAAGTTAAAATCGAAGGTAATAAAGAGGATGAAATTAAAGAAAAAATTGATTTATTGTGTGATCGATTATTTGCAAATACAGTCATTGAGGATTATGAGTATTCAATAAATAAATTATAAATGGCTAGTTTTACTGTTGGCATTGTTGTTTTTCCTGGTTCTAATTGTGACCGTGATGTATCTTGGGCTTTGGAAGGTTGTTTAGACATTAAAACAAAATTCTTATGGCATGAATCATCCGATTTAAAAGATGTTGATTCAATTGTTTTGCCAGGAGGATTTAGTTATGGTGATTATTTAAGGTGTGGAGCAATCGCAAGATTCTCCCCATTAATAAATTCTTTACATGATTTTGTTAAAAGCGGAAGACGAGTATTAGGCATATGTAATGGGTTTCAGATTTTAACTGAATCAGGCTTTCTACCTGGAGCTCTTGTAGCTAATAAAAATCTTAATTTTATTTGTGATGATGTCGATTTAAATGTGATTACTTCAAAAGGGGGTTGGTTCCAAAAGTTAGATAAAAAACAATATATAAAATTACCAATTGCTCATGGAGAGGGTCGTTATCATTGCGATCAAGATACTCTAAAAAGACTTATTGATAATGATTTAATTGCACTGAAATATAAAAATAATCCTAATGGTTCAACTTCTGATATAGCTGGCATAACAAATGAGAAAGGAAATGTTTTAGGATTAATGCCTCATCCTGAACGAGCTTGTGATGAATCTATAGGTGGAATAGATGGTCTCTACACTTTGAAGTCGTTATTGACATAATAAAAATTACATAACAAAAAAGACCTCCATAAATATGGAGGTCTTTTTTTGAATCGCTTTAAAGAATTAAACTGTTGTCTTTACTTTTGGATCTAAGTTGCCCTTTGCATATAGATCAGCATAATAATTTGTACTGCTTTGTTTGATCTTGCTTGCTTGACCTTCGCACCAGAATTGTTTATATCTATCAAGACAAACTTGCTTCATGTATTTTCTAGCAGGTTTATTGAAATGTCTTGGGTCAAAGTTTGCTGTATCCGCAAAAGCAGCTTCTCTAACGGCGGCTGTAAAAGCAAGTCTATTATCAGTATCGATATTAACCTTCCTTACCCCGTTTCTAATACCCTCTTGAATTTCTTCAACAGGTACTCCATATGTTTGTGGAATTTCTCCACCATACTTATTAATGATATCTAACCATTCTTGTGGAACGGAACTAGACCCATGCATTACTAAGTGAGTATTTGGGAGAGCTTTATGGATCTCAGCAATCCTGCTAATTGCAAGAACTTCTCCTGTTGGTTTTCTTGTGAATTTATATGCACCATGGCTTGTTCCTATTGCTATAGCCAAAGCATCAACTTTTGTTTTAGCAACAAAGTCTGCAGCTTCTTCAGGATCAGTTAAAAGCATATCTGTTGAAAGCTCTCCTTCAAATCCATGTCCATCTTCAGCTTCCCCTTTACCTGTTTCTAATGATCCTAGGCAACCTAGTTCTCCTTCAACACTTACTCCAACGGAATGTGCGAAATCTACAACTTTTTTTGTAACTGCAACGTTATATTCATAGCTAGCAGGTGTTTTGGCATCTGCTTCTAGTGAACCATCCATCATTACTGATGTAAAGCCATTAATTGCTGCTGAATAACAAGTTGATGGTTCATTCCCATGGTCCTGATGCATAACAACGGGAATATTAGGATAGGTTTCTGTCGCTGCAAGAATGAGGTGACGAAGGAAGATTTCTCCAGCATAATTTCTTGCTCCTCTTGAAGCTTGAAGAATTACAGGACTATCTGTTTCATAAGCAGCCTCCATTATCGCTTGAACTTGTTCAAGATTGTTGACATTAAATGCTGGTATACCGTAACCATTCTCGGCAGCGTGATCTAAAAGTAGTCTCAGTGGAACGAGGGCCATAATTAAAAATTAATTAGATGCTTAAGAAAATAAGCAATATGTTCCGAGAGTTTAATATATAGAGGTATCAAATGTCACGTAATTATATATACAAAATCCTAAAAGGATGAAACTATTTGAATGCCTCACTGTATATTTTTTGCTTATTTTTTGTTAGTAAGTGTAGCCAGCAACAAATAATTGCTCATCAGATGATGGTTGAGATCCTGCTACATATGATCCTTTTGAAGCTTCAGAGTTTGCCTGTGCTCTAGCAATTAAAGCTTTTTGCCCAGCATCTGTTTCACTTCCTTTCCATGCTTTTAAGCAAGAGTGCTGCAAAGCTCTTCCGTAAGAAAATGAAACGTTCCATAATGCTTTTCTATAAAGAGTATTCATGTTATTTAAATAAACTGAAGCAGCTTCTTCACTTAATCCCCCAGACAAGAAAACTATTCCTGGTACTGATGCAGGTACGCATCTTTCCATTGTTCTTATTGTCATTTCTGCAACTTTCATAGGATCAGCTTTTGTCGTACAGTCAGCTCCATTAACAGTCATTGAAGGTTTTAAAAGTGTTCCTTCTAGGAAAACTCCATTAGCCTGACAAGCTATGTATACCTGTTTAATAACTTCTTCTTGAACTTCAGCAGTTTTCTCAATAGTATGATTGCCATCCATTAAGATTTCAGGTTCAATTATTGGAACCAAACCTGATTCTTGAACTGATCTGGCATACCTTGCTAATCCCCATGCGTTTTCTTCTATAGATAGTTTTGAAGGGCATCCATCTTCTGTTATTTGTAAAACAGCTCTCCATTTTGCAAATCTTGCTCCCTGTTCGTAGTATTTTGCTGCTCTTTCAACTAATCCATCTAAACCGGAACAAAATGTTTCTACGTCCCCTCCTCCTGGGAGTGAATTCAAACCTTTATCAACCTTTATCCCTGGTATAATCCCTAAGTCATTTAGCTTTTTCACCATTGATTCACCATCTGGATGGTCCTGAAAAAGTGTTTCCTCAAATAATATTGCACCACTTATATATTTTCCAAGACCTTCTGTTGTGAAAAGCATTCCTCTATATGCTTTTCTATTTTCTTCAGTATTTTCTACTCCAATACCGGCTAATCTTTTCCCTACTGTTCTGGTTGATTCATCTACAGCTAATATACCCTTGCCTTTGGAAGCTAAAAGTAGAGCATTTTCTTTAAGCTCATTTTTGTAGTAATTTAATGCCATTCTTAAAAAAATTTCGGTTCAATTGATTTTTCCAGAATATGAAGAAAAAATAAAATCAATCTAATACTTAATTGGGTAATAATTGTTACTAAATAAAGTAAAAACTAAATTTTTATGTTCAAACCACTCTCTGAAGATTTTCTTATAGCTTCGCAAACTCTTTGACTAATCAGTCCCTCAGACAGTCCAGGTATTACTGGTGTTTGATTATTGATACTCTCTGCCCATAAATTATGAATTCTCTTAACAGGAGCAATTCTTCCATCAGTCCAGGTTTTTTCAAAATTGTAAAGTAGATCAGCTGTTAAATTATGAGTCTTATCTTCTTTGTTTGAAAATTTTAAACTAAAACCATGTACATAATCTTTTTGATTCTCACTCCTAAGGAAAAGTGAACCTTCACTTCCATAAACTTCCAAACTAAATCCTCTTCCATTTTTTGAAATTGAGGATAATGAAACCTGACATGGTATGGAGGAGCTATTATAATTATTAATTTCAAGGTTAGCTATGCAAATATCTTCACTTGTTACTTCTAATAACTTGGATGAATTGGGCAGTGATCTTTCCTTGATTGATGTTGATAGTTTTCCAGATACCTTTACCGATTCTCCAAAAAACCAGTTCAACATATCGAATGCATGAGTACCTAAAGCTCCGATTACACCTCCGCCTTTTTCTTTTAGTGAATACCAGTTCCAAGCCCTTTTGGGATCAGATCTGCTGCCCATTAACCAATCTAATTTAATTAAATAAATTTTTCCTAAAGTATCCTCATCAATTATTTTCTTGGTTTGTTGAAAAAGAGGCACTGCTCTATATTCAAAATCCACGCAAACACTTAAATTCTTAATTAAAGATATCCTTTGTAGTTCTTCAATTTCTTGGGACGTTAGGGCAACAGGTTTTTCTAACAAAAGATGTTTATTATTTAGAAGTGCTTCCTTTGCTAATTGGAATCTTGATTCAGGAGATGTAGCAATTATGATACCGTCGATATCTCTAGATTTAACTAATTTTTCCCATTCATGATAAAAATTCAACCCGGTTTCGTTCTCTAATGATGGCCCTTTTTCTTTCTTGTAGTGATAAATTGCAGTTGGAATAAAGTAGTCTGATTCTTTTAAGGCTTCCAAATGAATTTTTTTTCCAAATCCTAGGCCAGCAATTGCGATTCTTAATTTGCTTGACGTATTATTTTTATTCATTAATCTATAACCTCTGAACAGCCTTTTTCAATAACTACATCTATAAGCTCGTCATTATTTGAAGTTTTCCACTTTGAACCATACTGTGGGATTCCATTAATAGAAGTATCTTTAAATGTTTTGTCATTGCATTTAATTCTCATAACATAAAGAGATAATGACCCTTTGCTAATTGATTCTTTTGGATTTTTAAAGAACTTCGTTAAAACACTTATTTCTCCATCATTAATCTTCTTAATACTGCCCATATCAATCCATTCTTTCCCATCATTATTTTCTTTTAAAAGTACCCAATCTACATTACCAATACTATACGCAAATTTAGAGTTATTTAAAATTAGAATTAAAAAGACAAAACATATAGAAAAAAAATTAAAAATTAATTTCATCTTTTAATTTGTCTCAACAAGTGATTTTACACCATGGATTTTTAAAATTTTTGTAAGAGTGTTTTTAAGTGCATTTCTTTTTACGATTACATCAACGAAACCATGTTCTAAAAGATATTCTGCTGTTTGAAAATTATCTGGTAATTTTTCTCTTAAAGTTTGTTCGATTACTCTTCTTCCCGCAAATCCAATAAGGGCTTTGGGCTCTGCCAATATCAGATCCCCTAACATGGCAAAACTCGCAGTAACACCTCCGGTTGTTGGATGAGTTAATAAAGGCATGTAAAGAAGATTTTTAGCTCTATGTTTTTTTAGTGCGCCTGATATTTTTGCCATTTGCATAAGGCTTAACATCCCCTCCTGCATTCTTGCTCCTCCAGAGGCACAAACAATTACTATTGGATAGCTCTCTAACGTTGCCTTCTCAATAATTCTAGTAATTTTCTCTCCTACCACAGAACCCATAGATCCTCCCATAAATCTAAAGTCCATTACGGCTAAAGCCAAGGGCATTGAATTAATAGAACATAAACCTGTTATTACTCCATCTTTGAGCCCAGTTCCTTCTTGACTCTCCTTAATTCGGTCCGAATAAGATCTCCTATCCTTGAATTTTAATGGGTCAGTAGGACTTAATGTATCGTCAAACTCTTTAAAGGAACCTTTGTCAGCGATTATTTTAATTCTTTCATCGCTATTAATCCTATTGTGATGGCCACAATTACTGCATACATTTAGATTAGAAATTAAATCTTTTCTATAAGCAACTTGTCCACATTCTGAACATTTCACCCACAAGCCATCTCCCTCGTCTGTATCTTGAGAAACCTTCCCAACAAATTGATCTTTTCGCCTTGCGGCAAACCAGTCGATTAAAGACACAATATTATCTCTTTTTTCTATTTAAATCCAAATATGGCACTTTTATCAAGAAAAATATATAAAAATATTAAAAAAATCCCAACTAAAAGAAAATCTTTATACTTTAAAAATTTTATGAGTGATTCTTTTCTTCTATCATCTTATGGATGATTGGAGTGAGAATTAATTCCATTGCAAAACCCATTTTCCCTCCATTAACAACAATGCTCGTAGGACTAGACATGAAAGAATCATGAATCATTCCTAAAAGGTATTGAAAATCAATTCCCCATTTTTCTCTAGCTCCTTTTCTGAAATGTATTATTACAAAACTTTCATCTGGAGTAGGAATGTTTCTGCAAATAAAAGGATTAGATGTATCAATAGTAGGGATCCTCTGGAAATTTATATCGGTTTTACTAAATTGAGGACAAATATGATTTATGTAGTCTGGCATCCTTCTCAAAATAGTATCAACTATAGTTTCAGCTGAATATCCTCTCTCAGCATTATCTCTATGAATTTTTTGTATCCACTCTAAGTTTGTAATTGGTACAACCCCAACGAGTAAGTCTGCATAAGAAGAAACATTATATCCTTCTCCCTCAACGCCACCATGTAAACCTTCGTAGAAAAGTACATCTGTTCCATTCGGAATATCTTCCCATGGAGTAAATTGTCCAGGTTCTAATGATGTCCCTAGTCTTGTGTTATGTTCATCTGCTTCTTCTGGACTATGTAGATAATATCTTTTTTTCCCTCCACCTGTTTCACCATAAATTTTAAAAAGTTCCTCTAATTTGTCAAATAAATTTGCTTCTGGGCCGAAGTGAGAGAAGTTTTCTCCTTTTGCGAGTGCTTCAGCCATAGCTTTTTTCATAGGCATTCTTTCAAATCTGTGATAACTATCTCCTTCTACAACAGCTGGAACTATATCTTCTCTTGCAAAAATATGCTCAAAAGCTCTTTTGACTGTACTTGTTCCTGCTCCTGATGATCCTGTTACAGCAACTACTGGATGACGTTTAGACATTTTATTAAAACAATATTCAATAATTCTGACAGGTCATATGCCAACTTTTTGTTCTAGTTAAAGATATTTTTTAATTTATTAATTTTTAATTCAAATTTCTTGAATAATTTTTTCTCCAATTTCACTACAAGAAAGAACTTGGCAATCACCATTGTCTAAATCTGATGTCCTATATCCTTTTGATAAAACGTTATCAATAGCAATTTCTATGTCATCTGCAGCTTTTATCTCATTTAGACCTATTTTAAGCATCATTGAAGTTGATAAAGCCATAGCTATGGGATTAGCTATATTTTTACCAGCTATGTCAGGAGCAGAACCATGAACCGGTTCAAAGACTCCAGGCCCTGAATTGCTTAAAGAAGCTGATGGAAGCATTCCAATAGAACCAGTTATCATAGCGGCTAAGTCACTTAAAATATCACCGAACAAATTACTGGTTAAAATTACATCAAATTGGCTCGGATCCTTTACAAGCTGCATTGCGGCATTATCAACATACATATTACTTAATTCCAAATTTTTATCTTTTGAAATGACTTCTAAAACTGTTTCTCTCCATAATTGGCTTACTTCAAGTACATTTGATTTATCTATTGAACATATTTTTTTACTTCTTTGATTTGCTATTTTTATCGCAACTTCTGTAATTCTCTCTATTTCGTGTGAGTCATAAACCATTGTATTGAAAGCTTTTTTTAATTTAGTATTAGTAATTTGTCCTCTAGGCTGTCCAAAATATATGCCACCTATTAGTTCTCTTACTACAATTAAATCTACATTTTCAATGATTTCTTTTTTTAGGGGACTTGAATCAAGAAGGGATTTTCTTATTTTTACTGGTCTGATATTAGCGAATAAATTCAATGTAGATCTTAATTTAAGTAAACCACTCTCAGGCCGTAATTCTCGTGGCAAAGTATCATATTTCATATCACCTACGCAAGCCAAAAGTACTGCATCACAAGCTTTACACTGATCTAACATTTCTTTAGGGGCAGGATCGTTGTACTTTTCATAAGCAATTCCACCAAAATATTCTTCTTTAATCTCAATATCAAAAGTATATTTTTGAGATAGTTTTTTTAATATGTTTATTGAAATTTTTGATATCTCTGGACCTATACCATCTCCAGAAAGTAAAACTATTTTATATCTCTTCATTTGGTTTTATATAAAAGAATAATTTATTTCTTGTCTATTTGTCTAAGCTTTTTTGCTAATTCAGGTAATTTTTTAAAGATACTTGAACTCCTTAACCATGATTTATTTTTCATAGCAGGGAAACCGCTAACAACTTCTCCATCTTCAATATCACAATGGATTCCACATTTTGAACTTGCTATAACATTATTACCAACTTTAACTCTGTTATTAACTCCTACTTGCCCGGCTAGTATCACTCCATCTCCAATTACAGCTCCACCTGCTATCCCAACTTGAGCTGCAATTGCACAATTTTTCCCTATTTTAACTCCATGACCTATTTGAACTAAGTTATCCATTTTAGTTCCTACATCAATAAATGTATTACCTACTGATGGCCTATCAATACAACAGTTTGTCCCAATTTCTACAAAGCTCTTTATTATTACAGACCCTTTTTGAGGCATTTTTATCCACTTACCATCTTGGGGAATAAAACCAAAGCCTTCAGAACCTATGACAGTGTTCGAATTTATTATGCAATTATTTTCAATGATTGTATTTTCATAAATCACACAATTTGGATGAATTATATTGTTATTACCTAATTGCACATTTCCTAAAATAGTTGTACCTGGTAAGATCTTGTTATTATCCCCTACTATTGTATTCTCGCCAATATAAACATTAGGTCCTAGGTAACAATTTTCTCCTACTTTTGCAGATTTTTTTATAACAGCTGAATTATCAATACCTGGATTGAAATTAATTTTCTCATAAATAGCATTTAATACTTCTGCAAATGCAATTCTGGGATTTCCTACAACTATATATGAAATATTTAGTGTTTCTAGTAAACCTAATATTTCACTATTATTGGATGTAATTATTGCTGAAGCGGAAGTTTTTGTTAGTTTATCTCTCAATTTATTATTTTCTTCTAAAAATGATATTTGATTTTTTGATGCAATATCTAAAGATGCTGCATTTTCTATGTTTAAATTTTCAAATATATTTGCTTTAATAAATTTTGAATCTCCATTCTTTATAAGATCAACTAATTTACTTAATAACATTTTCAATTTAAATTACTTTTAGGTAAGAGCAAGAACATCTCTGTGAACAACAATCATAGATGAATTGATAGTTTCTTTTTTGTTTAAAATTCGCTTTAGTGAATCACTACTCATAGATGTTATACCTTTTGCAACTTCCTTCTTATTTTTATTTACAATTCTAACAGCCTGATTAACTGTAAAGTCTCCCACTACTTCTTTAACTCCAACTGCTAAAAGAGACGCCCCTTTATTCTCAATAGCTAAACAAGCACCATCATCTAATGTTATTTCTCCAACAGTTTTAATCGCATGAGATAACCAACTTTTTTTATTACCTAATGGTTTAGCTACTGGATGAAATATTGTACCTATTTTTTTATCATCAAAAATATTTATTAAATTTTTATCATCTCTGCCATCAGCCAATTGAACTTCCACTCCGCCTTTTGTGGCAATTTCAGCAGCAATTAATTTTGTTGTAATGCCCCCTGTTCCCCATTCGTTATTATAGTTTTTATTATTTTTATCTTTAATAACTTTTAATTCATTAATGTTAACTTCTGTTATTGGATAAGCATCATTATTATTTCTTGGATCTTTAGAATATAAATTCTCAATATCAGTTAATAAAATAAGTTTATTAGCATTTATAGCTAAGGCAACTAAGGCTGAAAGTGTATCATTGTCTCCATATTTAAGCTCTTCATTAGCAATAGAATCATTCTCATTTACTATCGGTATGACATTCAGATCAATTAATTTTTTAAATGTTTTTGAAGCGTTATTGAAGGATTCACGCGAATTAAAATCAGTTTTCGTTATCAGTATTTGAGCTATATTATGTCCTAGCTTTTTCAATGTTTTATCATATAAAGTCATTAAATTTACTTGCCCTACTGCGGCAACAGCTTGCAGAGCACTAATTTCCTTTGGTCTTGTATTCAAATTTAATTTTTTACATCCTAATCCAACTGCCCCACTAGTTACTAGGACTACTTTATTACCTTTTAAAATAAAATTTGTTAAAGATTTACATAAACTTTCTATTACTTGTTCTGTAGTTTTCTCATCGGTCCCCCTGAGAATACTAGTACCAATTTTTACGACCCATGTTTTCATATTAAGAAAATAGAAATCAATTTTTCAAGGATTAATGTTAAATTCAATTTTATCGGTAAACCCTTTCTGCTTAAACGTTTTACTAATATTGTCTGAATATTACATCTATTTCCTACAACAATATCAGTAAAAATCCTATCACCAATTATAGCAATATTTTGTGAGTCCTCATTCATTTCTGAAATCACCTCTAAAGTAATTTTTTTCCTGGGTTTTAGTGCATTTGATTTATATCTTATATCTAATTCATTGGCTATCCTTCTTATACGTCCATCAGAAGGATTATTACTTATTAAGTACATAGAGAACATTTTTTTAGACTCCTTAATCCAATTTTTAACATTTTTTGGTATTACATTTGATTGTCTACTTAATAATGTGCCATCAACATCTATCAATAAACTTTTAATTCCTTCATTTTGTAGTTTTAAATGAGATATTTCATATATAGGTAACTTAGAATCCCAATGAGCTTTTACAATAGTACTCATTATTTTAAAAATTACTCTTTTCCAACTCAGATTCAATTAAAGGTTGGACTTTATCAAACTCATCATCCTCAATTAATAAAGCGCCTTGACCTTCAAGTTTTCCAACTATAAAAAAAGGATCTAAAGGGATATATAATCCATACTCTTGTTCTAATAAATTAAAACTTACAAGTAGTTCGTATGTTTCACTTTCATCATTAAGGCTATCTTCTTCTAAATCATCATAGATTGGCTCTTCGAGTTCTCCAGATACAGTTAATGTAACCGCGGATCTAATAAGTTTTAGATCATGTTCCTGAAGTACTGCATCAGCATTCTTTAAGACTTGTTCGTTTTTCTCGATTTTTTCAATTAACTCTGGTTCTTCTTTTTCATTAATTTTAAATAAACTTACTGGAGTATCAACTGGTGTTAATAAAGCATATTCTTTTTCTTCAACCTTTACTATTTGTTCAAGATAACAAAATAGTTCATTTCCAAATGAATCATTTAAAATAAGCGTCTGAGCTTCATAATTATCTAGGGAGTTATTATCGTTCATTTTTGATTTAACGTATGTATTAATATTAATATTAAATTTGTCTATTACCTACTAATTCTTTTAATTCAGGACCTTCTTTAATCCATTGTTCAAGAATTATTTTGGCAGATAAACTATCAATTAGTCCAGATTTATCTTTTTTTATTCCAAATCTATTTTTCGATTCCCACGTGGAGCTATGCTCATTAACAAAAGTAAAAGGAAGTTTTAATTTACTAAAAAGAAATTCACCGTAAGTTTTGCAATCAAAAGCTTGAGATGTCATTTCCCCTTCATCATCAAGTGGTAATCCAACAATGAAACCAGTCAAATTTAGTTTCTTAATATGATTTTTAATAGTTTTTAACTCATTATTGTCTTTATCTCTTTTTATTGCAGGAAGAATATTTACAGTTATAAAAAGTCGATCGCAATAAGCTAATCCTATTCTTTTAGTACCAACATCTAAACTTAAAATTGACTTGGTTTTGGGCTTGCAATATTTCACTTTGACTTCAAAGGGAATGGAGAAGGGTAAGCGTTACCTTGTGGATTTAATTTTTCTAAAATTGATTCTAATGATTGGTTTATTGTTTTAATTTGCTTAGATTCATTTCTAACAATAGTATTTCTAACAAGTATAATTTCTTGAAATTTATTTATGAAATCAGAATTTTCTAGATATAGATTTAATTCCGTATTCTCTTCATATGTCTTGATAATATAATAAGGAGATTTCTCAAAAAAATTATTTAAAATCTGCCTTAAAACAGGCACCAATCTATTGTCCCAACTTCTGCCTGTAGTTAAAGTATAGATTTTACTATTTTGAAAATTTATATCTTTTAGAATTGTACATAAAACCGAATTATTATAAATTATTGCACCACTATTTAAATCATTTCTATTAAAGATATCTTTTTGGCCAAGATCCAAAATAGTTCTAATAAGGGGAGATTGATTTGAACGGATAAAATTTAGTACATTTATTAAATTGAACTTGTTAATTTCTTGAAATTCATCGATTGAATAAGAATCTTTATTTGTTTTTTTATTGGGATTATTATTATTTTTACTCCAAAGTTTTACCTTTTCTAATGGTTGGAAACCTAATTCTCTAGCGCTTGAAATAAGGTGATTATTATTTATATCAGAATTAATTACCCAGCTTGTTGTTTTAATATCTGTAATTGATATTGACTTCTTTATTAATCCTAATGTCAATTCTTTCTCCGTGATAGGGGCTTTTATATTAATTAAATTAGGCTTGGATATTCTTAAACATGTACCCTTATCGTTTAAAGGAAATATATTTAAATAACCTATAATTTTTCTTTGTTCTATTGCAATAATACATTTGTGCTTGTTTTTTTTTAGATTGTTTAAAAAAATCTTTAAGTCATCAAAAGTGTTTATAATTGCCATTTTTAAAAACCAATTATTTAGATTCTCACTTCTTAAATCCATTAATAGATTTAGATGACGAATATGAAGCTCCTCGAAGGTAACTTCTTGGTCTTTATTAGAATTTAAAACATGATTTAAATCTTGTTTCATTTATTTGTTATTCCTTATTAATACTATAGGTGTTTTTTCGTCAGAATTGCCTGCTGGATTAACCTTTAAGATTTTTCTGAGTATATTATTCACTGAATCATTTGAACTAGCTAATATTTTTACACCACCAAGATCATTAACATCAACTACAGCTACTTCTACTCCAAGCTGTTTTGATAATTTATGGCAAAACAACTTCGTATTTATTGGACCCATAACTATGCTTTTATCGTAGGGAACCACTGTTCCACTAATGTCATCAATTAGTGAAGATTCAAAGCCTGTTAATCTATAAAATATCCCTTTAACCCCAATACATTTAAATATAAATCCTAATATCAAAGAAAAAGTTATTCTCGTCACACCTATTTTATCGATTAGTAATTGTATGCCACAAGCTGTTGCAAGACTACTTGTGGGGTGAAAGAAGTAACATAATATTTTAGAAAAGAAATTATATTCTATATTCTGAGGAGATATATACCTTCCTTGCATAATTGCTAAAGGGGACTCACCTATAGTTAAAATATCATTCCTTCTTGCGATGTCCTTAGAATAATGCATAACAGTTTCTATTGGATTGTCAAAGGATCCAAGTAAATCAGTCTTAATCGCGATGGCTTTGTAGTCTTGATTTAAAGGAATTTGAATCAGCTCATTTTTGTTTTGATTATGACTATTCAAATTCACTAAAAAACAATCTTGCTTTTTAGTTATCCCGAAATGGCCGTAATTATCCCAAAAAACTTTTAACCATATATATTTTATTTTGTTTTTAAAATCACTATTTTTAAATTTTAAAATTACTTGTATTAATAGTTCTGAATTTGTTTTTATAATTGTTGTTGGCCAATAATTATTTATGTTTTTTTTTATAGATCCAGAAAAAATATAAATATTTTCATCATAGTCTAACTCTTTAAGATACTGATTATTCTTACTTTTAAAAAAATCTAAATCTAGATTTAGATTTGAAACCATGGTTTCTTTATATTTACTTTTATTGATTATTTTTAAATCAATAACCACTTCGCTTTTATTGTCTTTTTTTCTTAATTTATAATCTAGTGGGACTAAAACTAAATTTGTTTTTGGGAAGTAATTAAGGTAGAAGTCTAAAAAAATTACTATAAATAAAAATATGAAAAATATATTAAGAATAATCATATGGTTTTTATTTTAAGAACTTATTAGAGATCATTTTTTTTCTGAGATTATGCTGTTGTATTCGTTAAAGCTTTCAACTGAGAATGATGAATCATTTATATCAATTCCACTTAATTCTCCTATTATTTTATTCAAATCATCAATATTAATAACCCCATTCTTATCAAATTTAATTTTACCTTCGCCATCCAAAATTATAGTCTGAGGGATTAAACCATTCCAATAGTAATTTGGCTGATTTGATTCTGATTCTGAGGTATCGTTTTGTAATTCATCTGTAGTTAAAGCAATTAAGTCAATATTATTCCTCCAAATCAGATCTAGACCAGAAATTACTGGAGCCATAGCTTTACTATCAGAGCTATCATCAAGATAAAAAAATAAAACAGATATCCTTCCGTTTTTTAATGATTCAGCAAGTGAGGTTTGGGGAGGAACTATTGCTCCATTTCCTGCATATATTGGAAAAATATTTCCGTCATAACTGTTAGTATTTCTACTTGCATTTGCTGGATAAGAACTGAAAAAGATTAATAAAATAAGTATTAATTGAAATAACTTCATTAAAGGAGGGGATTTATTTAGTACTAGATCTGCCTAACCCTTGAAGGATTCCTTTCCCAACTAATCCAATAGCTTTGCCAACTACTTTTGTTAAGAAATTTACGAAAAGGTTACCTATATATTTTACCGCAACTTCTAATTGTGGCGCAATTGCATCCCTAATCTCAACTAATAAAGTAACTTGTTTTTGAAACCACTCTAAATTTTCTAGTTCTTTTTCTCTATTCTCATTTTTATAGTATCTTGTAAATTTATAATCAATGATATCAATATATTCACGCTTACTTTCATATAAATAGATCGGCATATAGATATTTTCGTGCCACCTATTATAGTTGTTGATATTGTTTCTAAATCGTTCAAAAGATCTTGTGGATTGCAATTGCGGATTTATGAGTATTGTTCTTAATTCCTGCCAACTTGAACAAATATTAAATACTTCAGAGGCTAATAAATTACAATTTCTTATTACCCAATTAGATATTATATTTTCTAAAACAATAAATGATTCTGTCTCATATAAAGGTAATAGTTTTCCATCATAATCTATCGGTTCATTTTTTATTATTGGATCGATAAACATTATTGGTTCATGAGACTCTCTATCTATTTCATTGCATTTTACTTCTTTATAAATATATTCATTTATTGATATAGACTCTCCATTTTTCTTAACTCTAAAATAGCTTTCAGTTATATTTGAAATAGTATTAAGCTTAAGTTCTTCAATAAGAGAATTAAAATCTTCTTTATAGTCTTTCTCTTTATAATTTTCTTTTATATTTTTTATTAAGTTATCAAGTTCATCAAGCATTTTGCATATAAGACGAGCAATAAATTCTTTTTTTATTCCTGACAAAATGATAGATGAATTATTAAATTCAACATCAAAATTGGTTAAATTATATCTTTTACTTAGACGTTTAAGAATCAAATCCCAAATTTCTATTGTACTTTTATCTTTAATGAAGATAGTATTAGTATTTTTATTTTCAATATTAATTTTGTTTTCGGTGTAAATAGCTTCTGAATAAATGTCTAATGAATTACCCCATAGGAAAATAAGAAAAGATTTCGCAGTTATAAGCTCCCTTAATCTTCCCTTTAAAATGAATTTATAAAATTCAGGAGTTGAGTCAGAATTAACATATTTGAAAATATAATTTATTTCATTATCAATTTGCTTGAGACCGGATGTTAATATTTTTTTATTTAAAGAAAGTTCTTTATCTTTTTTTATATCTACAGAAGGATTATTCTCTAAGTCAAATACTCTCCCGCCCTCTGAAATGATATTTATAGATTCAAGAACTTTTTCAACGCTTGGGTTTAAAAGTAAACCTTCACTATTTAAAGATGGAGTGCCGCTTGTTTTATTTAGAAGCTCTCCCGAAAAAATTATAAGAATATTTGATTCATCCCACCTCTCTTTTAATTTTAATAATTCCAATCTTATGAGCTCTTCAGATTGATAATTAAGAATATTCCATATTATTAAATCTGGATTTAAATTCTTACTGCCAATATCTAGTGTGATATTTAAATTATTGTCTAACGAAGACAACTTTAATGATAAAGATTCTGCAATTAAGCTTGGAGCAATAATTAGAATAGATTTTTTCTTAATTAATTCCAATTTAAAAGTTTACCTCTTATACAAAATTAACTAACAAATTTGGTAAAAACCAGTGCTATGAAATATTTACTGGGTTTTTAGGAGTAATGATCTTAATTAATAGGGATATCATTTCTTCTTTATTTAGACAATATATTATTTGCTTCACTGATTGTAAATTTATTTTCATACAGAGCTTTCCCTACGATTACTCCATATAATCCAGAATGCTCGAATTTTCTTAATGATAATAAATCAGAAATTGAACCTATACCTCCTGAAGCAATGACAGGAATATCAGTAATTGCAAGAATCTTTTTTATAAAAACTTCATTGGTTCCTTCCAAGGTTCCATCAGTATTTATGTCCGTGACAACAAAGCTAGCGATTTTATAATAGGAGAATTCTTTTACTAAATCTGTGGCTAATACATCTGATTGTTTTAACCATCCTCTTGTGCTGACTTTCCCATCTTTGGCATCAATTCCAATAATTATTCTTTTTGGATATTTGATTGATAAATCTTTTACTAATGCTTTATTTTCAATAGCAGAGGTCCCCATAATTACCTTGTCAACTCCATAAGACAATAGTTTTTCAATCCTTTCTAGCGATCTTATACCTCCTCCAATTTGGATGGGTATGTCGACTTTATTTACAATCTTTTTAATTGACTGATCATTTGTTGGGACACCAGTTTTAGCAGCATCCAAATCAACAATATGAATGCATTTTGCACCCTCTCTTTCCCAATATTTAGCTTGCTCATGAGGTTCTTTTGAGAAATCTTTTCTCTTGTTAAAGTCACCTTTAAAAAGCCTTACACATTTACCATTCATCAAATCTATTGCTGGGATTAGTTTCATAAATTCATCCTTTTCATTAATTACTTCTTAGTAGTACTATTCATTATGTAGTTCTTCTAACTTAGATTACTACTTTAGTTTAAAACTTTTGGAATATGAAAATTCTTGTAATGGGTGGCACAAGATTTGTTGGCAAATCTTTGGTAGGTAAGTTACTAAATCGCAATTATGATATTGATATCTTTACAAGGGGCAATAAATCTAATCCAGAGAATACAAATTTAATAAAGGGTGATAGAAATGATATGGATAGTATTCTTAAAATAAAAAATAAAAATTATGATTTTATTTACGATATCTCTGGTCGTGAAGTAGAACAAACAAAACTTCTTCTCGAAAACATAGCTGATTCTTTCCAAAGATATATCTACGTTAGTTCAGCTGGTGTTTATAAGGAAAATTTTGAATTACCTTTGTCCGAGGACTCTCCGCTGGATCTTCATAGCAGGCATAAAGGAAAGTTCGAGACTGAAAATTGGCTTATTCAACAGAAAATTCCTTTTACTAGTTTTAGGCCTACTTATATTTATGGTCCAGGAAATTATAATAAAATTGAAAATTGGTTTTTTGAAAGGTTATTTCATTTAAAAAAAATTCCAATGCCTGGAAATGGTACATTGATAACTCAGTTAGGACATGTTTCAGATTTAAGTGATGTAATGATTAAGTGCTTAGATTTTGAAAAGTCTAAAAATAATATTTATAATTGTTCTGGAGAAAAAGGAGTAACTATTAAAGGTTTGATTTATATGTGTGCAGAAGTTTGTGGTTTAAATAAAAACGATATTTCTTTAAATAAGTTTGATTTTGAAAAACTAGATCCTAAATCGAGAAAAGAATTTCCAATTAGATTAAATCACTATCAAACAGATATTTCTAAAATAAAAAATGATTTAAATTGGAAACCAAAATTTGATTTGCTCAGTGGTTTGAAAGATAGTTTTAATAATGATTATCAATTTAAAAAGGATAATGAATTTGACAGTAATTCAGATAGAGTTCTTTTTGATTTTTAAATAATCTATAAAAGTTATAAGCGTCAAAATAAATCCTAGCCAATAAAATAATATAGCTAAACTAGATAATAAATCTCTTGAAAATGGTTGAAAAAATATTACTAAAGCAATAAAAAAGAATAATGTTTTGTATTTCCCTAGTTGAGAGGCGGGTAAGCCATCTTTAACAGTTGTTCTTAATGCAGATATTATTAATTCTCTAAATAATACTACCGCTATTGACCAAAAAGGGATTAGATCTGTTTTACATAGCCATAATAGAGGTATTAGCAGAAATATTTTGTCTGTTAATGGGTCAATAATAGCTCCAAACTTTGTTTTAAGATTTAATCTCCTGGCGAAATATCCATCAAAATAATCAGTTATTCCTCCAAGAATTATTAAAGCAAAAACATAGTTGGGTTTGTTTATTTCTAAAAATATTATTAGTGGAAAAGTGAGAAATAGTCGAGATATTGTCAAAATATTTGGTATGTTCCCTTTTAATTTTTTTATATTTTTATTTTTGTTTGACAAATTTCTTTCTTAAATTAACTAATATATTATACTTTCATAATGTTTTGGGTTTTAACAAAATCCTAAAGATTATGAACACTTATTATTTCTATGAATGATTATATTTTATATTATTAAATCATTATAGAAACTTAAATGCAGCCTCATAGCCTGAAGCTATCACCTGATTCTGATTTGATTATTTGTATTAAAGAATTTTCTTTTTCAAATAATCTATATGGTTATGTTTCCGGCGTAGTGGGTAACCTTAGGAAGGCTTGTATTCAGTGTCCTGGAAATCAAGAAATTAATAAATTTGAAGGAAACTTAGAAATAGTATCTCTTAATGGACATTTTAATAATGGTAATGTCCATCTTCATTTAAGTTTTGCTGATGAGAGATGCAATGTTTTTGGAGGACATTTAGAAGAAGGGTCAATTGTTAAAAAAGGAACAGATATCTTATTAGTTTCTTTTGAAAATAAGACTATCGAAATCTCCAAACAAAATTTAGTTGATAATCAATCGCGAGTAAAAGCATATATTTTAAAAAATTGCCCTTGGTCTAAGAGAAGCATTAGGTTGCTTGATTCGTTATCTATTCCCTATGAAGCAATTTTAATTGAAAATGACCAAGACTTTCAAAAGGTTAATTCTATAAGTAACCATAATACATTTCCACAAATATTTTTAGATAATATATTTTTTGGAGGATATGATGAACTTTCAAAACAAGCTAAATTTGATTATTTAAAATCATTTAAATAAAAGATCCCATCTCAATTGTCTCGATTAATAAATTTTTCAGAATTTAATTCATCTTCCAACTGCTTTATTAATCTTGATACAAGACTTTGAAACTCCGGCTGACATCCTTTAAATGCAGCTTTATGTCTAATAGGTTCATTCCTTGTTCTTAAGTCAGTAAGCATCAATTGTAATGCATCTATCTTTGGGCTTATTTTCATAGTTTTTATTTATTTTTGCATTTTTTAGATAGTTTGCATAGCTTTTTTAAAAGAAACTTTTTTATTATTACTAGAACTTGTTACTTCAATAATTTTATAGATAGATTTTTTATTACTTAAGGAATCTATACAACATTTTGCTACAAGTCTTCTTGGAATAGAGCCTTTAAATTGCATATCTTCTTTCGTGTAATCAATGTATTCAGATTCTATTTTTTCAGATTCCTTTAATCCTCCAGGTCTTATTATCGTCCAGTCAAAACTAGAGTTTTTTAGGAAATTCTCACCTACTTTTTTCCAAATAAGGATCAAACCAAATAAGTTTAAAGGATGAAATAATTTCCCAGTACACAAGGAGCTGACTAATATAACCCTTTTTATTCCAATTCTTTTGCAACTCTGCAATTGTCTATAAACACCAAGAGCATCGACTTTGGCAGGACCTGTTAAGTCTAAGGATGCTCTAGCCCCAGTTGCAATTATTAGTGCATCTATATCTTTTAATGCTTTATCTAATTCTACTTTATTGTCTAATGATATTCTTATTGTTTCTGTATTTTTTATATCATCCCTAACCTTTGAATTTTTTCTTACTATCTGTTTTACTTTAAATCCTTTTTTTAAAGCTTCTTCAGCTATTCTATAGCCCGTTTTACCCGAGGCTCCAGTAATCGCAATTTTCATAATTATGGATGATATTATTAAATATTATAGAAATATTCTAGGGTTTTTTACATATAAATTTTTGTTTTCTATTAGGATATAAGGTTCTGCACATCAAACATTTAGTCCCATCACACCCTCTTGCCGTACAAAATTCCCTCCCATAGAAGATGATTTGTAAATGTAATTTATTCCATTCTGATATTGGAAATATTTTTTTAAGATCATCTTCTGTCTGCCTAACATTTTTTCCTTTTGTTAAACCCCATCTTTGTGATAATCGATGAATGTGTGTATCTACGGGGAAAGAAGGGATATTAAATATCTGTGACATTATAACTGAAGCGGTTTTATGACCTACTCCAGGAAGTGATTCAAGTTCTGCAAATGAACTTGGTACTTGATTGTTATATTTTTGGATTAATAAGTTTGATAATTTATATACATTTTTAGACTTTTGATTAGATAAACCTAGTTGTTTTATGTATTCAAATATCTTTGGAATCCCAAGTTTTGCCATTTTATCTGGAGTATCTGCGACTTTGAATAAATCTTTAGTTAATTCATTAACTTTCTTATCCGTTGACTGGGCGCTTAATACTACTGCAACAAGGAGTGTAAATGCATTTTTGTGATAAAGAGGGATTGGAGGTGTTGGATATAATTTATTAAGCTCTTTAAATATTATCTTTGCTCTTTCTTTTTTTTTCATTTATTAGAAATTTTTTGTTGATGTATAAAATTATACAAGGTAAATTTTAAAGGTATATTCTTTGCTAGCTTTATTATCTTAAAGTTTTATTTGCTTTGGTGGAAAAAGAGTCGTTAATAATTGATGATCTACATCATAAATACGATAAAAAAGGGTTGTCAAATTGGATATTAAAAGCAATAAATCTGAGAATAGAAGATGGCGAGTTGTTAGGTCTTCTTGGCCCCTCTGGTTGCGGGAAAACTACTCTTTTAAGATTGATAGCAGGGTTTGAATACCCTTCTAAAGGAAGAATTACTCTCAATAAAAGGGAAATTTCAAATAAACAAATTATAATTTCTCCAGAAAAAAGAAACATTGGTATGGTTTTTCAAGATTATGCGCTTTTCCCACATTTAAATGTTTTAGAAAATGCAATGTTTGGGTTAAAGAATAAAAAGAATAAATCAAGAGTTGAATATTTAATAAATATCGTTGGTCTTGATAAATTCAAAAGTAGATATCCTCATGAATTATCAGGAGGACAAAAACAGAGACTTGCGATAGCTCGAGCCTTAGCCCCAGGAACGAATTTTATATTATTAGATGAACCTTTTTGTAGTCTTGATATGCATGTAAAACTTAAATTAAGAAGTGAACTTCCTAATATTCTTCGAAGTTGTAAGGCTAGTGGATTAATGGTGACCCATGATCCTGAAGAGGCAATGTCTATTTGTGATAAGGTTGCTGTAATGCATGAGGGGAAAATACATCAGATTGATAAACCTATTGAACTTCTAGAAAAACCCAAAACGGTTTTTGTGAGTAGTTTTATTCTTGGTAATAATATTATTAAACTAAATAAAATTGGCAATATATATTCCACTTGTTTAGGTAAAATAAATAATTCGTTTTTAAAAGATAAAAAAAACATCAAATTCATATCAATTTCTCCCAAATTTATTTCTATTAAAAAATCTAAAAACGGAGATGGAAGCATAGTCTCAAAAGAGTTTCTTGGCGAATATTTTGTTTATAAAATATCTATTAAAGGAGAAACATTAAGAGTAAGAACTAATATTAAAAATATTTTTAACGTTGGAGATAATTGTTCCCTAGGTATAAATAAAGACTGCTTCTTTTATTTATATCCTGGGGCATATAAGATATTAATTAATTAATTTTCTATAAGCAATTACACTTGCCCCCCTTCCATTTTGAACATTTTTTCTTTTTACATTTCTTATTTTTATTTACGTATAATTTATTAACTAATATCAATTCTGAAAAATTATATTTGGTACTCATTTTGCCATTGCTATTGATATTCATTATCATATTTACTAATATACCTGATATCTTTTTTAATTACTAAATTAAACAAAATGTTGTATTATTTAATTACTAACTAATTTTAATAATGACTGAGAATAATTTACAAACAAAAAATCTAATTAATTTGGGCCCTTCGGGTAGAGCGATTGCACAGCCAATGGATGCTGGATTGTTAGATAATTTTTTTGAACATCTAACTATGGAAAGACAAGCCAATGTTCAATATTTTTCTATTTACTTATGGTTTCAAGAGAGAGATTTAGATGGCTTTGCATCTTACTTTTTAAGCGAATCTCAAGGAGAAATGGAGCATGCTTATAAATTTGCTAATTATCTTATAGCTCGTGGACAAAATGTAAAACTAAAAGAATTGCCCGCCCCAATACAGGCTTGGGATTCTATAGAGGATTTAATATCCTTTTCTTTCAAAATGGAAGCTGATTTAACCGCCTCTTTGCAACAATTATATTCAATTTCAGAAAGGATTTCTGATACAAGATCTAATGTTTTTTTAGATCCAATTGTTGAGGCTCAAACAAAATCTGAGGATGAATTCGCTCACATATTAGGAAAAGTTAAATTTGCCTCTAATCAACCATCAGCATTACTTTTAATTGATAACGATTTAAAGAAAAAATAAATTTGTTTCTATTTTTGTTTCTGCAATCGTTCTTGTACATTTTTCTACTAATAATCTAGAAAAACTTAATTTTTCTTTAGTGCTCCTATCTATTAATTTAGCTATTGAAAAAATTTCATATATTCTTCGAAAGATATTATGATTTTCATCAATTAATCTCACGCGTAAACCATTATGTTCAGTATTTTTGTAAGTTTCCTTGATATTGTTTAGCCTACAAGCAAGTAAATCAATCTCCAGCAAAAGGTTGTTAATAATCGATTCAGATATATACATGTTTATACCTATAGTGGAGAAGACTCAATAAAACAGGGAGCTACACTAACTGTCTGAGTACCAATTGGGGCTATTAATAACTCAGATGCTCTTAATTTTGATATTAATCTGGTTGATGTTACTCGGGTCGAACCTATTAATTCACCTATTCTTTCATGGGTAAGCCTAAAAGGTAATTCACACCATTTCCCACATCTTCTTCCAAGACGGTTTACTAATATTGAGAATAAAGCTTGTAATCTTTGTTCTGCGTTCCCTAAATGTCTAATTCTCAGTAATTGAAGAGTCCATTCATTAACTGAATCATATCCTGAATTCTCAGAAATACTTACATTACTATGAAAGGATAGGTCAGTTAGAGCTTCTACACAAACCCCTTCACTGCATAATAGATCAGTCCTCAATTGATCACCTGATTGTAAAAAAGCAAGAGTCATTCCTTCTGTTTCTTCGCATGGACAAAATACTCGAGCTATTCCGCTTTGTACTTCAAGACAAGTACCTTTAGGTCTTGATGATGGATCTATAAGAACAGTTTGTCCAGTTATTATTCTTACAGTTTTTGATATAGGTTCACTATAACTATGAAAATTCATATGCTAATAGAACTGATAATGAGAATTATTATCAATTATGTACCGTAACGTGCATTATTGCAATAGATTCTCATTATCATAATATTAATTGTCTCTATACACAGACATAAAATGAATAATTTATATAATTTATATTGAGTTAATTAATTTTTTTATCTTAAGAGTGAGTTCTATTAAGGTTTGTTTAAATTGTGGCAGTTCTGATCTTGTTTCAGATAGGTCATTAGGTGGGAGGATGGTTTGTTTTAAATGTGGGTCTTCTTCATTCAGGAATAAGAATTTTTCTTTAAGACTAAATAAAAAGATTATTTATTTTGTAATTGCATTTGTTATTTTGTTAATAATCGTTAATTAGCTTTTCTGTAAATATTCCAATTTCCTTTATATTGCTTAATTTCTATATCAATATCAAATAATTTATTTATATTTTTACTATTTAAAACTTTGTTTTGCTTCCCATCTGCAATTATCATCCTATCTTTTATCATAATAACTCTATTGTAGATACCTGTAATCATTGAAATATCATGAGTTATGCATATAATTTTTGTATTTAATCTTGATAATTCGTTAATTTGATCTATTACATAAAACTTTGATTTTAAATCTAGGTTTGTAATTGGTTCGTCTAAGATTAAGATTTCTGGTTTATTTACTATAGCTCTCGCAATTAGACAAATCTGTTTTTCTCCTTCTGATAAAAGAGAAAAATATTTTTGTGATATTTTATTCAAGTACATTTTCTTTAGTAGATTTTGTACTAAAAAAACTTCCTCTTTGGAGGTATTTCTTACTTTGCAATACTTACCATAAAAACCACTAATTATTAAATCAAATACTTTTAATTTTGGATGAATTCTATTTCTTATTTCGAAATTTACTGTACTTATTTTATTTCTAAGGTTCCAGATATTTATAAGTTCTTCGTTAAATATTTTTATAAAAGAATTTTTCTTTATCACTGGGTAAATATTTCTATTAATTACTTCTATTAAGGATGACTTTCCTGAACCATTAGGCCCAATCAAAATGACATTTTCGTCATATTTTAAGTTTAGATTTAAATTCTTAACAACTTCATATCCATTTTTAATACAACTAATATTTCTTGCTTCAAACCAAAATTCATTTGACACTATAATTTGCTACTCCAGAATATAAATAATTGCACTGAACTTAAAATAAATATCATTAAATAAAGCCAATTTAGCCAAGCAGGTCTATTAACATTTTTCATGAAAATTATATAATTAGCAACAAAAATATCAATGGAGCTAGATATCTTATAAATGTTTTTCTTATTATATTTATGTTATTAATAATTTCTAATTTCTTAATTTCTGGTGGATACTTAAATATAATCTCATTGTAAACGTCAAGTTCTTTGTTTTTATTGATAAATTTCCAAGGATTGTCTTTCTCTTCAGATTTTTTATACCAGTTCCAGAAATAATTTATAATTCTATCTTCCCCTAATAATTTTATCTCATCATTTTTTATTAATCCTAATTTGTGATTATATGTTTGTGTTTTTAAAATCATGTAATCTTCATCAAATATTTTGTAAAATATTTTTTTTTGAATCTCCTTAAATAGTATTAAGTTGTTTAGCAGTTTGTTTTTAAGGAATTTTCTATAATGTCTAACTATTACTCTTGCTTTATTATCTCCTAAAGGAATGTGATCTAGAACTTGAACATATCTTGAAACAGATGGTTCCCCTTTATAAATTAATATTCTTCCTGGAGGAATATACTTTATTCTTATGAATTCTTTAGTAGGGTTACTTTTGTAAAAATATATACTTTCGATGTATGTTGGATTAATTTTAATTTTTTGATTAAAACTTACAAGTACATTTTTATTTACATCTTTATCTGGGATTGTATCTCCATGTACCCAAAATATATGAAGAATATCCAAATGATTCTCGATAATTCTTGACCAGTCACATTTAAAATCAACCAAAACTTCCTCCGAAACACAATCTTTAACAGAAAATCCATTATCAATTAATTCATAATTCTTAATAGGTAAAACATCATTAATATTTTTTAAATCAGTTTCTGATTTATCAGAAAAATAAACAAAAATATATTCATCTTTTTCTAATGCTTTGTATTGTGATAAATGAATTCTCTTTGCATAGTTATTGTAATTATTATCAACAATATGACTGCAAGTTATTCTATCTATATTTTGACAGGTTCCTTCAGATGAGAATTTAGCACCATGATAAGGGCATGTAAGCTCACCATTTGAAATTGAACCACCGAAGAAGGATGCCCCCCTATGTGGACAAATATTTTTGATACATCGGATATTATTATTTTCGTCTCTAAACAAAAGAAGAGGTTCGTCAAACAAGGAGAAAAAATAAAGTTTATTTTTTTTGAGATCCTTTGACGGACAGATTGCATACCAACCGTATAAACCAATATTTAAATGTTTTTCCTTTTCTCTAACCTCTATGTTGTCAATTTTTACTACTGTTCCCTTTTTAAAAGGTTTTAAAACAGCATTAAAGTCTTTAGATTTAAAAAAATTAATTTGCTTATTTTCCATAAACTAATATCTTTTTTTAATTGACCAGTTATCTTTCGGAACTATAACCCAAGTAAATAATCAATTTCTCATATAAGGAAAAATTCTCTATCATTTGTAGCAATATTTAAAAAGAAATTATTGAAATATATATTTTATACAAAAAAAGGTAACTTATTTAGATAGAGCAAGGTATATTTTGCTTTATTGAGTAAATGTTTCAATAATTATGAGCTTCAACTTATATTCTCTAAACATATTTGATTTGAAGGTTATAAGAAATGAAATTTACGATACCTTATTTCTTGATACTTTATTTTGATATTTAAAATAACTTGCTTCTGAATCAAAAAAAGTTCTAATAAATCAATGAATCAAATTTCTTAATCTTTTAAATCTCAAATATCTACTTTGATAGATTATTTTTACCAGAAATAGTATTGCTTCTATTATTGAATCAATTATTTTAATATTAATTAAATATGTTCATATTTGAGATTACATCACTGTAAATTAGATTCAATTTAACACTAATTTCAAATGATTAGAAATGTTTTATATTTTTTATTCTCCTGTATCATATTTATAATAACTGCACCCGCTTATCCTAATGTTATTTCACCAGATCTTATTGAGAACTATACCTTAAAAGTTGCTAAAAAATTTTCAAAAACATACTGTAATACTTTACAATTTGGAATTTCTAAAGATGGTGCTTTGAATTTTGCAATAGGGGAGACAAATAAGGAATTTAAAAATAATAAATTAAACAAATTAATTGATAATAAAGTATTAATTAACAAAATCATTATGGGTTTATCAAACAATTGCCAAATATATGAATTTCCTATTGATGAATTAGAAAAATTAGCATTTGATTAAGCCATAGTTATGTATTTTAAACTTCATTTTTTTCCTATCCAATCACTTGGTTTTTCCATCATCCATTCAAAAACTCCCTTGGGATCAAGATTTCTAGATGCAATTATAAACAAAGTTGGAAATATCAAAGATACAATTCCAATTACAATTATGTCTAATTTCCCTATTCCAATTTCCTTGAATGTTAAAGCAATAATATTTGTCATTAATTTGATCCTTTTAGTTATTCGTTGTTCACTATATATTATTTTTTAAGTTTGTAGGGTTAAAGTTTAAGAACAAATCATTTATTTATAAGTTGTTTTAGCAAAATTTATAAATAATATAAATTACCTTTTAAACTTTATTAAAATTAAATAATTTATAAAAAAGAGAAAAAATTTAATGAATTTTTTTAACTCTGCTTCTTAACATATTTCAAAAATAAAAATCTTTTTGTGATTTCATTAGAATTTGTCAATAACAATATTCAACCGAGCAGATTTATAAATTAATAGAATATTCAAAAAAATATTTATACATAAGGTCATTAAGTTATCAAATTAACTAATCGAATTCTATTCCAACTTCTTCTTTAGTATCTCTATCTAGATCTGGTAAATGAGGTTCAACCCAATGATCTTTATTGTCAATACCAGCTGCATTAACATAACTCATAATATGCTGATCAACCTGCTTGTATAAGTCATGTAAATTTAAATCCATTCTAATGTCATGTGCAATTTCTGATACTTGCTGTTCTGTTAAACAATGATCAGGATGCAGCAAGTCACAACAAGGTATCCTTTTTTCAATCAACTCATTTATGTTGATTTTAATTTCGTAATCTTGATGTACAGTCATAACTGTATATATATCTAACTTTTTAATTTTAGTGATTATTTGATCATTTTATGCGTTTGGTTATGAAACGAAGTTGAAATTATAAAGGTTTTTATTTGTAATTTAAAAATTTAACGTTTTTGAATAAATTTTTATTTAGTTCATAGATGATGAAATAAACTTGCGAAGATTTAATTTTTTTGTTTGATTGTAAGTAAAAGTAATTATTATGAAGTCATTAAAGATTGATAAATATAGCATTGATTATTTACCAAATTTTTTAGTTAAGCTGCAAAAGAAGAAATCTACTAATTTACATTTAATAAGATGGCTACTGATCTGGTATTTTGGATTTTCAATACTTTTATTATTGAGTTTGCATTCTTATTACATGGGGTTCAGCAAATAAATTACATAATTTTTACTTAATAGCATTATATAAACAGGTCTCCCAAGTCTTTGTAAAGGTCATCTTCTTCTGTTAGATTCTCTGATAAATCAATATTATCTTTCTCTAAGAGAGTAACCTCAACCTTTGAGTTATAGTAAAGATATCCAAGGGCTCCTAAAAAAATAGTGAATGGTAAAATCATAAGAAAAGTATTTGACTTAGATTGAATATAGTGCAACACTTACTATAGTCAAGAGCTGCACTTTTTAATGCCTACAAAAAAAAGAAGAGTTGGCTTTATTCCTAGAAGTGAGGTACTGGAAGTAATATATAAATTAAGTTTTGAAAGTAATTTAAGCAATTCTAAAATAATTAATATTTTGATTGAGGAAGCCTTAAGTAATAGAGGGCTAATTAATATAGTGAAAAGTAATGGCATTTATAATAATAGTACTAGTAATAATTTATATAATAATGATTATTTAACAAAGGAAAATTCAAAAAAGGAATTAATTTCTAAGTTAAAAAATGATTATATGAAGAATAAAAATACATACAATAAAGAAGCTAAAAATGAACTCCTTGATTCTGATATATACGATAAGTTTTTAATGTTTCTTGAATTTAAAGAAAAATTTCTGAAAAGTAATTTATAAATAAGTGTTGCATAGTGCAGCACTTATAGTTATTCTTTGATCGTGTTGTTTCTTAGGAAAGTATGCCAATGAATATTCATACCTTCAGTGTATATAAATTGTTTATAAGTAATTAACAATATTAAAACCATTCTAAAACCTTTTAATTTTTTAACGAACAATTATGACTTTTTCTTCTCCTATACTAACTCTTAACCTTTTACCTCCAGAAAAATTATGTTGTGACTTTAATTATTGGAGCCGTTTGTTTTCTCAAGATATGCAACAACTTTGGAGCAAAGGGCATGGAGTTCCCTTAAACAAACTCCCTTCTGGAGTCTCTGATTTGATTTTTCCATATTTATTATTAGCCCTCTCAGACTACAAAATATCAAATAAAAAATTACTATCTGGTATAGGTATTGATAATTTAATAAACCTTTGGTTTGATAAATATTCGTTAAATAAGGATGGTTATTTTGAACTTATTTCTCCAACAAATGTCATAGAGTTTTAAAATTATTGCATTGATATTGTAAGAGAGTTTAGTACAAATTATTAGAAGAACCAATTGTTAAATTTTGAGTGGACATCAAGTAAAATTTTTCATGGACAGAGTCGCTAAACTCTTTCTCGTTTGAATAGTCCACTAAGTCAATTGGATCAATATTTGCATCAAACCATTCGTCGTATTCTATTTGATTTGGTTCTGCATAATAACTCATAACTAATTATTAGCGACTTAAATTCAATCAAACTGTACATCCGCTACATTATTAAAATAACTTTATTGCTTATTTTAAATTAAAAGGAATATCAATTAAAATTATAATTACTTTATTTCTATTTGCCGTAATAAGATTTTTTTCACAACTTTAAAACCATAGAAGTTAACTAAAATAATTAATAAAAATATATTTATTTCTTAACTAACTTATAAATATAATTGCCAAAATTTAGAAAAATATTTATCAACTAACAAATTGGTAAAACTAAGTAGAACTTAAATCAAAAGCGGACTAAATCTTCGTGGAGTAATAGACTTTAGCCCGCTTCATATTACTAGCAAGAAAATAGTTAAGTGGCAAGTGATTTTCTATTTGTTTATTCTTTATGCCATCTAAAATGTTATTCTTATTGCAATGCAGATTAATTAATTTTTATGATGTATCTATAATTTAAATAATATATTACTTTATGTAGTTTAATAAGATTTCTGCTAGCTTTAGTTCATTATTGAACCACGCTCTAATCGCCATAGATCTTCTTGGGTCATAGAAATTTTGATTCCTATACCAATTAAGTACTTCTGAGTCAGACTTATTACCGTTACAGGATAAACAACATGGAACACAATTACTTGTGATACTTTTACCTCCTTTTGATTTGGGATATAGATGATCCAACGACTCGGAGGGATTACCGCAATAAATACATTTGTTTTTAGTTAATTTATGTAGTGAATCCCTCCAGTTTTTATTGCTTATCTTGGGACACAACTGCTCAAGGTAAATTGCATCTTGATTATGCATAACATACTTTAAGATTAAATTGATAATAACAGTTTTTCTAATATTTTGAATATTGTGATTAAGGTCAGAATATTTATAAAAAGGTAATATTTATAGCATTTAATTACACTAAATTTAATTCAAATAATTTTATATTATATGATTATTTTTACTTCGCATGATCAAATCATTCATGAATATTCTTTATATAAATACTTTTTAATATTTTCAATTTCTTTTATTTCTAATATGTTTTCAGCTATCTCGGGGGGAGGTGCAGGTCTAATACAATTACCAGCTTTGATTTTATCTGGATTGCCTTATTATCAAGCTCTTGCAACTCATAAAATCGCAACTGTTGCCCTGGGATTAGGAGGTTCTATAAGAAATTCTAAATTGCTTAGAAAAGATGTGAATGTTATTTGTCAAATACTAATTTTCGGGACTCCAGGAGTAATTTTAGGATCATGGATTGTGAAATTTCTTTCCGAGCAATTTCTTTATTTAATATTAGGCATTCTCTCGATATTTCTTGCAGTGTACTCAATTCGCAAAAAATCATTAGGCATGAATTCTTTAAATGAAAATATCAAACTAATTTTTAAAATAGAATTTATAATAACTATTTTTATAATAGGAATTTTAAACGGTTCTGTTTCATCAGGAACGGGTTTATTAATGACTATGTTATTAATTAAATCTTATAAAATTGATTTTCTTAGAGCTGTTAGTTTAACTTTTTTTACGGTAGGAATTTTTTGGAATGCAATGGGTGCAATACTTCTTAGCAGGATAGGCTTTATACCAATAAATCTACTATTAATTCTTATATCTGGTTCTTTTACTGGGGGGTATCTTGGGGCCCATTTATCTAATTTAAAAGGAAATAAATTAATTAAAAATACTTTTACAATTGTATGTTTGCTTGTAGGAATTAGTTTATTAATAAAGTCTCTAGAACTTTTTTTTATGTAAATTAAGTAAACGCAAATGCCAAAACAGCTGTTGTAGTTAAAAATAGACCAACTGCAGCAGTAGCCGTTAACAGAGATATGTTCATTTTTATAATAAATTAAAATATTAATTTCATTCTTAGCTAAATACTGTATAACAAAATACCTTTAAGTAGAAATTTCGGTTTCCAAATTCGAAATAATTTAAAAAAAAAAAAGGCCTCATAAATATGAGGCCGGGTGATGGGGAACCTTATTTTTAATCCAATTTTAATAAAAATGCAACCCCCTATCTGTAGTGGATCTAACTAGTTTAATAAACGCTACCTGTAGTGTTGATATCTATCGTTTTTAATAGGGTCTTAGAATTAATGTCAAAACTTGTAATAATTAATGTTTTCAGCTTAAAAGTAGCTTCATATTTAATTTTTTTTTTAACCCTGATAAACTTGTTAAAGGTCAGATTCAATGTATTATTCAAAAAAATAGTTTTGATAAATTAAACACACTTTATGATTGAATTAACTTTATTAACTCTTTTAAATTTCGTTGGGGATAATTTCTGTGAATATAGAAATTTAGGTTATGACAATTATAAATCTTTACTTCTTTCTTATAGTGATGCAAGTGAAAAGTACGGCCCATTAAAGGTAAAGAAAGTTATTGAAAATTCAGATAATTTTAAGGTCGCAGCAGTCGCTATTGCTGCGATTAAGTGTCCACAACATATAATTGAATAATGAAATTTGAAGTTAAAACTCAAAATGATGATTATGCTAAATCCTTATTTAGAGTTTTTATAACTTTAGGAATTATTTCTATCTTAATAATTCTTTCTAATATCTCGGTTAAAGTCGGAAGAGTTTCTAGATATTATGAAATAAATTATTTATGTAAGCTTCTTAAAATTGAAAAATCTCCCAATAATTTTAAGAAATTATCAAAATTAACTAATCAAGAAAGCAAGCAAAAGGTATGGGATCTATGTAGAGAAATCGTCAGATTATATTAACTAGAGGCTGATGTGTAATATTTGAGAGCAAATAACCAAAACCTTCTTGAAGCTATTAAAAATATTCCACATACAATTATTTCTAAAATTATTTCCCATAATTTTGCAAGGCCTAAGAAAACTCCTGATGGTATTGATGTTATGAATGCTATTGGTATGAAAATACTAAAAAATATTTTTAATGAAAAAGAAAAAGAATTTAATGGAAATCTTCCTATATAAAGAAAAGAGCGTAAAACTTCTGTTGCATTCCATGTTTTAACAAACCAAATTGTTGTTGTGGAGATCAAAAACCATAAGCTGTAAAGTATTAAAATAGAACAAATTACTGTTGTTAAGCATAAAAATAGAAATGCTAAATTAATATTAATTTGATTGATTCTTATGCAGTAAAACAGTAAAGCAAATCCTAATATTATTTCTAAAAATCCAGATGGTGCTATTTTTTTTAAAGAAATAAAAAATTGGCTATCTACGGGTTTAAGAAGAACAAAATCCAAGGTACCTTCTCTAATATGTTTAACTATCTCTGTAAGATTTGGATTGAACCAAGTATTTGTAATCCCATTTAATATTGTATAAATGCCTTGAATAATTAAGGCCTGTTGAAAATTCCAACCTCCAATATTATCAGTATTTTGGAAAAAGATCGTTAATAAAAATATGCTTCCAATCAAGCTTAGGATTGCTGTAACGAAATCAATTATTAAATTAGTCTTATATTCCAACTCTGAAGATAAGGAAGTGTATAAAAATAATGTATATATTTTTATGTATTTTTTTAACTTCATGAACCCATTGCAGTATATTTTTTTGTACCTAGATTCCATATCCGTTTAAAAACTGGAAAAAGTATCGAAATCCAAATTAATTGCATTAGAAATCCTGATATCATGTTGGTTTTGTTTCCTGATAACAAATTTGCAGGAAAATCAATTAAGTAAGGGAAAGGAGTTATGTATATCCATGACTTTACTTTTTCTGGAAAGGATATTACTGGGGCTAATAGCCCAGATAGGAATAGAGTTGGTATAAATAATAATCTTTCTATTGATGAAGCCTTTTCTGTCCAAAAACATAAACAAGCAATAATTGATTGAATTAAAAACTGAATTAAAAAAGATAAAAAGGTAGAAATACATGATAATAAAAAAATACCCAAGCTTGGTATCCATAAACTTTCAGGATTAAAAAGAAAAAAAATTAATGCAATTATTATTGCAAAAGGAAAGCGAGTAAATTGTTCTGCTATATGTTGAGCAAAATATCTAAAAAAAGGATTGAGTGGTTGAATAAGGTATGGTGATATTCTCCCTAAAAGTGCATCTTCTTCAAAAGTAAAAACAACCCATACTACAGAAAATTGACGAACAAAAAATGCACTCAAAAAATACCTTGAAAGCATTATATTGCTTAAGTTGATAGATTCGTTCAAGTTATTGTTTGTCCAGATATTAAGCATAAAAAAAGGTATTATTCCTGATATTGCCCACAAAGCAATCTCTACTCTATATTCCAGCATATTTGAATATTGTACTTTTAATAGTGTTGTGAGTTTGTTTATATTTAAATTAGACATTTATACTTTTTTATTTATAAGAATCTCCCCTATTATCTCGTCTACAGGAGTTTCGCTAATATATAGATCTTCAATGTCAAATTTGTTTAATATTTCCTTTAAGGTAGATGTAATAGCATTTTTTTTAATTGTTAATGTTATTTCTTTCTTATTTCTATTTTTAATCATTAAGCCTGAATTGCTTAATTGATTTGCATCCTTATCAGATCTGCAAATAATTAAAATGTCATTAACAGGAGATAATTTTTTTAATAGTTTATCAAGGCTCCCATCATACGTAATGCTCCCTTCGTGCACACATATTACCCTCCTGCACAAATATGTAATATCCTTCATATAGTGACTGGTTAGACATATTGTTGCTTCAGTTTCTTTATTATAAATTTGCAGAAATTTCCTAAGATTACGTTGCGCATTTATATCAAGTCCTAATGTAGGTTCATCTAAAAATAAAATATTAGGCTTATGTATTAAGGCTGCTAATAATTCCGCTTTCATTCTTTGCCCTAATGACAATTTACGAACAGGTATATAAAGCTCCTTATCTATCTCAAGCATCTCTGACAATCTTTTGATTCTTCTTTTGGCTTCAAATTTATCTATGTCATAGATTGCAGCATTTAAGTAAAAAGATTCAATTGGTGGTAAATCCCAAATAAGTTGTTGTTTTTGCCCCATTATTAAAGTTATATTCTTAAGGAAATTGACCTTTCTTTTGTAAGGCAGATAACCTGAAACCGATAATTTACCAGCACTTGGGTAAATTAAACCACAAAGCATTTTCAGAATTGTTGTTTTACCAGCACCGTTTGCCCCTAGGAAACCAATTATTTCTCCTCTTTTAATTTCAAAGCTTATATCTTTAATAACATTAATATTTTGAGTTTCCCTTCTAAAGAAATGTTTAATTGTTCCTTTTAATCCGGGTTTTTTTGAAGCGATTTCAAATGATTTAGATAAGTTTTCTACTTTTATAATATTTTGTTCCATATAATTCGATTAAAGTTGTGTCTTTATTTCTTTAAATAAAAAAAAATTATTGTATCTTTTTGGTGAATTTTCAATAAATTAAATAATATCTTTAAATGAAACTATTAACCAAGTTATAAAGTTAAATGGATTTATGAGTTCACCAAATTTGATTTTAGGCGTGTAATTAAAATTTTTTAAAAATTTTATGGTTAAATCATTATTAATATTTTTATTATTTACTCTTTCTTTTACATTTCCTGTTTCATCCAAAATTTCTATCTCATTTTCAAAAAACCATTCTTTTTTTCCATTCGCTAATTTTAAGATAACACCAAGGCCCATCCCATCTGTAATTTTGAAATCACTAACAGTACATTTCGATGAAATATTTATAGCTTCAATAGTCTCCTTTTTTAATCTATCTTTTGAGAGTTTTAAATTTACTTGAACTAAATTACCTATCTCTACCTTATCTAAAATTGACATTTTTATGAGTTATTATACCTATTAATTTTACGTAATTGTGAATGGGAATTATATCTATGGTTTATTTCACGTTAATTAGATTTACTAAATATTGCTTCGAGTACTTTTTTTATAGTTATTGCTACTATTCTTAGCAATATAAAGCTTAGACCCAACCATCCTAATAAAACTGAAATAGATAATAAACTTGTACTAAGATCTCGTTGTAAGAATTCTTGCATAAAGAGAGATATTTTATAAATTGTTTACTTTAGTTTATTTTTTACTAATAGGTTTCATGAAAATTATTTAATATATTTATTATAATTAAATCTAACTTTACTTTTCGTAATTATTTTGATGATTTTATTTCTTAAGCTAATATGTCACTAACACAAATTTATAACTTTGGATCTCTCTTTTAATTCATATTTAGGGTTGTTTCTTATCCTTTTTGGTTGTATCGTTCGCATTGACTTTAAATTTAATATGCAAAAGGATTTACAATAACTTTAGTTTTACTATCCGTTATTTTTATTAATTTTTATAATTCATAAGAAATGTAATAATTTTGAACCAATTAAACTTATATTTATCTTAATTTAAAAATTAATTGACTTTTTTCTCCAATGGGTTAATAATAACCAAAAAATATAAATTTTACGTGAACAGAGACTTAGAAACTTTTAATTATTTTATTGAAGATATACTTTCTTCCGATATTAACTTGTTGAAATTTGAGCTTGATATTCTATTGATGCAAGATATTTTTAGATCAATTGATCTTGATATATTAAAAAGAATTGATACTCAGGAGGATATTGTTGTTGCTTAATGAAAGAAAACATGAAATTTTTTTATGAAAGATTCTGGATTCCTTTTTTTGGTGGAATCTTATCAAAGTTTGTTTTCTTAATAGAGGGTAAACCTAAAGAAAATGACAAAATAAATAAGCCTGATATTTAAGAGCTATCAAAAGCATCTAAGCTTTTAATTTATTTGGGTTATATATTTTTATTATCTTCGATATATATTGAAAACAACAAAAGATACTCCTTTAATTAAAAAAATTATGCAAGGTTAAAGTATCTAAATAAATAGTTTTACCTATCAAAAATAATGCATAAAAAAAACGGTCGAAAACCATATACAGTTTATTACAGAGATTTTCAAAATATTAGATTGGAAAATTGTTTCTATGCTCTTGATGCTTACGAAGCAAGATCACTAGCAATGGAATTCAATAAATATATTAATGAACATCCAAATAGTATTGATTTAATAAGATGTGAAAAATAAAATATATTTTTAAAAGATAATTTTGATTACTATACACTTAAAAATTTATCAATAACTGTTTGACTTAATTCATTTGTGTTCCCACTCGCAACAATTCCTCCCCTTTGCATCGCATAGTATCTACTAGCCTGTCTTACAAAGTGCAAGTGTTGCTCAACTAATAATACTCCGATACCAGTCTCCTTAATTATAAGGTTTATAGCGTTTTCGATATCTAATACAATATTTGGTTGTATTCCTTCTGTCGGTTCGTCTAATAACAATAGTTTTGGTTTTCCTAGTAGTGCTCTAGCAATAGCAAGTTGTTGTTGTTGTCCTCCACTTAAGTCACCACCTTTTCTTGCTAGAAAATCTTTCAAAATAGGAAATAAATCGTAAATAAATGAATCAATTTTTTTATTTTTAGATAAACCTCCAGGGAGTGATTCCATTCCCAACATTAAGTTTTCTTCAACGGTCAGATAAGGTATTATTTCTCTTCCTTGAGGAACATATGCCATTCCTTTTCTAGCTCTTTGGTGTGGAGCCTTTCTATTAAAATTTTCTCCAAAAAAGTTTATTTCCCCTTTCTTTAGTCTTAATAAGCCTATTAAAGATTTTAATAAAGTAGTTTTTCCTACTCCATTTCTACCTATTAAACAGACCATTTCTCCAGCTTTTACATTTAGATCTACATCTCTTAGGATATGACTTTCTCCATAATAAGTATTTAATGATTTTACTTCTAGTATATTTTTCATGTTTAGTCCTCTGGTCTTCCTAAATAAACATCAATTACCTTTTTATCATTTTGAATAGTATCCATGGTACCTTCACATAATACTGTTCCTTGATTTAATACTGAAACATTACTTTCAAGTCTTCTTATAAATTCCATATCGTGATCTATTACTACAACAGTATTTTCTCCAGATAATGTTTTTAGTAAATCTGCAGTTAAATCAGTCTCCTCATCGGTAAGACCAGCAACAGGTTCATCAACCAACATTAAGTCTGGTTTTTGTCCTAGTAACATTGCAATTTCTAACCATTGCTTTTGACCATGTGATAAAGCACCAGCTTTTATATGCATTTTTTTAGATAAGTTTATAATTTTCATCAATTTTTCTATTTCATCTAATTGTTCATTTTTTATCTTTTTATTAATAAGATTCAAGGGACTTTTAGGTGTACATACTGAGATCTCAAGATTTTCTTTTACAGTTAGATTTTCAAATACTCTTGGACTTTGAAATTTTCTTCCCACTCCAAGTCGTGCAATCTTATGTTCTTTTCTTCCTACTAATGATTTTCCTTTAAAAAGAACTTCACCTTTCGTAGGTTTTACTTTACCTGTAATGACATCTAGAAAGGTTGTTTTGCCGGCTCCATTTGGTCCAATCACAGCACGCAATTCTCCTTTATTTAAACTTAGGTTTAGATCATTTAATGCTAGAAATCCTTCAAAACTAACAGTTATGTTTTCTAGGCTAAGAAGGGCTTGAGTATTTATATTCATTTTTTTAATCCTTCTGTATCATTCTTAACTTCTAAGCTTGGGTATGTTTCGATTTTTCTTTTAACACCAAATCTTTGAAGAAGATTCCTTGGTCCTTCTCCTTGCACCCATCCCAGAACCCCCTCTGGCAATGCAGTTACTACCAGAATAAATAAACCTCCCTGTATAAACATCCAGCTGGCTGGTAAAGCTTCACTTACTAAACTTTTTGCATAATTAATAAATACTGCTCCTAGTATCGCACCTAGTAAAGTCCCTCTACCTCCAACTGCAACCCATATAACCATTTCTATGGAAAATGGGACCGTCATAAATTGAGGAGATACTATTCCTGACTGAACAGTGTATAAAGCCCCAGATATGCCGGCCAATCCACCAGCTATAGAGAATATTATTGTTTTAAAAAAGACCGGATTGTATCCTGTAAATCTTACTCTCGGCTCGTCATCCCTGATACCTATAAGTATATTTCCAAATCTTCCTTTTACTACCCATTTTGAAAAAAACCATGCTGCAATAACCAATACTGCTGTTAACCAAAAAAACATTTTTTGAATTGATTCTGATCCAACCATTTGTCCAAAAAGTTGTGTTACATCTGTTTTTAATCCATTGGTACCGTTAATAAGTTTTTGTTGTCCATTAAAAAAATTAAAGAATACTAGAAGAGCAGCCTGGGTAAGTATTGAAAAATATACGCCTTTTATCCTATTTCTAAATACAAGAAATCCAAGCATTCCTGCAACTAATGCAGGTATTACCCAAATTGCAAATAAACTAAATATTGGAGATCTAAATGGTTCCCAGAAGAAAGGTAAATTATCTACACCGTAAAGTCCAAAGAATTCAGGAATATTATTAGGGAATTCAGAAGAGCTAGTTATCTGAAGATACATTGCGGCACAGTAACCTCCAAGAGCGAAAAATATACCTTGTCCAAGACTCAATAAACCGGTAAATCCCCAAATCAGATCTACACCAAGAGCAACTATGGCTAATGATAAATATCTGCCAAGAAGATTTAGTCTGAAAACAGGAAGAATTGATGGAGCTGCGATAATAAAAGCAATTATGATCACCCAAATAACAAGAGTTGTTTTTTTGCTTAGTTTTAAATTTTTAAATTCCATTAACTCTCAACCATCCTTCCTTTCTGGGGGAATAAACCAGTAGGTTTGAATTGCAAAAATATTACTATTAATGCAAAAATCATAACTCTAGCCATACTGGTAGTTGCAAAGAAATTTATTGTATTAGATAGTGGTAGAGGCATATTTGGCCAGATTGATAAAAGACGACCAGCTCCGATTAAATCAGTCATTATTCCTATTCCAAAAGAGGCAAATATTGTACCCAATAAGTTCCCTACACCTCCTAAAACTACAACCATAAAACATCCAACTATATAATTTCCTCCAACATTAGGTCCAACCGACCCCAATAGAGATACAGCAACTCCTGCGACACCTGCCAATCCAGAACCAATTCCAAAAGTAAGGACATCAACTTTTTCTGTTGAAATTCCAAGACAATCACTCATTTCTCTATTTTGAGTTACTGCTCTTATCCTCATGCCCCAAGCACTTTGATTCAAAAATAAAGTTATTGCAATTACAGATATTAAAGTAATTATTATTATCATTAATCTTGTTTTTGGGAATGCTGTTCCAAGAATTTCAACCTGTCCTCTCATCCAAGCTGGGGCTGTGACATCCACATTTCTTGCACTTGCTCGACTTAATTTGCTAACTGAAGATGAAATTAAATTACCAGAGAGAACTCCGGCAAAAGCTGCAACTATCCAAGAACTAAATTTGACATATTTATAGTTTATAGACTCTTTTACTTTCAATGAAAAGACTGTAGGTAGAAATAAACCAATTATTAGACTTATTACTAGTCCTGTCCCATAAGCTAAAGGGACACTGCGAACGAACTGTTGAAGAATAAGGCTTACACCCCATGTTGCAAGTAAAGTCTCTAATGGACTCCCGTATAGCTTTCTAATAACTGTTTTTTCTAATAGTATTCCAACTACCCCACTGACAATAAAAGCAAAGAAAATAGAAACTATAACGTATGCATTGTAATAGGGTTTTAATAGTGGGAGTTTAAAAATTAATTGAGTTACATATGTAGTGTAAGCACCAAGCATCATAAGCTCACCATGTGCAAGATTGATTACACCCATCAGACCAAATACAATAGCTAATCCCAAAGCAGCGACAAGTAAAACAGATCCGATCGCTACACCGTTAAACAAACTATCAAGAAGCAATTCCAATTTTATAAGAAGAAAATTTAAGTTGATATAAGAAGAGGAGGCATTAAGCCTCCTCTTCTTTTTTTAGAATAAGCTCTGAATATTAAAGCTTATATCTTTCTCCTTTAGATGGGTCTGTCCAGTCACATGCATAGCCTTTTGAACTTGGTTCAAATTGGTTCCATGCTTGTGGATATACAACTCCATCAGTTTCTTCAAGAATCTCAAATCCACCTTCAGACTTGATTAAACCAATTCTTACTGTTTGAGCAAGGTGATGGTTAGGCATAACTTCAACTGGTCCTTGAGGAGCGTCAAATGTTTGACCTACTAAAGCTTCTCTAACAGCACTGTTCTCAAATGTTCCTGCATCTTCTACTGCTTGTTTCCATAAATAAACCATGTTGTAAGCAGACTCCTGTGGATCAGCAACTACTCTGTCACTTCCATATAGAGCTTTAAAATCAGCTGCAAATTTCTTGGATTCAGGAGTGTCGATAGACATCATGTAGTTCCATGCACCATAATGACCTTCTAAAAATTCAGGTCCAATAGTACTGATTTCTTCTTCAGCAATAGAATAGTTCATTACATAATATCCATTGCTTGGAGTAATCCCAGCATCCTGAATTTGTTTAAAGAAAGCAACGTTTTGGTCACCATTGAGAGTATTAATAATAACTCCACCACCAGATGGGGCTAAAGCTTTTTTAATCTTAGAAATTATAGGAGCAACCTCAGTATTTCCTAGAGGTAAATAATCTTCTCCTACTACTTTTCCTCCAAGAGATTTAAGTTGTTCTTTGGTGATTGTATTTGATGTTCTTGGGAAAACATAATCAGAACCTACTAAGAAAAATGGCTTTCCAGCGGCAGGAGACCTCTTAAACATAAAGTCAGTTGCTGGTTCTGATTGTTGGTTTGGCGAGGCACCTGTGTAAAAAATGTTGTTTGAACATTCTTGAGCTTCATATTGAATTGGGTAGTAAAGAAATGCATCTTTAGATTCGTAAACAGGAAGCATCGCTTTTCTACTTGCAGATGTCCATCCACCAAATACAACAGGAACACCATCTTGGTCGATTAATTTTTTAGATTTTTCGGCAAATGTTGGCCAATCAGAAGCTCCATCTTCAACGATGTATTCGATTTTGTAGCTCTTACCACCTACGGATACACCGCCAGCAGCATTAATTTCAGCTATAGCCATTTTTTCAGTATCAACAAGAGTTGATTCAGAAATGGCCATTGTTCCTGATAGGGAATGTAAGATACCAACAGTTACAGTGTCATCGAAACTCCCAGAAGTGTCTGAGCCTCCTCCGCAGGAAGTAACGGTAACGGCAAGTGAGGCAGTAGCTAAACCTGCCAAAATACGCCTTGAAATTCTCATGAATTCGTTTAAATTAGGTAATTGACCCTCATTAGGGGATAATTTAAAAGTTATTAACGAGTGGGATTTAATTTTGTATCGTAGGTAACTTTTTGTTGAATCCAATATAAAACTAAAGATTATTTTCTTGGTTTTAAATATTTGGTATTTGTGCTTCCAAATAGTTTAAAACTTCATAAACTCCTTTACCTGAACTGAGATTAGTAAAAAACCATGGTTTACCATTTCTCATTAAATTTGTATCATTTTGCATAATATTCAAATTTGCACCAACTATTTCAGCTAAGTCAACTTTGTTGATTAATAATAAATCTGATCTTGTAATCCCAGGCCCCCCTTTCCTCGGGATTTTATCTCCTGCAGATACATCAATAACATAAATAGATAAATCTACAAGTTCTGGGCTAAAACTTGCTGCTAAATTATCTCCTCCACTTTCTACAAAAATAAAGTCCAATGGATCATATTTGTTTTCAAGATCAATTACTGCATTTTTATTAAGAGAACAATCTTCTCTGATTGCTGTATGAGGGCAACCACCTGTTTCTACGCCAATAATTCTTCCTTCCTCTAAGACCTTTTTCTTTATAAGAAAATTAGCATCCTCTTTTGTATAAATGTCATTAGTAACAACAGCTATTTGATATTTCTTTTTAAGATTAATGCATAAAGTTTCAACTAATGCAGTTTTACCTGAACCTACAGGACCCGCCACTCCTACTCTTAATTTGCTACCCATAAATTAGTTTCGAAATAGTTTAGTATACAGATCATTATGGTTTTGTTGAGCCATAGATAAGCTTATATTTCCAACATAAAGATCATTAATATTCTTGTCTACAATTTCTTGGGAAACTTCTGAAATTAAATCCAACAACTCAAGCTGAACAGTTTGTGCTTTTATGGAACCCATTGGGATAAGTCTTATTGCAGCACTTAGTTGATTCGCAGTCCATACATATATAAAATTTTCGATCATTTCTAATTTATTTATTTGAAAAGAGAAGCAAGCCCAACTCCATGCTAAAGACCAAGAGATACTTTTATTTTTTTCATATATATATTCAAATCCAAACTCTTTAGTTAATTCTAAAAGTGATTTAGCCATTTGGGTCTGTTGATCTCTTATCTCAAGAGTATCCCTAGAAGATAATAACCATTTATCTAAACTCAATAGTCTTCTTTTGTTTTTTTTTAGATTACTAGCATTTCTCAATTCTACAAAAATATCAAAAAATTCTATTAAGCATTTTGCTTCAATTCTAATTTGCCCAATTTTTAATTCACTTATAATTAAATCTTTTATGTGGTCAGATTCTTCTAAATTCTTAATTTTTAAATAACTTTCTAATCCCTCCGAATAACAAAAACCTCCAACAGGTAAACTTGGGCTAATTAATAAATATTTAGCTAAGTGATTTTTTTTCATGATGAAAAGCTCCTACTTCTGGAAAAAACTTTTTTTTAACTTTTAAGAAAACAACATCAAAGTTCTTAAGCAATCCCTCAATTATGTAATCACTTTTGGTTAATAGAATATTTTCATTAATCTCAATACCCACATGTCTATTCCCAAGATGATAAGCAACTTTTATAAGTTCTAAATTTGTTTTAGCAGTTATTTCTATTAAATTCTCTTTTTGCGCAATAATCTGTACAAAGAGTTTCTTATGATTTGTACTAAGAATATCACCATCATTTAATTTTCCTTCTCTTGGTAATTGTAATTGAAGTTCTTGATTACAATCTGATTTTCTTTTTCCTCTAAAGACTCTTCTTTGGTCAGAACTTAATGTGAGTTTTAAAAAATTACCCTCCCGATAATTTCCCTTAGTCCAATCAGTTACAATAATTTCTTTTTTTATACTCATAACAAAATATTTTTAGTAACTTAAATAGAGTAATTAAGATAACAATTATGGATAAATCTTCTTGGGAAGGTAATTGTTATTTGGATTTTTTTAATAATAAAACAAGTTCTGGAAAAGATGATAAAACAATCTTCAAATCTAAATTTACATCTCCCTATAAATTAATAAAGTGCAGTTATGACGAAGAGGGTCGTTGTATTTTACCTTTACTTCATACGGCAGGAGGTCTTGTTGGTGGTGATTTGCTTGAATTTGAAGCAAATATTGGAATTAATTCGAAAGTTTTATTAACAACCTCTTCTGCTCAGAAAGTATATGGATCAGTTGGCAGATCAAAAATTAAACCTAAAGGAACTTTTTCCTCCCAGAAAACAAAGATAAATATTCTTGATAATTCACATTTAGAGTACCTTCCACAAGAAACAATAGTTTTTGCAAACGGATTATATTCTCAGGAATTTAAGATAAAGATTTCGGATAATTCTAGTTTTTTATTTACAGATCTAATACGACTTGGAAGATCATCTGCAGGAGAATCCATTGAAAATGGTATTTTTAGGTCAAAATTAGAGATTATGAGAAATAATAAATTATATGATGATTGGGAATTTGTAGATCATATTGAATTAACTAAATTTACTTTTGAATCTAAAAGTGGAATGGATTACATGCCAGTTTTTGGTTCTTTAATTTGGATTTGTCAAAAAGAATTTCCTAAAACAAAAATAAATGACTTAAAAGAAAATATAAAAATGATTTTTAAAGAAAATGGTAATTATTTGTCTTTAGGAACTTTAGAAAATGGTATATCAATAAGATTCTTGGGTACTTCATCGCAAGATGCAAGAAAATGTTTTTTTTCTATTTGGACACAAATAAGAACTGTTTGTGGGTTTTGTAAGCCAGAATATCAAGGTGTATGGCCTTTACAAGATCTATAAATTACTAATTATGTTCAGACAGAACTTTTTTAAAGATAATTTTTAGATTAATTTTTATTTATGAATCTTTCACCTCAAGAAAAAGATAAACTATTAATTTTTTCAGCTGCACAACTAGCTGAAAGAAGACTTAATAGGGGTCTTAAACTTAATTATCCTGAAACAGTCGCTTTCTTAAGCTTTCAAGTTTTAGAGGGTGCAAGAGATGGTAAAAGTGTTAGCCAATTAATGTCTGAAGGTACAACTTGGCTTAGTAAAAAACAAGTAATGGATGGAATTTCTGAAATGGTCGATGAAGTTCAAATAGAGGCCGTCTTCCCAGACGGTACTAAATTAGTAACTATTCATAATCCCATTAATTAACTATGGAATATTTAATACCAGGAGAAATAATTACCGAAGATGGATATATTGAATTAAATTCTGGCAAGGATATTATAGCTATATCTGTCTCTAACTCTGGAGATAGACCTGTTCAAGTTGGATCTCATTATCATTTTTTTGAAACCAATAAATCCTTAATTTTTAATAGAGAAATTACACTTGGCAGGCGTTTAGATATTCCTGCAGGGACTGCTATTAGATTTGAACCTGGAGATACTACAGAGGTGAAACTTGTATCTTACTCAGGATATAGAAATGCCTTTGGTTTTAATGCCTTAATTAATGGTCCTTTAGATACCTAATTATTATGTCTTATAAGATCAATAAAAAAACTTATGCTCAAACATACGGTCCTACTAAAGGAGATAGAGTAAGACTTGCAGATACAGAATTAATAATTGAAGTGGAAAAGGATTTTACTACTTATGGAGATGAAGTTAAATTTGGAGGAGGTAAGGTTATTAGAGATGGTATGGGACAGTCTCAAGCTACAAGAGAGGATGGTTCTGTTGATACCGTAATAACAAATGCTTTAATCGTTGATTGGTGGGGAATTGTAAAAGCTGATGTCGGATTGAAGGATGGGAAAATTTGTGAAATTGGTAAAGCTGGAAATCCTGATATACAAGATAATATAAACATAATAATTGGAGCTTCAACTGAAGTTATTGCGGGTGAAGGACATATTCTCACTGCAGGATCTATAGATACACATATTCACTTTATTTGTCCTCAACAAATAGAAATAGCATTAGCTTCTGGAGTAACAACCATGTTAGGAGGAGGAACAGGTCCAGCCACAGGTACAAATGCAACTACTTGTACTCCAGGTTCTTTTCATATATCTCGTATGCTTCAATCTGCAGAAGCATTCCCTATAAATTTAGGTTTTTTTGGTAAGGGCAATTCATCTAATGAGAAAAATCTTTTTGACCAAGTTAATGCTGGTGCATGTGGTTTGAAATTACATGAAGACTGGGGAACAACTCCTTCGACGATTAATTCATGCCTTAATGTTGCAGATGCTCTAGATGTTCAAGTATGTATTCATACAGATACCTTGAATGAAGCAGGATTTGTTGAAGATACTATAAATGCGATTGCAGGTAGAACAATACATACTTTTCATACTGAAGGCGCAGGTGGTGGTCATGCTCCAGATATTATTAAAATTTGCGGGGAAAATAATGTTATACCAAGTAGTACTAATCCAACCAGGCCTTATACCAAAAATACTTTAGAAGAGCATCTTGATATGTTGATGGTCTGTCATCATTTAGACTCAAAAATTCCTGAAGATATTGCATTTGCAGAATCAAGGATTAGAAGGGAGACCATAGCTGCGGAAGATATTTTGCATGATATAGGTGCCTTCTCTATTATTGCGAGTGATTCACAAGCTATGGGAAGAGTCGGTGAAGTAATAACAAGAACTTTTCAAACCGCGCATAAGATGAAGGTCCAAAGAGGCCCTTTACTTGAGGACTCAGATAAAAACGATAATTATCGAGTTAAAAGATATATTTCTAAAGTTACTATTAACCCCGCTATTGCTCACGGAATTAATAAATTTGTTGGCTCTATTGAAAAAGGTAAAATTGCGGATTTGGTTTTATGGAAACCCTCTTTTTTTGCCGTCAAGCCAGAATTAGTCATCAAAGGGGGTTCAATTGTCTGGTCGCAGATGGGTGATGCCAATGCTTCAATTCCAACTCCAGGCCCTGTCCACGGTAGACCAATGTTTGCAAATTATGGACAATCACTTTTGAAAAGTTCTTTTACTTTTTTGAGCAAAAACGCAATAGAGCTAGATATTCCTAAAAGACTTTCTTTGCAAAAAACATGTTTATATGTCGAAAACACAAGATCTATTAATAAATTAGATCTGAAATTGAACAATAAATTACCAAATATTTCAGTTGATCCACAAACTTATGAAGTTTTCTCTGATGGGGAACTACTCACTTGTGAACCTCTTGATGTAGTCCCTATGACTCAAAAATATTTTTTACTTTAGTAATTATTAATTAATTCTTTTTTATTTGAATTTATACCTTTTGATCCCGCTTTTGCTAAATCCTCTTGAAGTTTATTTTCACAGGAAAGAACTCTTGACCAACTAGGAAGTTGTAATGTTGTTGGATTTGCTAAATAACCTTGAGTAGCAGGCCTTAATAATTTCGCAAATTTTTGAACTGATAATTCCTCTTCATGTCTATCATATGGAAGTTTATTTACTGCGGAATCTAACCCAAACTGTTTAACTCTATCTTCTCCAACTCTTTTATAGAGTACTTCGAGTGTAGATAATTGAGTGCTTGTCAAAGTCTCTGCTTGATGTTCCATAAGCCCTCTCAAAACACTTGAAAGTATTTCTGTGCACATTTTTTGTAAGCCTTCTTTTGAGGAAGACCCTATGGTTTTATGTTTATGATCAAATAATCCAAGGTCTACCTGAGCTATTTTTGATGTTCTGACATTTCTATAAACTTCAGAGAGAAGACCAATCTCTAATCCCCAATCACATGGAATTCTTAAATTCATTGCTAAATCTTTTGTAAATGCAAATTCACCAGCCAAAGGATATCTAAACGATTGTAAATACTGTAAGAAAGGACCATTGCCAACCAATTGCTCTAAACTTGCCAGAAGAGGACCTACAAATAATCTAGTTGCTCTTCCTTGCAATTGATTAGTTTCTAATGATAATCGACTGTAAAAGGCCTTTACATAGGAAATTCCATATGAATCATCTAACAAGGGAAGAATCATTCTTGATGGATATAAGGGACTAAATGTTCTTATGTCGGCATCAAATAACGCCACTACATCAGATTTTCGTGTTGCAACACCAATCCCTTGCCACACTGCCCATCCCTTTCCAGGAGTACCTAGTAATTCAAGTCCATTTTTTTCTTGATCTTTTAATAGTTCTATAACAGAAGGAGAATTAGTCCATTGAATATGAACTGGGAATGGCATTGAATGAAAAAACGATTTTGCTGAATTTACTTGATCTATTGTTTTTGCAGATAGAGCAATAACTAATTCACTTAATTCTGTGAGGTTTTTTAAAACTTCTTTTATATCTCTCAGTGCAGGACGCTCAAACTCTTCGTAAAGGCAAGGAATTAATATTGCTGTGGATCTTCTCTTAAGATTATTATTTAATTCTTTAAGTAAATCTTTTGTGACGCCATATTCGTGTATTGTTGTGATTAAACCTTGTTGAAAGTCCATTTTCTATTTGATGTGCAGAATAGTGTTAATACTTCAATGATTTTTTCAAAGTGACACAAATTGATTCAGAGAAAAAATTAGATAGATTAAAGCTCGGTAAATTGTTAGAAACAATTTATAAGGATCATTCTACCGAAGAGGTCAACTTTATTTGTAATCAATTATTGCAGATTTTAGATAATTTCTCAGAGAAGTCTCGTTATGAAGAAAAAAGTGATGATAAAAAATGGGATGAATCATATTCTGTTTTAATTACATATGCTGATGGGGTTTACAAGGAAGGAGAGGCAACACTCGTTACACTTCGGGAATTACTAAATAAGCATTTTGGAAGTCTTTCAAAAGTAGTTCACATACTTCCATTTTTAAAGTCAACTAGTGATGGTGGTTTTGCTGTTTCGAGTCACACTTCTTTAGAAGAAAAATTTGGTAGTTGGGATGATCTTAATTGTATTTCTAAAAATCATTTTCTAATGGCTGATTTAGTTTTAAATCATGTTTCATCTTCTCATCCATGGGTCCAACAATTTATTAAATGTCAAGAACCTGGATTGTCTAATGTTTTTTCTCCTTCACAAAAACTTGATTGGAAAAATGTCATTAGACCAAGAAGTTCATCTCTTTTCTCACAAATAAATACGAAAAATGGCCAAAAACAAGTTTGGACAACTTTTGGCCCCGATCAAATTGATTTGAATTGGCTTAATCCTAAAATGACAATAGAGTTTCTTAACTTGATTGTTACTTACCTATCAAATGGAATTAAATGGTTAAGACTAGATGCAGTAGGTTTTATTTGGAAGGAACCTGGTACAACTTGTTTACACTTACCAAAAGCACATTCTTTAGTAAAAGTTCTAAGAATATTATTAAATAATCTTCTGACAAACGGAGTACTAATAACTGAAACTAATGTTCCACAGAAAGAAAATCTTTCTTATTTAATACCTGAGGATGAGGCACATATGGCTTATAATTTTCCTTTGCCACCTCTTCTTTTGGAAGCGATTATTACTTCAAAAGCAGATATCTTAAATTCATGGATTTGTGATTGGCCAGAGCTACCTAAAACTACAACACTTTTTAATTTTACTGCTTCTCATGATGGCGTTGGTTTGAGGGCTTTAGAAGGCCTCATGAATGAACAAAGAATTAAGGATTTATTAATTAATTGTGAAAGAAGAGGCGGATTAGTAAGTCATAGAAGATTATCAAATGGAGAAGATAAACCATATGAATTAAATATTAGTTGGTGGAGCGCAATGGAAGATGCAGGTAGAGATTCTAATCGCTTCCAATATGAAAGGTTTTTATTAACACAATTACTTGTAATGTCTCTTCAAGGAGTTCCAGCTTTTTATCTACCCGCACTGTTGGCTTCAGAAAATGATATAAAAAGTTTCTCTATGACTGGTCAAAGAAGAGATTTGAATAGGGAAAAATTTAAATTAGAGAAACTTTCTGCTGTTTTTAAAAATCCTGAATCAAATGCAAATAAAAATTTGCATTATCTTCGAAAGGCAATGGATGTTAGATCGAAATTAGCTCAATTCCACCCTCAGTCTGAGATGGAATGCTTATCTAAAAGTAGAGCAGATATTGTTGTAATTAAAAGAGGTATTGGCTCAAAAGCAGTTTTTACAATTCATAATATGACTGAAAATAAAATTAACTATAGATTTAATGAGAATGTTGTTACTAGAATATTTAAAGAAGATTTGATATTGCAGGATTACTTAACATCAAATAAATATAATTGTAATAATATTGAACTTTATCCTTTTCAAGTATTATGGCTTGGTTTTTTAATAGATGATTGAAAATTCTTCTATCTGGGTAGTTAGTGACGTTGATGGGACATTAATGGATCATTCTTATGATTTAACTCCAGCTAAAGAAACTATAAAATTACTTCAAGATTTATCTATTCCAGTAATATTATGTACTAGCAAAACCGCTGCTGAAGTTAAAGTTATAAGAAAACAACTTAATTTAACCGACCCTTATATCGTTGAAAATGGTGCTGCAATATATGGAGAATCATTAATTAGAGTTGATGGAAAAATTATTCTCGGAGAAAAATACGAAATACTTGAAAATATTTTAAGAAAAATTTCTATTGAAATTAATTATGATTTGCAACCACTTAATAACATTTCGGATCAAGAGGCAACAGAACTTACTGGATTAAAAGGTCATTCACTCACATTAATGAGGGATAGACACTGGAGTATGCCATTCTTAAATCCTCCCGAACAAAAGGAAGAAGAAATAAATAAGTGCTGTAAAAAATTTAATGTAGAAATTTTTAGAGGTAATAGGATGAGTCACATGTTATCTATCAATTCAAATAAGGGAAAAGCAATAAATGCACTTAAGAAATATTCTAATAATCCAAATATTAAAATTATTGGTTTAGGTGATTCCCCAAATGATCTACCTTTATTATTAAATTCAGATTATAAAATTGTTATTCCAGGTCCTTTTGGACCAAACTCGTCATTATTGGAGAATTTAAATAAATATAAATTCATTCTTGCAAGTGATCCTAATGGTTATGGTTGGAGAAATGAAATTAATAAATTAATTAATAAATTAGTCTTAAGTAAACAATGAATGATTTAAATATTGAATTTCCCTTAGGTGATTTTGAAAAATTAATTTCTCAAATTGGATGGGGATCATCTCATGAATGGTTTAGCTTTTGGAATAGTAAAAAAGAAATCCTATCAATTGACAAATTTTGGGATGAGAATGTAAATGATGATTGGATTTGGGGCTTAGCTTTACCTCTTTTATCTCAAGCCTATACATTTAATAAAAATTTTTCTGATCGAAAAATAATTGGAATTTCAGCCCTCCCAGGAACTGGTAAAACTACTTTAGGTAAATGGCTAGAAAGTATTTCATTAAAATTTAATTTTAAAATATCTGTAATCTCTATAGATGATTTTTATCTACCTTCTAAAGAAATGGAATTAGCAATTAAGAATAATCCATGGAAAGTCTCAAGAGGTTACCCGGGTAGTCACTCGATTGATTTAATGAAAGATAAATTACTTGAATGGAAAGCTGATGGAAAATTAAATGTACCTGTTTTTGATAAATCATTAAGAAATGGTTTAGGCGATAGGGCTTATTGGAGGCATGAATCCCCTGATGTATTAATAATTGAGGGTTGGTTTTTAGGTGTGAAACCTTATTGTGGAGAGTCAAATATTTCTGAAAAATTTATCCCTCCATTGAGTACTTATGAATCCTCTTATAGAGTAAATATTCAAAATAATTTGGAGCATTATTTAGATATATGGAATTTGCTTGATCAGATTTGGCATTTAAAACCTATGAAATTTGAATATATGAATTTATGGAAATCAAAGCAAGAAAAAAATATGTTTATAAAACGAGGTAGTGCTCTTCAAGATGAAAATTTGTTTAATTTTCTTCGAATGTTAAATGTTTCTATTCCACATAAGAGTTTCGATAAGATTAATTCTGATATTTTATTGTTGATTAATCAAGAGAGGAAAATAATTAATGTTGGATTAAATTAACTTTCGAACTAAATATTGTTTTCAGTAATTTTTTATACATTTCTAATCATTTCATTTGGTGTTTAATAGATGGGTATTTTTTAGTGGTTTTGGCATGATTGAGTTTTCTTATAAAAATGAAGGCTCTAGAATGGTTGTATTAAGGTGTATTGGTCCTTCAAATTTTTTTCTAGAAAGAGTTTTATTTCCTACTGATATTCTTACTTTTTTGGCTCCTAACGATTCTAGAGTTGAGATTTGGGGTAATGAACTATATGGCCCTAAATTAGAAGAAAGGATAAGAATTTCCCACGAAAGTGAAGATACAACATTAGTTGCATGATTACTTAGTTTTTAATTGTCTGCGAGTCAGAGTTTTTAACTAACAGCTTTAATATTATTGATATCATCAAATTAGTTCTTGTTTTATGTAATGTCAGAATTTGCTTCTTTTGCTATTGGAGGATTTGTCCCCTCTGCCGCTATCGCAGGAGTATTATTATTAATTGGCCTAGCGGCTTTTTTCTATCTCGGAATAAAAGGACCAACAGATTATTAATTTAAATCTATAAATACTCAATATTCTTAATTTAAATGGACCTATCAATAATACTTTTCGTTATAAGCATGCCTTTTGTATTATTAACGGCTTATTTTGGTACCAAAAATAATTTTTATGAAAGTGAAAATTACAAAGGTGATGGTTGTGCTCATGATGTCAAAAGATAATTTTATTTAGATATACCACTGTATATACATGTCCACTTATTATCAAATTGCCATACAGGAGTATAAATTTTACTAGTGATTTGACTTCCGGCTTTTTTACATGTCTCTATGTCTTTCATAGGAATTGAATGTAGTGAAGGACTTGTTATACCACTAACTTCAGGTCTTCCTCCAGGTCCTTGTCTGTATGTTCCAATTACTAACCAATAATTAGCTTTAACAGAATCACAAAAAGTGAAAAGAGAGAGAAAAAATAATATTTTTAAAACTAAATTTTTCATATTATTTATACTTTAGCTTTTCTTCTCAGAATGTAAATTGTATTTTTTTTAATTGATATTATTATTGGTCTATCTTTTGTAAAGAAAATATTGGATTATTTAAAATTTATATTTTATGGGTTAATCCAAGGTTTAACAGAATTTATACCAGTAAGTAGTACCGCTCATTTGAAAATTGTTTCTCTATTATTTGGCTTTAGTGATCCTGGCTCTTCCTTATCTGCAATTATCCAATTTGGTAGTGTAATCGCAATATTTTGGTATTTTAGAATAAATATTTTTAATTTACATAATAGAAATTCTAAGAAGATTAATAATTCTTTTATATCTCACAAATTATACAAATCTATTTTTATTAGTACAATTCCAGTTATTTTATTAGGAGGAATAATTAAACTATTTATTCCTGGATTCTCTGATTCATTCTTACGTTCGAATTTCTCAATTGCTGTAGTTTCTATATTTATGGCATTTATTATGCTTTTCGCTGATATTTCAACCAACAAATCTATAACTTTACGCAATCACAAATATTTTCAAAGTTTAGTAATAGGTATTACTCAAGCATTTGCAATTATTCCTGGTGTTTCTAGATCAGGAGCCAGTATTTCTATGGCACTTTTATTTGGTTGGGAGAGGAAAGATGCAACACAATTTTCTTTTTTTCTTGGGATTCCTGCTATTTCTCTGGCTGCGATTGTTGAGCTTTTAAGCTCGATAAATCAATTTTCAACATTTCCATTTCTACCTTTATTAGCTGGATTAATTACTACTTTCTTTACTTCTTTATTAGCTATTGATTTTTTAATAAAATATATATCAACTAAAGGACTCAAAATCTTTATTTACTACAGATTGGCGTTCGGAATTTTAATTCTATTTTTTGACAACTTCTAATGATATAAAAATATTATATTTCTATGTTAGTGTTTTTATAGATTTATTTACTGATGAGTTTTTTTATTTCATTTCAACTTGGTGAAGTTGAAGTTTCAAATTTAACTATTATTGTGTGCGCAATTTTTTCTTCATTTACGTTTATTGCGGTGGGCATAAGCTCTTATAAATTATACAAATCATTGATAAATAATGATGATTCTGATTCTTAATCGGAACGGCGGGATTTGAACCCACGACCCCCACTACCCCAAAGTGGTGCGCTACCAAACTGCGCTACGCCCCGTTTTAATACTATAAATATAAAAGGGTTTCAATTGTTAATTCTTATAGGTTTATTATTAGATCTCAATACGCATTTTTCAATGTCCCAATTAAAGTTATCCCATATTTCTTTTTCAAGTTTATAATCGCTTCCATTAAAATCACCTAGTTTTACTCTCGTAGGTGATGCCGAACAATATTGCCTACTACCTTCTACAGCTAAATATTGTTGATGGTATTTTTCGGCGTAATAATAATTTTCAATCATTTTAATTTCTGTTTCTATTGAGCCTAAATTATTTTTATTGAGTTCTTTTTGATAAGCTTTTTTACTAGCAAATATTTTTTCTTTATTTCTATCATTTGTATAATAGATAGTTGACCTATATTGAGTTCCTATATCATTACCTTGTCTATTCTTTTGCGTGGGATTATGACATTCCCAGAACATTTTTAATAAATCACTTATATCAATTTCATTTACATTCCAAATAACTTTAACTACTTCAGCGTGGCCTGTAATTCCTGAGCATACTTCATAGTAAGTAGGATTTTTCTTATCGCCTCCGGCATAGCCTACAGATGTTGTGATAACTCCTGGAAGTTTCCAAAAACATTTTTCTGCACCCCAAAAACATCCACATCCAAATATTATTGAATCCTCTTGTAAATTTGGTTCTTTCTTTATATCTGTATTTAATATTCTATGGGTAATTTTTTTAGATTCTAAATCTGTTTTGTTATTCATGAAATTTTTAATAAATTCAATCATCTTTAGTAATTTTATGTTGTAGAAAAACTTTTATTTAATTTAATACTTGATTAGTAGCTATTTCTCTCTCCCATAGTTTTTTATATATACCTTTTTTTGTTATTAATTCTTTATGGATGCCTTCTTGCACTATTTTACCTTTGTCCATTACTAATACCCTATCACAGGTAGCCGCTACTGATAATTGATGGCTTATCATCAATATAGTTTTACTTTTGTTTTCTCTCATTTCATCAATTATAATTGACGCTGTCTTATTATCTACACTCGCCAATGCATCATCAAGAACTACAACAGAAGCATCAACTAAAAGGGCTCTTCCTAAGGCGGTTCTTTGACGTTGTCCTCCACTAAGTGTTATACCTCTTTCTCCTACAATTGTCTTAAATCCCTTAGGGAAATTATTAATGTCTTCAATCAAACCGGCATTTACTGCACTTCTTTTCACTTTTTTTAAAGAAGCTTTCGGTTCTCCAAACTTTAGATTTTCTGAAATTGTAGATGTGAATAAAAATGCTTCTTGAGGAACTATAGCAATATGTCTTCTTAAATCTCCTAATTTAATATTCTTTATATCAATATTATCTAAAAACAATTGACCATCAGGTATTTCAATTGTCCTACCCAATGATTTGGCTAAAGTTGTTTTTCCACATCCAACTGGCCCGACTATCGCGATAAGTTCTCCCGGATTAATTTTAAAATTTAATCCATTGAGAGTGTTAAACTTTGATCCTTTATATTTTATTTTTAGGCCCTTTGCCTCAATTACTCCATTAATTTTTTTCGTTAAGTATTTAGCTTTTGCGTTATCAATAATTTTTGGATTATTTTGAAGTATCTCTTCAACTCTATCAAGACTAACTTGTCCTAATTGAAAAGTGTTTAATGTAAAACCCAACAGGGCCGTAGGAAAAACAAGCCTTTCAACAAATAATATCAAGGCTACTAGCCCACCAATCGTAATAAAACCATTTTCTAATTGATAAGTTCCTAGACCTAAGAGTATTAATAATGATATTGAAGATATGCCTTGTAATAGAGGAAATAAAGTACTAGCTGTTCTTGCAAGTTTTATTGCAGAATCGCGATAAACTTTATTGAAATTATTAAATTCATTTTTTTCGGCATCTTCTTGTGCATAAATTTTGATAGCGCTTATACCTGATAAATCTTCTTGAATTAAATCACTAAGTTTTGAAAGTGACTCTTGCTGTATTTTTCTTTGCTTAACCATTCTCCCTCCAAATAAGCTGACTATTATAAGTATCATTGGAAATATCATTAGTGCAGCAATTGTTAGAGTCTTATTTATTGATAACATTGAAGGAATCGTTAGAGAGTAGGCTAGTACGATATTGCATAAGCTCAATACTGTAAAACCTAATAATCTTCTTATGTTTTCTACATCACTAGTAGCTCTATTAATGATGTCTCCGCTCCCTTTTTTTTGAATCCAATCAGGATCTTGTATTAGTAAATGGTCAAATAATTTTTGACGTAGATTCACTTCAACTTTTCTGCCTATACCAAATACAATCTGTCTAGAAAATAATCTTATAAGTCCCATAGAAGTAGCTAGAAACATTAACCAAAAAGATTTAGATATGACATAATTGGATGAGAATCCATCCTTTAATTGATCGATTATATTTTTTACTTCTAATGGTATTAGGATGCTTAGAATATTCACTGCAAATAAAGCAATCCCGCCATATAAAAATTCTTTTTTATAGGGTTTAAGATATTTTAAAATAATTTTAAACTTAAGATTCTTCATTTAATATTTCCCTTATGATTAAGATAATGTTTCATTTTAGAATTTGTGAGCTAGTTTTATAAATAATTTAGTTTTTATATTATGAGCAATGAACAAACTCATCCATTACATGCAACAGATAAAAATATTTTAGATTCTCTTATTGTTAAAGAAACTCCTGAAGACTTTGACTTAATCAATTTAGCTAGATTAATTAATCGTTATGATAATTTCCCTGGAGAAATCGAAATGCAAGATGATATTGAAAAAACACTTAAATTCTGGAAAATTAACAAAAGTGATCTTTTTTCAATGACAAGAAATCTATGGTCTAATAGTTTTAGACCTACTAATACAACAAAGGATTTAGTCGGTTCAGGTTTCGACACTTCAAATTGATCCATTTATAAAAATTTAAATCTCAAAATTAATGGCTAATAATAAACAAAATTCAGAAATCTTAGACCAATTACTTAATGGACATAGCCTTGATGATGAAACTTCAAAAGCTCTTATGAATGGGTGGCTGAATGATGAAATACCAGATGTATTAACAGGTGCTTTCTTAAGTGCATTGAGAGCAAAAGGTGTTACAGGTAATGAATTGTCTTCTATGGCAGAAATACTTTTAAGTGCTTGCAAATTGCCTGTTGACCGTCCAGATTTGTTTATGGTTGATACTTGTGGCACAGGCGGAGATGGTGCAAATACTTTTAATATATCAACGGCAGTTGCTTTTGTTTCTTCATCTTGCGGTGTAAACATTGCAAAGCATGGGAATAAAAGTGCTAGTGGGAAAGTTGGATCCGCAGATGTTTTATTAAATCTTGGAATTAATTTAAATTGTCCTTTAGAAAAGGTAATTTCTTCAATTGAAAATATTGGAGTAACTTTTTTATTTGCTCCTATTTGGCACAAATCCTTAATTAAATTAGCTCCATTAAGAAAGACTCTTGGTATTAGAACAGTCTTTAATCAATTAGGTCCTCTCGTAAATCCTTTAAGACCAAATGCTCAAGTTTTAGGCGTTTCATCCGAAGATATTCTAGAACCAATGGCTTCTGCGTTAAGTAAAATGGGAATGGATAGAGCAATTGTTGTTCATGGTTTTGGAGGCCTTGATGAGGCCTCATTAGAAGGAGACAATAAAATTATCTTTGTAGAAAAAGGTAGGTTAAAATATTCAAAATTAAATATTTCTGATTTTGGTTATCAAAACATTTCTAATAATGAACTAATCGTTTCTAAAGATGAATCATATGAAGACATATTTGAATCTGTGTTAAATGGCTCAGGTCAAAAAGCACATTTGGATATTGTAGCTCTAAATACTGCTTTAATACTTTGGGTTGCCGGAATTGAAGTTGATATTAAAAAGGGTTTTGAAAAGGCTTTGTATTCTATGAGTAAAGCAAAACCTTGGGATAAATTTTTACATTTTAAAGCCTATCTTGAATCATAAGAAATTCTTTCGCCTTAATGAATCATCCTTTTAAGAAAAATGCCAAACTTGTTTTGAGTAACGGAACAACTTTTTCTGGATTTTCATTTGGTGCAGATGGCTCAGTTGTTGGTGAAATTGTTTTTAATACTGGAATGACAGGTTATCAGGAAGTAATAACTGATCCAAGTTATTATGGACAGATTCTAACTTTTACTTATCCAGAGATAGGAAACACAGGAATTAATTTTGAAGACTCAGAATCAGAAATTTCTGTTAAAGGTATAATTGTTAGAAATTATTCAAGTAATACTAGTAATTGGAGATCAAAATTAAATTTTAACCAATGGCTTATTGAAAATAATATTATTGGCATTTATGGAATTGATACAAGAGCTCTTGTAAAAATATTAAGATCTAATGGTTCAATGAATGGGGTCATAACTTCAGAAAAGATTAATCTTGAAACCTGCCTTCAATTTATTTCTAATGCACCCAATATGAAGGGTTTAAATTTAGCAAAAGAGGTCTCAACAAAAAAAGATTATTTTTGGAAAGCAACAACAAAAACTGATTTTGATGTAAGAAATAAATCTCATATTAATAAAAACAAATCTCATATTAATAAAAACAAATTAAAAATTGTTGCAATTGATTTTGGTATAAAAAAATCAATTCTTAGCAGATTAGTTTCTCATGGATGTGAAGTATTGGTCTTGCCTTCTGATTCATCTTATGTAGATGTTTTAGCTCAAAATCCTGATGGAATATTTTTCTCAAATGGTCCAGGTGACCCATCGTCAGTATTTGATGGAATTAATTTAGCAAAATCACTAATTAATTATGGAAAAATTCCAATGTTTGGAATTTGTCTTGGTCATCAAATTTTTGGTTTGGCATTAGGAGGGAAAACTTATAAATTACCCTTTGGTCATCGTGGATTAAATCATCCTTGTGGGATAAGTAATAATGTTGAAATAACAAGTCAAAATCATGGTTTTGCTTTAGATCCCAAGTCTTTATCTAATAAGATAGTTCAAATAACACATTTTAATCTTAATGATAAAACTGTTGCTGGATTAAAACTTATAAATAAACCTATTTTTAGTGTTCAATATCATCCTGAGGCAGGTCCTGGTCCTCATGATTCAGATTATTTATTTGAAAAATTTGTTTCTCTAATGTTAGAAAGATGTTGACATCTTGATTCTTTTTGATTTGATAATTACATTTGATAAAATATTTTTTTTTGGAGGTATTAAATCATAGAAGATTTCCAAAAGCTAACTGTTTCTTTAAGAGGAAACATTGAAGTAAAAGCAAATATTATTGTTTTTACTTTTAAAGGTCAATTAGACGCATTTTCTGAAAAGCAATTTAAGACTTTTATTACTAATAATCTTAAAAAAGATCCTTTGTCATTTGTTATTGATTTAAGCAAGATCGATTTTCTTGATTCATCTGGTTTAGGAGCTCTTGTTCAAACTTCCAAGGAATGCAAAAAACTTAAATTAGGTTTTTCTGTGGTTGGTAATTCTAGAGTTGCTCAGACTATAAAACTTGTTCGATTAGGAGACTTTCTTAATTTGAAAGCTAGTCTCGAAGACGCCTTTCTTTATTTGCAGAAGTGAATTACTGGATACAAAATCTATCTCCCCATGGTTCCCCTGAAGAAATAGGTGTTATTCAGCTCGCATGGCTTGGAGATTCTGTTTGGGAGTTACATCAAAGATTACGTCATGTTCATATTCCATTAAAATCAAAGGAACTTCATCTTTCAGTAGTAAATGAAGTCAAAGCCAAAGCTCAATCAAAATCATTAGATGATATTGAACATTTATTAAATTCATTTGAAATAAATTTAATAAAAAGAGCTAGAAATAAAACAAAGAGGTTTCCAAAGTCATCAGATCCAGCAGTATATTCTAGAGCCACTGGTTTTGAAACTTTAATTGGTTGGTTGTTTTTAAAGGACCCAAAAAGATTGTCTAAAATTTTTGAATACTTAGAGTGTAATTAAGATTAAAAAACAATGAAAAACTTTTCAAAAAATAATTATTCCAACAAAAATAGATTTAAGGATAATAAAAGCTCATCTTCAGATATTAATTCTAAATCAAACAATTTTCATCAAGATAGATTTAATTCCAGTAAAAATAATACTCATGAAAGAAATAGTTTAAAAAAAAGAGAAGATTTTAAAAAAGGAGAAAATTTTAAAAGTAATGAATATAGTTATTTAAGATCAAAAGATAAATATAAAAATAGATTTAATCAGCCGCAAGGAAGATTCTCTTCCAAAAATCCTCAAAAAGAAAATTATTCTGTTAAAAATCGGAATAAATTAGGTTCAAATGACCAGAGTTTCGATGATTGGATATGGGGTAAGCATTCTGTTTTAGCAGCTTTGAATGGTGACAGACCGATTAATAGAATTTGGTGTACGTCTGAAATCTTTTCTTCAGAAAAATTTTTTTTATTATTAAAAAATCTTAAGTCTGAAGGTGTATTAATTGAAGAGGTTTCGTGGTCTAGATTATCTCAATTAACATGCGGTGCTGTTCATCAAGGAGTTGCGCTACAGTTGGCCTCCTCAAAAACTATCTCTTTAGATAAATTAATTGAAATATCTAAAAAGAATTCGACTAACCCTATTTTTGTCGCATTAGATGGTATTACAGATCCTCATAATTTAGGTGCCATTATTAGATCTGCAGAAGCTTTTGATTGTAAAGGTATTATCATTCCTCAAAGAAGATCCGCAGGATTAACTGGAACTGTTGCGAAAGTTGCAGCTGGAGCCCTAGAACATATTCCAATAAGTAGAGTCGTAAATCTAAATAGGGCAATTGACCATTTAAAGAAAAATAACTTTCTTATTTTAGGATTATCAGGCGATGGTCATGTTCCTATTACTGAATTTAATGAAAAATCAGCAGTTGTTGTAATTGTTGGAGCTGAAAATAAAGGGATCTCTTTGCTTACTCAAAAGAAATGTGATTATTTGCTTAATATTCCTCTTAAAGGAAAGACTTCAAGTTTAAATGCGTCTGTAGCTGCAGCTATTTCCTTATGTTTCTTGTCAAAAAAATAGATATATAATCAAGTATTTTTATTCTTTATTAGGATTTGTTATATGGTTATTTGAATAAATATATTTATTTCATAAATATTTATTGAATAAAGACAACAAAATTGTATAGAATTTGACAAGAATAGCTGGTCCTTAAAATGGGCCAAAAAAATTGATTAGAAATTTTGGTAACAAACTTGGTTTAGCTTGGTGGGCTAAAGTTGATACAGGAAAACCTTCCGTTACTTATTGGTATGGTCCTTTTCTTACAAAACGTAGTTTAACCGAAAATTTAGAATATTTTCTTAACGATCTTTCTAAGGAGGGTTCTGAGGATATTAAACACAGTATTGTTAGGTGTAAAAAAGAAGAACCATTAACTACTTAATATTTTAATTAATCTAAAAACCCCATCTTGATATGAACTTTAATTTTTTTCGAAAAGAAATTAATAGTGGAAATGCATCAGTAAAGGAATTAGTTAATGAATTTTTTTTGAAAATTGACTCAATTAATCCAAAGATAAATGCTTATACATGCTTAACAAAGCAAATTGCTAATTCTCAATCTGAACGAATAGATAATTTAATTAGTAAAAAGCAGCCACTTCCTCCTCTTGCTGGTTTACCTATTGCTATAAAAGATAATATTTGTACCAAAGGAGTTGTGACTTCATGCTCAAGTAAAATGCTTCAAGATTTTGTTGCTCCATACGAGTCCTCAGCATCAGATAATTTATGGTCGTCAGGTGCTATTTGCTTAGGTAAAACTAATTTAGATGAATTTGCAATGGGAAGCTCTACTGAGACTTCTTTTTTTGGCACAACATCAAATCCTTGGGACATAAATAGAGTTCCTGGAGGTAGCTCTGGGGGAAGTGCGGCTTCAGTAGCAGCTGGTTTGTGCTTAGCTGCTATTGGATCTGATACAGGGGGATCCATAAGACAGCCAGCGTCTTTTTGTGGAGTTGTAGGTTTAAAACCGACCTATGGAAGAGTTAGTCGATGGGGTCTAGTTGCATTTGCAAGTTCTCTAGATCAAATAGGTCCGATTACTAATACTGTTTCAGATGCGGCAGAAGTCCTTTATTCGATCTCAGGCAAGGATCCTCTAGATTCGACATGCCTTAATAAACCTGTACCTAATTATTTATCAGGTTTAGATAATTCTATTAAAGGTGTAAAAATAGGTATTATTGAAGAATGTTTTAATCATCCGGGACTCGATCCTGAAGTTAGGGAATCAGTATTATCTGGTGTAGAGAGATTAAGATCTTTAGGTGCTGAAATTTTTGAAGTGAAATGTCCAAGATTCAATGATGGCATCGCAACCTATTATGTAATTGCTCCATGTGAGGCTTCAGCTAATTTAGCAAGATATGATGGAGTTAAATATGGATATAGATCTTCTGAGGACAATAATTTAATAGAGATGACATCCAAAAGTAGAGCTGAAGGTTTTGGAGATGAAGTGCAAAGGAGAATTTTGATTGGTACTTACGCTTTATCTGCTGGATATAGTGATGCTTATTACAAGAAAGCTCAGAAAGTAAGAACCTTAATCAGAAGAGATTTTGATAGTGCTTTTAATAAAGTTGATGTTTTGCTTACTCCCACATGCCCAACTACTGCATTCTTAAAAGGTGATTATGTAAATGATCCCTTATCTATGTATTTATCAGATCTTTTAACTGTTCCAGTTAATCTCGCAGGACTGCCAGCTATAAGTATTCCTTGTGGATTTGATAAAAAGGGATTACCTATTGGTCTTCAATTGATTGGAAATGTATTGGAGGAGCATCGAATCTTGAATGTTGCAAATATTTTTGAAAAAGATGCTGAAGTAATTAAAAGCCATCCTAAACTTTAAATTTGAATTTATAGTTAATTTGTATGAGCAAAATAATGAAATTTTAAAAATATTCTCTATCTTATAAATAAAAGTTAGTTAAATATGGGATTTGTTCCACTTCATAATCATAGTGATTACAGTCTTCTAGATGGAGCAAGTCAAGTCTCGAAAATAGTTGAAAGGGCTTCTCAACTTGGAATGGACTCGATTGCATTGACTGATCATGGAGTAATGTATGGTGTCCTTGATTTGGTAAAAAAATGCAAAGATAAAGGTATAAAACCAATTATTGGAAACGAAATGTATATCATTAATGGTTCTATTGATGATCCTCAACCTAAGAAGGAGAAAAGATATCATTTAGTAGTATTAGCTAAAAATCATACTGGGTATAAGAATCTTGTAAAATTAACGACAATTAGTCATCTAAACGGGATGAGAGGAAGAGGTATCTTTTCTAGACCTTGTATTGATAAATCTCTTTTAAAAAAATATAATGATGGCCTTATTATTTCAACTGCATGTTTAGGTGGAGAAATTCCTCAAGCAATTTTAAAAGGTAGGATTGATGTAGCTGAGAATATTGCTCTTTGGTATAAAAATTTATTTAGAGATGACTTTTATCTGGAAATTCAAGATCATGGATCTATTGAAGATAGGATTGTAAATGTTGAATTAATTAAAATTGGTAAAAAGCACCAAATTAAAGTTATTGCCACAAATGATGCTCATTATATCTCAAACATGGATGTTGAAGCACATGATGCATTACTTTGTGTTCTTACTGGGAAGTTAATAAGTGATGAAAAAAGATTGCGATATACAGGAACAGAATATATTAAAAGTGAGAATGAAATGCTCAGACTTTTTAACGATCATATTGATAATGAATCTATAAAACAAGCCATAAATAATACCGTTGAGGTCGCACAAAAAGTTGAACAATATGATTTGTTTGGTACCTACAGAATGCCAAAATTTCCCTTGGAAGAAAATTATGACTCCTTATCCTTTTTGACAAAAATATCTAAGGATGGCCTTTTAAATAGACTTAATAAAAATAATTTTGATGATGTTGATGAGATTTATAAGAATAGATTATCTTCAGAATTAAAAATAATTAATGACATGGGATTCCCAGATTATTTTTTAGTGGTTTGGGATTATATAAAATTTGCTAGAGATAACTCCATTCCTGTTGGTCCAGGGAGAGGCTCGGCAGCAGGATCACTTGTAGCATATTCTCTCCAAATAACAAACATTGACCCTGTTAAACATGGATTATTATTTGAGAGATTTTTAAACCCTGCAAGAAAATCTATGCCTGATATTGATACAGATTTCTGTATTGATAGGAGGAACGAAGTTATAGATTATGTAACCAATAGATATGGCGAAGATAAAGTTGCCCAAATAATTACCTTCAATAAAATGACATCTAAAGCTGTATTAAAGGATGTTGCTAGGGTTCTCGATATTCCATATGGGGAATCGGATAAGTTGGCTAAGTTAATACCAGTTGTTAGAGGTAAACCTTATAAACTTAATGAAATGATAGATAAAAAATCTCCAAATCTAGAGTTTAGGGATAAATATATAAAAGATAATAAGGTTAAAAGATGGGTTGATTTAGCAATAAGAATTGAAGGAACTAATAAAACATATGGAGTTCATGCAGCAGGGGTTGTCATAGCATCAGAACCTTTGGATATGCTTGTGCCTCTTCAGAGGAATAATGAAGGACAAATAATTACCCAATATTCAATGGATGATGTTGAATCGCTTGGCTTGTTGAAAATGGACTTCTTAGGTCTTAAAAATTTAACAATGATTGATAAGACTATTAATTTAATAGAGTCCTCTACAGGAACAAAAATTAATATTGATGAATTACCCCCAAACGATTATAAAACTTTTGAGCTTATTGGTAGGGGAGATTTAGAAGGGATCTTTCAGCTGGAATCATCTGGTATGAAGCAAGTTGTTAAAGACTTTAAACCAAATTCTCTTGAAGATATTTCTTCTATTTTGGCTCTCTATAGACCTGGCCCACTTGATGCTGGGCTTATACCAAAGTTTATAAATAGAAAGAATGGTAGTGAAAAAATAGATTTTCCCCATCCATTTATTAAGTCAATCTTAACTGAAACCTATGGGATAATGGTTTATCAAGAGCAAATTATGAAAATTGCTCAAGATTTGGCAGGCTATTCTCTTGGGGATGCTGATTTACTACGCAGAGCAATGGGAAAAAAGAAAGTATCTGAGATGGTTAAACATCGTAATATTTTTGTTGAGGGATCCTGTAAAAAAGGAGTAGATAAAAAGATTGCTAATGATCTTTTTGATCAAATGATCTTATTTGCTGAATATTGTTTTAATAAAAGTCATTCCACTGCATATGGTGCAGTTACATACCAAACAGCTTTTTTAAAAGCACATTTTCCAGTTGCCTATATGGCATCACTTCTAAGTGTTAATGCAGGTTCTACCGATAAAATGCAGAGATATATTTCTAATTGTTATTCGATGGGAATAGAGGTTATTTCGCCAAGTATTAATTTATCTGGTATAGACTTTACCGTTAAAAAGGATCAAATTCTATTTGGATTATCGGCGATTAAAAACCTAGGAGACTCTGCAATAAAAAATATAATAGAAAACCGTAATAAACTTGGTAAGTTTAAATCACTTTCTGAATTATGTGATCGTTTACCCTCTAATATTTTAAATAAAAGAAATCTTGAATCTTTGATTCATTGTGGGGCTCTTGATGAATTTTCAGAGAATAAAAATAGAGCCCAACTATTCGCAAATCTTGAATATGTTATGGAGTGGGCATCTTCACGTAACCGTGATCGCCTCTCTGGACAAGGAAATCTATTTGAATCTTTTAGTAATAATGGAAATAATGAATTTTCTTTATCTCAACGATCTACTGTTAGTGATTATTCATTAATAGAAAAACTTAAATTAGAAAAGCAGCTTTTAGGTTTCTATTTATCAGATCATCCTTTAAAACATCTAGCAAAGCAAGCTAAGTTAGTTTCTCCCATAAGCATATCTCAATTAGAAGACTCTCATGACAGAGATAAGGTTTCATTAGTAGGTATGATTCCTGAATTAAAGCAAATTACTACAAGAAAAGGAGACAGAATGGCTATAGTTCAACTAGAGGATCTTTCTGGTTGCTGCGAGGCAATAGTATTTCCAAAAACTTATTCTAGATTATCTGAATTTCTACTCACTGATACAAGACTCTTGGTTTGGGGAACTATTGATAAAAAAAGTGATAAGACACAATTAATTATTGATGATTGTAGAGAAATAGATAACTTGAAATTACTTGTTATTTCCTTGGATAGTTCCCAGGCCTCAGATATAAGAATTCAAAATACAATAAGAGATTGTTTGGTTAAATTTAAACCAGATAGAGATAAATGTGGAATTAAAATCCCAGTATTAGCTGCTGTAAGGAATAATGAATCTATTACTTATGTCAAGTTTGGAGATCAATTTTGCATTGGTGATATAAATGGTGTTTCTAAATTACTTACAGATAAATCTTTTCAGGTAAATTTGAAATCATTGGTTACTTAATTTACTTTTTTTCGTCAAAGTTTTGTGAAGCGGGTTTAAAGGCAGCTTTTGCTCTTTCTACGTTCATTGGTATATTTTCAATCCCAAAGAAACTTCCCGGTTCTTTATCCCAACTTGCCGACAATATTCCAAAACTCAGACCTCCAAGTCCTAATAAGAAGAATAATGCAGATATTGCAATTGTTGAAGATGGAGGTATTTCTGCGATATTTTTTGTGACAATTATATAACTTACAACAAATACTGACATACCCATAATTGTTGGGATTCCTGCAGTAAAGAATATCCTTCTGGCCATCCTATCGGCAACATATTTGGGTATTCCATTAGTCTTTTTAGTTTTTGATATATTTGTGGGTACTTTTTTTTCTATATTTTTAAAAGCATCACTATTTGAAATTTTATTCTTTTTATTTCTAGTCTTTTTTTTACCTTGTTTATTTTTCATTAATGGAATTTATCCTCTAATTCCAATTTTTATAATAAGGTCTTTGTAGTTTTGTAAGTTTTTATTTTTTATATATGAGAGTAATCTTTTACGTTTACCAATCATTTTTAATAATCCTTGCCTAGATGCGTAATCATGAATATTACCCTGTAGATGATCACTTAATTTTGAAATTCTTTCAGAAAGCATGGCTACTTGAACTTCAACAGATCCAGTGTCTGTTGAATGAACTTGATGCGATTTGATAAGTTTTTGCTTTTCTGCTGTATTGAGAGTCATTAAATTTTTCTACCTTTAGATACTCTACTACGTTATTGGGCTAAATTACTACTGTTTTTTTCTAAAAAGTTCATAGCTTCTTTTAATAAAGTTTCAAATGAAATAGAATCTTTTTGCAAAAATGAATCATTTTTATCTTTAATAGCCTTTATAAGTTTTGGAAATAAATCTTTAATTTCTTTTTTGGGATAATTTAGAGATTGAAGTGTTAAATCAATGTCTTTTAAAATTGAATTTAATTCATTATTTTCGACAAGAAAATTACTCTCATCCAATTTTTCTTTTTCGATTTGTTTAATGATTACCTTACTTTTTAATTCAAGCATTATTCTATCAGTCATTTTTTGTCCAATTCCTTGTACAGAACTAATCAACTTTTTATCATTATTAGTTATTGCATTATTTATTTCATTTAAAGAAAATTTGTTCAATAACGACATACCTATTTGAGAGCCAATTCCCTTAATATTTATTATTTGAATAAAGAAATCTCTTTGATCTTTAGAGATAAAACCAAAAAGCATATCAGAATCTTCCTTTTTTATGTGTTTTAACCAGAGTATTATTTCTTTTAAAGGAGTCTTTTTTGTATTTACATTTTTAATGACTGATTCCAAGGTTTGAATCTCGTACCCTAATCCTTGACAATTTATTAATATGTAAAATTTATTATTAGCCTGCCAAGAACATACTAATTCTCCCTTAATCCAACTAATCAATTAACCACCATCCACTTGACATCCAATTAGAGCTCCTGCTGTGCCACCAGCTGGGACAGCCCAAAATCTATCTTTACCTCTAGATGATGAAAGTGCTATCCCCGCTCCAAGCAAACCGCCTATTACTGAGCCCTCCTTGCAATCATTATCATCAATGTTTTCAGCCGTGTCACCTCCACAAGGAATTTCGACATCTATCTCATAATTTCTGACGTATCCAGGACTTGATTTTGTTCCAGGAATGTATTCTTCCCTATATTCAGTCCTTGTACATGTGACGGTTTTAGGTGTAGAAGCTTTGATTTCAAGAAATGGATAAAAACTGAATAATGCTAATAAGAAAAATTTCATAAAAAATGACCCTTTTTTAAAATTTTAAATCTTTTTTAGTATTTTACTACTAGATATTATAATTCCAAATAAAACAAGTAACGATCCAATTATAAAATTAATAGTTATTATTTCCCTGAAGAATATAATTCCCCAAACCGAACCAAAAAATACTTGAGAATAATTTATGGTGGCTGCTTCTGAGGTAGGTAACTTTTTTAATCCTAGTGTCAGAAAAGTTTGTCCTGCTTGTGTACAGATACCTATTCCAATGATCCAAAATAAATCATTAATATTTGGGGTTACCCAATTAACAAATACAATTGGGAATAATATAATAACTGATATGAGTGGAAAATATTTAATTATTATATATATATCTTCTGTTGATGATAGTTTTTTTACAGTTATATAAGCCAGTGAAGTTGATATGGCACCAAGAAAAGCGATTAATATTGTTGAACTTTCTAGATCAATATTTAAATTTGATAATCGATATGGATTTAATATTATTAATATTCCTATCCAACCAGTTAAAGCTGCAATAATTATATTCTTAGTTATTTTTTCATTAATTAAAATCCCCGCAAATATAGATATAAAAATAGGATATGTATATTGGATGACAGTAGAAATATTTAGTGGCATATTTCTTATCGAATAGAATATGCATAGTAATGCTAATGTACCCAAAAGCCCTCTAAACATTAATAATGGGATATTTCTACCCCATGGATTTAGCTTCCTCTTTTTAATTATTATCGATGTTATTGACAGGCTAAATACTGATCTAAAAAATACTAACTCATATATTGGAATACTATTATCAATTTTCTTTACACATACAGTCATAAGACTAAAGAAAATAGAGGCAAGTATCAAATTAGATTTAACTATAGATTTATGATCTTTATTAAAAATATTGTGCAACATTACTTAAAAATTATTTTTTTGTGAAATAAAGTAGATTCTTCTTGAATTTTGAACTATAACAAATAAACTATAATCTCTTAATTTTTAAATAAATATATTAATGGTACCTTCCATACATCCAAGAACTATTCAGGAGGTTAAAGATAAAGCAGATATTGTTGATGTTATCTCGGAACATATTGTCTTAAAGAAAAAGGGTAAAGAATTTGTTGGATTATGCCCTTTTCATGATGACTCTAAGCCATCTATGACAGTTTCTCCATCTAAACAATTCTATTATTGTTTTTCTTGCGGCGCAGGTGGTAATTCTATTAAATTTTTAATGGAGTTTACTCGTAATAACTTTTCAGATGTTGTTTTATCACTTGCAAAAAAGAATAATATTAATGTAATAAATGTTGATGAACCTCAGCAAGAAGCATACAAAAAACAATTATCTAGAAGAGAAGAATTATATAAAATTCTTAGAGTTTCAAAGAATTGGTTTAAGTCTCAATTAAATAATTCCTTGGGCCAAGATGCACTAAATTATTTAATATCAAAAAGAAATTTAAATATAAAAAATATTAATGATTTTGAATTAGGCTTTGCTCCAAATTCCTGGAATAATTTATTCAATTATCTTTCAAAAGTAGAGAAGTTTCCTTTGAAATTAATACTAAGTGCTGGCCTTGCAGTTTCCAAGGATGATTCTGATAAAGTCTACGACCGCTTTAGGAACAGATTAATTGTCCCTATTTTTGATACACAAGGAAGAGTAGTAGCTTTTGGAGGTAGATCTCTTGATGGTCAGGAACCAAAATATTTAAATTCTCCTGAATCTGAGGTTTTTGAGAAGGGTAAAATGTTATTTGCGTTTGATAAGGCTTCTAGTAATATTAGAAAAAGTGATAGGGCAGTTGTTGTTGAAGGTTATTTCGATGTTATTTCACTCCATTCAAAAGGCATTACAAATTCTGTAGCTTCTCTAGGAACGGCATTAAATAAATATCAAATATCTCAACTTTGTAGATGTACAGATAATAAAAATATAATAATAAATTTTGACTCTGATAATGCAGGTATATTAGCTACAAAAAGGGTTATAAATGAAGTTGAGAGTTTATCTCTTCACGATCAAATAAACCTAAAAATTTTACAGTTAAAATCTTTTAAAGATCCAGATGAGTATCTTAAAAGACATTCACCTGAAGACTATTTTAATTTAGTAGACAATGCATCTTTCTGGATTGATTGGGAAGTAGATCAGATCTTTGAAAATAAAGACATAACAAAATCTGATATTTTTCAGGGCGTTATTTCTTCATTAGTAAAGTTATTAAGTAAATTGCCGCAATCCGCAACGAGAACATATTATTTGCAAAAAGTATCAGAAAAGCTAAGTATGGGGCAAGCGAGGTTAGCTATTAAGTTTGAAGAGGATTTAAGAAAGCAAGTAAAAGGCTTTCGTTGGCATGGAAGATCAAGAAAGTTTGAACAACCTAATGAAATATCTCAACGAGAAAAAAATGAATCTGAGATTATTTTTTATTATCTTCATTACCCTGAACTTAGACTCCTCATTCGAGATGAATTACTTAATAGAGAGATTGAAAAATTTAATACTGACTATATTCAAGGTATTTGGGAGGCAATATCAACGATAGAAGTAACTAATTTAGGTAAAAATTATTTACAACTTATTAGAAATTCTAATGACGAAGATTTAAAGATTAAAATTTTTTCAATGAATCTAATTTCACTTTTGCCAGATTTTTTAGCCCTTAATAGTTCTGAATACTTAAAAAAAATTAATATTTTTGTTAATCCAAATGAATTATTTTTCACTAACTTAAAAAATCCTAAACATAATTTACTTGGAACTTTAGCTCTTCTCGAGAGGTATAAATCATTAAAAAGATGCAGGCACCTTATTGAGTCTTGGGGGTCTCAAAGATTAAAAACTTTAGAAAATTGTATATCCATCCTACTTGATAATTCCTCATCGGAATCTGATAATGCCAATATGGAAATTGAAGAAGTCTTCAATGATTTAAACTCTGATGCTATTAAATTTCAAGAATTATATTATCAAGAAAGAAAACATATAAATTTTCTCGATAAACAACGATGTGGAAATTTTATCGCTAATTAATTATTTTTAATTTTTTATAAGCAATAACTTTTAAGTATTCTTTTTAATATTCTTGGTTTATCTTCCATAACATAAGCTTCAAGTTCTTTTTCAAAAGTTCCAGATATTTTCACTGAGGAATTTAACGCTTTTAATTTTGTAGTATGTATTTTATCTTCTATATTTTTAATTGAACCTGTTGGCTTATTGTTGTTGCATGACTGTACTAGATGAGTAGCCTCATGCCTTAAAGCTCTTCTAATATAAATTTTTGTTTTGTGATTGTCGTAAATTTTGTCTTTCTTATAACCACCTAATTTTTTAGCATTTTCAGTACAAATAATTATAGATTTTTCTTTTCTTTTATAAAAACCTACAAATTTTTTATCTAAACGGCAAAGAGACGTATTCTCCTCTATCGAATTATTTGATTTATTGATGAGCTCAATTATTTCCTTATCTATTTTACTTAAAAATAATACAAATTCCATTTCTTTCCTTTTATGTCATTATATTTGGAATTTTTTTAATATCTGTCGTAGATGTGAAACTCAATGAATTTCTTTTCATGGCCCATTCTTGTGATCTTTTTGTGATAGCCCATGTAATCGCTTTGTTATTAAATTTTTTATTCAGCGAGTCGATTGTTGTCATAAGATTTATTGATCTCTTTAAGTTTTCCTGGGATTCGTAATTGATGATTGAGTGCTGTAAATATTGGTTATTAGTTAAATCCTGCATCAAAACTCCAGCTTTTGATAATTTATATTCAGGATTATAAATCTCTTTAGATAATGCGATTACTATTTTTAAAATAGTATTTGTATTATCTGTTGCATTTATTAGTTTTTTATAAGCACTTTTTTGATAAGAATGAGTTGAATAATGACTAGTTCTCGCAAATACAGTAATGGCAGATGATTTCAGTTTTTGACTTCTCATTTTCGCCGATGCTTTTATTGCATAAATTGCTAATGCCTGAGTTAAATCTTCTAATTTTGTGATTGGTTTACCAAAGCTTCTACTTATTTGAATTTCTTTCTTTTGCTTCTTGATTTTTTCTATAGGTAGACATTTATTACCTTTTAATTCTAATTGCAATCTTTTCCCTATGATCCCTAATTTCCTAATGATTTCATTTTCATCCATGTCTCTTAATTCTTCTGCATTTTTAATTCCTTTACTTTGCAACCAATTAGATGTTTGTTTACCAATTCCCCATACCTTGTGAACAGGAATTCCTCTCAAGTAATTATTCTCATTTTCGATTCTAACCAAATCAAATATACCTGCTGAAGTATCAATATTTTTAGCTAGGTTATTAGCAATTTTTGCTCTTACTTTATTTTCTCCTATCCCGATTGTAAGAGTGATACCTAAATTTTGATATATTAAGGATCTTAATTTCCTTGCCCAGGGATGTAAATTTTTATTTTCAGGTCTAGAAACCGAGACAAAGGCTTCATCAATAGAATAAATCTCTATCTCTTCAGAATAATCTTTTAATAAATTCATTAATCTCTTGCTCATATCACCATAGAGAGAGTAATTTGAACTTAAAACAGCCACTCCTAATCTATTTAATCTTTCTTTTACTTTAAAATAAGGAATTCCCATCTTAATTTTCAAAGCACGAGCCTCAGGACTCCTCGCAATAATACACCCGTCATTATTAGATAATATTACTACTGGTTTATTTCGTAAATGTGGATTGATACTTTGTTCGCATGATGCGTAGAAATTATTAGCATCTACAAGAGCTATTGCTTCGGTGAGTGATCTTTTTTTTCTCATAAGTAACTATGTATTGAATAGATTACAACTCCCCAAATCTGTATATCAATATGATTTTTAAAACTGAAGTCTGGATAATTATAATTTTCTGCTTTCAAACATAATTCATTATTCTTTATGCATAATCTTTTGATCGTAAATTCTCCATCTATCATTGCAATGATAATATTACCTGGCTTAGCAGTTAAACTTTTATCTACTATTATTAAATCATTATCTTTAATTCCTGAATTTATCATTGAGTCACCTTTAACTCTTAGAAAAAAAGTACTACAAGGATTAGATATTAAATACTCATTTAAATCAATATTTTCCTCCGTATGGTCATCTGCGGGAGAGGGAAAACCTGCTGATATCGAATCACTTAATAATGGAATCTTGACCTTTTTTAAACTCAAATCAGAAGAAAGCAAAACTTTGTTTTATAGTACATGTATACTATACAGCAAAGTCTTTAAGTTGTGTATATTTTTAGGATTTTGTATATTAATATTTAATTTTCTGTTTTAAGCACGATGGTATGGGGAATTATTCGAAATAGAAATTGCTCTGTAAATTTGTTCCAGTAGAATTAATCTTGCAAGTTCATGAGGAAAAGTAAGAGGAGAGAGGCTTAATAAAAGATCTGATTTTTCTTTGATATTATTAGGAATACCATCGGTGCCACCAATAAGAAAAATAATTTTTTCATTATTAAAATTTAAAAGTAAAGAAGCTAGCTCTATAGAAGTAAATGATTTACCTTCTTCTGTGAGACAAATAGTTTTGTTATTAATTTTAAAGTTATCAATGTTAAAACTTTTAAATTCTTTAACAGTTAAATCTGGCATTCTTTTTTTATATTGATTAATTCCTTCTCTGATCCAATTCTTTTTAATTTTACCAATAGCATTTATTGATAATCTGCTAGTCTGTAACATTGAAAAAAAATATAATTATTCATCAAGAAGGTAATTAAATTCATCATATTGTTGATCTTCAAGTGAGAGATTATTTGAAGAGTTAGTTTCTCTAGACTTTATATTATGAAAAATGTCCTCATTTTTTTTAAGTAATTGATTTGGTGCTGATGTCTCATCTATGTTTTTTGAATTATCAATTATAGAATAAAATATATTTGAAGGTTCTTCAATTTCTGACAAATTATCAGATACTTCAGGTTCCTCAAATGAATTATTATTGTTAACCAAATTGTTTTCTTTAATAAAATTATTGAGTTTACCTATATTTCTTTTTGATAGGCCCATGATATTTAATGTAAAAATAAATATATATTTAATTAAAACATATTATTTCTTTTCTGAATGAATTTTAAAAACCATAATCAAAAAAAAAGATTTGGTCAACATTGGTTGGTAAATAGTGTGATTCTAGAGAAAATTAAAGATGAAGCTGAGCTCGATGAAGAAGATTTTATTCTAGAAATTGGTCCTGGAAAAGGCGCTTTAACTTCTAAATTGCTAGATTCCAAAATCAGTAGATTACATGCTGTTGAATTGGATAAAGATTTAATTGCTCTTTTGAATAAAAAATTTAAAAATTATAAAAAATTCTCACTTCAACAAGGTGATATTCTTTCAACAAATCTTGATTCTTTAAATAATAAAATTACAAAAGTGATCGCAAATATTCCATATAATATTACAGGCCCAATATTGGATATTTTTATAGGAAGATTAGGAATAATTAGTAAAAATAATTACAAGAAAATAATTTTCTTAATGCAAAAGGATGTAGTAGATAGGATCTTATCTAAGGCTGGTAATACTAATGCAGGAGCTCTTAGTGTGAGAATGCAACTAATGTCAAATATAAGACGAATATGCGATGTACCTCCATCATCTTTTAATCCACCTCCAAAAGTTTTTTCTTCTTTGGTTGTTTTTGAACCCTTAAAACCAGAGTATCGTTTAGATATTAATTTAGAGAAATATATAGATAAACTTCTTCGTATATCATTTAACTCAAGAAGAAAAATGATAAGAAATACATTTAATTCGATACTCTCAGAAGAGGAAATAAAAAAAATATCTGAATCATCTGAAATATGTTTTAATACAAGACCACAAGACATTTCCATTAATAAATGGATTAAGCTTGCAGAGGCTTGTATTAAAATAAAAGATAAGAATTAGTAAAATGACGAAATTATCTACAACAAAAATATGTGTAAAATCACCAGCAAAGATTAATCTTCACCTTGAAATTATAGGAAAAAGAAAGGATGGATATCATGAATTAGCAATGATAATGCAGAATATTGACCTCTCTGACTATGTAGAATTTGAGAATAATGAAATAGGTGAGATTGAATTAAAATCTGACTGCGAAGATTTAAGTCTGAATGATGATAACTTAATAGTAAAAGCAGCAAATGCATTAAAAGAGATAACAAATAATAAGAGATTGGGAGCTGATATATTTTTAAAAAAAAATATTCCTATTGGTGCAGGATTAGCTGGAGGCTCTAGCAATGCAGCTGCAACATTAATAGGACTTAATAAATTATGGAATTTGAATCTTAATTACGACACTATTCTTTCTCTTTCTGCAAAATTAGGATCTGATGTGCCTTTTTTTGTAAATGGTGGATGTCAATTTTGTTTTGGAAGGGGAGAAATTCTTGAGAAATATAATTCACAATTTGATTATGGTGTAATACTTTTAAAAAATCCTAAAATTTCTGTCTCAACTGCAGAAACCTATAAAAAATATAGTCAAAAATATAGTTCCAAATATATAATTAAATCTGAAAAAAGAAATGCTATTAGAAATAATTTAAGAATGAGCGAATTCAATGACTTTAATTTTTCAGGTCAAATGATAAAAATAAAAAATGATTTACAATTTATTGTCGAGAATGAAAATGATTCTGTGAAGCAAGCGTTATATCTACTTTCAAATTTGCAAAATTGTTTTTCATTTTCAATGAGCGGATCTGGTCCAACATGTTTCGCACTTTTTGAGGATATAAATAAAGCTACTGAAGTTTTTGAAAAAAATCAAAAAATATTTAATAATAATGGCTTTGAGGCATGGGTCTGTAAATTTATTAATAGTGGCATTACTTTTTTATAAAATATTATTTTTTAAAATGGATGATAAAAATACATTAATTAATAACAAAAAAAACGAATTTAAAAACACTCCTGAGAAAGGGCCTCTAAGTTTTATAACTGGATCCTTCACAAGTTTTATACTTTTTATATCTTTTTATTTTATTAGTAATAAGATTACAATTTATTTTTCACTACATAAACCCTCAAACACATCTGAAATTGTACAAAGTATATCATCTAGTATTAATACATTAATTATTGGATTGTCTTTCTTATTAACTTTTTCCTTTGCTTTTATAGGTTTAGGACTTTTTATTGTATTTATTCGAAGTTTTTTGGTAAAAAAAAATTGATATCCTAATATTATTAATAGAAACAGTGTTTTTTAATGTCTTTACATGACTTGGGTCTATTAATACTTTTACTATCTCCAGGAATGATATTGTCAATATTACTACTTATAACTTTTGCTGAAGGAGGCTAAATTAACCTTGATGGTATAAATTTATATATAGGATTAATTAGGGAATTACACGTGGCTGGTACTTTATTATTTAATGCTTTGAAAGAAGCAATTGATGAAGAGATGGCAAATGATGTTAATGTTTGCGTAATGGGAGAAGATGTTGGTCAATATGGTGGTTCTTATAAGGTCACTAAAGATCTATATGAAAAATATGGAGAGTTAAGAGTCTTAGATACTCCAATTGCCGAAAATAGTTTTACTGGTATGGCTGTTGGGGCTGCTATGACAGGATTAAGACCGATAGTCGAAGGTATGAATATGGGTTTTTTACTTCTAGCTTTTAATCAAATATCCAACAATATGGGCATGCTCAGATATACAAGCGGAGGTAACTTTAAAATTCCAGCTGTTGTAAGGGGGCCAGGTGGTGTTGGTAGACAGCTTGGTGCTGAACATAGTCAAAGATTAGAAGCTTATTTCCACGCAGTTCCTGGAATTAAAATAGTGGCTTGTAGTACTCCTATTAATGCTAAAGGATTAATGAAAGCGGCAATTAGAGATGATAATCCAGTTCTCTTCTTCGAACACGTACTTCTATATAATTTATCTGAGGAATTACCTGATAGTGATTATATTTGTTCTTTAGACCAAGCTGACTTAGTTAGAGAGGGTAATGACATCACTATTTTAACTTATTCAAGAATGAGACATCATTGTTTAAAGGCTATTGAAGATTTAGATAAGAAAAATATCGATGTAGAATTAATTGATTTGATAAGCTTAAAACCTTTTGATATGGAAACAATATCTAAATCAATAAAGAAAACAAATAACGTAATTATTGTTGAGGAATGTATGAAGACTGGAGGTATTGGAGCAGAGTTGATTGCTTTGATCACCGAAGAGTGTTTTGATGATCTTGATTCTAGACCAGTAAGGTTATCTAGTCAGGATATTCCTACTCCTTATAATGGTAATTTAGAAAATTTAACAATAATTCAACCACATCAAATAGTTAAAAAAGTAGAAGAAGTAATCAATGGGAGAATTTAAGCAATGAAAAGAAGGCAAGGTTGGCTTTTCTTTATTATTTTCTTACTAACTTTATCTATTTATTTATTAATTAATTTTCCACTTCAATTAGGTTTAGATTTAAAAGGAGGTTCTCAACTAACTCTTCAATTAGTAAAAGATGAAGGGAATGTTACAAAAGAAGAACTAGAAGCTGTAAATGCAGTATTAGATAAACGTGTAAATAATCTAGGTGTAGCGGAATCTAATTTACAAACTTTAGGTCGTGATCAATTAATTTTGGAGTTACCAGGAGAACAAAATCCCTTATCAGCCTCTAGGGTATTAGGTAAAACTGCATTACTAGAATTTAGAACTCAAAAAGAAAGTACAAGTTCCCAATTAAATAATCTTCAATTACAAAGATTTAAAATAAATGATTTAATTGAACAGTTCAATATTAGTGATAAACGAAATAAAGATTCTTTATCGATTATTAAAGATAATCTTGCTGAAATTGAAAATGATATAAATTATTCTTCTAATTATCAGAACCTTTTTGATAATTTGGTTGATACTAAAAAATATATAAGTAATGAAATTGCTAATCTGTTTAATAAGACTGACTTGTCAGGAAAGGATTTAATTAATGCTGGTAGAAGACAAGAGCAAACAAATAATAATTGGGAGGTTTTATTATCTTTTAATAATGAAGGAGGTGAAAAATTTGCCGAAATTACTAAATCCTTGGCAGGTACTGATCGACTTTTGTCAATTGTTCTTGATGGAGAATCCATAAGTGAAGCTAGTGTTGGGAGTCAATTTATTAATACAGGCATTACAGGTGGTTCGGCAGTAATAAGTGGTAATTTTTCGGCAGAGAATGCTAGAGAATTAGAAGTACAACTTAAAGGTGGTTCTTTACCTCTTCCTATTGAAATTGTTGAAACTAATACAATTGGTCCATTACTTGGTTCCAAAAATATAATCAAGAGTCTTTACGCTGCCATTTGTGGCTTATTATTTGTTGGAATATTTATGATCTTTAACTATAGAATTTTAGGATTTGTTTCTGTAATTTCGTTAATCTTTTATGGCTTTTTTAACTTAGCTCTTTATTCTTTGATACCAGTAACTTTAACCTTACCTGGAATTGCCGGATTAATCTTAAGTATTGGTATGGCTGTTGATGCAAATGTTTTGATATTTGAGAGAATTAGAGAAGAATTAATAAATGGCAAAACTCTTATAAGGTCAATTGATAGTGGGTTTCAAAGAGCTAATTCTTCCATAATTGATGGCCATATTACAACTTTAGTAAGTTGTTTTGTATTGTTCATTTTAGGTACTAATTTTGTAAAGGGATTTGCGGCTACTCTAGGTATTGGTGTTTTGGTTAGTTTATTTACTTCATTAAATTGCTCTAAAACTATTTTAAAATTTTTGACAACTTATCAATATTTAAGACAAAAAGCTCTTTATTTGAATAGGAGTTATCCCCAGTAATTTAATTTATCAATTATCTTTTTATGACTTTATTGAGTTTTAATTTAATTAAAAATAAAAATAAAATATTTGGATTTTCATCAGTTCTTATATTATTAAGTTTAATAGGAATTTTATATTCAACGTTTAATACCTCTTTTAAGAAACCTATCAATCTTGGCATGGATTTTATTGGTGGAAATGAATTAAGGATTGAAAGGATTTGTGAATATGAATGTGATAAAGTATCTCCTGACGAAGTTATTGAAAATCTAAGTGAATTTTCTAACAATAAAAATCTCTTAAATAATATTAAATTACAAATTCAAAATAATAATAGTTTAATTTCCATTCGGAGTCCTTATCTCACTATTGAAGAATCTAATGATTTAATAGCCAATATTGATAAGATATTAGGCCCTTTGAACTATGAAAGTAAAAACTCGCGAATAATAGGCCCAAAACTTGGTAAAAAACTTCTTACAAATTGTGCCACCTCCTTATTAGTTTCTTTAGTTGCTATATCTTTATATATCTCTATTCGTTTTGATAAGAAATATGCATTTTTTGCCTTATTAGCATTATTCCATGATTTATTTATAGTTTTTGGCTTTTTCTCTTGGTTAGGAGTATTCTTGTCCATCGAGGTTAATAGTTTGTTCGCAGTTTCACTATTAACAATTGCTGGGTATTCGGTAAATGATACAGTTGTGATTTTCGATAGGATTAGAGAAAATTTAAAACAAAGTTCAGATAATTATAATCAAACTATTCAAATTTCAGTAAATGAATCAATTCGCAGAACACTTTTTACAAGTATTACAACATTAATACCTCTACTAACGCTTATAATTTTTGGTTCATATTCACTCTTTTGGTTTTCTGTCTCTTTATCATTAGGAATTTTAATTGGTAGTTATTCAAGTATCTTATTGGCTCCATCTTTTCTAATTAAAAATAAAATAACAGAATTAATTTAATGAAAATAAACTATTATCTAATATTATTATTTTCTTTAGTTTTAATTGATCTTTATACTGAATTGAGGATTCTCATAGATCATTTTACTTTTAATTCACTATATTTTGCCTTTTCAAAGCACCCACTTTCTTTCTTTATTCTCTTTTCAAGCCCATATTTGTATAAGAAATTAAATAAATAGTTCCTCTTATTAATCATTAATGGTCTCTTTTATTATAACTTGAATAACTACTGCAATTGGCAGTGATAATATTAACCCTAGAGGTCCAAATATAAAAGTAAATCCAAATTGAGAGATTAATGTTAATCCAGGAAGAAGATTAGTTTTCTTTTGCAAAATTGAAGGCATTATTAAATAACTTTCTACATTCTGAATAATTATATAAGCCCCTAAAACTGCAATAGGCTTCCAAAAATTATCTAGAAGAGCTATCGATATTGGAAATATTCCGCTAATTACTGGTCCGATATTAGGGACAATGTTTAATATCATTGCGATAATAGCGTTTGATACTACATACTTAACATCTAAAATAGATAAGGCTATTAATGATAATAAACCAACTGATAATGAACTTATAACCATTGAAAAAGTCCAATTAGTTAAAGCAATATTAGATTTATCTAAAATTATTCTGAATTTATTACGATAAACTTTAGGAATTATAAGAAGTATTCCCTCTTTGTATGCTTTGGGTTCAATTGATATCATAAAACTAACGACTAATACAAATATTATTCTTATTAATCCTGAACCAAGGTTACCAGCTATATTTATTATATTCATGAAGCTTTCTTGTATTGCTTTTGCTATTGTTGCTCCATCTGGAATAGGTACAACATCATTAACTAGCTTGAATATATCTATTTCATTTTCAGAATTTGAACCGTAAAATAAGTCATTAATTTTGTTGAGATTAGAGTTTATAAGAATATTAATTCTTGACAATCCATTTGGGATATCTATTAATAAATCATTAAACTCTCTAATGAATGGAGGTAAAACTAGTATTAGTATTATAAATATAATAAATGAGATTACTATAAGAACGATCAACAAAGAGATGAATCTTGGAAGCTTTAAGCCTTTTTGTATTTGATTACATAAATTGCAAACTACATTAGATATAACTAATGAGAAAATTATTAAAAGAAAAAAATCTCTTAAAGTCCATATAATTAAAAAGCTTGTTATTAATACAGCAAACTTAAAATAAAAGGAACGATTCAATTTTTAAAATCTGCTTACTTCTTTTCAGAATATCCTAATCCATTTGATTTGGCATAACTATTAGCAAATCTCATAAATCTATCAAAATCGGATTTTGTTTTCCATATATATGTACCTTCTAAATACATAGGATTACCATCAACAAATTTAACTTTAACCTCTCTGGTTAATATTTCCCCCTCAGAATCAATTAATCTCATTCCTGTTATTTCTCCACTCGCAACAGAAGATAATGCTTGAGGCTTCTCGAATAAAAAAATTGCCTGACCGGTAGTCCCATCATTACCTCTTGTTAATCGAATTTCCGGTACTACAGGTTCATCAACACCGTCATAAAATTGTATTTTAGCTGATTTATTTGCATCCATAATAATCGTATTAGGTAATATTTTATTTTAGATAATAAATGCTCTTTTCGTTACTATTTAAAGTTTTAAAAATTCATTTATTAATTTCAATATTTTTTTTTCATCAGTTATATCTGTTAAGTCTATTTTTTTTATGTTATTTTTTCCAACTTTTTCATATTCATAACATTTATCATAATATTGCAAAACTGCCTTACAAACAGTTATCCAATTTTCATTCTTTATTGATTCTATAGCAAGTTTAGTTCTTTGAGAACCTAATCTTTTTTTTATTCTAATAACGGCATCTATAAGATCATTCTTGTCGTAAATACTATAAGTATTTACTAATTCTTCTAAACGATTTGATTCACTTTTAATAATCTCTATCCTTTTTGATTCTTTCATAATGTTAAAAAAATCATGAGGTATTTTACATTTTCCAATGTTTGAACTTTCTGCTTCAACAAGTATCTGTATATCTTTGTTGAAGTCTTTTAATTTTTCAGCAATTAGATTTTCAAATTGTTCATTTGATGGTTGTTCTTTCATACCTAATGAGCCAAATGTACTTCCTCTATGACAAGCCAGCCCCTCTAAATCAATAACTTGATATTTGTTTTTCTCAAGAAATTTTAATAATTTAGTTTTTCCAGTTCCTGTTTTACCACCAATAATAATTAAATTCCATTCCTTATTAAAACTTTCCAATGTCCATTTTCTATATCCTTTATAACCACCTTTTAGTGTTACGGTATTTATGTTGAATTTATTTAATAACCAGGAAATACTTAAAGAGCGCATACCTCCTCTTGCACAATAAATTTTTAAAGTTGGTTCACCTCTATAATTCTCACTATTACTTTCTTTGTATAAATTTATTGCATCAAATAATTTGTTTAATAGATTATCAATTTTATTTTCTATAAATTCCAAGCCTTGAATTATTGCCTTTTCTTTACCTTTTTTCTTATATAGAGTTCCAATTATTGATCTTTCTTCGTTATCAAACAATGGAATATTAATTGAATTAGACATATTTCCTTTATAATATTCACCTGGACTCCTTACATCTATTAGAGGTCCTTTGAATATCCTAAAATTTTCTAGTTCTTCTCTCTTGGAGTACATAGATTGTTTTTAAAATTAGATCTTTTTTATTAGAAATGACAAACATAGATCAAGACAATCATTATAAGACTACATTTGAATTAGTTAAAAAATTTGTTGAGTCAAATCAAAGGAAAAGAATAAAATTATTAACGGAGATTGAATCGCAAGTTGAAAACTTATTTCTTATTGGTGATAGATTATTTGATAATTTTGATCAAGAAGGTGATGATTGGGCAGCTGGTTGGTTATTGCAAGTTTTAAAAAAACATAAACCAATTTTTTTTGAAAATAATAAATATAACAATTGGTTTACGACTAATTCTGATGATAATATTAACTATGATTCTTTACAATTAAATTTATTAGAACAAAATTTTGAAGAAGCAGACCGATTAACAAGTTCATATTTAAGAAAGTTAGCTGGTAAGCTTGCCGAGAATAGAGGATATGTTTTCTATAGTGAAGTTAATAATATTTCAGGTACAGATCTTTTAACGATAGATAGATTATGGAATATTTATTCAACTGGAAAATTCGGTTTTTCAATTCAAGCAAAGATCTTGAAGTCTGTTGGTATTAAGTATGAATTATTATGGCCGAAATTAGGTTGGAAAATTGATGGTTATTGGACTAGATACCCTGGTTCATTTGATTGGTCATTGGAAGCTCCTGATGGGCATATGCCTTTAATTAACCAACTGCGTGGAGTTAGACTAATGGATTCAATTCTAAGACATCCAGCGATTTGTTTGAGGCACAATAATATTCTTTGATTTATAGCGCATTGATGAGCTAAAATAATAAAAATATAAAAATATAGATATGTCCTTTTTTCAGGGCAAAAATCTTTTAAACATATTTATAAACTTACTTAACAGACCAACAATCAATTGGTCTAATTTTGAACTAGAATCTTCCCTTCAACTTAATGATTTTGTAGATCTATTATTGGAGCCAATAAAAACCTCTCATTATTGTTATCGAATAAAACTTGGTTTACATGAAGCTCTTGTAAATGCAGTTATTCATGGCAATAATCTTGATCCACATAAATCTATAAGAGTCAGAAGAATTATCACGCCTAATTGGTGTGTTTGGCAGATTCAAGATCAAGGTACTGGTTTGGACACAAAAAAAAGAATTTATAAACTTCCGAAAAAAATTAGTGATATTAATGGACGTGGACTGTATATAATTAACGAATGTTTTGATGATATAAGATGGAGTAATAGAGGAAATAGACTCCAATTAGCTTTAAAGAGATGATTTTTTACTAGGACAAGGCTTATCAACATTAATTCCTTTAAGCCATTTTATGCTTTCTTCTAAGTAATTTATGGCATCTTTCTCATTACTTGAGATTAGTAATTGACACAATGCAGCAGATATAAGTTCTGCTGAACGATTAATTTTCTTTCCCTTAAGTTTGTGCCAAACATTATGATCTATTTTTAATTTTTCATTCAATTTCTGTGCAAGTTGAATAATATCTTCATCCAAGTTATTCATAACATATTCTAATTACTTTTTTATTTTACCGCAGACCATACTTTAGTCATAAAAAAAGAATTTGAATTTATATTATTAAAACCAACTTTCTCGATTTTAGAGTTTATGTCATCCTTAATGTAATCACTATAAAAAGGTTCATGAAATGATTTATGAAAATTATCCATTATTTGAATAAAATCAGGAGAATCATCTATTTGAATAGAATCAGCAAGAACTAATATTCCTCCTGGTTCAAGAACTCTAAAGAATTGATTTAAAACATTTTCCCTGACTTTCCTTGGTAATTCATGAAATAAATAAACACATGAAATTCCTTGTAAGCTATTATCTTCAAAAGGTAGATCTTCAGCATTACCTTTAATTAATTCAATTAAATCACCTTCTAAATCAGAAATAAATCTACTTGCTTCTTTTAAATATGAACCTGACAGATCTAGTCCTAATATTTTTTCTTTAGGAAAAGCTCCTCTCAACTGTTTAAGTGTTCTACCAGAACCAGTTGCTACATCTAATATTTTAATTGAACTTTTTTTTCGGTTACTAAAATTGTTTAAACCTTCTTTGAGAGGCTTAATTATTCTTCTCCTCATTGCATCAGCACTACCATTAAATAGAATTTCAACTTGTAGATCATAAATACTAGCTGAGAAGTCAGATAGATAACCATCTGTTTGATGATGAAAATTTCTTAAGTAATAGTTTGGATAGTTTTCATTATCAATATTTTTGGGAAGATCTTGATAATTTTTCTTTCTTCGCCTATCCCATGTGTTTGGCATATCTAACAAAATCTTTGGATATTGTGTTAAATATCTTAGCCATGGTTCATCAAATAATAATTTTTGTGGATATATATTTTTTTCAGCATCATTCCAATCTTCCTCTCTTAATATATCCATCGAATTCTGAATATCTAGCAAAAGCTTTTTATCAATATTAAAATCTCCTGTTTTTTCATCAGGCAGTATAAGTTTCATTATCCTTGTACTTAATTCCTTATGGGCTAATCCTGCAATACTTTTACCTTGTTGAAGCGTTTTATATGCGATTTTTGAAATTTGTTCTCTAGCCATATTTATAGTTACTTACATATATTCCAACAAAAAAAAAACAAATTTGAGAATTATTTGTGATAATTCTCAAAAAGATTTTTTAAGATAAGCTTAAATTAATATCTATAATTAGGCGTCGTAATACATAAAGAATTCATGAGGATGGGGTCTCTGTCTTAATTGTTGAACCTCTTCATATTTAATATCTATGAAGTTATCTATGAAATCTTCAGTGAATACTCCTCCAGCTAACAAATAATCTTTATCTGCTTTTAGTGCATTAAGTGAATCGTTTAGAGAAGAAGGAACCGTATCTATTTTAGAGAGCTCTTCTGCTGGTAACTCAAACAAGTCAACATCAACTCCATCACCTGGGTCAATTTGATTCTTAATACCATCAATACCTGCTAACATCATGACAGAAAAAGCTAGATAAGGGTTTGCAAGTGCATCCCCTGATCTGAATTCTAATCTTTTTGCTTTTGGACTAGGTCCTGTTAAAGGAATTCTGACAGCAGCTGATCTATTACCCTCTGAATAAACTAAATTTACTGGAGCTTCAAAACCTGGAACTAATCTTTTATAACTATTAGTTGTGGGATTAGTAAATGCAAGGAATGATGGAGCGTGTTTCAATATACCACCGATATACCATCTAGCTGTCTGAGATAAATTTGCATATGATCCTTCACCAAAAAATAACGGTTGACCACTTTTCCATAAACTTTGGTGAACATGCATTCCCGTACCATTATCGTTAAATACTGGCTTAGGCATAAAGGTAGCTGTTTTCCCATATTTTTTAGCTACATTTCTTACGACATATTTGTATGTCATAACATTATCAGCAGCATTTATTAAAGAATCGAATTTCATCCCCAGTTCATGTTGTCCAGCTCCAGCTACTTCGTGGTGATGTTTCTCAGTAGGTATACCTAGTTCACCCATCAACAAAAGCATTTCAGATCTAATATCCTGAGCACTGTCATTAGGAGCTACTGGAAAATATCCTTCTTTATATTGAATCTTGTATCCTAAATTACCTCCTTCTTCAACTCTCCCTGTATTCCAAGGAGCTTCAATAGTATCTACACTATAAAAACATCCTCCTTCTTTTGAGTCATATCTTACATCATCGAATAAGAAGAATTCTGGCTCTGGGCCAAAGAAGGCAGTATCAGCTATTCCAGTTGAATCTAAATACTTTAATGCTTTCTGAGCTAATGATCTTGGACATCTATCATATGGTTCTCCACTTCTTGGCTCCTGAATAGAGCAAATCATACTTAAAGTCTTATGCTTATAAAAGGGATCAATCCATGCTGTGGTTGAATCAGGAACCATAGACATGTCTGATGCATTAATAGCTTTCCAACCTCTTATAGAAGACCCATCAAAAGCTAAACCTTCTGTAAAAGAATCCTCTTCTATCATGTCAGATGTCAAGGTAAGATGTTGCCACTTACCATGAATGTCTGTAAATTTTAAATCGATTAGTTCAATTCCTTCATCTTTAATTTGACTTAGAACATCTTGGGGAGACTTAGACATTGCTTTTAAAATACTTTTAATAAAATTAATTAGTTGATGTATCTAATTATGTATCGATAGTAACTTTTTTGAACACTTAGTGAATTCTTTTAGTGTTTCAACTTATATGTTTAATAATTGTTAACTTAAATATTTAAATTGAATGAATTTCTTTAAACAATCTTCGCTTTAGTGGATAAAGTAGTTTAATTTAAAGGTAATACTTTAAAAAGTTTTGACTGAAACAAAACTATTTTCAACTTTAAATAAAGAGAAGTTACCTCATTTGGGTAAAACTTATGTTCCTTCAAGACTTTTATTAGGCCCTGGACCTTCAAATGCTCATCCTGAAGTTCTTAAAGCATTGTCTCTTAATCCAATAGGGCATTTAGATCAGGCTTACTTAGAATTAATGTCTGATGTACAAGAATTACTAAGGTATACATGGCAGTGTAATAATCGCATTACTTTACCTATGAGTGGTACAGGTAGTGCAGCAATGGAAGCATCCATAGCCAATTTTATTGAACCTGGTGAAAAAATTTTAATTGCAAAAAAAGGTTATTTTGGCGACCGATTGGTTGATATGGCATCGAGATATAATGCTAACGTTTCAGTAATTGAAAAAGAATGGGGAGAAGCTTTTTCTTTTGATGAATTAAAATATGAAATAGAAACTAAGAAGCCTGCAATATTTGCTATTGTTCATGCGGAGACATCAACGGGTGTATTACAACCACTCGAAGGTATTGGTGATGTATGTCGAGAAAATAATTGTTTGTTTCTTGTTGATGCTGTCACTTCATTAGGTGCTTTAGAGCTATTTATTGACGATTGGAAAATTGATTTAGCTTATAGTTGCAGTCAAAAAGGATTAAGCTGCCCCCCTGGACTAAGTCCATTTACTATGAATAAAAGAGCTGAGGAAAAACTAAATTCTAGAAAATCGAAAGTTCCAAATTGGTATTTAGATTTATCATTATTAAACAAATATTGGGGATCAGATCGTGTATACCATCATACTGCTCCAGTTAATATGAATTTCGCCATCAGGGAAGGATTAAGATTAATAGCAGATGAAGGTTTAGAAAATATTTGGGATCGACATAATTCTAATGCTGTTAAATTATGGAGAGGCTTGGAAAACCTTGGTCTAGAATTACATGTTTCAAAAGAATTAAGATTACCTACTCTTACAACAGTAAAAATTCCATCTGCAGTCGATGGTGATGCATTCAGAAATCATATATTAAATAAATTTGGCATTGAGATAGGAAACGGATTAGGCTCATTATCTGGTAAGGTTTGGAGAATAGGTTTAATGGGTTTTAATTCCAGTGATGAAAATGTTGATAGATTATTAAATTTATTTGATACTGAATTAAAGAAATTTTCTATTTTTGATTCCTCAAATTTTTAAACCAAAGCTTTAATTCTCTTTTGCAATTTTGCTCTAATATTCCCTTCGTAACTTTCATTTTATGATGAGCGCTCTTATGCTTAGAAAGATCAATTGCACCTCCAAATCCTCCTCTTTTTTTATCTTCAGCTCCATAAATTACTTTACCCATTCTTGCCTGAATCAATGCCGCAGCACACATCGTACAAGGTTCTAAGTTTATAATTATCATGCACTCATTAAATCGCCAATCATTTTTAATCAATGAGGCCTGCCTTAATGCTATTAATTCTGCGTGTCCTAGTGGATCATTATTAGTCTCTCTTTTATTACTACCCCTGCCAATACACCTACCTTTTTCATCAATTATTACTGCTGTTATGGGTAATTCAACTCTACCAACTTCTTCTGATCTTCTTAAAATGAATTTCATCCATTTAATATAATCAATGCTAGTAATTTTATTATGTTGAATCTTATTATCACTTTTCATTTTAATAATATCTATCTCCACTTATTAATTTTTAAATAACTTTGCTAATTTTATTTTAACGAATGACTATTGAACCAATTAATAAAAAAGAAAAATTGTTCCCTACATATTCAGGAAATAATGATAGTTTGCTGACTCTTCTCAATAAAACATCTGAGATTTTATGTAAATGGTTTTCAGAAGCGGATAATTTAGGACCTTTACCAGTCGATATTAACTTTGAGTGCTCTTTGCCAGATGAATTTGGGATTTCTAGTGATATTTTATTCTCTGAAATTGAGAATCTTATTTACAGTTCTTTCAATCCAGTTCATCCTGGATCTCTTGCTCATCTCGATCCTCCCCCTTTAGTTATATCAATATTGGGTGATTTAATTGCTGCTGGACTAAACAATAATCTTCTTGCACATGAATTGTCACCTAGTATTTCACTTCTTGAGGAAGGAATTTGTAAATGGTTTTCAAAAAAAATAGGATTTAAAGATTCTGCTGGGGGCATTGCTGCAAGTGGCGGTACATTAAGTAATTTAAATGCACTTGTGGCAGCAAGAAATTATTCAGGGCTAGCATCTGATCCAAATGCAGTTTTTTTGACTAGCGAAGACGCTCATTCATCCTTTATAAAATGTACTCAAATTATGGGTCTTGAAAAAAATAATTTAATCAAAGTTAAAACTGATAATAATGGTTGTATGGATATGATCGATCTTAAAAAGACTATTGAAAAATGTACCTCTGAAGGTAAAAGAATATTTTCTATAGTTGCTACTGTTGGTACCACTGTACGTGGTGCGATTGACCCTATTAAAAATATTAGTGAAATTTGCAAAGAAAGGAACATTTGGTTGCATATTGATGGTTCTATTGGAGGTATTTTTGCAATTACTAAGTTACAAATCAAAGGTATTAATAATTTCAATAGCGCTAATTCACTAACTATTAATCCACAGAAAATACTTGGAATTACAAAAACGTCATCTATATTATTAATGTCAAATATGGAAGTTCTTAAAAATACATTTGCAACAGGTTTACCTTATGTCTCTTCAGAAAACAATTACTTGAATAGAGGCGAATTAGGAATACAAGGTTCTAGACCTGCTGAAATAATTAAACTTTGGTTGGGTTTAAGATTTCTAGGGATGAAGGGCATAGAGGATGTCTTAAGTTCTTCAATAGAAAGAAGAGAATTTTTAGAAAATAATTTAAATTCAGAAAAATATGAGATATGTTCTGGTCCATTACATCTAATTTCCTTTATACCTAAGGGTATGAAAAAACACGAATCAGACAAATGGACCTTAAATAAAAGAAATACTCTTTTGAATAATAACATTATGGTTTCTAGACCTATATTTAAAAATAGATACTATTTAAGAGCTGTTTTAGGCAATTACAATACAAGTAAACTTCATATTAAAGAACTTTTGAAATTACTTGATTAGTACATATGAATTTCAATAGATCAAAATTAGTAGCTATTACTACAGGTGTTATTTCAATATTTATTTGTATTTTATATTTACTATTAATAACAGTTTTTGACTTTAGATCTTTCCTAAATAATCAAATAACTAATCTTTCTGAAAATATTGCGGCAGTTTTCCCTGTGATTGATTATATTCCTTAATCTTTATATTTAAAATAGCCTCTTTAATAAATTTATTTAAAATTTCCTCCCTTTTGTTTAATTTGTAAATATCATTTATTACTTCTTGAATCCCCCTATCACCCCAGCTTTGCCCATTACTAAAATATTCTATGATCGATAAACCAACAATTCTTATTAGCCAACATGTTGTTATCGACTGAATTGTTTTTGAAATAAATAAGGTTGTAAAATTTGAAGATAAGGATGCTGTAATAATATTTAGCCCACCCTTCAAGATTCCAAGTTTAGCTAAGGTACTTAATAATGATTTTGACAATTCGACTGCTTCTTTTTTAGTTATTCTGTTATTATATATTTTTGATATCTCAAGTATCATTTGAACATTTACCGATGTAGTTGTTATAAAATCAACTAGTGGTAATGGGTTAACCAATATTACTCCTCCAGTTATCCAAGTATATTTATTTATTATTTTATTAGCACTTACTTGTCGTTGTTCAAAAATTACTTTTTTGCTAATTATCCCTAATTTATTACATCTAATAAGAATATTATCAGCTAATAATTCTTCTCCATTATCATCAAGTGTTTCGATTATTTCTCTAAATAAATTACTTACTTCCGGGACAGTATTTAATGAATTTTTTATATTTTTTTGCAGCGAATTATGAAAAGCTATTGTTTCCACTACAGCTACTTTAATATTTTTGGCTAACACAGTTGAAATAATATTATCTTTAATAATTTCGTTTTGTTTAGCAGATCTTAAGTCACATTTATTTAATACAACAATTATTTTCTTACTTAGTTCTGATAATTTTTGAATTAGATATAACTCATATTTATTAATATCCTGATCTACTACAAAAAGAATAAGATCTGAATTAGAAGCCTCAATTATTGTAGATTCCTCTCTTTGCTCACCTTCTATCGAAGCCTCAAATAAGCCTGGCGTATCAATTATATTTATATTTCTTTTTAAGAGGGGGATTCTTATTTTATAACTTGTGATATCTTTTGTAGTACCAATAGTTGGAGAGATCTTGCCAATTAGACTTTTTAATAATGCTCTCGCTATAGAAGTTTTACCAGATGAACCAGCCCCAAATAAAATAACATTATAGTCACCAAACTTTAACTGTTCTTCTAATTTATTCTTTTCATAGTTCAATAATTCTGCATCAACCTTACTATATATTTTTTTATTAATTTGTTCAATACCTACAAGACTGTTTAATGCTGCTCCATACTTATTTTTAAAAGAAGAATTACTTTTATTTTTAAAAATTAT
>QCIU01000005.1 GCA_003216465.1 Prochlorococcus sp. AG-402-N10
AATTCTCCATCAATATAAAAATTCAGTTCAGAAATAAAACGAAAACATCTTAAAATTCTTATTGGATCATCAGTTAAGTTCTTTTTTGAATTAGTTCTTAGCAGAGAAAATTGGATATCTTTTATTCCATTTAATGGATCAATTAATAAGTTTTCTTCAAAAGAAAAGGCAATCGCATTTATAGAAAAATCTCTACTTAATAGATCAATTTCAATAGATTGAGAAGTTTGACAAGCGATATCTATTGAAATATGTTCAAAAATAATTCTTACTACATCTCTTACTTCATCAAGAATAATCAATTTACCTTTAAAATTATCTGCAATTTTTTTTCCAATCTCAATAGCATGCGTAGGTACTACAATATCGATATCAATTTTTGAGGTTAATCTCCCTAAAATCAGATCTCTTATATATCCTCCTACTAAAAATGAACCCGCAGGTAAAAAAGATAAAATAAACTCCCAATTATAAATTTTTATACTTCTACGGATTTCATTAATTATTAGTGTATGATCAGTTAAGATATTCTTTTTTTCTTCTTTGATTATGTGCATTTGCATTAACTGTAAATGGGTTGATAAATGTATTACTTATCATGATGTTGAGAGTAATCATGGTGTTGAGCACATTTGTGATTTACCTCACTTTAATGCAAAAAAACCTTACATTCATGTAAGTATACTTAAAGATGATAATGGCAACTACAAAACTGATTGGGATGTTCAATCTTGTTTAAGCTTTGTTGAAGAAATAGGAAAATGGACTAAGTGTAGACCAGGTTCAGAACTACCAGTTTAAAGGTAAATGTCTGACGATTTTACAAAAAAATCAAATCAATTAACTTTAGCCATCCATAGTACAGACGATTCGTTTGGATTTGGATTTAGAGAAAATAAAAAAGATTTATCTGATACATTTTTTATTAAGAAGTTCGATAAAGATTTATGCAATAATTTGGTAGTAGATTTTGCAAATTTTATTACAAAAGAAAATTTAAAAAAAATTGATAAAATATCTGTCAGTATAGGTCCAGCAAATTTTAATGCATCAAGACAAATAGTAGTATTAGCAAGAACTCTATCTCAGCAAATAAATTGTTCTTTAGAGAGCTTTAGTTCTTTTGAATTAATGGCAAAAAGAATAGCGGTTAAAAATAATATTTATTCAAACAAAAAGTCATTCTGGATTTTTAAACAACTAAAAAGAAAAGGATATATTGCAGGCCAATATGAAATTTCCATTTCAAAAAAATTTAAAAAAGTTATAACTATCAAAGAAAAAATTATTCCGAAAATATTTGAAGAATTATCCGATAGAGATTCTTCATATCAAGCTGAATATAATGATTTAGAAGATTTAAAAGAATTACTTAATTTATCTAATAATAATTCTCAAACTTTTAATTTTAATTCATGGGAAAAAGTATTGCCGTTATATCCAATATCTCCAGTTAACTAAAACTTCACTCAAGCATATTATTTATAGTTTCCTGCAAATTATGAGTTACTCTAATCAAATCCTCTTTTGATCCAGTTTTTGGGGGTTCAATAGTTTTTCCTACCCTTATAACAATTTTTGTAAAAAAAGGAATAAAAAACCTTAATTTAAATAATCTATGTGAATTAATAATTGCAACTGGTAACAAAGATTTTTGATTTTTGAAAGCGAGAAGTGCTGCGCCTTGCTTTGGCTTGTTTACACGACCATCAATTTGACGGGTACCGTCAATAAAAATACCAATACTATTATCATTTGATAATTTTTGACATGCAATTTTAATAGTCGATTTATCCACAATACCCCTCCTAACAGGATAGGCACCACAAGCTTTTATTATAAAACCAAGTAAAGGGACCCTAAAAAGTTCTGCCTTTGCCATAAAAGATATATTTCGACCAACAGCATGACCTAATAAAGGAGGATCAAGTAGTGAGCCATGATTAGATACCAATATAAAAGAACCTTTTTGAGGGATATTTTCTCTCCCAATTAAATTTCCTCTAAATATCAATTTATAAATAGGAAAAATAATTACTTGACTTACTAATTGATAAATTAATTTTTGATATAAAAAACTTTTCATAAAATCAGTATTTAATTTGATCTGCAGAAGAAACTTGAGAAATTTTGATATCCTTCAAATGCCTTTTCCCTAAACCACCTAAGACATTTGAAGGGCCAATTTCTACCATATGGAGAATACTATTTTTTGACATTAAATCCATAGTTTCACGCCATCTAACACCATTACACATTTGACTTTTTAACCTAAACTTAAGCTCTTTAGGGTCATTACATAGTGTTGGATTAGAGTTACTTATAACTGGTAATGAAGGTTGATTAAATTCAAGAGTGTCTAAATATTTTGTGAATTGAAGTGATGGTTCTTTCATAAATGGCGAATGAAAAGCACCCGAAACATTTAATTTAAGGAATCTTTTTGCCGTGATTCGTTTTGAAATATCATCTAAAGCTTTTTCGCTTCCTGATAAAACAACTTGAGAAGAACTATTGTCGTTTGCTATTACAAGATCATCAATCTCCTTAACCAATAAATCTAATTGATTTCTATCAAAACCAATTAATGCTGCCATAGATCCCTTTGCGGCATCCGACATCAATGCAGATCTAACCTTTATGAGTGATACACAATCTTTAAAAGATAAAACATCGGCACAATATAAAGCCGTAATTTCACCTAAACTATGCCCAGCAATACAGGTTGGTTTAAAACCATTTTCTTTTAAACAATCTAATAAGACTGATTCGACCAAAAAAAGACAAATTTGCGTGTTCTTTGTATTATTTAAATCATCAGTTGAATTTTTTATATCAGAACTTTGTTCACAAATTGCGACTAAATTCTTCTCGAAAATTTCAGATGCATAATCAAACCTATTTTTTGCATTTGGCAAATTTATAATTTTATTTGCCATTCCTATTTTTTGCGAGCCCTGACCAGGGAATACCCAAGCAACTGTCATAATTTACCTTTTTTATTTTTAACCCCATCGAATCAGGGCTGCACCCCAACTTAACCCAGCACCAAAACCACTGGTGGCAATAATATCATTTTGTTTAATTTTCTTATTTCTTACAGCCTCATCTAGCATTAAAGGAATTGTTGCAGCTGAAGTATTTCCATAGTTACTTAAATTACTGAGAATCTTTTTTGATGGAACATTCAATCTTTCTCCTACAGAATCTAATATTCTTTGATTTGCTTGATGTAATAAAAGCCAATTAATTTTCTCAGAATTAAAATTTGTTTTCTTGAATAAATTATCAATAATTAATGGTACTTCTCTTACTGCAAATTTATATACTTCTTGTCCATTCATCTCAATTGAAGAAAACCCTCCACTTGAATACTTAATATTATCCACAATTAGATCTTGATTCTTGTGAGAGGGGAGATTTAAGAAGGAGCCTCTTTGACCATCAGTCCTCATACTAAAGCCAATTAAATTATCTGATTCGTTAATTGCTTCTATTGCTATTGCACCTGCTCCATCTCCGAATAAGATACAACTTCGTCTATCGTTCCAATCTACATAACTTGAAAGTTGATCAGAACCAATTACTATAGCCCTCTTATAACTTCCTGCTTTCAAAAATTGGGTAGCTGTAATTGCAGCAAATAAAAAACCACTACAAGCAGCTGTTAAATCAAAAGCAACAGCATTATTGGCGCCTAATTTTGATTGTATTTCAGGCGCAGAACCAAATAAATCATTTGGAGTTGAAGTGGCTAATATTATGAGATCAATAGTTTGAATATCCCAATTAGCCATCTCAATTGCTGCCAATGCTGCTTTATGACCCATCTCACTAACATTTTCTAATAATCCAGATATTCTTCTTTGAGAAATACCTGTTCTTGATTTTATCCATTCATCACTAGTATCTACCTTCTTACTAATTTCCTGATTTGTCAGGATTTGATTTGGTACATAACTTCCACTACCTTTAAATGAGACTCCAATTTGATTTAAATTTATTCCTTCCAAAAGAGTTATCTAATTACTTATATAAGTCAAACATAAATCTGACAAAATATGTTTTAAGAATTTAAAACTTGAAGCTTTTGAAGTTGATTTAAATTTTTCATGACATTATGATTTACGGCAGAATGAGCTAAACGAAGAGCACTTACTACAGATAGAGACTTACTACTTCCATGCCCAATTACGCAGATACCATTCACTCCAAGTAATAATGCACCTCCATGTTCTGCATGATCTAACCTTTTCTTAATTCTTAGTAAATTACTTTTTAAAAAAGCAGAACCAACCTTGCCCCTTCTTCCTCTTGGCAGTTCAGATCTTAAAATATCTAATAGTACCCCGCCAACTGACTCAAGAAATTTAAGTAGTATATTTCCTGTAAATCCGTCACAAACAACTACATCAAAATCGCCAGATAAAACATCCCTTCCTTCACAATTACCTCCAAAATCAAAACTTTTTTCATTGGATAATAATTCAAATGTTTTTACAGATAAGTCATTCCCTTTACATTCTTCTTCTCCAATATTTAATAAACCAATACGTGGTTTTTCTATTTGTAAAACATCTTTGGCATAAACATTACCAAGAAGGGCAAATTGATGAAGATAGGATGGCTTACAATCAGTGTTAGCTCCAACATCTAAAACTAATACAGGTCTAGTTTGATCTCTTGTAGGAAATAATGCTCCTATTGCAGGACGTTCGATACCTTTCAATCTACCTATCCTAAATATTGCAGAGGCCATAAGAGCTCCTGAATTACCTGCCGAATAAACAGCTTTTGCCTTATTAGTTTTGACTAAATCCATTGCAATATTTATACTTGCATCTTTTCTTTTTCTTACTGATGTTGCTTCTTCGTTCATCCCTATGGGATCTCCACTATCTATCAATTCAAGACGATTATTATCAATTTCTCTTTCTAGTAAATCTATTAAACCAACTTTTTCTGCTTCATATCTAACTCTTTCAATTCTCCCTACAAACTTTATATTTATTGGAAATCTACTAATAGCATCTAGACAACCCTCTAAAATGGGAACTGGTGCATAATCTCCTCCCATACCATCAACTGCAATCCAAATCCTCTCAGAATTTAATACATCTTCTTTAAGTATCATATTATCATTGTTTTGCAACCTTTTTAAAGGGTCAAAAACTAGTGGCTGCAATGTATTCTTTGCAATTGAACTAGCATTTGAAACTACACTGCTAGCAGTGTTTACAACTGATTCAGCACTAGATACTACATTCCCCGCTACATTGCCTGCCACATTACTTGCAGTACTGACAACAGACCCTGCCCCAGAAACTACATTTCCCGCTACATTACTTGCAGTCACTGCAGAATTAGCCGCAGTATCAACTATTGTAGTCACAGCGGAATTTCTTTTATACCAAATAACCAATCTTCTTATTGCTCTAGACTTTTTATTAGAAGAATCTTTTTCCATCTATTTACCATCGAAGGGAGATATATCGACTATTCTCTGAAACAAATATCCTGTTCCTCTTGCAGTAAGAATTAATTCAGGATTTGCAGGGTCAGCCTCCAATTTTGATCTTAATCTCGATATATGAACATCCACTACTCTTGTATCTACATGTCTTTCAGGAGTATAACCCCAAACTTCTTTCAAAATCTCTCCTCGACTAAATGGTTCTCCTGATCTACTTACTAAAAGTTCCAAAAGGCTAAATTCCATTCCTGTTAATCTGATTCGTTCATCACTTTTAAAAACCTGCCTTCGATTTGTATCGATTTTTATATCCGTAACCAAAATTAAACCAGAATTTGGCATTCCAGGAATTTGTTCTTTATCAATTCTTCTTAAAACACATCTAATCCTAGCTTCTAATTCTTTTGGACTAAATGGTTTTACAACATAATCATCAGCTCCTAATTCTAGTCCTGTAATCCTGTCCGCAACATCTCCTAAAGCAGTTAACATTACAATAGGTACGTCAGAATCCTTTCTTAATTCTTGACAAACTCCATACCCATCTAATTTTGGCATCATTACATCAAGGACTACTAAATCGGGATCATAATCTTTGAATAATTTTAATGCTTCTTTACCATCACAAGCAGTTACAACTTTGTAACCAATCATTGAGAGACGAGTCTCGAGAATTCTTCTAATGCTTGCCTCGTCATCTGCGACTAGGATTGTTTCTTTTGTTTGACTAGATACAGCCATTTGTTTCTATTAGCTAATCAGTATGAGAATTTATTCTTAACCCAATCTAACTTGTAGAGGGGCAATATCCCAAACATCTAAGTCTGCGAACCTAATCAGGAAATTAAATGTCTAGTAAATTTTCGACTTTTATTTGTCAAAATTGCGGATCTGAAACTTCTCAATACTTTGGTAGATGTGTAAATTGTAAAAAATGGAATACAATTGTTGAAGAAAAGAAAACCTCAAAATCTAAAACAACAAATATTAATAAAAGTAAAACTTCTAAGCTTTTTAATGAAATAGAAATTGAAAAGATTTCAAGATTTACAAGTGGGTTCTCAGAATTTGATAGAGTTCTTGGAGGTGGAATAGTTCCTGGATCAATAGTTTTACTTGGAGGAGAACCAGGAATTGGAAAAAGTACAATCGTGTTGCAATCGGCGGGAGAGATATCACTAAATGAAAAAGTTTTATACATTACTGCTGAAGAATCTTTAGAACAAGTAAAAATCCGTTGGGAAAGATTAAATCAAAATAGCCTCGATTTAAAAATTTACGCTGAAACAAATTTATCTTTTATTATCCAAGAGATTAAATCAGTAAAGCCAAGTTTTGCCATTATTGATAGTATCCAAGCTATTAATAATGATGAAATGGAAAGTTCCCCAGGATCAGTTTCTCAAGTTAGAACTTGTTCATCTGAACTGCAACAAATAGCAAAAGAAAATAATATCGCTCTTTTGATCATTGGCCATGTTACAAAAGATGGGGCTCTCGCAGGTCCAAAGACATTAGAACATTTAGTAGATGTCGTTCTTAACTTTGAAGGGGATAATATTGCGTCTCATAGATTACTACGAAGTGTGAAAAATAGATTTGGATCAACTTTTGAAATTGGTATTTTCGAAATGTTAGAAAATGGTTTAAAAGAAGTACAAAACCCTAGTTCAATCTTCACAAATAAGGAAAACATATCAGGTGTAACAACCACTATTACTAATCAGGGCTCTAGACCATTTGCTGTAGATATTCAAGCTTTGGTGAATAAAACTTTTTATAATAACCCAAGAAGAACAACCACTGGAGTTAATATCAACAGATTGCACCAGATATTAGCAGTAATTGAAAAGCATGTTGGGATAAAATTATCAGATTATGACTGCTATATCGCAACAGGAGGTGGTTTTGAAATAAATGATCCTTCCTCTGATTTAGGTGTTGCAATATCAATCTTATCTAGCTTAAAAAATATTCCACCATCAAAAAATTGCGCCTTTATAGGGGAACTAGGCTTAAGCGGTCAGGTAAGGCAGGCAAGTAATCTTCGAGCAAAAATAGATGAAGCTATCAGATTAGGGATCAAAAATATTTTAATACCTAAAACAACTAATGAAATTAAAAATAATTTTCGAGATATTATACAAATTAAAGAAATTTCCGATATTAACGAGGCAATGCGTTATGCATTGAGATAATAATTAAAAAAATATTAAAGATAAATATCAATTGAACTTCTTCCAGAGGTCTTTAACCAATTTTCAATATCTAAGTATCCACCGGGATAAAGTCTGACGGCTTTATCCCATACTTGTGCAGCTTTATCGAACCAGATATCTCTTTGATCTAAATCACCATTTTGTTCGGCATCTCTTCCTCTTTTCTCATAAATCAACCCAATATTCTTAAGGCAAGATGGCTGTTTTGGATTTTCAACTAATGCTTTTTGATAAGTCTCAATAGATAAATCTTCTTGACCATTACTCATATATATAATTGCCATATTTTTCAAAGTTTCTCCTCTATCAATTTTATTTTCTTCCAGTAATAAGCTTTCATTATAGTAATCTAAAGCTTCAGAATAATCTCCATTATTTTGCGCTGCTAATCCATCACGATAATATATATAAGCTTTTTTCTCTTTATCAGCAATTGGCATTAACTTAACAATAGATTCTGCTATTACGGTAAAAGCTTTATCAATAAAGTTGTCTCTGTTTTGATTACTAGGCACTTTTTTTATTTAATAAAATTATAATAGTCAATTAATTACCAACTATTTAAAAATTCTATAACATTTATTATTATAGTTATGAAAAACAATGCATTAATTTGCTTTAATTGCAAAAAATATGGGTAGTATTCAAATAAGTATCGATGGCATGAAATGTGGAGGATGTGTCAACACGGTAGAAAATATATTAAAAAATTCTGAAGGTATAGAAAATGTCTCTGTTAATTTGCTTACTGAAAGTGCCTATTTTGACATTAATAATACTTATTTAAATATTGATGTAGTTCTAGAAGACCTTAAAGAAAATGGATTTCCCTCGAAGATTTACGTAAATGACTTTTCAAAAAAAGTCAATAAAGCCGAATTAGAAAAAAAAAAGGCTTGGATTGATGAATGGAAAAAACTTAATTTTGCCCTTTTACTTTTATTATTTTCAGGTTTAGGACATTTAGCAGAGGGAGGTTACCTAAATTTACCAATTTTAGGAAATTTATTATTTCACGCAGTATTGGCTACCTTAGCATTATTGTTTCCAGGAAGGAAAATAATAATAAAAGGATTTCAGTCATTTATAAAAAATAGACCCGATATGGATTCTTTAGTTGCTCTCGGAGTGACAAGTGCATATACAACTAGTTTATTATCACTAGTATTTCCCTCAACAGGTTTCCCTTGTTTTTTTAATGAACCCGTAATGCTTCTAGGGTTCATACTGATTGGACGTTTTTTAGAAGAAAGAGCAAGATATCAAACGGGTTCTTCTATTGGAGAATTACTAGATCTCCAGCCAGAAATGGCAAATATCTATATAGGAAATAATGAAGTTAAATCCGTAAGAGTAAAATCTTTAAAAATAGGAGATGAAATACAAGTATTAGCTGGAGATAGGGTTCCAGCTGATTGCATTGTTATTACAGGAAAGTCATTTATAGATGTGTCACATATTACAGGGGAATCTAAACCTATAAGTGTTTCTCGAGGTGTAAATTTACTCAATGGTTCTTTAAATCTAAATTCAACATTAAAACTAAAAGTTATAAAAGTCGGGGGAGAAACTTCCCTAGCAAAACTTGTAAATCTTATTGAATCGGTTCAAGCTAACAAACCTCCTATTCAAAGAATTGCAGATCAAATAGCAGGTAAATTTACGTATTTTGTTCTCTTACTTGCAACTTTAAGTTTCTTTTTTTGGTGGAAAGGAGCGAAACAGATTTGGCCTGATTTATTAATACACAATCATCATGGATTAATGACAAGCTCCAACCATACATTACATAATTCATTAGGTAGCAATGCTGATAATTTTTTAAGCTTAGCCATTCAACTCTCAATTGCTGTTTTAGTAATAGCATGTCCTTGCGCATTAGGTCTTGCTACTCCCACTGTAATAACTGTTGCTTCAGGAAAGGCTGCAAAGAAAGGGGTTTTATTTAAGGGAGGAGACAAAATAGAAATGGCTTCAAAAATTAATCAAATTATTTTTGATAAAACAGGTACATTAACAAGGGGAAAGCCTCACATAATTGATTTCAAAAATAATTATGATAATTTATTTCTATTAAAAATAGCTGCAAGTTTAGAAATTCAAAGTAAGCACCCAATAGCTAATGCATTAGTTAAAGAAGCTAAAAAACAAAATCTCATTTTACTTCCAATTAAAAGTATTAATACAGAATCAGGTAGAGGTATTGAAGGAGAACTTGATTCTATTGATGGATTTATTAATATAGGAAGTATTGAATGGTTAACCAGCAAAGGAGTAATTATTGATTCTGATTCTAAAAAAGTATTAGAAACAGAAGAGAACAAACCTCATTCTGTAGTTGGGGTAAGTATTAATAATAAATTACTTGGATTGATTTTATTAGGCGATTTGCTAAGAGAGGATTCTATTACTTCAGTTCAAAAACTAAGAAAAGATAATTACAAAATCCATATTTTAAGTGGAGATAGAAAAGAAACTGTTGTTGAATTAGCCAAAATCCTAAATTGTCCAGATGCTGAAATAAAATGGGATCTTCTTCCTGAAATGAAGTTAAATATTATTGAAAATTTAAAAAATAATAATAAGGTTGCAATGATAGGAGATGGAATCAATGATGCGCCTGCTTTAGCATCTTCAAACTTAGGAATAGCTGTAGGCTCTGGCACTCAGATTGCTAAAGCTAATGCAGATGTATTGTTAATGGGTGATCAACTGAATGGATTACCTTATGCATTTAGTCTCTCAAAAAGAGCAATAAGAAAAATTAAACAAAATCTTATATGGGCTTTTGGTTATAACTTAATTGCAATTCCAATAGCAGCTGGGATTTTATTGCCTAAATATGGAATTCTTCTTACACCCTCAATAGCTGCATTATTAATGGCCACAAGCTCAATTACAGTTGTAATTAATGCATTATCTTTAGACTAAATGAAAGGAAAATTTATTGTTATAGAGGGAATAGATGGTTGTGGCAAAACAACTCAAATAGATAAGATTTCTTCATGGCTTCCTAGTAGTGGACTAATGGAAAAAAATTCTAAATTAGTAAAAACTAGAGAACCTGGTGGAAGCTTATTAGGAAGAAAACTTAGAAGTTTAATTCTTGATAATAATAAGAATAATAAACCTTCTTCACTTACTGAATTATTACTTTATTCTGCTGATAGAGCAGAACATGTTTCAAAAATAATATCCCCTGCATTAGAGAACAATAACTGGGTTCTTAGTGATAGATTTTGTGACTCGACTCTTGCTTATCAAGGATATGGCAGAAATATCAATCTAGAAATAATAAAAAATATTGAATCTATTGTATGTCAAGGGAAATACCCAGACCTTACTATTTTTTTAGAAATTTCTGCTAAGGATAGTATTCTTCGTAGAAAAAATTTAATCCCTGATAGGATTGAATCTGAAGGTATAAAATTTTTAGAAAAAGTTAATGAAGGATTTAAGTTAATAGCTAAAGAAAAAAACTGGAAAGTAATCTCTGCTACGAAAAATATTAATGAGATATCAAATGAAATTAAAGAAACTTTATTAAAAAATTTTCATAATTAAATAATGATTGATCTTAAAAATGAAAATGTTTTAATTAATAGAGAGGTAAATAAACATCTAGAAAGTATTCTTAAAAGAAAAGAATTTTCTAACGGCTATATTTTCCATGGTCCTGAGGGTATAGGAAAAAAACATACAGCTATTCAATTTATTAAAGCAATTTTTCAGCAATATACGTCCGATTTAAATATTGAAGAAAAGATTATAGAAAATAATCATCCTGATTTTTTATTAATAGAGCCTACTTATTTACTTAAAGGTAAGATTATAAATCGTTCTGAAATTGAATCTCCGAAAACGAATAAAGGAATTATCAGAATTGAGCAAATACGCAAGATAAAGAATTTTCTAGGTCAAAAATCTATTGAATCAGAAAAAAAGATTATATTAATTATTGATTCACACTCTTTAAATGAAGCCGCATCAAATTGTCTTTTAAAAACTCTAGAAGAACCCACTAATGGGATATTTATTTTATTAACTTCTAAATTAAATTTACTTTTAGATACTATTATTTCAAGATGTCAGATTATAAGATTTAAATCGTTTTCATCTAAAGAATTTCAGATTTTCATAAAAAATAATTTAGATTCTTCAATCTCAAATATCATTGAAAAACAAAACTTGCAAGTTTTTATTAATTCAGCAAACGGATCTCCAGGTAAAATAATAAATGATATTAAAATTTGGAAAGCATTACCTAATGAAATTAAATATAAATTAAACTTACCATTGATTGATAATTTAGAGATATTGGAAACTGCAAAACAAATAACTGAGGAACTAGAAATTAGTGAACAAATTTTTTTAGTTAATTTTATCCAGCATAAATGGTGGAAGAAAACTAAAAACCAAGAAATACTTAAAAAATTAGAAGATTTAAAATCACATCTAAATAATTTTATTCAACCAAGGATTGCATGGGAAGTAACATTATTAAAAATAGCAAATGAGGATTTATTAAAGATACACAATCCTCATATTGATTAATTTTTAATTTCTAGATTCCGCAAATTCTTCATTTGCTCTATCAACTTGAGCCCCCACAGGAAGTTCTAGACAATATCCAGCACCATAAACAGTTTTTATATATATTGGCTTGCGAGGGTCAGGCTCAAGTTTAGTTCTTAGATGTCTAACATGAACTCTTATTGTCTCAATATCATCGTCAGGCTCATAACCCCATACTTCTTTGAGAATTAGGGCAGGTGATACGGTTTGACCATGTCTTTGTAGCAAACAATGAAGCAACTCAAACTCTAAATGAGTAAGTCTTACAGGAGATTCAAACCAGATAGCCTCAAATCTTTCAGGGACAAGTGTTAAGGGACCATAATTTAAGATTTCTTGTTGATTTGTTGAATTTAACTGAGCCCTATTAGTTCTTCTTAACAAAGCTTTAATTCGAACGTGTAATTCTTCAAGATCAAATGGTTTTGTAATGTAATCATCAGCACCTGAATTAAATCCAGTTACTTTATCTTTTAATCCACCCAAAGCTGTAATCATCAAGATAGGTATGTTGCTAGTTCTTTCATCTCTTCTTAGTCTTTGGCATAATGTGAGACCGTCAACACTAGGAAGCATCAAATCTAAAAGTATGAGATCTGGTGAATATTGAAGGGCTAAAGCTTGCCCCTTGATACCATCTTCAGCTTTTTGAACGTCAAAACCAGAATGCTCAAGATGCCCAGCTACTAATTCACGCATATCACGGTCATCTTCTATTAAAAGGATTGAAATTTTCATATTTATTGATTATTAACTTGTATTAGAATTTTGGTATTATGATTCTCTCAATAATTTGTATATTTCGCAGATTTAAAACAAAATCTCTATTATGTAAGAATATTGATAAATATCAATTATAGCAAGAGTTTATAAGGAAAAAACAGCCTTAAACAAAGATTAAACTTTATAATTTCTTTCGATTTATTTAATAATTGCTTAATAATTTCTTGCAAATTCGTAATTTAATTTGAGAATATAGGTGGCAATATTTCAATAAAAAATCACTCAGCTAGTATTTAATTTAAAAAAATTAAAAATCTTTTTACTATAAAAATAGTTAACTTTATTTAAAAACAAATTCAATATCCAATGAAAAAGAAATCTATTATTTATTCTGATTTATCTAAGAAGCAACTTCAACATCTTAAAGAACTCTATATTCAAAAAAAAGTTGAGAGCATGACTCTTAAAGAACTTCAAGAATTTGTTTTAGAAATTATTAGCCATCAAATAAATGACACTATAGACAAAGAGGAAGAAATGGAAGCATGGCGAGAAATGTCAAGTTTTTTCAACGAGCAGTTTGAAATTATTATTCGAGAAATTCAACAAAAATATGAAGATCTTGAAAACTTGCAAAATTTTGAAGAAGATACTCAAAAACATAGATTAGAATTACTAGAAAAGAATAAGATTGAAGCTATTAAAAAAGATATGTGGGATGATTAATAATTATTTAATTTGCATTTAAAAAAAATTAAAATTTAAATCACAATAAATTTAAATAACACAGATATTATTTTTATTCAGAACATAGCTTATAAAAATTAAATTTAATATTTATTATTTAAATTAAAAAACATTGAGTTATTAAATGTGATCTTGTATTTATTATTAAATATAACTCCCCGGGCGGTCGAGCGTTTAACAAAATATGTCTTGATATGACGCGATTTATCATGAAATATATGAAAGAAATAAGGAATAGACGAATATTTTTACGAATAAATTAGTTTTTTATTTTTTTAATTTTTTCTAAATTCCATTTATCAAATATTAATTTCATTTCTCTTTCGTAGTATCTTACTTTCTTTGAGAAAGGTAGTGTTTGAATAATTATCCCAAAGGGAAATTTAAAGAAAGAAGAAACATAAACAATATAAAACTCGATGAAGGAAGGTTTTTCAGGAAGAGGTAAATTTTTTAAATATGCCCAATCAATGCATGATTTTAGTTGCTTATCACTAGCAGCAATATTTTTTTTACATCTCCAGTAAGAGAATAGATAAATGCAAATAAAAATCGGTAAAGGAAGAAGTCGCAACATTAAATATCAAGGATTATTTTTCTTTTCATTGATTCTATAAAATAATAGTTTAGTTTTTATGAAAATCTTGATGATACCCCAAAGAACTTCTACTCGGGTAATAATACTCTATGAATTTTAAGTTAATAGGAGGACAATATAGATATACATATAGATCTAGGAGGTCTTATGAAACTATTCAATGTTCTTCCAAGATACCTAACTGCATTTAATTATGCAGGTTTAAACTTGAACAAAACTCCAAAAGAATTAGAGCAATGTCATCAAGAATTCCGCAATTTTTGGGATAAGGAATGTAGAAAACATCCGACTAATCAGAATTGTTTAATTTATTGCGACTGAGGATAAAAACGTGAGAAATAGCAATAAAAGTGACTAAAAATCTGGACGCATATTTTTACTAAAAGACGAATACTGGACAAATAGAATTGCACTAAAATATCATTATTCGTCTAGACATTTTTCACTGAGAAGATAGTCATAGACAAAAAAAGTCACCCAGAAGGTGACTTTGAATGATTTTTCGAGACTTTAAAACTCCCCGGGCGGGATTCGAACCTGCGACCAATCGATTAACAGTCGATCGCTCTACCGCTGAGCTACCGAGGAATATAATAAAATTTAACTCTTACATGTACCCTATGACAAGGGGTAAACATTATTTTTATTGAAGTTGGATGGTTTTTGCCAATCTGATAAATTCCCATCCTTCATCTCTGCAACTGCGCTAGCAAAACCTAATTCCTCAAAACGATGAGTAATCCATAAAACAGTCAGTGGGTTCTTTTTATTATTAGTAAGATCTTTTATTATTTCTAAGACTTTTAATTGACTAGAGCTATCCAATAGTGCAGTTGGCTCATCCATTAGAATGAAATTCTTATCGCTTATCAATGCACAAGCTATAGTTAAACGTTGTTTTTGCCCTCCACTCAAAGTATGAATTGGTCTTTTATCAAACCCATCTAATCCAACTTTATTTAGTACAGTATAAATTTTACTATTAGCTTCTTTTCTACTTAATTTTAATTTTTGATTAATGTTCAGAATAAGTTCACTCCTACAGTTTGGCATTAATATTTGATGATCAGGATTTTGAAAAACCATACCAACATTCGCAAAGCAATTTACAACTCCATTACTTGGTTTAACAAGGCCATTTATTAGTTTTAGCAACGTACTCTTTCCGCTTCCATTTTGTCCAACAATCATCCACAACCCTGACTTATTAATTGAAAAACTGCAATTATTGATTACATACTTAATTTTTCCAGGCCATGAAAAATTGACATCTCTAAAAGTGATATTTGGTATTTTATTTCTTAAAGAATCCTCAATCTTTATCATTTAGTTGTCTAGAGAAAACCCTGGTCTTTTGGAACCACCAGCTACTGCAGACTTTTCATATATCTGAACAGAAATAACCTCTTTTGCAAGAACAGTGATCAATTTATCCTGAACTTTTTCGCAACTTAACTCAATTAAAGTGGGGTTTTGGTTATTGTTATTCATAAAATCTTTGATTTCATCATAGATTCTTTTAACATCCTCATAATCTTTCTTCTGAATAGAAAGGGGAAATGGAGAATATCTGAGACTTATTTCTAGAGAATACATAAAAAATTTAGATATACCTAATTATAAACAAAATATAGAACAATCTTTTCTAAGAAGTTATTTTGATATTAAGTTCAATTAAAAAATTTTTTATAAAACATCTTTAAATGCATTTATGATGAGATTAAGCAAAGTAATTTTGTAGACATTATTTCATGGAAATCGCAAATGATATTACCTCTTTAGTTGGCAATACACCTTTAGTAAAATTAGATCGAATAAAAAAATACTGTAAATGTAACTCAGAAATAATAGCGAAACTTGAGAGTTTCAATCCATCAGCATCTGTCAAAGATCGTATCGCCTACTCAATGTTAAATTCAGCAGAAAAAGATGGTTTAATATCTCCAGGGGAAACAACCTTAATTGAAGCAACAAGTGGAAATACTGGTATAGCTTTAGCAATGGTTGCAGCAGCTAAAGGATATAGATTGATATTGACTATGCCCGATACAATGAGTATTGAAAGAAGGTCAATGCTTCGAGCATATGGAGCAGAATTACAACTTACTCCAGGCCAAGAAGGAATGAAAGGGGCCTTAGATTTAGCGAATGAATTATCTTTAAGTATTCCAAATAGCTTTCAGTTTAATCAGTTTGAAAACCTCGCGAATCCAGATATTCATGAAAGGACAACAGCTAAAGAAATTTGGGATCAATCTAATCAAAATATTGATGGATTAGTTACAGGAGTTGGCACTGGGGGAACTGTAACTGGATGTGCTCGATTTCTAAAAAAAGTTAATCCAAATTGCAAAATATATGCAGTCGAACCAGCAAAAAGTGCAGTAATTTCAGGAGAAAAAGCAGGCTCTCACTTAATTCAAGGTATTGGTGCAGGTTTCGTTCCGAAAGTACTTAATACCCAATTAATAGATGAAATTATCAAGATAGATGATGATGAAGCATTCTATTACGGAAGATTACTAGCTCGATTAGAGGGCCTATTATCAGGGATTAGTAGTGGTGCTGCTTTGGCAGCAACAGTAAAAATAGGTCAAAGGAAAGGACTTTTTGATAAAAGATTAATAGTAATCCTTCCAAGCTTTGGTGAAAGATATTTATCCACAGCAATGTTTGAATCAAATACTAATATTGAAGCTAGACAAGACGGTTATTTATAAATAAAGCTATTTAAATATGACCAAAAATCTTTATGAAGAATTAGGCTTAAGAGAAAATGCAAGTCAAAGTGAAATTAAATCTTCTTATCGTCGATTAGTAAAAAAACATCATCCTGATGCAGGAGGCAAAAAAGATAGATTTCTCGCAATACAAGATGCATGGGAGACCCTTAACGATCCATTTAAAAAAGAACAATATGATAAAACTCTTTTTTCTCTAAAGCAATCATCTAATTTGAGAAATGAAAATTGGGAAGAGAAATTTAATTCAAAAAAATACAATTCAACAATAAAAGATAATGAAGTTAAAAATTGGATTAAAAATATTTATAATCCCACAAACAGATTGATTAGCCAAATAATCAAACCTTTGAGTAAAGAAATAAAAGAACTATCTGCTGATCCATATGATGAAGAATTAATGGATAATTTTTGCTGTTACATTAATACTTCCCAAAAAAAAATTGAAAAAGTTGATAAACTTTACAAGTCGATTTCTGTCCCGAATTCAATATCTACTTTAGGTTTAGATCTATATCATTGTTTTTCTCAAGTTAAAGATGCCTTATCAGAACTAGATAAGTATACACAAGGATATGTGGATGATTATTTATTTGATGGCAAAGAAATGATGAAAGAGGCAAAAAGAATCCAATCAAAAATGGCTTATGATAAAAAATCTATAATTTCCTAAATAGTTATTCTGCAAAAATATATTCTTTCAGTTGGTCTAATCTAAACCAGACATCTGGGACAGGTCTTCGCCATCGAACTTGAGCATATTCCTCTTTAATACCCAAAATTTCTCCTGGCCCTGTAAATACATAGCTAGGTAAATCTCTATCACTAGACAAAGCTTCAACACTAGTTGAATAATTATCTTTATCTAAATAGACTAAGCTACCTTTTTTAAGAGGCTTCTTGGGTATCGACTCACTCATGATTAAATTTATAAAATTATATTTCTAAATTTATTATACAAAAACTTCTTTAATTAATTTTTTTAAATTGATTACATCATAATCATTTCAATAGACACAAAAATTTAATATCGTTAAATAATTACTTAATTAAAAAATATGCGTCTTTTACTTCTTGGATGTACTGGTTTTGTAGGGAAAGAATTAGTGCCAGCTTTGCTCAAAGAAGGTCATGAACTTTGTATTATCAGTAGAAAAAATATTAACAAATTGAAGATAAATATCCCACTAAATAAATTTAAATTTCTTAAGGTTGATTTATCAAAAAAACAAAACTGGAAAAATGAAAATCTTTTAAGTAATTTAAGAAATTCTGATGGGATAATTAATTTAATAGGTGAACCAATAGCAGATAAAAAATGGACTAATAAGCAAAAAGATGAGATTGAAAAAAGTAGGATTAATTCAACTCAGTTTTTAATGGAAACGCTTAAAGAATCCAACATTAACCCAAAGGTAATCATAAATGGGTCAGCAATAGGTTTTTATGGAACAAGTTTAACTAAAGAATTTAATGAAAAAAGTAAGGCTGGTAAAGATTTCTTAGCTAACCTGTGCAAAAAATGGGAGGAAGTTGCTAACAGTAAACCTTTTTTTTCAAGATTAGTAATATTCAGGATTGGAATAGTCTTAGAAGCAGAAGGAGGTGCACTAGGAAAAATGCTTCCTGTATTTAAAGTTGGATTGGGAGGTCCAATAGGAGATGGAAAACAATGGATGAGTTGGATTCATAGAAGTGACTTATGTGGATTAATTATTAAAGCATTAGTAGATAAACAATTTACTGGGGTATTTAATGCTGTTGCACCAGATCCAGTATTAATGAAAGATTTCTCTAAGACTTTAGGGAGATGCTTAAATAGACCAGATTTACTCCCAGTGCCCGGAACAATACTTAAATTATTATTAGGAGATGGGGCCAAATTAGTACTAGAGGGGCAAAAAGTAATAAGTATTAAACTGAAAGAAAAAATATATAAATTCAAATATCCTCTTCTTGAGAAAGCCATTTTCGCCTCCACCAAGAATTAATTCCATTAACTAAAGAACTTACAATTAAAATTGTTATTAGTGGAACTATGAGAGGATTCCAAATATTCTGGAAGAAATTCAGGAAAATATAAATTCCATTGATCTGCATAATTACTGCAAAAATAAAAAATATTGCCAAAAAGATAACAACGAACAAATTTATTAATAAAAAATTATCAATAATCTCTTTGAACCTTTCTTTGAATTTCTCCTTAGTCATTTTTCATGACGCTTTTATATCGTCTATTATTTTAGTACATGCATTACAATCTCCTATCCTTAGATTTGCGTTATCAAGACAAGAACTCAAAAATTTGCTGTCTATCTGTATCAGATAAATAACTTTAATGATTAGATTAATTGTTTGATTAATTTGATCTTTCTTATTTTTATAATTTGTGGCACAAAAAACATATCTACCAAGTAATCGTCTTTGAGCTTCTGCAAAAGATTTCGTAAATTGCGGACCTTTTCCTTCAATTTGAATAACTGGCTTTGCTAATCCGATAGCTTGTTCTGCCGCAGTTCCAGCAGTACTAATAACAAACTTACTTTTAAATAATATTTCTTCAAAGCCGTTCCAGTTAAAGTTAATTGTAATAAATCCATATTTAAATTCTAAACCGCTGTTTTCTATTGTTTTTTCTAGATAAATCCATTTTCTTTGATTTAGCATCTGCCTAATTTTTTCCAACTTGAGAGCATTTACAATGGCAAAATCGAATTTAACATTGTCAAAATATTTCAAATTAGACATTGTCTCTAAAACTTCTAGGATCATTTGCAAATTATCTAAAATTTCAGGAAATCTGCTTCCAGGAAATAATCCAATATTAAAAGGTAAAGTTCTTGATTTTTTTTCAAAAAAAGAGAATTTATCCATAAATGGGTTACCCAAAAAATAAACTCTTTTTCTTAATTGTTGAGTTAAATCATTTGCTGTTAAAAAATCTCGAGCGTATATTTTTTTCGCATATTTGGATATTAAAAAAAATTTGCAAGGCCAAGGTAATTTCAATTTTCCTTCATAGTGACTTGAATATGCGACTAAATATGTAAAAAAATCTTTTTTTGCAAACCATGCAAAAAAAATAGGAACTATATCTCCAATGACAAAATAAAAATCATATTTATTTCTTAATTTGTAAGACAAATATAATTTTTTTAATAAATAAATAATTTGCCCCCCAAATATTTCCTGCATTCTTCCTTTAAAAGAATTGTAACCAATACCACCAGTCTTAAATTTTTTAGTTTTACCAATAATTCTTATATTTAATTTTTTATAATTTTCGCCATCACCAACGATTGGTAGAGCCTCAACAAGGTCACCTTTATTTACTAAATATTTGGCTAGCAAACTACCTGATAAATCTTCACCATGTCCGTTACTTATTAATAAAATTCTGGACAATTTAAAATTCTAACCATTTATTGATTTTATTTAATTCTGGCCAGTTTGGATATCTTTTAAAGCCATCTTCAACAGACTCTTTTAACTCAGTCTTTACATCAGGAATCATCATAGCCATTTTTTTAATTAATTCAACATGCTCTCTAACCCCTTTATTATTTGTAGCCAAAAGTGCTAGCGATAAATTCATTCTTGCTTGAGGATCTTGCTGATTTAAGCGAACCGCCTGTCTAGCTGCTGCTAATGCCTCTTGATTATTCTTTAATAACAATTGTAGCCAAGATAGGCATGTCCAAGCGGCAAAGTGATTAGGTATTTGTTGAATGATTTTTTGAAAATCTTCTACAATGGATACTAACTCTTGACCATCTTGATATCTTGATAACGCTGCATTGAAATCGGATTCAATTGGATTAATATCATCTGTCATATATTTTTTCTAAACTGCAAAAGAGCTTCCGCATCCACATGTTTGGGAAGCATTGGGATTAACAAAATTAAATCCTCCTCCAATTAAATCCTTACTAAAATCTAATTGCATTCCGTAGATATATAAAAGGCTTTTTGGGTCACATACTACTTTAAAGGTTTGTTCTGAATACAATGAATAATCATATACCTTATCGTCAGGATTTATTTCATCCCCTCCTATGAAATCCATCGTATAACTCATACCACTGCATCCACCAGATCTAACACCAACTCTAAGGGCTTTTTTATCAGTCTGATTCTTCAATAAAGAAGATATTTGTTCTATAGCATCATTTGTAATTAAAATTCCCTTACCATCGTCTGAGGTCTTTGTTTTTTCTTCTATTTTTACATTTTCCATAGATACAGATATTCACACACCTATACTATAAAAAATTCAGACACATCATGCACAGAACTAACAATTTACAAAGTTGATTTGTTATAATTTAGAAAAAAGTGAAAATTGCGATAGTAGGTTCAGGATTAGCTGGTTTAACAGCAGCAGTTAATTTAGTTGATGAAGGTCATGAAGTAGATATTTATGAAAGCAGATCATTTTGGGGAGGGAAAGTTGGAAGTTGGGAAGATAAAGATGGTAATCACATCGAAATGGGATTACATGTATTTTTTTATAACTATGCAAATTTATTTAAACTGATGAAAAAAGTTGGAGCATTAGATAATTTGCTTCCAAAAGAGCATACTCATTTATTCATAAATAATGGCGGTAATTTAAAATCTTTAGATTTCAGGTTTGCTTTAGGAGCTCCTTTTAACGGACTAAAAGCCTTTTTCACTACAGAACAACTTACTTGGGTAGACAAATTGAGAAATGCATTAGCTTTAGGAACCAGCCCAATAGTAAGAGGATTAGTAGATTATGAAGGTGCGATGAAGATAATTAGAGACTTAGATAAAATAAGCTTTAAAGAATGGTTTTTAAATCATGGCGGTAGCATAAGAAGTCTTGAAAGGATGTGGGATCCCATTGCTTACGCATTAGGTTTCATTAATTGTAAAGATATTTCAGCAAGATGTATGTTAACTATTTTTATGATGTTTGCATCTAAGACTGAAGCATCTAAGCTTAATCTTTTAAAAGGATCCCCTCATAAATGGCTAACACAACCTATAGTTGATTACATCTCAAAGAAAGGCTGCAAAATCCATCTAAATCATAAAGTCGAAGAAATTATTTATCAAAAAGAATCCTCTTCATACTCTGTCACGCAATTAAAAATATCAACTCCAGAAGGTCCTAAAGCTATATTTGCAGATACATTTCTTGCTGCTTGTGATGTGCCAGGAATTAAAAAAATTGTTCCCAAAGAATGGTATCAATTTAAAGAATTTGAAGGTTTAAAAAAACTAAGAGCAGTCGCAGTAGCAACAATACAATTAAGATATGATGGGTGGGTTACTGAAATAAATAAAGATAACAAAAGTCAGATTCCTACAGGTTTAGATAATCTTTTATATTCTGCTGATGCTTCTTTTAGTTGTTTTGCAGATTTAGCTTTAGCAAGTCCAGTAGATTACAAAAAGGAGGGAATGGGATCTCTACTCCAATGTGTTTTAACTCCCGGAGATCGTTGGATGGGTAGATCGACAGAAAGAGTAACCAAAGAGATTGATGCTGAGGTACGTCGACTATTTCCTTCTTCAAAAAATCTTAAATTGCTGTGGAGTAATGTAGTCCAAGTGCCACAATCACTTTATAGAGAGTCTCCAGGTATGGAACCTTTTAGACCAGATCAAAGAACTTCCATATCGAATTTCTTTATGGCAGGTAGTTATACAAAGCAGGACTATATTGATTCTATGGAGGGAGCTACTATGAGCGGTCATCTTGCAGCAGCAGCAATCTTAGATAAGAAAGCTCAATTAGCAAAAAATCTTGCGGTTAGCTAACTATGGGTACTTGGCTTAAACATGAAGTAATTACGATTGTAAATGCTCCATTAGATAACGTTTGGAACACCTGGAGTGATTTGGATTCTATGTCTCTATGGATGAGCTGGATTGAATCAGTTAAAACAGTTGACCAAGAAACATCTACATTACCTGATTTAACTGAATGGACTTTAGCTGCTAATGGATTTAAATTTAAATGGAAAGCACAAATAACAGAAAGGATTGAGAAGAACAAATTGAAATGGAAATCTATAGGAGGATTACCAACTCAAGGATCTGTTATTTTTGAATCAAAAGGAGACCAATCAACGTCAGTTAACTTAGCTGTTACATATGAATTACCTAAAATGATTGCTCGATTTATGGAAGAAAAAATTTTGGGTAAAATGGTGACTAATGAATTACAATCAAATATTAATAGATTTCGAGACTTAGTAGAAAAAAATTACAAAAATGAATTATCTAATTAAAAATATCAATCGCAGCATCTAGCAATCCTTCAAAGGTATATTTGACTGCTTGGCTATCTACTCTGCCAAAAATTTTTTTACATGTTTTTGAAGTTTGAGGGCCAATAGTTAAGAGTTTTGCTTTATCTAGAAATGTTAACCATTCTTTCCCAAATTCTTTTTCAAGCAAAAAAGCAGAATTTAATACTGTTTTACCACTTGAAAAAACCATTGCATCCACTCTTCTGTTGACTATTGCATTAATAGTTTCTAAAGGAATTGAATCTGGACATCTTGTTTCATAAGCCGCAACCTCTACAACACGTGCACCAGAATTCCTAAATTCATCAGCAATTAAATTCCTTCCACCTGTTTGAACTCTTGGCAAAAAGACTCTGAGCCCATATCCTGATATAGGAAAATTTTCAATTAAACTTTCTGCTACAAATTCTGGGGGTACGAAATCAGCCTCTATTCCTAAATCGGAGAGAGTTAAAGAAGTTTTCTCCCCTACTACAGCAATTTTTATTTTATTCGAACATTCTTTTAATGAACTATTTAAATTTCTTAATCTCTCATCTACAAATTTTATTCCATTACTACTAGAAAAAATAATCCAATGAAAATCATTTATTTCGCATAATGCATCATCAAGAGGATTTAAATCATCTGGATATCCAACATAAATTGCTGGAAAATCAAATATTTGCGCTCCTTTATTAGTGAATATTTTTTTTATATCAGATATCTTATCTTTTGATCGAGTAATAATTATATTTTTTTGATCCAAAGGGAGCTCAACTATTGACATTATTTTCCTCAACTTTTGAATCTTGATTTTGATTTTTATTTTTTAATTCCTCAAGAATCTTAAGTACTGAAGATCCTTTTTCCAATAATATATCATCTTTGAAAGTTATTTCTGGTACTCTTCTCATCTCTATTCTTTTACCTAAAGTATGTCTTATAAAATTTTTGGCGAGATTTAAATTTTCAATAATTTCTTTTCTTATCTCCTTTTCAGCAGTTGAAGTTACGTAAATCTTGCAAAATTGCAAATCTCTTGTTAAATCTATTTTGGAAATATTAATGAAATTACTCCTCAATAAATCATTTTCCAGATCGTTCTGCAAAATAAGAGTTAGCTCCTTTTTCAGCAGTGAAGAAACTTTTGCAATCCGATAATTATTAGGCATTATGGTTGTAAGTTAATTGGATTAGTCATTGCTTGTAGTACGAAATAAACTGTTATGAAAGCACTAATTACGGAAGATATTAAACCCACTAAGGTTAATGGATTTGATTTATTCTTAAATAAAGGTTCAAGTAATGCAACTAAACCTCCAGCAATAATTGAAATTAAATACTTAGGATATCTTGCAACATTTGAGAAGAATTCGCCCATTTGCTCCACAATTAGATTACTTTTTTAGCTAAGTTTTAACAAACATTAAACAGCATGATTACATTATATCAATTTAGACATAGTGCTTTTTGCCTCAAGACAAGAATGGCACTTCAAGCCAAGAAATTACAATATAGAGTAGAAGAAGTTACCCCAGGTATCGGGCAATTTGAAATCTTTAAGATATCTGGTCAAAAACAAGTTCCAATTATTGTTGATGATAATGATCAAATTGTTAGTGACTCTTCAATTATTTGCGAATATATAAATAAAAAAAATGATAACAATCCACTTTTCCCTGAAGATCCTCTTTTGTTTGCAAAATGCAAATTAATAGAAGATTGGGCTGATACTACTATGGCTTCAACTTGTAGAAAAGCTCTAATTAGATCGGCGATAGAGAATCCACAGCTGCGCACTGCTTTACTTCCAGACGAGATACCATCTTCAGTAAAAGGATTAGTTGATAAATTACCTTTTAAAAATCTTAGTAAAATTTCTAATGTGGTTTTATCTTCTAAAGATAATTTAGAACTGCAAAAAATATTAGAGTCTTTATCAAAAGCATTAATTAATAAAAAATATCTAATAGGTGATAATTTATCAATAGCGGATATTGCAATTGCTGCACAATTATCTCTTCTTAAGTTTCCAAAGTCTTCAGGTCCTATTCTTTCTGGAGAAGGTTGCCAAGAATATATAAACAATCCTTACTTAGAAAATCTATTTATATGGAGAAATAATTTGGAAGAATCTATTTTTAGTGCTAATTCCCAATAAATTTAAAAGTCAGTTTATATTTATTAGTTTTTATTGCATGAACTGAAGGATCACCAACTTTGGATCCATATGAAGCAATATATTGAACACCGCATATATCGTTTTTTTGATTATCTTTAAATTTTAAATTGAATCGATCACATTTTTGAAATTTACTAATTGTCTCTACCTGATTAATCCTTGAAGCACCTGGCTTATGCGCTGTTTGAATAACTAGCTCATCAGCAAAAAAAATATCATCATCTTGGATCTGATTTCTCCCTGTAATTCTTGAATCAATATAAAAATCATCTTTTAAATAAGTAATTTGATTATTAATAGATTGAGGATCATTTACAACCTTGATTAAGATGTCACCAAATATTGCTTTTCCAATCGACTCAGAGTTTTTTGCACGATTACCAACAATTAAATCTGAATCATTCTTAAAGAAATTTACTTTATAAATAACTGGCTCTTCTGAATCATTAATTATATCTTGAGAGGTGACAAGCCAATTCCCCTCGAACCATTTAGGATAAATTAAATCTTTAGAAGTATCAGATAATTTAAAATTTGGCAAATATAATTCTGGCCATTGATTTACACGATTTTCCAAAAACTCTCGTAAGTTAGAATCTACTACAGCAAAAGAACTTTCTATAAAAATTACTTGCAAAGTCAAGCAAAGAATTAATCCAAGAAGAATTTTCATCATGTCAAATCCACTAATAAGAGCATCAGATCATTATGTATTATTAGAGCCAGATTCAAAAGAAAAAATTGTATCAAAGCAAGAAGCAATTTTATGGTTGAAGAATTGGCTTAGCAAGACAGAAACACAAACAATATATCAAAAAATAGAAGATCCTGATATGGAATTTTTTGAAGAATTATTGGAAAGCACTTATGAATTAGAAGTAAAATTAGGATACGTTATCAAATGGTTTGCAGTAAGAATTGAACCAGATTAACTAATTATTTCTTCATGAATTGCATTGATTATTTTCATAGCAACTTCTTCAATATTTTCCCTTTTTACCTGAATTCTTAAATCTGCTTGAGAATACAAATTTTCTCTAGATTGAAAAATGCTCATATATAAATCATTTAGATTCTTTCCCTGAAGTAGTGGCCTGTTTTCAATTTCATTTTTCAATCTTTCAATTGCTATATCTTTGTCAATATCTATCCAAGCAATTATTCCTTGTCTTAAGATTCCCCAGTTTTCCAATTTGGTAACTATTCCTCCCCCAGTTGAGATTACTAATGAGGGAATTTTGATAGTTTCTTTGAGGCAGTTTGCTTCTAATTCACGGAAATTATCTTCTCCTTCATCATTAAAAATTTGATTGATAGATTTTTTTGCCAACTTCTCTATTAATGAATCTAAATCAATATATTTATACTTCAATAATTCAGCCAGCTTCAAACCAGTTTGTGACTTACCAGAACCCATCATTCCAATTAAAAATATGCTTCTGCCCTTGATAGTATGAACTGTTTTTTCGATAATGGATTGTTCCATAAAGACAAAAGCGTATTTAAAACCTTAAGATAGTATTATCGCAGAAAGGTATGACTTCTACACAATCCAAACCATTACATGGAAAAGGACGTGAATGCGTCATAACTCGACGTGCCTGCTTTAGTTCTAGTCATCGTTATTGGCTTCCTGAAAAAAGTCCAGAAGAAAATTTTTCTCTTTTTGGAAATTGCAGTATTGCACCAGGTCATGGTCATAATTATGAACTTATTGTTTCAATGGGTGGAGAACTAGACTCTGATGGAATGGTACTTAATCTCTCTGATGTAAAACACTCTATTAAAGATAAGGTTACCGGACAATTAGATTTTCGTTTTTTAAATGATGTCTGGCCTGAATTTAATGTTAACAATCAAGAGGGTATACTTCCCACAACTGAAGCATTAGTAAAGGTTATTTGGAGTCGTCTAAAGGATGATTTACCTCTTACAAGTCTAAGACTTTATGAAAACCCAAATTTATGGGCCGATTATTTTGGAAAAAACATGGAAGCATTTTTAACAGTTCAAACTCATTTTGCAGCCGCTCATAGACTTGCAAAAGAAGAGATATCCTTTGATGAAAATAAAAAAATCTATGGTAAATGTGCCAGAGTTAATGGTCATGGTCATAACTATCTTGTCGATATAACTGTAAAAGGAGATATTCATAAAAGAACAGGAATGGTTTGCGACTTATCTGCTCTCCAAGAGATAATTAATGATTTGGTTGTTGAACAACTTGATCATACTTTTCTAAATAAAGACATCGAATTTTTCCATAATTGTGTTCCAACTGCTGAAAATATAGCTTTATATATTTCTGATATTCTTAAAAAACCAATACAAAACCTTGGTGCAACATTACACAAAATAAGACTCCAAGAGAGCCCAAATAATGCTGCAGAAATTTATGTTGATCAAAAGTTAACCAATTCATTGAACTTGAAATTTGAAAATAGTTTAGTAACGCAAACTTGAGTATCCCAAGAGTAATAATTGTTATAGCATCTAGTCTTGATGGGAGAATTGCATTTCCTAGAGGTGGAGAATCGCATCTTGGAAGCGAAGAAGATAAAAAAATTTTAAATCAAAACTTATCATTGGTTGATGCCACCATTTTTGGGTTAGGTACTTTAATAGCTCATCAATCAACTTACCTAATTAAAAATCTCAATGATAATGACGAAGCGAATATATCAAAAAGCCAACCAATTTCTATAGTTGCTTCAAATAGCAAAAAATTTAACAGTAATTGGAAATACTTTCGTCAACCAATTAGAAGATGGCTAATAAGCTCAAGTAAAGTTGATAATTCCTCGAATAATTACTTTGAGAAACAACTCTTTTTCGAAGATTCATGGGGGAAAACTTTAATTTCACTCAAAAAAAAAGGTATAAATGATCTAGCTCTTTTAGGAGGTGCAAAACTTATAAATTCATTTATAACAGAGGATCTAATAACAGATATAAAAATTACAATAATCCCACGAATTATTGGAGGTAAGTATACATGGATCCCTCCAGAACATACAAATGAGATTTTTAATCTAAAAAGACTATGGGAAATAAAATCAATTAAAAATTTAATGAATAATGAAATCCACGTTCATTACAAAAAAATTTTGAAATAGATTCAATAATAAATGAACCAAAAAATACATAAAGTTGAAGTCAAATTATCAATTAAGGCAATCTCCAAAGAGATATGGAATGAATTCGCAAATGAAATCAATAATCCATTTTATGAATGGACCTGGCTTAAAAACCTCGAAATATCAAAAAGTGTTTCGAGAGAAACTGGTTGGCAGCCTCTATATTTTGTTGCTTATAAAAATGAAGAGATATTAGGAATTGCTCCACTATTTTTAAAAAGTCATAGCTATGGAGAATTCATTTTTGATCAATCATTTGCAAAATTGGCTCAAGAGCTGAATTTAAATTATTACCCTAAATTAATTGGAATGAGTCCTTATAGTCCTATAAATGGATATCAATTTCTTTATAAAAAAAATAAAGATAAGAAAGAAATTACAAATTTACTTATAAACCATATCGAAAGCTTTGCGATTAAAAACAAAATTTTAAGTTGTAATTTTTTATATATCGATGAAAGCTGGGGCAACCATCTTAAATCTTTGGGATACCATAAATGGATAAATTCCAGCAGTGAATGGAGGAGTAATGGAGAAAAAACGTTTGATGATTTTCTTTCTAGATTTAACTCTAATCAGAGAAAAAATATAAAAAAAGAGAGGAAATCAATTACTAAACAAGACATTAAAGTAGAAATTTTTAATGAAGATGATATCAACCAAGAAATCCTCAAAAAAATGCATAATTTTTATGAACAGCATTGTTCGAGGTGGGGAGTTTGGGGAAGTAAATATCTAACATCTTCATTTTTCGAAAAAATTGTTGATAATAAAAAAAATCTTTTACTTTTTAGCGCATCAAAAAATTATTCAAATGATATTTTTGCTATGTCGATGTGCGTTAAAAATAAAAACAACTTATGGGGTAGATATTGGGGTAGTCAAGAAGAAATATCTAATTTACATTTTGAATTATGCTACTACCAGCCAATTGAATGGGCAATAAAAAATAGTATCTATTTGTTTGATCCTGGAGCGGGTGGTAAACATAAAAGGCGGAGGGGGTTTTTTGCAAAAAACACCATTAGCTTGCATAAGTGGTTTGACAAAAATATGGAAAATATAATTTATCCTTGGCTAAATGAAGTAAATAAACAAACTGAAATGGAAATTGATTTTGAAAATAAATCTATACCCTTTAAATAAAAAATTATTTGCTTTACTAAAGATTATATTAGTAATATAGTTTTTATTAACTTCTAAGAATGGATTCTAGTAAAAGTTTAGATGAAAAAATAAAGCTTGATAATAATCTATCCAACCGATATATAGACTTAGATCCAAACGGTTATTTTATTATAAAAGTAGATTTAGAAGAAAACAAAATAATTTTAGAGCACTTTCTAAATAATATTAATGATGACGGATATGCTCTTGACCCAGAAACAAATGAACCAATTAAATGCGACTCTCAAAATAAAAGAGTTATTAATAAAGTTTTTGAAGGTATTAGTGCGAAACAACTTGGTATATTGATCACTGAAGAAAGAAATGACTTCATAACCAGATTCGATCATGCTCTATATTTAGGCCGGGAACTACAAAAAGCAGAAGAATGTTTATACAAAAAATTACCATATATCCAAGATTAAGAAATTAAACGAAAAAATCTAATCTTTTCATCTGATGTTAAATTAAATAAAAATAAAAAGATTAATGAACATCATTTTCTATTTTGCATTTATTGGTTTTGGTTTTGGAGCTGCTTTCGCATTAGATAAGCTCTTAAGAGCAGTTAAATTAATTTAAAAAAAACTACAAAATTTAAATAGTCTCTCCATACAAATCATATTCATCCGCAAAACAAATATTTGCTTCAACAAATTTACCAATATAATTTTTCAAATCATTATTAGCATTAATAGATAAAATCACATTTCCGTCAATTTCAGGCGCGAAATTGTAGGACCGACCTATTAATTCGTTATTATCAGATATTTTTTCTACCAAAATCTTCATTTTTGAACCAACATATGACTGATTTTTATCTTTAGAGATATTTTGTTGAACTGAAATAACGTTATCTTTTCTTGCCTCTGCAACCTCTAGGGATACTTTATTTGGCAAATCAAAAGCTGCAGTTCCTTCCTCAGGAGAAAAAATAAACACTCCCACATGATCAAATTTATGCCTATCCAAAAATTCGAGAAGATGTTCAAAATGTTCTTTTTTTTCTCCTGGAAAACCAACAATGAGACTAGTTCTTAATACAGCAGATGGAATTTCTTCTCTAATTTTCTCCAAAATTGATTCATTCAAAGAAGCCTGCCAAGGTCTATTCATACTCTTCAACACATCTGGATGACTATGCTGAAGTGGCAAATCAAAGTAAGGAACTATATTCTTTGAATCTTTGAAAGCTCTAATAACTTCATTAGTTAAACCCGTTGGATAAGCATAATGTATCCTTATCCAAGGAATTGGAACTTTAGAAAGCTCATTCAAAAGTTTGGCTAATGATGGTTTTCCATAAATATCCTGACCATAATTAGTTGTTATTTGACTAATTAATATGATTTCTTTAATACCCTCCTTTGCAAGACTTTTGGCTTCTGAAACTATAGATTCTATTGTTCTACTTCTTTGAGGACCTCTTAACTTAGGAATAATACAAAAAGCACAATTATAGTTGCAGCCTTCAGCAATACGAAGATAAGCAACAAATTTGTTTTTATCTACAAAACGAGGTATTTCCTCATCTGCAATAAATTCCGGTATTTTTGAAACTTCATTAACGATTTCCCCTTTTTCTACTCTGTCTAAAACTTTAGCTATCTTTTGATAATCACCTGTTCCAACCAAACCTTTTATTTCAGGGATTTCTTTTAGAAGTTCATCTTTAAAATGCTGAGCCATACAGCCTGCAACTATTACTTCCTTTCCTTGATTTGTATATTCTAAAATTTTTCTAATAGATTCCTCTCTAGCTGTTTCAATAAAACTGCAAGTATTTACAACAACAACTTTTGCATCATTTATATTGCTGTCAACTTCATAACCCTCTTTATATAATAAGCCTTGCATATGTTCAGTATCAACAAGATTTTTCTCGCAACCAACATGACTGAATGCAATTTTAGATGGTTTTTTTTCTTTTACATTGAGACTATTTTGTTTCACAGCTTGAAAAATAAGGATTAAAAGATTTAAAAAGCATTTCGTATATAACTCTCATGCCAAGATAATATTAGGATAGATAATGTAAATAACAAACTTTCATTTTATATGGCCTTTGAGACTTTAAACAGAATAAATAAAAAAAATTTGAAATGGCCAAAAATCATAATCGCAATTCTTAGCACTATAGGCATCGTTGATACAGGTTCGATTACTTTAAAAAACTGGGGATTATTTACTTCGCTTTCATGCCCAGGGATACAAAATGGTTGTGAAACAGTTTTAAATAGTCCTTGGGGTACTTTATTTGAAAATAATCAAATTAATATACCTCTCTCATTAGCTGGATTTATAACGTATTTATCAATATTAGTTATCACAATAATACTTTCGCTTAATTTAATTTCCCCAAAAGAAAAACTAAATAAGTTTTTATGGTGGTTAGTATTTCTAATATCTTGTGCATCATCAACATTTAGCTTTTTATTAATCAATATAATGTTTTTTAAGATTCAAGCATATTGCTTTTTTTGTATACTTTCAGCAATTTTATCGTTTTCTATCTTTATAATTTCTATGATTGGAGCAAAGTTTGATAGTAGAGAACCTATGATTTTTAGAGGTTTCATTGTAGCCATTAGTGTCCTGCTGGGGGGGCTAATTTGGTCAACAAACGTTGACCCCTCTAATGCTATTGATGTTGAAAGCCCCACTGAAAATGTATCGCCAATAATTACCACTTCAAGCTCTCCCCAGAAGGTGAAATTTGCACAATTTTTAAGTGAAAACAATATTGTTATGTATAGTGCATACTGGTGCCCGCATTGCCACGATCAGAAACAATTATTTGGTAAGAAAGCAGTTAAAGAATTAAAAGTAGTTGAATGCGCTAAAGATGGGAAAGATAATGAGTATAAGCTATGCCAAACGAAAGGAATTAGTGGATTTCCTTCTTGGGAAATAAATGAGAAAATTTATAGTGGTACCTTAGACCTAAATGATTTAGCCATAATGACGGACTATCAAGGAGATTCTAATTTTTAATAAATCTTCTACTTATTTTTTTATTTAATTGCTGTCTGGTATGGCATTTCCACTGAATATCTTTAGTAGGGAAATCATCCCTATAATGACCTCCTCTACTCTCCTCTCGAAAAAGACAAGCTTTTAACAATAGTAATGTTGTGATTTGTCTATTATACAAATCAAGCAATAGATTAAGGCCTCTTCTATTTGGCTCACTAAGTTTTAATTTTTGGTAAATTTCAATTTTTTCAAGACTATTAAGCAATGGTTTTTTTTGTAATTGATCTATCTCACTTTGAAGAGTTTTTAGAAGTTGTATCATACTTTTTTTGTTACGAGAAACCCCTAAATTGGACCAACATAATTTTCTTAAATTATCTATTTTTTCAGAAATACTTAAAATAAAATCCTCTTTAGGGTTATCCATATGAATTTCCTTGATGGATCTATCAAACCTTCTTGAGTTAAAAGGAGTATTCAATTCAATAGAAGACATTTTTCTTGCAAATACAAGGCATTCCATCAATGAATTACTTGCTAGTCTGTTAGCACCATGTACTCCAGTAGAGGCTACTTCTCCAACGGCATATAGTCCTTTTGTTGTTGTAGAAGCATTTAAATCAGTATGTACACCTCCCATCCAATAATGAGCTGCTGGCGCAACAGGAATCACCTCGCTAAGGGGGTTAACTCCATAATCTTGACATCTACTCAAAATAGTTGGAAATCGTTCTACAATTTTTTCTGGATCAATAAATCTTAAATCAAGGCCAACATGATCAACATCGTTTTTTTGCATATTATTCATAATTGCTCTACTAACTTGATCTCTAGAAGCTAAATCACCATTCTTTAAATGACTTACTGGACTTTCGCCATTCTTATCTACAAGAACTGCTCCCTCTCCTCTAAGAGCCTCAGAGATTAAGAAGCAAGGAGAACCATAAAACTTCAAAGCTGTAGGATGAAATTGTATAAATTCCAAATCCTCAATTGCAGCTCCAGCTTTCCAGGTAAGAGCAATTCCTTCTCCAGAAGATTGTGCAGGATTTGTAGTGTTGGTAAATAAGTGACCTCCTCCTCCTGTTGCTAAAACAACAGCTTTAGAAGTAATCCAATATAAATTAGATCCATCAAGTACTTGAACTCCCTTACATTCTTCATTATCAATAAACAATTCAGTTACTCGCACACCTCTACAATGCAAAATATTTTTCTTGTTTTCGATATGGTCTTCTAAAACTTCTACAAGTGCTCTACCAGTTCTATCTTTAACGTGTAAAACTCTTCTACAAGAATGAGCAGCTTCTAAAGTTGTTGCTAATTGATCGGAAGTATGATCAAATATCATACCTAAGTTTTGCAACCTACGAACACAACTAGGGGCTTCTTTAACAAGCATTTCAACGGCAGCAATATCACATAGATCATCTCCAGCATTTAATGTATCTTCTACATGAAGAGCAAAAGAATCTTCAGGCCTGACTACTGATGCTATTCCTCCTTGAGCCCATCTGCTCGATGATCTTTTACTTGTATTCCTATTTAAAAGAAGTACATTTAAATTCTCTGGTAATTCCAAACAAGTCATTAAACCAGCTGCTCCTGCCCCAATAACAATCACATCCCATTTATCAATAGATATTGGTTCTTGCGAAAATGGCGGCCTTAACATTAAACCAATCCACTAAGAGTTGGTTGAATAATTGCCAATAAAATAAAAATGCCATCAACAATTAATGTAGTTTGAATTACATAACTTGATACTAAAAAAGCTTTTCCATTTTTCGAATTAGTTATAGCAGAATTAGAAATTTCTTTTGATATAAACCAAAGTATTAAAGCCGCCAAAATAATAATAAACAAAGATTTCAACTGAATTAGATTTTCTGAAGTTTGCTGAAGTATTAATGGAGCACTATCAGAGTCCGCATTAATAACCTCTTGCCATTGATCCATTATTCCTGTAAGAAATATTGTCACATCCGTAATCGCTGTTCCGAATAAAGAAGAAATATAAAAACTTGAACCTATTTTCCATTTTGTTCCTATTCCTACCATAGCAAGAGGCAATACAACTGCCTCAACAGGGATATGGAGAATAGGATATGCACTTAACCAGCCCCAAAATAAACATCCACCAAGCCAGCTTCCTGAGACTCCTAATAATAAGGAGCCTACAATAAACCATTTATTTGACTCTTTTCTAGATAATAAAAATGCCACAAAAAGAATAATAAAAGTAAAACAAAGAGCACTAATAGGTTCCAATCTGACCCATGGTGCTTGAACAAAAATTGGCAAAATTACAAAAAAAGAAGACCATAGTCTTAAAGCAAGTGGTCTAGATAAAAAATTAGTTTTATAATCATCAAATTCACTATGAAAGCTAGGTTTCAAATTATCTTCCACTTCTAAGTTTTTAGTAATTAATTCTTCCAATGCAATAAGTATTTAAAAAGTGAATTAATTTAGATCTAGTTTAATAAAACTGCACATTGCTTATTTTATTAATTAAACAGTTAAAATAAATTAAATATATTTAGTATTTTAAGAGTATTTAATATACTTTGAGTCTGATATCAGTTTACAATAAATATAGAATTAAAAGTTAGGCCTTAAATTGTGTGGCAAGAAATTAATTACAAAGATTATTCGAACGATCTTTTGATTCCCAATATTAAACATCCAATTAATCCAGCTGAAATTGAAAGTGTTGAAAATAATTCTATTGCTAAAGAAGTAGGCTTTGAATCCGGAGATTCAATTATTAGTATTAATGGAAAGAAACCTAGAGATCTTATTGATTATCAGATTTTAATTAGTGAAGAAATTTTAAATATATTAGTCTTAGACAAAAACAAACAAATTCACAAAATCAATATCGAAAAAGACCAAGATGATAATTTAGGAATTAATTTCAAAGATGCTCTATTTGACTCGATTAAAAAATGCAATAACAAGTGTCCTTTTTGCTTTATAGATCAACAACCAAATGGGAAAAGAAAAAGTCTATATATAAAAGATGATGACTATAGGTTAAGTTTTCTATATGGTTCCTATCTAACACTAACGAATTTAAACAAAGAGGACTGGAATAGAATATCTATTCAAAAACTATCCCCCCTTTTTATTTCTATACATGCCACTGATCCGAAAACCAGAGAACTATTATTAAAGAATAAAAAAGCAAGTCAAATTCTTGATCATATTGAATGGTTTGAGCAAAATTCAATTCAAATACATGCTCAAATAGTTGTATGTCCCAAAATTAACGACGGTCAGATCTTAGAAAAATCAATTTATGATCTTGCGAAATTCCATAAAAAAAGAATTAAAACAGTTCTCTCTACAGCAATAGTTCCAGTAGGTCTAACAAAGTTTAGGCCTGAAAATGATGGATTAATATCAATTAGCAAAGAATATGCAATAAAAACTATTAGGCAAGTGGAAAAGATTCAAAACTCTCTTCAAAAAAGTCTTGGCACGCGCTTTTGTTGGCTTTCAGATGAATGGTATTTAATAGCTGGAATTAAATTACCAAGTTACAAAACATATGAAAATATGCCTCAAGAATCTAATGGAGTAGGTTCAATAAGAAGTTTTCTCAAAATATTAGAAACCAAAACCAAATCTCTTCCTGAAAGGGTAAAAAGACAAAGAAAAGTTAGTTGGGTTGTTGGAAAATTAGTGTATGAGGCACTGCTACCTACAGTAGAAAAACTGAATAAAATTGATGGACTTACAATTAATTTATTTGGCTTACCAAGTTTATATTGGGGTCAAGATCAAGTCGTTACAGGACTTTTAACTGGTGAAGATTTAATTTCCGGGCTACAAGATAAAGATTTAGGAGAAAGTATTTATATACCATCACTAATGCTAAAACTTAATAGTGATTTGTTTTTGGATGACAAAAGTGTAACTGAAATTTCAAATCAACTAAAAACCAATATTCACGTTCTTGATGATACAAATGATATTATAAATAATTTAATTGGTATATCTAATAATCAAAAAATATTTAATTATGCTTAGAAGATTTATAAATCCAATTTTAGCTTTTCCTATTTGTTTATCCATTAATTCACATGAAGCAATATTAAGTCAGACCAAAAATAATATTGAAGAAATCCTACAAGAAAAAGAAAATCAAATATTAATTAATTATTCAGAAATAGATAATATTACTCTAAAAAATAATCAAGAACTCAAAGCATTAGAGAATTTAGTAATTTCATCAAATTTTAATCTTTCGAGCAAAATCGCCAAAAGATATCCCTCAATAGATTTGCAAGCCAGTGGATTACCTAAATATGTTTCTGGGAAAAATTACAATAGTATTTTAAGCAGTACAAAAACTTCTCAATTTTCAGCAAATCCAACAATTAATATTAAATTAAATTTAATAGACCCACAAAGGCGATCTGAAATTAAAATAGCTAAAAATAATTATGAAATAGCAAAAAACAACTTTGAAATTAAAAAGAAAGATCTAATACAAGAAGCAAAAGCAAGATACCATAAATTCCAAAAATCTTACGAGGATATTAAAAATAAAAAATTATCGCTTGATTTGTCAATTACTAGCTTGAACGACGCTAAGTCAAAGTTTGATGCAGGTATTGGTACAAAATTTGAAGTCCTTGAAGCTAATGCTCAATTATCTAGAGATAGGATCTCACTAAATGAAAAAAAAATTCAGCATGAGATTAATAAACTTGCTATCAAAGAAATCTTAAATATAAAAGGTGATTTCGCAATTAATCAAAAGCAAAAATTAGTAGGTTTCTGGAATCACAAATTAAACAAGAATATAATTGAAGGTTTAGATAAGAGTCTTTCCCTCAAGAATATTAATCTAAAAAAATCAATCAAACAAAATCAAGCTAAAAATTATCTGAATGCTTACAAACCAAATATTTATATTAGTAATACATTCGCCAGCTCTTTTTCTAAAGGTGATGCCTTAGTTGAAGAAATAAATCCTGAAAAATATGGATCTTCATATACAAATACTGTCAGCTTGAACTTTAATTGGAATATTTTTGATGGTGGGCAAAATACAAATTTATATAAATCAAGCAAAGCTGATGCTAAATCAGAAGACTACTCCTTTAACAATCTTGAAAATATTTTAAAAACCAATATTAGTAAAGCCTATTTGAATTTAAAGTTAAATGAAGAAAAAATCCTATCATCTCAAAAAGAGATATCTTCTACTAAAGAGTCTCTGAGACTTGCTAGATTAAGGTATGACGTAGGAATATCTACACTTAAAGACGTTCTCGTAAGACAAAAAGAGTTAAGTAATGCTAATTCAAAAAATATTGATGCAATTTATAATTACAATTTAAATTTAGATGAATTAGAGAGATTAACTTTTCTTCGAATAAGTAATATTTGTAATGAAAACGATAGTTTTATAAAAAATAACATTCAATCTATTTGCAATATCTAAATATGAATAAAAATAATTTAACCAATCAACAATTTAAAGATTTAGATTCCTTATTTGAACTGGTTAGTGATCGCCAATTAAAAGATTTTGGAAACATCAGTGCTAGTAATAAATCAGACGGTTCATTAATTACCAGTTGTGATTTATGGAGTGATAAAACAATTGTAGAAGCTTTATCTATGATTGCTCCGGATGAGGGCGTTCTTAGTGAAGAAGGAGGGAAGTTAGTTCCTAAAACTAATGCCTATTGGATAGTTGATCCTCTTGATGGAACCACAAATTTTGCTGCAGGAATTCCGTATTGGTCTATATCGGTAGCAAGATTTGTCGACGGAACTCCTCAATGTTCTTTTCTAGTCATTCCTACATTAAAGAAAAAATTTGTAGCAATCAAAGGAGAAGGTGTATGGCTGAATAATAAGAAAATAGAAGTTAATAACAATAATCAAAAAAGTGAATGCGTCTCTTTGTGTAGTAGATCTATTAAAATTTTACAAAAAAAACCAAATACCATTTTTCCTGGAAAAATAAGACTTCTTGGGGTATCTAGTTTAAATTTAACAAGCGTTGCAATGGGACAAACTTTTGGGGCCATAGAATCAACTCCCAAAATATGGGATATTGCAGCAGCATGGCTATTACTTGAGGAGCTAAATTGTTCAATTGAATGGTTAGAAATAAACCCTCTGTATTTGACCGCAGAACAAGATTTACAAGATACTAATTTTCCCTTAATTGCTGCAAGGACAAAAGAAAAAATTCAAATCTTAAGACCATGGGGTAATTTATTAGTGAAAAAATAGTTGAATCATAAATATATATAGGACTTGAAAAATATAACCATTAGATACAATAAAAAAGATTTAGGAAAAGTATTTGAAAGAAATTAATATGCAGCGAAGTTCAACTTGGATAATTAAAAGTTTATGGGGAGCTTGTGAAAGATGGAGTAAATCAGATTGTATTGATTTAAGCGCCGCTTTTGCATATTACACACTCCAATCATTCTTTCCCATACTTCTTATTTCTCTTTCAATAGCTTCCTGGTTTTTAGGGAAACAGGAAGGTTTAGATGAACAAATAATATCTGTTGCCGCACAAATTTTACCTCCATCCATTGTTGAATTAGTTGAAACAACAGTATTTAAATTAATTGATCAAGGCTTTGGAGCAGGTATTTTAGGCGCAATGTTTTTACTTTTTACTGCTGGAAACGCATACTTATCACTGCAAAGAGGTTCAGATAGGCTTTGGGAAGACGAGCTACCTTCAAGGAAAGTAAATTCTGCATGGCAAGAACAAGCCTCAAGATTTCTTAGAAATAGAATTGAAGCTTTTTTAATAGTATTCTTTATAGGTTTTTTGATGGTATTAGATCAAATTAGTGCAAATCTCAGAATGATTCCAACTACAGTTTTAGAAAATCTATCTAATTACAACAACTATTTTTCTGATTTCTTTATCAAATTACCACTACTACAAGTTGGTCAATTTGCATTTCCACTCGTAGGATTTTCATTAATGGCTCTACTACTTCAAGCACTCTTACCTAGCAGAAAAGTTCCTTTAAAGCCTCTAATACCAGGTTCCATTCTCATTGGAATTGGACTTACTACTCTTAATCTAGCAGTCAGTAAAAGTATTCTGTCCCTCGGGGTAAGATTTCAAGCATATGGATTTATTGGAGGTTTTTTAGTACTAACTTTATGGGTATGGCTGTTAGGAGTTATTTTATATTTTGGACAATGTTGGAGTGTAGTCATAGCTAGTATGTCATTAGTACATAGAAAAAGAAAAAATTGATTCAAAAATGATATGATTTCTTTCCTTAAAATAAATAAAAGTTTAGTTACCTATTCTTTAATATTTCTAATAATTATTCCCATTTTTGGATTTAACTTTTTAATAAGTTTTATTGGTAATATTTTATTACTCATATTTTTAGTGCCTATTTTAATATTATTGATAACGTTGATAAGTTTCAATTCTTTCAATTCAAAAACAAATACATGTAATAAATGTGGAACTATATCATTAGGATTAAATGATACTTGTATGAATTGTGGGGCAGATTTAGGTGATATAAGTGCAAAAAACTTTGAAAATTCTCAAAAACCAAGTGAAACTATTATTGAAGTAAAAGCAGAAGAAGTTAACTGATTGATCTTGAATATCTCCAAAAAAATTTAACCAATTCCAATTTGTCTTAAAATACTTTGACCAGTAATAAGTTCGGTACCTAAACCTATTAATATTCCCATCATTGCCATTCTGCCATTCCATGTTTCTGCAAAGTTGACAAAACCAAATCTTGGTTGATTATCTTCATTCATATTAAGTTGTTAAAGTATTAAGAATATCTTAGCGTTTAACGGTTTGATTTATGGAAAATAATTAAAGATTTATCTAACGTGTCTAATTCCATCTACTGGTTTATATTCGTCGCCAGTTAATTCCTCATATATTATCGCAGGTAATCCTGTTTCGAACATGGTTTGAAGTGCCTCTTTGAGCATTGGGTTCCAACCTCCAGTACTTACTTTTCCATGTCTTACAGTCCAATCCCATGTACCTTGTAAATCTCTAGGCATTTTACCTTCTCTGTCTCTTCTAGCAACTAAATCTAGAGACTCAACTAATCCAACAATTACAGGATTTTTTCCATAAGCAGGAGTTAAACTTAACTCCAATCTTACTGGGTCTTCTTTTACTATTTTAAGACGAAATCTTGGAGGTAATTTAAGTGTTCTTATTACTCCAGTGACAATTTTAGTTCTTAATTCCAATTTCTTTACCTAATATATTTTAAAAAATTTAATCAGTTGTGGTACCTCTTTCTTCCAAAGTAGAGTCAGAATCGTTAGAAAATCTGACTGTTAATAATTCTTCTTTAGTTATGTTTCCAGATTTATCAAGTAATTCAGGGTGAATAGTATACTTTTTTTGACTGATATTAGTATTCAAAGATGGATGTGATGATTCTTTATCAAATGCTCCCCAACCATTGGACATTACTTTGAAAGCCTTCCAAACAAGATAAGTAAGAGCTGCTGAATAAATGATTGGGAATAAAAAAGACATTAAATTTATAAATTATTAATATATAAATTACATAATAGCTCGAAAAAAATTAATTTAGCTATATTTATGAAACAACTTTTTCTAGTTTTTTAATAAATTCAGTAATTTAAATAATTATTGTTAATAAAGCTAATATATAAATAAAAGAATGTTTTTGAAGGAATTAAAACAAACAATATCAAATAAATTTTCTTTTAAAAAATTATTTTTTTTCTCGTACTTAACTCTTGGCTTACTAAACAAACCAAACTTAATATCTCAGCCGATTGCAAATCAGAATCTTGATACAGAATCTAAAAGTTCAGATGTTTCTTTCATAACAAAAGCAATAAACAAAACAGGTGCTTCTGTAGTAACTATTGACACTCAAAGATTAGTTAGAAACAAACAATTTTCAGAAGATTCAAGAATTTTATTAGATCCATATTTTGAAAGGTTCTTTGGCTTACAGCTACCTCGTAAAACACAACAAAGAATAGAACAGAGTCAAGGAAGCGGTTTTATATTCGGAGATGGTCTCGTAATGACTAATGCTCATGTTGTTAATGGATCTGAAAAACTAGTGGTTGGCTTATCAAATGGTGCTAAATATAAAGGCAAGTTAATAGGGCAAGATTTACTAACTGATTTAGCAGTTATCAAACTTGAAGGTAAAGGCCCTTGGCCAAAAGCAATATTAGGTGATTCAACAAAAATTAAAGTTGGTGATTGGGCAATAGCTGTTGGTAATCCTTTTGGACTAGAAAACACAGTGACTCTAGGAATAATTAGTAATTTAAATCGAAATGTCTCACAATTAGGTATATACGATAAAAAATTTGAATTAATACAGACAGATGCTGCGATAAACCCAGGCAATTCTGGAGGACCATTATTAAACAGAAATGGAGAGGTGATTGGAATTAATACACTTATTAGATCAGGACCAGGGGCAGGCTTAAGTTTTGCAATTCCAATAAATAAAGCTAAAGATATTGCTTCACAGCTAATAAAAAATGGGAGCGTAATACACCCCATGATTGGTATTAACTTAATAGACGAAACTTTCTTTGAAACTAATAAGAATATTGTAAAAGTAGGTTACGTTGTCCCAAATAGCCCTGCTGAAGAAAGTGGGATCTTTACTAATGATATAATCTTAAGAGTTGGTAAAAAAAATATTAATAGTTCTTCAGACGTTATAAATGAAATAAGTAATAATGGAATTAATAAGTTTATAAAAATAACCTTAAAAAGAAAAAATAAAATTATTACCCTAAAAGTAAAACCAATCGATATTAAAAATTTATCAAAAAGATAAGTTTTTAATTTTCATCATCTCTAAGTATTTCTACACATTTGGAGATACAAATACCATCAGAGATATCACAACTGGAAATACACTCAAAATAACTTTCTACTGGATCAGAAGTAAGATAATTACTTTCTTTAAAATCATACTTTTTCATAAGTATTTTTAATAAAAATAAATTCGTAATTATTACATTAAACAAAGTCCTGAAGTATGTAAAGATAAATAAGTGATCTTGCCTAGAGGATTGTAAAGTTTTCTGAATAAAACAAAAATACCTAATAGATAATTTTTGATATTATTATTTATTAATCCTTTTTTTCTCTAAGAAATATTCATAATTACCATTAAAAGATAATAATCTAGATTCCTTAATTTCAATAATTCTATTAGCAACTTTGGAAATAAAATACCTATCATGCGAAATAATAAATACCGTTCCTTTATATTTATTTATTGCAACTTCTAGATTCTCTTTTGATTGCAGATCTAAATGATTTGTAGGTTCATCAAGAAGTAAAAAATTGCTTGGATTCATAATCATCAAAGCTAATGCTAATCTCGCTTTTTCTCCTCCACTAAGCTGCTTAACATATTTAAAAACAGCATTATTGTGGAATCCAAAACCTCCTAGAAATGTCCTTACTTTTTGTTGCGACCAATCTGGTGCTTTTGCATATATTAAATCGATAACCTGTTTTTCAATAGCAAGGGCTTCAGCCTGATTTTGCTCATAATAACTTGTAATTATATTATGTTTGCCTAAATTTACTTCTCCTATTTCAGGTTCTATTTTTTTCATAATTAACTTAAGCAAAGTAGATTTACCACATCCATTAGGACCTAAAATTGCTATTTTTTCTCCCGCCGAAACCTTTAAATTAATATCAACTAATAGTATTTTTTCCTCAAAACTATGACTTAAATTCTTAATTTGAAGAACTGTTTTACCTGAGCGTGGACTCTCTGGAAAACTAAAAGAAGGACTTTTTATTCTTGAAATAGGTGCTTCAATTTTTATAATTTTTTTTAATTTCTTCTCCCTGCTTTTAGCTTGCGTACTCCTTGTTGCACTTGCGCGAAATCTTTCAATATACTTTCTTTGTATTTCAATCTCTTTTTGCTGCAACTGAAAAGCTTTACTCTGAGATTCTTCATTTAAAGATTTCTGTTCAACAAAAAAAGAATAATTACCATTATAAGTTTCAGAAATTCCTCTTTCTATATATATAATCTTTTTGCACAATTTATCTAAAAAATATCTATCATGACTAATTAATATAATTGCTATTTTTAAAGATAATAAATATTCTTCAAGCCAAAAAATCGTATCCAAATCTAAATGATTAGTTGGCTCATCGAGTAAAAGTAAATCTGGTTTTTGCAAAATAATTTTTCCAAGAGCTACTTTCATCTGCCAACCTCCTGAGAAATTACCGACTAATTTGTCAGCATCTTCTTTATCAAAACCTAGTTTTGGTAATAATTTTTCTACTTCTGCTTGCATTTGATAGCCACCTAAATTTTCAAACTTTTCTTGATAGATTGCTAGTCGATTTACAAGATGGTCAAGTGTTTTATGGTCCTTGCTAGTCTCTATTTGTTTCATTTCATTTTCAATCTCTAAAAGTTTATTTGAGACTAATTGAATATCTTCAAAAGAACTTTCTAGTTCCTCTCTAACAGTTCGACTTAAATTACAATCTAATTCCTGTTTTAAATGAGAAATTTTGGGACTTCCTTCCTTAAAAACTTGCCCGCTTGTTTGGTCTTCCTCTCCAATCAAGATTTTAAATTGAGTGGATTTTCCTGCTCCATTTGATCCAACCAAACCAATCTTCTCTCCCTTCTTGATCTCCCAATTAATATTTTTTAAAACAACGTCAGTAGAGTAAATTTTGCTTATGTTATCAAATCTAATCACTTTAAAAAAATTGAATTTACAAATTAGAGACTTTTTACCAAAAAAATTTTTTGTGGAATAAAATTATATTATGAAAAGAATAGAACAAATCGTAGTAATTTTCATAGCTGCAGCACTAGCAATACCTAGTTATTGGTTTTTTTGGACATTAGCAGGAGGAGGGGGATACAACAAAAGAATAAAACCAGTTACTAATCCTGATAATAGCTTTTTAAGGCCGCTTACTAAAGACCACCTCGAGCCTTAATTAACCATAATTTAGTCGCTTCATCATCAATAGTGGAAATATATTCTATAACCTCTTCTTTTGTAACCTGAATATCAAGTTCTCTACCAATTTCGCATATTTTATCTAGAGCTGATTTTGGATTATTAAGAGCCATCAAAAATAAACTTTGTTTTTTATTTGAATCATTTGCGATTAAATTATAAAGTCTTTCAGCATTACTAGTCATTAGTTTTATTTAATTCATATAATTAGATTATTCCCTCAAGCAACATTTTGTTGATTATATTTATTTAAAGTTAAATCATGATCAGTATCGTTTATCTCTTTCGCTGAAGCATCTGCCATACTTCTTGCATCTAAACATAAAACTTTTCTTAGTTTTGCAAAATTAGCAGCATGAGAAATACGTCCATCTTGCTGGGCATAATATTCAGATCGCTGAAGAATTTGATGCAGATGTGTCAATAAATATGGGCTGATCACTGCAGATACCAATACATCACTATTTTCGTTAGTTAAAACGTCAGACTGTATTAACTTTTTTTTCTTTTTATCAATTGTTGATCTTTTTGACGAATCAAGTTTTCTTGAATTTTTCATAGAGTAAGCAAGTAACTAATTGATCAAGGGCTTATATATCCTTACTACTAATATACACAAAGATACTACCCTTGACTAACAGTGTATACTAAGAAGTAACAGTTATACAGTTTAACTCATGGCAACCCGTCAAAACTCAACTAACGGGAAGCCGAAATCCCCTAGAATACAAGTTGTTATTCCAGAATTAATTTGTAAACAACTTACTATTTTAGCTGAGAATCAATCAAGGACAGTAAGTAATATGGCTAAGGTTTTAATTCAAGAAGGTATTAAAAAACATTTAGAAAAAGAAAATAATTCACTTATGTCTGGTAATAAATTAAATACTGATAATTTTAGAGATTCTTTAGAAAGACAAAGTATAAAAAGATTAAAAGGTGCTCCTCAAAGAATTAGATATCTAAAAAAATCAGACAATAAATAATTAATTTTGAGGTAGTTTTTGTAAATCTACGGTTTTCCCCATAACTACCAAAATATTTCCTCTCTCCAGTATGTATTTTGCAGGTGGATTTACTGTTAATTGTTCGGCAGGACCAGCAGCAAGAACATTAACTAAATAATTTTTTCTTAAATTAAGATCTCTTAAAGATCTACCAATAAACTCTTCCGGGACTGTTATTTCATCTATTCCAGTTTTATTATCCAATTCTAGTCTTTCTATCAGATTAGGTCTTACAAGTTCTAAACCTAATCTTTCACCTTGCATTCTAGAAGGAAAAACAACTTTATCAGCTCCAACCCTTTTTAACATCTTTTCATGCAAATCACTCGTAGCTCTTGCTATTACTCTTTTAACTTTTGTCCCTTCACTATCCTTAGCAATAAGAGTAGTTGTAATACTAGCTTCAATTGGCTCACTTATGCCTACCACAACAGTATTCATTTCTAAAATCCCTGATTCTTTCATTGATTCTTCATCAGTACAATCGATTACTCTTGCCTCAATGGAAGGTTCTAGTTGTCTTAAATCATCAATAGCCTTCTCTGAAGAATCTGCAGCCAAGACATCTGCGCCATTACTTATAAGTTCTCTACAAACAGCTGTCCCAAATCTACCAACCCCTACTACTGCAAAAGTTAGAGATTCGTCTTCTTTTTTTGGAGCCCATTGCCACCAATCAGCCATAATTAATTTTAGTAAAGGCTATACATAAAGATCAGCTTTTGGATAGCCAATTCTTTTTTGTCTTTCTATTCTACTCCTATATAGAGCCTGCCAAAGAGCACTCAAAAGCAAAAGAATTCCTAGTCTCCCAACGAACATACCAACAATAAGAATAAACTGGCCAAAATGGTTTAATTTAGCAGTTAAACCGATATCAAAACCTACAGTCGCGAATGCAGAAATGCAAGTGAAAAGTATTTCAAGAAATGTAAAAGATTCTTTTTTAATAAAAGTATTGGTCGTACTTAACAACATAGCCATAAAAAGAACAAAAAGTAAAGAACCAACAGTTATCCCAACTGCCTTCAAAATAACTTTATCTGAAATTAATCTATTACTAATAATTACATCTTTTTGTCCTCTTAAAGTTGATCTAGTTGCGGCCATTAAAGCGATAAATGTTGTTGTTTTTATTCCGCCACCAGTGCCGCCCGTACTTGCTCCAATAAACATCAATGTCATTAATAATAAAAGGCCAGTATCTGAAATTGAATTTAAAGATATTGGGAAATTTGTAAACCCTGCTGTTCTTGCGCTAACAGTTTCAAAGATAGAGGATAAAACCCTTTCAAAGAAGTTTAGATCACTGAAAAATTGGCTATTTAATAATGTCTCTATTACAAAAAAACCTAACGATCCGAATATTATTAAGGAAAAACTTGTCCTAATTACTAATCTAGAATGAAGACTCAGTCTCTTATATGAAAGATTTTTTCTATTACTCCAAAGGTCGTCAATCACTCTCCAACCAAGTCCACCCATAACAATTAAAAAAATGAATACAATATTTACAACAAAATTTGATCGGTAATCTTGAAGACTATTAGACCATAATGAAAAACCTGCATTGTTATAAGCAGAAATACTATGGAATATTGAAGACCAGAGTCTTTGCCAATTATTCTGAATTTCTAAAAATCCAAAAAAGTATAGCACTATCGCTCCCAAAGAAATAATAGAAGTAGCAGTAATAACAATACTTTGGAAAGTCCTACCAATGCCACCAACTCCAAATTCATCCAGAGTCTTACCTTTATCCAATCTGGTTCTAAGCTCAGTTCCTTTTACAACAAATCCTTGCAAGAAAGTAGTAATAGCCATTAAACCCAAGCCACCTGATAAAAGCATAAAAGCCAATAAAATTTGCCCAAAAATATTTAGATCTACTCCTACATCAATGATAGTTAACCCCGTCACGGTTATTGCAGAAGTAGAAGTAAAAAATGCTTCCCACAAACCAACATCTGAAGAGGAACATAATGGAGAACTTAAAATTAAGGTTCCAAAAAAGATAATAAATAAACCTGTGACAATTGTGAATTGAGGTACAGATAACTTTCTGTATACTTCTTTTAATTTATAAAAAAAATTATTTATTTTCACTTTAATGAATTTATTTAAAATTTAAAATTATCAAGGCCGGAATAGTTAGTGACATTATAAGTGTTAAACCTGCTCCGTATTTTGCAATATCAAAAAATCTATATCTTCCTGGTCCATACACCATTAGATTTGTTTGGTAACCCATTGGAGTTAAAAAAGATTGACTTGCTCCAAATAATACAAGCATTATTAAAGCATTTGGTGAAATACCAAGAACGGATTTTAACTCAATAGCGACAGGCAATATCAGCGCAACTGAAGCAGCATTACTAATAAATTGAGTAAGAATTACAGTAGATATGAAAATCACCATTAATGCGAAATATAAAGGCATCCCGTTTAAAACAAAATTTAAATTTATTGCTATCAAATCTGCTAGTCCAGTTACTTGCATGGCTACGCTGAAACTGGATAACGATCCTAATAATAAAATTATATCAAGCCTAATTGATCTTTGAATTTCTGCAGGACGTAAACATCCAAACGCAACCATTGCGATAACTGCCAAAAGAACTGAACCTACTAAAGGAATATTAGTTAATGAAGGTAAGAGAACCATACCTATTGCTATTGCAATTGCAATAGGTTTTCTAATTAAAACGGGTAAATCATCTTCAAATTGATCCAAAATCAATAAATCATTACTCGCTTGAAGACCTCTTATTGAATCAAGAGGTGCTTGAAGCAATAATACATCTCCTGCTCTTAAGACGGCTTGACCTAGCCTTTCCTGCACAGTTTGTTGTCCTCTTCTCAGTGCTAATACTGTTGCGTTATGTCTTTGCCTAAATCTTAGCTCTCTTAAACTTGCTCCTGCTAAAGTTGAACCTGATGGTAGTAAGGCTTCAAAAGTTTTTGTACCCTCTTCAGTAGAAAGAAGATTACTACCTGCTAAAGATCTCTTATTTTCAGCTAATAAAATTGTATGTTCTTGTTGCAAGCGCAATAAATCAGCCCTCGTAACACGTATTATTAATCTATCTTCAGGTTCAAATTTGCGATCAGCAAGAGGTGGCAATATTACCTTTCCGTTCCTTTGCAACTCAAGAACATCAACATCAAATCGTCTTTGCAATCTACTATTTCTTACTGATTGACCTACTAATTCAGATGCAGCAGGAATAGTAACTTCTGTAAAATAAATGTTCATGTTACCATTTTTTATAAAATCTTTATTTCTTCCTCTATCTGGCAGAAGTATATCTGAGGCAAGGATCATATAGATTGTGCCTATTAACCAAACCGGTAACCCTATTGAAGTCAAGCTAAATAACTCAAGGGCACCATATCCTAGTTGTTGGCTAATATCACTCACTAAAAGATTTACTGAGCTCCCTAAAAGTGTAAGTGTTCCTCCTAATAAAGTTGCAAAAGATAAAGGTAAAAGGACTTTAGAAGGTGAAATATTTCGCCGCTCGCACCAACCTTCAATTAATGGTAGAAGTGAAGCCACGACTGGGGTATTAGGTACAATTCCAGATATTGGAGCTATTAAAAAAGTTATCAATGAAATTAATTTCTTAGGAGTTTTAATATTTTCAGAAGATATAAGCTCTCTTACCCTATCTAAAGCACCGCTTTTAAATAATGCAGATGAGACTGCAAATAAACCCATCAACGTAATTAAAGAAGGACTTCCAAATCCAGCTAAAGCTTTTTCAGGAGTAAGTACACCGGTTACAATAAATATTCCAACGCATAATAAGCCAGTCAATTCAGGGGCAATCGTATTTCTTATAAATAAAATTAATGACAAGAATATTACTAATACTGTTATAAAAGCATCGAAATTATTACTAAAAAAAGAAATTAAATTCATATCAAACTTATTTAACCCAATATACCTATAAACAATATGTCAAAAAAGTTTAAACTTCTTTTGGATATTTGTTAATAAATTGATTTAAGAAAGATTTTTTTTGAAATAACCAAGAAGCTCCTGATTTTAAGGTTTTACTAATAGCAGGCATTTTAGAAGCATATATCAATCTTCTCGCCTCAAATGCAAATTTCCCTGATAAAGTTACACCTAACGCAGAAATTGATGCTTCCCCTATCCCTAAGCTAATCATTTCACCATTATCTTGGAATTCAAAAGGCAAAAGCTCTTTTTCAAGACAAAGTAGTTCCAGATTTTTAGCGAGATGATTTCCTTCTTGCATAGCAACTTGTGCAGTCAAAGGTAAATCTTCCATGCCTTCTATAATTGAAATATCACCAATAGCAAAAGAATTTACATAATTATTGATCTGAAAATTTTCATTCACTAGAATTCTTCCATCTTTTTGAGCAATTTTTTCATCAATATAGGGTAGGTTAGGTTTAACGCCCGCAGTCCAAACGACGAGATCATGATCTAAATCTTGAATTCCAGAATCGTTTGAAATACTAATTTTTTGTTCTGAAATTTCTTTTACAGTTGTATTTAAAAGAATATTTATTTTTCTATTTTCTAAAGCTTTCTCAGCTTCTTCTCTATTGAAAATCTTATTTTTACTTAAAATCTCATTAGATCTTTCAACTAAGTAAATATTAAATTTATTTTCATGTATATCATAAATCTTACAAGCTATTTCTACTCCAGAAGGACCAGCTCCAATTATAAATAAGTTCCTTTTAATATTATCTTTTTGAATTTTTAATAAAAAAGTTTTTAATTTGTTAAGGTCATTTAAATTATTAAAAAAATAACAATGTTCTTCGACACCTTTTACTAATAAATTATTTGATATAGATCCTGTACAAAGAACTAAAAATTCATATCCAACTTTTAATTCATCACTAAATTCAAGAATATTTTCATCGAAATTAATTTTTGTTAAACAATTTCTGAGAAAAGTTATCCCTGAATTAGAAAATATATCAGAAAATTCAGGAGCAGCTTCCCACATTGGTAATTCTTCGCTTAAAACTTCATACATTAGGGGTTTAAACATGAAATTTGCTTCAGAATCAACAACTAGAATTGGTAAAGAAGGATTAAGTCGCTTTAAATTTGAAGCAACTGTCATACCACCAAAACCTGCGCCAACTATTACTATTGGTTTTTTTATTGATTTCATAAAGGATATATTGTTAAACCTAAATGTATTATTAAATTAAACGAATAAAATTAAAACTGAGCGAAATAACCTCTAATCCCTAACTACATTTGATGATGATTGAGAAAACGCTAGAAAGTATTCAACTTAATTTAGAAGAGCATAATCGTAATTTTAAAAAAATGAATCCCAAAGAAATAATATTATGGGGTTATAAAAACTTTGAGAATCACTTTGCTATAACAACAAGCTTCGGTATACAATCATCAGTTATTTTACATATGGTGCAGCAATGCTCACTCCAAAAAAAAATTAAGATTTATTGGATAGATACAGGTTACTTACCATCAGAAACTTATAACTATGCTGAGAGACTTATTAATGATTTGTCTTTAGAGATAGAGGTTTTACAAAGTGAATTATCGCCAGCAAGAATGGAATCTTTATATGGAAAACTTTGGGAAACTAATAAATCAAAGGATTTGGATAAGTACCATGAAATAAGAAAAATAACACCTTTAGAAAATGCTTTAAATAAAAACCAAATATATTGCTGGGCTAGTGGTGTGAGATCAGAACAAACAGATAATAGGAATAAAATGGAATTTATTGATTTAATCCGGGAAAGACTTTCTTTGAGACCTTTGTTGAACTGGACAAACAAAGATATTTTTTATTACATGAAAGAAAATAAATTACCTTCTCACCCACTTTTCTTAAAAGGTTATTCCACTGTAGGAGATTGGCATTCTAGCTCTCCTGATAGTATCCACAATAAAGGTCGATCAACAAGATTTGGCGGGAGGAAGCAAGAATGCGGGATTCATACTGAAAGTTAAAATTTTATTTCATAACGATGGTCGAAGATATTAATTTTTTATTAGTTGGCAATAGTAGGCTTCACTGGGCAGAATATTTACAAAATAAGTACAAGTTCTATCACACACAAAGTAATAATAAGATTCCACAAAATATCAAGTTAAATAATTTAATTTGGGCATCAGTAGGTAAATTACCTTATTTATTTCTTAAAAAAGAAAATGAAATCAAGACTAAAGATATTAAATTAAAAAACCTTCCTGATTATTTTGGGGTTGATAGAGCTCTTGGATGTTTGGAAGCTCTAAAAATAATAGAAAACCCTCTCCAAAAGAATCTATTAATAGCTGATTGCGGCACAACTTTATCACTTACTAAGTTAACTGCGAAGGGCTCTATTATTGGTGGGCAAATAACACCTGGTTTTCTCACACAATTAAAATCTATGGAAAAATATACCAAGAATCTCAAGGCTCCTAAAAAGTACGAAATTCCTTTGGAGGATTTTTTAATTAGAACAGAAGATTCAATGTTAAAAGGGGTATATAACTCTCTCATAGGTGTAATTAACTTATCATTTGACCAAACAAAAGATATTTTAATTATGTGCGGAGGAGATTCTGAATTAATAGGTGATGGATTAAAACAATATTACAAAGGAATTATTATCGCCCCTAATTTAGTTATGCAAGGAATGATCTCACACTTCAATAATTAAAAATTACTTTAATCGTAAATCTGCAATGATGTGGTCTGCCATTATAGCTGCTTTAACCTTTAGGTAAATTTTTTCAACTTTACCATCAGTATCAATTAAAAAAGTATTTCTCATCATTCCCATATATTCCTTTCCCATAAATTTTTTAAGACCATAACTATCATAATCAGAAGAAACTTTATAAGGTTCAGGATCAGTCAAGAGAATAAAAGGTAAGTCAAATTTTTCTATAAATTTCTGATGTGAAGAAGCACTATCTTTGCTAATTCCAAGAACTACAAAATTATTTTCTTTAAGTAAATCCCAATTTTCCTTAAAATTACAAGCCTCTTTAGTACAACCTGGAGTGTTATCTTTTGGATAAAAATATAGTATTATTCGTTTACCTTTAAAGTCCTTTAAAGATACGTCTTTTTCACAAGAGTCTTTTAAATTAAACTCTGGTGCTTTATCACCAACCTTAAGAGCCATTGAAATTATTAAATAACTATGAATATAAAATACCAAAAATCTGGTTACATGAAATCAAAGGTGTACAAGATGTCGCAACACTGAAAGAACTTGAAATTGCAAATAAGCTCTCAAGGCAAAGAGCAAATATTTTTTTAGAAAGCAGAGCTTATATAAGAAAATCTTTAGGGACTCTTTTTAATATAAATCCATTAGAAATACCAATAATTGCAAATCCAGGAGAGCCTCCTAAATTACCTAAAGGTATGGGACATTTAAGTTTTAGTCATTGCAGTGATGCCATTATATTAGTCTGGCATACAAAAAAAATTGGAATTGATATTGAAAGACTCGATAGAGATTTTAATTATACAAAATTAGCAAAAAAATATTTCTTTAACTCAAAAAGAACAAATAATACTAGTAAATTAGACAAAAACTCCATCTTAAATCAATGGTGCGCTATCGAGGCTGCTATAAAATGCGATCATGGGAAGCTAGCTAAGGATATAAAAGAATGGCAATATAATGAAAACGAAAAAACGCTATTTCATAAAAAAAAGAAACTAAAGTTTAAATTTTCCCAAATCAATTTTTATAAATGGACAATCTCTTTAGCTTATAAAGAAAGATCTTTCTATAAACCTAATATAATTTGCAGCTCAAAAATAGTTTAACTTTTTCGTCTTTTACGCAAATCTTCGTTTTTATTTTTTTCCCATCCAGAATCTTTAGGTTTCCAAAATTTCATTCCTTTTAAATCAATTGGTAGATATTCTTGTTTTAACCAATTTCCTTGATAATTATGAGGATTTAAGTAATTTGTAGCATTATTTTTTAGATGATTAGGAACTAGCGATATGTTTTTAGACTTGATTACATCTACTGCTTTAAAAATTGACTTAGTACTATTACTTTTTGGAGAAATTGCTAAATATAAAGAAGCTTGAGATAGGAAAAATAATCCTTCTGGGAAACCAACTCGATCAAAAGCATCACAACAAGATTGAACAACAACAATAGCATTTGGATCTGCAAGACCTATATCCTCAGAAGCAGAAATCAAAAGTCTTCTAAAAATAAAATTGGGATCTTCACCAGCCTCTACCATATTGGCAAGCCAATATAATGCGGCATCTGGGTCTGACCCTCTAATGGATTTTATAAAAGCACTAATAACATCAAAATGATTTTGGCCATTTTTGTCATATAAAATATTTTTCTTTTGAATTGCATCTTCTGCAATTACAAGATCAATAAAAATTATTTTATGTTTATTTTCTTTTGTAATACTTATACCAAACTCTAAAGCGTTTATAAGATTCCTCGCATCTCCTCCAGAAAATTTTATTAAATGATTAATTGCCTCTTCTGTTATTTCGATAGTTTTAGATTCTTTAAGAGAAGAATAATACTTTATTACTTTTTCAATAATTTTTTTTAGATCATATTTACTTAAAGGTAGTAATGAAAAAATACGAGCTCTACTTATAAGAGCTTTATTTACAGCAAAAAAAGGATTTTCTGTTGTAGCACCAATAAAAGTAATAGTGCCATTTTCTATTGAGGGCAACAAAGCATCTTGTTGAACTGCAGTAAACCGATGTACCTCATCAATAAATAAAATTGTTTTCCTATTTGCACTATTTAACCTTTCTTTCGCATTTTGTATTTCATTTCTTAACTCCTTAATACTAGACAAAACAGCATTTATTTTTATCAAAGAGGAACGAGTATTAGAGGATATAATCTCAATTAAAGTCGTTTTACCAACCCCTGGTGGTCCAGAAAAAATAATATTACCTACCTTGTCATTCAAGATGGCATTTCTCAATAGAGAATTGTTTCCTAAAAGGGATTCTTGTCCATAAAAGTCGTCGAAATTCTTCGGTCTTAGTTTTTCCGCTAAAGGAGCGTTACTTTCTGCTGGAAAAGTATTACTAAAAAGATTATTTTGCTCCATATTTTTAATCTCAGAATAAATTATTTAAAAATTTATGTAATAACACTAGGATTTTCCATTTTAGTTAGTTTTGTAATATTTAATAAATGATCTAAATCATCAATTAAAGTTTTTAGAGCAACTTGAGGATTTAAAGCTAAATTTTCTTGAGAACTTGCAAATTTTTCGAAATACAATCTTAAAGTTGAACCTTTAGTACCAGTCCCTGACAAACGTAAAATTACCCTGGAATTATCCTCAAGTATAATTCTTACTCCTTGATTTTTACTAATCGACTTATCTACTGGATCTGTATATGAAAAGTTATCTGCTACCTTTACCAAATTCCCTGCAAACTTATTTCCTTTTAAACTTGGAAGCTTAGAAGTTAAATTATTGAATATTTCATTAGCAATAGTAGATGGTATGGCCTCATAATCATGTCTTGAATAATAATTTCTTCCATATTGTCTCCAATGATTTTGAATTAATTCACTGACTGAACAATTTTTCACAGCTAAAATTTGAAGCCAATATAAAACCGCCCATAACCCATCTTTTTCTCTGACATGACTACTACCAGTTCCAAAGCTTTCTTCACCACAAATAGTAATTAAATTAGAATCTAAAAGATTTCCAAAAAATTTCCATCCTGTTGGTGTCTCATAACATGGAATATTTAAAGTAGTAGCAACACAATCCACTGCTGAACTGGTCGGCATAGAACGTGCTACGCCTGTAATGCCATCTTTATATCCAGGGACACAATTGGTATTAGCAGTAACAACTGCAAGGCTATCACTAGGATTAACAAAACATCCCTTACCTAAGATCATATTTCTATCACCATCACCATCACATGCAGCTCCAAAACTATAAGATTTCTGAAGTAATAATAAATCTGCCAAATTAGAAGCATAAGTAAGATTTGGATCAGGATGTAAACCTCCAAAATCTTCTAACGGAACTCCATTCATTACACAATCATTTGCAAGACCCATTTTTTCTACGAAAATTTTTTTTGCATATGGACCTGTAACTGCATGCATAGCATCAAAAATTAAAGAGAAATCTTTTTTCAGAAAATCGCTAATTTGATCTAAATCAAAAATATTCTCCATTAAATCTGAATAGCCCTTTAATCCATCAATTATTTCTACTGAGGTTAAACCAAACGAGAACACACCAAACTTATCTAAGTCTGGAACTTTAATTTTGCTAATTTTATAACTCTTAAGTGATTGAGAACATTGAAAAATTTGATTTGTAATTGACTCCGGAGCAGGCCCACCATTAGAAATATTTAATTTCACTCCAAAGTCGCCATTTATTCCTCCAGGATTATGACTTGCTGAAAGAATAATCCCTCCGATAGCTTCTTCTTTTCTAATCAAATTAGAAGTAGCAGGTGTTGATAATAAGCCATTTTTAGGAATAATAACTTTTCCAACTTTATGAGCTACACAAATTTGAATAATCTTCTTAATTGCTTCTAAATTTCCATATCTACCATCACCACCGACTATCAAAGTTGAGCCTTGCAAATCTTTTAGCGATTTAAATATTGCTTCTATAAATATTTCTAAGTAATGTTCTTCCTGAAACCTTAACGTACTTTTTCTTAATCCAGAAGTACCTGGTTTTTGATCTTGAAAAGGAACTTTTATATTAATAACGTTTACTTCAGTCATGATTTTTATAAAAACTAAAAAAAATCTAACTAAATTAATGTGGCATTTCGGAAGTTCTTAACATAGCGATAAACCATAAAGAAGAAATAACTAATGCGCTGAGAATACCATAATTAACTCCGAACTTAGAAATTGTGATAGGAACTATAAGAGGAAAAGTTAAGGCTCCAAATAAAGGTGTAAAAGCTACTATATTTTTCAACATTTATTTAAAACCATTCTTTCTCAGCATTATCTTTTGCATTTGTATCATCGAGAGGGGTCACTCTATCAAATTTCATTGTAATACTTTTTTCTTGTTCACCAGAAAAGTCAGTCGCTTTAATTTCATATTTTTGAGTGCCATCCCTAAAAGGAACTTGAAGCCTAAAAGTACCATCTGCAGCTAGAGGGACTTCTTCTTCACCAATAGTAAGTTTTGCAGATGGATCTGTTGCTCCATAAACTATTAATTCTGCATCAGCAACTAACCAAAAAGATCTATTTTTAACTAACCCAGTGCCAGACTCATTTAATCCTGAAGACCACTGACCTGCTCCTGAATCAGTAAGATCAGAATTGAAAGCTGTTGAATTTTTATCTTCCATAAACTCCTCAGATCCTATTTTTCTTCTTGTGGGATAACTTGTTGCTGCTTGATATAATCTTTCATGCAAGCCATTAACTTCTTTGCCTCGAGGATTTTCTATTGCTGAAGGAGTATTGGATGATGAATCAAGGTTAAATGGAACAAATTTATCCAAAATTTGTTCGGACGGATGAGAGCCTGGAACATGACTTGTTGAAGAAAAAGCTAATGACATCCATTTGAAGCCATATTTATAACCTAATTCAACCTGATAGTCCTTATCTGCAAGAGGGATTGGCAAATACCATTCAGTACTGTAGCTATCTACAGTAATTTCTCTTAATGTTCCCTGATTTAATTTTCCTTCTCCATTACCTGAAGCATCAAACAAACGCAAACATAATTTACTAGCCCCTAAAGACTGAGCTTTTTCCCTATCACCTTCTGAAATTTGCCAAAAAACATAAGCCCACTCTGGGTCTCTGGGCAAAAACACAACTTTTGTCTTAACTTCCTCAATTACGCTAGATGTAATTGGATCTGAATTATTTTGGAAAGTTTTAGAAGGTAATATTTTTTTTGTTATTTCTAAACCTTTTTTTTGGTACTTAATTATCAGATCAACTAATACTGCTTTAGTTTTTCTACTATAAAGAGGGACAGATAATTTACTAGCTTCTTGACGCAATTGTCTGAGGGTTAGATTAAGTAAATGATCTTTTTTCATGATCCCATCAGCCACTTCAAATCTCCGTTTTTTGTTTGGGATCAGTATGTTCTTTTTTTTTGCCGAATGCGTGGCATTCAGGGCAGTCGTCAGCGTTTTCTGACTACTTTAAAATTTATGAAATTCACAACTTTCTCCAAAATAGTTGATATCAAAAGATTTAGAACAATTTAAGAAATAAAGAATATATGAATTAATTTTCTTTTTTTTTAAATTTTATTACCTTGAATTGTTAAGAACTCAACAAAAATATATTTTTTCTTCGGGATCAAGGCCTTACTTATCCTCGCTATCTTGTGTGACTAAACTAATTAAATCCTCTAGTTTTAATTCTTTAAATTTTTTCCCCGTTCTCATTGAAAAAACATTTAATTTTTTGGCTGCAGAAGACATTTGTTCATAAAAGAGTTCATTAAATTTTTTGTCATTAAATCTCTTAGATTGTCTTTCACACCATTCTCTAAGCTTCTCTTCCTCTTCAAATAAAGGCTTTTTATCTTTTGCAATTTCTTTAAAAATTTCTAGGCAATGAGCAAGTAGCCTTATATGGTGTTTTTGCACTACAGGTAAATTTAGGTTATCTATTGTTTGAACAATCTCGTCGTTCAGTGGATTTGAAGAAGAATTAGTTTGATTAGACATTAATTTTTTAATTTAATTAAAGATAAAAAGTCAATATTGGGGGTTTCTTTCGTTAGAGTATAGAAAAACTAATTGTAATAGATTAATTTTTAGAAATTATGGTAAGTGAAAATTTAGTTAAGGATGTCGTAACTGAGCCATACAAATATGGGTTTATTACTGATATTGAAACTGAAAAGATTTGCAAAGGGCTAACTGAAGATACTATTCGATTAATTTCAGCAAAAAAAGATGAACCCGAATTCCTTCTTAATTTCAGACTTAATGCTTTTAAAAAATGGCAAAAAATGAAAGAGCCTAATTGGGCAGAAATAGGCTATAAAGCAATTGATTATCAAGATATAATATATTACTCAGCACCAAAACAAAAAGAAAAAATATCTAGCTTGGATGAAGTTGATCCTAAACTCTTAGAAACTTTTGATAAATTAGGCATTCCTCTTACTGAACAGAAGAAACTTACGAATGTTGCAGTGGACGCTGTATTTGATAGCGTTTCTATAGCTACAACTTTTAGGAAGGAACTTGCTGAACACGGTGTTATATTTTGTTCTATAAGCGAAGCTGTCAAGGATCACTCAGACTTAATAGAAAAATATTTAGGTTCTGTAGTTCCAGCGAATGATAACTATTTTGCCGCATTAAACTCTGCTGTTTTTAGTGATGGATCTTTCGTTTACATACCAAAAGGAGTTACATGTCCCATGGACCTTTCTTCCTATTTTAGAATCAATAGTGGAGATTCTGGTCAGTTCGAAAGAACTTTAATCATCGCAGAAGAGTCAAGCTCTGTAAGCTACCTTGAAGGATGTACTGCTCCAATGTTTGATACAAATACTTTACATGCAGCAGTAGTTGAATTAATCGCCTTAGATGATGCCTCTATTAAATATTCAACAGTTCAAAATTGGTACGCTGGTAATGAAGAAGGAGTTGGTGGAATTTTCAATTTTGTTACCAAACGCGGCAAATGTTTAGGTAAAAGGAGCAAAATAAGTTGGTCCCAAGTCGAAACAGGTTCCGCCATAACATGGAAATACCCCAGCTGCCTTCTTTTAGGAGAGGAGTCAGTTGGAGAATTTTATTCTGTAGCGCTTACTAATAACCTACAACAAGCCGATACAGGTACAAAAATGATTCATATTGGCCCTAAAACGAAATCAACAATAGTCAGTAAAGGAATTAGCGCCGGTAACTCGGTGAATAGTTATAGAGGTCTCGTAAAAATGGGTTCAAAAGCTATTGGATCAAGAAACTACAGTCAATGTGATTCAATGTTAATAGGAGATCAAGCTGCTGCGAACACATTTCCTTATATTCAATCTCAACAACCAAATTCTGAAATTGAACACGAAGCAAGTACATGTAGAATTTCCGAAGATCAACTTTTTTATTTACAAAGCAGAGGGATTGAATTTGAAGAGGCTGTATCAATGATGGTTAGTGGCTTCTGTAGGGACGTCTTTAATCAACTCCCGATGGAATTTGCGGCTGAGGCAGATAAACTCCTTGCCCTTAAGTTGGAAGGCTCTGTTGGTTAATTAATTTATAAAGTGTGATGCAAAGCAAAACGAAAGAATTAAATCCAGTATTAGAAGTAAATAATCTTTTTGCATCTACAGAAGATCTTCCAATTTTAAAAGGAGTAAATATTGCAGTTAATCCAGGCGAGATTCACGCAATTATGGGGAGAAATGGCTGTGGAAAAAGTACTCTTTCAAAGATTATTGCAGGGCATCCATCCTACAAAATTACCAAAGGCGAAATAAAATTCACAGGACAAGATATTCAGTCTTTAGAACCAGAACAACGTGCTCAATCTGGTATTTTTCTGGGTTTTCAATATCCAATTGAAATTCCAGGAGTCAGTAACCTTGAGTTTCTAAGAGTTGCGACAAATGCAAGAAGAAAATTTCTTAAAAAAGAAGAATTAGATACTTTTGATTTTGAAGACTTAGTGAGAGAAAAACTAGAATTAGTAAAAATGGATTCTGCCTTTTTATCAAGGAGTATTAATCAAGGGTTTTCAGGTGGGGAAAAGAAAAGGAATGAAATATTACAAATGGCATTATTGGAACCAAAAATTGCAATTCTGGATGAAACCGACTCAGGATTAGATATTGATGCCTTGAGAATAGTTGCTTCTGGCATTAAAAAGATATCTAATAAGAAAACTGGAATTATTTTAATTACCCACTATCAAAGATTATTGGATGAAATAAAGCCTAACTATGTTCATGTAATGTCAGATGGTCAAATCATAAAAACTGGAGACAGTGATCTTGCCCTGGAACTTGAGAAGTATGGATATGAATGGACTGACAATTTCTTAAAAAAACAATAAATAAATGCAAATTATTGAAGAAATCAAAAATAATGAACTAGTAAGTAATCCATCAGAGATACAAAAAATTTGTCTTGATAAATTAAAACTAAATCCTTTACCAAATGTCAAAAGTGAATTATGGAGACTTTCTAATAAATCCAAATTTTCAAGTTTCTTAGATTACTCTCATAAAAACAAAGAATCTAAAGTTTGTATCCCATATAAAAATTCGTCTCAAAATATAATCAGATTGATAATAGGTGAGAATAGTAAAATCAATTTGGAAGAAGAAAACTATTCTATAAAAGAATTAAAAGACTCAGAAATAGTAGACTACATTAAAAAAAATATCTCTACTTTTGATCAAAATGATCATTGGAGTGATCTACTAAATCATTGTTTAAGTTCTAAAAAAAATATCTTAGGTTTAAATATTTCTGGAAATAAAATTCCTTCTATTGAAATATTAAGCGCTTCTTCATCGGACTCTTTTAATGCAAAAACACTGATTTTATTTTTTAAACAGGATTGCAAGGTAGATTTATTACAAATTAATCTGGGAGACGAAAATTCTTCACTATCTCAGTCAACTTATTTATGTTTAGAGGAAAATACTTCGGTAAATCATGGAGTAGTTTCTTATGGAGAGAACAAATCTAACTTATTAAATTCCTTAAATGTAATACAAAAGGCAAAAAGTTCTTACAGTCTAGGATCTTTACATTTCAAATTTAATTATGCAAGATTTGAAATCCGTATTAATCAATTAGAGGGAGATGCAAAAACAATAATAAAGGGTATTCAAATCACTAAAAACAAGGACCAAATAGCTACTTATACAAAAATGGAATTTAACGGACCAAATGGGATTTTAGATCAAGTTAACAAATCCTTAGCAGACGATAAATCACATGCAGTCTTTGAAGGCACAATAATTGTTCCGAAAACTGCTCAAAAAACCGATGCATCACAACTAAGCAGAAATTTACTGTTATCTAAAAATGCAAAAATAGATACTAAGCCTCAGTTAGAAATAATAGCTGATGACGTAAAGTGCAAACATGGTGCAACGATTTCTCAATTAAATGAAGAAGAACTTTTTTATATGAGATCAAGAGGACTCACATTAGAAGAAGCTAGTAAACTACAATTAAGTTCCTACTTCCAAGAAATAATTTCATGTATTCCTGTTTCAAAAGATAGATGGAATTTGCTTGATAAACTTTTAGAAGAAACTTAATGGAAACAATTCAGAATTTACCAAAAATAGATAAAAAAGACTTTCCTCTATTAGAAAATAATTTTAAAAGTAAAAATAAAATTATTTATCTAGATCATGCTGCAACAACGCAAAAACCAATTCAAGTTCTAGTAAAACTTGACGAATATTATAGAAATTTCAATGCAAATGTTCATAGGGGGGCTCATCAATTGAGTGCAAAAGCAACAGATGAATTTGAAAAAGCAAGATCTTTAATTGCTAGATATGTAAATGCTTATTCAACCAAGGAAATAATTTTCACAAGGAACGCTACTGAAGCTATAAATTTAGCAGCTAGATCATGGGGAGAATTCACATTAAAAGAGAATGATGAAATCCTTTTATCAATAATGGAACATCATAGTAATATTGTCCCTTGGCAAATGGTAGCTGCAAAAAATAAATGTAAACTCAAATTTGTAGGTATAGATCAAAATGGGAGATTAGATATTGATGATTTAAAGTCGAAATTAACAACAAAGACAAAATTAGTAAGTCTATTACACATCAGCAACACTTTAGGTTGTTGTAATCCAATCAAAGAAATAACTAAATTAGCAAAACAACAGGGTTCCTTAGTTTTGTTAGATGCTTGCCAGAGTTTAGCTCATCAAAAGATAGATATTCGTGATCTAGAGATAGATTTTTTGGCTGGTTCAGGACATAAGTTATGTGGCCCGACAGGTATAGGATTTTTATGGTCTAAGAGAGAAATTCTAGAAAAAATTCCTCCTTTTTTTGGGGGTGGTGAAATGATCCAAGATGTTTTTGAAGAGACAAGTACTTGGGCAGAACTTCCCCACAAATTTGAAGCAGGTACACCAGCTATTGCAGAAGCAATAGGATTAGCAGAAGCAATTAAATATATTAACAATATTGGATTAGATAATATTAAAGAGTATGAAAAAGAGATTACTAAATATTTATTTGAACAATTAAACCAAATAAAAGGCCTTGAAATAATAGGTCCTTGTCCAAAAATAGACCCAAACAGAGCTTCGTTAGCAACTTTCTATGTAAAAGGGATACATTCAAATGATATTGCTGAAATTCTTGATTCGAAAGGTATTTGTATTAGAAGTGGTCATCACTGCTGTCAACCGTTGCATAGACATATCGGAATTAATTCAACCGCAAGAGTTAGTATGAACTTCACTACTACCCAAGAGGAAATAAATACTTTTATCGAGAAACTTAAAGAAACTATTAGTTTTTTAAATATAAATTCTTAAATATTTAAAGTTTTCTCTAAAAATTTTTGACTTTTTAAAAGAACTTTTTTCTTATTATCAATATTTCTAAAACCATGGCCCTCATTATCAAAAAAGATAACTTCTGAATACTTATTATTTTTAAGAATTTCTTCTTTAATTTTTAATGTTTGTTTGTATGAAATAACTAAATCTTCTTTGCCATGAAATAATAACATTGGCTTTTTTAATTCACTAATTTTATTAATTGGTGATCGAAATTTGTACTCATTACGAAATTTTGAATATTCACCTATGAGAGAATTTAGGTAAGCTTTCTCAAATCTATGAGTTTTATAATGCATATCATTTAAATCAAGCACTGGGTATTTACAAATCGCTACTTTAAAAAGGTCACTTTCACATAATGAATTAATTGCAGTTAAACCGCCAGCACTATTTCCAAAAATTGCGACCTTAGCACTATTAACTAAATTTAACCTAATCAAATTTAGTACTAGTGCTTTACAGTCATAGGAATCAACAATTCCCCATTTATAATTCAATCTCTCTCTATACTCTCTACCAAAACCAGATGAACCTCCATAATTAACTTCAGCAACAGTAAATCCTAGCGAAGTCCAATATTGCACTTCCGAATTTATAGACCCATCAAAGTAGGCAGTAGGACCACTATGTGCCTTTACAATTAATGGTGATTTTATAAACCTTTCTAATATTGGCTTATAAATAAATGAATGTGTCCATTGATTATTAAAACCTTTAAACCAAAAAGATTCTGGTTTTGAATAATCATTTACAGACTCAAATGATATCTTTTTTAATAAAGTAGCAGAATCTTTTTCTTCAAAATCATTCTCAATTAAATAGCCAAAGTAGCCCATAGTATTACCTTTAATAACTAATTTTTGATCAGAAACACTGAAATCACTTATTGAACTAAAAGGTAATGAGAACTCTTCGATACATGAAAGGTTCTGGTACTTTTCGAGTATCCAACTATTTTCTTTTTTAGCTAAACAAAATAAGTTTTTAATGGTTCCAGAAAAAAATGAAATTCCTGATAACCACTGAGGAGATCCGTATTCAGTTAAAGATTTAATTATTCTTTTCTTGAGAACAATCTTTTTAATATCAGTTACATCAAGAAAACATAAATTCCACCAACCTGTACTATCTTCAGAACAGACTAATAGGTTCTCAGTAATCCAATAAGGTTGAAAAAAAGAAACATTTTTTCCCTGATTAATAACTTTATTAGTAAATTCTTTAATTTCTTGTATCTCTCCATCATTATCAAAGCTTGCAAAAAATAGATGATTTTTTTCCCAAGGCATATAAGAATTATTCCATTCTAACCAACAAAACAAATTACCTTTGGTATTAGAAGATAAATTTCCAGCGAAAAAATCAAACTTTTTAAGTTTACGAATTTTTTGTTTAGTTTTTTTTAAATTTAATGAGAATAAATAATCTTTATTTTTTATTTCACATAAACCGTATAAAAGATTTTTTTTATAAATAATAAATGAAGTATCAAAATTACTCTCTAATGATTTAGTAAGTTGTCTTGGTTTCATATCAGATAAAAGATATTCATTATTATTTTTAAGCACAATCTCTTTAACTTTAAAAATTTGTAACCATAGCGCTCTTGAAAACTGATCGATCCATATCAAATAGATTTGATCATTTACATCTTTACATTGATATGGTTTCCCCCCATAACCATGAAAATTACTTTTAATATAAAAATTATCACCCGTTAATTGTTGTGGGATTGCTTCTTTATCATTAAAAGGCCTAGCAAAAATTGCATTTTTATATGTTTGCTTATCAGGAATAACATCTACCCAGAAGATCATATTCTTTATAAGTGATGTCTCTTTAAAAGATATTTTTTTAATATCGCTTTGTCTAATTTTTAAATTCTCAGTATTACTCATTTAGAAAATCTATTTAAAGTGAATTTTAAGTGCTAGTATTTTTATAGCTTAACTGTTGAGTAAATAATTTTTTCCGTGGCAAATCATTTTTCACAACTCGCAAAGAAGTCAGAATCAAATGGGGCTACTAAAAAAGTTTCTAAAGAGCAAACAGGAGCTCCATCACTAGAAATATACAAACTTGGTGATGACGTATTAAGGCAAAATGCCAAAAGAATAAGTAAAGTTGATGATTCTATAAGAAATTTGGCAAAAGAAATGCTTCAGAGCATGTATGCAGCAAAAGGGATTGGACTAGCTGCTCCACAAATAGGAATCAATAAAGAGCTACTTGTAATTGATGTAAATTTTGAAGATTCAGCTGCTGATCCATTAATTTTAATAAATCCAGAAATTACCGATTTTGGAACAACATTAAATTCATATGAAGAGGGTTGTTTAAGTATCCCAGGAGTTTATTTAAACGTTGTAAGACCATCAACAATTAAATTAAAATTTAGAGATGAAATGGGCAGACCACGTAAAATGAAAGCTGATGGACTCTTAGCAAGATGCATTCAACATGAAATGGACCACCTAAATGGAGTTTTATTTGTTGATAGGGTTACTTCAAAAGAAGATTTAAATACGGAACTAATTAAAGAAGGATTTCATGCAAAAGATGTAATACCCATCAACTGATTTAATATTTCAAAAAAATAATGACAGAAACAACCATATTTAGCAAAATAATAAGTGGTGAAATTCCTTGCGAAAAGCTTCATGAAGATAAACTTTGTATTGCATTTAATGATATTGCTGCTCAAGCTCCAGTTCATTTTTTAGTAATTCCTAAAAAACCATTAGTTAGTTTATATGAGTGTTTGGAGGAAGATAAAGATTTATTAGGTCATCTTCTTTTGATAGGAAAAAATATTGCTAAATCTAAGAAATTAAAGAATTGGAGAACTGTTATAAATACTGGAGAAGAATCTGGGCAAACGGTATTTCATTTACATATACATTTTTTAGCTGGTAGAAAAATGAGCTGGCCTCCTGGCTAAAACTCTCAAAAAAATTTGTTTTTAGCTATAAATAAAGATAAAGAACATGAATACTCCTGAATCTCTAAAAAGTAAACCAAAAAATCTCGTCAATACAATTACCTCTAATTGGGAAAGGCTAGATGAATCTCAAAAAATAGTTTTAATTAAAATTTGGAAAGTATTAACATACAAATGGCAATTACAAATTTTATTTAATTTACCATTTCTGATTTGGTGGTTATTAGATGTATCATTTACTAAAGTACACAACTTTGACCTAAAATTAATATCTTATCTCAATCTTCCAGATTGGGCTCTCACATTTATAGGATTCGGTCAATCTTCTGTCTAAAATAATTTTAACTACGATTAAGAACAATATATATTTATGACAAAATCAATAAGACAAAATAAATCAAAAATAATATTTCAACTTCAAAAATTAAGAAGATTATCTCAACCTTTTTTTCTACCAATTGAACAAAGTAATGGGATTCAATTTATTTGGCTTTTAATTTCTCTCTTGTTTTGCGTTGGTGGAATCGTACTTGTATTACTCACAGGCCTTTTAAATTTACTAGAAAACTTTCAACCAGTTTTACTGGATAAATATTTTGGAGGAGTTGTTGAAACTCTAAATACAATTTGGTCTGGGAAATGGGGTTTAATCTTTTCAGCACTATTTCTAGTAGGTTCATCAAGTTTCTTTAGTTTTAGACATCAACTCAAAGCGAAAAGATGGACGCATTGGATACTTTTAGGAATAATCGTTTTAATGCTTTTGGTAATTAATGGAATCAATGCGGGTATTGGTTTCATTGCTAGAGATCTAACAAATGCCTTAGTTCAAAAAGAACAGGAAGGATTTTATAGGATTTTAGCTATATATGCTTCATGCTTCATCATTGCCCTCCCAATAAGATCTCTTCAAATTTTCTTTACTCTAAAATTAAGCATTATTTGGAGAGAATGGTTATCAAAAAGCTTAATAACTCAATACCTGACTAATAGAGCATATTTCAAGTTAAATCCAAATGATGAACAGGCAACTGATGTTGACAACCCAGATCAGAGAATTTCTGAAGATACAAGAACATTTACGGAACAAAGTCTTGAATTCACAATTGGGGTATTTGATGCAATTTTAACTTTTTCGCTAAATATACTTATCTTATACACGATCAGCAGAACTCTTACTTTTTCTTTGTTTACATTCGCAGCTATTGCTTCGTCTCTATTGATTTATGCAGGAAAAAAGTTAGTAAAAATAAATTTTGATCAACTAAGATATGAAGCCGACTTTAGATATGGGTTAGTTCATATAAGAAATAATTCAGAAGCAATCGCTTTTTATTCTGGAGAATTTCCAGAAAAAGTTGAGAATCAAAGAAGATTAGGGGTGCTAGTTAACAATTTCAATCTCCTAATTATCTGGAAGACAATTATATATACAATGAAGAGATCTACAAATTATGCAGGTATATTTTTTCCATATTTAATTATGGCTGTTCCATATTTTACTGGGGTAATTGATTATGGAAAATTTATTCAAGCAAATTTTGCATTTAATATGGTTGAAGGATCCCTATTTTTCATAGTTAATAGAATTGATGAACTTGCAAAGTTCACTGCTGGTATAAGTAGGTTAGAGGGGTTTCAATCTGAGGTTGAGTTAATAAGTAAAGAAAAACCATCTTCAAAAAATATTTCAATTACGAAGAAACCAGAAATAGTAATAAACAATGCTTACTTATGTACTCCTGGTTCAAGTGACCCTATCATTACAGATCTAAGCCTAAGTATTCAAAATAAGGATACTCTCCTAGTGACAGGTCCTTCAGGCTGCGGTAAAACTTCTCTTCTTAGAATGATTAGTGGTTTATGGCAACCTGAGAAAGGATCAATCCAAAAACCTCAAACAGGAGATCTACTTTTTATTCCTCAAAAGCCATATATGATTTTAGGCTCACTGAGAGAACAGCTTTGCTACCCTACAGAAGTTAATAAATTTAGCGATGATCATTTATTTTCTGTGCTTAAAGAAGTTAACCTTAACTCTCTTATAGAAAGATACCCAGATCTTGGAGTAAAACAAGATTGGCCAAGAATATTATCTCTTGGAGAACAGCAGAGGCTTGCTTTTGCAAGACTTTTGCTTAACTCTCCCCAATTTGCCGTTCTTGATGAAGCAACCAGTGCATTAGATATTGAAACTGAAAAACATCTTTATCAATTACTAATCAAACGAGAGATATCTCTTATAAGTGTTGGCCATCGTCCTACTTTAAAAGAATTTCATAATAATGTTTTAGCATTAAATGGTAAAGGAAACTGGAAATTATTATCAACAAATAACTATAATTTTGATAATTGAAAAAATATTATGAACACTAGTGAAGAAAAAAGTGATTTAGAAGCAGAAGTTTTGAATGATAATAAAGAAGAAGAAATTAACTACATCTCTGAAAGTAATAAAGAAAAGGAAACCGAAGATATTCCAAATATTTATAAATTTGGATGGAGTAATTATGCAGAAATCACAAATGGAAGATTTGCAATGCTGGGATTTTTAGCAATTATTTTAATTGAATTATTCAGCCAAAAATCATTCTTAAATTGGGCTGGGATTATTTGATTAATCATCAAACCTGGAACTGTTATCTCTAGGCTTATTTTTTTTTGTTCCTACAGTATATCTTCCTGTTTGACTTTTAGAAGTTGATCTTCCAGTAGTGGATGTTCTACGAGCTTGACGAGGCTTTTTGACTTCATTAATATTTTGAGAAAATGATGCATCTTCTATTTTTTCTATTTTAGTCTGTGATCTTATTGATGGTTTATTTATTTTATTTGAGGAAAGAGAGGAATCTATAGGAGATGAATTATTTGATTGCCTAGAAACTTCCTGATTAGGTAATGGTCGAGAACCTCTTTTTACTTCACTTCTTGAAGATCGCCTTTCTCCAAAACTACTTCTTCTCTCATCATTACTCACTCTTTCTCTAGAAAGATTTCTTCTTCTATTTGGCTCATCATTATTAAACTGATCAGATTCTCTTAATGAAGAGCGTCTTCGACTAACTGCAGATTCAGGGATTGCTCTTGATGAATTTCTGCGTTGCAATCTACCTTCCATATACTCATCTTCTATCTCATCTTCTTGAGGTTTGAATCTTCTAGAACGTCTACCAGAATCTTCAAATTGATCATATTCATCATCAAATCTATTTCTTGAAGAATTTCTGGGAATATCTGGGATCTGCTCATCTTCAAAATAAGACGACCTTCTTGCTTGATCAGTTGCTACACCTCTCAATCGAACACTTTCATATGCAAAAAATACTGTCGTTCCTGCTAATAAGAACTGTCCAAATTGCAGAATAGGATCTAATCTCCATCCTTGAAAAAATAATATACCTCCGCATAAAAGACCTATTGCTGCAAAAAAAACATCATAATCTCTTGCTAATGCTGGTTTAAATGACCTCAGAAAATATAGGCCACCTCCACATACAGCTAGAACGATGCCAACAATACTGGCCCAATTTAGACTAGCATTGACCACATTTTTTCTCCAAAAAACTTATTTTAATAAGATGCAAAAAAAACACCTCTATTTATAGTTTACTTAAATCTTCTATAAAAACTAGCGTCTACGTGAAGCTGAAGTACGATCAAGTGAATCTTTTTGGCTAACAAAGATCAAAAAGGCCGCTGCAGGAACAACTATTAGTAAGGCAGCTGCTAAAAAACTCCCTATCATATTAACTGCAGAACTATTAGTCACTTCTGGAGAAAGAGCAGTAGCTATTATTAAATTTGAAATTTGAATCACTTTTTTAAAATTTAAATTCTGAATTAATAATAAGAATTAAATCCTAACTTATGGGATCTTTATTAAGATGAATTAAATAATTGTGATTTCATTGTTTCAAAACTATTTGCCAATTTTAGATCTTACGCTAAGCATTCTACTGTCGTTTCTAACGCTAGTATTTTTAATAAGATTAATATTAAGTTGGTATCCTAAAGTTGATTTAAGTAAAGGTTATTGGTTATTGATTGCAATCCCAACTAGTTCTATTTTAAATTTCACAAGAAAACTTATTCCTCCTATTGGCGGGGTAGACGTAGGTCCAGTCATTTGGATAGGAATAATAAGTTTTTTAAGAGAAATATTAGTTGGTCAACAAGGACTAATCAAACTAGCTATTCAACAGACTATTAGTTAAGTAATGAGCATGTCTTATTTAATAGTTAGGTAATAGCTCTTCTTCAACATATTTTGTATGAATTTTACCTTCCACAAATTTTCTTTTATTAAGAAGGCTTAAATGAAAATTAATAGTTGTTGGAATCCCTGTAACGGCGCATTCATTTAATGCTCTATTCATTCTTTTGATAGCAGTATTACGGTCTTTGCCCCAAACTATTAATTTACCAATGAGTGAATCATAAAATGGAGGAATTTCATAACCAGTATAAACATGACTATCAACTCTTACTCCAGGACCTCCAGGAGGAAGCCATCCAGTTATCTTACCAGGCGAAGGACGGAAATTATGTGAAGGATCTTCTGCGTTAATTCTGCATTCAATAGCATGGCCATTTAATTGAATATCGTCTTGATTAAACTCTAAATTCTTACCTCCAGCTATCTTTATTTGTTCAGCAATTAGATCAACCCCTGTAACCATCTCAGTAACTGGGTGTTCTACTTGAATTCTTGTATTCATTTCCATAAAGTAAAAATTATTATTATCATCAACTAAAAATTCAACCGTACCAGCTCCTTCATAAGAGATACTTTTCGCTGCAGAAATGGCAGCCTTACCCATTTTCTGCCTTAGAGAAGGACTAATGGCTGGACTGGGAGATTCTTCTAATAATTTTTGATGTCTTCTTTGTACAGAACAATCTCTCTCTCCAAGATGAATGACATTGCCTGACCTATCAGCTAAGATTTGAACCTCCACATGCCTTGGCTTTTTGATAAATTTCTCCATATATAAACCATCGTTACCAAATGCCGCTTCTGCTTCACCTTGAGCTGCTTTAAACATTTTTTCTAAATTAGCTTTATTTTCAACCAATCTCATTCCTCTACCTCCACCCCCAGCTGTAGCTTTGATAATGACAGGGAATCCAATATCATCAGCCATTTTATAGGCCTCTTCAACACTTGATAATAAACCTTTACTTCCAGGTACAGTAGGTACGCCAACTCTTTCCATAGTCTCTTTAGCAGTAGATTTGTCACCCATTGATCTGATGGCATTAGGAGATGGTCCAATAAAAGTTATGCCATGATCGCTACACATTTCCGCAAATTTATCATTCTCCGCGAGAAAACCATAACCTGGGTGAATAGCATCAACACCTCTTGATGTGGCTGCAGCTAAAATATTTGGAATATTTAAATAACTTTTATTACTTAGAGAGTCTCCAACACAAACGGCTTCATCAGCTAATTGTACGTGTAATGCCTTCTTATCCACAGTGCTATAAACAGCAACAGTCGCAATGTCGAGCTCTCTACAACTTCTGATGATTCGTAAAGCTATTTCTCCACGATTAGCAATTAAGACTTTTTCAACCATTACAAAATTAAATTGAAGAAATGAAAATGAATTTAAATTGAAAAATACTCTAGAAAGTATCCAATAAAATTTTTTTGAATTTCATGAATCCATTGATTAACAATACAACCTAAAACGTAATATATGAACAATTATTTGTTTTATGCAATAGAAAGAATTAGGAATTAAAACTATATAAAAAATTAATTAATTAAAAATGATTCTTTTAAAAAATTTTAAAGATCTACATCAATAAAATGGTATCCCAATTAATACAATTAATGTATGATGACTTAGTGGGTTCAGAACCCGCCTGTGCGGGAAAACCCTTTGCGGACGTGGCGGAATTGGTAGACGCGCACGTCTAAGGAGCGTGTGGCTTAGGCCTTGCGAGTTCAAGTCTCGCCGTCCGCATTTAATTTATTTTGGATTGACTGCAATGAAAAAAAAATCAATTGCAGTAGTAGTTATTACTAATGGCCCTGGAGAGTTGTCGACTTGGGTAAAGCCTGTATTAAATCATTTAGATAAAATAAATAACTCCTTAAATAAAAATAATCGATTAAATTTCACAATTAGATTAGTGCTGGTTCCTTGCCCAAATGCGACTGGAGCAGAATACGAGGTTGCTAAATCATGGAATCAATTTGAATTAGTTACTAAAGCAAAAATCTTTTGGAAATTATTAATCAAACCCTACAAATTTGCTAAATGGCCTCGAAAAGGTGTGGTTGTATTTCTTGGAGGTGATCAATTTTGGAGCGTTTTACTATCGATAAGATTAGGTTACATAAATATCACATATGCTGAATGGGTTGCTAGATGGCCACGATGGAACAATATCATTGCCGCTATGAACCAGGATATTAAAAAGAAAATTCCTAAAAAATATAGATATAAGTGTAAAGTTATTGGTGATTTAATGGCAGACATCTCTGATAACAAAGAAGTCTCTTCGAATCTTGAAGGGGAAAAGTGGATTGCATTACTCCCAGGCTCTAAGAAAGCAAAGCTCTCAGTTGGTATTCCTTACTTTCTAGAAATGGCAGATCATATTGCAGAGAAAAATAATGATATTAATTTAATAATTCCTATCGCTCCAACAACAAATACAAAGGAATATTTATTTTTCCAAAGTAATAAAAATCCTATTGCAAAACATTATTCATCGAAAATCAAAAGAATTAAAAGTATGCAAAGTTCTACTTTTGATTATGTTATTGAAACTTCAAATAATACAAAAATCTATTTAATTAATAAACATCCTTGCCATGAAATATTAAAAAAATGCGATCTCGCTATAACGACGGTTGGAGCAAATACTGCAGAATTAGCAGCACTAACTTTGCCCATGATAGTTGTTCTTCCTACTCAGCATTTAAATGTCATGAATTCTTGGGATGGCCTATTCGGAATAATTGGAAAAATTTCTTTCTTCAATAAATTTTTTACATTTATCATCGAAAATTGGTATTTGAAAAAAAAGAAATTTTTTGCATGGCCGAATATTAAATCTAAAAAGTTAATTGTTCCTGAAAGGATAGGTCATATTTCACCTAAACAAATCGCAAAAGAAGCTTTATTTCTAGTAAATAATAGAAAATATTTAAGGGAACAAAAAGATAATTTATCAATGCAAAGGGGCAAAACAGGTGCTGTTGAAAAATTAGCATATATTATTTTTAATTCTATCAAGAAGCTCAGTTAATCACCAAGGATCATCAATTTCGACAGATTCTTGTTGCGGATTTTCAACTACTAATTTTTTATCATCAACAGGTTCGATATCTAAAGGTTCTATAGACCTTTGAATTGGTCTCTTTGAAGCAGGATAAGAACTGGACTTTCTTTTTTCTACAAATTCTGTCACATCTTCCTCATCAATTTGATTTTGTTCGCCAATTTGAGAGCTTAATTTCTTTGAATTATCATTATCCATATATAGTTGTTTCTTGGTATTGATTTTTTCGTTAACAGTTCCAACTTCTATATATTCCATGTCATCTTCATACTCATCTTCATCCTCATCCTCATCTATCAATTCTTCTTCTTTAAATTCTTCCATCAAATTATTTTGTTCTTCTGATTCGGAACCTGACAATAACTGATTTTCTACTGGAACAAGATTTGCGATATATCTATTAGCTTCCCTTTCTTCCCAAGATGAACCGCCTACTCCAAGTTTTTCAAGTAATCCACTACTTAGCTGATTCAACTTTTCCTCTGCTCCTTCGTAAACAATTATCCTATCAGTACCACTACTAACTATCTCATCTACAGGTATTTCCCAAGTACTTAAAACACCTTCACCTAAAAGAGGCACCCCCACAGCACCCATAACAAGAGAAATTAAATCTCCAGTCTCAATATCAAAAGAAAAACCAAGAACTCTTCCTAAAAGCTGGCCAGACTCTGTAATGACTTGACAATTTATAACTTTCCCATATCGTTCCGGAGAAAAATCTTCACTTAAAGAATCGAGAGAATCAACCAATATTACATCCCCTACCTGCTTTATACTTTCCAAAGGCATCCATTTAGGTAAGCCTGGCAAAAATCTTGTCAGAGGATTATCTCTAAGACCCAAAGCTACTACCTCTCTTCTATCAATATCAACAACCACTTCCCCGACGACACCTAATCGCCTACCAGTATCAGTAGTAATAACTTGAGTCCCCATTAGTTCAGACCTCAACCATAGACGTTCGCTGGGTACAGAATTGCGAGGATTATTATTTGTGGATGTGTTCGACAAACTCATGAATATCTTTCTATCATTCTGACGTAAAAAATTAAAAAAGTGAGATTATGCAGCATTTGGTAATCCAATAACTTGGGTATTAGCACCTCGTGCCTGAGCAACACCGATTGTTCTTTCAGATGCACTTATCATAGGTCTTCTATGGCTAACAACTATAAATTGAGCATTTGATGACTGATTTGATATTAATTTTGACAATCTTTCAACGTTAATCCCATCTAAAAAACTATCTACTTCATCTAATGCATAAAAAGGAGAAGGCTTATATTTTTGCAAAGCAAATAAAAAACTTAAAGCCGTTAAGGATTTTTCGCCACCTGACATTGAAGCTAATCTTCTAACATTTTTTCCTTTAGGATGAGCCACTAAAGTTAAACCTCCATCCAAAGGGTTGTCAGGATTTTCAAGCTGAAGAAAGCCATCTCCATCAGATAAATTAGCAAAGATCTCTCTAAAATATTTATCAACTTCTACAAATGCCTTCATAAATGCTTCTTGACGCATAGTTGAAACAGTTTCTATTCTTAATAACAGTTCAGATCTCTCATTAGACAAAACTTGCAATCTTTGCATTAAATCATTTAGTCGTTCAGTCAATTCTTCTAATTCATTAAGAGCTAACATATTTACTGGCTCTAAATTTTCTAATTTTGCATTAATCATTGCAATATCTGATTGTAATAAATCAAGAGTTTTACCCTCGTATTCTCCAAAATCAGGCAAAGAATCAGGTAAATCTTTTTTATAATTATTTAACTTGATAGTTTCACTACGCATTTCCTCATTTAGAGAACTTATATCTCTTTCAAGATATTCCAATTTAAGCGAAAACTGATTTATTTCTTGTCTTTTATTAGAAATTGATGAATTCAACTCATCTCTTTTCCTTCTTAATACACCTAAATCTTTTTCTAGCTCAGATTTTTGATGATCAAGAGATAAAAGCTCTCTTTTGTAATGATCTCTTTTCTTTATCCATTGATTATGTGTATTAGAAAGCTCTTTAACTGATTCATGTAAATTCTTTTCTTCCAAGGATATTAGTTTTAATTCATTTTTTATACGTTCCTGATTTAAAACAAATTGATTCTTTTTATTCAATAATTCATCTTTTTCTTGAATGAGTGATTCAAGTTTTGTATTTAACTTTTCAAAATCATTATTGTGAGTCATTAATGATGATGTTTGATTATCTTCATAATTCTTTTTAAGAATAATCTCCAATTCACATAACTTTTTTTTAAAAGGTTTTATTTCGTTCTGAATAAGTTCTAATTTTTTGTTTAACAAATTATTTTGACAAGTAATTTTATTTAACCTCAGAGTATTATCATCGATTCTTTGAGTTACAACTTTAAGAGAATTATTATTTACTTCAATTTCTTTATTAGAGGATGCACAGTCTTCTATGATTTCTCTTTGGTTTAAATATAGTTTATTCAAATTATTAGTTTTATTTAAAAGATCTTTATCTGATTTCCTCAATGCTTCTTCAATTACACATAACCTTTCTTTTATGGGGTTTGCTTCATCAATATCATTATTTGTTCCAAACTTATAAGCAAGATCTTTATTTACTTTACTACCTCCAGTAATTGCGCCACTTGCTTCTAATAGTTCTCCATTTAAAGTGACTAATCTACTTTTCTTTAAAGATAATTTTGCTGATTCTAAATCTGAGAAGACTAATGTATCACCAAAAACATAATTAAAAACATCGGTATAAACATCATCAAAATCAATTAAATTAATAGCTTTATCTATTAATCCATTCTCTTTAGAATTATCAAATCTTGTTAATGCATAATTTTTTTTATAACTTTTAATTCTATTAAGTGGAAGAAAGGTTAATCTCCCTGCTTTCTTTTTTTTAAGAATTTCAATTGCTTTAGAGGCAATATTGTCATTATCCACAACAATTTGTCCCAGTCTATTGCCTGCTGCAATTTCTAATGCATATCTATTTTTTTCATTCACTTCTCCTAATTGAGCAACATAGCCATGTATACCCTCTAAACCTGCCTCTAATAATACTCTTAATGCATATGATCCCCTTGTTTCATTTAGAGCTTCTTTTCTGCTTTCACATCTAGATACATCCTTTTCAAGTCTTAATTGTTCGTTATTTAGCCTTAATTTAGTTTTATTTAACAACTGAATATCATTTTTTAAAATATCAATTTCAGATCTAATTATGGTCAACTTGTGATTTTTTGTTTTAGTTAATTTTTCATTTGTTTGATTAAAATCTAAAATCTTTTGTTTTTCAGAAGTTAGAACATTTATCTGAGAAACTATTTCATCTCTTTGAATATTAATTTGTATGATTTCTTCTTCAATATTCCTTTCATTAGATTCAAGAGGTTGAATTAATGATTTTATATTTTCTAACTCATTATTTAACTTTATGCTTTGCCTTGAAAATTCACCAGATTCCCCTGCAGCATCAGAAAGTTTTTTTCTAGATAACTTATGCTTTAATGTTAGATCTTGTATCTCCAAGTTTAATTTTTCTAGGTGATTATCATTAAAGTTGTCTTGTTGATTCTTTTCTAATTCAGCATTTTTTTTAGATATTGCTATTTTATCTCTCTGCGCTTGCAATTTAAGCCCTTCCTCTTTATTAACAGCCGCTATTCTTTCTAATTCTCTTAAATTTGAATTTATACTTCCAATATCAGAATTTACCTTGATTAAAGTATCTTCTCCTTTCTCTTTTAATTCTCCAATAATAACTTTCATTGCATCATTCAAGACTATGATTTCTTTACCAAGAGCTTCCTTTTGTTGATTAAATAAAATCTTATTCTTATCAAAAGCAAGTGCTTTTTTCTTGATTAACTCAATATTTTTAACTTGATTATCAAATAAAAGTACTTTTTCAAGTTCCCTAATATGAATTAATTTTGCCTTTAATTCTTTATATTTTTTAGCTTTTTCACATTCTTTTTCTAGTTTCGTTTTACTAGATTGCAATTCGTTTTCTAAAATCTCACATCTTTCTTGTCTTTCAAAAACATCATTTAGTTTTGAATGAGATTGTTCGATTCTGCTATCAAAAAGAGCAACCCCTGCTAATTCATCAATAAGAATTCTCCTCTCTTTGTTATTCATAGATACTATTCTTGTAACATCTCCCTGCATAACAACATTACTACCTTCTGGATCAACACTTATATCTCTAAGAACTCTTTGAATTTGTTGTAAGGTACACTGTCGACCGTCTGAGGTATAAGTTGATGCATAAGATCCACCAGGCATTAACCTCAATTTTCTAGAAACTACCCATTCTTTTTGATCTTTATTAAGTTCAATATCATCTTCTTCTAACTCTAAAGGTGGAATATCTTCCCTAGGAGACCAATCTTCAATATTGAATTTTACAGAAACAAACGTCTCCGATGATTTACCTTCTTTTACCTTCGAATTGTTTATTAAATCTGGTAGTCTATCTGCTCGCATACCTTTACTGTTAGCCAAACCCAAACAGAACAAAATTCCGTCCAAAATATTACTTTTTCCAGAACCATTTGGTCCAGTGACCACTGTAAAACCTTCTTCAAGAGGAATTTTTACACTTCCCCCGAAAGATTTAAAATTTTCAAACTCGACCTGATTGATGTATACCAATCGTAAGTCACAACAGCTAAGTAAGAATAGCTACTTTTGAGAAAATCTCAAGAGAAATATTAAGATTATTTCTAAAATTAATTTAATTATTTTTAGTTAATTTACAAAAATTACTATCTATTGTTAGTAAACCATTTAATATATTGCCATTTAAAATAATTCTGAGTTCTCGATAATCTTTTTTATGAAAAATATTTGAGAAAGTTCCATGATCAATTCTTTTAACTAAGCCTCTATTGTTAGAAAGTTGGTATTCAACTCTTGAAAGCCAAACTAATCTATGATTTGGTTGTTTTTCTATTTCAACAAAACTTTTATTAAGTGATGGAATTTCAAGAAATTTCCAAGTTAAACAGTCTAACTTATTTTCAATGAGAAAATCATAATGAATATCGACTAAATTTTTACCATCAATTTTATGTTCAAGTAAAACCCATCGATTCATTGTTTAGAGCATCAAAAATTATTTTATTTATATAGTTGATTCCAAAAATATGCTAATGGATTAGCTCAAATGATATAAGAAAAAGAAATCCTAATTACCTGCATCAGGAACAAATCTCAAAGCAATAAATAGCAAACTGCCAGCTCCTGCAATAGCTGCTGCTACCAATCCAAAATCAGTTGGAATTGTGCGTGATGCAAAAATAATTGCTGCGAGTGTGATATCCATGATGAAATAAAAAACTTAATTTAATAAAGTCAGTAATAGCTTAACAAAACCTTATTACAGAACATGAGAGATAAATGAAATGTAAATAAAATTTTATATGTCTATTTTTTTTATTAAAAATAAATCTTCATTATAGGGTTTCAATTTAATAAATACAGACTACTCTAAAGGTAACGATGGCGGATTAATGGAAGCTTTTCATCCTCCCAAAGAAGTTAAAGAAACAGTTGATGATTCTACTCTTCCAAAGAGAGAAGGAATTTCAGATAAATGGTTACGTGAAAAAATTAATAGTTTAATTCCCTTAATACAAGAAAAATGGCCTAATATTGCCCAACAAACTCTTGAAACTGCTAAGGGAAACATTGATGATTTGGTTGGAGTAATATCAAGTCATACTGGCTCTTCTGCGAGTGGCATTAAAAATCAATTATTTGAAATTATTGATTCAATTCAAGACAATAATTGGGACATTGCAGAAAAAATTGAACCAATTGAAAGTCAATTAGAGGAATTACTAGATGAACTGAATAATACATTGAGACCAAAAATAGAAAGTCCAATTAGAAAAAAACCAATTTTATCTATTGCAATTGCTGCTGGCATAGGATTATTAATAGGTAGCTTATTGAATAGCGGAAAGAAATAAATGGAAAAGCCTCACAACAAAAATTTTGCTAATACAGCTGCAAGAATCTCTGCAATTGCGAGTTCTGTAATGGATTTGCATGTGAGAATAGCACTTCAAGAAGTTGATAGAGAAAAAAGAAGATTAATAAGCGGAGGAATATTTATTGCTATAGGTGCCATATTATTATTATTAGTTTTAATTTCTATTCACATTATTTCTTACCTAACTCTTAACAAAATTAATGATTGGAGCACGGAATATAATTTACTTTTAATAATTTTTATTGATTTATTTCTTGCAGGTCTCAGCCTAAAATTGGGCGGTCAACTAGCAAAAGGGCCTTATCTCCCTCAAACATTAGAGGGATTGGGTAAAACAACTAAAGCAGTGTTAGGTAAAAAATAAATTATCTTATTAAATATTTAATCCATCTACAATCAATACCCCCATTGCTTATGGGGATTTTTAAAGAAGATTTCATTTTTAAATATCTGGTAAGTTTAGGATTCCCGCTAAGTAACCAAAATTCCCAGCCAGAAAAATTTTTTTTCAAGAAGTCTCCCATTTTTCCATATAAAGTAATTAATTCATTTTCATCCCCTAATTTTTTACCATAAGGAGGATTACATAAAATTAATCCATCTGAATATTTGGATTGAATTTTTGAAAAATCATTATTTTGTAATTCAATATAGTTTTCAAGTCCTGCTAGTGATATATTAACTTTTGCTTGATCAAATACATCTTTATTAATCTCGGAACCAATTATTTTCGATAACTTTTCAAATGCAAATACTTTTTTCTTAGCCTTACTTTTCTCATCTAGATAAATCTCTTTTTTAAAATCAAGCCAATTTTCAAAAAGATAAAATTGCTGAAATTTAAGTGGGACTTTTAGAGTTTGATTAATAGCCTCTATTAAAAATGTTCCTGAACCACACATAAGATCAATCAAAGGTATCGTCCCGTCCCATTCAGTAATCTTTAATAAACCAGAAGCTATATTTTCTTTAAGTGGAGCATTTCCAATAGCAGGTCTATAACCTCTTTTATGAAGACTTTCAAAACTACTCTGCAAACTAAGAATTCCTCTATCGTTATTTAAATGTAAATGAATTATCAAATCAGGATTATCTAAAGAAATATTTGATCTCTTATTCCAAACAGATTGTTGAAGATCTGTTATTGAATTTTTAACCTCCAGAGCGGTGAAATGAGAATGACTTAAAGATGATGTCCTGCCAGTTACTTGAACACTAAATGTTTTTTCAGGAGGTAACCATTTCACCCAATCAAACGAATTTTTAACGCTCTTATACAAAGAAAGCCTGTCATAACATGCAAAACGTGCAACTTCTCTATAAAAACGAAAAGCAAGTCTTGAAAAAAAATGTATTCTATAGAAAGTGGCATAATCACATTCAAAAGACACTGATCTTTTGTAAGTATCAATATTAAATCCACCTAAATCAACAATTTCCTTAGCTAAATATTTCTCTAAACCTTCAGGAACTGATGCAATGATATTCATATTATATTTAAAAAAATGATGAAATAACTATTCAATACTCATTTTGCCTGCCAGAATATAAATGTCCAATTGGACTAGGTGATCTAAACCAATGTTTCGGACAGCGGTTCGATTCCGCTCAACTCCATTTTGATTAGGGGTTGTAATGGTTTCGACGGGGCGTCAGGAAGATGACTGAAGCCTGCTCGGTTAGAGCAAAAACACAAACGCTAACAAAATCGTTAGTTTCTCCCGTCAAACAGCACCAGTTGCTGCTTGATCTTAAAGGAGATGGGGTTATATCAGCCTTATCAACCAAATGATGCAAGGAGCCTGGAAGGGCTCCACCACTTTAAATTTTTCAAAATTTAGTATTAGATAATTTGTTAATTTGTAAAATTTACTGCAATAGAATGTATTAGAAATTATTTTTAATATTTTATGAGTATAAACACTTAGAACTTAACGAGAAAATTATTTTAAGGTATTAAAAATTCTTGCTTTGAATAATGAGTTTCAAAAAAAATGTTAATGAGGCGTTAATAAGCCTTAAGCCAAAAGTTATAAGATTTACAGGTGATAAATTTCCAGCAGAACTATGGGGTAATAATAATCTTCAAAAGACAAAAAATTAGCTTATAAAAGTTAAGTAAATAAAGTCAAAAACTAGAAAAAGGATTACTTGGCAATTTTTTTAAACAATTTTTAGAGGCTTGTTGAAGCATTTGAAATTCTTGCGCATTTAAATTCCATTTATATACATTTGCAATATCGATAACCTGAGACCTTTTCCTCATCCCTACAAGTGGAATAGCTCCCTGATAACAACACCAATTAACTGCTACTTGCGCCTGCGAAACTGACCTTGAAATAGCTATCCTTTTAATACACCGCCTTAATTCGATAGTTGATTTTTTATAGTTTTTAAAAATTAAACTTCTTAAAAAAGAATTTTTTTTGTTTTCATCTTCTTCAGGATCAATGCATAGTATCCCAAAAGATAAAGGGCTATAGGCTAAAAAATCAATATTATTATCTTCACAAATTCTTTTTACTTTGGTCTGTTTCATGAAATCTGGAGATAATAAAGAAAACTGGGTCTGAACACTTTTCACTTTCTTATCTCTTTTTGATAAGTGTTGAATAATTTTTTTTAATCTTTGAGGCCCGATGTTTGATAATCCAATTTGAAAATTAAAACCTTGATCAATTAAATCGCAAAGATTATTTAACAATTGCAATTCTTGCCAAGGATTATATTTTGCAGTTGACCAATGCATTTGGACTATATCTAATTTATTATTTAATCTTTCTAAACTATTTAAAAAAGGCTTATTAAATCCTTTATTACCAACTCTCCAAGGATAAGGAGCAAGCTTTGTGGCTATTTGAATTCTTTTTTTTTGAAAAGAGGAAGTATCTAATAAAAATTTTCCTAAAAGTTCCTCACTTCTGCCATTAATTTTTCCAGTTCCATAAGAATCTGCACTATCAATTAGGTTAAAACCTCTTTTTAAAGCTTCTTTAAAAGTCTCACGCAAATCATCGTCGTCACTAGTTTGATAGTTCCAAAATAATTTATTCCCCCAAGACCATGTACCTAATCCAATTCTTTTTTTCACTTAACTCTTTTTAAACATGATTTATTAGATTACTCCAAACTAAATATTCAACAGAAGAATATTTAGGAAGTATAAGTTTTAAAACTTTTCAAATAATTACCTATTGACATTAATAAATTGTTCTCCAAAGTAAGATAAATATTAGTGAAAAATTGTTTATTACTGTTTGTGGACAAAAAGGAGGTGTTGCCAAAACTTGTACAAGTATACACCTTGCAAGTGTCTGGCATGCTGAAGGCAAAAAAGTCTGTATAGTAGATGCTGATAAAAATAGATCTGCTTTAGCGTACTCATCCAGAGGAAAACTTCCATTTCCCGTAATTCCAGTTAACTCAGCAGCAAAAGCATCAAGATCTTCTGAAATTGTTATTACTGATGGACAAGCAAGCAGTGATGAAGAAGAACTTAAACATCTTGCCTACGGATCAGATTTAGTAATTCTTCCAACAACTGCAAAGGCAAGATCAGTTGAATTAACTGTTGAATTATCTAGTTTATTAAAAAGCTTAAAAGTTAACCATGCAGTGGTTATTGTAAAAGTAGATTCTAGACAACAAAAAGCTGCTCAGCAAGCAAAGGAAGCTTTAGAAAATTTCGGTTTACATGTTTTTAATACATTTATCCCCTTGCTATCAGCATTTGACAAGGCAGAGGCATCTGGGAATGCAGTTTTTGAAGCAGTAGACGATTTAGGAAGATCAGATCCCCGTCGCATGACGGGCTGGTCTGCCTACTGTTCTATCGCATCTCAAATTCCATGCCTGATTTCGAAGCACTCATCCGACACCAACAACTTAAACAACCAACATCCAATCAGCGCTTAAAAGTTGTTGATTCGCCTAATTTCGAAAAAGCAAAAAACGAATATCAAAAAATTAGTCAGCCTAGAATATTAACTAATCTTTTAGGAGGTTTTATAGGTTCTTTAATTGGAACTTTAACAATTCTTTTCCTTTACATAAATGATTATCTACCAATTGATTTACTAAAAATTCAGTAATATAATCACTATTAGTTTTATATACCTTAAAAAAGATTGCTATGACTATGTTATACCCTATGAATTTAGTGGTATTTAGGTGGTACAAAACTATTTTTATCCCTGAAATCGTAGTGATACATTAAGCAATAGTATTTTGACGGTACAAAAACTAAATTAAAATGAAATTTAAGAAATTAAAATTTTCTTTTCTAAATATTTAAATGCATGCAAAAATAATAAAAAAATAATTTAATTATGTTGAAGTTTTTATTATTCATTTTGATATCTTTATTTCCTATTAGTGCCTTCGCAATTGAGATCAGTTCACCTGCATTTAAAGATGGAGAAACAATTCCCAAAAAGTATGGATGTAAATACAACGGTGGTAAAGACATATCCATGCCAATAAATTTTTCAAACGTCCCAAAAAATGCACAATCAATCGTCCTTATAATGGATGATCCTGATGCAAAAAAAGTCGTAGGAAAAACTTGGGTACATTGGATATTGTCAGATATTCCTCCTGATACAAAATATTTAGATGAAGTTAAATATGGAAAAGTTGGTATTGGAGTTACAGGGAAAAACAGTGATAGAAGTAAAAAGTATTTTGGTCCTTGCCCACCCAAAAATGAACATCAATACAACATCAAAGCTTATTCTCTAAACACAAAATTAGAGAAAAGTTTAAAAGCATTAACCCAGGAACAATTTGAGAAATTATATGAAAACCAAATTATCAGTTCATTTATGATTTCTGGTAAATTTAAATAATTAAAGTTTCTAATTTAGTGGTAAAAAAGTGGTATCAACAAAACATCATCTCTCAAAACATATGCCCTGGAATGGATTTGGCGTTAGGTAGTATATTCCGAATTGGTTTCCACGGACCTTTAAATCCATTGGTATAACTAGATTTATGTCTTCAAAATTGGTGTTTTACTGGTGTTATAAAGCAATTTCAACACTATCAAACCTATTCTATTGGTCTCACTAAGTTGGTGTTATAAAAGTGCTATACAGGCACTAATAGTAAGTATTAATTAAACAGTAAGATTTATGCATGTCGAAATTAAGTTAAAAAAATGCTATTTTAAAACATAGATTTTTATTTTTATGGAAAGAGAAGGTTATTCGAGTTTAAGTATTACTTCCTTTATCTTTTCAATTTTAGGATTCCTATTTTTATTTGCATGGGCATACGCGGCAGTAATTAATGCTGCAGAAATGACTGTAGGAATTTTAATTATAATTCAATGGACAATGAATTTAATTGGTCTTGGTACAGGAATTCCTTCTTTATTCACTAATTCCAAAAAAAGACTATTTGGAATATTAAGTGTTGTGTTCTCAACCAGTACAGGTTTGATAACTCTTTCAATGGTTTTAATTGGTTTATCCATTTCATCATAAAATTAAAAAATCTAATCCAATTAAAATATTTTTTTTCGTAAGTTTAGATCAAATATTAAAAATATGACTTTCATAAAAACTTAATTTAGAAAATTTATTAAGTGGAAATCAAGAGTTAAAACACCGTTATATAAAATTTAAATCACCAAGATCCCCTGCCCTGCGATAGGTTTGAATCAGGTTGTATACTCGCTATTAGTATCTGCACCTCTCTAAAATCGATATAATCGCTTGCAGTCAATGTATTTGTAATTAATTCTTTAAGTTTGAGCATACTATTTCCAATAAAAATAATTAAAAATTATATGCAATATCCACGTTGCCTATAGTTAAATTGAATCTCATGGTTCCAAACAGGCTGTGAGAGAAAAACTAAAGAAAATTTCACTTCTTTATTTTTTAAATCTTTTAAGATTTCAATGAAATCATCAAAATCTTTGAGGATTCCTTTTATATCTTTAGAAGAAATTCCTGAAGATACTTTTTTGTCAAAATTTGCAATATAATTTTCGATTGAATTTTTTAGGTCCAGTAAAGTTTTTATCCCTTTATCAGGATCATTAGAACTTGGATTATTACGAGCATCCAAAAAATATGACAATCTTTCAGTACCTTTTGAAATTGGAATTCTCTCTAAAAAATTAATATATTCAAGGATAAAATATCCTGCAGAGAAATTAGTTTTTACGTGTGTTTCTGCTTGCCAATTTTCCTTTCCAAAACCATTCCAATAAGTAGGTGGACAAATATTTATATCTGTCTGTATTACTAATCTTTCATATTCACCATTAATATCTTCCAATAGGGCACTTATAAACCAATAAATCACCAAAAGGGATACAGGTAAACCAATAAAAAATTGCCAAAGAGGACTTGGTGGTGAAAAAATCGCCCACAATGAAAAAATTGCTAATAAAAAGCATATCAACGGAATAGGATTAAATAAATTTGCAAGGACCCTATTCCTTTTTCTACGTTTCTTACTTAAAAAGACTACATCCATTTTTAGCAAAATATATTCATAATTTAGTGGTATTTTAGTGGTATCTTGATTTTTAGAATTCTTAAATTGATTAGTATCACTGGGTTTTGAGGTTAAGTGGTATATTCACTATTAATACAAACCTTTTGGATGTGTAATACAAAACTTTTTTAGAGTTCAATCATAGCAAGTGATTTAAAGCACTAAAAAGAAGAAATAGTTATCACACCATTATCACAATCGGGTCACAGAGTTATCACACGTTGACTAAGTGATTTCATTGGCAGCCCATAGGGTAAAGGTCAGGATCAGCACAAGGGTTTAAATCAGGGTCTGCCTTCCAGTTGAGATCAGGGTCTGCCTTCCAGTTGAGATCAGGGTCTGCCTTCCAATTAAGGTCACTATCTCCGTAAAGATTGCCTCCTGCCTTGTTTCTATATCCCGCATCCACTTGAATACTGGAAAAAAGCAATCCAGATAAAGCAAGAGAAGAAAGAAAAAGATTAGAGAGTTTCATATTCTTTACTAATTAGTTATCACAATCTAATCACACCATCACAATATGTATTACAAAACTAATACTTTTTAATAGTGATACCTATGCTTTTGAGTTATCACAAAATCAGGTCGTGTATTCGCTATTTATTTCAACGTATTTTTTAGACAAATCACAACCCCAAGCAGTTCCTTTTTCCGTACCAGAATTAAGATTAAGAGCTATAGATACTATATCCTCAACTAAATATTTACCATTCATTTTTGTTCGCATGTAATTGGCAACTTTGTTGGCATCATATTTATTTAACTTGCCCTTTTTCAAAATCTGAAAATTTCCAATATATAAATCAATGACATCTAATTTAAAATCAATCCCAGAATTGCCTGCAGCTGAAATAATTCTGCCCCAATTGGGATCACAACCGTGAATTGCAGTTTTTACCAGTGAAGAATTACATATAGATTTAGCCATCTTGATTGCATCTGAATTATTCTTTGCTCCCTCAACCAATACCTCTAACAAACAATTTGCGCCTTCTCCATCTCTAGCGATATTTTTTGCCAAGCTTTGGCATACAATATCAATTCCTGATTGAATCTTTGATAAAAATTTCTTATCAATTTTTTTTCCTGAATTTATTGCTAAAAAGGCATCATTAGTACTTGTCTCTCCATCCACCGAAATAGCATTAAAAGACTTTTTAACAGCAATAGAAATCATCTTATCCCACTCTTCTTTATCAACACCAACATCACATGTAAGAAAGGCTAACATTGTAGCCATATTTGGATAAATCATTCCTGATCCTTTTGCAAAACCAGATATCTTTACCTTTCTACCTTCAATAAATGTTTCTATAGTTATTTTTTTATCAACTAAATCAGTGGTTAAAATAGCTTCTGCAGCATTCTGTAAACTATTTGTTTTTAACGCCTTGACCAAATTAGGTAAATTATCAATTAAATTTTTTATTTGAATGGGTATACCAATTACACCAGTTGAGCACATTAAAACTTCTTCTTCATTTATTCCTAATAATTTTGAGACCTCCTTCGTAGCAATCAAAGTATGTTGAATACCAGAATCCCCTATACATGCATTTGCTTGTCCGGAGTTTATTAATATTGCTCTTATAAGACCTGAAGATTTTTTAATCCTTTGTTCACAAATATCGACACAGGATGCTCGGACTATTGATTGTGTAAACAGACCACTACAAATGCTATTTTCTGGAGCTAATATTAAAGCCAAGTCTTTCTTCTTAGAATCCTTTAATCCTGCAGAGATGCCTGCAAAAGAAAAACCATCAGGCGTTTCTTCACCATCACTCACAAATGACCAATTAGTCTCAAGCTCAATCAATCTTTTTTATAAATTAAATTCATAATAACTATTCTTTCTATTAAAACACTGCAATATAGATTCTTATTAAATTTATGAGCATCCAACCAAAATTCAAAAATCAACAACGAAGAATAGGTCTAACTGGAGGTATTGCAAGTGGAAAATCTACAATAGCCAACTACATAAAAAAATATAGAGACATTCCAATATTAGATGCAGATCAGTATTCAAAAGAACTAATCAAGCCGAGAAGTAATTGCTATGAGAAAGTTTTAGCATATTTTGGACCTCAAATTGTTGATGAGTATTCTTCAGGGAATGAAATAAATAGGTCATTATTAAAAAAAATTATTTTTGAAAATTCTATACATAGAACATGGATTCAAAATCTACTTCATCCCTTAATCAAAGAAAAAATGATAGAAGGGTGTAATTTATACAAAAATAATAAAATTATACTTTTAGTTATCCCATTATTATTCGAAGCAAAATTTGAAGATATTTGTACAGAAATATGGCTAGTCAAATGTTCTGAGTTAGAACAAATACAAAGACTTATTAGAAGAGACAAAATTAATGAAGAAACAGCACGTAAGGTTATAAAACTTCAATTAACTTTCGAAGCAAAAACAGAATTTTCAGATGTTATTTTGGACAATTCAGATGATAGAAACGGATGGATAGATAAAGTCAAAGACCTTATTTAAATCTTTATCCATTTAATTTTTCTGAGAGAAGTTTATTTGCAAGTTTAGGGTCTGCTTTACCTTTAGTTCTTTTCATAAGTTGACCTACAAAAAAACCAAGTAATTTAGTTTTTCCATTTTTAAATGATTCTACTTCTTTAGGATATTCAATTAAAAGTTGATCGATTATTGGCAAAATGCTTGCAGAGTCTGATATCATTGCCAAACCTTTTTCTTCGACTAAATTTTTCGGAGATGTATTTTTTTCTATTAATTCAGGTAAAATTTCTTTAGCAATTTTTCCACTGATAGTATTATTAGAAATCATATTAATCATTTCGGCAAGATTTTCAGGACTAAGTTGTAATTCACTAAAACTAAGTTTATTTGCTTTCAAATAGCCAACAATATCACTAGTGATCCAGTTTGATGCAAGTTTTGGATCAACATTATTCGCTACTGTATCTTCAAAAAAGTTTGCCATATAAATCTCATCAGAAATTACCCTTGAATCATATGGTGATAAACCTAATTCATTGACATATTTATTTCTTTTTTTAGAAGGTAATTCAGGTAATTCATTTAACCATTTATCTTTTTGCTCTTTTGATATCTCAATTGGTCCTAAATCAGGATCTGGGAAATACCTATAATCGCTACTCCCTTCTTTTAATCTCATACTTTTTGTTAATTGCTTAGCTTCATCCCATAACCTAGTTTCTTGATAAATTTCTCCTCCATTTTCATAAACTTCTATTTGTCTTGCAATTTCATAATCACAAGCCTTTTGAATAGCAGAAAATGAATTCATATTCTTTATTTCTACTTTGGTACCAAAAGGTGCATTAGGTCCTTTTCTTACAGATATATTGACATCACATCTTAATGAACCCTCTTGCATATTGCCATCTGAGACACCAAGATATCTAACGGTTCTCCTTATTTCAGAAGCATATTCAGATGCCTCTCTACCTGTTCTAATATCAGGTTTACTAACAATCTCACAAAGTGCTATTCCAGCACGATTGTAATCAACCAATGAATATTTGGAACCAGCTAATCGGTCGCTACCGGCGTGTACTAGCTTGCCTGCATCCTCCTCCATATGAAGCCTTTCGATTCCTATTTTTTTAATATAAGTTTCTTTATTTTTTTCTGTAATTTCAACTTCTAGCCAGCCATTCTCAGCTAACGGTTCATCAAATTGAGAAATTTGATAATTTTTAGGCAGATCAGGATAAAAATATTGTTTTCTATCAAATTTACAATGCTCTGAGACATCTAAATTCAATGCTAATGAAGTTTTAACTGCGTACTCTAAGACAGTTTCATTCAAAACAGGGAGAGTACCTGGCAAACCACATACAACAGGATCTACATGTGTATTAGGTTCATCCCCAAAAGCTGTTGAAGCAGATGTAAATATTTTACTTTTAGTATTAAGCTGTACATGAGTTTCCAATCCAATCACAGCTTCCCAAGATTCAAATTTTTTCATTATAAAATGTTCCTTCCTTAATATTATTGAATATAAAGTAAAAGAGGATCAAATCATATGTAAATTATAAAAATAATTAAATGACTGAAAACACAAAAAATTCAATTTTAATTATTGGCGGTGGACTAATAGGATTATCTATTGCGTATAAATTCGCAAAAAATAATTTCAAAGTTACAGTTTTAAGCAAGAACAGAGGAGAATCTGCTGGTTTTGTAGCTGCAGGAATGTTAGCTGCTCATGCTGAAGGACTTCAAAATGAATTACTACAATTTGGGCAACAAAGTCAAAAATTAATTCCTAAATGGATTAAAAATATTGAAAAAGATAGTGGAATTGAGTGCGGCTTAAGGAAATGTGGAATAATAGTACCTTTTAAAAATATAAAGGAAATTGAGGAATTCCCAACTTATAAATATGGTAAATATCTAAATCAAAAAGAACTTAATAAAGAGATTCATGGGATAAATTCGATTTGGGAACATGGATTAGTTTTTGAACAAGATGGCCAGATAGATAATAGAAGAAGACTGATGCGTGCACTTGAAAAAGCATGCTCTTTGCATGGCGTGAAATTTCATGAAGGATCAGAAGTTAAAGATTTAAGAATAGAAAATAACAAAATTGTTGGTGCAAAAGTGCTTATTGCGACAGGGGAACTAAAAGAAATTGATTGTGAAAAATCAATATTATGCAGCGGTGCTTGGAGTAAAAAAATTTTAAATAAAATTCCAGTCTTTCCCGTAAAAGGACAAATGCTATCAATACAAGGTCCTGCAAATTTTCTTAAAAGAGTTCTTTTTGGTACAACGACCTACTTAGTCCCTCGTGATGACGGACTAATAGTAGTAGGGGCAACGGTTGAAAAAGATGCAGAATTTGATCAAGGCAATACTCCTAATGGGATCAGTCATCTGCAAGAGGGTATTCGATTATTATTACCTGAAGCGTTGAGTTGGCCACAAATGGAGCATTGGTGGGGATTTAGACCTTGTACTCCAGACTTAAAGCCAATCATAGGTAAATGTGAAGTTGAAAATCTTTTTCTAGCTACTGGACACTACAGAAATGGAGTTTTATTCTCTGCAATAACGAGTGATATTATTTTCAAATTAATTCAAGATAAAACTCTACAAGACATTGAAATAAGCTTTTTAGAAAAATTTAGTTTGAATAGATTTAAGATATAAATTTTTAGTTTTCAGAACGCCATTTTGAATCAGAAGGCTCCCATTCACATAACTCATCTTGATTAAACCATAAATTAATTTCAAATTTTGAAGTTTCTTCTCCGTCAGAACCATGAATTATATTCCTACCAATATCTACAGCTAGATCTCCTCTTATAGTGCCAGGTTCTGCATCAAGAGGTTTTGTAGCACCTATTAATTTTCGAGCACTTAAAATAACTCCTTCACCTTCCCATACCATTGCCACAACAGGACCACTTGAAATAAAATCTACTAAATCACTAAAAAAAGGTCTCTCTTTATGGACACCATAGTGATCTTGAGCAAGTTGTTTTGATGGAATTAATTGTTTTAGAGCTACTAATTTAAATCCTTTTTTTTCAAATCTACCGACAATTTCAGCAACATATCCTCTTTGAACGCCGTCTGGTTTAATTGCAATAAAGGTTCTCTCTTGGGTCATTTAATTTGTAATCACTCTATGTATATTCATCTTTTAGGTGGTAACTTGGCAAGTAATCATTAAAATAAAAGATATTGTTTTGAGTTATTTTCAAAAACATTTATTAATTACTAAGGCATAAATTGAACAATTTTGAGCCAGAAAAATTAAATAAAAATTGGACTATCGAAGATAGTATTTCGACTTACAAAATCGACAAGTGGGGTGATCAATATTTTTCTATAAATTCAAATGGAAATATCTCAATCACTCCAGAAAAAAAATCAGCAAAAATTATTGATCTTTTTAAGCTTGTCGAAGAACTTAAAAGTAGAGAAATTAATACGCCATTAATTATAAGATTTAACGATATCTTGAAAGATCGTATAAACGAACTACATGAAGCATTTTCAAAAGCAATTAAAAATTACGAATATAAGAATAATTATCAAGGAGTTTTTCCAGTAAAATGCAATCAGCAGAAGAACGTTCTAGAAAAGATATTAGAGTTTGGAGAACCATGGAATTTTGGTTTAGAAGTGGGCAGCAAATCAGAATTATTAATTGGCCTTTCTCTTCTTGAAAACCAAAACTCTTTGTTAATTTGCAATGGATATAAAGACGCAAAATATATTGAAGTTGCTACTTTAGCCAGAAAACTAGGCAAAAATCCAATAATAGTTATTGAGCAGAAAGATGAGGTAAAAAGAATTATTGAAGCAGTTAAAAACCTTAAAGCAAAACCATTGTTAGGAATAAGAGCAAAGTTATCAAGTAAAAGTAGTGGAAGGTGGAGCAAATCTGTTGGAGATAATTCCAAATTTGGGTTATCAATTCCAGAAATTATGTCAACGATAAAAGAACTTACAGAAGCAAACCTATTAAATGAAGTGAAACTACTTCATTTTCACATAGGTAGTCAAATAAGTGATATAGCTGTGATTAAAGACTCATTACAAGAAGCAAGTCAAATATATGTTGAATTATGCAAACTAGGTGCCCCTATGAAATATATAGATGTTGGTGGAGGATTAGGAATAGATTTCGATGGAACGAAAACTTCTTCCAATACATCTACAAATTATTCTCTTCAAAATTATGCTAACGATGTAATTGCAACAATAAAAGATTCATGCCAGGTCAACAACATAGATCATCCAACCGTAATCTCAGAAAGCGGTAGAGCAATTATCAGTCATTGTTCAGTTTTAATCTTTAATGTTTTAGGTACAAGTCATGTAAGCTCAGAAATTAAAATATCTGATGAAAAACCCAAATCATTAATAATTGCAAATCTAATTGAAACTTTCTATCAACTAAAAAAACTTACGAAGAAGAAGGTAAATTTATCTGAAGTAATAGAACTATGGAACGATGCAAAAAAGTTTAAAGAAGATTGTCTAGTCGCTTTTAGATTAGGATTTTTAAATTTAAAAGAACGAGCACAAGCAGAAGAGCTTACCTGGGCTTGTGCAAAAGAGATTGCTAATAATCTAGATAGTGATGAAATAATTCATCCAGATTTATTGGAGATCACAGAAACACTCGCATCAACTTATTATGCAAATTTATCTATCTTTAAGTCTATTCCTGATAGCTGGGCAATAAATCAGATTTTTCCAATAATTCCAATACATAGGCACTTAGAAGAGCCATTCTGCAAAGGCAACTTTGCAGATTTAACTTGTGATTCAGATGGGAAATTAAATAGTTTTATTGATAATGGGAAAATCAAATCTCTTTTAAATTTACATGAACCAGAGCAAAACAAAGATTATTTAATAGGAATTTTTATGGCAGGAGCATATCAAGAAGCATTAGGAAACTTCCATAATTTATTTGGTAACACAAATGTTATTCATATTGATATAAATCAAGATAATTCTTATAAAGTCAAAAATATTATTAAAGAAAATAGTAAATCTGAAATTTTAGAATTGCTAGATTACAGTTCAAAAACTCTAGTTGAATCAATAAGAATTAATACTGAAGCTGCTATTGATCAAAAGCATTTGACAATTAAAGAAGCAAGAAAATTAATTGACCAAATCGAAACAAGTCTTAGAAAAAGCAGTTATTTATCGGAATAACTTTTTAGCTTTTTAAACAAATCATTTCTTGCATATTCCAATGCTAAATTTAATTTATCAATATCCTTAGCACCTGCCTGAGCAAAATTAGGTTTTCCTCCTCCCCCTCCAGAACAAATCTTGGCAATATCATTAATTAATTTCCCGGCATGAAAGCCTATTTTTACTATGGCATCTCCAAAAGAGACCACAAATAACAACTTTTTATTCTCTAGATTCGGTATTCCTCCAAGAATAACTAAGGATTTATCACCCAATTTAGAAGTTAAGTTTAATGCTGCTGATTGAAGTGAATTACCATCTAGGCCATCAATATGACTTACTAAAATTGAAAAAGAACCAACTTTTTCTGCAGAAGAAATAAGGGAAGAATATTTATAATACGCAATTTCATCTTTCATTTTTTGTATCTCTCTATTCTTATTTATAAGTTCCGATTGCAAATAATTAACCCTATCAAAGAGTTGATTAGGATTTGCTTTTAACAAATCACTAAGTTCATTTACTAAAGAATTTCTATCAGTAAAGTAATCAAAAGCTGATTGACCTGATAACGCTTCGATTCTTCTCACACCAGCTGAGATTCCTTCTTCACTAATTATTTTAAAACAACCTAATTCAGATGTACTTTTTACATGAGTTCCTCCACATAGTTCCATCGAAACACCTGGTACATCTACAACTCTTACTTCATCATCATATTTTTCTCCAAACATAGCTACTGCCCCTTTTTCAAGAGCCTCACTCTTAGCCATATTTTTTGTGGCAAGGAAATAGTTTTCCGTAATCCAAGAATTTACTAAAGTCTCAACTTTAGAAATTTGATCTTTAGAAATTGGTTGAGAAGAATTGAAGTCAAATCGTAATTTATTAAAGGCGACTAATGAACCTTTTTGTCCTACGCTTTTATTAACAACTGTTTTAAGAGCAGCTTGCAACAGGTGTGTAGCGGTATGATTTGCTGCCGCCTTTGCTCTATTAGAAGCATTAACTTTAGTTTGAACCTTTTTCCCACAAGTTACTATTCCTTTTTTCACTACTCCATAATGTAGAAAAACATTTTTCTTTCGTACGACATTTTCAATAATCACCTCTAGATCAGTTGAAAATATCGTTCCAATATCACCAACTTGACCACCAGATTCACCATAGAAAGAAGTCTGATCGAGAACAATTAGAATTTTCTGGCCTTCAATTGCTTCCTGAACCAAGGTAGATTCCAAAAATATACCCTTTATTTCTGCTTCTGAATCGAGTGAATCATAACCTGTAAAAACAGTTTTATTGAATAAGTCTATTTCCCGTTCTAATGAACCCTTGAGTGTCAAATCGATATTATTTGAAGCAGCTTTGGCTCTCTCTTTTTGTGCATTCATTTCTTTCTCAAATCCCTTTACATCTACCCCAATATTATTTTCCTTAGCAATTTCTTCTGTAAGTTCTAAAGGAAAGCCATAAGTATCATAAAGTTCAAAAGCTTTATAGCCAGTAATTAATTGCTCCCCTGAAGAAACTAATTCATCTAGTAATTTCTCTCCTCTATCAAGAGTTTCTCTAAATCTTACTTCTTCAATTTTTATCTCAGTCAATATTGAATCAATATTATTTTTTAAATCTTGATAATTTTCTTGCATTAATTTAATCCCTATTTTTGCAATTTCAGACAAAAACTGATTTTTTATACCTAGTAATCTTCCATGTCTAACCATTCTTCTAATTAGTCTTCTGAGTACGTATCCCCTCCCAAGATTGCTTGCTAATACACCATCAGAAATGAGATGTATAACTGCTCTTGTATGATCTCCAATGATTTTTAAAGAAATTTTGGTTTTTTCATCTGCAGAAAAATAATCTATATTTGAAATCTCTGAAGCCCTTTGAATAATTGGAAAAATCAAATCTGTCTCGTAATTATTTTTCTTCTTTTGCAATATTTGAGCCATTCTCTCAAGACCCATTCCAGTATCAATATTTTTATTTTTTAAATCTGACAATTTACCATCAGATTCACGATTATATTGCATAAATACAAGATTATAAAATTCAATAAAACGATTACCATCCTCTAAATCAATATTTTGAAGGCCTTTTTCAGGATTAAAATCATAATAGAGTTCTGAACATGGGCCACATGGGCCAGTTTTACCTGAAGACCAAAAATTATCTTTTTCATCAAGTTTTATTATCCTTTCTGGAAGAATCCCAATTTCTTCCTTCCAAATCTTTTCCGATTCATCATCTTCATGAAAGACACTTACTATAATATTCTCTTCAGAAAGTCCATAAACTTTAGTAACTAATTCCCAAGCCCACTCAATTGCCTCTTGCTTGAAATAGTCTCCAAAGGAAAAATTCCCAAGCATCTCAAAAAAAGTGTGATGCCGAGCAGTAACTCCAACATTTTCAATATCGTTTGTTCTTATACACTTTTGACTAGATGTAGCTCTTTTTGATGGCCTTTCTTTCAAGCCTAAAAATATAGGCTTAAAAGGAAGCATTCCCGCGATTGTAAGTAAAACCGTTGGATCATCAGGAATTAATGATGCACTTGAAATAATTTTATGAGATTTTTCATGATAAAAATTTAAAAATGCTTTTCTAATTTCATCTCCGGTAATTATTTTGTTAATTAGTTGAGATGTCATGTATCAAGAATAAAAATAGTGAAAATAAAAAAAGAGTGTAGTTTCGGTAATTCCACAAAAACGATCACGCGGATTTATATTCTATATAACTAAAGTTAATTTATAAAGCGAATTAATCTATGATAGCCTCTGCGCAAACAAGTAATTCAAAATTGGCACAAATTGATAATAGGTTGTCAGTTCAAACTCAAATATTTGCTGAAGATTCCTGTGCTATTAGATCCTTAGATTGGGATCGTAGTAGATTTGATATTGAGTTTGGTTTAAGAAATGGAACTACTTATAATAGTTTTATTATAAAAGGTCAAAAACAGGCAATAATTGATACTAGTCACGCAAAATTCGGAAAGATATGGTTTGAAGAATTAATTAAAGAAATTGATCCCCAGGAAATTGATTATCTAATTACAAGTCATACAGAACCTGATCACTCTGGCTTAATAGGAAATCTTTTAGAATTAAATCAAAATATTACTGTTGTTGGTTCCAAATTAGCACTCAAATTTATAGAAGACCAAATACATGTTCCTTTCAAACGTCTCGAAGTCAAAAGTGGAGAGTTTTTAGATCTTGGAACCAATCCTAGTAGTGGATTAAACCATAATATTGAATTTATAAGCGCACCAAATTTACATTGGCCAGATACAATTTTTTCTTATGATCACGGGACTAGTGTTCTATATACATGTGATGCCTTTGGGCTTCATTATTGTTCTGAAGAATTTTTTGATTCTGATCAGAAAGAAATATATGATGATTTTCGTTTTTACTATGATTGTCTAATGGGTCCAAACGCAAGAAGCGTAATTCAAGCTATAAAACGCATTGATAAGTTACCTGAACTGAAAACCATAGCTGTTGGTCATGGCCCATTGCTTCAAAATCAAGTAAATTTTTGGAAAGGGAAGTATCTTGAATGGAGTAGCAATAAGAGTAAAGGAAATGAATTTGTATCCGTTTGCTATATAAGTGATTATGGATTTTGTGATCGACTAAGTCAAGCTATTTCTCATGGCATAAGTAAGGCAGATGCACAAGTTCAATTAATTGATTTAAGATCTTCAGATTCCCAAGAGTTGGCAAGCTTAATTTCTGAATCTAAGGCAGTAGTAATGCCAACATGGCCAGTTAATGCAGATAATGAATTAAAAGAATCTATTGGTACTCTCTTTGCAGCATTAAAACCTAAACAATTTACAGCAGTTTATGATGCATTTGGAGGGGATGATGAACCTATCGATTCATTAGCTAGTAAATTAAGAGAATTAGGACAAAAAGAAGCCTTTTCACCTTTAAGAGTTAAAAATATTCCTGATCCTATTATCTATCAACAATTTGAGGAAGCTGGCACTGACTTGGGACAATTAATTAACAAAAAGAAAAACATTGCATCAATGAAAAGTCTTGATTCAAATCTAGACAAAGCATTAGGTAGATTAAGTGGAGGGTTATACGTTGTTACAGCCAGTCAAGGCGAAGGTGCAACATTTAGGCAAAGTGCCATGGTAGCAAGTTGGGTCAGCCAAGCAAGTTTTAGCCCACCTGGTATTACAGTTGCCGTAGCAAAAGATAGAGCAATTGAATCTTATATGCAAGTTGGAGAAGGTTTTGTAATTAATATCTTGCGTGAAGATAACTATCAAAAAATGTTTAGACACTTTTTAAAAAGATTCGCACCTGGAGCAGATAGATTTGCTGATGTAGATATAGTAAGCAACATTGCAAATGGTGGGCCAGTCCTGTCTGATTCTCTTGCATTTTTAGATTGTGAAGTTAGATCCAGGTTAGAGACGCCAGATCATTGGATTATTTACGGTATAGTTAAAAATGGGCGTGTCTCTGATTTATCCTGTAAAACAGCTGTTCATCATAGAAAAGTTGCCAACCACTATTGACCAGACTTTATATCTAGAATCTTGAGACTCTTTGATATGATTATTTCAAAAAAGAAATAACATATTTTAAAGTAAATTATAAAAATATAAATTATCTTTATAATTAGATTTTTTTCATTAATAGTTGAAAATGAGTTGAAAATTAATCACCATAATCAACCTTTATATGGATTTATTAAAGTTGTATTTAATAAAAATCATTTAATTTAGATCTTCTAAAAATTTATAAATAAGCGTTTCTTTTAATACAAAAAGTTTTTTATTAAGAATTTATATATTTTAGAAGAGTAAATTATTAAATCATGAGACTAAAAACTTCAAAGATTATTTTCTTTTCAATAATTCTACTTTTTTGTGGCATTGGGCAAACTTCAGATGCTTTAAATTACTCAAATTATTTACGAATTTATGAAGATTCAAAAGAACTTTTAGCAAAAGAAGGGGGGGATAGTAAAAAGAGCTCAAGTAAGAAAAGTGGAGATAGTAAAAAGAGCTCAAGTAAGAAAAGTGGAGATAGTAAAAAGAGCTCAAGTAAGAAAAGTGGAGATAGTAAAAAGAGCTCAAGTAAGAAAAGTGGAGATAGTAAAAAGAGCTCAAATGAGAAGAAACAGTCCAATATTAATAAAGTGGAAAATAATCAAAACGCTATTAAAGAGGCAGCAAAAGAAAGATATGAGATATGGAAAAAAAATAAAAACAAAAATAAAATCTGATAAAACTTTTCAAAATAATTTTGAAAGATTATCTACTGAAAGCAATTTTGAGAAATATATAGTCCTTTTAAAAAAAGATAGAACCAAGCAATATACTTTATGGTTATAATCAACAGATAATAAATGTTTTCCAAAGAATTAAATGTTCGGGTCGATTGTTGAAAATGAGTTGAAAACCTTTTTCATCCCTGTGGTGGGAAAGAAGGTAGGTATTCACTATTAAATAATAAATCTTTGAAGATGTCAGAAATTAATACAAGTTTACTTTCAGAAAATATATACTTTTCAAAATTTGAAATTACTAAGAATTTTACTTGCGTCAGATTTCTTGATCAAAATAAAGAAAGATTTGAGCTTGAATTTAACCTGGAGAAAGGAACTTCTTATAATACCTTTTTCATCAAAAGTAATGCAGAACTGTTCATTATTCATCCACCTGAAAAAGGATATTCAAAAGCAATTAATAAAATAATCTCTACCTTCCTTGATCAATATGAATTAAATAAAATTAACATCATTACTGGGCATATAAATCCTAAAATTATTGAAACAATAAAGAGTATCAGTACTCAATTCCAAAATTTAACTATCACATGTTCGAATCCAGGCTTTAAACTTATCAGCGAGCTTTGGAATCAAAAAAATCCAAATTCAACAAATTTTATTGACGTTCAATTACCTATAATCAACGTTATAAAAAAAGAACTTAGTTTAGAACTAGAAAATACTTCATTAGAACTTATTCCTGTACCAACCGCACGATGGCCTGGCGGATTAATCGTCTATGAATGTAATCAAGAAATACTATTAAGTGAAAAAATTTTTTCTGCTCACATAGCAACTGAAGACTGGTCGGAGAGTAACAGAATAAGTACGGAAATTGATAGAAAGCATTTTTATGATTGTCTTATGGCACCAATGTCAAATCAAATTGTATCAATAGCGGAAAAAATTTCTGAATTGGATATTAAAACTATCGCTCCACTCCACGGTCCCGCAATTGAATATAGCTTAAAAAGTTTTGTCAATGACTACATTAGATGGGGAGAAAATCTTTCAACAAATAATCCTAAAATTGCCTTAATATATGCTAGTGCATATGGCAATACAGCTTCAATAGGCGATGCTTTAGCAAAAGGTATCAATAGAACTTCAGTAGAAGTTGAAAGTATTAATTGCGAATTTACCTCTAATGATGTTCTCATAAAATCTATTCATGATGCAGATGGCTATCTAATAGGATCGCCTACTTTGGGTGGACATGCTCCAACTCCGATAGTAAGTGCTCTTGGAACTTTATTATCAGAGGGTAATAGAGATAAACCAGTGGGCATATTCGGTAGTTTTGGATGGAGTGGAGAAGCAATAGATTTGCTTGAAACAAAATTAAAAGATGGTGGTTTTAAATTTAGTTTTGATCCAATAAGAATAAAATTTAGTCCTAATAAACCAAAAATTAAAGAGCTAGAAGAAATTGGTACTCATTTTGGAAGAAAAATTTTAAAAAAAGCAAAACAAAAAACTAGAAAATCTGATACTGGCATGATATCTAGTAAAACCGATCCAACATTGCAAGCTTTAGGAAGAGTACTGGGTTCACTATGTGTTCTTACTGCCTCAAAAGGAAAAGATGAAAATAATGTTAAAGGGGCAATGCTTGCATCTTGGGTTAGCCAAGCAAGTTTTTCTCCTCCTGGATTAAGTATTGCAGTTGCAAAAGATAGATCAGTGGAATCACTGCTACAAATAGGTGACTATTTCGCCTTAAGTATTCTTAGCGAAAAAGATTTCAGAGAGCCTTTAAAAAGGTTCACAAAACCTTTTTCACCAGGCGAAGATCGATTTGAAGGCTTAAATATTGAATACACACCTAACCAGCAAGTAATTATTCCTGAGTCTTTAGCCTGGTTAGATGCTTCTGTAAAAGAAAGAATGGAATGTGGAGATCATTGGGTAATATATGCTGAGGTTTTACACGGCAATATATTAAAATCCGATTGTCTTACCGCTGTTCATCACCGAAAGAGTGGAGCAAACTACTGAACATTATTTTTAATTTATGACTAATTCTAAAGATTTAATAATCATTTCAGCTAGTTGTGGAAAAAATCTAGAACTTTCGAAAAAATTTCAAGATAAAAGTAATGAACTTAAAATAAATTCTGAGATTTTAGATCTTACTACGTTTGATATTCCTTTATTCAATCCACGAATTCATACCAAAGAAAATATCCCGCTTGAAATTATTGAAATAAAACAGAAGCTTTTTTCATATGAAAAATGGATTATATGTGCACCTGAATACAATGGTTCAATTCCTCCAATTCTATCTAATTTAATAGCATGGCTATCAGTCTCAGGAGATGATTTTAGAGATTTGTTTAATGGTCAACCAATTGCAATTGCAACTTTTTCTGGAGGTGTTGGATTAGAATTATTAACCTCATTAAGAATCCAACTAGTACATTTAGGAAGTCAAGTATTAGGGAGACAACTATTCTCATCATTTAGTAAACCAGTGGACATGAAAACAGTTGAAGATATAATTCACCGAGTATCACAAATGAAAAAATTAAAAATATAAAAACTACATTACAAAAATTCAACCAATTTGTTTATTGATTTATATTCCAAGCTTTTAAAATTTCCCTAGCCATAGGTAAGGCATGTACAGATCCTCCGCCTGGTGTATTTTGTGCGAAAGCAACCACGAGCAACTCACTTTTATCAGAAGGAGTGAAGCAAACAAACCATGCATGATCAGAACCTCCTTCTCCATCTTCAGCTGTACCAGTTTTACCAGAAACTGGCGGCAAATTAGATACTCCATAATTTATAGAAACTCCTGTTCCAGATTCAACTACTTTTCTCAATCCATTTTTAACTAACTTAATATTATTTGGATCAATATCAATTTTTTTACGCTTTTTATTTAAAAAGAGTTGGCTTTCTGTTTTGGATAAATGAGGAGTAACCAAATAACCACCATTTGCAATTGCTGCATAAGCACGAGCTATTTGAATTGGGGTAACTTGAACTACAAATTGCCCTATAGACATACTTGCAATATCCTCTGGTACCCATGGAGTTCTTCCAGGACTTCCCCATCCCCTTCCTTCTTTGGCCCATGAGCTACTGGCTACCAAACCTATATTTTCTTGCTCAGAAATTTCGATCCCAGATAATTTGGTAAAACCAAGTTTCCTAGAAACATTATAAATTTCATCAACTCCTACCCCATAACCAATCTGATAGAAAAAAGTATTACTAGAAACCCTTAAGGCATCTTCATAACCTATTGTTCCAAAACCCAGATCATTATGTTCTCTAAAACATTGACTACCATATGTAATACAAGGTTTAGTTTCTAACAAAGTTTCAGCAGGAAACCTTCCACTTTCTAAGCCAGCTAAAGCAGTGACAACTTTCCAAACACTACCTGGATCATATGCATTTAAAGCTCTGTTAAATAATGGCTTAGATGAAGAATTAAAGAGCTCGTTATATTCTTTTTCTGGTTTAAAGTCTTTTGAAAAGAAATTTAAATCAAAAGTAGGTTTGCTAGCCATTGCTCTTATTGCGCCATCTCTAGGATCCATAACAATTACTGCTCCTCCTTTTTTGTCTTTAAGCACTTCCTCTGCAACCAATTGTAATTTCAAATCAATTGTCAAATGTATATCTTTGCCCTTTTTTGAAGGTTTAATGCCGAGGGATTTTTGAAATGAACCTAAAGAGTTTACCTCGATCATTTCACCACCCCATTCCCCTCTTATAAGATCTTCGAAGACAAACTCTATACCTGTTCTTCCTATTAAATCATTTAATTTATAGCCTTTTTCAGACAAGCTATTAAATTCCATATCTGTAATAGGTTGGGTATATCCGATTAAATGAGAAGCAACTGTTTTGTAAGGGTAATTTCTAATCAATTTTCTGGATATTTCTATACCACGCAATATATTTTCATTTTCTTTAAATTTGATAACTTGATTAATTGTTAAATTATCAAATAGAGTTATTGAATATTTATTATTTTTTAAGCCGTTAGCATATTTTTGTTGCAGTAAGTCAGTTGGTATCTCTAGCAGAATTGAAATCTTTGATTTATATTTCTGCCACTCTATCTCATTGACATATTGTGGTTTTAAAATAAGAGAATAATTAAATTTACTGTCTGCTAATATAACGCCATTTTTATCTAGTATCCTCCCTCTAATTGGCTGGGTTGCGATTAATCTAATTCTATTTTCATCAGACATTTTTTTATAAGTCTCATGATTTAATAATTGCAAAAAAATTAATCTTATTAATATCAAAAAAAAAGCAAGAGATGTAAAAAGATAGATAACCAAAGGTTCTCTATTTAATGAAAAAAGTTTTTTTTTCAATTTATTATTTTTCAAAATTTGTATCTTTTTTACTAAAAAGTTTTTTTTCTAATAAATTGATATTTTCTTTAATATATTTTAGTTTCAAAATTAATAATTGATACTCATTTAAATTCTTATCATTGTCTAACTTGGAATTTTTTATATCTTTAGGTTGTTCTTTACTATCCATAATATAAGTGTTAGATAAATTGCTAACTAAATTTTTAATATTTTAAATAATAAATGAAAAATTATCAAAATAATAATCCTTTTCAAATAAGGATACTCATTTTAAAAGAAATTTAAATTGACTGATCTAAATTTTGTTCGAAATATGGATTGCAACTATTTTTTGATATTCCTGAAGACCAACCTATCAATGCAGATATAAAAACTACCACGATTAACGGTAAAAGAGCTTGATGAGTATTTTCCAAACTTAACCATTCCTTCCAACTTCTAATAAATCTATCCCTTTGAAATTTTCTTTTTTCGTTTTCTTCAGCTCTAGCTTTTTTAGCAAAAGACTTTTTTACCCACTTTTCAAAAGGAAGCTTTTTAGTAATCGACATTTTTCTCTCAACTTCTAATAATTGTCCAGAATTAAGCTGAGGATGAAATGTACTTATAAGCTCAAGAGTTTTTAAAAACATTTCTACACTTGCATCTTTTATCAGCTTTTGGTCTTGACTTAAATCACCCCAGTCTATTTCTGGATAGAACCGATTTCTGTTTGACTGAATTTGCTCTTCTGGCATTTGTCCAGGTTCTCTCAACCATCTATTAGTATTTTCATCGAACCTTCGCCAATATAAAAATGGATTAATAAAGATTGTTTTGCCTGCAATTTTGACAATATCTTGTTGTAAATGCTTGCTAATTTTATTATCGGTAATTTTTTGTTTGTTCAAAATCTGAAATTAATTATCTTCTTAAAGATTATCTGCATTTACAAATTTTTCCATACTTTTCAAATAATATTATTCGTTCAATTACCTTAATTAAACTTTTGACAACTGCCAACGCTTTTTTAAATAATTACAATATTCACAATTTATGGAGGGTGGAGGAAACTCATCAGATCTTAGTAAATTTAATACTTGTAAAACTTTCTCTTCTACCCATGAGGTAGAGCAATCTAGCTTAATAATATGTACGTCAAATGTGAGCTGATTATTAAAAAACTTTTCATTCTTTTTTCCATTGAAATAAAGAAGATAGGCTTCATTTGCGACTTTGAAACCATTCTTTCTAAACAACCACTGATACATTTCTAGTTGTCTTTTATATGCTTTTGCATAATCATATTTATTAAAAGTTTCAAACCAATCAAAATTATTTCTTGAAGTTGCTTTTACATCAACGACTATAAGTTCCCCATTTTGTTTTTGCCATACATCATCTACCGCACCACCAAAATCGTAATTATGCTCAACAGATTTGTATCTTATACCTTTAAAATTACTTCTCCAAATATCTATATCTTTATGCTGAAAAGGAACAGCATCGATATTATTCTCAATAAATAGAGGATGAGGCTCCTGAATAGCTCGATAATAATCAAATTCATTTTTTACTAGATTATCTACAGCAATGTTTAAAGTAAATGGTAATGATGGTGGTTTAATTTTATGTTTTTTATCAAGAACACAACATCTTGGGCAATTCAGATATTTTTCTACAGTAGACCTACTTAATTTGATAACTGTATCCATTTTTTGAGAAATTTAAAAAAATATGAAAATGTTTTTAATTATTTGTTCCTTAAATTTGGATGAAATAAAACATACAATAATAAACAAAATTAATTTTTAAACAATTTCAACTAAAAACGTTTGAAAATCACATTTATTAATTTTTAATGAATAAAATTAAGTTTTCAATTTAATTGTAGAGAATTCTTTATTAAATATCAAAATTTTGATATTTAATAAAGAATATTCGATAGTTTCTAAAGAACTCTATAATTATAATCAACACTAAGTTGAACAATATTGCTAGAGAATGAAAGCTTTTGAACATGAAGATAAATTTCATAAAAAACTAAATAAAAACACCAAAAAAATTTACCTTTCTAAAGAACAAATATTAAGTAAAGCATTACAATTTCATTCACAAGGAAATATTTCAGAAGCAGCAAAATATTATCAATATTTTATTAATCAAGGATTCGCAGACGCAAAGGTATTTTCTAATTTTGGTGTACTGTTGCAAGGATTAGGAAAATTAAAGGAAGCAGAATTATATATTCATAAAGCAATAGAACTTAACCCTAATTACGCTTTAGCTCATTCAAATCTTGGAGGTATATTAAAAGAACTTGGAAAATTAAAGGAAGCAGAATTATATATTCGTAAAGCAATAGAACTTAATCCTAATTCTCCTGATGCCTATTCCAATCTTGGAGTAATATTAAAAGATCTTGGAAATTTAAAAGAAGCAGAATTATATATTCGTAAAGCAATAGAACTTAATCCTAATTCTCCTGATGCCTATTCCAATCTTGGAGTAATATTAAAAGAACTTGGAAAATTAAAGGAAGCAGAATTATATATTCGTAAAGCAATAGAACTTAATCCTAATTCTCCTGATGCCTATTCCAATCTTGGAGTAATATTAAAAGATCTTGGAAATTTAAAAGAAGCAGAATTATATATTCGTAAAGCAATAGAACTTAATCCTAATTGCGCAATTGCATATTTTTCTCTATCGACACTTAAATACACCAATGAAAGTAACATATGGATAAATAAACTTTTCTCTAAAAATTTTTTAAATAACAAAAACATACAAGATCAAATTAACATTTTCTTCGCAAGAGCAAATATTCTTCATAATGATAAAAAATACCAAGAAAGTTCTAAATACCTTAAATTAGCAAATAAATTAAAACTTAATATAAAAAAATCTCAATCTGAAATCAGAATCAATAAATCTAAAACATTACTTTTTGAAACTAATAAAAGAGAAATAAATCAAAAAAGATCCACTAACTATCCACAAAGTATTTTTATTGTAGGAATGCCAAGAAGTGGATCTACATTGATTGAGTCAATCCTTAGTATGAATAATGAAGTTTATAATTTAGGGGAAATTAACATACTAGAAGAATCATTCCTAGATCAAAAACAAATTAATCAAAAATTAACTCTTACTGATATTTATTGGAAAAAAATTAGCAAATATACAGGAAAATTTAATATCACAACTAATAAATGGTTATACAACTATCAATATGCAGGCATTATCTCAAGAGAAATAATAAATGCCAAAATTATTCACTGTTTTAGAAATCCTTTAGATAATATTCTTTCAATTTTTCGAGCACATTTTGCTACAGGAAATGAATATTCATCGTCACTTGTTGATACTGCAAAAGTTTACATAGATCAAGAAGCAGTAATGACAGAATATAAAAATAGATTTAGATCAAAAATATATGACCTAAATTATGACTCATTAGTTACTAATCCAAATGAAGAAATTAAATCTTTAATATCTTGGTTACATTGGCAGTGGGAAGATACATATTTATCACCTCATTTAAATAAACGCTCAGTATCAACAGCAAGCAATGTTCAAGTTCGTTCGCCTATAAATTCAAAATCAATTGGGGGTTGGAAAAACTACAAAGAAATGCTTCAACCTTCTATAGGAATCATTACTAAAAACGATAAATATAAAGACCTTAGGTATTAATCAATAAATATATATTTTATGAATATCTGCATTTAAAAAATATGTAGAGAAAACCATTAAACTACGATTTTTCAACAGAGAAAGTGCCAAATTGCCGTGACAAACCTATGACAAATAGAGGGTCGAAAACCCAGTCAAATCCTTTCTCTAATCTAGTTGACAAACCCGTGACAAACCGAAGACTTCCATTCTTAATATTTTTCTTTGTAATTAGATGAACTAATTGTAGAGAATTAGTTTTTATAATAACTTCAATATCAATTTAACAATTATATTTTATCCACCTATTTAGTATCTCTGTCACTTTATTAATTTTCGAGAATTTAAGTGCCCTTTTCATATCAGAACAAGCACCATTAAAATCGCCTATTTCTTTCTTTGCTAAACCTCGAAAATAATAAGGAAATAAATCATTTGAATCAATTTTGATAGATTTATTATAGTCAGAAATTGCACCATAATAATCTCCTAATTCAAATTTAATATCTCCTCGAATTACAAAACTAAATTTATAATTTTCATCCATCTTGACTGCTTTATCTATAATTTGAAGTGCCCCTTTATAATCTTGCAAATAATATTTACTCCTACCAATTCTACTTAATGCAAAAACAGAATAAGGATTTATTTTTAATGCTCGATTGTATTCAGATATTGCCCCATAGTAATCTTCATCGTCAAATTTCTTATTTGCTCTATCGATATAATAATCTGCACTCTCTGCATTTACTTTATTAGGAACAGAAAGTATCAATCCTGTCGTAGATAAAACTAAACTAGTTTTTATCATTAATGGATGCCCTAGTGGAATTAAAGATAATATTGCACCAATAAAAGCAGTTCGTTTTTTCATGTCAAAATTTACTTTTCATTAATATACCAACTGTAGAGAAAAAAGACTTTCTACGATTTCTCTTAAGAGACGAAGAATAAGAGCCAGGTAAAACCGCCCTATATTTATTCGCCCAAAAGCACTGCTATGAAATAACAATCATCTTGTCTATTTCTCACATAAAACCGATTAATTTGAGTTATAACTTGGTTCTTAAAATCTATTTATTCCCACTCAATAGAACAATCGTAAAAAACCCCTCTACTTCTATTGATATAATTGACATCTATAAAGTGGATACTTTCGCAACAAACCCGCAGCAAAGTTAAACCCATAATTCTTTATCCTTTTGAAGGATCCTTATTGATTTAAGTGTAAAAAAATTAAAATGGCATTCTAAAAATTAAAACATTTTCCATTGTAATTAGCAAAAGCAACTCCTCTATAATCAGAAATTATATTTGAACCACTTATATTTTTAGAATTTAGATCTAACATTAATACAGTAATGTAAGGTCCTCCCTTTAAAGAAGTTCTTTGATCTGAAATTGCAATAATTTTATTCTTATCTTGATTAATTATTGAATAATCAAATTTGAGATTATGTGTTTTACCCTCATAAAAAAAAGACACCTTTTGTATAAAAGTTCTTCGTTTTTGATCAATCTCTAATTGCCAATCATCTTCTGAATCTGACCAAATAACATCATCACTATTTTTAAAATGATTTTTAATATCACAAGTTAATTTTATATTTTGAGCATTTACTTTTTCCGGAAATGCCAAAAAAAGCGGATTGATTAATAAACTAACAGGTATCAAAAATGTACAAAAATATTTTCTGAATTTAATAAACAAAACTTTAAGAAAATAAATACTCTTAAGAAGAAATTTAATAGTATTTGATTTCTTCATAAAGAAAGAAAAATATTTTGCAATAAACTGGCAACAAACTTACTAAATGAAATCGTAGTTATATTGTCATTTTTTCTTCATGATTTTCCCACAACAAACTCGCAACAAACTGCAAGAATTAGGATATGACTACACTTTGACCCTACGATTTATTCCCACTCAATGGTTCCACCCAATTTTGATGCTTCAAAGTCATTGATATCATTAACTTCTTCAAAAGGGTAATTCTCGTGACAAATCCATGAAAAACCGAAGGCTTCCATTCTTTATACTTTTCTCTGTAATTAGATGAACTAATTGTAGAGAATTGGTTTTTATTTTTAATCATTAAATAAGCAAAGTATCAATTAAAACTTCATATCCCGGCACCAAGAAGCATTTTCTGTTTTTAACCAATTTGCGATTTTAGTATCTCCTAAAGAAATAGATTTTTTGTAATCTTTGCAAGCGCTTTTTTTATCCCCAAGTTTTTGTTTCGAGATGCCTCTATTTACAAAAGTAGAAGGGTCTTCAGGGGTTAATTCTATTGCTTTGTCATAATCTGATATTGCCCCTTCGTAGTCATTTATATTACGTTTTGAGTTTCCTCTATTGAAATAAATGTCGCCATCATTAGGATTTAATTTTATTGCCTTATTGTAGTCAGAAATTGCACCATAATAATCTCCAATTTTATTCCTTGCAATACCTCGATTTTCGAAAGCATCAGTATATTTAGGTTCTAATTCTGTTGCTTTGTCATAATCTGAAATCGCCCCTTTATAATCGCTAATTTGATACTTAGATAATCCCCTATTGTAATACCAAGTTGATTCATTAGGATCTAATTTAATTGCTTTAGTATAATAAGAAATTGCTAAATAGTGATCGCCTTGTTCCCATGCTTTTATTCCTTTTTTGTTATTTGACAACGCACTATCTGCCTCAACTTTTTCGGGTAAAGTGAGCATCATTGCAAAACTAGATACTAAGAAACTTGTTTTGATTAATAAAGGTTGACCTAAAGGAATTAAAGATAATATTGCACCAATAAAAGCAGTTCGTTTTTTCATATCAAGATTCACTTTTAATTAATATACCAACTGTAGAGAAAACAGACTTTATACGATTTCTCTATAGAGATGAGATTTTACCCTCACGTGTAACCCACGTGTAACCAATTTGTTTAGACTATAAATGACTTTATACCCCTTGGACTATTCCCACTCAATGGTTCCACCCAATTTTGAAACTTCAAAGTCGTTGGTATCATTGACTTCTAAAAATTGGTAATTTCCGTGACAAACCCGTGACAAACATATTAGTTCCATTCTTTATACTTTTCGTTGTAACCATATGAACTAATTGGAGAGAATACATTTTTATTTTCACTGATAAGATAAACAAATTTTCAATTAAAACATCATTTTTCGGCACCACTTAGCATCAACTCCTTTTAACCAATTTGCAGTTTCAGTATCTCCTAATGAGATAGATTTTTTGTAATCTTTGCAAGCAGCACGATCATCTCCCAATTCTTTTTTGATATTTCCCCTATTAACATATGCATTGTAGTATTTCGGATCAAACTTTATTGATTTTGTATAATCAGCAATGCTTCCTTGAAGATCTCCAATTGCTTTCTTACTCCAAGCACGGTTATAGTATGCTAGAGCGTATTTTGAGTCTATTTTAATTGCTTTATTGAAGTCTGAAATTGCAGCATAATTATCTTCTAAATAACTTTTATTCAATCCACGATTCAAATATGTTTTTGCATTTTTTGGATCTATTGTAGTTACTTTATCATAGTCTGAAATTGCTGCTTTATAATCTTTGATCACACTTTTACTCCAAGCACGATTACTATATGCCAAAGCATAATTTGGATTAATCTCAATTGATTTGTTGTAGTCTGAAATTGCGGCATACTCGTCACCTAACTTTGATTTATTCCAACCACGATTCATATAAGCAACATAATTATCAGGTTCCAATTCTATAACCTTAGTAAAATTTTTTATTGCTCCTTTATGATCACCTTTATTGCCCATTTCATAAGCAATATCAAAATACTTATCTGCACTCTTTGCATTTACTTTTTGAGGAAGAGCAAGCATCAAACTTGTAGTTGATAAAACCACACCAGATTTAATAATTAAAGGTTGCCCTATAGAAATTAAAGATAACATTGCACCAATTAAAACATTTCGTTTTTTCATATCAAAATTTACTTTCAATCAATATACCAACTGTAGAGAAAAAAAACTTTCTACGATTTCTCTTAAGAGATGGTCAATTAGGTCTATGACAAACCCTTGACAAATAGAGGGGTGTAATCCCAGTATTACCCTTACTATCTCATACGTGACAAACTCGTGACAAACCCCAAAAATGAGGATATAACTACAATCTGACCATATAACTTATTCCCACTCAATTGTTCCTGGAGGCTTACTAGTAATATCGAAAACAACCCTATTTACCTGAGCTACTTCATTAACAATTCTATTAGAAATTCTTTCTAGAGTTTCGTAAGGAATTCTTGACCAATCTGCCGTCATACCATCTTCGCTTGATACGCATCGTAATACTATCGGCCAAGCATAGGTTCTTTTATCCCCCATAACCCCTACAGTCTTTACAGGTAGAAGAACTGCAAAAGCTTGCCAAATATCATTATAAAGACAAGCTTTTTTTATTTCATCTCTTACTATCCAATCTGCATCTCTCAAACAATTTAGTTTTTCATTAGAAACTTCACCCAAGATTCTTATTGCTAAACCAGGGCCCGGGAATGGATGTCTTTTAATAATTTCATCTGGTAATCCAAGAGCTTTTCCAAGTTTCCTAACTTCATCTTTAAAAAGTTTTCTTAATGGTTCAACTAATTTAAATTGCAAATCTTTTGGTAAACCTCCCACATTATGATGACTTTTTATTTTTACTGCGATTCGCTCACCGGTCTTCGGATCTAAATTTGTTCCTGCGCTCTCAATAACATCTGGATAGAGAGTCCCTTGAGCCAAATATTGGAAAGGACCTAATCTGTTACTCTCCTCCTCAAAAACTCTAATAAATTCCCCACCAATAATCTTTCGTTTTTCTTCTGGATCAGTTATTCCATTTAATTTAAGAATAAATCTTTCCCTAGCATTGATATATTCAACTTTTATATCAAATTTTTTATCAAAAAATTCCATTAAAAATTCAGGTTCACCTTTTCTCATAAAACCTTGATCTATAAACATACATGTAAGCTGTTTACCAATAGCTTTGTTGAGAAGAAAAGCAAGGGTTGATGAATCTACTCCACCAGAAAGAGCAAGTAAAACTTTCTTATCTCCTACTTGTTCCTGAATTCTTGGAATTGTTTCCTCTAGGAAAGTTTCAGTAGTCCAATCGGCTTTACATTTGGAAATAGAATAAACAAAGTTTTTAATTACAGTCATTCCAAATTCTGAATGAATAACTTCAGGATGAAATTGAACACCAAATAATTTTTTTTGTTTATTTGATATTGCAGCATGAAGTGTATTTTCCGTATGAGCAATTTGAAGAAATCCCTCAGGTAAATTATTGATAGAATCACCATGGCTCATCCACATAATCGATTTATCTTTCACACCAGCGAGTAAATCACTTTCGCAATCAAGATTTATTGGTGCTCTACCGTATTCAGCTTTATTTCTTGCTTGAATTACAGTACCTCCTAAATCTCTAACCATTAATTGCATTCCATAACATATACCTAATACTGGAATGCCTAAATTAAATATCTTTGCATCACATTTAGGGGCATTATTCTCATATACAGAATTTGGGCCGCCACTTAAAATAATTCCTTTAGGGTTTATATTCTGTATCTCTCTAATAGAAATAAAGTTACTAACTACAAGAGAAAATACATTTGCTTCCCTTATTCTTCTTGCAATTAATTCAGAATATTGAGATCCAAAATCTAATATTAATATTGAGGGATCTCTCTCTTTTTTTAATAATTTTTTACTCATGTATAAAAGTTACCGCAATTTATTTGCAAAAACATAAACGACTTAAAATTAGAAATCTTTGAAAGTAGAAATATAGTCTTTGCTGTTTATACCAGACCAACGGATTTTTCTATTTCTATCAAAGATAATTGCTGCAACTTGCATATCTGTTTTTGTATACCTATTAACGTACTCTATAGAACGCTTTTCAACAGTATCTGATAATTTATTCCATAGTTTATCAGCCATAGAAAGACTAAAACTTTCAAGAAGCAACAAAGCATCTTCAACTGTATATACTTGAGATAATTTTTTAATTATTTCTATTGGAACTTCTTCTTTTACAGCCAAATAAATTAGTATTTCAATCCTTGCATCAGCTAAATGATTATGAGTATGAAAAATACCTCCAGCTAGTTTAATCAATTTTCCATGATAACCAAAAAGAATTACTGTTTTTATTTTTTGTACTGCAGCATCAACTAATAATGGTCCTATCCAATTTCCTACTTTAATAATAGGAAATTTTATATTCAAACTATTTACTAGATTTAAGCCATTTTCACCAATAACAAAAATAATAGTTTCACAAAATTCATTAGAAGTAATATGTTTCAGCTCTGCTTTTGCAATTTTTAATTGGTCAGGTGAAGCGCTTGAAAAAGTTTCAGCACTAGTACCGATAATAGATAATCCTTCGACAATTCCAAATGATTTATTACTAGTTCTTTCTGCCAAAAATTTTCCATTTGGGAATATGATTTCTAAATTCAATTTATATCCCTTTGGAATAATATCTAGTAAATTTGCAATTAGAACTTCTTTGGCAAAATTAGAAATGCAGATCTCTGATGTCTGTTTATTAATACCAACACCATAACCTGGAATAATATTGATCAGATCTAATGAGGTATGGTTTTTTTTATCAGTTTTGTCTAAAGAAACAATTGTCCATATTTCTAAGTTTTGAGTTAAGTCAAGATCCAATCCAGAATCTACAAAAGAAATTCCAAGAGCATTTGACTTTCTATTGATTAATCCAGAAGAATGAACCTTAATTTTTATTAGATTTTTGTCTTTAGGAATTGTAATTAATTCATAATCTTCAAATGGTAATCCTATTAATTTTTTTACTGCTGACTTAGCAGCTCCAGTTACCCATAAAGGTAAAGAAAATCCTTTTTTCAAATCAAGTAATTGAAAAATATTTTATGACTATTAATCTTAGAATGACTTATTACTCAAAAATTGGCCATACAACAAAAATTATCATTGATGATACCTGGTCCCACACCAGTTCCAGAAAAAGTTTTACAAGCACTTGGAAGGCATCCAATCGGACATAGAAGTAAAGATTTTCAAGATCTTGTTGAGATCACCACAAAAAATCTACAATGGCTACATCAAACAGAAAATGATGTTTTAACGATTACAGGTAGTGGAACTGCTGCTATGGAGGCAGGAATTATAAATACTTTGAGCAAAGGAGACAAAGTTATTTGTGGTGATAATGGAAAATTCGGCCAAAGATGGGTAAAAGTTGCAAAAGAATTCGGACTCGAAGTTATTAAAGTTGATGCAGCATGGGGCGCCCCACTTGATCCAGAACGTTTTCAAGAAATTTTAGAAAAAGATGTGGAAAAAGAAATAAAAGCAGTTATTCTTACACATTCAGAAACCTCAACAGGAGTAATTAATGATTTAAAAACAATAAGTTCTCATATACGTAAACATGAAAAAGCTTTATCAATTATTGATTGCGTAACAAGTATTGGAGCTTGTAATGTACCCGTAGATAAATGGGAGCTGGACATTGTTGCATCAGGTTCTCAAAAAGGATATATGATACCTCCAGGATTAAGCTTTGTATCTATGAGTCAAAAAGCATGGCAAGCTTCAGAAACCTCAAATTTACCTAAATTCTATTTAAATTTAAAATCATACAAAAAAAGTCTTTCGAATAATAGCAACCCTTTTACTCCTGCAGTTAATTTAGTTTTTGCTTTAGATGAGTCTTTGAAAATGATGAAAGATGAAGGACTAGAAAAAATTTTTCAAAGACATATAAAAAATCAATTAGCCGTAACCGAGGCAGCAAAAACTCTAAATCTAAAATTATTTGCACATGAAAAACATTTAAGTCCTTCTGTTACTGCGATACAAATAGAAGATATAGATGCAGAAAAGTTTCGAAAAACGATAAAAAATAAATATGATATTTTATTAGCCGGAGGGCAAGATCATTTAAAAGGAAAGATATTTAGGGTAGGTCACCTAGGTTATATAAACAATAGGGATATAATTTCGGTAATAGCAGCTATTGGAAATACACTAATCGAACAAAATAAGATTTCTACTGAAGTAGCGGGAGAAGCATTAAAAGTAGCTTCATTTCATTTGTCAGAAACTTAATTTAAGTACCTGGTTCCTCGACGTTTCCGCCTAATTCAAATATCTTTTTTCTTAAAGATAGCGATTTTTCTTGATCACCCTTAGTTTGAGCAACTGCAAGAGCAAATTCTAATTTTTCAAGTTGATGCCCACCTTCAAAAAAAGATAATTTCTTTTTTATAGGGTTTCTATTACTTCTTAAAGAAATTTTTGAAGCCATAACAAATAATGCTTTCTTATTATTATGCCAACTGAAATGCCTAATATGCAGCAAAAAGTAAAACTAATTTTAAAATATTAATTCTTATTTAAAATTGGAAAAGATTTTGAAGTTTAAAAAAGTAAATGGCATCATATTATGCACATATAATCATGCCTTAAATTTTTTTTCTAATATTATGTCCAAACAACTTATTTATTTTAATGTCAAATATCAACCTAATTTATTATTTAATTGCGGGAACGACCATTGGAGCACTAGCTCTAAAAACTGGCATCCCTGCTGCTCCTCTTGCAGGTGCTTTAATAGGGGCAAGCATATTAAGCATTAGCGGAAAAATTGAAGCTGCTGCTTGGCCTAATGGAACAAGAACCATACTAGAAATCAGTATTGGAACCGTTATTGGAACAAGCTTAACAAAAAGCTCTTTAACTGAGTTACAAACTTTATGGAAACCTGCGATTCTTATAACCTTTACATTAGTAATTACTGGTTTAGCGATAGGCTTATGGACCAGCAGATTACTCAACGTAGACATAATAACAACAATTCTTGGAGCAGCTCCGGGAGGAATAAGTGGAATGAGTCTTGTTGGTTCAGAATATGGAGTAGGGCCTGCAGTTGCGACTCTTCATGCCGTTAGATTAATTACCGTACTTTTAATCCTGCCATTAGTAGTAAAAATGTTGAACCTTTTCGGGATAATTAAATCGTAAACATATCTAGACATAACTGAAATAATCGATACTTTTTATATAGAGAATAAAAAAATTAAATGAAAAGGTACATAAATAAAAAATTCCTTATACCTATATTTGCTCTTTTTGCTCCAACACTATTTTTTATCTCCGAAGCAAATGCAGCTTCTTTCGGAGCAGAAATCTTTTGCACAATGAGAGATGGAGGTAATGATCATGAAAGCAGTTGGGAAGCTGCTTACAGCTACATTAAAAGACAAAAAGGAGGAATTTTTAAAATCTCGCCTACACAAGCAGCAGCAATGATAGTTGAGACAGTTGTCAGGGAAAGAGATAAGTTTTCATACTGCGTTGAATATTTAAATCAATTACACCCAGATAGGAAATTACAACTCGAACAAAATAGAAAAGAAAAAAAGATAAAAAAAGAACAGGAACTCCGTGAAAAAGAAAAAAATGATTTCTCTGAAGAAACATTTGATAGATACAGCTATTAACAGTCAAAAGGAAAATTAATTGTAATAAAACCTTAAAAAAATATTATTTAAAAAGTATAATTGTATACATAAAATATATTTAATTTAGCAAATATACTTTTTAAAGTTATACAATTTCTATTGACTTTCATAAATTATCGGTCAAAATTACATGTAATTAAATAATCTGAATGCACATTAAAGATGCGGTTTTTTTAGAAGATTTATGTCCTAAATTCAGATTCAGACAATGGAGAAAATCAATTCATAGATTTACGGGGAAAAGTTGTATATACTGTGGGAAACCTTCAGAGTCTATTGATCACGTGCTTCCGAGAAGCCAAGGCGGATTGAGCACAACTGAAAATTGCGTTCCAGCATGTTTATCATGTAATGGTGATAAATCAGACAATAACGCTTTATATTGGTATCGAAAACAAAAATTTTATGATCCTAGAAGAGCTATGGCTATTAGAGCTTGGTTAGATGGAGATTTAAGATTAGCGATTAGACTTTTACAATGGGCAAATCCAAGTTTTAAAGAAAGAAGTAAAAAAAATTTCGAAGATAATGAATATAACGCGGCTTAATTACCAAACCAAGCATGCTGCTTTAGAATGATATTTTTTACATAAATCTTCAAACTCCTTAGGGGAATCAGGAAATATTAAAAATGTAAACGATACTAAAATTACAACAAATAATTTTTGATATAATTTAAAATCTAAATTAGATTTTAAATTAATTAATTTTTCATCAACTTGATAAGTTTCATTCTTACAACTTGCTATTTTTAGTTTTACTTGTGGCTTAGTTAAAGTTTGCACTTTTTATTAATACATATGTACTATTTATAATAGTAAATGAACAATTTGGCAAGCCCGCTTACAAATAAAGACAAATTTTTAATATTTGGAGGAGGTTTTAGCGGAGACTATTTTGCAAAATCAGTTAGAAAATTCGGTTGCACAGCATTAACAAGTTCGCGTTCAAAAAATAATGATCCATATAGTTTTATTTTTAATAGCGACAATAATTTAATCCCTAAAGATTCAATATTTAATGAAGTAACACATATCCTTAGTTGTATCCCACCAGATAAAAATGGTAATGATCCTGTATTAAAAAGTCTGAAAAACAAATTAAAAAATTCATCTCTTAAATGGGTAGGATATCTATCAACAACTGGAGTTTATGGCAACACTAATGGAGATTGGGTGGCAGAAGAAGATCAACCTAACCCTTTTCAAGAAAGAAGTCAAAGACGATTGAATTGTGAAAAAGAATGGACTAACTCAAATTTGCCAATTCAAATTTTTAGATTACCAGGTATTTATGGACCAGGTAGATCAACTTTAGATGCAATTAGAAACCGAAAGATCAAAGTTATTCATAAAGAAAATCAAGTTTTTTCTCGTGTACATGTTGCTGATATAGCCAATTCAATAATTTACCTAATACAAAATATAAATAACCTGAATTTCCATCCGATAATTAATATTGCTGATGACGAGCCTTGCTCACAAATTGAAGTTATCCGATATGGTCATAAATTACTTGGATTACCTATGCCAAAAATAATATTATTTGAAGAAGCTAAAAAATATTTATCTCCAATGGCCCAGTCATTTTGGATAGAAAATAGAAAAGTTTCCAATAAATTATTATGTGAGAAATTAGGATATAAACTTATATATAAAAACTATAAAGTAGGATTAGATAGCTGCCTTACAGCTATAAATAACTAATAAATTATATATACTTTAATAAAATTAATTTGAAACAAATTTTAAAAAGCAAATCAAAACTTTAATGTTTTTCAATTTAGAATTTTTATTATGAATTATCAAAATAAAAGTATTAGGGGAAAATTTAAAATTGTTTTAAGTGTTGGAGATGAATCAGGTATTGGACCTGAGATAATTTTAAAAGCGCTTTGTTCGAATGATATCCCAAAAAATATTGATATTTTAATTGTTGGCTCAAAAAGGAACTTAGGAGAGACCTATAAAAAACTTATATCTTTGGGAATCAAAAATATTGCGGATCCAGATAATTATCAAATATACGACATGAAAATTCCTTTTGATATTCAGCAACCAAAAAAAAGTTATGGGAATGCAAGTTTTTATTACTTAAAAAAAGCAATTGATATTGTACAAGAATGTCCAAATTCTGCTTTAGTTACTGGGCCTATATGCAAAAAATCTTGGGCAATGGCAGGTCATTATTACTCAGGCCAAACAGAAATATTAGCAGGCGCTTGTCAAGCAAAAAATGTTGGTATGTTATTTACTGCTAAATCTCCAATAACAGGTTGGAGATTTAATACATTATTAGCAACTACACATATACCTCTTGCAGAAGTTCCGAAACAATTATCAACTCACCTTGTTCATTCAAAATTAGATTTACTTTCGCGATTTTGTAAAAATTATATAGAAAATCCCCTTTTAAAAGTTGCCGGCTTAAATCCCCATGCTGGTGAAGAAGGAATATTAGGAAGTGAAGAAAAGGATTGGATCAATAATGCTGTTATTGAGTGGAGTAAAAAAAATCAAGAGGTCCAATTATTAGGTCCAATTTCTCCTGACACTTGCTGGAATTCATCAGCGCAAGCTTGGAGAGATATAAAAGCTCCAAAGCATGATGGGATTCTTGCGATGTATCATGACCAAGGATTAATTCCAATAAAAGTTATAGCTCTCAATTATTCAGTTAATACAACTTTAGGTTTGTCTTTTATAAGAACATCTCCGGATCATGGCACAGGATTTGATATTGCAGGCAAAGGGCTTGCACAATCTCAAAGCATGGTTGAAGCAATCAAAACAGCTTTTGAATTAAGTATTAGTTCAAATCTGTTTGACACGCATTAAAACTTGTCCAAACTCAACTGGTGTTCCATTTTCAACAAGTATTTCTACAATTTCAGCATTAAACTCTGATTCAATTTCATTCATTAATTTCATAGCTTCCAATATACAAATCGTTTGTCCAACATTAACTTTACTTCCTAACTCAACAAATGGGTCCTCTCCAGGAGCTGAAGCTCTATAAAAGGTACCAACCATAGGAGAGGTTATTTCTGTAAGATCTGAGCGCCCAGGAGGAGCTACCTGAGAAGATTTGGAGGTACTTTCTAATTCAATTTTTTCATTTGGAGCTATTGGAGATGTAGTAATTTGCTTCTCTGCAGAATTATTTGTTAAAGAAGAATTACTTGATTGATTATTATCAAACTGATTTCTTTTTATTTCAAGTTTAAAATCTTCTCCCTCTAAAGAAAATTCTTGAATATCGCTTTTAGAAATTTTTTCTATTAAGCGATCTAAGTCTTCATGATCTAATTTCATAGCCATTAGTTTTCACGTCCAAGATAACTATCGTTACGAGTATCAACTTTAATCATTTCACCTACAGAAATAAATAAAGGAACCATAACTTGAGCACCTGTCTCTAGGATAGCGGGTTTAGTGCCCCCACTAGCAGTATCTCCTTTAACCCCTGGATCTGTTTCTTTAACTTTCAAAGTTACGGAAATGGGAAGTTCCACTTCTAACACTTTATCTTTATAAAAAATTACATTTACTTCCATGCCTTCTTTTAAATACTTTGACCCTCTACCAATCTGATCAGGGGATAGTCTTGTTTCTTCAAAACTTGTCATATCCATAAATACATAATCACCAGACTCCACATAAGTATGCTGCAGGTTAGACTTTTCAAGGATAGCCTGCTGCACTGATTCTCCTGCTCGAAAAGTTTTTTCGACTAAGTTTCCGTTTCGAACTGACTTTAATTTTGTTCGCACAAACGCAGAACCTTTACCAGGCTTGACATGTAGAAATTCTACAACTCGCCAAACTTGCCCATCTAGCTCAATGGTGGTACCTGTGCGAAAATCGTTACTGGAAATCATTCCTGTATTACCTACCCAAGGATCATAAACCTGTGTGAGTGCTATGCAAAACTTCTTATCAAATCAGAACAAACTATTTTTAATTCTAATAATCATCTTAGTACAAGTTTTTTTCTTAAATCCAACGAAAGTATTAGCTGATTTACCTACAGGTAATGCTGTCAAAGACCCCAGCGCAATACTAAGGAATGCTCTCCCCATAAAGCAAATTGAACTACAAGAAATTCAACATAAGTTGGAAGACACTAGTGATCTTGTCAGAGGAGGTAGATGGCCAGCCCTGACAAAAACTGTTACAAAATGTCAATCTTTACTAAAAAAATATAAAAACCGAATTGTTGAAGAATTGCCACTAGAAAAACAAAAAATTGCTGAGGAAACGTTTTCAGAATTAAAAGATAATTTTGACAACCTCCAAGATCAAGCAAAATTAAAAGACAAATATTCATTTATCAAAACCAGAAAAGAAGCTTTAGAGAAGATAGGCGGATTAGAAAATTATTTTTTACCCAATAAATTTCCTTACTCTATTCCTAGAGAATTTAACGATCTTCCTAGATTACTTGGCAGAGCAAAAGTCAAAATTAAAACATCTAAAGGGGATATGTATGCAGTAATAGATGGATACAATGCTCCTCTTACTGCTGGTGCGTTTATAGATTTATCCTCAAAAAACTTTTACAGTAATCTACCCATCAACAGAGCAGAAGAGTTTTTTGTACTTCAAACTGGCGATCCGATTGGAGAAGAAATTGGATACGTAGACCCTGAAACAAATATAGAAAGGCATGTTCCATTGGAAATAAGAATACCTAATGAAAAAGAAACTTTCTACAACGAAACATTTGAAGAATTAGGTCTTTACACAGAAACCCCAACATTACCATTTGCCACACTTGGAACTTTGGGATGGTCTCATTCAAGTAGCGCGGTAGATGATGGTTCATCACAATTTTTCTTCTTTCTTTATGAAGCAGAACTCAATCCAGCTGGTCGAAATTTAATAGATGGAAGGAATGCTGCGTTTGGCTATGTTATCGATGGCTTTGATGTATTAGAAGAATTAACAAAAGATGACATAATTGTTTCTATTGATGTCTTAGAAGGCTTAGAAAATCTTAAGTTAAATGCATAAAGAATTATTAGAGGATATTGGCGAAAAAGAATTAATTAGAAGGCTTGCTCAGTTTATGCCAAGTAATCAAGCTTCGGATGACTGCGCTTTCCTAAAAACAAATAATAATTTATTAGTTAATACAGACTCACTAGTTGAAAATATTCATTTCGATGATCTTACAATATCACCCTTAGAAATAGGTTGGAAAGCGGTAGCAAGCAATGTATCTGACTTATTATCTAGCGGCTGCGACAAAGTTATAGGAGTTAATATTGGACTAATAGTTCCAGCCAAGACAGAGTGGATTTGGATTAAAGAATTATATGAAGGCATCAAACAAGCTTTAAAACATTTTGGGGGATTAATTCTTGGAGGAGATTGTAGTGTAGGCAAGGAAAAAGTCATCTCCATGACTGTTATTGGTAAACAAGGAAAACTGAAATTACGCAGATTCTCATCTAGACCAGATGAAATTATATTAACTACGGGATTTCACGGCCTAAGTAAATTAGGACTCATGATTAAAAGTAAACATAATTTTGATAGTAATCTTTCCCTAAGTCAAACATTAATCAATAATTCCTTAAAACAATTTTGCAAACCCAAACTAAAGCCTAAACTTCTTAAAAAAATTCTAAAAGCTCGCTCTGATAAAACAATTAAAAAAATTGGTTGTACTGATAGTAGTGATGGTTTTTTTCAAGCATTATTAGATCTTTCAAATGAAAGTAATTGTAAAGCCATAATTGATTACAAAAAAATTCCAAAACATAAAAATTGGCCATCAGGGGTCGAATGGGACGAATATTATTTTTTTGGAGGTGAAGATTACCAATTAGTTTTTTCTTTACCAAGAAAATGGGCAGATAATCTCTTAGCTATAGATAAAACTATCTGGGAAATAGGATATTTCGTTAGTGGTAAACCTTCTGTTAAATTTATAAACTGCGCAAACAATGAGTTTTTAAAAAAAAGCTCGTATTCTCATTTTTAATTATTGCCAATTTTTTGCTACTATCTCTGCTAGATCAACAACTCTTTGACTATATCCCCATTCATTGTCATACCAAGCAAGAACTTTAACAAGATTATCACCAATACACATTGTCAAATCACTATCCACAATAGATGATTCATTAGTGCCTGCGTAATCACTTGAAACTAAGGGTAAATCTCCATATTTTATGATTCCTTTCATTGATCCCAAAGAAGCTTCTTTAAGAGCATTATTGACCTCTTCAGCAGTAACTGATTTAGAAGATTCAAAAACAAAATCTACAGCTGACACATTTGGTGTAGGAACCCTCATGGCAATACCAGTAAGTTTACCTTTCATTTCAGGGTAAACCAAAGCAACTGCTTTCGCTGCTCCAGTAGAAGTAGGGACAATATTTGTAGCTGCAGCTCTAGCCCTCCTTAAATCTCTATGACTATTATCTAAAATCCTTTGATCTCCTGTATAACTATGGATTGTTGTCATCAATCCTTTATTTATTCCAAAAGTTTGATCAAGAACTTTTACAACAGGAGCTAAGCAATTTGTAGTGCAGCTTGCATTACTCAAAATATCGAAATCTTTATGCTTGTATTTATCTGCATTAACTCCTACAACATAAGTACCAACACCAGCTCCTTTCCCAGGTGCAGTTAGTATTACTTTCTTAGCACCGACTTCAAGGTGTTTACTTGCACCAACATCAGTATTAAATACACCAGTTGATTCAATAACTAAATCCACTCCCCAGTCTTTCCATGGTAAGTTCATTGGATTCCTATCGGAGAAGCACTTAATTGTCTTATTATTAATTACAAACGTATCATCGGTATATTGGATATCTACCCCCTCCAATTGTCCAAGTACTGAATCATATTTGAGAAGATGAGCATTTGTTTTTGGATCTGAAGTTACATTAATCCCAACAACCTCGATATTGGTATAAGCACCTCTACTAAGCCAACAACGCATAAAGTTTCGACCAATTCTGCCAAACCCATTAATTGCAACGCGCAAAGTCATAACTAAAAATTTCTAAATGATTAACCTAAGTTGCTGATCATACAGAATTTTGTGCAATAAAGTAAGTATTTTTTGATTTATTAAGCAAATAATTCTAGTTTTGTAATTTATCCATCAAAATATAATCAATTATTTTGTAAAACTTCAGTACCAAAATTATTCCTAAGAAGTTATGTTGATTTAAGTAAACTATGACAATTGCATACAAAATCGCTATTTCAAGAGCATTACCATTTTATTGGCATAGGTGGTATTGGAATGTCTGCAATCGCGATGGCATTAATAAAAAAAGGAAACTCGGTATCAGGATCTGATTTAATTACAAATAAAGAAACAGAAAAATTAAAAAAATTAGGTGCATTAATATTTGAAGCTCAAGATAAAAATAATATTGATTTTATAAATTCTAAATTTAAAAGTCAAAAGATTAATTTTGTCTTTAGTTCCGCTATTAAAGAAGATAATGAAGAATTTTCTTATTGTAAGAAAAATAAATTTTTAATAAGGCATCGTTCAGAAATTCTTGCGATGATAATGAAATCTTACACTTCTTTATCAGTAGCTGGTAGTCATGGGAAAACATCTACAAGTACGTTCCTCTCAACGTTATTACAGGTATGTACAAACAATTCATCCTCAATAACAGGCGGCATAATCCCAATTTATAAATCAAATGCTCATATCGATAATACTAAGTTCTTAGTTGCAGAAATTGATGAATCTGACGGGACGATTAGTAAATATTACTCTGATATTGGAATAATTAATAATATAGACTTCGATCATTGTGATCACTTTTCAGATATCAATGAAATATTATCTTCATTTAAAAAATTTGCTTCTAATTCTAAAAAATTATTAGTCAATTATGATTGCAAAATTACAAGAGAGAACTTTAATTCAGAATATCGATGGTCCAATAAAGATTTTAAGAAAATAGCTTATTCAATCATTCCATATGTAATTAATAAAACACATACTATTGGTAAATATTATGAAAATGGGATTTTTGTAGATATGATGACTATCCCAATACCTGGATTGCATAATCTGTCTAATATTACTGCTGCAATAGCAGCATCAAGAATGATAGGAATATCTTTAAATAAAATTAAAAAAAATATTAAATTTTTAGAATTACCTAAAAAAAGATTTGAACTTAGAGGTGAGTTTGAAGAAAGGACGATATATGATGACTACGCACATCATCCTAACGAAATTAAAGCAACAATTGATTTAGCAAAATTATTTATTAAAGATAAACTTAATTGTAATAAACAAAAAGGAAGATTAATTGCTATTTTTCAACCACATAGATTTTCAAGAGTTAAAGAATTTATTAATGAATTTGCTGAAGAACTTGCAAAAGCAGATATTATCTATTTAACTAATATTTTTGGGGCTGGAGAAAAAAATATAAATAATATTAATTCTCAACTAATTGCTAACTTAATTTATAAAAGAAATAAGAATGTTCAGTATTTTAAAGACAATTACGAAATTAAAAATAACTTTTATAAATTAACAAAGAAAAATGACTTTATCGTAAACATGGGGGCGGGTGATTGTCATAACTTATGGCAAATCTTAAATAATCAAAATACATAGAAATAAATATATATTTAATGAAAAATATTAATTTTGAAAAGAAAATAAAACTTTCTAACTATACAACAATAAAAGTTGGCGGATTTGCAGAATATTTTTCTAAACCAAATACTTCTAGTGAATTCATCAATTTAATAAAGTGGTCGAATCTAAATAATCAACAATGTAGGGTTATAGGGGCTGGTTCAAATGTATTAATAAATAATGTTTTATTAAAAGGATTAACAATATGTACTAAAAAAATGCGATCTATTAAAATTGAATCTCATTCAGGAATTGTAGTAGCAGATTCTGGTGTGATGCTTCCAACGATGTCGAATATGCTCGCAAAAAATGGATTACAAGGCGGTGAATGGACTGTAGGGATTCCAGGAACAGTAGGCGGTGCTCTTTATATGAATGCAGGATCAGGAAAATTGTCATTGGCAAAGAATCTTTTATCAGTTCAAGTTATTGACACTAAAACTCTTGAAATATCTGAAATTGAAAAAAAAGATATAAATTTTCAATACAGGTCCAGTCCTTTTCAACAAAATAATCTTTTAATAATAAGTGCAAAGCTATTATTTGAACCTCAAGGAAATATTAAACAATTACTAAAAACTACAAAGGAAAATCTTAAAAGAAAAACCGAAACGCAGCCATACGATTTACCAAGCTTTGGAAGCGTTTTTAAAAATCCAACTAATACTTATGCTGGTAAACTAATTGAAGAAGTGGGATTAAAAGGGTTTAAAATAGGTGACGCAGAAATATCAACAATGCATGGAAATTTTATAGTAAACAATTCTTCTGCAAATTCAAAAGACATTTTAGATTTAATAACAGTAATTCAACAAAAAGTACTACAAAAGAAAGGAATATTTCTTCAACCCGAAGTAAGAATGATTGGTTTTGACTATCCTTAATTAAAGAAACATTTTTATCAGATGGCAGGTTTTGGACTTCCAAATTTTGGACAACTAACAGAGGCTTTTAAAAAAGCCAAAGAAATTCAACAAAATGCTCAGAAATTACAAGATGAACTTGGAAGTATGGAAATTGAGGGTAAAAGTGATGATGAAATGATAAAAGTATGGATCAGCGGAAACCAACTGCCTCTAAGAGTTGAAGTCAATGAAAAAATTTCTAATGCCAACAAGGAACAAATTGAGAAAAGTATTTTAGAAGCTATTCAAAAAGCTCATGAAAGTTCAACTACAACAATGAAAGAGAGAATGAATGACTTAACGGGTGGACTGAATCTTAATCTCCCGGGGTTAGATAATAATGACTCTTAGATGATTCAATCATTTCTTTATAAAAAGTATATCTTTCAAAATTTTTATTTAAATTACAACCGTGATCATCAACGTGTAAGCAATTACGAAATTTACATTTTATTTCTTCATTGACTAATTGTTTATGAATTTCTGGATATAAATTAGGTAACTCGAATGTATCTATTTTGAGTGTTTGCATATTAAATCCAGGTGTATCAACAATAAAACTTTTGCTTGATAATGAAAATAGCTCGACGTTTCTGGTAGTATTTTTCCCTCGTTTTATTTTGCTTGAAACTGGTGCAGTAGTATTATCAAGACCTGGAATTATCATATTTAATAAAGTAGTTTTACCAACACCAGAGGGTCCCATAAATATTGAACATTTTTTTTTCTTTAACTCAATCAATAAATTTTTAAAATTATCTGGGTTATTTAAGTTTAAAGTAATTGGTTGATATCCCCACAACTGAAATTTATCAATTAAGAAAAGTCTTTTTTGTTCTGTTATTAAATCACACTTGGTTAGCACTAATGAAACTTCGACACCAAGTTGCTCAGCAGATATTAAAAACCTATTTACTTGAGATAAGTTTAATTTTGGCTCTTCAACAGAACAAATTACATATATATTTGAAATATTAGCAACAGAAGGTCTTTCCAAAAGATTATTTCTTTTGAGTAAACTTTCTATTGTTGCACGTTTATTTTTTAAATCAATTTGATTAAGAATCACTTCATCACCAACATAGATAATTTGATTTCTAAAATGTACAGACTTCTTAAGTTTACATAAAAATTTCTTATTACTCTCAAGGTTTTTATGCTGATTTAATTCAACCAGAAAAAATTCATTAAATTTTTTTGTAACTAAGCCTTTATATTTTTTTTCAGTTATCATGCAAAATTTTGAACTTTATAGTCTTTTGATCTTCTTCAATAGTTTTAAAAAAGTAGTTCATTTCTGTTAAAGCTTTTTTAACCATTATTTCTGGTTCACCTTTATCTAAATGAACTATCAAAGTTTCATCTAGAGACAGTTTCTCTAATGCTAATTTACATTTCACTAAATTCAAAGGGCATGGAATTGACTCTAAATTCAAAACCTTTGAATCTTTCTTCAAGATTCCTTACCAAACAACTTACTAAATAATCCACTATTTGAGCTAGTGTTCTGATCGGAGTATTTAGAAGCTAAACTTTCAAGAAGAGTTCGCTCTTCTTCTGTAATTCGAATTGGAAGTTTAACCTTTACTAAAACCTGATGATTACCTCTTGCAACTGGATTACCTAATCGTGGGACACCTTTATTTTCTAATGATAAAGTACTGTTTGGTTGAGTTCCGCTTGGAATTTTTAAATTAACTTTTCCATCAACGGTGATGATATTAACGGTATCTCCGAGGATAGCTTGCAGGTAACTCACTGATATTTCAGAATAAATATTAATACCCTCTCTCCTTAAATTTGGATCATTTTTAACTTTTATAAATACATAAAGATCTCCTGCAGGACCGCCTTTCAAGCCTACATTTCCCTCTCCAGTAACTCTTAATTTAGTTCCGGTATCAACTCCTGCAGGAATATTAATACGTAACTTTTTTCTGACTTGTTTAACGCCATTTCCTCCACAACTAGCACAGGGATCTGCAATTATTTGACCAGAGCCATTGCAAGTTGGACATTCTGCTACTTGTGTAAAATTACCAAAAGGAGTTCTTGTCGCTCTCCTAACCTGCCCACTTCCTCCGCATGTTGTACAAGTTGTTGGGCCTGTTCCAGCTTTTGCGCCTGTACCTCTACAAACTTCACAAGTTTCTAAGTGTGGTATTTTTATTTCCCTTTGTTGTCCAAAAATAGCATCTTTGAAATCGATATTTAAGTCATATCTTAAATCATCTCCTTGTTGCGGACCTCTTCTTTGCGATCTCCCACTTTGGGGGGCTTGACCTCCAAACCCGTTAAAAAAAGTTTCAAATAAGTCTGCAAAACCACCCATATCACCCATATCTGGCATCCCAGCTGCTCCACCTAATCCAGCCTCACCAAATTGATCGTACCTAGCTCTAGTCTCAGGATCGGCTAATGCTTCATAAGCCTTACCTATCTCTTTAAATTTATCTTCAGCTCCTGGATCTTTATTAACATCAGGATGATATTTTCTCGCTAACTTTCTATAAGCACTTTTTAAAGTATCAGCATCAGCATCTTTTGAAACACCAAGTATTTGATAAAAATCAGCCATTAGGTAATACTCAACTATGCATTAAAGGATTTAATTATCTTCAGAGATAGTACTCTCTGAATTAATTTCTTCTTCAACTTTATCCTTTTCTTCTGTTTGTTGTGAATTTTGTTGACCAGGACCCATTGAAACTTTCACTAATGCATGCCTTAAAACCTTACCCTCTAAATGATATCCACGCTGTAATTCTTCAGTAATTATGTCCTCATTAAACTCTTGACTTGCTTCTCTTAAAACCGCTTCATGTAAATTTGGATCGAATTGTTGTCCAATTACTCGCATTGGAGCAACTCCTTGTTGTTTTAATACTTCTACTAATTGTTTATATAATCCTTGATAGCTTCTATGCAATGTTTGAGCTTCTTCGCCTTCAGGCTTTAGTTGTTGTCTAGCTCTTTCAAAATTATCTACAATAGGTAATATCGCAGTTAAAGCTTTGGAAACCAGTTGAATTTTTAAATCATCTTGATCTCTCGATTGTCTTTTTCTAAAGTTTTCAAAATCAGCAGCTATTCTTACATACTGACTTTTTAGGGTTTCATGCTCTTTTTCTAGTTGTTCTAATCTTGCATCATTATTAGAAATCGTATTTTTTAAATCTTCCGCATTAATTTTTTCATCACTTTCGTCAGATAATTCCTTATCTTGGTTGACTTGATCTTCAATTAAAGCTCCATCTTCATTAGTATTACAATCTTCAGAAACATTCTCTTCTATATTTTCAGCATTATCTGATTGTTTTTCATTCATTACTCTAAAAATTTATTAAAACCATTGTGAATGAAATTGACGCACAAAACAAGTTGCGGAAGGCCGCACTAATTAATTCAATCTGGTACAAATCTCAAAGCGAGACCATTATTGCAATATCTTTTACCTGTTGGCAAAGGACCATCATTAAAGACATGACCTTGATGCCCTCCACATCTAGAGCAATGATATTCTGTTCTTGGAACAATTAATTTAAAATCAACTTTTGTTTCTACAGAACCTTTAATTGGCTCCCAAAAGCTAGGCCATCCAGTGCCGCTATCAAATTTAGTATCAGACTTAAAAAGAGGTTGATTACAACCTGCACAATAAAAGATTCCTTTCCTCTTCTCGTTATTTAACTTACTACTGAATGCTCTTTCAGTACCTTCTTCGCGCAAAATATAATAAGATTCTGGACTTAGTTTATTTTTCCATTCTTTTTTTGATAAATTCCAATCTTCATCCAAAGTTTCAGATGAAGCAAATACTTTATAAGGTTTTAAAATAAATTTTAAAATTGACATGATAGGAATTAAAATAAAGGATCTTCTAGATAAAAATTGATTCATATCTTTTAATATTGAATAGAATTTTATGAAAAGTTATAAACACAATTCTATTAAAAATTCACACAAAATAAGTGTTGCTCCAATGATGGATTGTACTGATAAACATTTTAGAATGATTATGAGAAAAATAAGCTCTAAAGCTCTTTTATACACTGAAATGATAGTAGCCCAAAGTTTAATATATACAGAAAAAAGAGAAAAATTTTTAGATTTTAACGAAGAAGAACATCCATTATCAATTCAATTTGGAGGAGATAATCCTCAAATGCTTAAAGAGGCAGCAAAAATGGCTCAGGATTGGGGGTATGATGAAATTAACTTTAATGTCGGATGTCCAAGTCCAAAAGTTTGTTCTGGAAACTTTGGTGCATCCCTTATGAAAGAACCTAATAAAGTCGCTAAATGTATAGAATCCTTAAAAAACAACTGCACTTTACCTGTTACTATCAAACACAGAATTGGTGTTGATGAAGAAGATAGTTTTTATAGATTGGATAATTTCGTAAAAGAAGTTGCAAATGCGGGGGCGGACAGGTTTACAGTACACGCTAGAAAAGCAATATTAAAAGGCTTCAATCCTAAACAAAATAGAACTATTCCGCCACTAAGATATGAAATTGTCCAAAAATTAAAAAAATTTAACCCTAAACTACTCATTGAGATAAATGGAGGTTTCACAAATATTGATCAATGTATCAAAGCATTAGTTGAATTTGATGGAGTAATGGTGGGACGATCAGCTTATAAAGACCCTTTAAATTGGTCAGCATTAGATCATAAAATTTATGGAGAAAATATAACAAGTAAAAGCGCTTCAATGATAATATTTTCACTTATTCCTTATTTAGAGAATCACTTAAAAGACGGGGGAGAAACCTGGGATATTTGCAAACATCTTATAAATCTTGTCCAAGGCATACCAAAGGCAAAAATTTGGAGAAATAAAATTTCCACAAAATCTATTAAGAAAGAATTAAGTCTTGATT
>QCIU01000006.1 GCA_003216465.1 Prochlorococcus sp. AG-402-N10
AATAGAAACTTTATCTTCAATGTCATTTAATTTAATCGAGAACTTTTCGGAAATAAATATATAAAAAATTCATTTTCACCAGAATTTTTAAGCTTATAGAGATTGATATATAAAATTACTTTCTCAAAAGTTTAATCATTTTCTTAACTGTAATTTTATACTAAAAAAAAGAAAATATTCAATGACTCCAATTTTTAAATGCCTTATTTGTAGGAAGGATATAGAAAGATCAAAGAAAAGTTTCTGGAGTAAAAAAGGTCATTTATTATGTTCTACTTGTCAAGATAATATAGAAAAATTGCAAAAAAAAACTCACAATAGCAAGTGAGTAAGGAAGAGGTTTGAATAAATTTTTCTTTATTAATTTTAAAATTTACAACAAGAAAAAATGATGAGTCAATTTTTAATTAATTTTCAAAGATAGTTAAAGAAAAAATTTAAAATCAAATTCAACTATTTAAAAAATTAAATAAGAAAATAAAAAACAATTATTTAACTATTAAACTTTTACAATTTTAAAAATTTAATTATATTTATTTTAATTAATATAATTATAGTATTTAAAGATTATAAAAGGCTTAGTTAAAACATTTTTTTGTTTCTTAGTTAACTAAAAATTAGAACCAACCAGGGATAATTTGACCAGTTGTGACGTAAGCGCCAACAGCTGCAACGAAACCTAACATTGCTGCCCAACCGTTAAAACGTTCTGCTTCAGGTGTCATGATAAATAAAATAATATTTGTAAAGTAATGTAACATCATTTATGTAGCTTTGTAAAGCATTACTAAGAAAAATATTACTTTTTAAAAATATATTGGTTGAATTTAAAGTAAAGGGTACACTTATGATACATTTTTGTGGTAAATCTTGATCAATCTTTTGCCCAGAAGTATTTATCACTATGTAATAAAAGTAAATCTTCAGTTGTTAAAGCTAGTGAGAAATTAAATGAAATACTGAAACTTTTTCCTCAACATGTTAAATACTTTATAAAGTAAATTTATGTTTTTTGCTCTACAGATAATTACACCCGAGCCATTTTGTGGCTTATGAGCAATAAAGTTCAATTCAAATCCATCTATGTGTTGGCTAATCTTACCCTCTTCAAAATATTCGCAAAACTCATGCTATAGCAAATAGTTGATCTTCAGCATTTTGGAATGACCAATCAATAACTTATAGTTGGATATTCTGGAATAATTGTTTTTTTTAATCTTCAAATTATAAATGTTCTTTTAATTTAATAAGTGAACCCGATTACAAAATGTGGGTCGCCTGAGATTCGAACTCAGGACCAGCCGGTTAAAAGCCGGATGCTCTACCGCTGAGCTAGCGACCCATTTGATAAATCGAGTACATATGAAATTATCCCTTTTTAAGGTAAAAAAAACAACTTAATATCCTAAGTTGAACAATTGAAATACATTTTTTTAATTAATAACATCAAAACTTTAAATTTCTCTCTTTAGTTGCAGTTGAAAGGTAGGATAAAATATATATTATGCAAATTTTAAAATGTTAAGAGCTATTGTCGTTTTTGCACCAATTGTTGCTGCACTTGCATGGGTGGTTTTCAATATACAAAAGCCTGCAAGAGAACAATTTAATAGAGATATTTTGGGTAAAAAGGATTAATCTTAATTGAAAGATAAAGAAGTAATCGTAATAGGAGCTGGTCTTGCTGGTAGTGAAGCTGCTTGGCAAATAGCTAATTCTGGCATACCTGTGAAACTTGTTGAAATGAGACCCCTTCATTCAACTCCAGCGCATCATACTAGCGAATTTGGTGAATTGGTTTGCAGTAATAGTTTTGGGGCTTTAAGCTCTGATAGAGCAGCAGGGTTGCTACAAGAAGAATTAAGAACTTTTAATTCTTTGATAATACAAACTGCAGATAAATTTTCTGTGCCTGCAGGAGGAGCTTTAGCAGTTGATAGGTCTCAATTTAGTAAATCATTAACACAAATATTATCAACGCACCCTCTTGTGGAAATAAAGAGAATTGAACAATTAGATCTTCCAGATGAAAATAAAATTACTGTAATTGCAACAGGACCACTAACTTCTAACCATCTAGCTAATAAAATAAAAAACTTTACTGGTTTAGAATCTTGTCATTTTTTTGATGCAGCAAGTCCCATTGTCTATGGCGATACTATCGATTACGAGATTGCTTTTAGGGCAAGTAGATACGATAAGGGAGATCCTGCATATCTAAATTGTCCAATGAATGAATTAGAATACTTAAATTTCAGAAATGCATTAATTCAAGGTGAGCAGGCGACTCTAAAAGATTTCGATAAGGAATCTGCAAATTTTTTCGAGGCTTGTTTACCTATAGAAGAAATAGCCAGAAGAGGTGTTGATACAATGAGATATGGACCTTTGAAATCTAAGGGATTATGGAATCCAGATTGGGGAGATTTGTATGATAGAGAAAATAGATTAAACAAAAGGGCTCATGCAATAGTTCAGTTAAGAAAAGAAGATGTCAATGGGAAATTATTAAATATGGTTGGTTTTCAGACAAATCTAAAATGGTCTGAGCAAAAAAGAATATTTAGAATGATTCCTGGCTTAGAAAGAGCTGAATTTGTACGCTTTGGAGTAATGCATAGAAATACATTTATAGAGTCACCCAAATTAATTTTGCCAACACTTCAATTCTTGAAGAGAGAAAAACTTTTCGCAGCAGGTCAAATAACAGGGACAGAAGGATATGCTGCTGCTGCTGCTGGAGGTTTGTTGGCAGGAATAAACGCTTCATTATTGGCTAAGAATAAAACCCCAGTAACTTTTCCTAATGAATCAATTATTGGATCTTTAATGAACTTTATTAGTAATAAAAACGAAATAATGTCCCAACAGAAAAAAAATAAATTCCAACCAATGCCAGCTTCCTTTGGTTTGGTTCCAGAATTAACTAATAGAATAAAAGATAAAAAGTTAAGATACAAAGCATATCAAGCAAGGTCCAAAGAAGCATTAAAAAAATTTAAAAAAGAATTAGATTCATGTTTTGTAAAAGATCATTTACTTGTTGAGATACATTAAGATGAATTATTCAAAAATTAAAAAATGAAATCTAATAAAAAAAGTATTGATGCAATTATTATTGGCTCAGGAATAGGAGGATTGGTAACAGCCTCACAATTAGCGGCTAAAGGGGCCCAAGTTCTAGTGCTTGAAAAGTATATTATTCCAGGAGGTAGCGGAGGATCGTTTAAAAGAAAAGGGTATACATTTGATGTAGGTGCTTCTATGATTTTTGGTTTTGGAGAAAAAGGATATACCAATTTGCTAACTCGCGCACTTAGAGATGTAAATGAAAAATGTGAAACTATCCCTGATCCTGTACAACTCGAATATCATCTTCCAGGCAATTTCAGTATTTCTGTAGATAAAAGTTATGACAAATTTATTAGTAAATTATCAGAACGTTTTCCAAACGAGAAAAAGGGAATTAAAAAATTCTATGGAACATGTTCAAATGTTTTCAACTGCCTAGATTCAATGCCGCTTTTGTCAATTGAAGATCCTAGTTACCTTTTTAAGGTTTTCTTTAAGGCACCATTATCTTGCTTAGGCCTAGCTAGATGGCTACCAATAAATGCTGGAGATGTTGCAAGAAAGTTTATTAAAGATCCTGAACTTTTAAAATTTATTGATATCGAATGTTTTTGTTGGTCAGTAATGCCAGCTCTAAAAACTCCTATGATTAATGCAGGAATGGTTTTTACTGATAGACATGAAGGAGGTATAAATTATCCAAAAGGTGGAGTAGGCATGATTGCAGAGAAATTGGTATCAGGTTTGGAAAGGCTAGGTAGCAAGATTCGTTATAAAGCCAATGTTACCGAAATACTTTTAAAAGATGAAAAGGCAATAGGAGTAAAACTATCAAATGGAGAAGAAATTTACTCAAATATTGTTGTATCCAATTCCACTAGATGGGATACTTTTGGACTTAATAATCAAAACAAAGGATTAATTAAAAATGATCAAGTACCAAAGAGTGAACATAAGTGGTCGGAAACTTATAAGCCATCACCATCTTTCGTATCAATTCATCTTGGGGTTTCTAAAGATATTTTAGATAAAAATTTTAATTGCCACCATATTATTGTTGAGAATTGGAGTGAGTTAGAAAATGAAAGGGGGGTAATTTTTGTCTCAGTTCCAACCTTACTTGATCCTTCACTAGCCCCAGAAGGTAAACATATCATCCATGCATTTACTCCTTCTTCAATTAACGAATGGGATAACCTTTCGAAAGCTGATTACTTAAAGAAGAAGAATGATTATTATTCATTTCTAATAAAAAAAATTTCTAAATTAATTCCTAATTTAGATCATAATATTGATCATAAAGAAATAGGTACTCCCAGAACTCATAGGAAATTCCTTGGGAGATTTGAAGGTAGTTATGGACCTATTCCTAATAAAAAGTTATTTGGATTACTGCCTATGCCATTTAATACTACAAAAATAAAAAATCTCTATTGCGTTGGAGATTCATGTTTTCCAGGACAAGGTCTTAATGCAGTAGCATTTAGTGGTTACGCTTGTGCACATAAAATAGGATCAAAACTAAACATAAATAGTTTTAATTTGCCAGACTAAAAAAAACATAATCTGATGATAGAAAAGTTTAAAACTCTTTTTTTTGTAAGAATTTCTTTGGTTTCTCTGTATGTAGCACTTACAATTCCTATCCCATTTATATCAAGTGAAAAATTTAAAATTCCCTCAATAATTGCTTTTGTATTGGGACTATTTTTTATTATCAATATCACGAATGATTATGTGAATACTTGTGATAAGAAAATTTCTTATAAAACAAGCTTTATTTCCGAAATTCTTGGAAAAAAAAAATGGGAAATCTGTTGGAAAGATATTATATTAATTAAATCTTTGCCAACTAGCCAAGGGAGTAAGGTTCACTATTTGATTACTAGAAGGGAAGAAAGTTTTCTTGTGCCACAAAGGGTTGAAAAATTCGAAAGGTTTGTATCTATTCTCGAGAAAAAAACAAAATTAAATATTGATGAATTATCATATATTTCCCCTTTATGGACCTATAAATTATTAACTTACTTATCTGTTTCTATGATAATTGGAGAAATAGTAGCTTTTGTAATTTAAATATTATCAATGCTAAATCTATATCCTTGTTGTCTAACTGTTGTAATTCCTCCTCCTTCTCCTAATCCTGCTTGTTCTAATTTTCTTCGCAAAGTAAGAACTTGAGTGTCAACAGATCTTGGGCCACCGCTAAAAGGCGGCCAGGCCATTCTTAGAAGCTCTTGACGGCTTCTTACCATACCTGGGGGCATTAGAAGGGCGCAGAGCAATGCAAACTCTCTAGGGCTTAATTCAACAGGCTTTTCGCTTAAGGTAACTTGTCTTAAAAGTAGATGTACCTCTAAAGGCCCTACTGATACTTTCTCTTGAAGTCCTATCCTGCCTCTTTTTAGAAGAGTTCTGCATCTCGCGGCTAATTCCTCTAAGCCAAAAGGCTTTCTTAGAACATCATCAGCTCCCTCTTCTAATAAGCTTACTAATGCTTCTACTCCAGATCTTGCCGTAAGAACAATTACTGAGCAGCCCAACTGTTGAGCTAATCTCATTGCAGTATTTTGCTCTAATATCTCTGCACTAACTAATAAGTCAGGAGATTGTTCTCTACATAAGTCAACAGCTTCCATTGCGGATCCAACCGCGGCAGCTAAATGCCCGTCTTGACGAAGTCTTTGCACTAAGACAGTTCTTAGTGTGGGGTGAGGTTCAACAACAAGAACTCTCGAAGGAGTTTGAGAGGTCGAAGGCAATTGGGAAGTGCCAGGTGTTGAAGCTAAGATTTGCTCAGTTGATTGCATTCTTAATTACTGTTTGGCCAGGCAATTTATAATCATCCTTAATAAGGTATAACAAATGCTCAATAAAAATCAGAATCTATAAAATTATGACATCATTTGAAAATCCAATAGCAATTCGACATTTTCAATCAATCTGTGATAGTTGCCAAGACCTTGTAACTAGATATCATACTCCCTCTGACTTGAAATTATATAGTGATGGTTACCTCCAAGCTCTAAGGAATTGCAATACTTTAGAGCCAAAAGATCAAGATAAACTAGAAAGATTAATAGATAGATGGATACAAGATCCATCTAGTTTCATAAATCCAGATGATGATGAAAATAAAGGTTTTTTTGATAAAAAAAAGATTTAAAATATTAATTTTTATTAACTAAATATAGTATTTATACTTAGTAAATGTTTTAAGACGCTAATTCAATTTCAATTTTTTCTTTTAATGTTCCTGAATTGTACATCTCTATAAGAATATCTGAACCCCCTAAAAATTCCCCTTTTAAATAAACTTGAGGAATTGTTGGCCAATCTGAGAACTCTTTAATACCCTCTCTTATTTCGAAATCACTTAAAACATCAAAAGTATTGAACTCTACTCCCAGTGAATTAAGAATTTGAACTACATTATTAGAAAAACCACATTGAGGCATCAATTTTGTCCCTTTCATAAAGACCATGACAGCATTAGATTCAATAAGTTTCTGAATTTTATTTTTGGTAAGATTTTCCATAATTTAATTAGGTGTTTCTGTTTTTAGAGCTAGCGCATGGATCGCTTCTGAAGCTAATTCTTGCTTTAGAGCAGAATAGACAAGTTGATGTTGTTTAACTAATGATAATCCATTAAACACAGATGAAATCACAGTAACTTGCAAATGATCATCTCCTTTTAGGTTCTCAACATAAACTTCAGAGTCTGTAATTTTTTGTTTTATTAAATTAATCACTTCATTTTTTGTAGTCATTCTTACTTCTTATAAACCTCTATATGGGGTATCAACAAAACCAAGCTGGATTAAGTTCTTGTAAGCCTCTTTACCTTCTGAGCTAGTAGGAGACATTAACCTAACTATTTCTACAAGTAAAGGAACTGCCACTTCAGGTTGTTTTTTTCTTTTATATAACGCGGCTAATCTTCCATTTGATTCTGCCCAGATTTGTAATGACTCTTTACCTTTCTCAGCCATTTCAGCGGGTATCCTTGCATCTAATCCTCTAAATGAAACATTTAAATCTCCATAAAAACCAGCTAATTGTTTTGCTAAATTTCTTGCTTTGTCAAAAGATTCTTTTGCTTTTTCAAATTCTCCATTTTTTATAAAAGTATCTCCCTCTGTTAAGAAGTTTTTTACATTGGTAATTGAAAGCTTTTTATTATTACTAGAAAGGACTTTATATTTATTTGTATCTTCAACATCTGCATAAACTAAATTTGCAGGGGAAAATATTCCTAAAAAAACAAAAATAATTGGAATTAATTTTAAGAATTGCATATTCATTTGATTTGATATATTTAATATTAACTGATTATAGATTCATCTACCTACATTTTTTAAAGCTGCCATTTCAGCTTTATGCATTTTCTTATCTAATATTTCGTTAAATTGGACAATAGATAAATCTAAATCTTTATCTATAATTAATGGCTCTCCAAAAGACAAAGAAACTTTACTTCTAAACTTTGGAGGTACTTCGCTATAAGCTATACCTATAGGAATAATAGTTATATGGTTAGTTTTTTTTGTTGCCAACTTAGCTAACCTAAAGAGCCCTTCTTTGAGTGGAATTTTATTTCCATTTTTATTAATCCTTCCTTCGGGGAAAACTACTAGTTGCTTTTTTTTGATTATTAAGTTTACTGCATATCTCAAAACTGAAAGAGAAGGAGATTTTTGATTTATTGAAAAACAACCAAGTCTTTTTAAAAACCAACCTTGGATCCCCTTCATCTCAGAGTTAGTGACCATAAATCTACAGTCTTTTTTTGTAATCCTCCTACCCATTGCCATAGTAAGGATTAACCCGTCCCACCTGGATCTATGGGTAGGAGCTAAAATAACTGAGCTGCTATTGGGTATTGAAAAGTCTTTATTAATAATACTTTTTTCTTTAAAAAATATTTTCATAATAATGTCCTGAGTTATAAACATTGCGACTAGACCCAAAAAAGGGTTTATTTCCTGCCAAATATAAATATTTTTCTTATTCAATTCATATTTATTGTATATTAATAAATTATACGATTGTAATTTTTAATTAGCTATTATTAGTTCGGTTAGAAGATAGTCTAAACCAAGAATTATTAATTTTATGCCAACATTAGGAGTAAATATAGATCACATTGCAAATGTCCGGCAGGCTAGAAAGTCTATTGAGCCAGACCCAGTTCAATTTGCTTTTTTAGCAGAAATAGGTGGTGCGAATTCAATAACAGTTCACTTGAGAGAAGATAGGAGGCATATACAAGATCGAGATGTATTTCTTTTAAAAGATACTATTAAAACAAAACTCAATTTAGAAATGGCAGCTACTGAAGAAATGTTGAATATATCTAAAAAGTTACTTCCAGATTACGTAACACTTGTACCAGAAAAAAGAGAAGAAGTTACAACAGAAGGAGGTTTGGATGTTATGAATAATGAAAAATATCTTAGAGATTACGTTAAGTGTTTAAGAGATTCAAATATCAAAGTAAGTGCATTTATTGATCCTGTTAACAAGCAGATTAATTCTTCAAGAGAAATAGGGTTTGATTTTATAGAGTTACATACTGGTAAATATGCTGATTTAAATGGTCAAGAGCAATATGAAGAACTCCAGAAAATTATTGAATGTACTTATTTTGCAGTTGATCTTGGATTGGTCGTTAATGCTGGCCATGGGCTTAACTATCAGAATGTAGAAAAGATTGCAGCAATTAACAATATGAATGAGTTAAACATTGGACATAGTATTGTTGCAAGGGCTTTAGCGGTAGGTTTGGAAAAAGCTGTGCGCGAAATGAAGTCTATTATTTCAACAAATTAATTTTTTTAGAATGACAACTTATTTTTTCGTTGCAGCAAGTGAGAAATTTTTAACATTTGAAGAACCTCTTGAGGAGATATTAAAAGAAAGGACTAGAAATTTTAAAGAGAATAAAAAGGAAATAAATTTTTGGCTTTTAAAGAATCCATCATTTTTAAAATCTTCTCAATTTGTTGATTTAACTACAAAGATCCCCTCTCCTCCAGCTGCAGTTATATCAACTGATAAGAAATTTATAACTTTCTTAAAACTCCGTTTAGAATTTGTTGCTGTAGGAGAATTTGAATTTCCTAATGCAGAAATAACAGATCCATTTAAAGTTGAGTAATGTATCAACAATAAAAATTGCTTAATATTTATAAGTCAAATAAAATTGAAGTTATTGGTCAGCTAATAGCAAAAGAATTAATAATTAGCCCCCCTTTAATAACAGAAAAACTTGATTTAGCTGTACCTAATTACTTTTTAGGTAAGTGGTTATGGGATGAAATAACTATAAGTAATCAAATAAGTGCTCTCTATGAATTAAAGACCATATCAAATTATACCGAAGCATTATTGACGAATTTTTATCCTGAAATTGATATGGGATTATGGAATTTTGAGTCAATTAAATGGGGAATTATTGATTCCTTTGAAGAATTAGCTAGCTATAAAGAATCATTACCGCTAAGTAATTGGATTAATAAATACTTAAACAATAAAAAGATAATTGATGGAGATATTTATAATTTGACAAAAAAGATTGCAAATAATTTTATTGATTACCTTATATTTAGACCTGAGATGATAGCTAATTGGCATAAATATCAGTTGAATTCTCAAAATCTTTTTAATAATTTAAATTTTAGTGAATATTGGCAACCAATTCTATATAAATTACTTGAGAAGAAAATGCCTGAAAAACCATCATGTTTATTCATGTTTGAGATAATTAATAATATTAAAAAATTAAAAAATCTTAAAAATAAAATACCTAGAAATATCTATATTATTTCTGATAATAATTTATCTAAATTGTACGTTAATTTTTATTCAAAATTAGCAGAATTTACTAATGTAAATATATACTTAATTTCTGCTGGGGATAATTTATGGGAAAGAATAAATTCAACTGAGGGAGAAGTTGATTTTAGAACTATTAAGAGTGAATTATATTTAACTAATTCAAATATTGAAAAAATATTTGGTAAGTTTGGCGCTAATTATCAGAAATTAATAGATGAAACTTTTAATATTGAAAATTTAAAAATAAACAATAATTTAATATATATTGATCCAACTATTAATGATTCTGGTAAAAAAGATAATTCTTTAATTAAGCAAATACAGAAAAGACTAATTGATAATAAAGATCAAGATTTTACTATATATGAAAAGGATGAATCGATTATATTTAGGGGACATGCTAATCAATTAACTCAATTAGAGTATGTACGAAACAAAATTATAGAAATACTAGAATCTTACGATGAAATTAAATATAGTGATATTGCTGTAATCTCCCCTCAAACTAGTTTAATAAAACCCTACTTAAAGTATATTTTTAATAATGAGTTAATAAATGGTCAAAAGTTACCTTATTTTTTTATTGAAGACAATTATGAAGATTCTTCGAATATCAGTAAATTCTTATTTGACATTACTGAATTAGCAAATGAGAAAATTACACTTGAAAAAATAGATTATCTTCTTTCTCAAAAAGTTACACAAAATATTTTTAACTTTGAAATTTCCGAAAAGGAAGAAATTATATCAATATTAAATCAAGTTGGTTTTCATTGGGGCTTAGATACTAATGAAAGATTAGGTGAAGAAAAAAATACTTTAGATTGGTGTTTAAAAAGAATTACATTAGGACTTATTTATGATAAAGAATGTAATTTAAACAATTCTAATCTTAAGGCATTTATTCCTAATAATATTAGTTTGGATTTAAATAGATGGTTGAAAATATTATTTCAACTAAAAAAATATATTAGTTTATTAAGAGGTTCTTCTAATTATATAGGCTGGGTTAAAAAGATTAAGTTTATACTTGATAATATTAGAAATTTTAATGAAAACTTAGATTTAGAAATTTGTGAAATAAATAAAATAATTGATAATTACTTTATATCGCACATAACAGATCAGATAATTGTTTTAAATGTTTTTAGAGAAATATTAATTACATGTATAAATAATTCTAAGTATAAAAATCAATCTTATTTAAACAAGATATTAGTAAGTGATATTGAAAAGGTTAGACAGATTCCTCGTAAAATCATCTTCTTAATAAATATGAATAGTATTTATTATCCAAGATTATCAACTAAAGAAAGTATAAATTTATTAAATAAAAAATATCTTCTTGGGGATCCATCAATTTTTGATAGAGAAAAATATTTTTTTCTCGAGTTGTTAATTTCATGTAGAAAGCAACTTATAGTTTCCTGGATTAATAATGACAAAGATAATAATAAATTAGAGATTTCTTTTCCTATAAAGGAGTTAATAAATTATTTTGAGAGTTTTTTAACTGTTGAGCAATTTAAGTCTATTATTAAATACTTTGATTATCAGAAAAAACAAGTTATTAAACATAAGGATAATAGTTTAAAAAGTAATTATTCATTAATATCTAAGATAGATTGGGAAGAAAAAATATTTGATAGTAAAAAATTTAAATTATCTGAATTAATTTTTTGGTTTAAAAGGCCACAGCTCTATTGGCTTAATAAAAAAAATATTTCACCGAAAGAAATATTTATTCATCATCCTGATGAAGAGTTTGTAACTAATTTACAGAAATCTCAATTAGTTTCTAAAGTTATTCATAAGTTAGAAATTAATAACCATAATATTTTTGATGAATTAAAAAAATTTAATATAGGCGATCAATTCACTGAAAATGGAATTATTGCGCCAAATAACAGTATTTTTACCAAAGAAAAAGAAATAAAAGATTTGATAGGTAGCCTAGCTTCAACTTTGAGTAAATATAAAAAAATTTCCAGAGTTTATGTTAAATCAAATTCCAATAAAGAAGAATATTTTATTGCAGATAATATGCTTATTGAATTGATTCATTCCAAACTTAGTTTAAAGCGTTTATCAGAGGCTTGGATTAAATTACTTTTTATTTCTTCTTTAGAAAAGAAGATAACAAATACTCAGGTAATTTTTAGAAAAGAAAATCAATATAAAATAGAAATTATTCAATCACCTGGACCAGAACATTCAAAGCAAATATTAGAGGAATATATAAATATTTTTAAGAATTTCTCAGACAAATGCTTACCCCTACCCCCAGAAAGTACTTATAAATATGTCGAAGCAAAGATGCAATCTAAAGATGAAAAAAAAGCTTTTTCAGAAAGATGGATAGGTAATAAAAATTTTACTAAAGGAGAAAGAGATAATATCGAAATGCAAATATGTTTTGGAAGTAAAAGAGAACCAGATTTCTTTTTTGAGAATAATAATTTTGATGATTTATCTTTCAGATTTTATGCCCCTTTACTTGAAGCATTAAAAAACAAATAATGTCTAAATTTATTTTTAAAAAATTTCTTAAGGACTTTTTTGAAATAATACTTGTCATTTTTCAGTTTCTTATTATTTGTCTTCATTTTATTAAATTTGAATTTTTTCATAAGATAGAAATAATGCAGGTTAATTCTAAATCTAGTTTTTTGGGATTTATAATTATCATAATTGCATCAATTATTATGTTAATTGCAATTAAAGACTTAGGGAGTAATTTGTCTCCCTTCCCAAGACCTATAACTAATGGAAAGCTTATAACTTCTGGAATTTATCGCTTTATTCGACATCCAATGTATTATTCTTTAATACTTATTTCTTTTGGCGTTTTTATAATTAATCTATCTTTTTATTATTTATTTTTAACAATAAGTCTTACATTGGTAATTAAGTTTAAGATTATTTTAGAGGAGCAATATCTAAATAATAAATTTAGAAATTATTTTTTTTATAAAGATAAAGTTAAATATTAATTTAAGATAAAGATGGATATTAATAAAATCAAATTAGATAATAATTTTAAATTAGTAGAAGCTAGTGCGGGTACTGGAAAAAGTTTTACTTTGGCTCACATGGTTTTAAGAAATGTTTTGGAAAAAAAAATTAAACCAGATGAAATACTTTTGCTAAGCTTTACAAAAAATACATGCTCAGAATTAAGGGATAAAATACTTTTAAGATTTAAAGAACTTAAATTATTTTTACAGAAACAGGATGAAACTGAAATAGATAATACCCTTTTAGAATGGTACAAAAGCTATCAGAATAAGGAAAAATATCCAAAAAAAATAATACTTGAGATTGATAATTTTGTTAACTCCATTTATAAGTTAAAAGTAACTACTTTTCATGCTTTTTGTAGTAATATTTTAGAAGAATTCAGTATAGAAATTGGTTCCGCACAAGATCCATATATTGAAAATAATATAGATAAGTTATATCAAGATATAGTAAATGATTTGTGGATTGATCAATTTCTCAATCTTGATCCCGAAATAATTTCTTTAGTTAGTCAGAAGAAAATTAATTCTAAATATGGAAGTAAAATTAATAAATCATTTTTTATTGAAATTTTAAAAAATCTTGACCAAGAAAATATTTGCAAAATTCAAATAAAAAATAAATATAATAATATCGATATATCAGACTATTTAAAAGATTATTTATATATTAAATGGCAAGAGTTTTGTATCGAATGGAATAATAAAGGCGAAGAATTATTTCTGCAGCTTGTTGAATTAGGTAAATTAATAAAAGAAACTGGAGGCAAAAGTCAGGTATATGCTGCTAAACCAAGAAATAATAAGTTTGATCAAATAAGTGAATGGATTAAAAAGATTAACTTAAGGCTTGATTCAGAAGATATAGGTAAACTTTTATACGATATTTCTAATGAAGATCTTTTATTTAAATATTTTTATAATAAGAATATTAATAAAGAAATTAAGAAATTTAATCTAAAGTTTGATCTTAGAAAATTTAAATTACTTCAAGATAAGATTTATAAAATAAAAGAAGGGATTTTCACTGAATTTGTAAGAATAATTGTCCAGTTAGCTTATATAAAACTAAGTTCTAAAAAGAAAAGTTTATCTATTTTTAATTTTAATGATCTTATAAAAACTGTTGAGAATAAATATCTGGCTTCAGATCTTGGAGAAGATAAAAGTTTTTTTGAAATTCAAAATAGGTTTAAATGTATTCTTGTAGATGAGTTTCAAGATACAGATAATATTCAGTGGAACATAATTAAAAAATTTTTTAATACCAATAAGCATTTTTTACTATGTGTGGGTGATCCAAAGCAGGCGATATATAAATTTAGAGGTGGAGATATAGAAACCTATTTAGATGCTAAATCTAATGCGATAGAAGTTTTTAGTCTTATAAATAACTATCGATCTTCAAATGAATTACTTGATGTAATTAATAGGCTTTATAAAAATGGACTTAAAGAATCCAAACTCGAGTATAAGAAATTAAAAGCCAGAGATAATATTAGTATTAATTATAAATTTCAGTTTAAATACGTATTTGAAATTATAGATTTTTCAAAAAAAGAAATTGATATCGAAGAACTTGTAACTCAATATATAGTAAATTTTCTATTTAAAAATAAAGAAATTAATATTAATAAAATTTCAATTCTCACCTTATATAATTTTCAATGTTTAGAAATAAAAAATAAATTATTAAAGTTCAATATCCCATCTCAGATTAAAAATAAACAAAATATTTTTGATACTGAAGCTAGTACTTTATTAGTTTTTTTTATTGAAGCCTTATTAAATCCAAGGCTTTATAGAAATATAAGTTTGTTAGCTACATCTAAATTTGTTGAGATAGATGTAGAAGAATTAATAGATCAAAAAATTAGTAAGAAATTAGAAAATTTAACTTATCAATGTATTAATTGGTCTCTGGAAATAAAAGAAAAAGGGTTTTTAACCATTGTTAATGAACTTATTTTTAATTTTAAGTCATCCTCAATTAATAGTGATCCAGATTTATATGCAAATTTATTTCAATTGTCTGAAATAATTGAAATTGAATTAATAAATAATGACTATAATCTAAATCAAGTATTTAAGTGGTATCAAAATCAAATTGATAATTCTTTAAGAATTTGTAATGGAGAAGATTATTTAACAAAAGATTATGATCTTCAAAATGGGATTAATCTTTCGACAATTCATAATAGTAAGGGTCTTGAATATGACATAGTCTTATGTCCATATCTATCTATTATTTCTAATAAATCAAATAAAACTAGAGGTCCAATTTGGAAATCAATTTTGGATAGGGACATATACATCAATATTTCTAATAATTACAGTAAGGTAGAAGAATTTAAATTAAAAGAAGAAAAAGATTTATTTAAAGAGAGTGAAAGGTTAATTTATGTAGCGCTTACAAGGGGTAAAGACAAGCTTATTATTTTTAATGATATAGATAATACAAATAATATTCTTAATAATTTGCTTTCAAATCTAGAGAATATTCATATTTATAAGTCAAAAAGCAAAGATAAGTTATTGAAAATTAATATTAATGAATTTTCTAATAGATTTAATATAAACGTCTTAAATAATAATCTTTGGAAAATAAATAAAATTAATACAAAAAAACCTAAAAAAATTTCACCTGATGAATTATTTTCTTTATCAAGTTATTCCTCGTGGATCCGAAAAGATAAAAAAACAGATTCAACTTTTAATCAATACAAAGATTATGAAGATAATATTTTAATTGTTAATACGCTCAAAGAAACAAATTTAAATAAATTAAAAAATTATCCAAAATATTTAAATCTGCCTAACCCCTTGAGTGATTTTCCTAAAGGAACTATTGCTGGGACATGTTTGCATAAAATAATAGAGAGATTTGATTTTCAAAATGATAATTCTGAAAAACTACTTGATTTAATTATTGAGGAACTAAATTTCTTCCAAATTGATTCTTCTTTAGCATTTAAAGTTAGAGATGGTATCTTGCGAATCATAAATGTTCCGCTGGGAAATAAATTACTTAATAAAAGATTAATTGATATTTCTTCAAATAATGTTCTAAAAGAGGTTAAGTATGATTTACCACTTTCTTATAACGGAAGAAATATAACAGCAAGTGATATCTCAAAATGTTTTTTATTAGATCAAGAATTTGAATTCGGTGAAGAGTATTCAAATAAAATTAATGACCTCCTAATTTCAAATAAAGGTTTTCATTCAGGATGTGTTGACTGCTTAATACCAATAGGAAATTCATTAGAAGATAGTAAATGGTGGGTAATTGATTGGAAAAGTAATTTCATTTCTGGAAGTAAAAATAGCGATTGCTTTCCTGAAAACTATAACTATGAAAATATGAAAGAAGAAATGATTAAACACCATTATCCATTGCAGTCTCATCTTTATTTATTGGCTTTACACAGATTGTTAAAGTGGAGATTAAAAAATTATCAACCTAATTTACATCTTGGAGGATATGTATATATATTTTTAAAAGGATTACCTGATATTAAATTGTTTGAAAAATCTATCGATAAAGATATTTCTCCAGGTCTTTTTATTAGCCCTGCTCCTATTAATAGAATTAATTATCTAGATAATATATTTTAAATGTATGATAGTAATTTAAAAATTGAAGAATTTGAATATAGCCATATATATGATCTTCTAAAGGATATTTTTAAATTTAATGAAAAAAGATATGGAGATTATGTTAAAGATTCATTAAAAATATTATTAGAATTTGAGAAAAATGGAGAGACCATAATAGAAGTAGATAAGATTTCAATATTTTTTGACTTATTAAAAGATGGATGGCCTAATGAACACCTAAAAGTTTTAAAGGATTTAGGATTATTAAATGATTCTAATGCCCCATTTGTATTTACTGATAGAAAATTAGCATTTGCAAAATGGTCTGGAAAGATAGATAGAGTTATTAATGCCTTCTTAAAAAAAATAGATAAAATTACCATAAATTCAGATAATGATAATAAACTTGATCAAATTAAAAATATTTTCGAAAGTTCAAATGTAGTTTTTTTGCAAGGAGGACCTGGGACAGGCAAAACTACACTGGTGATAAATTTTATATTGGATTATTTAAGAATTGAAAGCTTTTTAAATATAGGACTTGCAGCTCCTACTGGAAAAGCTACTTCTAGACTAAAAGAATCTCTTAATGAACAAAAAGATATCTTTTTAAGCAAAAGTCTTGATCAAATAGAATGTCAAACTTTACATAAATGGATTTTTAATTCTCATAAAAAATCTATTAAATTAAAATTTAAATTAAGGGAATTAGATATTTTTATTATTGATGAAATGTCAATGGTGAATATTGATATGATTGAATCAGTTTTAGATTTACTAGCTAAAGATTGTAAAATTATTCTCGTTGGTGATAGAAATCAATTGTCTCCTGTAAAAAATTGTTCTATTTGGAATTATTTATTTGAATATTCTGAAAACAAACTAATTGAATCTTGTATAGTTAATCTCAATAAAACTTTTAGAAATAGTGGAGATATTGAATTACTAAGTAATCTAATATTTAATAATAAAAATTATTTATTTCAGAAAAAGATCAAGGAATTTGGCAATCAAAATAAATCTAAAGAAGTAAATATTATTAAGAGTCATAATAAAGATATTCCTTTAGATCTTATAAATTTAATTCAAAATAACCTTAAAGAATTAAGAAAATCGACATCAAATCTAAGTAAAAAAAAATACATCTTTGATGAAAATATTAAAGATTTAATGATTTATGAAAAAGATTTAATAAATAACATATTATTTAATTTACAAAGACATTTGATTTTATGCGAAAAGAATACTGGCTATTGGAGTGTTGAAAATATAAATGATATAGTAATTGGCAAATCAAAACCTTATGATTTCAAAGCTCTTGATGAAGGTTTGCCAATAATGTGTACAAAAAATAATAATCAACTTGGAATATTAAATGGTGATATCGGTGTTTTAATAGGAACAAAAGAGAATAGGAAATATCTTTTTAGGAAGTTTAATGATAATAATGAGCTTATAGTTGAGTTGATCGATCCAATCGCTTTAGAAAATATTGTTCCAGCTATTGCTATTACAATTCATAAATCTCAAGGGAGCGAATCTGAGAAAGTAAGTATTTTGTGGTCTAAGAAATCAAAATTAGATCAATTTACAAATTGTACTGAAGAACAAAAAGAGAATTTTTTCTTCAGGGATAATTATGAGAAAAGATTATTTTATACAGCAATAACTAGAGCTAAGAAACTTTTAGATATTTATTATTTAAATTAGAACTTAATTACTATAAATTAGTTAGATTTCAACCTCTAGATGCTAGATTAGAAATTCGGCTCTGAAAGGCTAGTCAACAATTTAAGATTCTTTAGATAAATGTTGAATGCCTGATCAGTAGATAATCAGGCATTTTTAATGGCTTCAAATAAAGAAAAACAATTATTAGAGAATGATGACGATAATTTGGTAGAAAAAACTATTTCTAAAAGTGATTCAATAGAATCTGGAAATAAATTAAAATCTGTTTCAAGTGAAGAAGTTATTCCTAATTGTGATGAGATTGATAATGGATTTGCTTGCTTTGGATTTAATAAATCAATATTAAATTCATTAGAAAGTAAAGGATATAAAACTCCTACACCTATACAAAAAGCCGCAATCCCTGAATTAATGCTCGGAAGAGATTTGTTAGGGCAAGCTCAAACTGGTACAGGTAAAACGGCAGCCTTCGCTTTACCAATAATAGAAAAGCTTGAAAACAACAAAGAATCAAACGCTAAAGTTTTAGTTATGACGCCAACAAGAGAGTTGGCTACTCAAGTAGCAGATTCTTTCAAAAGTTATAGTCTTGAATCAACAAATTTAAGAACATTAGCAATATATGGAGGGACTGATTTTAGAAATCAAATCTCTTCACTTAAGAGAAAAACTGACATAGTTGTTGGGACACCTGGAAGAATAATGGATCATATTAGGCAAGGGACTTTTAAGATAAATAATATAAATTGTCTTGTTCTTGATGAGGCTGATGAGATGTTAAAAATGGGATTTCTTGAAGATATTGAATGGATAATAGATAAACTTCCTGAAAACAAACAAATGGTATTGTTTTCAGCAACTATGCCAAATGAGATCAGAAATATAGCAAAAAAATATCTTAATGAACCCGCTGAAATACTTATAAAAAGCGTTAAGAAAGAAACTCAATTAATTACCCAAAAATATATTAATGTTCAAAGGCACCATAAGTTAGATGCTCTAAAAAGAATATTAGAAATAACTAATGAAGGGGTAATAATATTTGTAAGGACAAAATTACTTACTACTTCAATAGCAGAGGCCTTAGAAAACTTTGGCCATAGTGTGGCTGTTCTTAATGGTGATATCCCCCAGAATCAAAGAGAAAATACCGTTGATAGATTAAAAAGAGGATTTATTGATATTCTTGTTGCAACCGATGTGGCCGCTAGAGGATTAGATGTTGAAAGGATTAAACTTGTTATTAATTACGATTTTCCTTTTGATAAGGAAACATATACTCATAGAATTGGAAGAACGGGCAGAGCAGGTAGATCAGGGGAAGCAATCTTATTTGTTAATCAAAGAGAAAAACATTTTCTGAGAAACTTGGAAAATTCTACAAGAAATAAGATTGAAGAAATTGAGATCCCGAATAATAAAATAATCAATGAAAAAAGAATGGGTAAATTAATTTCAAATTTGAATGAAAGTTCTCTTAAACAAGAAAATAATGAAGAAAAAAAAGCTTTGATGATAGATATTCTTGATACCTTAAAAGAAAAGCATTCTATGGATGAATCAAATATTGCAATGGCAGCTATTAATTTAGCAATAGGTAATAAATCCTTTTTTCTAAATGAAGATGAGTCTTGGATTTATAGACAGAATAATTCTGAACGTAATAGATCAAATAGAAATGGAAACGGAAATAATCGTATAAGAAATTCAAATAGAAGAAATAATTATCAAAATGATTCTTTTGAAACTTATAAATTTAATTTTGGCAAAATGGATAGAATTAGAGTGGCAAATATTATTTCCTCTATTTGTTCTTCTACTAATATTAATGGAAGATCAATTGGCAAGATACAAATATTTAATGATTATAGTTTAGTTGACTTGCCGAGAGATTTGCATGGTGAAGTTAGAAATAAACTCAGAAATTTACGAATAAGAAATTAATTTAAGATCATGGGATCTGCTACAAAAAAAATCTTTTTTTTAGTTAACTTTTTCCTTTTATGGGCATTTTTAAATGTTGAATATTTAGCTGAAACAAAAAAAAATTCAATTATAAATTTATTCTGTATTGAAAGTTTTAAGGAGGAGATGTTAAAAGCAAATATAAAATATAATGAAGAAATTGCTTCTGATACTTGTGATTGCTATCTAGAGGAATTTTCAAAAAGTACTAGTCATAAAAAAGCAATAAAAAAATGTAAGTTAGGTGCCAAGGAAAAATTTAATTTATAAAATATTTATAATGAAATCTACAAATAACCAAAACCCTATAATCAGGCTTTATCTAAATTTAAGGGAAGAAAGGGGTCTACTATTTTTTGCTTTTTTAAGTTCAATAATAAATAAAATTTTAGATTTAGCTCCTCCAGTAATTATTGGTCTTGCAGTAGATATTGTAGTTAAAGAACAGAATTCTTGGATTTCTAGTTTTGGGATAAAAGAAGTTCCAATGCAATTGATATTTCTGGCATTTGCTTCTGGGATAGTATGGTCAGGAGAATCTTTTTTCGAATATTTATATTCGGTTTTATGGAGAAATCTAGCACAGATTTCGCAACATAAATTAAGAATAAGGGCTTATAAGCATATACAAGAACTTGATATGGCTTTCTTTGAAAACGATAATACGGGTAGACTTTTATCTATTTTAAATGATGATGTCAATCAACTTGAAAGGTTCCTCGATCAAGGCGCAAATCAACTTATTCAACTATTTATTACTGTTCTACTAATTGGTGGAACAATGATTCTTGTCGCACCAAAAATTGCATTATTTGCTTTCTTACCTATTCCTTTAATATTTATCGGATCTATAAGATTTCAAAGAAAACTTTCTCCAAAATATAAAGATGTCAGGAATAAAGCAGGTCTTTTAGCTTCAAGATTAAATAATAATTTAAGTGGAATTCTTACGATAAAAAGTTTTACAAAAGAGAATTGGGAGCTTAATAGATTAAATAAAGAAAGCCTTGCATATCAAAGAAGTAATAAAGCAGCAATAAAATTATCATCTGCTTTTATTCCACTAATTAGATTTGCTATTTTATTTGCTTTCGTAGCAATCTTACTTATTGGAGGTTTTCAAACATGGAATAAGGTACTTAATGTAGGAACATATAGTTTTTTAGTTTTTATTACCCAAAGGTTGTTATGGCCTTTGACTACCTTGGGTCATGTTTTAGATGATTTTCAACGCTCAATGGCATCAATAAATAGAGTAATAGATCTTATTGATAAGCCTATAAAAATTAAAGATGGCAAGATAAAAATTGATTCTAAAGATATCAAAGGCGACATTGTTTTTAAAAATATTAATTTTAATTATCCTGGTAGAGAATCAACTTTAAAGAATATAAATTTTGAAATTCAAAGTAACTCTACACTAGGAATTGTTGGATTAACTGGTTCTGGCAAAAGTACAATCATTAAACTTCTTCTTAGGATTTATGATAGTAATAAAGGTTTAATATCTTTAGATAAAGTTCCTATAAAAGACATTAATTTAAAAGATTTAAGAAAATGTATTTCTCTAGTAAGTCAAGAAACTTATTTATTTCATGGGACAGTTGAGGAAAATATTGCCTATGGTGCAATTAGTCCAAAAAATAAAGACATTGTAAAAGCATCAAAAATTGCTGAAGCTCATAAATTTATTGAACAATTACCGGAAGGTTATAAAACAATCGTGGGGGAGAGGGGACAAAGACTTTCAGGTGGACAACGTCAACGAATAGCTTTGGCTAGGGCAGTTTTAAAAGATGCCCCTATATTGATCTTAGATGAGGCCACTGCTTCAGTTGATAACGAGACGGAAGTTTTAATTCAGAAATCATTATCTAAGATAACTAAGGAAAGAACTACCATAGTTATTGCTCACAGATTAAGTACAATTAAAAATGCTGACAATATTATTGTTATAGATAAGGGAAGGATTATTGAAAGTGGAAAGCATGAGCTTTTAATAAATAATAATAATGTATATTCAGATTTATGGAATGTTCAGGTGGGCATTTAGGGTTTTATATAAAAACTATATTAAAAAGTTAAATGACTCTATAACATTACTGAACATCGCATCAACTTTATTCCATCGGTCTTCATTTGTTCCTACAGCGAATGTATATAAAGTTCCTCTATCTATTACAACAGTAGCAATTTCATGTCTATATTGTTCATTCAGATTTAATTTATATTCCAAGTCATAAAAAATATGATTTGAGGACTCTCTTTTTTTGGCATCAACAAGTTCTACTGATCTGCCTGAACCCTTGGGAGCAATGACTTTATCTATTAAAGTTTGACCCACTTCTATTGGGCTTCCAAGTTGTTCTAAATCAATTTCTTTGTTTACATCTGATACGACCAAACTTAGTGTTTCATTACTATTAATCAAATCATGATAGATAATTTCAGGACCTCCTTCTACTTTTACTCTCGTCCAACCTGTTGGATATAAAAAAGCATATCTTCCGTCTGGACTTTGATATGCCTCTAATCCTGCGTTAAGTCCCCCACTGCAAGCACTAAGGGTAAAGCATAAAATTATTAATATTAAATATTTAAAAGGGTTAAATTTCATATTCTTCATTTTTAAGAAAATTATTAATTAAAAACATAATAAGACATTAAAAGCAAACAATTAGAACAAATTCCATATTATGCGTCTAAATTGATCTTAGAAAAAATTTAATCTTGATAACTTTTACCAAACCACTTTCAAAATTAATTGGTCATTTCGAAAAATTCCCAGGAATTGGTCCAAGAACGGCTCAAAGGTTAGCATTGTTTATTTTAAAACAACCTGAAAGTAGTATAAAAGATTTTTCCAAAGCATTATTAGAGGCTCATAGCAATGTGGGTCAATGTAAGAAATGCTTTAATTTAACTTCAGAAGAAGAGTGTGAAATATGCAAAAATACTGAAAGAAATAAAAAAATAATTTGTGTAGTAGCAGAAACTAAAGACTTATTAGCTTTAGAAAGAGCTAGAGAATATAAGGGTGTCTACCATGTTATTGGAGGGTTAATCTCTCCAATGGATTCAATTGGTCCAGAATTATTAGAAATCAGAAGCTTAGTAGAGCGAGTAAGTAAATCAGAGGTTGATGAAATCATATTGGCATTAACACCAAGTGTTGAAGGAGACACTACAAGCCTTTATATAGGAAAATTATTAACCCCTTTTACTAAAGTAACAAGAATTGCTTATGGACTCCCCATGGGTAGTGAACTTGAATACGTTGATGAAGTTACTTTAGCAAGAGCCTTAGAAGGTAGAACAAATTTAATTTAAAAATGAGAAAAAAAAATCAAATTGAAATAGAAAAAAATTTAAGGCTTCCTTCCTGGATAAAATTTCCTATTAGTAAGGCCTCAGAATTTGAGAAAATTCAAACCCTTATTAAAAAATCAAATATACATACCATTTGTGAAGAGGGGAGATGTCCAAATAGGGCAGAATGTTATGCTTCAGGAACGGCTACTTTTTTACTAGGCGGTTCAATCTGTTCTCGTGCATGTGCATTCTGTCAGGTAAGTAAAGGTAAACCTAGTGATATAAATAAATACGAAAGTATTCAAGTCGCTGAAGCAGTAAAAACCCTAAATTTAAAGTATGTAGTTTTAACTTCAGTAGCCAGAGACGATCTTCCTGATCATGGTGCTAATTTATTTGTTTCTACTATTAATGAGATTAGAAAAATTGATCCAAATATTAAAATAGAAGTTCTTACCCCTGATTTATGGGGAGGTGGTAAAAGTTTTGAAGATAAAAATAAACTACAAAAAGAAAGACTTAAAATGATCTTAGACAAAAAACCAATTTGTTTTAATCACAATCTTGAGACGGTAGAAAGACTTCAAAAAGAAGTTCGTAGAGGACCCAGTTATAAAAACTCTATAAGCTTACTAGAAAAAGCAAAGTTTATTGCTCCTGACATACAAACAAAATCTGGAATAATGTTGGGTTTAGGAGAAACATTAAAAGAAATAGAAACTACAATACTTGATTTAAAAAAGGTTGATTGTGATCAAATTACAATTGGACAATACTTGAGACCTTCATTAAAACATTTAGCTGTTAAGAAATATTGGGAACCAAGAGAATTTGAATATCTAGCAAGATTTTCTGAAAAATTAGGTTTTAAAAAAGTATCATGTGGCCCTTTAGTTAGAAGTAGTTATCACGCTGGTTGAGAACTATCAATCGAAGAAAGTTTTTTTGCAATTTTTTTTAAGATTTGAGAACAGTCTCCCTTCATTAGAGTTCCTGCCCCTCCCCAAACTAACCTTAAAAAAAGATCTATTGGACTAGAAGCAACCTCTTTTACGATTTTAAAACCAATAATTTTAAAATATCTAACGAGTTTTTTGCTATATCCTTCGGTATCGTAAATCGCAAGCAATCTTGCTTTTTTAATGCTTTTCTTTTCGATAGCCCAAGCCATGGTAGAAGCCCAAATTAATTCCGAAACAAAAGGGGGAGAATTACTAAGTATTATCAATGTATCAAGCTGAATACCCTGATTATTTAAGAAGGACCAACCTTTCATCTCTCCCCATATTTTTACAATATTATCTTTTTGTTCTGCTATAACAATCTTAAAAAAACATAATCCCAAGGTTTCTCTTACCTGTATTTTAATTACCAGACCTAAAGAAAATGCTATATTTTGTAATTCTTCAACTTGCATATTTTTTGCAATTAATTCTTAGATATTTTTGATTTTTCTATATTTAATTTGTTTATCTGTTTTTGTCTTTCTTCAAATCTTTTTCTATCCTCATCCGTGAATTTGTTAATACAAAAATGACATTGTATACCTTCTATGTATTCTTCTTTCTTTTGATCTGCCAGAGAAATTGGCATTCCGCATGCATGACAAATTGAATAAGATCCTTTTTTTAATTCATGATCTAGAGCGACTCTTTTATCAAAGACAAAACATTCTCCTTCAAAAAGACTTTCTTCTTTTGAAATATCCTCGAGGTATTTAAGTATTCCACCTTTTAGATGGAATACATTTTTATATCCTTTATTTTTTAATAAGGAAGTAGCTTTTTCGCATCTAATACCTCCAGTGCAAAACATCGCTATGTTTTTATCATTTTGATTGCTTAAATAGCTCTCTAAATTATTATCTACCCAATCAGGAAACTCGGAAAAGTTTTTAGTATTTGGATTGATTGACTCTTTAAAACTTCCAATAGAAACTTCATAATCATTTCTTGTATCAATAACGATAGTATTTCGATCTTTAATTAATTTATTCCAAGTATCTGAATCAATATAAGTTCCTGAATCTTTTATAGGATTTATTTCAGGAACCCCCATAGTTACTATTTCATTCTTAATTTTAATTTTTAATTTTTTGAAAACTTTGGTTTTTGAGTAACTAGTTTTAAGGTTTAATTCATTAATACCAACAAATTTTTTTATTAAATTAAGAACTTTTTCAATAATGTCTTCTTGAGCACAAATAGTTCCGTTAATCCCTTCTTTTGCTATTATCAATAACCCTGTAAGGTCATTATCATTCTCGATAATAAATAATTTTTCTTTAATTTCACGAATTAAGTTTTCTTTTAACGAGAAGAAAGAATAGATTGAAAGTATCTTATAAATATTTTGTCTCATAATGAAGAAACTTTCTTATTGCAAGATTCAAAATCTTTATTAAAAAGAACACCTACATCTTTAAGTAATTTCCTATCATGTTGAAAAGATGGATTTGATGTTGTGAGTAATTCATCTCCATAAAAAATTGAGTTTGCGCCGCATTGGAGACATAAAATCTGGGCTTCTTTGGTTAGTTTCTCCCTACCTGCGCTTAACCTTATTTTACTTTTAGGCATGAGAATTCTTGCAGTAGCTATCATTCTTATCATCTCCATAGAATCAATTTCTTCATTATCTTCTAATCCTGTACCTTCGATAGTTACTAATGAATTTATGGGTACACTTTCAGGATGAGGATTCATATTTGATAGAACTTCTAAAAGAGATGCTCTATCTTCTAGATTTTCTCCTAAGCCTATTATTCCTCCACAACATACGTTTATTCCTGCATTTCTAACTCTTTTAATAGTGTCTAATCTATCCTGATAAGTTCTTGTAGTAATAATATTTTCATAGTATTCGGGACTTGTGTCGAGATTATGGTTGTAAGCTGTTAAACCAGCATTAGCAAGTTGTTGGGCTTGATCATCAGTAAGCATTCCTGCGGTTACACATGCCTCCATTCCAAGTTCTCTTACACCTTTAACCATTTCTAACATTGAGTTAAAAGGCTTACCCTCTCTAATTTCTCTCCAGGCCCAACCCATGCAAAATCTATCAGCACCCTCCTCTCTTGCAATTTGAGCTCTTTTTAAAACAGCCTCAACTTCAAATTGGGGATGACTTTTTATTTGGCTAGCACTATATATTGATTGGCTACAGTATGAACAATCTTCTTCGCAGCCTCCAGTTTTTACACTATAAAGAGATGCTAATTGAACTTGATATTTATTAAATTTCCTATGTACAATTTGTGATTCCCACATCAAATCTATAAGGGGCATATTTAATATTTCTAAAATCTCCTCTCTACCCCAATCAAATTTGATTTCGCTAAATTTCTGATTAGGCGACTTAATCATTTTTAGTTATGAAGAAAATATGAATCTTTAAAAGATTCATTTAGTAATTATTCTATACCGCCGAAACGTCTATTCCTAGATTGGTAATCAATTATTGCTTTAAGAAATTCAAACTCATCAAAATCTGGCCAAAAAACTTCAGATATATATATTTCAGAATAAGCTAATTGCCACAAAAGAAAATTACTTATTCTTTTTTCTCCACTAGTTCTTATAAGTAATTCAGGATCCTTAATGCCTTGAGTTAATAGTTCTGAATTAAATAATTCTTCATCTACTTCACTAGGTTTTATCTCACCTGAAAAAGATTTTAATGCTATCTCTTTAGCTACTTTTACTATTTCTTGCCTACCTCCATAATTTACACAAACGTTTAATGTAAAATTCTTATTGTTTTGAGTAAGAGCTTCTGAACTATTTAGGATTGATTTTAAAGTCTTAGGAAAAGGAGATAAGTCACCAATGAACTTAATTTTTATTAATTCTTTATGGATCTCATCAATTTCTTTTTTTAAAACTTTTTCAAAAAGATTTAAAAGGAAATCAACCTCTTCAGATGGCCTAGACCAATTCTCTGTTGAAAATGCATAAACTGTAAGAACTTTACAACCTAAGTTCTTAGATACTTTGATAATTTCTTTTAATACACTAACTCCCTTATTGTGCCCAAATGAGCGTGGCAAACCTTTTTTTGTTGCCCATCTTCCATTCCCATCCATAATTATTGCTATGTGTTCTGGAATTCTTTGCTTATCTATTTCATTAGACAATTTTATATTCATATTGTTTGTTGATATGTTTTTCAATCTCATAAGTTAATCTTGCAAAGTATTTTGACTTTCTGATTTGTTGGAATTATTTTCAACTGCAATATTATCATTTCTATTTATATTTTGGGACGACGTGGGTTTGTTTGCAGATGATTTTGGTGTTCCTAATGAATTTTGATTACCTACCAATTTTATGAGAAGCTCCTGCAATCGGCTACTTGTAATAGGCCTCTCAAGTTTCCCTTGATTAGATAAAGATAGAGTACCTGTTTCTTCTGAAACAACAATACAAATGCATCTATCGAATCTTTCGGTAATTCCCAATGCAGCAAGATGTCTTGTCCCGTATCTACTAATACCTTGTCTTGATAGAGGTAGTATTACTCCTGCAGAAATTATTTTATTCCCCTTTACTAAAACTGCTCCATCATGCAAGGGGGTATCTGTTGCAAACAAATTTATTAGAAGATCTGTAGATAATTGTGCTTCAATATTTATACCTGAATATAAAAAATCTTCTGGTCTTAAATCGCTTCCTAAATCTACTACTATTAGAGCTCCTTTTCTATTTTGTGATAGCTTTCCTGCGGCATCAACTAATTGATTAACTGTTGTAGATGTGGCTCTAAATTCTTTAGGGGGATTGCCCAGCAATACAGCTAATCTTCCAGTACCTAATAATTCCATTAATCGTCTGAGTTCTCCCTGCCATAAAATGGCTAAAGATAAAGAACAAACAAGTACTACGGCATCTATTAATTTTGAAGTTAGAGGAAGATATGCATATCTTTGAATAAACCAAGCAGAAGAAACTAAAAATAAATATCCTCTTAATAGCCATAGTGTTCTTTGTTCTTTAACTCTCGAAAATAATAAAAGTCCAAATCCAATAGCAAATAGTACATCTAATAAAAGCTTTAAGTTTATAAACCCCCAAAAATTCACATTAAAATTTAAATTATTCTAAATGTACCTAACTTTGCTTCATAAAGCGATCAGGTAAGACATCATATTTTAGAAGATCATGTGGACTTTCTCTTCTTTGGATTATCTCTGCTTCTCCATCACATACTAAAATAGCAGCAGGTTTAGGAATCCTATTATAATTTGAACTCATGGAATTATTATATGCACCAGTGCCAAAAACACATATCAAATCTCCTGTTTTGCAATTACCAAGTTCAAGTTCCTTAAACAATACATCTCCAGATTCACAATGCTTTCCTGCAACTGTATATTTGTTTTTTGAATTAGAATTTAGAGGATCTTTTACTAAACATGCAGAATAATTTGATTGATATGTGATTGGCCTTGGATTATCACTCATGCCGCCATCTACAGATAAGTATGTCCTTATACCTGGAATTTCTTTAAATGAACCTATTTTATATATAGTTACTCCAGCTGTTGATACTATAGATCTTCCTGGTTCACACATCAGAATAGGTAAATCTAATTTATTTTTTTTACAAGCTTTTACAACAGATAATGACACTGTTCTGATCCATTCATCAATGGAAGGGGGATCATCTTCTTCAGTATATTTAATTCCTAGGCCACCTCCTACGTTTAGCTCTTTTATGTTATGACCAAACTTTTTGGCTTGCGATATAACGTCCACCATTATTTGTCCAAGATCATTATGCGGATCTAGTTCAAAAATTTGAGAACCTATGTGTGCATGCAATCCTATAAGTTTAATATGTTTAGTTGTATTTATAACTTCAAAAATTTTACTTAAAGATTCAATTCCAAATCCGAATTTACTATCAAAAGAGCCTGTTCTGATGTATTCATGAGTATGGCATTCTATCCCGGGAGTAAATCTAATCATTATTTCTATATCGTAATTAAAATAATCAGATATCTCTTTCAATCTTTTAAGGTCATGGTTATTATCAACAATTACTTTAATATTATTTTTTATTGCAAATTCAATTTCCTTATCAGATTTATTATTTCCATGAAAAACAATTTTATTATTTGGAACTCCACCTTTAAGAGCTGTTAATAATTCTCCCTCTGAAACTGCATCGAGTCCAAATCCCTCGGATGCAATTAAATTACTCATAAATATAGAACTATTTGCCTTTGATGCATATATTGCAAGAGATTTGCCTGGATAATATTTTTCTAATGCTTTTCTATAAGCCCTACAAGAATTTCTTAAAGTAATTTCATCTAATATATATAGAGGCGAGTCGTATTTTCTTACTAAATCTTCAATGGAACAACCTCCGATTGATAACTGATTGGTACTGTCAATAGCAGTAGTAATAGGAACTATATTTTTATTAGGACTATTAGTATCAATTTTATTTTTTAAGAATGCGGTTTTATCTTTCATAGGAAAACTTTTCTTAGAGTTTATTCTACAACTTTTAAAACATTTATAATGAAAAAATCTTAAAACAATTCTTGAAAAAAATAATTAATTAAATGTTCTTAATTAAAGAAATAGATCAAAAAGGAGTTGAGATTTGTTTTGAGTTAGATTCAAATACAATTTGTTTATGGAGTAAAACACAATGGGAAGGTGAGTTTAAGAAAAATGGAGTAAAAGTTTTTGCAATATTTCTAGAAAATAAAATAATTGGAATTTGTGTAATACAAGTAATAATTGATGAGGCTCAATTGAATTATTTTTCAATAATGCAGAGGTTCCGTCGAAAAGGATATGGAAGTTTATTAATGTGTTATTTGATTCAAAAATGTGAAGAATTAAATTTAAATAAATTATTATTGGAAGTTTCCGAACTTAATTCTGTAGCGGAAAATTTTTACAAACAATTTAACTTTTTGACTGTTGGAAGAAGAAAAAATTATTACAAGGATGGTTCTGACGCAGTTTTGAAAGAAAAAAAATTAATAAATTAATTATTAAATATTTTTTTGTGCGGATAACCAGAATTCATGAAATTACTTTAATAATCAGCTATATCATCAATAAATTAAATTTAATTTGTACAATATGTACTTTTGGGTATTCACAAAAGCTCATTCTGAACACAAAATTGTCTTAATACTGGTAGGTTATTAACATGAATCAAAAACCTTAAATGTTTGAAAGATTTACAGAAAAAGCCATTAAAGTCATTATGCTTGCACAAGAAGAAGCTAGAAGACTTGGTCATAATTTTGTTGGAACAGAACAAATTTTATTAGGCTTAATAGGTGAAGGAACAGGCGTTGCGGCTAAGGTACTTAAATCATTAGGAGTAAATCTAAAAGATTCAAGAATTGAGGTTGAGAAGATTATAGGAAGAGGATCAGGTTTTGTAGCAGTAGAAATCCCTTTTACTCCCAGAGCAAAAAGAGTTTTGGAATTATCGTTAGAAGAAGCTCGTCAATTGGGACATAATTATATTGGTACCGAACATTTGTTGTTAGGCTTAATAAGAGAAGGTGAAGGAGTTGCGGCACGAGTTTTAGAAAACCTTGGTATTGATTTAACAAAAGTAAGAACCCAAGTTATTAGAATGCTGGGAGAGACTGCAGAAGTTGGGACAGGTGGTAATTCAAGTAAGAGTAATTTAAAAACAGCTACCCTTGACGAATTTGGTACAAATCTAACTAAGCTTGCAAGCGAGGCAAAACTTGATCCAGTAGTTGGACGTCATGCAGAGATAGACAGAGTTGTTCAAATCTTGGGAAGAAGGACTAAAAATAATCCTGTACTTATTGGTGAGCCTGGTGTAGGTAAAACAGCTATAGCAGAAGGATTGGCACAAAGAATTCAGCTAGGAGAAATACCTGACATTTTAGAAGACAAGAGAGTTTTAACTCTAGATATTGGATTACTTGTCGCAGGGACTAAATATAGAGGCGAATTTGAGGAGAGATTAAAAAAAATAATGGAAGAAATTAAATCAGCTGGAAATGTTATTCTAGTTATTGATGAAGTCCATACCTTAATAGGTGCAGGTGCTGCAGAAGGTGCAATTGATGCTGCGAATATATTAAAGCCAGCCTTGGCTAGAGGAGAGCTTCAATGTATAGGCGCTACAACTCTTGATGAATATAGAAAACATATCGAGAGAGATGCTGCTTTAGAAAGAAGATTTCAACCCGTAATGGTAGGAGAACCTTCTATCGAAGATACAATCGAAATTTTGAAAGGCTTAAGGGAAAGATATGAGCAACATCATCGTCTGAAAATAACAGATGCAGCTTTAGAAGCGGCAGCCCATCTTGGGGATAGATATATATCAGATAGGTTTTTACCTGATAAAGCTATAGATCTAATTGATGAAGCTGGAAGCAGGGTAAGGTTAATAAATTCAAAACTTCCACCTGAAGCCAAACAAATTGATAAAGAATTGAGGCAAGTTCAAAAAGAAAAGGAAGAGTCAGTAAGAGATCAAAATTTTGATCAAGCAGGGCAATTAAGAGAAAAAGAGATTGAATTGTCATCAAAAATTAAAGAACTTCTGGAAAATAAAAAGGAATCTACAGATAAAAAACAGTTGGACAATTCTGAAGTAACTTTAAAAGATAACTCTAATATTATTCAAAATCCTCTTGTAAGCGAAGAAGATGTAGCTCACATAGTTGCTTCATGGACAGGAGTTCCGGTTCAGAAATTAACAGAAACTGAGTCAGTTAAACTTCTTAATATGGAAGAAACGTTACATCAAAGATTAATTGGTCAAGATGAGGCTGTAAAAGCTGTATCAAGAGCTATAAGAAGAGCGAGAGTTGGTTTAAAAAATCCAAATAGACCTATCGCAAGTTTTATTTTCTCAGGACCAACTGGTGTTGGTAAAACTGAATTAACTAAATCTCTAGCTTCATATTTCTTCGGAAGTGAAGATGCCATGATTCGTCTAGATATGTCTGAATTTATGGAAAGACATACCGTAAGTAAACTAATAGGATCTCCTCCAGGCTATGTAGGTTTTAATGAAGGAGGACAACTTACTGAGGCTGTAAGAAGAAGACCATATACAGTAGTTTTATTTGATGAAGTCGAGAAAGCTCATCCAGACGTATTCAATTTGTTACTACAACTTCTTGAAGAAGGCAGATTAACAGATTCAAAAGGGAGAACAGTTGATTTTAAAAATACATTATTAATAATGACTTCCAATATTGGTTCTAAAGTTATTGAGAAAGGAGGAGGAGGTTTAGGATTCGAATTCTCAGGGGATTCGGCTGAAGATAGTCAATATAATAGGATTAAGTCTCTTGTAAACGAAGAACTAAAACAATACTTTAGACCAGAATTTCTTAATAGACTTGATGAAATTATTGTATTTAGACAATTAACCAAGAATGAAGTTAAAGATATTGCTGAAATAATGTTAAAGGAAGTTTTCTCTCGATTAAGTGATAAAGGTATAAAATTAGAGGTAACTGAAGCTTTTAAAGAAAGACTTGTTGAAGAAGGTTACAATCCTTCTTACGGAGCTAGGCCCCTAAGAAGGGCTGTTATGAGATTATTAGAAGATAGTTTAGCTGAAGAGGTTTTATCAGGAAGAATAAAAGATGGTGACAAGGCCTTAGTTGATATTGATGAAAATAAGAAAGTAACGGTTAACATTTCCTCAGAAGAATCTTCTCAAGAGTTGGCAGGCGCTAATTTTTAAATAAATCTTGCAAATGCATTTAATATCTCCAGAACAAATTTATAGGGGAAAAGATGCCTGGTCAAAATCCATACCACAAATTAAAAAACTCACTAAACGCCCCTTGCTTTTAGGAAAAAGTTTATCGACTAATAACTTAAGAAATAAAATTTATAAAGACTTACAAAAGCAGAATCTTGATATATTCATATCCAATCTTGAATTTGATTGTTGTTATGAAGATATTGAAAGGATAAAAAGCATTATACTCAAAAATAATTGCGATTCTATTATTGCCGCAGGTGGAGGTAAAGTTTTAGATGCTGGAAAACTTTTAGCCGATTCTCTCTCAATTCCAGCTATTACGATTCCTTTAAGCGCGTCTACATGTGCTGGATGGACTGCATTGTCAAATATTTATACAATTAGAGGTCAATTCATTAAGGATACTGAATTGAAATCTTGCCCTAAAATACTAATACTTGATCATTCATTTATTAAAACAGCCCCAAAGAGGACACTCTCTAGCGGTATTGCTGATGCACTAGCAAAATGGTATGAATCCTCTGTGACTAGTTCAAAAGAGGAGGACGGATTAGTGCAACAAGCAATTCAAATATCCAGAGTACTAAGAGATCAATTACTAATTGATGGTGAAAATGCTTATAAGAGTCACCCTCATCGAAATATTCCTTGGTGTAATGTTGTTGAGGGCTGCACTCTCACTGCTGGAATAATTGGCGGGATAGGCGGTGAAAAGTGCAGAACAGCGGCTGCTCATGCTATTCATAATGCGATTACCCAGATAGACTCAACTAAGAAACCTTTGCATGGAGAAATCGTTGGAGTCGGAATTCTCATACAATTAAGATTAGAAGAAATGAAAAATAATAATAAGTTAGCTAATCAATCAATAAAGCAACTTTTAGTATTAATGAAAAAATTGAATTTACCAACGAGTCTTGCTGAATTAGGAATAGATATTTTTGAAAACAATAATTTAAAGAAAATAGCAGAATTTACTTGTCGGGATAAATCTGAGATTCATTTTTTACCTTTTAAAATTACCCAACAAGATATTATTGAAACCATTACGAATTTTGAAAAACAAGAAATTAAAATATAATAGATATTTTGAATAAAAATAATTCTGAAGATTTTAATAAGCAGCATCTTGATTACTTTGAAAAAATCAAGGTTTCTTTGCAAGATCCATTAGGATTTAATATCTCTAATGATGTTAATTGGATAAAACTTAACGAAAAATGGAATTCTTCAAAATTCCCTGTAGTTATAGGAGGTATGGGTCAGCCTGTAATGCTTTTACATGGATTTGATAGTAGTTTTTTAGAATTTAGGAGAGTATATCCTTTTTTAAAAAATAAATTCCAATTAATTATTCCTGACTTGTTAGGATTTGGATTTTCTCCTAGAAATGCTACTGATCAATATAATCCTAGGAATATTATTTCTAACCTTATAGATATTATTGATACTTTAAAAATAAAAAATAAATTGAATATTGTTGGGGCATCTATGGGTGGCTCAGTTGCAATAAATCTTGCGAAAGAAATTCCAGATCTTATTGATAAGATAATTCTTTTATCTCCAGCAGGTCTATTCGGAGAACCAAAAAATATTCCCTTCCCATTAAATCAAATTGGGGCTGCTTTTTTAGGATTACCTAAAGTTAGACAAAGTCTTTGTAGACAAGCTTTTGCTTATCCAGATTTTAGTGTTGGGTTTATGGAAGAGCAAATTGCTTCAATTCATTTAGGCTGTTCTGGTTGGAGAAACTCTTTGGCTTCTTTTGCAAAAAGTGGCGGATTTGCCGGAACATATAAATATATAGAAAATATTTCAATAAAAACCATTTGTGGCGAGAATGATCGTATTTTAGGGGAAAAAGAAATTAATAATATCAAGAAGATAGATCAGTTAAATTTTATTGGGTTGCAAAATTGTGGGCATCTTCCTCATGTGGATTTACCATCATTATCCAGTAAAATTATTTACGATTATTTTTGTGTTTAATAAAATTGTTTTCAATAATATTATTTAACTAGCGATTAGAAAGTGGTTAAAATCTGTAACAAAAAATATTAAAATTAAAAATTGTCAAATTAAAAATAAATTTATCAATATAGATTTATCATCTAAAATAATATTTGATAATTAGTTAAAAGGCTTTAAAATTATTATTATGGTGTAGATAACGGATGGAGTAAAAATATAGCTATCTATTCTATCAAGAATGCCACCATGACCTGGAAGAAAAGTACCAGAATCTTTTAATTTTGCATCCCTCTTCATCATTGATTCAATTAAATCTCCTACTAATGCCATTAGAGATACAAATATGCCATACACTATTCCAATTAAAAATGGATTCTGCCAATTAAGAAGAAAAGCAAAAATGGTGGCTACAGAAATTGAGCATATTATGCCGCCAATTAACCCCTCAACAGTTTTGCTTGGGGAAATAGGAGATAGTCCCCTTTTACCAATAGACTTGCCAATAAAATAAGAGCCAATATCACTAGCTACAATTAATAAACATGAAATTAAAGTTAAGTAGAGACCTATTGAATTTGCAAAACTTTCTAAAGAAACTAATCCGCTAGAAGAAATAATTGCAACTGATTGTACTGCCCTTAACTTAATCCAATAACTAGGTAAAAAACCTAAATAAAATAGTCCAAAAATAGATGCTGCAATATCAGAAATTGAACCTGATTTGGGCTGAAGTAATAGCCAAGTGCATATTCCAACTGAACATATTGGTAAAATAGAGTTGTATATTTCTTTATCAAGAGATCCAATCGCTTCGAGATAAGTAGAAATTATAATTATGAAACAAGAAAATAAGGTAGTTTTAGTTGCTGGTTTAATTCCAGTAAATTCTGCCATTCTAAAGAACTCTAGCAGTGCAAAATAAGTAAGTAATGCAATTGCTATTGTGAAATACCATCCACCTAATAAAACAACAACTAATCCAAAAAATCCAATTAGTAATCCACTTCGCAATCTCATATTTAATTTCTATGTATTTAAAACTCTTATATAAGAATTTAACAGATCTTCATTATACAAACTTTGACTTTCTATCCAGTCGATTCTTTCTTGGTCTATCCTCTCTCCAGGGATTATTAATGGTATCCCTGGAGGGTAAGGGCAAATAATATCACCAGAAATTTTACCTAATGATTCTGCAAGAGGAATACTATGAGTCTTGCTTCTCCAGGCAATTCCTATTGGAATTTCTGGTGATTGAACTAATCTAAAAGGTGGTTTTATAGCTTTCATACAAATAGATTTTTTAGGATGAAGTTTTAATTTTTCCCATAATTCTTGAAATAAAATAATAAAATTTCTATGATTTGAAAAACCTAGACAAAAAGTAAGTGTCATCATTTCTGGGAGCTCTGCGATGAGTCCGTTTTTATAAAAAAATTTATCTGCAGTAAAACCATCAATTCCAACTTTAGATGTATTTAATACTAGTTTTAAAGGATCTTGAGTTTCAACAAGAGGAATATTTCTTTGAATTAGTTCATTGAAAATATCTTTCGCCTCCAAAATTCTTTTTTGGTATTGGCATAAATTATCTTCATTTATCCAGTCTTTAAGAGACTCCTCACAAGAGGAAAGCAAGAGAGAATTTTGACTAGTTGTTTGTAATAAACTAATGCTGTTTATTAATTTATCTTCTTCAATAAGATTCCCTTTATGCCAAAGCACTGCAGTTTGAGTTAATCCGTTCAGTGATTTGTGTAAAGAGTGGACTACTAAATCTGCTTCTGATCTTATTGCAGATTTAGGCAAATTAATATTCTCGCAAAAAAGAAAATAGGATCCGTGAGCTTCATCTACTAAAACAGGTAGATTATTTTTATGACAAATTTCTATTAAAGGTTCGATCTCTGACGCATATCCTTGATAGTAAGGACTAACAAGAATCACACCTACAATTTTTTTCTTTTCTAGATCTAAATTGCTAAAAACATTTGCTAACCAGTTTTTAGTTATTGGCTTGTAATGACCAGTCTCAATTGAAAACTCAATGTCAAAGAATATTGGGACAATATTTTGAAGAGCACAAGCTTTAATAACACTTATGTGGACATTCCTTGGCATAAGAATACACTCTCCTGGATTCGCCATTGCAATTATTCCTGATTGGATTAATCCAGATGCTCCATTTACTCCAAAGAAACATCTTTTTGTATTAAATTTTTCTGAGAGTGATTTTTGAGCTTCAGCTATTAACCCCCTCTTTGATAGTGTTGAACCCATCTCAGGTAATTCTGGTAAATCCCAAAATCCGGGAGGGCTTTTTAATATTTTTATTAACTCTTTTGGTAAGGCCTTCCCTCTACTGTGTGCGGGAAAAAAAAGTGACTTTAAAAACTTTTTAGTTAGAAAAGATGAAATACTCATAAAGTATTATTGACGTATATAGAATGTAGAGATATTAAATCCTTCTGTAAATATTTTTTTAATTTTAATGATAAATACGAATTCAAAATATTCATCAAAAGAAGATCTGATTTGGTTGTTATTAAGGCCATGGATTTTTATCCCAAGGGTCTTATATATTCTTCTAACTTTAGTTTTTCTTGTAATAAGAATACTTTTTCAAGGTAACAGCAATAATAAATTTGTACAGAAAAGTCTTTCGAAATATCTTTTTGATGTAATTACTGAATTAGGACCTTGTTTTATTAAATTAGGCCAGGCCTTATCGACAAGGCCAGATCTTGTAAGGCAAGATTGGCTTGAAGAACTAACAAATCTACAAGATAATCTACCCCCTTTTGAACATAAAATTGCACTTCGAATTATTGAAGAAGAGTTTGGAAATCCTGCCAATGAATTATTTGATGATTTTCCAGACAAACCTATTGCTTCAGCTAGCTTAGGAATAGTTTATAAAGCAAAGAAGAAGAATAATTCTTTTTGTGCAGTAAAAGTGCAGAGGCCTAATTTGTACTTTCTTATTAGGAGAGATGTTGTAATTTTAAAAATCCTGGCAACTACTTTCTCCCCATTTTTGCCATTTAACTTAGGCGTTGGTATTGGAGAAATAATAGATGAATTTGGTAAGGCACTTTTTGATGAAATTGACTATGATAAAGAAGGAAAAAATGCTGTAAAGTTTGCTAAATTATTTAAAGATAATCCTAATGTATTTGTACCTAAATTAGAAAAAGATCTTTCCTCGAAAAGAGTTATAACTACTTCTTGGATAAATGGAGTCAAACTAAGAGATAGAGAAATATTAGAGCAAAATGAGTTAAATCCTACATCTTTTATAAGAACATGTGTAATAAGTGGGTTACAACAATTATTTGAACATGGATATTTTCATGCAGATCCTCACCCTGGAAATATGTTTGCTCTCAAAGGTGGAAGTGCAGATTCAGGTCACTTGGCTTATGTTGATTTTGGGATGATGGATTCCATTACGAATTCAGATAGGCTTACCCTTATTAGGGCGATTGTACACTTGATTAACGAACAATATTTACTTCTAGCTAAAGATTTTCAGAAATTAGGTTTCTTAACTAAAGATCAAGATCTTGAACTTCTTGTTAAACCGTTAAAGGAGATACTTGGGGATTCTTTTGGTGCTGAGGTGGGTAATTTTAATTTGAAAAACGTAACTGATAAATTCTCAGAGCTTATGTATTCTTACCCATTTAGAGTCCCAAGTAGATTCGCATTAATTATTAGAGCAGTTGTCAGTCAAGAAGGTTTGGCATTAAGACTTGATCCTGAATTTAAAATTTTGAAAATTGCATACCCATACATTGCTAAAAAACTATTAACCGATAATTCAGAAGAAATTATACAAATCCTTTTAGAAGTAGTATTTGATAATGAAGGTAGAATTCAAATAGAAAAGCTTGAAAGTTTATTGAATATATTATTTAAGAGTTCAGAAAGTATTAGTCCTGATCTGATACCAGTAGCAAATGCCGGATTAAAATTATTTGTGAGTGAAAAAGGATCTGAAGTAAGGAAAAATCTTTTATTAAGTCTTATCAAAGATGACAAATTAGAATTTAAAGATGCAGAAAAACTTTTAAGTTTAATTAAAGAAAACTTTAGTCCATTAAAATTAGCTAGAAGTGCTGTTCAAAATATGATCTCCCCAGTTTAACTTTTAAATAATTTTTTTAAACTATAAGTTTGATTAAAAGACAGAGTAAAATTAACTAAATAATTAGGTACATAACTTGAATAGTAAAAGACTTAATAAAGTTCTTATAAATTATGGTATTTATTCCACAAGGAACGCAGATCTATTTAAAAAAGACTTGAAATACTCCTTTTTAAAAAAAACTTTTAAAAAAGGGCAAAATAGGCCAATAAGCCGAATAGCTAGTTTATTGAGTTATAAAGTAATTGATTTACAACGAGTAAATTTTGCTAATATTTCATTATTTAATCTTAATCTGGGTGAGTGTAAATTAATGAATATGAATAAAATTCAAAATTTCTAATGAAAAAATTTAATTTTATTTTTCAAAATAAAAATAATAAAATAAAAAATGTAATCGATTTTAAATTAATAAATGAGCAATATTGTGAAATTGGCAAATTAGTAAAAGAAGCAAGAATTAAACAAAATCTCTCAATCAAGCAATTATCGGATATCTCTAAAATTTCAGAATCAAATATAAAAGCAATTGAGAATAATATTAATGAGCTTAGACCTAAATACCCTTTTATAAGATCAATTTTATTAAAGCTCGAAAAATGTTTATCTTTGAAAAACAATACATTAGTAGGGTTGGCAACTAAGGAAACAAATACTTTTAAAAAAGGCAAAGAGAAACTTATTATTAGAAAGTTTGATTTTATTAATTCATGGCAGAGTAGTATCTTTTATTTTTTATTTTTAATTTTGACATTATTTATTCTAAATCGATATTTTATCTCTAATATTAATATTATCGAAATCCAAATTATTGAAGAAAAAATCAAGAAAAAATAAGTTTTAATTACTAAAGATCTACTCTTCCATAACTATTCCCAAGCTTACTATATTTTTGTAAACTTATCTCTACTTCAGCTAAAGGTTTTCCTAATTTCCATCTCCAATTATTTAAAATAGTGCCTGGTGTATTTAGCCTGCTAGAGTCGTCCAAGGATAAGATATCTTGAATAGGAGAGATAAAGAGGTTAGCTTTTGTTTGCATGCCAATTTCTATTAAATCCCAGGAGGGATTATTAGAAAAATTATAATTGTCTCTAAGATGATTTTTAATATGATTCTCTAAGCTATCCCACCAAGAAAAGGTAGTATTATTATCATGAGTTCCTGTATAAACAACCCAATTATTCCCAAGTATATTTTTAGGTAGATAAGGGTTTTGCTCGTTACCGTCAAAAGCGAATTGCAAAATTTTCATACCAGGTAGGGCAAAATTATCTCTTAATATTTCAACGTCTTTAGTTATTACTCCTAAATCTTCAGCAATAATAGGCAAATTATCAGTTTTCAAGTCTTTTTTGAGAATATTCAATAACGCTCCACCTGGCGAATTAATCCATTGCCCATTTATTGCGGTTTTAGCATTACCTTGAACTCTCCAATAACCAGATAATGCTCTGAAATGATCAAGTCTTAGTATATCAACGAGTTCAAATTGTCTTTTAAATCTTTCTCTCCACCAAGTGAAATTTGTTCTTTTGTGTTTTGCCCAATAATAAGTTGGGGTGCCCCAAAGTTGTCCAGTTGATGAGAAATAATCGGGAGGTACTCCACTTTGAAACAGTAATTCTCCATTTTGCGATATTGAGAATAGTGATTTGTTACTCCATACATCGGCACTATCTCTTGATACATAAAAAGGCAAATCGCCTATGAGTTTAATACCTTCTGATTGAGCAAAATCTTTAATTTCTTTCCATTGTTTATCTAGATGCCATTGTATTAGTTTTGTTTTAAGTATTTCTTCTTTTTTGTTATTCATCCATTGCTTTAATATTTCAACTCTTTTTTGTTTAAACTCTAATGGCCACTGCCACCAGGGTAACTTATTGAATTCTTCTCTTATAACCATAAATATCGAATAATCTTCAATCCAATTATTTTTTTTAACCCATATACTAAAATCTTTTTTCCTCTCTTCAGATTGAGAATCCCAGTCATTTATAAGATATTCTCCTAATTTTTTAGATAAAGAATCCGCAAAATCAAAATCAAAATAATCGTTGTTATTTTTAATTGATACTAGCTCCTCGATATTTGCTGTGATGATATAACCTTTCTTAATTAATTCATTTATATCTAGAAACCAAGGATTTAAAGCAAAACTGGATGGAGAACTATAAGGAGACCCTGTTGAATCTGTTGGTGTAAGAGGTAAGAACTGCCAGTAATTAATTTTATGCTTAGAAAGTTTCTTAATCCAATCTTTTGCCCCTGCTCCAAAAGTGCCGCAGTAACTTCCTCCAGGAAGGCTCGATGGATGGATAAGTATTCCAATAGATTTTTTGTTTAGTACAGAATTTAAAGACATAAATATTTTTTAAGTTTTGATTTTTTAGAATTCAATTGCCGTCTATGATTTAAGATTAACAATAAATTTTGATGAATTAACAAATACATAAATAGGTTTCTTTTGTTTCCTAATATGAATCGTAACTATATATATTTTTTATAAAATCTTTTTTACTCAATCCTAAGACTTGTTACTTTTTAAAAAATATAAGTTAATTAATTTTTGCGAAATTTATATTAAGCACTACGATAAAAGAAGACATTTAAAATGCTAATTTCGTGACTAGTTTTATCACGGCAGTGGAGAGTGAAGAACCAAATTTCAATCTAACCAATAGTCGACTAAGGTTAGTAAGTGGGACTTCTAATCCTAAATTAGCTGATGAAATTGCATCATATTTAGGAATAGAAAATGTTCCCTTAGTATCTAAAAGATTTGCTGATGGAGAACTTTATGTTCAGATTCAACAATCGATAAGAGGTTGCGACGTATTCCTTATCCAACCTACATGTGCCCCAGTAAATGATAGTTTAATGGAACTGATGATAATGGTTGATGCTTGCAAGAGAGCTTCAGCAAGGCAAATTACAGCAGTCATACCTTATTTTGGATATGCAAGAGCAGATAGAAAAACTTCTGGTAGAGAGTCAATAACAGCAAAGCTTAAAGCAAATTTGCTTGAAAGATCTGGAGTAGATAGAGTCCTTGCTATGGATTTACATTCTGCCCAAATACAAGGCTATTTTGATATACCTTGCGATCATATTTACGGGTCTCCTGTTTTAATTGATTATCTTGAAAGTTTAAATTTAGAGGAAGTTGTAGTTGTATCTCCAGATGTCGGCGGAGTGGCTAGAGCTAGAGCATTTGCAAAATTGATGAAAGATGCTCCATTAGCAATTATCGACAAGAGAAGATCTGCTCATAATATTGCGGAGAGCCTAACTGTGATTGGAGAAGTAAAAGGTAAAACAGCTATTCTTATAGACGATATGATTGATACTGGGGGCACTATTTGTTCAGGCGCAAATCTCTTAAAAAATGAAGGGGCAAAGAGAATTTTTGCATGCGCTTCGCATGCAGTATTTTCTCCGCCTTCATATGAAAGGTTAAGTGTTAGAGATTTATTCGAGCAAGTTATAGTTACTAATAGTATTCCGGTTAATAATAAAGACAGCTTCTCTCAGCTAAAGGTTCTTTCAGTAGCGAATATGTTAGGAGAAGCAATATGGAGGATTCATGAAGAGAGTTCTGTTAGCTCAATGTTTAGATAATAATTAAACTACTTATTTTTCTTTTTTAGTATCTTTTTTACTTTATTAGTTACTTCTTTTGGGACACTATCGGGACAGTATTGGATTGCCGTAGTGACAATTTGAAATTCTGCCCCTGCAAATAATTTTTCTCTTTCTATTTTTTTATCTCCTAAATCTTTTACCAAGCCTCCATGTTTCCCCTCAATTACTTGAACATAGGTTGCGGCAGCAACTCCCACAGCTTTTGGAAATTCTATACCAGCTTTTGATGCTGTACAAAGATATGAAGCTCCCATTCCTTTATAAAGATATAAATCTTTTTCGGTAGCTGCTAGGAATTTTTTTTCAGCTTTAATTTCTTTATTTAATATAGTTATTTCAAATAAGATTGAAAATAATATTATTGGAAAAAATAAAACTTTTAGAAATTTTCTTGAATACAAATTAATTATCATTAATTGATTTTTTAATTATTATTAAAGATAACATTTTTTTAATTCCAACTAAATTTCTCAATAGAAGTTATGTAATAATTCTGATTTCGTGATGATTTTCTACTATTTTAAGTTTGTTTTTGTTCCATGAATATATAACCCTAAATCTATAATTATCCAAATCAACAAGTCTTGTGTGTTCTAGGATATACCAGTCTTCATAAGAGGATTCGAATATCATTTCATGCTCATCTACTTGTTTAATATTGGATATGCCATCAACATTACTTAAATAAAAATTTTCTCTTATTAGTTGATGTCCCTTTATATGTGCTTGCATTTCTCCTTTTTCTTTATATTTTGGATTCTCTTTAAAAAAACTATATTTTTTTTCTGGATACCAAGTAAATCTATAATGAGATTCCCATTCTTTTTTCTTTTCGAGAGCCTCTATATTTATAAACATGCATATGTTATAAGTTTTCTTCGCATCTTCAAGAAAATATGACCTGTTAGATTTCCAAAGTCCAATATTCCTTGAAAACCATCTTTTGAGATTACTATCGATGCTAATTTCAGGTGAATCATATTCGCCAGAATTAAATTTATTGTTTTGATTAAAAACAACCATTTATAAATATCATCTATTTATTTCATAGCTTATCTGTAAAATAAATATAATAATCTTAATGTTTTTATAAGCAGTTACAGCTTTTCAATACTTCAGGGCAAATCATTTGAATGATAAAAAAGAACTAAAATTAATATTAGTGGCAGCTAGAAATCATCTTTCTAGGGGAGATCTTAAGAATTTATTAGCGTATTTAGAGTCAGATAAATGTGAATTTCAGATTTCTCTACAAATTTCAGAACCTACGGAACAACCTGAATTACTTGAGTTACATAGATTAGTTGCGATTCCAGCATTAATTAAAGTTTCCCCAGCTCCAAAGCAAATATTTGCTGGAAGTAATATTTTTAATCAGTTGCAAACCTGGTTACCAAGGTGGAAACAGGAAGGGTTAACAAAAAATTTAGGTATTAATCTACAACCTTCAAAAATAGATTCAACTAGAACACAAAAAGAATTTCTTCTAGAGGACGAATTACTTGTCCTAAGACAAGAAAATGAGACACTTACAAAAAGAATTGAATCACAAGAAAGACTTTTAAGAATGGTTGCACATGAATTGAGGACCCCATTAACAGCAGCTACACTTGCTATTCAAAGTCAAAAACTTGGACAGATTGATATAAAAAAACTACAAGATGTTATTAAACGTCGTTTAGAAGAAATAGAACTTTTATCTCAAGACCTGCTTGAGGTTGGAACAACTAAGTGGGAAGCGCTTTTTAATCCTCAAAAAATTGATTTAGGAAATATTAGTGCTGAAGCAATTCTTGAATTAGAAAAGTTTTGGAGATTACGAAAAATACAAATTGATACAGATATCCCTTCAGATCTTCCAAATGTATTTGCAGATCAAAGAAGAATGAGACAAGTATTTTTAAATTTAATTGAAAATGCTCTCAAATTTTCAGAAGACTCTGGAACAATAAAAATTACAATTATACATAAAACAAATCAATGGGTAGAAATAACAATATGTGACAAAGGTGCTGGAATACCTCTGGGGGAACAAAAAAGAATTTTTCTTGATAGAGTGAGGCTGCCACAGACATCCGAGGAAACATCAGGATTTGGAATTGGATTATCTGTATGTAGAAGAATAGTAGAAGTTCATGGCGGAAGAATATGGGTTGTATCAGAAGTTGGGGTAGGTTCGTGCTTTCATTTTACTGTCCCAGTGTGGCAAGGCCAAAACAAAGATCAACAACACTTGACGAAAGGATAGTTTTACTCCTAATTTTTTATAAGCTATAAAGCTATTTCCTTGGCCCCATCGTCTAGAGGCCTAGGACACCTCCCTTTCACGGAGGCGACAGGGGTTCGAATCCCCTTGGGGCTATAATTTAAATCTATTTTTCAATTATTAATTTAATTGAATTTTTTTTGCTTGCTTATCTACTGCTAATAAATTTTCTGAAAGATCTTTTTTTAACCTTTTCTCAATCATCCCAATAGGCATCCACTGACAACCTTGGACTGTTAGATCGTAAACTAATGAACTATTAGACGAGTTATTAATTTTTTTTATTTTCCAACTGCCTTCAAATCTTCTAAAATCTCCCTTAATCAGGCTAAATTTTAATAAGCCAAGTTCTTTTTCTTCAAATAAGTCAATAGTTACTTCTGCTGAAAACTTCATTCCAAGGAAATCTTGGGCTCCGACTTGTTTTAGATGAACATTATTATTTTTTTTATATATTTTTTTACTAGACAATAGGTTTGGAATATAAAGATTTAAATGATCATAATCTGTTAGAACATTCCAAAGAGACTCGAAAGTAGCAGAGGTCGTTAATTGAGCAGCAAGCCTTCTTGTCCCTCCAGAAAGCTTTTCCATCGTTTGCTCAATTGTTCTGTAATCATTATTTTGATAATGATTCGCTGATCCCTGAGAATTATTCATAAATGAATTTTTTATTAAATAAAAAATTATTTCTGTGCCACTATACCGGCAAAATTAATAATAAATGTGAAATGAGAAAATTTATTATGTATATATTCCGATCTCAAAACGTAACCATTTTTATAAAAGACATACAAATTAGGATACAAATTGATAATCTTTTAATATAACTAAGTTCAAAAATGGTTTACTCACAAGCAAAAGTTATCGCAGGTGGATTAGCTCATATCCCAGTCGTTATAGCTGTTTTTTATTTTATATTGACTTTTTTTAACAAGAGAGCGTTAAAGTTTGCTGAAGCTAATAAATCCAAAAAGCCAGAGCCAAAACAAGTGGAAACAAAAACAGAATCGAAACCAGTTAGTACTGTGAAAGCTGAATCTCCAAAACCTGTTAAGAAAAAGCATGCTGATGTACCCGTTAATATTTATAGACCAAAGACTCCTTTTGAAGGAACTGTTACGGGTAACTATAGTCTCCTTAAAGAGGGAGCTATTGGAAGAGTAAATCATATTACATTTGATTTAAAGGAAAGTGATCCTGTATTGAATTATGTTGAAGGACAAAGTATCGGAATTATGCCAGTTGGAGAGGATGCTAATGGCAAGCCTCATAAACTTAGACTTTATTCAATAGCAAGTACTAGGCACGGAGATGATTTTGAAGGTAATACAGTTTCACTTTGTGTTAGACAACTGCAATATGAAAAAGATGGCGAAACTATTAATGGTGTTTGCTCTACATATTTATGTGATATTAAACCAGGAGATAAGGTGAAGATTACAGGACCCGTAGGTAAAGAAATGCTCCTTCCTGATGAAGAAGATGCAAATATAGTTATGCTTGCTACAGGCACAGGTATAGCCCCTATGAGAGCTTACCTAAGAAGGATGTTTGAAGCTACTGAAAAAGAAAAAAATAAATGGAATTTTAAGGGTAAAGCATGGTTATTTATGGGTGCTCCTAAATCAGCTAATTTGTTGTATGAGGAAGATCTACAAAGATATCTTGAAAACTTTCCTGATAACTTTAAATATACAAAAGCTATTAGTCGTGAACAACAAAATACAAAAGGTGGAAGAATGTATATTCAAGATAGAGTTTTAGAATATGCAAATGAAATTTTCAATATGATTGAGAATGAAAAGACTCATATCTATCTTTGTGGTTTAAAAGGAATGGAGCCTGGGATAGATGAGGCTATGACAAAAGCTGCTGAAGAAAAGGGTTTAAATTGGTCAGAGTTAAGACCTCAATTAAAAAAAGCTGGTAGGTGGCACGTAGAGACTTATTAATATTTATTTTGAAAATTAATATACTTTTTTGGTTTAGACACAAAATGTAGCTAATTAGTTAAAAAAAGACGATTTTAACTATATAAGACTTTTAAAAAGATATGTCCTCAACCTTTAGTAATCCTCTTAGATTAGGTTTACGACAAGAAAGAGTGATATCTCCTCAATGCCTAATAATTTTTGGAGCTAGTGGAGATCTTACTCACAGGAAACTTATCCCCGCATTATTTGAACTCTATTTGCAGAGAAGGATTCCCAGTGAGTTTGCCATAGTTGGATGTGCAAGAAGACCATGGAGTGATCAAGATTTTAGGGAAAAAATGAAAGCAAAGTTGGCCGATCAAATTTCCAATAATGAAAAGGAGTGGGATAAGTTTTCAAATTATTTATTCTATGAACCAGTTGATTTGCAGCAAAGTGAACATGTTGTAAGGCTTTCTAAAAGATTAAATGAAATTGATAAATTACAGGCTACACACGGAAATAAAACTTTCTACTTATCAGTATCTCCAAATTTCTATGGAAGTGGATGTAAAGCTCTTAAGGCAGCTGGATTAATCGATGATCCTAAGAAAAGTAGAGTTGTTATCGAAAAACCTTTTGGGAGGGATTATTCAAGTGCTAAGAAATTAAATAAGATCGTTCAAAGTTGTGCAGACGAAAGTCAGATATACAGAATAGATCACTATTTAGGTAAAGAGACTGTTCAGAATATACTTGTAATGAGGTTTGCTAATACTATCTTTGAGCCTATATGGAATAGGAATTATATTTCAAGTGTTCAAATAACATCATCGGAAACAGTAGGGGTCGAAGATAGAGCGGGTTATTATGAGAGCTCAGGGGCTTTAAGAGATATGCTCCAAAATCATTTAACTCAAATGCTTGCTGTTACGGCAATGGAGCCACCAGGCAAATTTGAACCTGAAGCAATAAGGAATGAAAAAGCAAAAGTTCTTCAAGCCTCAAATCTTGCAGATGAGAATGAACCATGGAACTGCTGTATTAGAGGACAGTATGCAAAAGGAGGGAATAGCTTAAAAAGACTGAAAGGTTATAGAGATGAGGATGGAGTAAATTTGAACAGTACAACAGAAACTTATATCGCTACAAAAGTTTTTATTGATAATTGGCGCTGGCAAGGAGTTCCTTTCTACTTAAGAACAGGGAAAAGACTACCTAAAAGACTTGGCGAAATTGTATTAACATTCAAAGATGTTCCAGTACATTTATTCGAATCAACGATAATTAATCCTGCGCCAAATCAGCTTATTCTCAGGATTCAACCTAATGAAGGAGCTACTTTTAAATTTGAAGTCAAATCCCCTGGTTCTGGTATGAAATCAAGGCCAGTTGAGATGGAATTTTCATACGATGAGTCTTTTGGAGAACCCTCTGATGAAGGTTATGTAAGATTGTTGGCTGATGCCATGCTTTCTGACCCTACTTTGTTCACAAGAAGTGATGAAGTGGAAGCTGCTTGGAAACTTTATACACCATTAATAGAATTAATGGAAAATGCACCGTGGAAGTTACCTATTCACAAATACGAATCAATGACGTGGGGACCTCCTGAATCAGATCAATTACTTTCTAAAGACAATCTTTTCTGGCGGAGACCTTAACCTATAATGAAACCTCAATTAACGCTTCAAGCTCCATTAGAGCTGCCTCATCAAGAAATATCTAATTATTTAAATCAATTATGGATTTCTGAAGAAGAAGATAGCTCCGGAGCTAATACTTTTACTTTGATGGTATGGCAGCCTGCATGGCTTGAACAGTGTTTAGTTCAAAATGGCTTAATAAACGGACCTATTACTGGGATCTTGAGTCCAGAGATTATAAAAGTTGCTAAAAAATTTATAATAAATAAAGGATTACCTCATACTACTTCTATAAATAGTGGAGAATTATTAGATTTACTGAAGGAAAATTTATTAATTAAAGATCATGAAGATTTAAGAGGACAATTCTTTGAATCTTCAATAAGCACTTTGAATCCTAGAAGATTAATTACCCTGGCGCCGACTTTAAATAAAGCGTCAGAGATAAAAACTTTTGTATCTGCCTATTGCCCATTAAGTGAAAACAACATAACACAAACTATTTGCGGGGACTTAGTTGTTGTTAGGGGTGACTCTAATTCTATTTACGAAAAAGGATTGAATATTATTGATGAATTAACTATAAAAGATTTACCTACATGGCTATGGTGGAATGGCAGCCTTGATGAAGCACAAGAAATTTTTAATTTTTTTACTGATCATGGAATAAGGTTAATTATTGATACTGCAATTGGTTCACCCAAAAGATGTTTAAAGATTCTTGATCAATCAATAAGATCTAATAAAGCTATTAATGATTTGAATTGGGTAAGACTCAAAAGTTGGCGTGAATCATTGGCAATGATTTTTGATCCTCCAACAAGGAGGCCTATATTAGACCATATCTCTGATATTGATATAGATATTGCAGAAGGTAATTTTCTTCAAGCATTGTTTTTAATTTCATGGATAAGTGACAAACTAGAATGGGAGTTTTCAAAAATAGAAAACTATGGAGAATTAATAAAAATTGAATTCGAAAGAAATAATGGCGAGAAAATTTCGACAGGTATAAACTCTGTACCTTTGGGAAATCAAGGTATTCATTCAGGCCAAGTTATTGGGTTAAGGTTGATTTCTAAAATTAGTGAGGTACAAAAAAATAATACTTGTGTTATTCTCGGCTGCGAATCTGTTGAATGTATGAGACTTGAAGCCGGAGGTATGGCTGATATGCAACTAATAGAGCAAGTTGTGCCAAATGCTTTTTCTTCTTCAGAATCTGATGTTAGTAAGCTATTGGGAAGTAGTAGAGGAAATACAAGTCCGCTTTTTGAAAATTCTATTAAGGTTGCAGTTAAAATATTTAATAGTATTAATAATTAAAAATAATTAAATGCCTTGTGTAATATCTTCTCCTTCGACTGATAGTGGGAAAACTACATTATCGCTTTTGATTTCTTGCTGGGCTTTTTCAAAAGGTATAAAAATACAAACGTTCAAGGTTGGGCCAGATTATCTTGATCAACAACAACTTAGTGCAATTGGCCAGCCTATTTGTAGGAATTTAGATATTTTTTTAAGTGGTGAAGAATGGGTTCAAAGAAATTTCTTTAAATATTCATTGAAATATGAATTCTCATTGATTGAGGGAGCTATGGGTCTTTTTGATGGATTAGGCGCAACTACTTATTCTAGTACTGCAAATGTTGCCAAACTTCTTAATATCCCAATCATTTTTATTGTTAATGCTAGAGGGCAAGTAGCCTCTCTTCTCGCAAAAGTTAGAGGTTTTAGAGATTTTGATAATCGGTTATCAATAAAAGGGATTATATTTAATAACGTCAATTCAGATAGACATATAAAATTAATAAGAGAAGTTTTTAAAGATGAAGACATCGAAATCCTAGGATTTTTACCTTCTGATTCAAAAATAACTGTAAATAAAGCTAATTTAGGTTTAATTTCCCCATTTGATAGTGATAGAAATATTGATGTTGATTATTTTGCAAGTTTTGCGGAAAAAAATCTTGATGTAGTTTCTCTATGTAAATTTCTTAAATCTCCTGCAAAAACAATATTAAATATTTCCAGTAGTAAAAATTTTAAAATAGATAAAAGGAAACCTATTGCAATTGCAGAAGATAAAATCTTTCATTTTCAATACCCTGAAACAAAGGAGTTTCTTAATGAAATAGGAATACCTTTAATTTCATGGAGTATTTTTAATAATGAAGAAATTCCAAAAGAGGCTTCATCTTTAATAATTCCAGGAGGGTTTCCTGAAAAATATGCTAACCATATTAGTGATTCAAAAAAAAGTTTAAATTCATTAAGGGAATTCCGTAAAAAGGGATTTATTTATGCTGAGTGTGGTGGGATGATGATTTTAGGAGACACAATAAAAGATGAACAGGGTAAGAACCATAAAATGAGTGGAATATTGCCTTTTAAATCAAAAAAAAGTCGTTTGTCAGTAGGGTATAGATATATAAAAGGTTTGAAAGATACTCCATTAATAAAGCAAAATCAATCAATTAGAGGACATGAATTTCATTATTGGGAAGTTGAAAGTTCTTCTTCAGAATATGATTTAAAAAAAATTGAGCATCTTAACCAACTATCTTCACCATGGGAAATTAAATCATGGGAAACTGAATTTAAAAATGAAGGTTGGGCTGATAAAAAATTACATGCAAGTTGGATACATTTACACTTGCCAAGTTGCCCGGAAGCCGCAAAAAACTTTGTAGATGCTACACAAGCTGATTTTTCTAAAAACTGCTAATTTATTAAGAAATCAAATATGTTGAGAGGAGAACCTATAAAAACTATTCCAGGCAATGTAATTAGTGGTCCTAAGAGACTTCCTACAATAACCTCAAATTTTGTATGACCGAGAGTTTCTTTTAAATTCACTTGAGATTTAGGATCGATTTTTTTGGATAGCTTGTTAATTTCTGCAGCCTGTATACCAGCTGATTTTCTAACCCCGCTAGCGTCATACATAACAATTAGTGAAACTGCAATTGCTAATGCAAATATTGGGCTATCAAATCCTAATTGAAAACCTATTCCTGATGAAGCACCAGTTATTAAAGCAGAATGGCTTGAGGGCATACCACCTGTTTCGAACATAATTCCAAATCTAATTTCTCCCGTTGAAAAGAAATTGAATATAATTTTAAAAAATTGAGCAAATAAACAAGATAATAAACTCCAGAAAAGAATTGAATTGTTTAAAAAAGCTGAAAATTCTGACATAAATTTAATCCTCTTTACCGATCTCTATTTGTAATGAAATCAGCTAAGGATATTAAATATTTAGCATCTAAACCCCAAGGTTCAATTGCTTTTTTTGCTTTATCAACTAAATCAAAAGCTCTTTTCTTTGATTCCTCCATACCAAGTAATTTTGGGTATGTAGTTTTATCTGCCAAAAGATCTTTACCAGCTGTTTTACCGAGTTTGTCGCTACTTGAAGTTAAATCAAGTATGTCATCTATTATCTGGAATGCCAAACCAATTCCTTCTGCATATATGGTTAGAGCCTTTAATAATTCTTTATTAGCTCCGGCAATCATTGCTCCAGTTCTTACGCAAGCTTTTAGTAATGCACCAGTTTTGTGAAGATGAATATATTCAAGGGTTTCGAGGTCAACTTCTTTCCCTTCACATTCTAGGTCAACAACTTGACCACCAACTAATCCGGGAGCTCCTGCTACTAGGGAAAGTTCTCCAACTACATTTAATAACCTATTTGGATCAACACCAGGGCTTCTTAATGAGACCATTTCAAAGGCTCTTGTTAATAAGGCATCACCAGCAAGAATAGCTAATGCGTCTCCATAAACTTTATGATTGGTAGGTCTCCCTCTCCTTAAGTCGTCATTGTCCATAGCGGGCAAATCATCATGTATTAATGACATGGTATGAATCATTTCTATAGCAACTGCTGTAGGAATAGCTAGAGAGGGTTCACCTCCTGCTAGTGAGCAGGAGGCTAGACATAAAATTGGACGTATCCTTTTACCTCCAGCCAGGAGGGAATACCTCATTGATTCCCTAAGTATTTCTGGCTTCTCTGGCCCTAGAGAGAAATCAAGAGCTTCTTCCACGACCTTTTTTGTCTCTTTAAGATATTTATCAAAATCTGAAATATTATCGATAACTTCTGTCATTTTTTACGTTGAGTAAATTTTTTCTGCATCCTGGGTTTTATGGCAGTAGGTCATTAAGAGTAGATGATAAACCAAATTGTTTTTGCCAGCTAAAAATAGTATTTACTAGTAACATTGTTACTGTCATTGGTCCAACTCCTCCAGGTACGGGTGTGTATGCAAATACTTTGGGAATTACATCTTCTAATAATACATCCCCACATAATTTGGTTTTAGTTTTATCGGGACTTGTTAATCTATGTATTCCGACATCAATAATTACGGCACCCTCCTTAACATAAGTTGAGTCTATTAGGTTAGGTTTTCCTGCAGCGGCAATTAATATATCAGCTTCTTTGCAGATGTTGTTTAAATTTATAGTTTTTGAATGTGTCATTGTAACGGTCCCATTAAGATTTAACAACATAAGAGATAAGGGTTTCCCAACTAGGAGACTTCTTCCAATAACCACAATTTTCTTTCCTTCAATTGTAATATTTTGGGATCTTAGTAAATTAACAATCCCAGCAGGCGTGCAAGATCTCATTGCAGGTTCATTTTTTACCAATTTACCAATATTTTGCTCATTCAATCCATCTACATCTTTGTCTGGATTTATGCAACTTATCAAACTTTGCTCATCAAATTTCTTTGGGATGGGAAGTTGTAATAACATTCCATCAATATCATTATCAAGGTTTAATTTATTTATTAATTTCTCAATTTCTGTTTGCTCTACGGTATTTTTTAGATGAAATATAAAACTCTTTATCCCAACTCTTGAACAAGCTTTTTCTTTGTTGTTTACATAAATCCCGCTCGCTGGATCTTCACCTATTCTTATTACGGCTAAACTAGGATTTCTTTTTGCCATTTCTTTATTATCAAAAATATAATTTTTTAATTTTTCTTCTATTTCTAAAGATAATTTTTTCCCATCTAGTTTTAATGACATTTAGAAAAACTTCTCCTTTTTACTCCTAGCATGCCTATAATTTTATATTAATCAATTAGTATTTACTATATTCTGTGCAAAACCTTACAAGGACTCTAAAAAAATTAATTTACTTTTGGAATAGAACTCAAGTTCCTATTAAACAACCAGTTCGAATTTCTAAAATAGATAAATTAATTATATCCCTAATATGCATTGTCATTTCTATAATCTCATCATATAAATTACTTCTTGTTTCAAATTTACAAAGTTCAGTTATCTTTTCTTGGGTTTTATCTTTCAGTGAAGTTCTAATTAGCTGCTTATTTTTAATACTTGTTTCTAGAAAAGAAAATCCAAATATTAATTCTAGACAAATCCTCTTAATTATCTCACTTCTGTTAATTGTTCAGGCGATAAAAAGTATATTTGTATCAATACATAATCCTCTTTCAATTATAGTTCCTCCCGCCTTAATTATTTCACAAGGAATGGGAAGTATTACTGCTTTAACTTGGGTATCAATAGCAAGTTTAAGCTGGCCCGATTCTTTAATTAAAATAAATAGTAATTTACTACTCATTACCTTAACTTGTTCCTGCTTCGTTTCAGTTCTTGGAGGTAAAATAAGAAGTCGAGCTCAATTACTTCAGCTTTCAATATTTGTGCCTTTCGGGGCCTTTATTGCTCAATGGATATTAATAAGAAATGAAAAAATTTCTCTAACAGATAACCAAGAATTTTTTGCTTCAAATGGTCAAATATTCTCAGATTCTCTCTTATTGGCAATAATTATGCTCATAACAATATTATTTATTCCTATTTTTGAGTCAATATTTGGATTGTTAACAAAGGCAAGATTATTGGAATTGGCTGATAAAGAGAAACCTCTCATTAGAAGACTTTCTATTGAAGCTCCTGGCACCTTTGAACATACTTTATTGATATGTGGATTGGCTGAAGAGGCGACAAGAATGATAGGTGGAGATATTGATCTTATTAAAACTGGTTCTCTTTATCATGATGTAGGGAAGTTACATGCCCCAAATTGGTTTATAGAGAATCAAGATGGGTCAATAAATCCACATGATGAAATAGATGATCCTTTAAAAAGTGCGGAAGTTTTACAAGCTCATGTTGATGAAGGACTTAAGTTCGCGAGGAAAAATAGATTGCCAAAACCAATAGCCGATTTCATTCCTGAACATCAAGGTACTTTAAAAATGGGATATTTTCTTCATAAAGCTGAAGAGAAAAAACTTAAAATTAATGAGAGTGATTTTAGATATAAAGGACCTATTCCTCAATCTAAAGAAACAGCTATTTTGATGCTTGCTGATGGATGTGAAGCGGCATTAAGGGCAATGGATATAAACGCTTCTGATCATGAAGCACTAGAAACAATATCCAAAATAGTTAATTCAAGGCAAATAGATGGTCAGTTAGATGATAGTAATCTTTCCAAGGGAGAAGTTTTTCTTATTAAAAAATCGTTTTTGAATGTCTGGAAAAGGATTAGACATAGAAGAATTCAATATCCAACAACTAAAAATAATACTTTTTCTTAATCTAATATTTTTATAATCTTATGGTTCTTCGATGTTTCGGGTTGCACCAATAAATTAAGGCCAAAATGCCAAATAAAGAAGTTGAGAGAGTTAATCCACCAATCCCAAAAATATCTTTAAAATTTACTAGTCGAATAATAGAATATGGAGCGGTGCCAGAAATTGTCATTGAGAGAGAGATAAGAGTTAATGTAATCCCCCATTTCTTATTCGCTAATAAAGCAGAAGAAGAAACTATTCCAACTATTGCTGAAGGCCAGCCAAGGCTTATAGCTAAAGTAATATTTGCCACTTTTAATGGAGGCCCATAACTTACTATTAATGCGATTATAGGCAAAGCAATTATATTACCTATCAAACCAACCCATGCAAGAATCCAATATCCTAATACCCTTTCTCTCATTATTTTATTTGAATAAATATGAACTTGAAGCTTTAATCTACATTATTAGGTTACTGGTTTTTATGTAAACTTAATAATCACAGAATTAACTTAATTTTTGGGATTTGAGAGTGCCTTCTTATCAGGGTTTTCTAAGTTATCAAATTGAGGGTGAATAGAATTTTTTTTCTCTGAAAATATAAGCCTGTTTAAAGCATTCACAAAAGCATTCGCAGCAGCAACAACTACGTCTGTATCGGCAGAATGTCCTGAATATATTTTATTTTTGTTTCTAATTCTTATAGTAACTTCCCCTAATGCATCTATTCCTTCTGTTACAGATTTAACGGAAAACTCTATTAGTTCATTTGGAACTTTAGCTAATGCATTTAGTGCCTCACAAACAGCATCTACAGGCCCAGTACCTATTGCAACAGCAGTATCTTCAGTATGATCTTCTGTATTTATAAGAGTTACTGTAGCCGTAGGCTTGGAACTATTGCCGCAACTAACTTGAACATGACTTAATTGAAATTTAGATTCCGGTAGTTGAACCTGTTCACTTACTATAGCTTCTAAATCTCTGTCAGTAATTTCTCTTTTTCTATCAGCGAGATCTTTGAATCGAGCAAAAGCATCATTTAAATCTTCCCTACTTAAATCGTATCCCATTTCTTCCAATCTTGCTCTTACTGCGCTTCTCCCACTAAGCTTCCCTAATGAAATTTTATTATCATTCAAACCAACAGTTTTTGCATCAATAATTTCGTATGTAAGTCTATTTTTTAGTACTCCATCCTGATGAATTCCTGACTCATGAGCAAAAGCATTTGCTCCAACTATTGCCTTATTAGGTTGAACATTCATTCCAGTTAAGTTTGATACTAGTCGCGAAGTTTTTGTTATTTCTTCTGTTCTTATCGCTGTTAGAGGAGTAGGTGAATCTGAATCTCTTTCAAAGAAGTTATTAAAAAAACTTTTTCTCACGTGTAATGCCATAACTAATTCTTCTAGTGAGGCATTTCCGGCTCTCTCGCCTATCCCATTGATGGTGCATTCTAATTGCCTTGCTCCATTTTTTACTGCTTCAAGAAAATTAGCAACGGCCAAGCCTAAATCGTTATGTCCATGAACGGAAATAACAGCCTCATCTATGTTAGGAACATTTTTATTAATATCAAAAATAAGTTTTCCAAATTCACTAGGAGTTGTGAAACCTACAGTATCTGGAATATTAATAGTTGTAGCGCCCGATGATATTGCTAGTTGAATTACTTCATATAGAAATTCAGGATCACTCCTAGAGGCATCTTCACAAGAGAATTCAATATCATCAACTAAAGATTTGGCATAACTTACCATATCTGGAACTATAGAAAGAACATCTTTTCTTGATTTTCTTAGTTTATGTTTGAGGTGGATATCGCTTGTAGCTATAAAAGTATGTATCCTTTTTTTTGGAGCTGGGCTTATTGCTTCGTCGCAAGCTTTAATATCATTTGTAGATGCCCTAGCTAAACCGCAAATTATTGGACCATTTTCTCCTCCTACTACTTCCGCAATTTTATTTACTGCTTTAAAATCTCCAGGACTTGCAAAAGGAAATCCTGCTTCAATAACATCAACTCCTAATCTGGCAAGTTGATGAGCAATTGCAAGTTTCTCCTCAAGATTTAAACTCGCACCAGGAGATTGCTCTCCATCTCTAAGGGTTGTATCAAAGATCAATATCCTGCCTGGATCTTTGGACATTAGTTAAATACGATTAACTATATATTAAGGCAATTAAAAAAAAATTACTAGATGTGGATTCATTTAACTCAGTACCGGGAATTTAATACTCAAGTATTTTTGGTTAAAATATTATAAATAAATAGTATTTATATTAATTAAATAAAGTATTCTTTATAAAAAATAAATAATTAAATATTTGCCTAAAGGTAAATTTTGAAACTCTAAACTAATTTACTAATAAATTTTAAAAAACTATGAATGGGCCTTTCCCTAATAAAAATTACTTAGGCAGATTGGCAATAGTTTTACATGCTCATCTTCCATATGTTAGAAAAAATGAAAAAAATTCTTTAGAAGAAGATTGGTTATTCCAAGCAATACTGGAATGTTATATTCCATTAATTCAAGTAATGGAATATAGAAAAAAACAAGATATCGACAATACGAAATTAACCCTTAGTTTATCTCCAACCTTGTTATCTCTACTTAAAAATAAAGAAATTCAAAAAAAATTTTCATCTTGGATTAATACAAGGATTGAATTTTTGAATGAATTACCTCATAAAGAACAAGCTGCTTCTTCATTTCTTATGAAAAATATTAAAAATAATTTTTTATATTGGGAAAATTGCTCTGGAGATTTAATAGAGAGATTTAAAAATTTAAATTTAACTGGAAATTTAGATATCCTTACCTGTGCAGCTACTCATGGATATTTACCAATTCTTAGAGAAAATCCTGAAACAGTATTAGGTCAAATAAATACAGCAATTAGAAGTCATGAAGTTATTTTTGGTACAAAACCATTAGGGATTTGGTTACCTGAATGCGCTTACTATGAAAATTTAGATGAAATATTATTTAATTGCGGAATTAGATATGCAGTTTTAGATGGTCATGGCATTTTGAACGGATCTCCTAGGCCAAGGTATGGAGTTTACGCCCCTATTTGTTCTAAGAAAGGTGTGGCTTTTTTTGGAAGAGATAGTGAATCAACATTGCCAGTGTGGTCCTCACGAGAAGGATTTCCAGGAAATCCTGTTTATAGAGAGTTTCATAAGGACTTAGGGTGGGAGTTATCTTCCTCAGAATTACAAAAAAAAGGCATTCCCACAATAAGGCCTTTAGGATTAAAATTTCATAAGATTACCAATAATAATGGCTCATTAAGCAAAAAAGAATTTTACATAGAAGATGATGCTATAAAAAAAGTTGAGGAACATGCTGATAATTATCTTTTATCAAGAGCTAAGCAATTAAAGAATCTTTCCTTATCATCATCGTTTGAACCTTTGTTAGTTGCTCCATTTGATGCTGAATTATTTGGACATTGGTGGTACGAAGGACCAAGATTTATTGAAAATATACTTAAAAAATCAAAAGAGTATTCAATAAAGCTTACAAATCTCAAGGAAATCCTTCTTCAAAAACCTAATTTGCAAATTTGTGATCCTTCTCCTTCGAGCTGGGGACAGGGGGGATATCATAATTACTGGCTTAATGATAAAAATGCATGGATAGTTCCAGAAATTACAAAAGCGGGGTCTGCGTTTGTTAAATTATCTACTAGAAATTTTGACGATGATTTTTCTGTAAGGTTATTAAAACAAGCAGCAAGAGAGTTACTTCTTTCCGAATCCTCTGATTGGAGTTTCATTTTAAAGGCAGGAACAACAACTGAACTTGCTAAAGAAAGGATCGATAGACACCTTTTTAGATTCTGGAAATTAATAGATATGTTAGAAAAAAAATCAACTAATGACTATAAATTTCTTGAAAATATTGAAGAAGAAGATAAAATATTTCCTGATATAAGGATTAAAGATTGGCAATTTTAAAAAAACTTATTTTATTTTTAACATCCCTAGCTTAACTTTTAAAGGTGAATTAATAAACATTTTAGTCATTACATAAATTAATTTTGGCAATGGAAGTGTATTGGTTAGAAAACCAACCCATTCTTTCGTTGATAATCTGAAGAAATTAGAAAAGAAGCTTCTTAATCTACTCTCATCAAAGCTCATTAATCTTTGGAGTCCATATTGATAGAGTCTATGTCTTTGAGTTAATTCATATGGCCATAAGACAGACCATCCTTTTGATGCTAATTCTAGTGAACTACAGTTGGGCTCTTTTAAAAAGATGGCTAATTTTTTGGCAAGAAGTGGCGCTCTTCTCAGTAGAGATCCAATCATGTATCCAGACGCAGGGTGAACCATACTTGCTGCCCCTCCAAAACCAAGCACAGATTGATTTTTATATGGGAGTGGTAAATTCATAGGGAATAAGCAATTCTCCTCATGAAAAATCTCTTTTATGTTTATACCTTTATTATTTAATCTACTTAAAAGTCTTTTTTTTAGATGATCTTGAGATAAAGCAGGATAACTAGCTAGTGACGTCTCCTCTACAAAATAAGTTTCATTCCCAAGATCCATTGCATAAAGAAAAGAGGGAGACGATAGCAACTCTTCATCATTTAAATGGTCAGATCGAAAATCCATTAAAACAAATTGGTCTTTATTAACAGGAGGGGTGGTAAATTTACCGACTATCCCATAGGCAGCTTGTTGGGCGACCTCTTTTAGAAGTGGTCTTTTAATAAATTTACTTTTGTGCCCACTAGCGTCAATTACTAATCTTGCCTTTAGTTTTAACCCTGATAAGCAAATTACTTCTGAAATTTTGTTTTCTGATTTAATTATTTTTGCAGTTTCGTTCAACCATTGAATACCTTTACATGTCTTTAAAAGTTCATTTTGAAAGGCTTCCTGATTTATTAACCCGTAATCATAAAAATGTTTTGTGGGATTATTCCCTTCGTTCTTTATTCCATTTCCGAAGTAACTTACAGTTTTTGACCATCTATGAGACAACAAAGCCTCCAAACCTAATTCTTCTAATTCAGATGCCCAAATACCATAAGTATTCTCCCACTTTTCATAAGGAGATTTCGTTGATATTCCCTTTATTTTAAGATTTTGTTTGGCCAATTCTGAAGCTAAACAGAGTGCTGCTGGTCCAGAACCTAAAATTAAAATATCAAGTATTTCCATGAGAACCTTTTAATCTCCTACATTCTTAAAGTTCTTTTTCTTTAGAAATTATTTGATCTGAATCTTCGACTTGCTCATGAGGAACTAATACAACTTCAGATAAATGATCACCTTCATCTAGTCGTTGCAATTTTACTCCTGTAGCAGCTCTTGATTGTTGTGAAATTTTATCGGCATTTGTTCTTACTATCACACCTTTCTCTGTAACAAAAATCAATTCTTCACCCTCTCCTAGAACCTTAAGTCCCACTAGGGAGTCATGTTTAATTCTAAATTTTATTGCTCTTAAACCCATCCCAGCTCGTTTTTGCAATCTAAATTGGTTTACTGGGACTCTCTTCCCTAGGCCAAAAGCACTGGCTACAAGAACCCAAGGACCATTTGAAGAATTATTATCTAGATCTTCATCAGTCTCTTCATTTTCATTATCAATATTTGCAAGTTGATCAACCAGACTAGAAGTTAAAACATCCATTGATACAAGTTTATCTCCATCTTTTAAGTTCATAGATTTAACCCCTCTCGCTGTCCTTCCAAGAGGCCTTAACTCACTGATATCTAACCTGAAATGAATAGTCATCCCTTTTTTTGATCCAATTAATACACTATCGCCTTCTGTTGATAATCTAACCCAAGTTAAAGCATCACCTTCCTCTAAATTAATTGCTATCAGACCATTTGATCGTATTTTTGAAAAAGAAGATAATGAAGTTCTCTTGATAAATCCAGCTTTAGTTAGCATTAATAAATAAAGATCGTTCTCGAAAGACTCTACTGAAACAATAGAAGTAATTTGTTCTTCTCTTGGTATGGGGAGGAGTTGAACAGAAGGTGTTCCTTTAGCAGTTCTGCTACTCATAGGTACTCTGAAAGCTGGCAGTGCATAAGCCACACCTCTATCACTGAAAAGTAAAAGAGTATCATGATCATTGCAACTTATAAATAATTTAACTTCATCATCTTCTTGATTTTTTGTTCCAGCTTTACCTCTTGACCCCCTGCTTGTGGATTCGAATTCACTTACAGGCATTCTCTTTAAATATCCAGCTGAGGTTAACAAAACAACTGACCGCTCGTTAGCTATGAGGTCAATATCATCTAGGCCTCCACCTAAATTAAGGATTTCGGTTTTTCTTGGGGATGAAAATCTTTGATCTATTTGGCTAAGCTCTTCAAGAATTATTTCATTTATTCTTTGTTTATCATTCAATATATTTTTATAATCTGTGATTTTTTTCGTTAGATCATTATGTTCTGCTTTAATTTTATCTGCCTCTAAAGCCGTTAATCTTCTTAATTGCATTTGTAAAATAGCATCTGCTTGAATAGCAGATAATTCGTGATCTTTTTGCAATTGTTCTCTTGCTGAGGTTGTATCTTTCGCAGATCTTATTAAATGTATAATGTTGTCCATTGCTTCTAGAGCCAAAAGAAGTCCTTGGATAATGTGATCTCTTTCTTCTGCTTTTTTCAATAAGAAAGTTGTCCTTCTTTTTATCGTTTCAATTCTAAAATCTAGAAATACATCCAACATTTTTCTAAGTGAAAGAGTTGTAGGTTCACCATTGACAAGAGCTAAAATATTTGCGCTAAAGTTATTTTGAAGGGGGGTTAACTTAAAAAGATTATTTAAAACAACCTGAGGATATGCGTCTCTCTTTAGCTCAATCACAATTCTCATACCGTCTCTGTCACTTTCATCTCTAATATCCGAAATGCCCTCTAATTTCTTATCATTTACTAGATCTGCAATTCTCTCTATCAAACCTGCTTTATTAGTTTGAAAGGGAAGTTCAGTTATTATTACAGCATCTTTTTCTGCTCTCCCGGGGGATTTGATTTGTTCAATATCTGCAACACCTCTCATGGTTATTGAGCCTCTCCCAGACTTAAAGGTTTCTTTGATACCATCTCTACCTAAGATCTGTCCTCCTGTGGGGAAATCAGGTCCTTTAATTATCTCAAAAAGTTCTTTTTCTTCAATTAAAGGATTATTGATAATTGATTTTAGACCATTAATTAATTCTCCTAAATTGTGAGGAGGTATATTTGTTGCCATACCTACTGCAATGCCAGAAGATCCATTTAAGAGAAGCTGTGGAATTCTCGCTGGTAAAACTGTAGGTTCTTGTTGCGAACCATCAAAATTATCGGAAAAATCTACAGTTTCAGATTCAATATCCTCAAGTAAACTCTCATCTGTTAGGGATTGAAGACGTGATTCTGTATATCTCATCGCTGCTGGGGGGTCATTATCAACCGAACCAAAGTTTCCATGACCATCAATTAGAGGCATTCGCATTGAAAAATCCTGAGCCATCCTTACTAGTGCATCGTAAACTGCAGTATCTCCGTGAGGATGGTACTTTCCTAAAACTTCCCCAACAACCCTTGCACATTTTCTGTAAGGCCTGCCACTTGTTAAGCCAAGCTCATACATAGCGTAAAGAATCCTTCTGTGAACTGGTTTTAATCCATCTCTAGCGTCTGGAAGCGCACGTCCAACAATTACGCTCATTGCGTATTCTAGATATGATCGAGACATTTCATTTCGCAAATCAGTCTGAATTATTCGATCGTTATTTTCACTCAATCCAGAATTCTCAGAATCAACAATATCAGACATATAAAACCTTTTATTTAATAATAATCGCTGATTGTCAGAATGAAAAAAATAAAACTAAAATTTAATTTTCAAATACTCACATTTATGCACAAATAATAAAAAAACCCTTTTGTTTTTAAATAATTATTGGCTTATTACTCCTTTAGTTGTTAATTTAATCAGAATAAATTAAAAATCTCGTGGATATTGAAATTGGTTTGAACAAAAAAGTTAAAAGGGCTTATGGTATTGATGAAATAGCATTAGTTCCTGGAAAAAGAACTCTTGATTATCATTTAACGGACCCATCTTGGGTAATAGGCAATTTCAAAAGAGAAATTCCTATCATTGCCAGTGCAATGGACAGCGTTGTTGATGTTAACACTGCAGTTGAGCTTTCAAAGTTGGGAGCTCTTGGAGTTCTTAATATGGAGGGTATTCAGACAAGGTATGATCATCCTGAAGAAATACTTAGTCAAATTGCTTCTGTAGGGAAAGGTGAATTCGTCCCTTTAATGCAAAAAATTTACAGTGAACCCATAAAAGAAAATTTAATCTTAAAAAGAATTGACGATATTAAAGAAAAAGGTGGAATAGCAGCATTAAGTGGAACACCTCAAGCCGCAATTAAATTCAAAGAAACACTAATAAAATCAAAAATAGATTTATTTTTTTTGCAAGGTACAGTAGTTTCTACAGAGCATTTAGGGGTAGATGGCAAGGAAACCTTAAATATAAAAAAACTTTGCCAATCTTTAAAAGTCCCAGTAATCGCAGGAAATTGTGTAACATATGATGTCTCAAAACTACTTATGAAAGCCGGCGTGGCAGGTCTTATGGTGGGTATAGGTCCAGGGGCTGCTTGTACATCCAGAGGAGTATTAGGAATCGGCATTCCACAGGCAACAGCAATATCTGACTGTAGTTCTGCAAGAGATGACTACTTTGAAGAAAGTGGTCGATATATTCCTATAATTGGTGATGGCGGAATTGTAACTGGAGGAGATATTTGTAAATGCCTTGCTTGTGGAGCTGATGCAGTTATGATTGGATCTCCAATAGCTAAATCATCAAGCGCACCTGGGAATGGATTTCACTGGGGTATGGCCACTCCAAGTCCAATTTTACCTAGAGGAACAAGAATTGAAGTTGGTTCTACGGGTTCTTTAGAAAGAATAATTAGAGGACCTGCATTACTTGATGACGGCACACATAATTTACTTGGAGCTATTAGAACATCAATGAGTACTCTTGGAGTTAAAAATCTTAAAGAAATGCAAAATGTAGAAATAGTTATTGCACCATCTCTTTTAACTGAAGGTAAAGTTTATCAAAAAGCTCAACAGCTTGGAATGGGTAAATAATATAAATTGTTATTTCTAGAAATTCAATATAAATTCTTTTTTAGAGCTATTATTAAGTGATGGGGGAAACCCCATACTCCTCACACACATAAACGCCCGATTTATCGGGCTTTTTTAACCCGATTTGTTACTTATATGTTTTTATCTGTAATGAAATCATCAGTTAAAAGAATAGCCTGCTAAATTTTCTAAAAGGAATATCTAAATTATGTCATCAGCTCCAGCCGTAACTGATTCTTCATTTGACAAAGAAGTTTTGCAAAGTGATCTGCCAGTCTTAGTTGATTTTTGGGCTCCATGGTGTGGTCCATGCAGAATGGTCGCACCTGTTGTAGAGGAAATTTCTAAAGACTTCGAAGGTAAAATTAAAGTATTTAAACTAAATACAGATGAAAATCCTAATGTTGCAAGTCAATATGGAATTAGAAGTATTCCAACTTTAATGATTTTTAAGGGGGGTCAAAAAGTTGATACCGTCGTTGGAGCTGTTCCAAAGGCAACTCTTTCTAGTACTTTGTCGAAGCACCTATAAAATTAAGGTATTGTCTAAAATAGGACTCATAGATTACGGGATGGGTAACATTCATTCTGTAAAGAAAGCCTTAGAAAGTCTTGAAGAGGAAATAATATTAATTGAAAATCATCATCAGACAAAAGATTGTAAAGCTTTAATATTGCCTGGTGTAGGTTCCTTTGACCCTGCTATGAATAACCTTAAGAAAACAGGATTAATAAATGATATAAAAAACTGGATAAATAGTGGAAAATCATTTTTAGGAATTTGTCTTGGCTTGCAATTACTCTTTGAATCAAGTGAGGAGGGTCAAATCTCAGGACTTGGAATAGTAGAAGGACAAATTAAAAAAATCCCCCAGTTGTCTAATCAAAGAATCCCACATGTCGGATGGTGCGAACTCCTCCCTACACGACAGAACTGCTTAATGAAAGATGATGAATATAATAACTGGGTGTATTTTGTACATTCTTATTATGCATTGCCCAATAATACAAACCATATAGCTGCTAATGTTAGTTATGGTTCTGAGAAATTAACAGCAATAATAGAAAAAGACAATTTACTTGCTTGCCAGTTTCACCCTGAAAAATCAGGGAAAACCGGAGAAAAACTTTTACTTAGGTGGCTTAAAAGCATTCAATAAGTCCATTTGATATATGAAAACAAATTTGAGGTTAATTGGAGGAAGAAGACTGGAGAGCTCAAACAATAGCGATATTAGGCCAACCACTTTAATGGTTAGAGAGGCTATTTTTAATATTTTGAAAAATAGAGTAGAAAAATCTAATTGGTTAGATTTATTTAGTGGAACAGGAGCGATATCATGTGAGGCATATAATCATGGAGCAAAGAAAATAGTTGCAATTGAAAAAAATAAATTCAACTCAAAAATATGTTTAAGAAATTTATGCTCATTAGACAATGTAGACAATAGAAAAAATGATATTCAAGTTATTTGCAATGATGTTTTGATTTGGACAAAGCCAGAAACTAAAAGGAATATATTTGCAAATAATGATTTTGATCAAATAAAATTTGACTTTATTTATCTAGATCCACCATATAGAGCTAATTACCATATATTAGTTTTAAATCAAATTTTTAATTGTAATTTTATAAGGAAAGGTACAATTGTTATCTGCGAACATTCACTAGATTTGAACATACAAAAGAATATTTTGTGGGATGTTTATGATGTTAGAACTTATGGTCAATCAAAATTGACTTTTTTAATCCATATCTAACATTCCTGAACCTCTCCTATATTGATTCCAAGCGCTTACAAATAGTCCAAGAAGGGTTATTGGAACTAATCCTAAAACAATTCCACACAATAGAGGTTCAATCATTTTCTGGCAATTTTTTCATTTCTCATTCACAATTGTTACACAGCGACAATTTTTTGTGACAACATCTTCATCATCTGCAGTAGAAAATTCTTTTTTAAAGAAATATTGGAAACAGAGCTTAATTGTTCTCGCCATTTCATTAATATGTGTTTCTTTATTTTATTTCAAACAAGATGAGAACAATACATATATTCTTAAAACTCTAGAACTTAACGGATCAATTAAAGAAGGAGATTCTCTCTTCAAAATGAATTGTGTTGGATGTCATGGTATTACTGCGAGAGGATTAGTTGGACCAGATTTACATTCAATAACCCAACGTTTAAATGATAATGAAATCATAAAACAAGTTATAGAGGGTCTTACACCTCCTATGCCTAGTTTTGAAATTGATCCTCAAAACATGTCTAATTTATTAAAATATTTGCATACTTTGAATTAAATTTGAAGAAAAAAAATCTAAAATTGAAAGTTGTCTTAGTTGAACCAAATGGGCCGATAAATGTTGGAAGTATCGCGAGATTATGTTCTAATTTTGAAGTGAATGAATTAAGAATTGTTTCTCCAAAATGTGATATTTTTTCTTTAGAGGCACGAAAAATGGCTCTAAAAGGCCAACAATATATTGATAATTGTAAAATTTTTAATAGTATTAAAAATGCAATATTTGATTGTGATTTAGTTCTTGCCACATGTGGAAGAATTGATTTAAGTAATGATGTTGAGTGCGAATCTCCTGAGGCGATATCTAAATGGATTTCAACTTTCAAAGAAATTAATAATTTAGCTATTTTATTTGGAAGAGAGGATAGAGGTTTAAGTAATAGTGAATTACTATTTGCGCATAAGATTTTTAATATTAAGACTTCTGAATATTATCCTTCCTTAAACCTATCTCATGCCGTATCAATAATTTTGTATGAATTAAATAAAATTTCAAAGAATAATATTAACAATGATTCAAAAGTTTTTAACCTTGCATCATCAAAACAAATTTATGAATCTTTTGCAGAACTAGAAGTATTGCTCAAGAGGACTGGGTATCTTTTGGAACACACATCCTATTCAAAAATTAGTAAATTTAAAAAATTTTTTTTAAAAGCTAAGACATCAAGTCATGAGATAAATATCTTGAGAGGTATTGTTCACCAAATTAATTGGTTTTTAAATAATTCAAAAGGCAATTAAAATAAATATCGATTAATAAAAATCAAGACATAGGTAAATTTTTAATTTATTAAAAACTATATTTTTGATTTTTAGATTGAATATATTCATAGCTAGCCTAATTAATTAAATAAAATTAATATTAAATAAAATAATATGGAATCAGAAATGAATTTAAATTACAAGAGGTTATATATGTTCAAAATATTCAATTTGATGTGGATATTTACTAAAAACATTTTCTGAAGTATCATCTACTGATCATACGAAAATAAAGTAAAACTAAAGCTGTGAATACTACAAAGAAAAGAAGAGTTTTTCCTTTTACGGCAGTAATTGGTCAAGAAGAAATGAAATTAGCTCTTTTGTTAAATGTTATAGATCCAAGGATTGGAGGAGTAATGATTATGGGTGACAGAGGAACTGGTAAGTCTACTACTATAAGAGCTCTTGCAGACTTGTTACCAGCAATAGATGTAGTTAAAGATGATCCTTATAACAGTTCCCTCATAGATCCTGATTTACAAAGTAAAGAAGTATTAGAAAGAATTGTTCAAGGCGAAAGTTTAGAGAAAGATAAAAAACAAGTTCCAATGGTTGATTTGCCATTGGGTGCAACGGAAGACAGACTTTGTGGAACTATTGATATAGAAAAAGCTTTAAGCGAAGGGATTAAAGCTTTTGAACCAGGCTTATTAGCAAAGGCTAATAGAGGTTTGCTTTACGTAGACGAAGTAAATCTACTTGACGATCACTTGGTTGATGTCCTACTAGATTCAGCAGCTTCTGGATGGAACACTGTCGAGAGAGAAGGAGTCTCCGTTAGACATCCTGCAAGATTTGTTTTGATTGGCTCTGGCAATCCAGAAGAAGGAGAACTTAGACCTCAGTTATTAGATAGGTTTGGAATGAGCGTTGAGGTTAAGACAGTAAGAGATGCAGAATTAAGGGTAAAAGTTGTTGATCAGCGAACCTCGTTTGATGATAATCCCAATGAATTCTCAAAAAGTGTTGAGAAACAGCAGGACGAACTTCAACAAAAAGTTATTAAAGCTCAAGAGATATTAAATTCAGTTCAATTGGATGATGATCTTAGGTTAAATATTTCTGCTATATGTGGCGAACTTGATGTTGATGGATTAAGAGGTGACATTGTAACTAATAGATCTGCGAGAGCCATAGCTGCTTTTGAAGGAAGGACTGAAGTACAAGAAGAGGATATCGCTAGAGTAATTACTTGTTCATTAAGGCATCGATTAAGAAAAGATCCTTTAGAGCAAGTTGACTCAGGTGAAAGGGTTATTCAAGCATTCTGCAAAATCTTCGATTTAAATGAAAAAGATAGTCTTTCTAAATTTCAACTAGCATCACAAGATTAATTAAGTGAGGATTATAGGTATAGATCCTGGATTAGGAAGAGTTGGATATGGAATTATTGAAACACAACATGAAAAGAAAAAATTACTTGATTGTGGAGTTATTGAAACTAATAAAAACGATAAAGAAGAAGATAGACTTTACGAAATTTTTAATGATCTCAATGCATTAGTAGATCATTGGCAACCTGATATTGCTGCAGTAGAGAAGTTTTTCTTTTATAGATCTAGTACTACAATTAGCGTTGTTCAAGCTCGAGGTGTAATTATGATGGTATTAGCTTCCAAGAATATCCAGGTTAGTGAGTATGCACCTTCTCAGGTTAAACTTACTATTGCAGGCTCTGGGAAAGCTTCAAAAAAAGAAGTTATTGAAGCAGTTATGTATAACTTAAATTTACACTATGCACCGAAACCTGATGACTCCGCGGATGCACTAGCAATAGCCCTTACGAAATTAAATGAAGAAGGAATAAACTAGATATAATCTATGACTATTTCAGAAAAAAAGAACTTCGAGAGGGGGATTTTTAGAAATTTGATGGATAAAAGTTCTCTCATTGATAGAAGAAATGTAGAAATTAATGTGAGATTATATGTTGAGTCTTTTTTTACTAGTGGAAAAAAATTTAATCATATTGGGATATATTGGCCACTTAAAAATGAAGTTGATATAAGGAGTCTTAATGACAAATATTCTTTAGCTTTACCTAGATGTGATGACAATAAAGAACTTTTATTTTGTGCCTGGGACGATAAAAAATTAACTAAAGATTCTGAGGGAATACCTTCTCCTGATATTTCTAGCAAAATAAGCTATAAAAACTTAAGTATGATTTTTATACCTTGTCTTTCTATCGATAAAAACTTGACAAGATTAGGTTATGGAGGAGGATATTTTGATAGATTAAGAGTTGATAAAAATTGGAGAGACATCCCATGTATTGGAGTATTAACCTCTAATTGTGTAAGTCATGATTTATTAACTAAAGCAGATTGGGATATCCCTCTATCAGGCTTTATTACGGAAAAAGAAATTTTAGTTTAGTCTGTGATCAATTAATTATTTTTTAAAATTGGATAAGAATGGAAAAAAAAGAAACTTATATTAAATTATTTAAATTAGTAGATAAGCTGAAAAATTCAGATGATCCTAAAAGAAAATATGAATATATTTTGTGGCTGGGTAAAAAATTGAAAATTCCAAAGAATGACATTTTAATTCCGGAAAATAAAGTCCAGGGGTGTGTTTCTGAAGTTTTTGTTAAAGCAATCTTACAAGAAGGTAAACTTTATTGGGAAGGGTATTCTGATGCATTGATAACAAAGGGTTTACTAGCATTCTTAATCAATGGAATGAACGAGTTAACACCAAAAGAAGTTGTTAATATAAATAATAAATTTATAGAAGATACTGGTCTTAAAGCAAGCTTAACGCCATCAAGATCTAATGGTTTTTTAAATATACTTTTAAAAATGCAGTCTCAGGCAAATGAATTCTTGTCTGAATAATATTATAAAATTATACTCATAATAAATAATAAAAAATGCAAAAATGTAAAATTGGGATTATTGGTTTTGGAACTGTTGGTAAAGGTATTTATAGAATCCTAAATTCGCAAAGTAGTATTCATCCTATTTTAAAAGAAATAGAAATTGTAGGGATAGCTGTTAAAAATATCAATAAGAAAAGGGATATTGAATTAGAAAATAATCTATTAACAAATAATCCATTTAAATTAATTGACGATCCTAATATTGATGTAATTGTAGAAGTTATGGGTGGTATAGATATAGCCAAAGATATAATATTGAAATCTTTAAAGGCTGGAAAATCTGTAGTTACAGCTAATAAAGCAGTAATTGCAAGATTTGGCACAGAAATTTATACTACAGCAACTAAATATGGAGTTTATGTATTAACAGAAGCAGCAGTATGCGGAGGGATACCAATAATTGAACCTTTAAAAAGATCTCTTAGAAGTAATCAAATAAATAAAATGGTTGGAATAATAAATGGTACAACAAACTTTATACTTACAAAAATGACAAAAGAAAAAGCAGACTATAAGGAAACACTAAAATTAGCTCAAAAACTCGGTTTCGCAGAATTTGATCCAACAGCGGATGTTGAAGGTCATGACGCAGCCGATAAGATTTCAATACTTACTGAACTTGCATTTGGGGGAAAGATTAATAGAGACTCAATTAGTACAGAGGGTATTAATCAAATAAATATTAAAGATATTGAATATGCAAATAAACTAGGTTTTGAAATAAAACTTTTAGCCTTCTCTGAGAGAAGTGATATCAATAGTAATGATTCTCTCTCCTTAAATATTTGGGTGGGTCCCTCTTTAATTCCAAAATCACATCCTTTGGCTGCTGTTGAGGGTGTAAATAATGCCATCCTTATCGAGGCAAATCCTCTTGGGGAAATAATGTTATATGGCCCAGGCGCGGGCAGTGGGCCAACTGCCTCTTCCGTAGTTTCTGATATCTTAAATCTTCATGCTTCATTATTAAAAAATTCATCCTCAATTGATCCCTTATTATCTTTTAACTTTTGGAAAGACTGCCATGTCATAGATTTTAATCAAATATCAAAAAAGAATTATCTTAGGATTATTTGTTTAGATACCCCAGGTGTAATTGGAAAGATTGGTGATCTTTTTGGCAACAATGATGTCTCAATTGAATCAATTGTCCAACTAGATGCGAGTGAGAACAAAGCAGAAATAGTTGTGATCACTCATGAAGTAACAAATGGTAAATTTGAAAAATCAAAGAAGGAAATAAGTGTCCTTTCTGAAGTTGAATTAATTGCTAGCCAATTAAGTTGTATTTGAAAAAAACATTTGCAAATCTACCTATAGCTTGTTAAACCAAAGAAAGGAAATATACTTTTGTAATGAGTTTTTCAAAATTAATTGAAAATAAAAATAATCATAAATTTCAACATAATGACATTTGTAAGAACCTTTATAAAGGAGCTTGTGTAAAAATTAAAAATAGTCAAAAAACATTTCAGGTTATAGGAATCAATCCAAAGAGTAAAGTTTGTTGGATAAGAGAGTGGCCTTTCGCTTTAGAAGTTAACAAAACATTCACTTTGAAAATAAATCAAATTACTTTGCAAACATTTTGTTCAAATAGTATTACTAAAATTTAAATTTCTGAAATTTCATTTATATGCGTAACAACTTTTTAATAGCTACATTTATTTTCTTAATTTCTTTATCACAGTATTCTTGTGTTTCTAATAATAAATCCAAAAGAATTATAGTTGCGAGTGCAGGTAAAATAGAATCTTTAGATCCAGCTAGGGCAAATACACTTAAATCACTTCAACTATTAAGTTCCTTAGGAGATACTTTATATGAATTAAATTCTGAAGGCGAATTAATTCCTGAATTAGCATCTGAAATGCCAATTTTTTCAAAAGATAAATTACAAATAATAATTAATCTGAGAAGGAATGTTCTTTTTCATGATGGAACTTCATTTAATTCAAATGCTATAAAGTTTTCTTTTGAGAGATTTAAAAGAATCGGAACAATGAATTATATTTTGGGAAATAAAATTAAATCAATAGAAACTCCAAGTGAATACAAAGTAATAATTAATCTAAATAAACCTTCAAGCTCTGTTAATGGGTTACTTACAGCTGTAAATTTAACACCTATTTCACCCTCTTTTTATAAAGATTATTCTGATAAATTTTTAAATGATAAATTTGTTGGTACAGGCAAATATATACTGAAAAGATTTTCAAATGAAATTCAAATAATTGATCCAAATTTAAATTATTGGGGAGATATTCCTAATAATGAAGGTATTAGCTTTATTGGATATTCCAATTCTGCTTCTCTTTTTGGAGCCTTAAAAAGTAATCAAATTGATGTTCTTTTATCAAATTCAATCGATGATAGTCAAAGAAATAATTTAAATTTCCTAAGCAAAAATAATGAAATTAAAGAAGGAAATAGTCCTGCAACAGAAATAAGTTTTATTAGTCTTAGAACAAATTCCTATCCATTAAATAACCGTAATGTTAGGTTAGCTATAGCTAAAAGTATTAATAGGGAACGAATTAGCAATAAAGTAAGTTATGGATTGAGGCAACCGTCAAGAACAATTGTCCCGCCAATTTTAAAAAAAAATAATCCAGAATTATGGCCAAAATATGATCCTATTAAAGCAAAAGTTTTACTAAAAAAAGAAGGTTTCTGTAATGGGAATATTTTAGATCTTCCTCTTACTTACAGATCTAATGTCCCTGCTGACAAACTAATTGCGATCTCTTGGCAAGAAGATATAAAAAATATTTTAAATGAATGTATTAATATTCAACTTAACGGAGTAGAGTCTACAACAATTTATAAAAACCTAAATTTAGGAATATATACTGCGGTTATTCTGGATTGGACAGGTGCTTATTCTGACCCAGAGGCTTATCTTACCCCTCTTCTAAGCTGCATTGAGTTTGATGGCGAAGGCTGTAAAAAAGGGGAATCTGTTTATAGTGGCAGTTTTTGGGGATCAAAAAAAGTAGAGGATTTATTCATTGAAAGTGAAAATTTAAATGGTCATGAAAGATTAGATAAATTAATTGAAATAGAGAGAATAGCCTCAGAATCAATACCTTATATTCCTATATGGATTTCTTCTCAAAAAGCATGGTCGCAAAATAATGTATCAAAACCTATTTTCAATGGAGCAGGAATTATTTCGATGAGCGATCTCAAGTTTATTAATGAGTAGAGATCTAAAAAAACTTTTAAATTATTCTTTGTTAAAGATATTGCTAATCCCTTTGATGCTGTTGATAATATCTACATTAGTCTTTATTTTGTTACGAATTGCACCTGGAGATCCAGTTGATGCAATTTTAGGATCTGGAGCAGATGAAACCTCAAGAGAACTTCTTCGTTCTAAATTAGGATTAAATGAATCTCTTCTAAGTCAGTATTTATCTTATATTAATGATATTTTGCACTTAAATTTTGGGGAATCTCTAAGTACTCAAGAACCAGTTCTTAATATTATTCTTAAGTCCTTGCCAGCAAGTCTTGAACTAGGAATCTTTTCTATGTTTTTTGCAATTTTAATAGGCTTTCCTTTGGGGTTTTTAGGTTTAAAAAATAAAGGTAAGAAAGGCGACTACATAGCTAGAATAATTGGAATTTCTTCATATGCAATTCCTCCTTTCTGGGGAGCAATGTTAGCTCAGTTAATATTCTCAGTTTATTTTAGATTTTTCCCAATTGGAGGTAGGTTCCCAATAATTCATGACCAACCTCAGATAACTGGTTTTTTAGTTTTAGATAGTCTTCTTGATAATAATCTCATTTTTCTGAGAGACAGCTTATATCATCTTGCGCTTCCCTCTTTAACACTAGGGTTTCTTCTAAGTGGAATTTTTAGTAGATCTTTAAGGATTAATTTAGACAAGGCAATAAGAAGTGATTATGTAAATGCGGCTTTCTGCAGAGGTATTACACGAAGAAAAATCACCTTAAATCATGCTTTACCCAATGCACTTTTGCCTATTGTTACTATTTCTGGTTTGACGATAGCTTCTTTAGCTGGGGGAGCTCTTCTTTTTGAAGTTACTTTTTCATGGCCTGGTATTGCTTTAAGATTAAATGAAGCCATTTCTCAACGGGATTATACGGTTGTTCAAGGGATCGTAATTATTACTTCTTTGCTAATTGTCTCATTAAATCTTTTTGTAGATATTTTTATTGCTTTATTAGATCCTCGTATTGAGTACTAATTTTTGATAATTTCTTTTAGAGTCTTTCTATCTAAAATATGAAAATCAATATTACTTTGTGTTTTATTTGTCATAATTTTAATGCTCTCATTCTTTTTTATATTTTCGAGGAACTCAATAATAAATTGTAAAGATAAATTTTGAACTAAATTAGGATCAGATCCAATAAAAGATTTATTAATTTTAAAGATATCATTACTTTCAATATCTTTTGAAATATTGTCATTAACTCTTATTGGTGAAAAATGACTCGCTCCTTCAATAATTAAAAATCTATTTAAGGGATTAGAAGTAGTAGATAAAAATACTTTGAATTGCTCACTAATTAATGGAGTAATAAGATCATAAGTACCTCCAATAAATAGTACTGGCATTTCAATTCCAGAATCATTTTCTTTTGGCCAGATTATGCTTCCGAATGAATTAAACCCTATAATTCCGTTTGCTTTATTTATATTATTAATTTCAGGCAAAGGGATTTCGTCTAATTGACATTGAACGAGTTTTGATAAATTTGTTAATGCAAAATCTTTTAGAGCTATGTTACATCTCTCATTTAAACCATCTTTAGGTAAATTTCCTTCATATAAAAAAGCTATTAAAGCTCCCAATGAATGTCCCATTAAAATATAGGAGTTATTTGCTAACTCAAATCTCCCATTATTATGAGCTTTTATTATTGCTTCTAAATCTTTGATGCGATACAAAAACAAATCAACACTACTAGGGACGACATTACTACCTTCCATAACTTCTAAAAGAGACTTTAAATTACTCCCTTTATGGTCTATAAATAACACAGGCCAACCTCTCTTACTTAGTTCATATCCTATCCACCTGTAATTATTAAAATCCCCCCCTAGTCCTGGCATGAATATAATTAGATCTTTTTCAGATGATTCTGTTTTGTTTCTCCATATTTCAATTTTTAATGGATCAACTCTATGAGATGAATAAACTTCTTTATTAACTTTTATAATTCTTGGATCATATTTAGTCGCTTTTTTCTTGGATAAGTAACCGTCAGTTTTTTTTAGAGAATTTAATTTTACAATTAGATTTTGTTGCTTTGCTAGTTCGTTTTTCCACGAAGAAATTATCAAAATTAGATTATCAATATTTAATGAAATTTCTTTTGAGGGTAAAGCTTTTATGATGTCTAAAGTTGACACTTCCTTTTGGAATTCCAACAAATTTTCTATAGTATTAAAAATCTCAATACCATCTTTGTCGTCTGGTACCAAAATAGTATTACTTAATTCTGAAAGAATCTTTCTACCTACCCAACTTCTTAATACTTGTCTGTTTAAACTTTCTTGTTTAAAAATAGGAAAATCTAACAATTTTGACATTTCAATTATTTTTGAAAATCCATTTTTCTTAATCCAATCTATTACTTCTGTAGAATCATTCTTATAACTTTCTAAGTTAGATAAATTATTTACATTAAAAGGAATTGACATTTCTTCGAACTTAATATTTATCTTTTCAGCAGCCTTTGAATTGTTAGCTGTAAAAAAACTAAAGAAACTTATAAAAATTACAAAAATGAATTTCAATAGTTGTGTCCCCGAATAAATTTCTAATTGGCAAACTTTGGTGGAGTCAATTTCCCTTTCATTTAAGGTTAATTACTAAAATAAGATTTTTTGCCTCATTTGGAGCAGGAGGTGTAATTTATTTAACATCACTTATTTTTAATAATATAGGTTTGTCAGCAACTGAAATTGGTCTAGGTTTTACAATATCAGCAATCATAGGAACTTTAACAAGACTCTTTACAGGAGAATACTTAAATAAAGCATGTAAAATTCACTATCCTTTTGTAATCTCTTCATTGATTAGTATTGCCGCAGGGTTTTTTCTAATTATTTCAAAGGACTCTTACTTTTATATACTCGGGCAAGCTTTAATTGGTGCAGCGGCTGGGATATATTGGCCCACTGTGGAATATGTAGTCCCATATTTTTGTCATCCTGTTGATACTAGAAAAGCTTATGCTCTGGTAAGAAGTTCTGAAGCTTTGGGTATATTTCTAGGAGTTTTTATTGGTGGATTTATGAACTATTTTTTATATTTCAAATCGATTTTTATAAATGATATTTTTTGTATGTTCACAATTATCTTTTTAATTTTAAGAAATAAATTCTCTATCCAAAAGACTTTAGAAAATTCTCAAAATAATTCTTTAGATCTTATTAATTTTAATCAATATAGGTTAAATAAAAATACATTCTCAATAGTTTTATCTATAGTCTTGATAACTACATCCCTTGCTTTAATTCAAGTAACATTACCTCTTGATTTAGTTAAAGGAGGGTTTTATAGGGAAGTCCTAAATGAACAACTTATTAGCTTTATAATTTCCTTTCAGTTGATTTTGTTGCTGATTTTGCAATGGCCAATTGGTTCGTGGATATCAAAAAAAGGGAAATTGTTTGGTTTGAAATTTAGTTTAATCAATTTTGCTTTTGCTTCCTTTTTATTATTTATTTCTAGTTATTTGAATATTGGTGCTTTTTCTTTTGTATTTGTAGCAATAATTTTAATAAGTTTAGGCACATCTTCCTTTCTTCCGACATCTACAGACGTTGTTTATAGCATAGCTCCTAAAAGTAAAAAAGGTTATGCACTTGCACTTTTATCCCAATGCTTTGCTATGGGATATTTCTTTGGACCATTTATATCAGGACGGGTCTTAGACCTTTTTGGGTATGCATCGATAATTTGGTTAGGTATTTCCTTTTTATGTTTTTTAACTTTTGCGATACTATTAAAAAAAATGTTTTAAAAGTTTTTATTAAAAAGGCAATATTTAATTGTTATCTATTTCAATGATTCTTCTCTCTCGGAGAAATAAGAAAAAAGGAGCAGAAAAGGCAAATGCAATTAAAAAAGTTCCAATGTAAACAATCCACATATTTTTTATATTCAATTTTTTTGATTCATTTACAATCCAAATAAAAACTGCACTAGCACCAACAAATAAATCTCTTGAAATGGATTGAGCGGCTGGATTGGCATTCGCTAATGAAACAAAGTTTTTTATGTCAAAACTATTTCCATATTCCAGAGCAAAATTGAAATTAGCCATCATTGGAAGTATGGCCCCAATGATTGATAGGCAAAGGTAAATATAAGATAGAGTTTGTTTATTATTCTTTAAGATATTAAATGAATTCATATGAAAAATGTAAATTATCCTAATAATAGTATTTAAAAACTTATGATTGTTGAAGAAAATAATTCAATCCAAGATTATAAATTTAAAAAAGGCAACTTAAAATTTGCTGTTATTGGACATATTGAATGGATAAATTTTATTAAACTTGATCAACTCCCAAAACCAGGTGTCATTTCTCATTCACAAAAATCTTTAGAATATCCTGCAGGTGGAGGATCTGTAATTGCCAAAAGACTTAGAGAATTAACGAATAACGAAGTTCATTTCTTTACAGCCTTAGGGAATGATTTTTATGGAAATCAATGTTTAAATATTCTTGAAAGTATGGGTATCAAATTACATGTTGCATGGCATGATCTCCCTACGAGAAAAGGGTTTAGTTTGATTGACTCCGATGGTGAGAGATCTATTACTATTATTGGGGATCGATTATCTCCAACTCATAAAGATAATTTAGATTGGAGTATCCTTAATGATATGGATGGAATTTTTATTACAGCAGCCGATAAGGAAATATTTAAAAAATCAAGGATTGCCAAAACATTATGTACCACTCCCAGAGTTGGTTTAAATATTATTAATGATTCTGGGATATTTTTAGATGGCTTAATTGGAAGTAATCTTGATCCCGGAGAAGTTTATTCTTTAAATGAATTAATATTAAAGCCAAAATTTGTTATTAAGACGGAAGGAGAAAATGGAGGGATAATTTTTCCTGGAGGAAGGTATAGAGCTATTAAAAATAAAAATTTAAAAGTTGATTCATATGGATGTGGAGATTCTTTCGCCGCAGGTATTCTTTATGGATTATCCTCAAATTGGAATATAGAAGAAAGCTTAAATCTTGCTAAAATAATGGGTAGAAACTGTAGTGAACATTTTGGACCATATGAAAAATACAATAAACTATAGTGAGAAAATCTATTTATGAATAATTTGTTAAATAAAAAAAGAAGTAATCTTGTTGATTCAATTATTATTTTTTTCTTTTTTGCTTCTGTCTTAATTTTTGAATCTTTTAAAACGTTATCTGAGCTTTTTACGTATGGGATTTTAAAAAAAGAAATTTTGACTACTAAAAGTAACTTGGGATTTGATTTTATAATTAAAATTAAATGAATATTTCTTTAATTATCTTTGCTTTAGTTGCAATTTTACTAGTTAATAAAATTATAAATTTAAAAAAAAAGAAGAATAGAAATTTATTGAAATTTAAAAAGAAACTTCTTAGTAAAGAATTCAATATCGAAAAAATTTATTCTAGAGATGATGAGAAAACCTCTTTAGATCCAAATATTAATATTAATATTGGACTTTATGAGAATGAAGATAATATAAATAGAAAATCTAATATTCATAGAGCCAGACTTTCAAAATTTAAGAAGTCAAAATTAAATGGGGAAATTATATTTATAGATGAAGATCAAAAAATCTTCAAATACTTTAATGGTAAAAAAAAATATATTTAATAAAAAAAGAAGTTAATTACATTCGAGACTATCTCTTGTTGAAACTCCTGTAGTGGGATTAACTCCCTCGGCAATTTTGCAAAGATTTCTCTGGTCTTCACTATCAAGAATTGCATAAGAAAAGTCTGCTCCGTCTATTTGAGCTCCAGCGAAACTACTACCTGAGGCTATCATATTTACTAATATTGAATTTCTTAAATCAGTTTTTTGGAAATTAACTCTATCTGCGAGAGTATCGGTCAAATCGATTCCGTTGAGATTAGAACCTTTTAAGTCAGATAAAGTTAATGTAGTTCCATGAAGATCAACTTCACTAAAATCAGCATCTCTTGCTACAGCTCCTGCAATTGAAGATAGATGAAGATCTTCCCCGTGAAAATCAAAACCAGTAATATTAGACCTGACATAACTAGGGACTTCATCACCCTCTCCTTTAACAGCAACATTTGCACCTGCAAAAACGGGTGCTGAAAATATAAAAAAAGAAAAAGTTAAACATAAAAAATATTTCAAGAAGCTAAATGGTTTCATATTGAATTTTTACATTGTATTTATTTTATATTAATAAGATAATTATTTAAATTAATTTTCAAATTTGAATATGGTTTTTAAAGTTATTTAACACTATAAATTTTAAATTTTGGTTTGAGATTTGTTATGCAATCTTGGAGTTTTTTATTATCTCTACTATTGGTAACTTTGAACTCAGATTCAACACTACCTTTTTTATCCCTTATGGCTTGATTTAAAACGATAGAACCATTTTCATCAGAAACGGATCTATGATATGTACCTCTTGGTATTTTCAAAATTAATCCGCAAGATTCTAATCTTACTTTGTAGAAAGGATATTCCCAGCCAAAGTTTACTAGGAAAAATGTTCGACCTCCTGATATCGCTAAAAGATTATCCTCTTGATTGTGATGAATATAAAATTGCCAATTGCCTAATTCTTTATCATTAGGAGGACTTACAGCAGGCCCTTTATGAATAACTAGATCTCTAAAATTTGAGTTATTTATACTAATATCGAAAAACCTAACGTCTGCAGTATCACGGAATTTTTCGTAACTCCTCAATTCAAACATTTCAGATTTGTTTGGCTTGATGAGTTCGATTTTTAAAGTTGAGTTCAATTTGTTTTTAATATTAAACAAATGTAAACAGATAAATATTCAAAATAACGTATCATTGAACACTTAATAAGAAACAACTTAATTTAACTAAAAGATTTTTATAACTTTCTATTAATTCCTGTAATTTTTAGGCTTGATTAATTATTAATTTCTAGAAGTTTTATGTCCCATGACAAATTATTCTTTAAGTTTGTTCTTCCTCTAAAGTTTCCTGTTATTACAGCTGTAAGGTTGGATTTTGAAGAAGATACTAATGTTAAATATCTCTCGTCTATTAACCCTTTACCACTAGGATCAAAACCTCTCCATCCTGCGCCTGGGATATATAATTCAGCCCATGCATGTAAATCAAATTGATTTGGTAAAGGATCTTCGAAATGATAACCACTGACGAATCTGCTTGGAATTCCAACTGATCTGCATGCTTCTACCATAAGCATTGCTAAGTCTCTGCATGAACCAACTCTTTCTCTAAGAGTCCTGCTTGCTGGCCATGCTGGACCTGTATGCCTTTTTGTATACTTTACTCGATCCTGAATTATTTCTATTAATTGATATGTGAATGATAATGCATTATTGCTACTTCCTGCCAAGGCTTCTTGGGCTAATTCAACGGCAGTAGGATCATGCTGTCCATTTGGCATCCATCCTTCTAAAGCACCCTGAAGGTCTCTATTTATGATACTTCTACAAAAGGGTAATGTAAGGTCTCTTTCTTTAACGCCATCAAAAATGTCTGGATGTTTAAGAGTCTCAACCTCGCTTACTGATTTAATAGAAAGATTATTTGTATAACCCTCAAAGGTAATTCTATTAATCTCTTCACCGCTTGCGGCTAATAAAGGATAAATAGTTTTAGGATTTGGGGATATATTTAAATCAAAATTTATCAACCTTTGAAATCCATGAGATCTTGGTTTAATACATAATCTATGCTCCCCTAATTGAACTGATTCTTCATAAGAATATTCAAGGTTATGGGTATATTTTATTCTCATCAATCAAATTCTTTATTAATAAAATATTTATCTTGTATAAGAATATGCAGTTTATTCAAATCAATTTGTAATGAATCAATAGCTTCATGAAGTCCATTATTAATTATATCTTCAATTCTGATATAACTCCACTTTGCTTTAAGTAAACCTCTCATGCATTCAAGTTTTGAGGGATTATCTGAAATTGGATTTTTATCTATCATTTTAAGTGTATTACTTATTCCATCCAAACAATATCTAACAGATCTTGGGAAATTATTATCTAGTAATAGAAATCTTGCTACTGAGTTTGGCTTAATAGAATTTTGTTCTGCTTTCCTGAACATTTGATAGGCTCCAGCCGAACGCAAAAGAGCAATCCATTGCAACTCGTCAAGTACACCTCCTAGCTCATCTAAGCTTGGTAGTAGTAAATAATATTTTACATCTAATATTCTTGATGTCTTATCAGCTCTTTCTAGTAATCTTCCTAAAATACTAAATTGGCATGCAAGATCTTTGCTCAGAGTGGCATCTGTAATTCCGTAAAACAACTGACATCCTCTTCTTATTTCGCTCAATTGCTCCTGCCTTGGAAGTTCCCATATAGATTCTCCCTCCTGTAAATTCCAATATAAAATATTTATTTGTTCCCACATTTCAGATGTCATAACATCTCTTATTTGTCTAGAATTTTCTCTAGCCATTTGAATACAAGAGATTATACTGTTGGGATTTAAACGATCCCTAATTAAAAAATTAATAACATCATCTTGTTTTTTATCTGGGAATCTTGAATCAAATGTTTCTCTATCACTTGAAGCATCTATAAGTGGAAGCCAGGGTTCTGCACTTCCTGGAGGGCAGTCTAATGACATTGCTTCACTTACTTCTACAAAACGAGAGATATTTTCCGCACGTTCTAAGTAACGATTTATCCAATAAAGAGATTCAGCTACCCGACTTAAAAGCATATTAATTTCCTACTACCCATGTATCTTTGCATCCTCCACCTTGAGATGAATTAACTACTAATGATCCTTTTCTTAAGGCAACTCTAGTAAGCCCCCCTGGGCTTACCCACGAATCTTTCCCCCTTAAAATATAAGGTCTTAAATCAACATGGCATGGATAAAGTTCACCATCACATAACGAGGGAACTGTAGAAAGTTCTAAAGTGGGTTGAGCTATAAAATTTCTTGGATTTTTTTTAATTTTATCAGAGAATTCTTTTATCTCAGTTGTAGTTGATTGAGGGCCAATTAACATTCCATAACCACCTGCTTCAGAGACTGATTTTACAACTAGTTTTGGAAGGTTTTTTAAAACATATTCTCTATCCTTTTCGTAATAGCAAATATAGGTTTCAACATTTTTGATAATTGGTTCTTCATTAAGAAAATATTTTATAATTTTAGGAACAAAAGAATAAATCATTTTGTCATCGGCTAATCCTGTTCCAGGTGCATTTGCAAGGGCAACATGACCAGCTCTCATAACATCTAGTAATCCACTAACACCTAAATATGAATCTTTTCTAAAATGAATAGGATCTAAAAAATCATCATCAATTCTTCTATAAATTACATCTACCCTCTTTAATCCAGATGTAGTTTTTAAGTAAGCATAATCATCAATACAAACTAGGTCATGACCTTGAACTAATTGAATCCCCATTTCTTGAGCTAGATAACTATGTTCGAAATAGGCACTATTAAAAATTCCAGGAGTTAATAAAACTATTTTGGGGGTATCAGTCCAAACAGAAAGTTCTTTGAGCGTTTTTAGTAAATATGATGGGTAATCATCAATTGGTTTAACTATTCTTCCAGAGAAGAGATTTGGGAATATATTCTTCATTACTAATCTATTCTCTAGAAAGTAAGCCACACCAGAAGGACATCTCAAGTTATCTTCTAAAACATGCCAAGTACCTTTACCATCTCTTATCAAATCAAGTCCTGATATTTGGCACCATTTATTTAATGGAGGTTTAAAACCTAACATTTGAGGTCTCCATCCATCTGAACTCTCTATTAACTCTCTTGGAATTATTCCATCATTAATAATATTTTGAGAGTTATATACATCATCTAAGAATAGATCTATTGCCTCTAGTCTCTGCTTCAGGCCTTCTTCTAATGTTTTCCAATCATCCTTACTTATTATTCTTGGTAAAGGGTCAAAAGGTAGTATTCTTTCTGTTCCTTTTAAGCCTGTGTCGTTTAACCTAAAAGTTGCTCCGTGTCTAAGTAATAATTTCTTGGCTGCTGAGTGATTTCTATTTAATTCTTTTATTCCCATGTTATCAAGAGCGGATAACAAGGGAGCTAAAATTTCTCTAGCTGAATTTAAATTGTCTTTAAAGTATTCATCATAATTATTTTTAGGACGATAATTTGAAAACATATATCTTTTCAATTACTAACTTTTTACTTTAGGTTGAAACCCATATTAGTATTTATTAATACAAAAAGAAATATCTACAAACATAATCTATTTATTTATCTTATTCGTTGAAGTATATTTCTTAAAAATGAAAAAATATGAACACAGGAAATTGGCAATTTGTTTTTTTTAGATATTTTGCGAGTTTGCTTTTTATACTCTCTCACAGTTTACTTGTTTTAGATCATCTACCTACTGGAGCTGCACTTCATGGTTTAGGAGAAGTTTTTATTGCTCCTTGGGCTTTTAAGGAGAGAGCCTGGGATTTAGTCGTTATTGCTGTTTTATTTTTCTTTTTTGATATTTGGGGACTTGTTAACACCCCTTGGAATTAATTTATAATATTTATTTACAAACGTTTAAAAGATAAACTAATTTAAAAATGAAATCGAAAATAAAGCAAATAATCAATTTATTTTTTTTTATATTAATCACAAATACTCAATTTTCACAAGCTCACAACTCTCTAAATGGTGGCTGCAAGAATCATTGTGGAGAATCATTTTTTCAAAACAAGTTAGAAAAAAAATCAGAAAATATTAATAATAAAATTCAATTTGGAGATAATAATTCTTGCTTAACTAAATCACTTTGTAGAGGTTAATATATTTTGTTTTGATGTTTGGTGGATTGAAATTATATAGGCTTGATAATTTCTTCTAGGAGGATTTATTTGATTTTTAATTAAATAAATGAATGAGTAAATCAGAGGGAGTAATAATGATAAGGAAGCTAAGATTGCAACTATCTGATTAATTTTAATAAATGGTTTTTTTACAAGAGGATCCCCACATAAACCACATATCAATTCTCCAGTTGTTGATTTCTTATGAAATTGATATTTTGGATTACAGTATGGACAGTAATAATTTTTCATTGATTAAAAAATTTTTTTTTCATATTATTAGAAATTCAAATAGTTAAATTAAAAAAAATTTAAGTTTAATTGAGATTCCTTAGAAGCAATATTTTTATCCATTAAATTAAAGTGAATCTTATTAATAAGATGAGAAATGGTGTAATCTCTGATCGTCAACATCTGCTATAAGATCTTGTCTCTTTAATTTCTTAACAACTATTTTGTATTCGATTTCAATAATAACTCTAGCTAATAAGTCAGAAAAATATCTAAGTTTGCTTGACACTTTTTAATTCCTATTTCAAAAAAGTTTGTTATTACAATAAATAGCTCAAAAAAATTTATTGTGCAAAATTTATTTTCCTATCCATTAAAAAAAGGAGGGCTTTTATAAGCTCTCCTTTTAATTTTCTTCTTATTTTTCTATCAAAATTAAAATTTAGCCTAAATCATTGATCCTAGTTGCTAATTATTTTCAGCTAAAAATAACCTTAAAAAACTAAATTTTTTTAACTGGGGCAAAGACTCTAGTATTGAACTTTTTCTTATAGGGCACCTAAACGATGCAGAAGAAGTAAGTTCAGACATTAATAAAAAATAATTGGAGCAGTTAATTAAATCAGTTCGGTATTATTCCGAAATTGCAGGCAGGCTATCGATCATTTTGAAAGACCTCCTAAAACTCAACATTCATAAATTAATCTAAATATTTTTAATTAACAATCCGTTTTTGTACGCATTGATTTTTAATCCAAAATGTCCGATAGTGGTAATCAATTTGTTTATTTTTAGTTTTAAATCATAAATATTTCTTGCTTAATATTTAGGAAGTTTTGCTTATTTCTTTTCTTATTTCCTTCGTTTATGTTAACCCTAAATGAATTGAGGAAATTTTTTATGACTAATTCAAAAATTCAAAATAATCAAAAAAATATTGATACTAATAATCCTATAGATGAATATTTACAATGTCTTTCATATTGTGATATTCATCCAAAAGGTATAGATAATGACTGCGAAGTGATTTGTATGGAGAGACATTTGAAAAATAATTATTGGTAAATTTATATGCTATTAATTACCTGAATCCCTTTGAAAAGGAACTAGTACGTACTTTAAAATTCCAAACGGTTACAACACCCTTTGCATTAACCGCTGCTAAAGCACAGTCGTCGGGTCTCCAAGCAATATCTCCAACTAAATCTCCAGCAAAAGCAGCCCCAACAGGATCACCATTTCCATCGTTTTTAAGAAAACTAGCTACGACTGAACCATCTCTTGATCCAGAGGCAACTAACAACCCTTTGTTAGAAAAAGCTAGGCTAGAAATTGGTTCAGTATGATGACATAATTCTCCAGGCATAGTTCCTTCAGGGCCATTACCTGAAAAACTCCACACAGTAATTCTTTCACTACCACTAGTTGCTAGTAGCATGCCAGTATCGTCAAATGAAAGGTGAGAAGGCTTCCCTGGATAACCCGTCATTTCAGCATCAAGTCCAGTTGATCTACGCCAGAAATGTACAGAATTATCTTGACTGCCACATGCGACTATATCTCCATCAGGGCTTAACTGCATCGAAACTAGTGAACCTTGCCATTCAAGTTTCTGATTGGTTTTTTTATTTGCTACATCAAAGAAGGTTACTCGTCCATAGCATGCAGTTGCTAATTCATTTTTATTCGACCATGATATCGCACTTACTGTACTTGGATGTTCTTCTGAAACCCATTCTTCAGTACCATCTTGATTAAAAACATATACTTTTTTGGAAAAAGCTATGGCCAAATATAAACCGCCATTTGACCAACTTAAATGTTCTACCCAACCTTTACCAAGTTTAATGACTTTAATTTCTTCGCCATTATTGCAATTCAATATGCGAACTATTCCATCTTGTCCAGAAGTTGCAAAAATCTCTCCATTTGGATGGATAGACATTGCAAGAAGACCTCCAGAATGAGCTTCATCTTTTTTCCAAATAATTTTACCTGTATCTCCTTCGAACCCATAAAGTCCTCCTCCTACATCTCCGACAATAAATAGTTTTCCTCCTAATGCCCAACCACAAACTATTGCATAATCATCAACTTCAGCAGACCATCCTTCATGAAACATGCCTCTGGGACTAAATGGCTCTATATCAGGCACTTATCAAATCCCTCTTGCATCTCTTTTTCATCAAGGTTTCTGCCAATAAACACGAGTTGATTTCTGCGTGGTTCATTACCCCATTCTTTATCTGGCTGGGCAGTAAATAGCATATGAACCCCTTGAAAGACTATTCGGCGTGGGTTGCCAGAATAACTAATAAAACCTTTTGTCCTGAATATATCAACCCCTTTCTCAGAAAGAAGTCTTCCCATCCAAGTATTTAACTTTTCAGGATCAACATCTCCAAAACGCTCTATTGCGATTGATCCAACTTCGTCATCATGTTCATGTTCTGCCACCCAGTTTCTTTCTGTTTTAAAAGGAATTTCCTTTACTTTATTTTGGCTATCTATTTTCAGCAATTTCATATTGAATTCTTCAGCAGTATGTTGTGTAAATAATCCAATTTTTGAAGATTTTTCAACCTCTAAAATAAAAGATTTAGGTCCTTTTTCTTCCAATTTAAGACTCACATGCTCATCATATGGAATGGTATTTCCAGGTTCTAAGTTTTTCGCTTTTTCTGCATAAAGTCTTACAGATGCTTCGGCTCCCTCTTTTAATTCTTCCTCGCTAAATCCTTGATTAGCAAAAGCTACTAATGACATCTCAGGATCAGGGCCTTCTTCAAGTTTTAATTCATGTTTCCCAGGCTCAAGCTCATAAACTCCTGACCACTCAAAAGGGTATTCAGGTTCTAAAAAAGTTGGTCTACGCTTTAGAATTTGGTCAAGATCAAATGCGCTAAGATTCAAAACTGTATCTATTGGGACTTGGGCATTTTCCGCTCGAATAATTCTAGTCATTCGATTCATGTCTCTCAACCTTGATTCCAGGCTGTCAAGAGCTTCATCAGAGACTAAATCAGTTTTATTCAGAACTAAAACATCTGCAAATGCTACTTGTTCTGAACTCTCATCACTCCTTCCTATCTGTTGATCTATATGAGCGGCATCAACTAATGTAACTATTCCATCAAGTGTGAATTCAGAACTGATTTCTTCATCCATAAAAAATGTTTGAGCAACTGGACCAGGATCTGCTAATCCAGTAGTTTCAACTAAAACATAGTCAAATTTATCCCTTCTTTTCATCAGATTACCAAGGACTCTAATAAGATCGCCACGAACAGTACAACAAATGCAGCCATTTGACATTTCAAATACTTCTTCATCGGCGTTTATAACCAGTCCTTGATCAATTCCAACTTCTCCATATTCGTTCTCAATTACAGCGATTCGCTTACCATGCTCTTCGTTTAATATTCTATTTAGTAGAGTCGTTTTGCCAGAACCAAGAAATCCAGTCAGGATTGTCACAGGTACTTTTTCGTTAGTACTCATAAATCAATTAATTTAAAAAAAAATGTCTAATAAAAACATATTAGACATTTATTGATAATGAAAACCGTTATCTATAGAAAAGTTTAATTTTGAAGAGAATTCCAGGTGCCTTCAAGTTTAGAGCCAGCTTCTTTATCACATGATCCACCTAATGAATTAACAATAGTACATGTATTATGAACTGCGACTGATACTGTATTCCCTGTCATCATTAATCCATCAACAAATATTTGATTAGAAGCTAAAGGAACTGAACTTTGTCTACTCAAGTTTTTTAATAACTTAGAAGCTGGTATTTGTTCAGGAAATATTGCCTTAACATTTTCTTCATCAAGCATCTTCAACGTTGATTGAATATTGTCTGGTCTTAGACTTGATGAGTCACCAAGAAAATCTAGTAAGCTAATAGTCTCAAATCCAAAAGCATCGCCGTAATATTCCATTGCTTTGTGTTTAGATACAATAACCCTGTTTGATTCTGGAATTGTTGAGACCTGCGCAACAATCCAGCTATCAAGTTCTTCTAGTGTTGAATCTACTGAAGCAAAGCTCGCATTGATTGATTTCCTGTCCGATCTATTAAAAACAGAGATATCTTTCTTTAAACTTTTACTTACAACTTCTCCCATTTTTATAATGTTATGAGGATCATGCCAAACATGAGGATCTAATCCTCCGTGATCATGGTGGTGGTGTCCCTCGCCTTCATCTGGAACTTGTGCAATTGGTTCAACATCGCTATTAGATAAATCTTTAAAGAAGTGTTCGTCGGCTTCAAACTCAAAAGGCATATGTTCAGTGAAGAAGGTATATTGGCCATCTTTCTCAATTTCTATATTAAATACTGTACTCTCCTTCCCTTGATCAAAATTAAGAACATAGGCTTTATTACTAGCTACAAGAGTCCCATTATTTTTTTTATTTATTGATTTCTTAGAACCTAATAGTTCTTTAGCAAGTTCTTCAGAAGATTCAATATCATTCGATTCGAGAATCACCATTTTCATGGCTGGATCTGCATATTCTCCACCTACCTTTGCGAATGACCACTTGTAGGAGCCTTTAGAGAGTTTAAATTTGCCTGCCCATTCAAATGATCCTTCTGCATGATCATCATGTCCGGCGTGATCATCATGGTCGTCATGTCCATCATGATCATCTACTTTTGCTGCGGAGTGATCATCATGGTCATCATGCCCACCATGATCAGAGTGTTCATCTACATCTATAGCACTTACACCAATTACAACAGTTTGAGGCTTACCCTCCCAATTTTTCATGCTTGGGGTCATCTCTTTCCCTAGAGTAAAAACTTTATCTGCACTGTTAAGTAATTGAGCTTGTCTTGGAGTGATTTTTAAGTCATGCACATCTTGTTTTCTTTCAACCAAACAGGTTACTTTATCAGAGGGTAAGGCAATAGATTTAACTAAATCGCAAGTGAGTGGCTCTACAGCTACATATGATTTTTCTTTGGCTAAAACATCTGGAGCAGCTGTTGATATTAATACAGTTCCAGCTAATAAAGTGTTTTTTAAAACAGAATGATTAGATTTCTTATTATTAAAAATTACTTTTTTAAAAATTGACATTCAATAAATTCGTAAATACTAAAAAATGATAATCATTTTCATAAATAATGGCAATATTTGGTATCAATTGTTATGAAATAAGTATGGATTCCTTAATATTGATAAAATAAAGTTCTAACTGATTTAAATATATTATTTAATGGCTACTTTAATTGCAGATAATTTAACTTATTCTTATTCAAAAAATAGTAAACCAGCTTTAAACAAAGTATCAGTTGAAATAACACCAGGAACTCTAACAGCTCTTGTTGGACCAAATGGAGCTGGCAAATCTACACTTTTGAAATTATTGCAAGGAATAAATAATCCTGATATTGGAAATATAACTATTGATGGGCAAAGTTTAGCTAGAAATAGATCCCAAGTTGCACTTATGCCACAAAGAAGCTCAATGAATTGGAAATTTCCTATTACAGTTGAAAAATTAATTTCTTTAGGCCAAATAAAATATTCGAAATCAAAAAGTGCTAATCCATTCCAAATAAAAGCTCTTCTCGCAAATCCTAAGTCTTGGGTTAACAAATGTTGTGAATTAGAAGCAACAATGCAACGAGTTGGAATTTCAAATCTCGCAAATAGAAGACTTGATTCTCTTTCAGGTGGACAGCAACAAAGAGCTCTTTTGGCTAAAACTTTAATGTCTCCTGCAAGAATTCTTTTATTAGATGAACCATGTGCTGCATTAGATCCTCCCGCAAAGGATGATTTTCTTAAGACAGTCCGTCAACTTGCAGATGCTGGCTTGTCTTTGTTTATAAGCAGTCATGATTGGGGTTCAACTCTCAATAATTATGATCAGGTAGTAGTTTTAGATAAAACAGTATTAGCATCCGGAACTCCTAGTTCAATACAAGGTAAATTAGATGATCTTAATATTAGTTCTTTAAAAGAGAATAATTATTGTGATTAAAAATATGTTTAAACTTAACTCTGAGCTTGATAACAGTTTTGGCAAAGTCCGAAATATTCAAGCGTATGAAATAAAAATTGAAATTTTTTTGGATTTTTCTTGGGACTATGAATATCTTTTACCGGACAACCTTCCATTTTGGAGGTTTCTCCACATTGAACACATGTCAGGTGGTGAATATCTCTATCAACTGGTGTGTAAAGGACTTCTCCAGTTGGAAGATGTCTAGATCGAATTAATCCATGCTTTATAAGAACTTGAAGATTTCTATAAACTGTTGTCAAACCCATGGATTTGCCATCAATTATCAATTGTCTATGCAATTCTTGACCGCTCAATTCATCTTCACTTTTTTTAAGCTCTTCAAGAAGTTGCTCTTGTCTTTGGGTAATTTTTGGCTTCGCTACCATCATTTTCAAGATCTATTAATGTCCTGTATTTTTGATCATAACGAATCATACGAATAATGTCTTTTATAAACAGTTGGTGGTTAATTCCTTTAATAATTACTATTTTCTCAGGAATTTTATGTCCAGCTATGGGAACTGTTTTAATAACTCATAGAAGATTATTACAGGTAAATTTAATTTCTCACTGTGTTTTACCAGGACTTGCTCTAGCTTTGGCACTAGGGATTCATCCGTCAATTGGAGGAGTTATTAGTGGCCTACTAGGTTCAATTATTGCAGAAAGTTTAACTAATAAAAAAAGTGAAAATTACGAAGCGGTAATGAATACTATGCTTGCTGGAATGCTCGGTTTCGGAGTTTTACTCATTCCACTTCTTGGGATAAGAATTGATTTAGAGGCAGTATTATTTGGAGATTTATTAACTGCTAACCTTAGTGATTTGTTAAGAACAATCATTGCTTTTTTAACATTTATTTTATTGATAACTTTTGGATATGAAAAAGTTGTTTATGTCGGATTAGATCCAGAGGGGGCTTCTGCCAGTGGAATAAATGTCTCTTTATTAAACCTAGCTCTAAGTTTTACTACTGCACTAGTTATAGTAAGTTCGATGTCAGCAGTGGGCGTTATTCTAGTAATCGCTTTATTATCAACACCTACTTTATTAGGCCTTGATAAGGCACAAAGTCTTAGGATCGCGATGATGAGATCTTCATTCTTTGGCCTTTGTATTTCTCTATTGGGTTTTATTCTTTCAATTGTTTTTAACTTATCTCCTGGTCCTGCTATAAGTGTTATTTGCGTTGCTTCATTAATAATTCCAAAAATTGGAAATAAATTCTAAAACTTTTTTCAAAGTTTAAATGTCCAATCAGAATTAAGGATTTCTGCTTCTGGATTGTTTTTTAAGGCCACCTCAATAGCATCTTTTTTATTGTTTGCTATCACAACCTCATCAAACTCTTTGCCGTCTTTTTTTAAACATACTTTGAAGCGCATTGAATTTTATAAAAACTTATTTCCATCTTAAATATTTTAGAAAGAAAATAAATAATTAATTGCTAAAAAATGTAATTTATTGATTGAGTATTATCTAATTTTTTTGGAGTTTTTCCACTACAGTTTCTTTTTCAATTCTTGCAACATCTTGAAGACCGTTAGCATCAAACCAAGGAGCATTTTCCCAATCAAAGCCATCTCCAAAGGTGTTATCTGGAGCAGCTACGTACCAATGACATGAGGAATCTGGTACGTCAACTGCACATTTTGACCAATCAGCCTCCCATTGAGGAACTTGAACCCACATAACAGAAGCTAGAAAAAAAGAAATAATAATATTCATAAGTTATTGTTAGCAAAATTTTGAAAGATTCTTTTCACATTCTTTTCTTTTTTTCCAGTATTGTTCTACTCCTTGGTAGTTATGTTTCCCTTTAACTTCTTTAAAACTATCTTCTTCGCTAACAAAAAAGGAAATTTTTCTTTTCATAAAGTCCACCTATCCATAGGTGATATATAGGATAGATTTATAATTTTTTGAAGTGAATTTATACTTAAATTATTTCTATTAATCTCTTATGGTATTTTGAAATGAATAATAGAAATCTTTAGAATTAAAAAATTGTTCTTATTTAGATTTAAAAAAAAATACTTATCGACCTTAGCTTATATTGTTACGCCCTTTGTTTTAGGGATAGATAAATCTCGATTTTCATCAAAATATCCAAGAGCATGCTTAGCAATCCCTCCACTTACTGAATAAAGCAAAGTTTATTGAAAAAGTTCAAAATATCTTTTAGTTTCTTTTCTCATTTAAAAATTATTTGTAATTATCTAAATTTTCTCTGTTCATACATAAACTCAAAAAATATTATAAATTAGGGATTTATACTATATCTTTTTTTATTCAAAGAAGGTTATATTTATATAGTCAGAAACTCCTCACACACATTTTTTCTGATATTCAAGTGCTTTTGCTATCCGGCAAAAGCATTTTTTGTAGGCTTGTGACAGTTGATTTACATACATACTAAGTATTTCATACATATAAATTATGTGTGATATTGTGTACGTGTGTAGGAGAAATTTTAAGAATTAGTGGAAACAAGGAAACACTATTTTTAAAATTTATTAAGACCCTTTTATTAAGGGTCTTTTTTTTTGGAACCAAGATTATATTGATCAATTAATTTTTTTAAATTATCTACTCTTCCTTCATAGCGCTTAATAGGTCTTGAATAATCAAGTATTGCAGCGCAACATAATTGCCAACATGATTTTTCGTCAAGATTTAATTTCTTGCATATATTTTTTGGAGCAATAGTTAATGTATTTATCTCTGAAATATGTTGGGTAGTTTCCCAAAGCTCTCCTTCAAGAAAATCAAGTTCAATACTCGATAATAATTCAGTGGCTACATAATCTTCGACTAATTCAGTTAATTCCACGTTATGCAGTGTATTTAATGAATATCTTAATTCTAAGACTCTTTTATACAGTTTGAAACTTAATTTTCTTTATTTTAGTTTCTTTTACTCTCTTAAATTTAATTTTGAAAATTTTATGTTTAAGTTGAATGAATTTGATTTAATAAACAAAATTCCTTCAAAGATTAAGTTTGTTGGTTAAATTAATTATATTAATTCTATATCTTTTATGAGAATTTTATTTATTAGCATTTTTATCTTTTTAGGACTTATATTTCCATCATCTTCATTTGCTTCACATATTAAATTGAGTGAATGTGTAGAAATAGCACATTGTGTAAGAGAGGAATGGGAAGTTAGCTCTATAGACAAGCCCTTTGATGATATTAAAGAGATAATTGAAAATTTTCCAAGATCAGCGATAGTTGAAGTTGATGGCGATTATCTTCATGCAGAGGTAAAAAGTAAATGGATGAAATATGTAGATGATTTAGAAGTGTCTTTTGTTCCTGAATTTAATAAATTGTCAATAAGATCTGAATCAAGAGTTGGAGAAAGTGATTTAGGAGTGAATCAAAAAAGAATTAATTTAATAAAATCTAAGTTATTTTAAAAATTTTTGATTTATAAAGCTTTATTCCAATAATATATTCTTCAAAAAATTTAATTATTAAGAAAGTAATAGATATTTAACGCCATAATTTGTAAATGTAATATTTGTTATTTCCATTTAATTAAGACACTATTATTATCAAAGGTCATTTAACCATTACATGACAATAAATATAATTTTACTATTTATATTAGGGGCAATATTTTTTTTGTTTTATAGGTACCTTAAAAAACGAGCTTTACTAATAATAGCCAAGGTATCTTTACAAATAGGAATACTAGTATTGTTTATTGGTGCTTTTTTTAGATTGTTTGTTACTTTACCTTCTAATCCATTTATAAAAATAATATTCTTTATTACATACATATGGTGCACTATAGGAATAAATGTCAATTTTATGCTTCCATTAATTAGTTTGATTGATCAAAAAATTGATAAAAATATATAAATTAGTTGTTTTTAAAGATTGGGATTTAAAAAAGTAGTATATTTCTATTTGCAAAATATAAAAGATACTTTATTAAATAGGCGCGTTAAAAAAAGAATAGATTATCTCTTGATAAATACAATAAAATTTCAGAGAAATTTTTAAGAAATTATTTAAGATGAATTTGTATGGCTTTTATCTTATCTACCTTTTTTTTTATTAGATATTCTTTTTCTGGTATATCTAGTTTTAAATGCTAAATCAGTAGTAATAAATATACCAATTATAAGAATAATTATTCCTATAGAATATTTCATAGGATTCTTTTATTTAAAATTGATAATCAAGTTTGTAAAGTCCTTATGGGATTCCAATTTATTTGAATATCAAGAGATTCAGATAGATTACGAGTGACAGGACAATCTTTAGACGCGTTTTTTATAAAATTAAGTTTTTCTTTAGACAATTCTTCTGGAACATTAATAACTATTAATAGCTGATTTATTTTCCTTTCTTCATTTTTGGTCATTGTTTTTTCAATATCACAAGATATATTTTCTAATTCCCATCCTCTAGATTTGGCTTTAATGGCCATTATTGTTAGAAGACAAGATCCTAGAGAAGTTGCGAGTAAATCAGTCGGAGAGAAGTTTTCACCTTTCCCGCAATGATCTAATGGAGCATCAGTTTTTATTCTCATGCCTGATTGGAGATGTTTCGCCTCGCATTTGAAATCCCCTAAATAGAAACATTTGATTTTACTCATTTAAAAAATCTAGTTATTTTTTTTAACTTCAGGATAAGAAGTCATTATTGCATCAGCTACATCTCTCAACATATCAGCGATGTATTGTGGAGGACATTTAAGCTCTTTAATATAAGCAACACATTTCTGAGATATAAAGGTATAAGCAGGAAGAATGATATCATCGACTTGTGGTTTTGTTGGCTCCCATCTATGAATCTTAGTCATAATATTTATTTTAATCCTAAGGGAACTAAGTAAAAAGATATTAATAGTTGTGCATATGCTAATTTAATCATTTATCAGATCCATATTCCTTTAAGCAATATTCAATCAAATCCATTGATTCATTTAAAGTTCGTTGGCTTTTGTTTTTGAGATCAAAACATTTGTTTAAGATCTCAGCAGATCTTTTTAATTTACTTTCTTCTTCTTTTTTCAAATCTCTAGTAATACTATATTTTCGATATGTATTAAAAATTAATAGAAATCCAATAAACAACAAAATAACAGAAAACGTTTTGCAGAAGGTTTTCATATGTTTGAGGTACTTATTAAGTCGTTGATTAATTAATATGGTCTATTCAAACATTTTCTAAATCATAAAGGAATAGTTCTATATAAATACTAAATAATTATATTTGAAGTGGCTGCAATAGTTATTGCAGCAATAGATACAAATATGTAGGGAACAATTTTTAATGGAATATAGATGTTATTCTTGTTCATTGAATTTTCTATTATCATATATTGATTCGGAAATTTATAAGTCTCAAAATATACTAAAATTTAACTTTGAATAGCATTTATTTATTTAAATTCTCATTAAATAAAGAATCTCGAGATCCTGCATAGAATCAGATATCCTCCTTTTCAAAAAACTTAATTCTTCTTGACTCATTTTTGATTCTTTAATCATCATTTCTGCTTGAGCTATTGCATGCTCGATATTTTTTATCTTTATGTCTCTAATTTCAGGATTATCTTTACATGCTTTTTTTGTATTTGAATCGAGCATAATTTATCCTATTTACCGCTTAATCAATTCTGTTGGTTTAGTAAATTGGATTTATTATCGCAAAAGTTATCCAAATTACTTACAATATAATTAAGAATTTTAATCTTAACTGGCCTTCTCTTCATTTGTTTGAGTGGGTTTTTTTTATGGTGTAATATATTTCTAGCATAAATATTAAATTTGGAAGACTCAAAGCTAATACCAGAAGATAATAATTCAATTGAATCATCTTCCAATAAGAAAAAAGAAAGTAATAAAGAAGATAATATTGAAGCATTTACTGAATTTCTTGAATATGCAAGTAATCAAGAAACAAAAAATGATAAATTAACCCCTGATTTAAAAGGAGAACAAATAGAAAATAAGAATAATTCTCTTTTTAAAAAAATCCTTAATGATGGGTTTGATGGGATATCATCAAATCCTAATTACAAAATGTTGGCACTATTAATCATTCTTTTGATTAATCTGTCACTCTTTTTTGTTATCGGAAATATAGGTAAAGCTTTCTTGAGAAATGCAGGAATAATGTAATAATTAATTATATCTTTTTTATAATCTATTCTTTACAATATTGAGTCCAAAAAAAAATTTATGATAATTTGGTTTTTAATTTTATTTTATAAATATTGAATAATAAAGAACCAGAAAATCCTGTTGTTTACCTTTCTAATTTAATTAAAAGGTTGGATGTTAAAAATAGAAACGGGTTAGTAGCTCTAGCCATTGTTAATATATTAGTTATCCTTTTATTTAAGTTTTATTTGAAAGGTTCAGGATTGTTACCTTGATTTTATTTGAATTTTTTACTCAGCGTTTTCAAACTGTTTAGCAAGTCTGAAAGCCTTTTTAATTATGCGATATCCTCCGTATGCTCCTGCAATGAAAGGAAGAAGAATTAATGGATTTGGCGAGTAATCTGAATAATTTTTTACTCCATCTACATATTCGAAACCTGAACATTTTAAGTATAAGAAAGTCGAAAATGTAGTACTCCATCCAATAATTGATAAGACCCCACCTTTTTTATCTGCTTCGTAGAATCTATCTAAACCTAAACCCCAACCTCCAATTAAAAAAATTCCTCTTACTACAGAATTTTTTTCTTTATTTTTAAGCATGATTTTTTTAAAATGTTCATTCTGAACATAACTCATTTATTCCAATCTCGCGACATCCCCTTAAGTTGATTTACTTGATTCGGATTTGTATTTGTATTTATAATATTTAGTAACAACACTTAGATAAATTACAAGAAATTTTTTATTTAGAATTAAGTAAGGATATTGTTGGTCTTATGTATACAAAAGTTGATCCATAAATATCTTTCATTACTCTTATCTCCTCGTCTAAATAAATCACGGATACTTCGCAAGAAGGTGATTCTTTATTCCAAGGCAATTTTTTCCATACTTTATTGACTGGATACCATCTTTCCATTAATAGCGTACTAAACAATGGAATCTTATTAAGTCCATCAACTTTGGAGACTTTGGTTTTCTGCAAATTCATTTTAAGTACCCTATCTTCTAAAATTAAATCATCAGCGAGTGTTATTACTCTTCCTCCAAAAGTTGGAAGAAGCTTGAACCAACCAAAAATCGGAACTGTTGTAAGCCCGAATATTGTGGTATCAAATGTTGATAAAAATTCTTTTTTATCAAAATCAATATTTTGCGCAATTCTTCCAATTGTAGAAAGACCAAATGATCCAACTTGTAATTGATGTAGTTTGAAAAAAAGATTACTTTTGAATTTATCACTTAATGCTTTTTCTATAGCTAAAAAAAATGGAGAACTTCTAAATAATTCAACTGTTGAATAAATTAATTCCCACTCTCCAGATAATTTCTCTTCAGAAACTTCCGTATTGAAATTTTCAAGACTATCTATCAGCTCATCCATCTCTTTTAATTTTTCTTGATACATAGGTGCAATTAATTTGTTCAGTCTTTGCCCCCTATCAGTAATAGCTGCTATTTGATATATCTTCTTTTTAATCGCCTCTATATCTGTCATGATTACATTTTTGCAATTTTTATATTAATTTATTTTATGAGTATTGGCGCTAATTAAACGTTTTTATTGATTGTATATTAATTTGTTTAATATTCCCCCCATCTTTTGCCAATTTCAAACCCCCATTTAGAAGTTAAGTTAATTACTTCTTCATGATTTTTGCAATCTGACAATTCCTTCTTTTTAATAGGATTTTTTTCTAACAATTCAGATAGTTTATTTAATTGTTCAATTTTTTTAAGGAAATTAATTAAATCTCTTTCAGCCATCATTGATACTAAGAAGAGTATTTCTTGTCGTAAGTGAAAATATAATATAAGACCCAGCCAACTCCAACAATTAAAATTGCAACCATTATATTTACTGACCAAACAATTTCTATCATCAATTTTTAACTGATATTCATATTTTAACTAATTTTCTAATTAAATTTCTAATCAAATTTAAAAAATATTTTAGGATTGTATTTGAACATATATATGAACTATATTTGTTTAAAATAACTACAGGCAAAAATGGGGGAAGCAAAAAGGAGAGAAGAATTAGGATTGCCGCCTAGAGAAAAGAAGCTTGTAAAAAAGGAATCAAAAAATAATTTAAATCAAATCTTGAATAAATATCCCTATTTTCCCTATATCTTGGGAATATCTCTCCTTACAATTTTGATAATCGATCTAGTTAACTACTATAAATAGTTTATTCAAAAAAAAATTTCATATCTTAATTTTTAATTTATAAAACTGTAATCTTTTGTTCCGCATTTTTAAAATTATTTTTCCATAATTAGAAGATTACTTAATTTAAAACCTATAATCGCAAATGTTTGATAATATTGGTACCGCCTTAGTCCAAGCAGTAGGGTTTTTTGGTGTATTCGGATTTTTTGTATATCAGCTTTTATCAGATGGTAAAAAACCAATTCAAACTCAATTGAAATCTCCTATAAAAAAAATTAACAAATCCATGGATTTAATTGATAAACCTAAAAAGAAAGGGTTATTTGGTAGAAAAAAAGATCCAGTAAAAGTGGAGGTGATACCAAAGAAAAAAGGATTATTTGGTAAAAAAGTAGAGCCTGTGAAAGTTGTAGAAAAGCCTAAAAAGAAAGGTTGGTTTAGATAGATAATTTAAAGTATCTTTAAATGATTTTGATATCTTTTATACAAAAAAACTTTTATTCTATTTTTATAATTAGGATAATTAATCAAATTTAATGAATCATAGAGAAATTACAAAAAGATATAGTGATTTAATTAATAGTGCTGAAAAAGCTAATGGTAGAAAGGAAATTGTTGGTTTACTTAAAAAAGCAGCAAAATTAAAATCTAAACTTGAAGTTAACTAATAATCATTAGAAAAATTATTTTTTTTTCTAAATGTAAAAATTTTTTAAACAAAAAAAATAATCATGCGATAATTATATGAAATTTTTTAGTTATGAATAAAAAAGGTTATACAACAGAAAGCGGCGGAAGACAAAATGGATTTGCAATTGAACCAGAAATCAATCTAATAACGCAGGGAGAATCCAAGAGATCATTTCTCTTATTTATCGGTATATTATTACCTTTCCTAATAGGTGGGATTTATTACTTTAAAACGCTTTGAACAAAAAATTGTCATAAATCATTTTTGGAAATATATTCTTGAGAACTAATAAGATCTTGCATTAGACCTTGGGAAGATGAATTGAATCCATTTTTTTCAAGATAAGTTTTCACTTCCTTAAATTTTTTTTGAATTTTTTTTGTATAAGGGGTTGTCATTAAATAGTCTTCTTGTTCAGTGGAGTAATTCATTTAATTTAATTTTTATTATTACTTTAGATTTTGCTAAATATTTCATAAATAATGAAGTTATATTCATTACAAAAAACGATTACTAGTAATAAATACTTATTTTAAGAAAATCAATTTATTCTTTATTTATGAGAAAATATTATTACCTGAGATTTATTTTTATCTATTTTTAAAATCAAAGAGTGCTTATTGTCACAAGTTCCGTTAAATCCCTTGACCTCAAATATTCTTGAAATACATCAGAATAAAAGGCTCTTTTTGCAGCTATCTTAGATTCAAATTCTATTACTATGCCTAATTGACCCCCGTCCCACTTGTGCGAATTAGAAACCTGGGTAATATCTTTTTTTATTACTACGCCACCTACTGATCTTATCCATGGCATAACTGTTCTTATGTATTCGAGAAACATATCGGCATTTGGAATAGAAATTTTCTTAAGCCAGTAACTCTTTGTCATGGAATCAAAACATTTTCAGTAGAATATAGCACATAACGTAAGTATTTTTGCTCAAGTATTTCTTGTAAAACTATTTAAATGAATTTAGAACAACAATTATTCGACTTACTCCTCTCAAGTCCTAATACAAAAAAGATTAAAAATATGGCTGAAGAATTAGAGAAGGAATCAAGATTTACTCTTAGCAGGGATATTGAGAAGTTAAAAGGGATATGGGAACTAAGATGGAGTAGTTCAAAAGCTCTATTTCTAAATTACTCCCCTTTAGTTGATAATCTTCAAATTCTTGATCCTTTAAATCTAGATGGTCTAAATTTACTCAAACCTAAAGGAATCAATTCAATTATTGGAACGGGAATAGTAGCAAAATTAAGATCTTTAAGTGAAAAAAAAATTGGAGTAAATTTTACTCATGCTGGAATAATTGGACCTTATATTGGAATAAGGAAGATAAACGCTTTAACTAAGATTAAAAAAGAACAAAAAGGATGGTTAGAAATAACTTTTTTGAGCAAAGATCTTAGAATTTGCAGGGGCGATAAAGGCACTTTATTTATTCTTAGAAGAATAAAAGACAATATCTTATTTGAAAGGTTTCAAGAATTTATTAAATATCTTTGAATATCTTTATTTTTTAATCCAAATGCATTTTAAAAAGAAATAAATTGGCAAATATTTAAAAGCTTCTTTGGGCAGCTCATATGACATAAATTTTAAATACTCTTCTAACCAATAACCTACATCAAGTCCAAAAAGGTATCTTTCTAAAACGTACCAAAACTCTTTATCAAATATTGTTGTTAAATTAAGGTAGATATATTCCCAATGAAAGGTATTCCAATATTGTTGTAAATAAGAAGAGATTATTAGCCAAAAAGATACAAATAAAAAACTTTTTGCAAATTTACTCAACTTTTTCATTATTTTTAATCCAAAACAATATAGATCTTAAAAAAATTTTTTCTTAATTTAATATAATTAGTAATTATTTTTATTTCCATAAAATATTGATCCATTAAAAATATAAAAAAAATTTTTTATTTTCATCCAAGTTTATAGTGAATAAAAAATTATTTTTCTTTATTAGTCAAATTTTGTGCTTTACTATTTTTATTTCTTAAATTAAATCCTAAAAATAAAAAAGTTAAATAAATTGCAATACTACCAAGTAATATTATTAATATTTTTGAAATGTCCATTTGGATTTTTTAATATAGCTTATGAATATAAATATAATTTGGAGTTTTTAAAACTAAATATTATTACGCATTAATTAATATTAATTTACTAGGCTAGATTAAATTAATTATTTACGATAAATGCCAATAGTTTTTGCTTGGAGCCTTTGCCTGTCTGTTTTAGTTGTCTTACTATCGACAATTCCTTTGACTCTAGGAAGAATCAAAGCTGGTTATTCTGCGGAGAATATGTCTGCACCAAGAGCATTATTTGATCAATTGCCAGACTTTGGTAAAAGAGCAGTTTGGTGTCATCAGAATTGCTGGGAAAGCATTTCTATTCATGCTCCAGCTTGCATACTTTGTTTAATTACATTACCTGATTCAAACCTCTCATTAATAGCTGCTTGGATGCACCCTCTCTTACGTTTCTTTTATATTGGAGCTTATGTCTTAAATATTCCTATTGCTAGAGGTTTAATATGGGCTTCTGGAATTTTTACTACACTTATTTTATATAAGGAAGGGATATCCCAACTTATGTAATTTAACTAAATTAGTAGATTTTCTAAATCCTTTAATTCAAAATCATTTATTAGTTTTACTTTATTAGCTCTTGCTAGTTTTTGTGCAGATTTAGTAAAACCAGATTTTGATACTAATACCGCATGTGTTCCTTTCCAATATAATTTACCAGCTGAAATTTCTTGAACAGCATTGTTGCCTACTGCTTTTTTATGATTTTTACATTGAATACAAATCCTTAAATTATCGATGGAGGCAATCAAATCCACTCCTTGGTCTCCTGTAACAGGTGTTTCTTTCACTTTCCACCCATTCTTTTTGAGTATTTCCTTACAATGATTTTCAAATATAATTCCTTTTTTATAGTTTTGATTAATATTCTTCGATGTATTATTTTCTATTAAATTTAGGCAAGTTTTTTCTATTTGACTAGCTATGAATATAAACCAGTCCTCATTCTCCAAAATTCTACTCGCACCAATTATTTCATCATTAATTATTGGATTAATCTTGCGATAAGCTTTCCATTTTTCAAAAAAAATGTCTTTTCCTGAAAAATTTTTTAAAATAACTTTTTCCCAAAAGTAGGGAATGCCCTCTTTAAATCTTTTCGAACCATTATTGAGGCATTTCTCAATTAATTCCTCATCGAGAGGAGGATTACCAATCCACTTTTTCAAGTCTTCGTTACCATAAGCATCAATAACTTTTAATCTAATTCTTTCCTCCAATAGATTGTATTTATTTTCTTCAATAAGTCTATTTATCGTCTCAAGGAAGTAATTTGCATTTAGGGCATTATTTAATTTATCTTTTCTTTTTTTTAATAGAAAAGCTCTAAAAATAGTTATCCAAAATAACAAAATTAGAGAAACTAAAATAATAAAAATATTATTCATTATTTTTTATTTATTATTTTTAGTTAAAAAGATTTTGTTTTTCTAATTACAAAATCATTTTTTGTGATTAATGTAGAGTCTTTTACATCAAAACCACTTATTGCTGAAATTTCACCTTCAATACCCTCCAGGGTAAGTTGTTCAATAATTCCCTTAATAACTTCGTCTTCAACTAATTTCCTATCTATTCTTTCGGGAGTTATATCTGTTAACCATTTAGAAGTCTTTTTTTTTACCACTTCTGTTGGGTTGGTTATTTTTAAGTAAATAGCCATTTTAAAAAAATAATACTTTATTATTATAAGCCAAGTTATTTTTATTGATTATTTTTATTATTACTTTCCCATTCAAGAAATTGAAAAATAATTATTGCAAAGATTGAAAAAAAAACGATAAAAAGCACCAACCATCCTATGAATTTGTTTTCAGAAAAAAGGTTAGTAAGAGAAGAAGTTTCTTGGTATCTTGATTCCATTTGATATTGATATGAATCGATGACTATAAATATTTCTTTCATTAGAGAATAAAAATTAATTGCTTTAGTAATTAAAAATTAATTTACCAGTTCTTTATTAGTTTAATTTTGAAAATGCCTTTGAAATAAATTCAGGCCTTTTCCTTATAATAGAGAAATTTTTTTTATCCACCAATACCAAATTAACTTCGGCAATGGTCAAAACCTTTTTATCATTGTTAATAAATTTTGAATAGATATTAATTTTCGGACTTTTCCCTATTTTGAATAAGCTTTCAATTGTAATATTATCCCCAATATATAAAGGTAGTATATACTTTATTGAGGCATCTATTAATGGTAGTTCAAATCCTCTTTTTATTAGATCAAAATAATTTATACCT
>QCIU01000007.1 GCA_003216465.1 Prochlorococcus sp. AG-402-N10
ATCTTCCTCTTCTTGATCATCTATTAATTTAATTTGATCTTGATCTTGATCTATAACTACTAGCTCATTAATGGTTTCAATTCCAAACCGATGTGTCCATCTATTTATTACATTTTCTAAAAGCACATTATTTTTTTCCAAAGATGCTTTTTGATAAGTATCTATAAGATGATCTTTTAAAAACATAAATTTATTAATTTAATTTTCTATTTAACAGTGGTCTGATAATAATCAAAGAAAAAACTGTTAGAGAAAATAAAATTGAGATACAACTCTTACAAGTTAAGTCACCATATGGGGCATGTAAAGCCACTAACTCTAAATTCATTGTTTGAGTATAAGCAATCCTGATTGGTTCAATTGCAAAGGTCAATGGATTAAGGGAGGCAAGCCACCCCAGCCAATTTGGCATAAAAGAAATTGGAGCCAATGCAGTGCTTGCGAAAAGAAGAGGCAAATTTATCACGAATATAAGGGCTATTAATTCGATATGACCAGGTAAAACAAATGCTAAACATAGGCTTATTGATGTCACAAAAAGAACTAAAAGTATCAAGGTCGTAAATACAATTCCTAAACCATAAAAATCAGGCCATCCGTAACCCAAAATAAATGAAACTAACATTATCACAAAGCTTTGTACAAAACTAAGAATTGTAATGTAGAAGAAAGAGGATAAAACAATAGATAATCTACTTGCTAAAGGAGCGACAAGTAATCTATTTAAAAAGCCAAATTCCCTATCAAACATTAAAGGCAAGCCAGAATTTAATGCTCCACTAAATGCAGTAAAAACAATTAGTCCCGCTCCTAAAAAATTCCCATAAGAATCTACTCCAGGTAGAAAACCTTCTGGGGCTTTTGAGAAAAGCGCTCCAAATAAAAAGAGCCAAATTATAGGTTGCAATATCCCAGCTAAAAGTGTAGATGGTCTTCTTTGTAATTGGATAAATAATCTTTTGGTTAAAGCTAAAGTTTCTTGGTATAAAAAAATTAAATTATATTGTTTTAATTCCATTTTTTAAGGTTTTAATAGTAATTATAATTACTTAATCAAGATAATATTATTTTTATCTCATTGATTGCTTGGATTCTTTTTTAAGATCTCTTTTACCTGTCATTGAAATTTCAGCATCTAATAATGTTTTGCCAGTAGCCTGAAGATATACATCATCTAAACTAGGTTGACTTTGAGCAAGAGAAAAAATTTCAAACTTTGAAAAAGCCAACTCTACTTTTAGTTTTGTAAGTAAATCTTTTTCCTTTTCTACTACAAAATTTATTGAAAAACCTTGCGCCTTATTTATGATAATCTGACTAATTCCATCTATTGAAGATAAAATTTCACATATTTTTTGAGACTCTTCTTGATTACTAAATTCCCTTACTTTTAAAGTTATTCTGTCTCCTCCTAATTTATTTTTAAGTAGAGCAGGTTTTCCTTGCGCTATAACTTTTCCATCGTCAATTATTACCAAACTATCTGCTAATTTATCTATTTCATCAAGATAATGACTACTTAAAATAATTGTCATCCCTTCATTCTTTAAATCTTTCAAAAGTTGCCAAATTATATTTCTACTCTCAATATCTAAACCAACAGTTGGCTCATCTAATATTAAAACTTTTGGTAAATGTAAAAGACCAGCTGCTAAATCTATTCTTCTTTTCATACCTCCTGAATATGTTCCACATTTTCTATCAATCCAATCATTCATATCTAATTGATTTATTAACGTTTTTATTCGTTCGTGTTTTTCCTTTTTTTTCATATGATACAAATCTGATTGAAAATCTAATAACTCACGTCCCGTAAGGATTTTATCAAGAGCAATATCCTGTGCTACATAACCAATTAATTCTCTAATTTTTCTTGGATTTTTAATCAAATTAATATTATTTATAAAAACTTCTCCACCATCAGGCTCGACTAAAGTAGCAAGAATTTTTATAAGAGTTGATTTACCTGCACCATTCGGACCCAAGATTCCAAATAAAATACCAGCATCAATCTCTATTGATAAATCCTTTAATGCATCAATATCAAAATACGATTTTGAGAGATTTTTAACTTGTATATAATTCATCGAACTAGAATTTATTATCTTGCATTTTACATCAATCTAATTATTAAAGTTTTTTATTAAAGATAAGAATATTTGCATAGATTGCTGTTCAAACTCTACAGAAAGTTGAGTTCTTGAAATTAATAACAAAAGACAAATTCCAAACATATAAAGTATTGACCATCTAAATAATCCTTTAGCTTTCACTAAATCATCAGGGGCAGTTTTCAATCTATTTATTAACTGTAAAAGTCTTCCATTAAAAGGTAATAGAATTATTAAATAAAGAAGCCCGCCTTCAGGTAAAGCCAAAACCCCAAGGATACTCATTAGAGCAGTTGCCCATCCGTAGCGAGAAATAGCTTTGACAGTAAACGCTGAACCCTTAACGGAAGGGAGCATAGGTATACCTACAGACGCATAATCATCTTTTAATAAAATTGCAAGAGCCCAAAAATGAGCTGGAGTCCATAGCATTACTAAACTAAATAACCACCAGCCACTAAGTCCTACATGTCCCGTAGCCGCGGATGCTCCTACTAAAGGAGGAATAGCACCTGCAACTCCACCGAAAACAATATTTTGAGTTGTACGTGGTTTAAGAATTATCGTATACAAAATTACATAACTACATAATCCCAACAATGTTAATCCGGCAGCTAAATAATTTACACCACTTATCAAAAGCATTGCAGCTGCCAATGTACAAGATACTGCTCCTAAAAAAACGGTATTAAATGATAACTTACCTGAGGGTAAAGCTCTATTACTTGTCCTTTTCATCCTTTTATCCAAGTCCATTTCCCACAAACAATTAAGAGCTCCTGCTGCCGCGGCTGCCAAGGCCCCTCCTCCTAAAGTACATATAAGCTTAGGAGAGGATAACGGCCATTCTTCCGTTAATGCCATACCTCCTAAAGTTGTAGCCAGTAATAATGGAATCAACCTAGGTTTGGCAACTTCAAGCCAAGGAGGTAGTATTACTTTTTTTCTTGAAGGTACAACTTGTTCCCGAATTGAAGTCTGAAAATTTAAGTTTTCTAAATTACTTTTCATGAGTTTAAACCTACTATTACTGAATTAAATGGTTGATTGATTTTTTTATTTAGATAAGGATTTCTAAAAATCAATGATGTTAGGGTCGCAATTAATAAACAAGTATTTAGTTGATGACCAATAACAAAAAGGGGTTCACTTAAATTAGTTCTAAGGCTTAATACTCCTAGAACAACTTGGGAAATCAAAAGCAAAAATAGTGAGCAAATGTATCTCCAATTATTCTGGAACAAATCTTGTTTATATATTGAGATAGCCAAAATAAACAAAATAGAAATAGAAATTGGAATAGCAAATAATTTATGAGTATTTAAAATCAAACATTGTTTATTAAAAGATAAGCAGAGATGTGCAGACCAAGTTGATGAAAGCCTTACTCCAATAAAAGATTGAACTAAAGTGAGTATTAGGGGGAAAAATAATAAAATCTTCCACCAAGTCAATGATTTATTAACCCCATTATTTTCTAGATTCTGATTGATAGTTATTGTTGTTATTAGGAGTAAAAAAGCTATCAAAAGATGAGCAGTAACTGAGTAGGAATTAAGTAAATTAATTACTGTTAATGCTCCAATAGAGCCTTGAACAATTACTAAGAAGACTAATAATGAATAAGTTTTTGGTAACCAGTATGGAAGATCCTTTCTCCAAATTATTGAAAGTATGAATTTAGAAAGAATTAACAGCCCTACTAGGAAAGCATCCAAACGATGGAACCATTCTAGAAAAACTCTTAAATTCATATGATTAAGAGGTAGAAAAGTCCCATAACATAAAGGCCAATCAGGGCAAGCAAGACCGGCCTCCATAACCCTAGTAGCTCCTCCAATAACTATTAAAACTATTAAGGCCAAAACGCAATGGTTTCCTAATTTCAGAAAAACTGACTTGTATTTTGATTGATATATTTCGTTTTTGAACAAATTATTCAAAGCTCTTTTTTTGCATAATAATTTAGATTCAAATATCAAACATTAATTAAAAGTAAATGTTTTATTTTTAAAATTTATTTGTTTTTTTAATCTTTTTTCCCTGACATAAACCTATAAAAAGTTATTGATAATACTTCTTTTATTTTTTAAATCTTAAGAAGTTGTGAATTTCAATAATTTTCCATTAACAAACAATGCAAAATTAAAAAAATTGAATATGTTGAAAATATAAATATCATTTTTTACCTCACTTGTTAAATAAAAACTTTTATTTAATACTTATAATTTCCGCGGTATTTGGTATATCTTTTTTGATCGGATTCAATGTTAACTTACTTCCTGTTGAAGCAAGTATAAATGCACCTATATATGATGAGCTTTTTAAAATTCTTTTTATCATTGGATTAATAATTTTCATTGGAATGACCATAGCCGTTATATATAGTTTATTTAAATTCAGAAAAAGAAAAGATCAATATGGAGATGGGATAGCTTTAGAAGGTAATTTAAGCCTGGAGATTGTATGGACAATTATTCCTTCTATTATTGTTTTAATAATAGGTTTATATAGCTACAACATATACGATCGAATGGGAGGTATGAAAGAACTAAATCATAGCCATGATATGATGACCTCCAACACAGAAAAGATATGGGCTGGAATAAGTCAGGCATCAAATAATGAGGTTGCTAGCAAAAATTTATCTGTTGAAGTTTCAGCTATGCAATTTGCCTTTTTATTTAATTATCCGAAAGGAGAATTTATTTCAGGCGAGCTTCATGTTCCAGTCGATCATAAAGTTTCTATGAAGATGGAATCAAAAGATGTTATTCATGCTTTTTGGGTGCCAGAATTCAGAATTAAACAAGATATCATTCCAGGCCAACCTACGATATTAAATTTCACTCCTACTAAAGTTGGGAAATATCCAATAATATGTGCGGAATTATGTGGTCCTTATCACGGAGGAATGAGAGCATCAATAATAGTTGAAGAAGAATCTGACTATAAAGATTGGTTTAACAAAAATACAAAAACTGAGGTTAGTTTATGACGATATCAATTGATTCAAAGGATTCTAATACTAAGAGTCTTCAACCTAAAGGTTGGCTTAGATACTTTAGTTTTAGTCTCGATCATAAAGTAATTGGTATTCAATATCTTGTATGTGGGTTTCTTTTTTACTTAATTGGAGGAACTTTGGCGAGTGCAATAAGAATTGAATTAGCAAGCCCAATGTCGGACTTTATGCCCAGAGATGTATATAACCAAGTTTTAACATTGCATGGAACAATAATGATTTTCTTGTGGATTGTACCTGTGGTAAACGGTGCATTTGGGAACTATTTAATTCCTTTTTATGTTGGAGCTAGAGATATGGCATTTCCAAGATTGAATGCTGTAGCTTTTTGGCTCATACCTCCTTCCGGTTTGATGTTAGTAGCAAGTTATTTTGTTGAAGGAGCAGCACAGGCAGGATGGACAGCTTATCCACCTTTGAGTATAACTACCCCACAATCAGGACAAATTATTTGGATAATGAGTGTTTTGTTGCTCGGAGGTAGCTCTATCTTTGGAGGGATAAATTTCATTGCAACAATTATCAAATTAAGGAGACCAGGATTAAAGCTGATGCAATTACCTATGTATTGTTGGGCGATGCTAGGCACAAGTTTATTAGTAGTTTTGTCCACTCCAGTTTTAGCTGGAACATTAATATTGCTTAGCTTTGACATTGTCGCTCATACAGGTTTCTTTAACCCTGTTTTAGGTGGAAACGTAGTTGTTTACCAACATTTATTTTGGTTTTATTCTCATCCAGCTGTTTACATAATGGTTCTTCCTGCTTTCGGCTTAGTTAGTGAAATTCTCCCAGTACATTCAAGAAAGCCACTTTTTGGATATACCACAATGGTTTTTTCAATAATGGGAATAGTTGTGCTAGGTCTAGTTGTTTGGGCTCATCATATGTTTACAAGTGGTACTCCTCCTTGGATGAGATTATTCTTTACTATTGCTACAGCATTTATAGCAGTTCCTACTGGAATTAAATTTTTTAATTGGGTTGCGACCTTGTGGGGTGGGAAAATATCTATCAATAGTGCAATGTTATTCTCATGTGGATTTATTATAAATTTTGTATTTGGTGGTATTACAGGAGTTGCTCTTGCTCAGGTTCCTTTTGATATTCATGTACATGATACTTATTTCGTTGTTGCTCACTTCCATTACATTGTTTATGGAGGGACTGTTTTTATTATCTTCTCATCTATATATCATTGGTTCCCAAAAGTCACGGGTAAGTTAATGAGCGAAAAACTGGGGATACTACATTTTGCCATAACTTTTATTGGCTTTAACTTATGTTTTGCTCCTCAACATTGGCTTGGTCTTAATGGAATGCCTAGAAGAGTTGCGGAATATGATCCTCAATTTCAATTTGTTAATCAAATTAGTAGCGTTGGAGCTCTCTTAATGGCTATGAGTACTATCCCATTTTTAGTAAATATTTTCTTAAGTATTAAAAATGGAAAGGATTCTGGGGATAATCCTTGGAATGCTTTAACTCCTGAATGGTTAACATCTTCTCCCCCGCCTGTTGAAAATTGGGAAGGTGAAGCACCATTAGTTGAAGAACCTTATGGTTATGGAAAACCAATATCTCAAGAAAATTAATCAAGAAAAACCATGACAACTCTCGATAGTTCAAAAGAAATTAAAAAAAATAAAAGTGAGGCAAGTGAACATCATGAAGACTTTAGGATGTTTGGATTAATAACTTTTTTAATAGCAGATGGGATGACTTTTGCTGGTTTCTTTGCCGCCTATCTTACATATAAAGCAGTTAATCCTTTGCCGGATGGAGCTATTTATGAATTAGAACTTCCTATACCTACATTAAATACAATTTTATTGCTTGTTAGTAGCGCCACTTTCCATAAAGCCGGAAAAGCTCTTCTTAAAAATAACAATTCTGATACTCAGAAATGGTTAATAGTTACCGCTCTACTTGGTATCACCTTTTTAATATGTCAACTATTTGAGTATTTCAATTTGCCGTTCGGACTAACAGATAATTTATTTGCAAGTACTTTTTATGCCTTAACAGGCTTTCATGGTTTACATGTAACTTTAGGGACGTTAATGATATTAATTATTTCTTGGCAAACAAGACCAAAGGAAGGAAGAATTACTAATCAAAATATGTTCCCATTAGAAGCTGTTGAATTATATTGGCATTTCGTAGATGGAATTTGGGTTATTTTATTTATCATTTTGTACCTCTTGTAATAAAGGATTTATTCTTTAAAAATCTATTTTTTATTAACTTGTATTGCCACAATTCTCATTATTGGTAAGAATATATAATAAGAAAAAGCTCATATAATGCTTGTAGGAAAAGAACTTCTCGAAAAATCTAAATTACTCAGCAAGCATTCTGAGGATGAAATAGCAAGAGGCTGCGGCTATGTCGGTCCAAGTGGAAGAGTCTTAAGAAAAAGTTTTTATAGAGCACTTATTGAAGCGAAGGGTTACAAGTTAAGTAATAGTGCCGTTGGTAGGCCAGGTAATAGATCTTCAAGAGGGAGGCAAGCAGAATTTAAAACAAAAGTTCATGGCAATGGAAACCTATTGATAGGTCATGCCTATACAAAGAAATTAGGATTAGAGCCAGGTCAAGAATATAAAATTGATCTAAAAAAAGATTCTAAAATCATCTCCCTTACTCCATTAAATTAAGAATATTATTTATTCCAGCCATTCTCTTTAAGCCAATTTGAGGAGATTTCTTGCGAAAAGTTTTCTGAATCTATATTCTTATTAAATTTAAGTAGTTTTTCAACATACTTAATTAATGTATCTCCTTCAAGATTTACACTATCGCCAATTGCTAAATTTTTGAGATTAGTGTTTTCCCAAGTATGTGGAATAATTGCAATCGTAAAAATTTCCCCTTTATTCTCAGATTTTGCAATTGTAAGGCTAATGCCATTAACGCATATGCTTCCCTTATCTACAATATATTTAGAAAATTTCTTATTTTGCCACTTAATTGATAAAAGCCAAGATTTTTCAAGTTTTTCTATATTTTCAACTTTTCCCAAACCATCGATATGTCCACTAACAATATGTCCCCCAAGACGATCGGCAATACGTAGAGCAGGTTCTAAATTAACTATTTGATTAATACTGGATTTTTCTCCTAAGGTAGTTTTTTTTAATGTTTCTTCACTCACATCTACTTTAAATTTATTATTTGATATTTCTTTTACTGTTAAACAAATCCCATCAACTGCAATACTATCTCCTATTTTTATATCAAAAACTTCATCAATAATTTCAATAATTAAGAAATTTTTTTCTTTTTTAAGTTTTCCGGTTGACTGAATTATTCCTGTAAACATAAATTTAATAAAGATTTTTTTTAAAATTAAATATTAATTTTAATTTACTTTAAATCATTTCCTACTATAAATAAATTAAAGAGTAATTAAGTAGGAATTAATTATATAAAGATGATTATTCATTCTAAGAAAAGATCATTTGGCAAAGATTGCAATATAAGCCTTTTTACTTTAGGAACAATGAGAGCGACTGAGAATCTTGATAAAATGTACAAAATTATAAAAATCGCTTATCAGACAGGAATAAATCATTTAGAAACAGCTGCTTCTTATGGCAATGCTGAGATAATGATTGGAGAAGCATTAAAGAAGTTAGAAACTTCTGATAATATTTTAAGGAAAGAATGGATAATTACTACCAAAGTATTACCAAAAGGTGATTTTAATTATCTAAAAAATAATTTCGAAAATTCTCTCAAAAACTTAAAACTTAATAAGGTAAACAATCTTGCGATACATGGAATCAACCTAGAGGAGCATCTAGATTGGGTTTTGAATGGAGAGGGTAAAAATTTTTTAAAGTGGTTAATTAAAGAGGGTTTAGTTGATCAAGTTGGTTTTAGTTCTCATGGCAGTTATTCGCTCATACAGAAGGCAATTAACTGTGACGTATTTAGTTTTTGCAATCTTCATTTACATTTTTTAGATCAATCAAAAATAAGTCTTGCCGAGTTAGCTTTAAAAAAGAATATGGGTGTTTTAGCTATATCTCCAGCTGATAAAGGTGGGAGATTATATTCTCCCAGTGATATTTTATTAAAAGCATCTGCACCATATCATCCTTTGGAACTGGCTTATAGATTTTTAATTTCTAAAGGCATCACAACACTATCATTAGGAGCTACAAAATTAGAAGATTTTAATATTGCAAAAAAGCTTATAAACTCAAGTCAAAAACTTACATTTTCTGAAATTAGTGCTTTAGAAAATATCGAAAAGTTAGCTAATGAAGAATTAAAATCTACAAAATGTGAACAATGTAGATCTTGCCTTCCATGTCCAAGTGAAATCCCTATACCTGAAATACTCCGTTTGAGAAATATATCTTTAGGATATGGCCAATTAGAGTTTGCAAAAGAAAGATATAATTTAATAGGTAGAGCGGGCCACTGGTGGGAAGAAAGAAATGCTTCTTATTGTTTAGAATGCAACGAATGCGTTCCAAGATGTCCCTGTAAATTAAACATTCCAGATTTGTTAAAACATACTCATAACTTATTAGTTGAAAACCCTAAAAAAAGATTATGGAGTTAAGGATTGAATCCACAAATTTTCTAAATTTAATTTTTCTTTTGCATTAATAGGCAAGAATGACCAACTATTTTCCCAACACATTTTAGATGGACCAAATTTATTATTTTTAAAATTGATATTGTATTTATTTTGAGAATATTCATTATTAAAAGGTAAATACCACCCTTGGTTTGCTAATTGATTGATAGTAGCCTTGTTTTCAAAAGATTTAATCCAATTAATTAATACTTCGTTATTGATTTTTGATTTACTTAAAAGGAAACTCCAAATCAAAGGAACGCCCTTATCAGGAAAAGCAATAGAAAGTCTTGTATCAGCTTTAAGATATCTTACGCATAGAGGATAAGGAATAATAGCAACAGATGCTTGAGAATTGACTAACCAATTTATTGCATTTTGATCATCAAATAACATTGCTTGATCTTTAAGTTTACTTAAAGAATTTTTTGAATCAATTTTTTTTGAAATAGACATTATTATTCTTGGACTTTGAGGAAATATAATTTTTCCTTTTAATTTCTCATCAAGAAGAAAATCCCAAGACTTCCTAGCATAATAAATTAAATCTTTATTATTTTTTATAATTACTGCATAAGGTACTACACCTATTGGAAATAATTTATTTCTTTCATAATCTTTAAAACTATTTAAAAAATTTTTTGATTTATTATTTAATAGATTATTTGGAAATAAATTATTTATGTTTTGAAAATTTTCAAAATTTATACTATTTATCCATCCATCGTTAATTAAAATAAAGTCAGAATTAGATAATTGTTTTTTATTTTTTGCTAACGCAAGCTTACTAAAATTAATATTTTCTTGTTGCCAACTAGCAGGCAAATTATCTTTAAAATATTTTGGATAAAAAGAAGTTTGCATTGAAATTCTTATTTTTTTTGAGGTATTAATACATGAATTCAAAAGGAAAAGGAGCGATAATTTTCCGTAATTAAAGAATTGCCTTCTTGTCGAATATTTTTTAAACATTTAACAAGTTTTATCTAAAGATATTTGACCTAATTCTTTCATCCTATCAAGATCACTTTGACAATTTGAAACTATTTCTTTATTACTAAAACCCTTAAGGTATGCGAAAATTGACATCCCTCCAGCACCAACGCCCTCTTTAACATATCCTATTTCATAATCAACTAATTCTTTATGTTTAGATGATTTGAAATTAAGAGAACTTGCCAATCCTAATAGGTTTACATTGTGTTTTTCAGTGATTAAATCTAATAAATCATTCAATGAATTATCTTTAACTAACCATCCAGTAGTAGCTATAAAAACGAAATCAACGAATTCTTGCTTTTTTTTAGAATCAATAAATTCTAAAGCAAGTAAAATTACTGCTAACATCTGACTACCTCCAGATAATACAACCAATTGATTAGTTAATCTAGCTCCAATCAATAATCCCATAGAGAATGCTTGAAATGGATCTCCTACAGAAGAAATAACATCTAAAGAGTCAAAATTATTATTTAGATTTGCTTTTAAAAGACCAGCTTTAATTACTTTTCTTTTTAAGCTCCTTGGAGCATTAATCAAACTGCTTCCTACTAAATTATTTACATTTAACCCAAAAGCTTCCATTACTGCCTGAGCAGTTGTAGTTCCTCCTGGTACAGATTCTGAAATAAATATGGGTTGATTAGAAGATTTTCCAATTTCTAGGCCTTTTTTGTAAAGACTTAAAACTCTCTTTTTACTCATGGATTTTCCTGTAGTTAGGCATTTGGCTGGGCCTTCAAAATAATTTTCCACTTTCAAATGACTAAAGTAAGGCTGTTCTTTTAATCCTAGAGGGACTACTATCGGACTTGCAGATATCAGTTTCGAACAAACATGACTTATTAATGCAGGCGTTACACCTGCATTTAAAAAGGGTAATTTATATTTATGATCTACAGATGCACCAAAAAGAACGAATTCAGCATCTGCTAATGCAGTTTTTCTCCTAGATTTTGAATTAAACCCTGCTGCAGATATACCTTTAATTTGAGAGGTGTCTGTCCCAGCAATCACAAGATAAAAAATAAAATTATCAATTTCCTTCTTAAGAACATCTATTCTTTCTGAAAATAAATTTTGATTTATTTTACTCCCAAATAAATTTATTCCTAAATAAGATTTCTTCATTTTTTAATCCTATATCAAAGTCCTAAATCAACTAATCCATTAATTATTTTAGGAGGATCAGGAATATTGGAATTTAATCTTGGGAAGAGAGAGTATGCGAGTAAATGTATGGTTAAGACATAAACCATTTCTTGAAATATTATTAATAATATTGCAACTATTTGGATAATTCTGATCGAAGGTGAAAACGGTATATTAAACAAATCAATAACTTTATCGATTAGGCCATAACTTGCTTTTGTAATTATTACCCAAAGATTATCACCCACTAAAGTTGATAATGCAAAAACTCTTATAAAAAAACCAAGTGTGCCTAAAGTGAAACCTAAAATCCAACTAATCCACCAACTTTTTTTATTAAACCATGACCACCCTAACCAAAAAGCTAATATCCCATATGGGAATAAAAACAAAGTTCCTCTAATAGGACCCATAAGTATAAGTAATAAGAGAAATTGTATTATGAGCCCTTCGAATGCAGTTCTAGTACCTCTTCTTAAATGCAACAAGATTATAGGGAGAGGTAATATTAATCTCAACAAGGCTCCACCTATGGGTAAATAATATAAAGCAAGCCAAAGTAAGGAAGAAAGAGACGCTAAATATGAAGGTTCTATTATATTAAGTGCCTCATTTTTTTTTGAAAATTTCATATAAATTTTTTCTAAATATTTAATTTTTCTTCATAGCTTTATTTTTTGAATCAAAAAAACGTTCAATCTTTTCTATCTCAAAATTTACATCAGAATTTCTTAAAATGGTACGTAAATCCTCAATAGGATCTTTTGGATCTACATCTTTTAAAATAAAAATAATTTTGTATGATTGGGGCTGATAATTTATTTTTTGCCTCAAAATATTCTCCTTAGAAATTTTTTTGATGTTTTTTGATTTCTCCACAGGATTGATAAATATTTCATTCTTTAAGTTTTTTTTTGTATCTTTATTGACTATTTGTTTTCTAATATTTTTGTTTTTTTCTTTATTTCCCTGATTAATAATAACTTTCTTATTTTTTAAATTACTTTTAGTATCCTCTTTTATTTTTGGTTCTTCAATATTTTTAAAGCTGGATTCAAGAAAATTACCAATTCTCCCCCCAGAACAAGATTGCAAAAAAATTAAAATAATTAATAAATAAAACTTTTTTAATTTTAAACCCATATTTATTTTTTACTTTTTTTATTCTTTAATTTTTTTTTACTAATTACTTTGTTTTTTTTGAAAGCAGAACCCTTTTTATCTTTCATTTTATCCTCTAATAAGGACAATGCCTCGTTAATTGTAAATTTTTCTAAATCAGTATCTTTGGGTAATGAAACATTTGTTTTCCCAGACTTAACATATAATCCATATCTTCCATTCAAGATTTGAATTTTATCATTAAATTCTTTGGGTCTTCCAAAATCCTTTATTATTTCTTGTCCTCCTCTGCCTAATTTTGGCATCGCAAGTATTTCTAATGCACGCTTAAGATCAACCTTAAATACATCGTCTTCTTTTTTTAAAGATCTATTTTCAGAATCATCTTCATTTTTTATCCATTTAATATAAGGACCAAATCTTCCTCTATCAGCCTCAACAAATCCACCTTCTGGATGCTCTCCAAGTAGTTTTGGCAAGCTTAATAGTTCAAGAGCTTCTGATAAAGTCAAATCGTCAGTTTTTAACTCTTTTGGTAAAGATGCTCTCCTTGGCTTAGCCTTACCTTCTTCACTATTGCCTAATTGAACATAAGGTCCATAAGGGCCGAATCTTAAAAATACTTGCTCACCTGTTTTTGGATCAGTCCCAAGATCTGAAGGGCCACTTAGAATTTGATCAACTTTCTTTTTATCTAAGTCTCCAGGTGTAATATCCATTGGAAGATTACCTTTTGCCTGAATTTCATTTCCTGATTCATCTATTTTTACTCCTTCTAGCCATGGGCCATTTGAACCAATTCTAACTACACAAGGCAAATCATCAAAATCAACTTGTCTATATGCTTTCCCATCAATATCTCCCTCTGTTTTCTGGACTTTCACCTCAAGACCATTTTTACCTTTATAAAAAGTTTCTAAATAAGGAAGCCACTCAAGATTACCTGAAGAAATCTCATCTAGTGAAGATTCCATTTTTGCCGTAAAAGCAGTATCAACTAGATCTGGAAAATGTTCCTCTAGTAAAGCAGTAACAGCAAAAGCTGTAAATGTAGGTGATAATGAGTTTGAAGAAATATTTGCATAACCCCTATCAACAATTGTTCCAATAATACTTGCATAAGTAGATGGTCTTCCTATTCCCTCTTTTTCTAAAACTTTAACTAAAGCGGCCTCAGTATATCTCGCTGGGGATTTGGTTTCATGATAAGTAGCCTCTTTACCAGTTACCTCAAGATTAGATCCAAGAGTCAAATTAGGAAGAATTACTTCTTGTTGTTCTAAAGTTGCACTTGGATCATCACTGCCTTCTACGTAAGCTCTAAAAAATCCTGCAAAATCAATACTTTTTCCACTTGACTTAAATAATCCTCCACCAACCTCTATTTCAGCATTAATCATTGTTAATTTTGCTTCGGCCATTTGACTGGCAACGGTTCTTTTCCAAATTAATTCATATAGAGAAAGATCTCTTCCCGACAATTCTGTATCACTTGGAGTCTTAAATACTTCTCCCGCTGGTCTAATAGCTTCATGTGCTTCTTGAGCATTCCTTGCATTTGAGTTAAATTGACGGACCGAGCTTGATAAATATTCTTCTCCATATTTAGAGTTTACACATTCTCTTGCCGCTCTAATTGCTTGTTCAGAGAGATGAACCGAATCAGTTCTCATATAAGTGATAAAACCCCTCTCATACAAACCTTGAGCACATCTCATTGTTTCTCTTGCTGATAGTCTAAGTTTTCGATTTGCTTCCTGTTGTAATGTACTAGTAGTAAATGGTGGGACAGGTTTTCTTGTTGTGGGCTTTTTTTCTACTTTGAGGACTTTCCACTTTTCTTCAGATAAAGATTTGAGCAAACTCTTTGCTTTATCTTCATTCAAAATTAAAGTTTTATTACCTTTTTTTAATTTACCTGTTTGCTCATCAAAATCAGAACCATTGGAAATCTTCTGGCCCTCTAGGCTAAATAACTTACTTTCAAAAGAAATATTATCTTTCAACAAAGAGGCTTTCAATCCCCAGTAAGATGCTTTTTTAAATGCTCTCCTCTCTCTTTCTTTATTAACAAGTAATCTTACAGATACTGACTGTACACGACCAGCTGAAAGTCGTGGAGCTACTTTTTTCCAAAGTAATGGAGAAAGTTCATATCCAAAAAGTCTATCAAGAATTCTTCTTGTTTCTTGCGCCTGAACTAATTCCATATCAATTTCTCTGGTCTCATCAAGAGCTTTATTAATGGCCTTTTTAGTAATTTCATGAAAAACCATTCGCTTGGTGGGAATTTTGGGTTTAAGTATTTGCATTAAGTGCCAACTTATACTCTCTCCCTCCCTATCTTCATCAGTCGCCAATAGTAATTTTGTAGCATCTTTTAAAGCATTTTTTAAATCTTTTACAACCTTCTTCTTTTCCTTTGGGACAATATAAAGTGGTTCGAAATCTTCCGTAGTGTTTACTCCTATTCTTGACCACTTCTCTTTTTTAACTGATGCAGGTATTTCAGCAGCTCCTTTTGGAAGATCTCTTACATGGCCCATAGAAGCTAGAACTTCATAATTAGGAGGCAAAAACCTTCTTATAGTTTTTGCCTTTGTAGGACTTTCAACAATAACAAGTGTGTGATCCAAGGTCTATTTTAATAAATTAGTGTTTTTTTAATCAATTAAGGCATATTATGATTAATTGAAACTTCTCCAAGCAATATCGCTCAAGAATTTCAAAAATCATACCCACAAATTATAATCAAGTTAAGATTAACTCTTACATCCTTACAATCAAACATTCAATTTAATTAAGTGCCCAACGAAATCTTTACAATTAATTTAAATGCCCAAGCAATTATTCCCGAAGCTTTCATTTTGCTTGGTATTGTTGGCACTCTTCTTGTCGATCTAGCTGGAGAAAAGACTGCCTCAAGATGGGCTCCTGTAATTTGTTACATTTCATTAGGCAGTTCTCTTGCAAGTCTCGCTTTACAATGGAGTAACCCGGTAGATAATGCTTTTCTTGGCTCTTTCAATTCGGATAATTTAGCTATTGCATTTAGATCAATTATTGCATTATCAACTCTCATTTCTTTACTCATTAGTTGGCGTTACACAGAGCAAAGTGGGAGTCCAATCGGGGAATTCGCTGCAATAATTTTATCTGCAACTTTAGGAGCCATGCTTTTGTGTGGATCTACTGACCTTGTTAGTGTATTTATATCTCTTGAGACTTTATCAGTAGCGAGTTATTTACTTTCTGGTTATCTAAAGAGAGACCCTAGAAGTTCAGAGGCTGCTTTAAAGTATTTGCTTGTAGGATCAGCCGCCGCTGCAGTTTATTTATATGGTTCTTCATTCCTCTATGGTCTAAGTGGTTCCACAAACTTATCAAATATTGGGGCAGAAATAATAAATAAGCCATCATTTATTACATCCTTATCACTAGTATTTGTCTTATCAACTGTTGCATTTAAAATTGCAGCGGTTCCTTTTCATCAGTGGACACCTGATGTTTATGAAGGATCCCCGACACCAGTAGTAGCTTTTTTATCTGTTGGATCTAAAACTGCTGGATTTGCTTTCGCAATAAGAATTTTAAGCACCACTTTTTCTTCTTTCGATGAACAATGGAAGCTTCTATTCACAATCCTAGCAATCTTAAGTATGGCATTAGGAAATATTGTTGCATTAGCTCAAACCTCAATGAAAAGAATGCTTGCTTACAGTTCAATTGGTCAAGCAGGATTTGTAATGATTGGCATAGTCTCTGGAACTCAAGATGGACTATCAGCAGCAGTACTTTATTTAGCTGCTTATTTATTCATGAATCTAGGTGCTTTTTCATGTGTAATCCTTTTTTCTCTAAGAACTGGTTCAGATAGAATTTCAGATTATTCAGGCCTTTATCAAAAAGATCCTTTAATCACTCTGGGTTTAAGCCTATGTCTTCTTTCTCTTGGTGGACTTCCACCTATGCTAGGTTTTTTCGGAAAAATATATTTGTTTTTTGCAGGCTGGGCTAATCATCAATATCTTTTGGTAGTCATTGGATTAGTAACTTCAGTAATTTCAATTTATTACTACATCTCAGTCATAAAAATGATGGTGGTAAAAGAACCGCAAGAAGCATCTGAAATAGTTAAATCTTATCCAGAAATCAATTGGAATGTTATCGGATTACCTCCCCTAAGAATTGCTCTTTATACTTGTATAGCTGTAACGGCTATAGGAGGAATACTTTCTAATCCTTTATTCAAATTAGCAAATTCAGCAATATCAGAAACCCCTTTTTTACAGGATATATTAGCTGTGACTAATTATATACATTAAACAATTATCTATAAATGTCTAAAAAAGTTGCGACCTTAGAAAAAGTATCTAAAACCTATGGCAAAGATGATCTTATTGTTAAAGCCTTAGATAACGTCAATTTAGAAATATATAAAGGGGACTATTTGGCAGTTATGGGGGCAAGTGGTTCAGGAAAAAGTACTGCAATGAACATAATTGGCTGCCTAGATAGGCCATCTCAAGGTGTTTATAAATTAAATGGTATTCCAGTTGAAAATTTATCTGATGATGAATTAGCTGAGTTACGAAACCAAAAATTAGGATTTGTTTTCCAACAATTCCACCTTCTTTCAGACGCTACAGCACTTGAGAATGTTCTTTTACCGATGATTTATGCGGGCGTAAATCCTCAGGAAAGAGAAGAAAGAGCAAAAAATGCATTAGACAAAGTTGGGCTTTCCCAGAGAGTCAATAATCGTCCCAATCAGTTATCAGGAGGTCAACAACAACGTGTTGCAATTGCAAGAGCGATTATAAATAACCCTGCGCTATTGTTAGCTGACGAGCCTACTGGAGCCTTAGATTCAAAGACAACAGAAGATGTATTAGACCTTTTTGATAAACTTCATCAATCAGGGATAACAATAGTTCTAGTAACTCACGAAGATGAAGTTGCACATCGAGCAAAGAAAATCGCTAGGTTTAAAGACGGAAAAATAGTTGAATTAAAAATTAAATAAATTTAAAACCTTGTTAATATTTCTTCATGGTTTTCATTATAAATTCTTAAATTTCCATTATTATCTACACCTTTAACTTTCCATTCTTTGGAATTGTAACCTCTTGGTAAAAACTTTTTTGTTAGATATTTATTTGCATTTTTAACAATGAATTCTTTTTTATAATTAAATGCGACTGAATCATGAATAGTTTTAAGAAGTTTTGCAGTCCAATAATATTCGCAGATTTTTTTTGTATTAAGTATTTCAGATAAAGTAATACCCTCTAATGGGGTTTTATTTAACAAATTCATGCCAAGACCAATTCTTACGTAAATAGTTTCTTTTCCTCTAGTTATAACTTTAGGTAAAAATCCAATTAATTTTTTTGAATTATAAAAAATATCATTTGGCCATTTCAAATCAACTTTTATAGATTCCATATTCAACATTTCACACAAATTAGTTGCTACTGACAAACTAAATATCTCACTTGAGAAACTTGAGGAGAATATTGGATAAGCCGCACTAAGCCAAATGCCTCCTTTAGGAGAAAACCATGGCTTAGAATTCTGCCCTATTCCTGAAAATTGTTCTTTTGCTACGATTGCTATTGGTTTATTTCTTTTAATTTGAGAAACTTTGAGCCAATTTGTTAATTCATATTCAGTACTTCTACATTTTAATTTGTATTTTAGTTTCCAATTTGGGTAAACACCTTGGATTTTCTTGTAGTAATATGCGGTCTTAGCTACAGATCCTAGAACTTTCACAAATCCTTAATATTAAAAAACATGCAATCTCTATAAGATTAAATTATCCTAGGCTTAAAAATATAATTTTACAAATTGAATAAAAAATATTTACCAATATTGAATAAAAGATACCCATATTCAATGCAAAATTGCATCAATGATTTCAAAAAATCATGGGAAGACTTGGATAAACTATCCAAACTTAATGAAAACTGGAAAACACTAATTGGATTTGAATTATCTAGAGCATGTAAACCATTAAAAATAGAGCAGAAAATACTTACAATTTCTGTGAATCATCCACAATGGAGGCAAGCTTTGATATACAACAAACATAGATTAAAGGAGACAATAAGCAAATTTGGAATAAATTTGAATGAAATAAAAATAATTCAAAATTATGAAGTCAAAAGTTTAGATAAAAAAGAGATTAATGCAAAAACAGTCTGGGAAAATCATCCAAGCAGAATAAGAAATAATAATATGGTGATTTGTAATATTTGTAATAGTCCTGCACCAAAAGGAGAAATATCAAGATGGGGGAAATGTACTTTTTGTTGGAGAAAAACTGGTTAGCACAATTTTCATTTATGTAATATTAATATTCCCATTTGATTCCAAAAAACAGTTCTATATTCCACATTTTTAAAACCTACACTCAAAGCAATTTGGCAAAGTTTATTCCCATCTGGAAAATTTTTTATACTTTTTTCAATATAAGAATACTCTTCGCTTAATTTAAATATTTTTGAAATTGGCACAACAATAAATCTTAAATATATTTTTTGAAATATATCCGCCATCGAATAAAATTTGGAATGATTAAAGTCTAGAAAACCAGCTCTTCCGCGATCACTTAACAGCCTAAAAACCTTTTTTAGGCCTTCTTCAACATTCACTAGATTTCTTAAACCATAAGACATACAAATTCCGTCATATTTTCTCAAATTTTCATCAATTTCAAAAATATCTTTCATCTCCCAAGCTATACATTTATTTTTAATCGATTTCGATTTTTTCATAGCAATATTTAAAATTTCTTTTGCACTATCTATTCCCATAACCTTTCCGTTAGGACTGACTTTTTTTAAAATTAAAAATGATAAATCTCCAGTTCCACAGCATAAATCAGCCCAGTTCTCTCCATCAATTGGTTTTAATAAATCAACTAATTTCTTTTTCCAAGATTTGTGCAAACCTAAACTAAACAAATTATTTAAAAAATCATAACTAAAAGAAATTTTATTAAAAATAGTTTTGACTTCATTAATTTTTTTATGTCGCATATTTAAATATTATTAATATTTATAATTAAGAGTAAATTATTTTTTTATTCATTAGGTCTAATTGGTAGTTTCTTGTCAATAAGAAAAGATTTTATTTCCTCTACAGAGAGTTTTTTGTCATGAAGCAAAGAGGCCAAAAGGGCTGCGGACGCTTTACCTTGAGTAAAAACATCATAAATATCTTCTAAGCAGCCTGCTCCTCCAGAAGCTATCACAGGAATATTAACTGCATTAGCAACTGTTTTAGTCAATAATAAGTCATATCCATTTTGTGTCCCATCACTATCCATTGAAGTTAATAAAATTTCTCCGGCACCTAATTCTTCAACTTTTTTTGCCCAACTTATCACATCTAAACCAGTATTCTCTCTACCCCCCTTAATATATACATCCCATTCATTAAATTTATTAAGTTTTTTTCTTGCATCAATTGCTATCACAATACATTGTGTTCCAAAATTTTCAGAGCTTTTGGAAATTATTCCTGGATTTTTAACTGCAGAAGAATTCAAACTTACTTTATCTGCTCCTGCTCTTAAAAGATCATTAATTGAATTAATTGAATTTATTCCCCCACCAACGGTGAAAGGGATTTTTACTGATTTCGCAGTTCTTGAAACAAGATCAACTAAGGTTTTTCTATTTTCTACGCTTGCCCTAATATCTAAAAATACTAATTCGTCAGCCCCCGCATCCGAGTATAAACAAGCCAGTTCGACAGGATCACCAGAGTCTCTAAGGTTTACAAAATTAACACCTTTAACTACCCTACCATTAGCAACATCTAAACAAGGAATTAAACGAAGAGCTACCATTTTTAAAAAAATTGTCCAAAGACTGTTAATCTTGCATAATAGCTCCCATTTTACCCTTTATGGCTGAAACAAAATTATTACCAAAAATTGGTAGTAAAGTTAAAATTAACATTAACAAGGTTAAAGATAGATTACCTGCAAAGTTAATTGATCAAATATCATCAAACCCTAGAGTTATAACAACTGGTTATAAGATGACTGATGGTAGAAGTATTGGTATTACTGTTAGATTGCAAAATGGACAAGAAAATTGGTTTTTCCCTGAAGAAATTGAGAAAGGATAAGTATCTAAAGTGAATGATCCGAAACAATTATTGGGAATAAAAGGAGCTTCAGAGACTTCAAGTATATGGAAACTACGTATACAATTAATGAAGCCAATTACATGGATACCTTTGATATGGGGGGTGATTTGTGGAGCCGCTGCAAGCGGAAACTTTCAGTGGACTGTAAGTAACGTTTTAGCCTCCTTAGCATGTATGCTTATGAGCGGTCCACTTCTTGCAGGTTATACCCAAACTATTAATGATTTTTTTGATAGAGAAATTGATGCTATTAATGAGCCTAATAGACCTATCCCCTCTGGGAAAATTTCAATTAAAGAAGTTAAGATGCAAATCTGGGTATTACTTATTTCTGGGTTAGTCGTTTCTTTTTTGTTAGATTTGTATGCAAAACATAGTTTTCCTTCTTTGTTCCTTCTAGCTTTAGGTGGATCATTCGTAAGTTATATTTATTCTGCTCCACCATTAAAATTGAAGCAAAATGGATGGTTGGGAAATTATGCTTTAGGGGCATCATATATAGCTCTACCATGGTGGGCGGGACAAGCTTTGTTTGGGAAATTGACAGTTGTTACTGCATTATTAACTCTTGCTTATAGTCTCTCAGGACTAGGTATAGCAGTTATAAATGATTTCAAAAGTGTTGAAGGAGATTCAAAACTTGGATTAAATTCGTTGCCTGTAATATTTGGGATTAAAAATGCTAGTCGAATAAGTGCTGGACTTATAGATATTTTTCAATTGTCAATGGTTGTCGTGTTAATTGTTATTGGTCAACATTTAGCATCAGTAATTTTAGTTTTATTAGTAATTCCTCAAATAACATTTCAAGATATGTGGTTACTAAGAGATCCGTTAAAATTTGATGTCAAATACCAAGCCAGTGCACAACCGTTTTTAATAACTGGAATGTTAGTAACAGCTTTAGCAATTGGACATAGTTTTTTAGTAGCTTAAAGTGAATGGAATAAAATACAAATATTTTATTTTTCCACCCTCAATTATAATTTTCCTTGTCTTTATTTTTCCTATACTCAATTTAATAAGGATAAGTTTAAAATTTGATCCACTTACAATTAATAATTCAAAATCTATAGCCTATTCTTATGAAATATTATCTAGTGATAATAAAATATTAAGCAAGTTAAGTCGAAAATTTGATATTACAGATAATACAAATAAAATACCCCTTTACCTTAAGTATTCTTTTATCTCTGGAGAAGACAAAAGATTTTTTTACCACAATGGAATCGACTTAATAGGGTTATCAAGAGCCTTTTTAAATAACATTAGAAGTGGCTACTTGAAAGAAGGAGGAAGCACAATTACGCAGCAAGTAGCGAGATTAATTTTTTTAAATAATGAATTAAGTTTTCAAAGAAAAATTAAAGAAGTAATAATATCCTTATTACTAGATTTGAAATACAGTAAGAATCAAATTTTAAAATTATATTTAAATAATATTTACTTAGGTTCAGGTGCCTATGGAGTAAATGAGGCCTCCCAAGTTTATTTTGGGAAACTTATAACCGAATTAACATTATCTGAGATTGCCTTAATAGCGGGATTAGCTCCTGCCCCTTCAATTTATTCGCCTTATGTAAATATGGATTTAGCTATTAAACAAAGAAATAAGATTTTGAAATCTATGTATATTGATGGCCACATATCATTAGCTGATAAAAATACAGCTCTTAAGGAAAAAGTTCAATTAAATTATCAAAAAGATAATAAAGATTTAAAAGATAAAGTACTTTTGGATTACATTCTGTACGAAGCAAATAACAAAATTAAAGATCTTAAAAGTTATAAGTTTTTAAGAATTAAATCAAGTATCAACAAAAATTGGCAGGTAATAGGACAGCAAATTTCAAAGGATATAGGTCCTAATAATATTGAAGTAGCTTTATTATCAGTTGAATCCAATTCGGGTTTAATTAGAACAATGATCACCGGCAAAAATTCATCAATAAACGAATTCAATAGAGTTACTTTAGCAGTAAGACCTTTAGGGTCAACTTTTAAAATTATTCCTTATGCAGCAGCATTAATAGAAGGAATAAAGTTAAATAATAAATTCGAGGATTTACCTAATTGCTGGGAAAATTATTGTCCAAAGAATTTTTCTGAAACCTATTTAGGTAATATATCTTTAATTGAATCTTTTAAAACTTCTTCTAATATAGTTCCATTAAAAATTGCTAATGATATAGGCCTTAAAAAGATTATAAATTTAGCTAATTTATTTGGCCTGGGATATGAACAAAAACTTGAAGAATTTCTACCATTAGCTATTGGCTCTTATGGAGATAACCTTCTAAGTATTACCAACGCCTATGCAGTTTTGAATAGCAATGGAAATCTATATAAGCCTAGCGTGATTGAAAGAATAGAATCAAAAAATGATGAGTTAATTTGGGAAAACAAATTAATTTTTAAGAAAATTTTATCTCCCAAAGTAAACAAAAATTTAAATAAACTACTTGAAAAATCAGTCTCTGAAGGGACTTCAATAGCAGCATCAATTAAAGGTAAAAGAATATATGGCAAAACAGGAACTTCAGATGGAAATAGAGATCTATGGTTTATTGGTTCAATTGATAATCTAACTACTGGAGTTTGGATAGGTTTTGATGAAAATAAAAAATCTAACTTGTCCAGTGGTAATGCAGCTTATTTTTGGAAAAAATTTATAACTAAAATATTTGATTTAAAAATTGAGTAATTAAAACGTTTTATTTATAAGAAATTTTTGCTGCATAAAATCCATCTCCAGGCTTATCAAATCTTGGCAATATTTGTCTCTCAAAATCTAATTTTAATTCTTTTTTTTTGGTCAAAAATCTTTCAATTAATAAGTTATTCTCTTCAGGACAGATTGTACAAGTTGAATAAACTAAAGTTCCATTTTTTTTTAAAAGAGGAGTAAGATATTCTAATAATCTTTCCTGTAAAATAATTAATTGATTTATTTTATCTTTACTCAAAGACCATCTTATATCAGGATTTCTTGCAAAGGTTCCAATACCCGAACAAGGAGCATCAATTAAAATTTTATCAAAATAAGATATAAAATTAGGATTAATATCAATCAAATTTGTAGCATCTGCTTTAAAAGTTTTAACACTTTTTATATTTAATCTTTCTAAATTTGATTGTAGTATTTTTAATCTTTTTTCTGATCTATCTACAGCTAGGATTTCAGCATTATCATATGATAATGCGGCTAAATGAGTTGTTTTAATCCCAGGAGCAGCACAAGCATCCAAAATTTTTTCCCCTTTCATCGGATTCAATAGAGGAGCAACCCACTGAGAAGATCGATCTTGCACTACCCACATGCCATCTTTATAACCTGGAAGATTTTTTACAGATCTTGGATTCGAATTTAAAGCGACCCCATTATTTAATTGATTGATTGGGGATGCATCAATATTGCATTCATTAAGTTCTTTAATGAATTTATTTAAATCAGTTTTCAGAGAATTGACTCGTAAATCAATTGAAGGTTTTTTATTAAATGCCTTAACAATATGTTTAGTTTCTTTTATTCCTGCCCAATTTACAATTTCATTTACAAGCCATAATGGCAATGATTCTAGGCAAGACAACCTCTCTATCTCGTTAGAGGATATTTTTGGTAGGTTTTCTTTTGCTATATTTCTAACAGTATTTCTTAAAATTGCGTTTACAGTCCCAGCCAAACCTTTTAAATCAGTTCTATTTGCTACTTCTACTGTGGAGGAAATAGCCGCAGAAAAAGGTATTTTATCCATTTTTAATAATTGATATAAACCAACATGTAACAACCATCTTAATTTTGGCGGTTGCTTTTGATGGGCTATTTTTGATATATGATCTATCCAAAGGTCAAGAAACTTTCTATATCTTATACATCCAAAAGATAATTCAGTTATGAAGGCTATGTCTAAAGAATTAAACTCATAATTTTTTAGTACTTTTTCTAGTGCATTATCTGAATAGATGCCAGAACTTACCTTTAATAGAATTTCCCACGATGCTTTTCTTTGAAGGTATCCTTTTGCCAAAGTATTAAAAAGTTATTTTGGAATATATGCTAAATATACTTATATTAGGAATTTTGAGCTTAACTATTAATTGAAGTATTAAGCCAAATAAAACCCAGAATAGTAACTAGGGTTAAGTTGAATCCCAAAAATAAGTAGATGTTCATAGAGTGAATTTTTTCATTAGAGAATGATTTATTATTTTTATTCATAAATAAGAAGGATAAAAATTTTTTTCAGTTAAACGACAGGTAATTTTTATTTTTAAAGATTCTATAATACATTTAAATTTCAGTGCAAATGATTTTTCTAATTTACAGAATATTGAATTTTGGTTTCTTATCCAATCCATTTAAGGAAGGATATTATCATCACTATATTGGAGTATAAAAATTAGTTCCCTTCCTCCGATTTTTTTATTCAAAATTTATATCCCAATCAAAATAACACTTATTAGTAATATTTCATATTAATATAAGGTTATCTTAAGTTTTTAAAATTAGTTACTTTCTTAAATATTTATTTAATAAAGATTACTAATAAATCGCTCAGCTATTTTTAGATGACCGTTTAATTTTTCTGTACTCATTTTATCTAGATTCCTTGTTAACATTGCTAGTCTGTATTGTTTTCGAAAATAAGTTTCATTATCTTTTATAAATTTCCAAAATAAACCATCCCATATTAAACACCAAGGACCACTTTTATAATCAGACATTTTTTTAACATAGTTTGAGCTAGAAATATAGGGTTTTGTTGAAAAGATACCCCCATCACTAAACTGACTCATTCCATAAATATTTGGAACCATTACCCAATCATAAGAATCTATAAACATTTCCATAAACCATTTATAAACCTGATCAGGATGTATCCGACATAGAAGCATAAAATTACCAATAACCATAAGTCTCTCGATATGATGGCAATAACCGTATTTAATAATATTATTAATCACGCTATCTACTGGCACGATTCCTGTAGTTCCTTTATAAAAAGATTCAGGCATTGGCTTATTTTCAAAATTCCAAAAATTGGTAGTTCGCATTTTTGTACCGTATTTTTCATAAACCAGACATATAAATTCTCTCCATCCAATAATTTGCCGTATAAAACCTTCTAAAGAGTTAATTGGAACTTTGTTTTTTTCACCATAAGCTAATGCTTGATTTATAACTTCATTTGCATTTAATAAACCACTATTTAAAAGAGGGGAAAGTAAACTGTGCCACAAAAAAACTTTTTCTTTACCAATTGCATCTTCATAATCTCCAAATAAAAATATTTTATTTTTTAAGAAATCATGAAGCCATTTATCTGCTTCTTGGAAAGTAGTTGGATATATAAAATAATTACTTTCACCTATGCAATCAATATTAAAATCCGAAATTATCTTTTCAGCCTGAATAACAAACTCATTTTTTGGTATTTTCGGGATTTTAGGAATATTTATAGTCTTAGGTAATTTCTTTCTATTTAATTCATCAAAACTCCATTTACCTTCTTGAGGTGATCCATCAGGATTAACTAATATATTTAGACTTCTTCTTTGGTTCGAATAAAATCCACTCATCAAAGGTTTTTTTGTATTTGATTTAAAAGACTCTCTTAAGTCTTCATTAGTAATAAACATTGGAGATTTAAACACTTTTAATTTAAGATTATTAGCGTCAACAAATTTATTTATCCTCTTCATAATTAGAAAATCATGAGGATTAATGATATTTATCTTTTGATATTTTGCTTCTAAGTGTCTTGATAAATAATCAATTGTGGAAAAATTATTTTTATTATCTATGTAAAAAACTTTATGTCCTGAATTTTCTAGATATTTTTTATATGCGAGCATCGAGGCCTTATGAAAAATTAATTTGTTCTTGTGATTAATTAACTTATGAAATTTATCATTACCAAAAAATAATGAATCCTCTATCATCAAAATTTCGCAATCTAATTTTAAGATTGGACTATCTCTAAATAGTTGATTTGGGAAAATGATTGATATTTGATTCATATCTATGACTTTCTATTTCTGCATCTATTCGAGCAATATTTAACTTCGCTCCAACAATCTTTCCATTTTTTGCGCCAATTAAATGGTCTATTACAAACAGGGCATATCTTACTTGGTAAATTTTTCAAAATTTATAATTTTCTTGTATGAGTAGATTTAAATCTAGTCGAATCTGTAAGTTTCATATGTTTCGTCTTTCTCCCTGAAACTCTTTTTCTCCAAACTTTGAATGATTTTGGCTTAAGATTATTTCTCATGATTTTGATAGCATCATCTTCCTTTAAACCAAATTGGTGTTCAATCGCTTCAAAAGGTGTTCTGTCTTCCCAACACATCTCAATAACTCTATCTATATCAATAATTTCCATATTTATTGCTTACATTCAGAGGTGCAAAGTTTTTCAATATTCGATCTGCCGGTAATTTTAAGTCTATTTTTTGCCCAATATTGGTAAAATATTTTTAGAACTGGAGCTAGAATTTTAATTTTCAAAGGATAGTAAATCCATCCTAGTCCTATTAACTCGTATGCATAAGCTAATACGTCTAGCCCTTTGATAATAACTCCATTTTCAGAAATCCCATGAAGATTTGACATTGCTTCTGAATATGAAATATCCCTATACATACTAGGTTTATAACCATCGTCATTGATATCTACAAAGTTAATTCTATTCAACAAGTCCTTCTTTTTTAAGAAATTAGTTTCTCTAACACATAAAGGACAACCACCATCAAATAAAAAATTAAATTTATCTTTCATCTTCCTTTTTTACTTAAATATAAAATTTAAATAACTTTTTTGTGGACAATTAAAAAATTAAAAGCTCTTTTTAGAAATTTTTGCAGATTACTTTTAAAGTTTTCTGAAGAAACTTTATAAAGCCTTAATAATTTCTTACTCTAATTCAACCAAAAGTCCCTTATCTTAGAATTTAATAACCATTGATTAAGGGATACATCAATGGTTTAAAAATTTAAGCTTCAATCATCAAGAAGGTGTACACCCTCTCCAATATCAGGAGCAAATTTACAATATTTTTCGAATACTATACCAACTCCTCTCATCTTCTCCCCAAGTTCATCGTTAAATTTCTTCCATTCTTTTGAATCAGTCTCAGGTAAAATCCAACCTTGTGTTTCAACCATACTTGTTATTAATGTATAATCCCATTCAATGTAAGCCATTTAATTACATTTAATTTACTAAATTATTATAAACTAAATAGCCAATTAATAATTTACAAACTTCAATTTGAATTAATTAAACAAAAATTTATGATATTTATTTTGAATTATTCTTTTTGGAAAGAATATAATTAAATTAATTATTAAAGCATTTTTCAAATGTCAATTTTGCCAAGAAGATTTGACCGAATAAAAAATGTTTTAAATTGCCGAATGAAAAACCTAACAGTCTTAGTAGAGGCAGTAAATAAGCCACATAATTTATCTGCAATATTGAGAACATGTGATGCAGCAGGAGTTTTTGAAGCGAATTTTATTTGTGAAAAAGATGAAGTTAAAACTTTTAATAGTACAGCTCAAGGCAGTCAAAAATGGGTCAAGTTAAATAATTATGAGACAAAAATTTCTGCAGTTTCTGAGTTAAAGAAGAAAGGTTTTAAATTATATGGAACAACACTAAATAAAAGCTCAACCGATTACAGGAATTTTGACTACACAGGAAATACTTGTTTTGTTTTAGGAGCTGAAAAGTGGGGATTAAGTAATGAAATCATCTCCAAGGTTGATGAATCAATCTTTATACCTATGTCAGGAATGGTCCAATCTTTGAATGTTTCTGTAGCAGCTTCAATTTTACTTTTTGAAGCTATTCGCCAAAGAAATATTAAAAATTTACTACCTTTTGATGGAGAAGGTTTAAGTAATGAAGAATACCAAAAGACATTATTTGAATGGAGTTACCCTGAAATAGCTTCTGTTTATAGAAAATCTGGGGAAAAATATCCAACGCTTAATCAGTATGGTGAAATTAATCAAATTATTAATAATTAAAAAACATAAAATTGAATATTACTTCTAAAAATATTTTTTATTTTTCGCCTATAAAAGAAAGGCCTAAGACTAAGAAAAACATTGCTAATCCTGGGTATAAAGCAGTCCACCAAATTCCAGTGGGTAGAGCGGCCAGTGCAAGATTAAGATCACTTCCCCATTCTGGGACATCTGCGGGAACTCCTAAACCTAAAAAGCCTAAACTTCCCAAAACTAAGACAGCATCTGCAGCATTTAAAGTAAGTAGAATAGGCAAAGGTGTTATGACGTTTGGGAATATATATTTAAAAATTATAGTTTTAAAATCTGCTCCCGAGACTCTTGCAGCTTCAATATATGTCTCTGATTTTATTAATATTGTCTGATTTCTAATTAATCTAAAATATTGAGGAGAATAAACTATACATAATGCTATGGAGGCATTAATTATTCCTTTACCTAATACGAAAGCTACGACTACCGAAAGTAAAATAACAGGTATGGAAAAAATAGTATCCATTACAAGTGATAAGTATTTATCAATGACACCTCCAAAATATCCACTCAATAACCCTAATGGTAAGCCAAAAATTAAAGCAAAGAAAATGGCAAGGAATACAACCTCTAAAGCTATAGATGATCCTTGTAAAGTTCTTAAACAAACATCTCTTCCTAATCTATCAGTACCACATAAATGTTTTAAGGAAGGCGGTGCAAAAATATCACTACTAAATGATGATAAAGAATATCCAAAAAAGTTATTAGCCTCTAAAACTTTCATAATCAAAACAATAAAAAGATAAAAAAGTACAATAAAAAATCCAATTCTTCTTATGTTCTTAGCGACTTGATTTGATGAGTTTGCATTCACAACTTTATATGTATTCGAATCAACTAAAATATAACTATTGTTTGCAAGATAAAATAGCTTTTAGTTTTTAATTTGAAATTAATTACTGATTTAATTTCAGAACCGCCATAAAAGCTTCTTGCGGTACATCAACTTTACCCATAGCTTTCATTCTCTTTTTTCCTTTTGCTTGCTTCTTTAAAAGTTTCTTTTTTCTAGAAATATCTCCTCCATAACATTTAGAAAGAACATCTTTTCTTAACGCACTTATACTCTCGCTTGCAATTATGCGACTACCTATTGAAGCCTGAATGGGTATTTTAAATTGTTGTTTAGGAATTAGCTCTTTTAATTTTTCTACTAAACCCCTGCCGATACCATAAGCCTTATCTCTATGAACAATTGATGTTAAAGGATCAGCTCTTTCTGAATTTATAAGAATATCTAACCTAACTAGATCATTTTTTCTATAACCGATCAGATGGTATTCCATTGATGCATATCCTTGAGTTCTACTTTTCATTTGATCAAAAAAATCTGTTACAACTTCTGCTAAAGGTATTTCATAAATCAAAGTTACTCTATCTGTTGTTATATATTTCATATCAATAAAAATGCCTCTTCTTTCTTGGCATAGACCCATTAATGTTCCGTTAAATTCATTAGGAGAATAAATTTCCATTTTTACATAAGGTTCTTCTATTGATTCTCTTGATTGCGGGTCAGGGATTGTAGAGGGATTATCAATAAACGTTTTTTCCTGATCATTTAAATTAACCTTATAAATCACTGAAGGTGCCGTTACAATTAAATCCAAATCATATTCTCTCTCCAACCTCTCCTGAACAATTTCCATATGCAGAAGTCCTAAAAATCCACACCTAAATCCAAATCCCATAGCACTGCTAGTTTCTGGTTCATACTTAAGTGCGGCATCAGATAATTGAAGTTTTTCTAAAGACTCTCTAAGGTCTGGATATTGATCTGCATCAGTTGGGAACAATCCACAAAATACCATAGGGTTAGCTGTTTTATATCCAGGTAACGGTTCTGTAGCAGGAGAATTAAAAAGTGTAATTGTATCTCCTACTCTTGCATCAGCAACTGACTTAATAGATGCCGCTAAATAACCAACTTCTCCTGCATGAAGTTCATTAACTTGCTTCTCATCAGGAACCATTACTCCAATTTCATCTAATTCATAATTTTTCTTACTAGCCATAAGTAAGATCTTATCTTTTTTATTAATTGACCCAGATATTACTCTAAAGTAAACAATTACACCTCTATAAGGATCATAATAAGAATCAAAAATAAGTGCCTTTGTAGAAGATTTTATTTCATCTTTAGGGTGAGGAATTCTGCTTACAACTGCTTCTAAAATATCTTCAATTCCTTCTCCAGTTTTAGCAGAACAATTTATTGCATTAGATGTATCTAATCCAATAATCTCTTCAATTTCCTGCTTTATTTTTTCGGCATCAGCACCTGGCAAATCAACCTTATTTAAAACAGGAATTATTTCTAAATTATTTTCAATTGCAAGATAAACGTTAGCTAAAGTTTGAGCCTCTACACCCTGACTTGCATCAACAACTAATAAAGCACCTTCACAAGCCTGCAAAGATCTACTCACTTCATAAGAAAAATCAACATGTCCTGGAGTGTCAATTAGATTTAAAATATATTCTTGCGAATCTTCTGCGTTATATTTCATTCTGGCAGCCTGTAATTTGATTGTTATACCCCTTTCTCTCTCAATATCCATGCTATCCAAAAACTGATCTTGCATATCCCTTTGTTTTACAGTACCAGTGTCTTGAAGCAACCTATCTGCAAGAGTAGATTTACCGTGATCAATATGAGCTATTATGCAAAAGTTCCTTATTTTTGAAACGGAAATATCAGTCATATAAAATTTAAAACAACCTATAAATTATCTTCTTAGTAAATACTAGCTAATTAAGATTATGGATGGAAACCTAAAATAGAATTATTTCTTTTTTTAATATTTTCTAAAAAATTATTATCACTTTCATTTTTTAATTCCGATTCATAAAGTAGATGACTTATTTTCTTCTCAAGATGAATTTTGTCTGATTTAAAAAGGCAAGATTTTTTTAAAACTTGAATCATTATAGTAACTGCTGTACTTGCTCCTGGAGAAGCACCTAACAAAGCTGAAAGTGAGCCATCTGCGGAATTTACAATTTCTGTTCCAAATTGCAAAGAACCTCCATCTTTAGTTTTTTTAATTATTTGAACTCTTTGCCCAGCATTCTCTAAATACCAATTCGCAGAATCAGCTGATGGCATCATATTCCTCAAGTTTTCTACTCTTGATTTGTGGCTCTTAAGAGATTGTGAAAAAAGATAATTAATTAAATCGTTATTTTTTATTCCAACATCAAGCATTGAAAGTAAATTATTTTTTTTGATTGAACTAAATAAATCAAAATAAGATCCTTTTTTTAAGAATTTCGTCGTGAACCCAGCAAAAGGACCATAGAGAAGAAATTTTTTGCCCTCAATCCATCTCGTATCTAAATGAGGGACTGACATTGGAGGTGATCCTATATCTGCTTTCCCATAAACTTTGGCATTATGTTTTTCCGTTAAAGACTTTTCCTCACAGATAAGCCATTTCCCACTAACAGGAAAACCACCATACATCTTAGCTTCTGGAATTTTAGATTTTTGCAAAAAGTTTATTGTTTTGCCACCAGCTCCTAGGAAAACATATGAAGAGTTCAAGGAGACTATTCTGCCTTGTTTTCGAACTTTTAATTTCCATTGTTTCTTTTCTGTTTTCTTTAAATCTATTAATTCTGTTTGATAACTAATTTCTACATTTTTATTTTTAGAAATATAGTTTAGATATTCTTTTGTTAAAGCTTCAAAGTTGATATCTGTTCCTCTTTTTATTCGAGTAGCAGCAACCTCATCTAATGGATTTCTTTTATTTGTAATAAGTGGAACCCATGATTTTATTTGATTAAAAGATGAAGAAAATTCCATATCTGCAAACTCTGGATATTCAGACATTGCTTTAAATCTTTTTTTTAAAAAAGAAATATTTTCAGTACCTGTGACAAAGCTTATGTGAGGAATAAATTTTAAAAAATTTTTAATATCTATCTTCCCAGTTGAATATAATGAGGCCCATAAAGACATTGAATTTTCAAAGGAACGATTTATAGAAAGAGCTTTATCTATTTTTAGATCTCCATTTTCATCTAAAGGGGTGTAATTTAATTCGCAATTTGCAGCATGACCAGTTCCTGCATTATTAAATGCGCCAGTACTTTCACTTCCAGATTTATTTAGCTTTTCTATGATTAATATTTTTATTGAAGGTAAAATCTCTGTAATTAGTAATGCAAGTGTTCCGCTCATTATTCCAGCCCCTACCAATATCGCATCATAACCATTATTTTCATTTAAGATGTTTTTAGAAGTCACAACAGAAAAATTATTTTTTTTGCAATAAATCGCATTTCTTTCTAGGCTTATTATAAGTCAATTTAAAATTATGAGTACTGAAACATTACCACTAACAAATGACAATGTAGAAAAAGTTTTAGATGAGCTAAGACCTTTCTTAATATCCGATGGAGGTAATGTAGAAATAGCAGAAATTGATGGCCCCATTGTTAAAGTAAGGCTTCAAGGAGCATGTGGCAGTTGCCCAAGCAGTACCATGACATTAAAGATGGGAATAGAAAGAAAGTTAAAAGAAATGATTCCTGAAATCAGCGAGGTCGTTCAGGTTTTGTGAAATATTTTTAAAAATCTTTTTTACTATTCTTTGCTTAATTCTTTTGTTAATGAAGATTTAAAATCTAAACAATTTATAGGAAGACCTTGTCCTATAGCTATTAATAGTGGAGCTAAAATCCCTAGGGTAAATACTAAATTTGATTGGTTAACTTCATTTTTACTCAATGTAAAAGTTATCAAATAAATAATAGTAAAATAAGCATGTAAAGAAAAAAATTCTTTTGGTTTTAAAGCGGGCCATCTTAAAGTATTACCCAAAAAATATAAAAACCCTGTCATAAATTTAAATTAAATAAAAAGCCTAAATCAAATATTAACCTAATACCTTTTATGTATAATTCACAATAAAATTTACTTAAGATAATAATTAAAAAAAAATTAAATATTTATTTCTAACTGTAAAATCTGGACAGAAGCAGAAAAATACGTTTATAATAAAATTGTAGCAACAACTACATTTTCGTTCACCCTCATTGAGGGCGCAGTTCGAGTCATACCAGGGAACGGGGGATGGCCGTTTTGTCACATCGAAACATGACTACTTTAACTTACAGAGGTAAAAACTACGTTCAAAATAAAGAAGTTGCCAAAAAGCAACTTGTTGAACTTACCTACAGAAGAAACGTATACACCAATAGAATGGATGACGCTTCTTCAAGTAATGAAAAAGCAGAATTAAATTATAGAGGTGCTAACTACACTAAATAGTTTAATTTTAAAAGTAAAAACCCCTTTATAGGGGTTTTTTTTTGGTTATATTTATTAGTAGTTCGAATTATTTTAATGCCTAGTGATTGCTGCAATGCTGATCAGTCAAATAAAAATTTAAAAGGTATCGATCATAAAAATGCTGTTCAAGAAAGGTATGGTTTTGCCGCTTTAGAAAAAGAGAGTTGTCTTTGCACACCTGTTGGATTTAATCCTGTTTTACTTGAAGCAATTCCTGAAGAAGTTATTGAGAGGGATTATGGATGTGGTGATCCGACAAAGTATGTAAAGAAGAATGATATTGTTTTAGATCTTGGTAGTGGGAGCGGCAAGAATGCTTTTATTTGCTCTCAAATAGTTGGGAAAGGGGGGAAAGTAATTGGAGTTGATCAAAATCCCGATATGCTTGCATTATCAAGATCTGCTTCCAAAAAATATTCAGAAAAGATAGGTTTCATTAATACGGAATTTCTTGAGGGATCAATTGAAAATCTTGATGAAATAGATAAAGATTTGAAACCATTAATTCGAAATAAGTCTATAGATATTGTTTTAAGTAATTGTGTTTTAAATTTGGTAAACCCTGAATATAGAAATAATCTTTTGAGAAATATAAAAAGAGTTCTTAAAGATAACGGAAGAATTGCCATTAGCGATATTGTCTCAAGTAAAAAAGTTCCTTTAAGATTGCAAAATAATCATGATCTATGGACAGGATGCATTAGTGGAGCTTGGTATGAGCCAGAATTCCTAAATGATTTTAAAGATCTAGGTTTTAAAAACTTAGAATTCTCGGAGAGAAGTAATGAACCTTGGAAAGTTATTGAAGATATTGAATTTAGAACAGTTACTTTAGTAGGTAATATTTAGCCCTTCTCAGGAAATTTAAGTTTAAAATTTGAATGAAAATTAATTTAAGAGATCAAATACCCGCATTAAAAAACAAATATTACTTCAATTATGGAGGTCAAGGACCATTACCAAAATCTTCTCTAGAGGCAATGGTTAAAACTTGGCAAATCATTCAAGATTTAGGCCCATTTACAAATGATATGTGGCCTTTTATTTATAAAGAAATATTGACCACAAAAAGAATTATTGCGCAAAAATTAGGCGTTAATTCAAAAAATATAGCTTTAACCGAGAATATCTCTTCTGGAATGATTTTGCCTTTTTGGGGTATAAAAGTAGAAGAGGGAGAAGAATTGTTAATAAGTGACTGTGAACATCCTGGAGTAGTAGCTGCAAGTAGAGAATTTTGCAGAAGAAATAAATTAATATTCAAAATTTTACCAATCCAAAAAATTAAAAATCTAAACGATGAAAATATAATTTTAGAGATTTCAAAAAATCTAAATAGTAAGACTAAGATCCTAATTATTTCTCATATTTTGTGGAACTTTGGATATAAAATTCCTTTAAAACAAATTTCTATCGAATTAAAAAATAATCGAGAAAATTCTTATCTTCTTGTTGATGGTGCTCAAACCTTTGGTCATATAAAAATAGAAGAAGAAGTTTTTTATTCTGATTTATATTCTATAACTTCTCACAAATGGGCATGTGGGCCTGAAGGACTAGGAGCTATTTATGTCTCAGATAGATTTATTCATGAAACAGATCCAACAATAATTGGTTGGAAATCATTAAAAAAAGAACAAGGAATTTATGAGCCTTCAGATAATCTTTTTCATGAAGATGCAAGGAAGTTTGAAGTAGCTACCTCTTGTATTCCTTTACTTGCTGGGCTCCGGACTTCTTTAGATCTTTTGGATAAAGACTGCCATGAAAAAGAAAAAAGCAAAAATATAAAAAGATTAAGTGAGAAACTTTGGGATGAATTAAATCAATTAAAAGGAATTGAATTAGTTTTAGAAAAAAAATACTTAAATGGGATAGTTAGTTTTAACCTCGAAAATATTGAAGATAAGGATGAATTTGTAAAGAAACTTGGAGAAAAGAAAATTTGGATTAGAGTTTTAGAAGATCCAAAATGGTTTAGAGCATGCGTACATCAAATGACCACAGAAGCTGAGATAGATTTACTCGCTAAAGAAATAAAAAAAATATTAACTTAAAGATCTATTGATATGAAGATAAAATTTAGTTTACCAAGGTATCTCTGAGCTGTCCCATGCAATAAATTTTCCAGTAGATGCTGGAGATTGATTTTTAATAATATTGATCAAAAATTGAGATGATTTTTCTTTACTAAATAATTTATGTTCTGGAACAAATTTATGAAAAGGTCTAGATAAATCAGTATCTACCGTTCCTGGATGAAGCAATGTAATAGTAGCCTTTGGGAAACGTCTAGTCCACTCAATACTTAAAGATTTAAAAAACTGATTTTGAGCGGATTTTGCAGCTCTATATGAATACCAACCTCCAGTTTGATTATCTCCAATGCTTCCCACTCTTGCACTTATACTTGCAAAATTAAAATCAATATCTTTTTGTATAAATTCTTCAATAGTTTTAGCTAATAGGATAGGAGAAAAGGCATTTATTGAAAAACTTTCCATCATATTTTTTTTATCAAGATGTTGCAATCTTTTTTCTGGTTGAAGAGAATCACTATGAAGTCTCCCTGTAGCGTTAATTACTAGTCTTAATTTTGAAGGATGATTTGCTATTTTATTTTTCAACTGCAAGAGTGATTGAGAATCCTCTATATCTAATTCCCAAAAAGAATTAAATTCGCTTTTTCTTCCACATAAAACAACATCCAAGTCTTTTTCACTTTCACTCAAATCTTTTGCTATTTGCGTTCCAATTCCACCTGCGCCTACGACTAAGGCTAACCCTTTCATCTTATTAAAAATCACTTAATAGATTCTAAGAAACTTTTCTTGTGATTTGCGTAAAGATCTTTCTTATTTGATTAGTAAATTTTATTAAGATTTACTTTTTTCTTTTAAAAATTTATAAGCTATTTTTCTATCATCAAAATCAATAACTTTATTATTGAGAATTTGATAGTCTTCATGTCCTTTTCCTGCAATTAAAACTACATCTTCTTTATTGGCAAATTTAATAGATTCATTTATTGCTTTGAGTCTGTCAATATCAATTGTTATTTTTTCTCTTTTATCTATACCCATCAAAATATCATTTACTATCTTTTGTGGGTCTTCTGATCTTGGATTATCTGATGTTATAAACACGTGATCACAAAACTCTTCAGCTATTGATCCCATTAAAGGCCTTTTACTACGATCTCGATCTCCACCACATCCAAAAACAGTAATAAGTTTCCCTTTACAAAGTTTTTTAATTGATTGTAAAACTTTTTTTAATCCATCAGGCGTATGGGCGTAATCAATAATTACTGTTGGGAGTAATCTTGAAACGTCATCATTATCAATTTCTATTTTCTCCATTCTCCCAGGAGCGCCAGGGAAAGATTGTATTAACTTTGATAAATCTTTTAAAGAGAAATTAAGTTTATACAAAATTGTTATTGCTTGAATCGCATTCATTAAATTAAATTCACCAACAAGTGGAACAAAAAGTTTAATTTTTTCCTTAGGTGTATGAAAAATGCAGATGGAGCCATTTTCAGTAAATTTTTTCTCTGTTACGAAAAAAAAATCATCATTTTCAAGTCCACTTTCAGTAACCTTTGTTGAGACTAATGAAGATCCTTTTTCAAGATCAGATGATAATTTAGATATCCAAGGGTCATCATGATTTAATACAGAAATTCCATCTTTATCTTTTAAGTAAGGTGGGAAAAATAATTTTCTTTTTGTTTGAAAATAAGATTCCATATCTGAGTGATAATCAAGATGATCTTGAGTTAAATTAGTAAAAATAGCTGCCTCAAATTCGCAGCCTGATATCCTGTTTTGAGCAATAGAATGAGAACTTACCTCTAATATCGCGAATTCAGATTCTGCCTCAACTGCAGCATTTAACTTCTCTTGAAGTTTATCCGCAAAATCAGTTGTATGAGAAGCCACCTCAGAGAAGCCAGGCCATCTATTGAACAAAGTACCAAATAATGCAGTCTTTTTTCCTAATTTTTTTAAAAGATATTCCAACAAAAAAGTAATTGTCGTTTTCCCATTTGTACCCGTAACACCAATAAGTTTTAATTTTCTTGAAGGCCTATTCCAAAACTCAGCGACTATTTGACCAAAAATATAATTTAAATTACCCTCTAAAACCAAAACCCTTTCTCTATCAAAAGATCCAATATTCTGTTTTGTAGCAGATCCAATAATGGCAGCCTCTGCATCATTTTCAATAGCCTCTCTCCAAAATTTCCCTCCATCAACATTTAATCCTGGTAATCCCAAAAACAAAGTTCCTTTTTCAACTTCTTTAGAATTGAAAGATATATTATTTATTTCTGGATTTATCAACCGAGATGTTGGAACAAGTCCTACTAAAGATAGAAGTTTATGTAATTTTATAGATTTCATATGACAAAGATTACTTCTTCAGAATGGCATTAATATTTTTTTGAAACCAATTCTTTAATTGATCATCTTTTAATCTAGGCGAAATACGAGGCAATTCTATAATTTCCCTAGAACTAATTCCTTCAACAGCAATAACAGGTACTTCATAATCATATTTTTTATATTTATCTTGATATAAATCAACCCTATCAATATCAATTTCTTTAAACTCCTCTAGATTAGGGAATAACTCATTAATATTTATTTTTGCTAGTTTGTTTTTTAGTGAATCACAAAGGCAACATCCCTGCCTAACAAAAATAAATATTTTCATTCATTTAATCAGGCACAGGGTCACATCCGCAGGGAGTTAAAGGATGACATCTGCTTAATCTTCTTAGAGTTAACCACCCTCCCTTCCAAGGACCATGTCTAGTAATTGCCTCGTATCCATAAGAGCTACAACTTGGAATGAATCTACATCTTGGTCCGAAAAAAGGGGAAAACCACTTTTGATAGAAGGAAATCATCAAAAGAAGTATAGATGTAAGTAGTTTGTTGATGCTTTTAATCACTTTAATGATGTAAAATAACAGTTCAGTAGTAATTAGTTTAGTTGAATTTAATCAATTATCCAATTTATTGCAAATTTCAATTTTAATTTAAACTTATGTCAAGATACCGCGGCCCAAGATTAAGGGTTACGCGTCGCTTGGGAGAACTACCAGGTCTCACTAGGAAAGCTTCAAAGAAGTCTAATCCTCCAGGTCAGCACGGCCAAGCCCGTCGCAAGCGATCAGAATACGCAATTCGTCTAGAAGAAAAACAGAAACTTAGATTCAACTATGGAGTCTCTGAAAGACAACTAGTTCGTTACGTTAAAAAAGCTAGAGCTCAAGAAGGCTCAACAGGAACCAACCTCCTTAGACTTTTAGAAAACAGATTAGATAATGTTTGTTTTAGATTAGGTTTTGGTGGGACAATCCCAGGCTCAAGACAATTAGTAAATCATGGGCATGTGACTGTTAACGGAAAAGTTCTTGATATTGCAGGTTACCAATGTAAATCAGGAGATGTTATTAGTATTAAGGAAAACAAGGCAAGTAAAAAACTTGTTGAAGGAAATATTGAATTCCCTGGTTTAGCAAATGTCCCTCCTCATATAGAGTTAGATAAACCTAAATTAACAGGAAAAATAAACGGTAAGTGTGATAGAGAATGGGTTGCTCTTGAAATAAACGAGCTACTAGTCGTTGAATATTATTCAAGAAAAGTTTAAAAAAACTTTTCTTTGGTTTATTAAATCTCTCCTCGATAAGAAGAGAGATTTTATTTAATTCTTATTTTGAGAACAATGGAAAATAAGGAAAATAATTTCAAAAAGCCAGGCGTTAAAACCTTATCTATTCACCATGGAGAAACATTTTCTGAAGAGACCGGTTGTGTTATGCCTCCAATTTTCTCAACATCTACTTTTAAACATGGGAATAAACAAAGTTTTGATTACACCAGGTCAGGTAATCCAAACTTTAAAATCCTAGAAAATATACTGAAATCAATAGAGGATTCTAAATACTGTACAGTTTTTGGATCTGGCATAAGTGCAGTAACTGCAATAACATCCACATTAAAATCAGGCGACAAGATACTCTGTGAGTCAAATCTCTATGGTTGCACGGTAAGAATGTTTGATAAAGTTTTCAAAAAATTTGGGATAGAAGCTCTTTACACAGATTTTACAGATAAAAAAAGTATCAAAAAAATTAAAGACTTCCAGCCAACTTTAATATGGCTCGAAAGTCCAACAAATCCGTTATTAAAAATACTTGATATTAAATTGATCTGTGAGGAAGCGAATAAGAACAAAATACCTGTAGTTCTAGATAATACCTTTTCTACAGCCCTCATTCAAAAACCTTTGGAACTTGGAGCAACACTTTCTCTAATAAGTACAACAAAATTTATAAATGGACATAGTGATGCACTTGGTGGAGCAGTACTCACTAATAATGAGGAATGGAATAGTAAGATGATTTTCTCTCAAAAAGCTTTAGGACTTCAACCCTCGCCCTTTGATTCATGGCTTATTACGAGAGGTATAAAAACTCTCCCTCTAAGAATCGAACAACAAACAAAAAGTGCAGAGATAATTACTAAGGGATTTGAAAATCATAGGAATATTTTTAAGGTTCTTTATCCTTTTAATCAAAAACATCCACAATTTAATTTAGCTAAATCACAAATGAAATCTGGTGGTTCCATGATCACCCTTAAATTGAACTTAAACAAAGCAGACACTTTTAAATTTTGTAAATCTCTCAAATATTTCTCATTAGCAGAGAGTCTTGGTGGAGTTGAAAGTTTGATTTGCCACCCCGCAACTATGACTCATGCATCTGTTGATGATAAAACAAAAAATCTCCTAGGTATTGATGATTCTCTTATACGTTTGTCAGTTGGTTGTGAAGATACAAATGATTTAATGTCAGATATTTTATTTGCCTTAAATAAATTTTGAAAATTGAGAGATTTACTTAAAAAACCGATATGGAGAAATTTAGAGTTGGGATTTTCGATCCCCGATAGTAATCACGCAGTTTCTGTAGCATTACCAACTTGGAATGATGTAATTAACTATGAGGAAAAAAATCCAAAATGCATAGAAGCATTAAAATCAATCTATCCTCGTTTTGGACTAAATCCTTTAGTCAAAAGATTATGTGAAAAGACAAAGAAAGAAAGTCAATTCCATAATCAAAGTATCTGGCCATATCCAGATGAAAGAATAGCTTTAAAAGCAAAAAAATACTGTGATGAAAATACTTTTCAAGAATATTCTTATATAGAAAGAAGGCATAATTTTACTTTATTAATTACTAAAAAATCAGCAACTATATATGCAAGATCTTTTTGGCAACATACGGGGCTTGGTCTATCTTCAAGAGCGGCAGCAATTGAATTGGGCCTTGAGGATTGCCCTTCAAAATCTTTAGTCAATGAAAGTTATCAAAGAATAAAAAATAGAATTTCTCAATTTACAAAAACGAACTCCAATGATATCCACCTAACTTCATCTGGCATGTCTGCTTTATACACATCATTAGAAATTATATATAAATTATTTCCCGAAAAACCTACACTTCAAATTGGTTTTCCATATGTTGATGTACTCAAATTACCAATGAAGATCTTTCATGGAGCCAAGCTAATAACAGAAGAAAATTGCAAGAATATTGAATTAGAAATTCAAAGAATAAATCCAGCAGCTTTGATTATTGAATTACCAAGTAATCCAATGCTTAAATGTGTAAACATAAAAAAAATTTCAAAAATTGCAAATAAATTAAATATACCTGTGATAGTTGACGATACAATCGGTTCTAATCTGAATATAAATTCCCTTGAGCATGCAGATATCGTTTTCACTTCACTTACAAAAATCTTTTCAGGTAGCGGAGATATTCTTGCTGGCTCATTAATACTTAATCCAAAAAGCAGATGGATTGATCAGTTTAGAAATGCATTAAAGGAAATAAACCTTCCAATCCTTTCAGAGGGAGATATAGTTTCTCTAGAAAAAGTTAGTAGAGATGTAAAACAAAGAGTTTTTAATCAAAATAAAGCATGTTTGGAATTAAAAAAAAGATTAGAGAACCATAAAGAAATTAAAAATATTTTCCATCCAGAAAATTGTCCTAATTTCAATTCCATACTTACTTCTCATGGAGGATATGGTTGCTTATTATCATTCGAATTAAAAGGAGGAATAGAGAAAGCTAAAAAGTTTTATGATTCTCTTCAAATATCTAAAGGACCAAGTTTAGGTATGAATTTTACACTTGTATGTCCTTATGTTTTATTAGCTCATTATGACGAATTGGAATGGGCTGAAAGTTTTGGTATACCTTCGCACCTTTTAAGAGTATCCGTAGGAATAGAAGATAAAGATCACTTATGGAGTACCTTTTCTGAAGCATTAAATAATTTTTAAATCCCTAGTATTTACCGTATAGAAACTTATATACTCTTTTCCTCAAAAATAGTTAGTATTAGAGTATATTTCTCAATATATAAATGGCAAAAATTTATGAGGACAACAGTTTTGCTATTGGAAACACTCCATTAGTAAGATTAAAGTCAGTTACTAAAAATGCTAAAGCTACTGTATTAGCAAAAATTGAAGGAAGGAATCCTGCCTATAGTGTTAAATGCAGAATTGGTGCAAACATGATCTGGGATGCTGAGAAAAGCGGAAAACTTACAAAAGACAAAACAATTGTTGAGCCTACATCTGGTAATACTGGAATTGCCCTAGCTTTTACTGCTTCAGCAAGAGGTTATAAATTAATCCTTACGATGCCAGAATCTATGTCAATAGAAAGGAGAAGAGTGATGGCAGTATTAGGGGCCGAAATTGTTTTGACAGAGGCTTCAAAAGGTATGCCAGGAGCAATTGCTAAGGCTAAAGAGATTGCAGAAAGCAATCCCTCTCAATATTTCATGCCAGGTCAGTTTGATAATCCAGCAAATCCAGAAATTCATTTCAAAACAACTGGTCCTGAAATTTGGGATGATTGCGATGGTGCAATTGATGTTTTAGTTGCAGGAGTTGGAACAGGTGGAACAATAACAGGAGTATCAAGATACATCAAACAAGAAAAGGGTAAAAATATTACTTCTGTAGCAGTTGAACCATCTCATAGTCCTGTTATTACACAGACACTTAATGGAGAAGAAGTGAAATCAGGACCACATAAAATTCAAGGAATTGGGGCAGGATTTATCCCGAAAAATCTTGATTTATCAATTGTTGACAAAGTTGAACAGGTTACAAACGATGAATCTATAGAGATGGCTTTAAGATTGGCTAAAGAGGAAGGCTTGCTTGTTGGTATATCTTGTGGAGCTGCTGCTGCTGCTGCTGTTAAATTAGCTGAACAAGATGAATATGCAGGTAAGACTATTGTTGTTGTTCTTCCTGATTTAGCGGAAAGATATTTATCATCAATAATGTTTACTGAAGTCCCAAGTGGCATAATTGAGGAACCAGTAAAAGCTTAAAAATATTATTTCTCCAGAAATGAATCTGGTGAAATATACATAGCATCACCATAAGAGAAAAATCTAAATTTTTCTTTTATGGCTTTTTTATATAGATCTAGTAATCTTTCTCTACCAATCATTGCGCTTACTAGGAGTAATAATGAACTCTTAGGGAGATGAAAATTAGTTAATAATCCATCAACTGCCTTAAATTTATAGCCTGGCTTAATTACTAAATCAACATATTTAGCTATAGGAATAAAGTCTTCCATTTCATATGAATAGGAACTTTCAAGAGCTCTTACGCTAGTAGTTCCGACAGCTATTACTCTTCTGTCTGTCTTTTTTATTCTTTTTATTTCTTCTACTACTTTCTTACTAACACTGACCCACTCTTTATGAAGTTTTAAATTAGATAAATCTTCTTGATCAATTGGCTTAAATGTTCCATAACCTACATGCAAAGTAATAGGCATGACCAATATTCCTTTTTTTTTTAAATTTGAGATAAGACTTTTACTTAAATGTAATCCTGCAGTGGGTGCCGCAACTGCCCCAGGATTACATGCATATTCAGTTTGATAACTATTTTCATGAAAAGATTCTTCTTCGGTACTTTTTATATATGGTGGGAGTGGGATTTCTCCATATATATCAAGGAGATTATTCATTGAAATTAGATCATTTATATTTTCTGGAAACTTTATAAATCTTCCTCCAGTCTCTTCATCAATCCCAGAAATTTTCAACTTTATATCTTTTGCAAAGGGTGACTTTAAATTTAAATGTTTATTTATTTTTAACTTTTTTGCAGGCTTTGCTAAACATAGCCAAGTAGATTCTTCTGATTTCTCCAAGACTAATAATTCAACTAATCTCCCATTTTCTAATTCAACCTTTAGCCTTGCTTTCATGACCTTTGTATCATTTACAACTACCAGATCCCCCTCTCTAAGTTCAGCTAAGAGATCCTTGGTATATTTATTTGTTGAATAATTTTCTTTTAATCCACTATCTCTAACTATCATTAATTTAGATTCATGCCTTACTTTAGAAGGTTTGCTTGCTATTAAAGATTCATCAAGGAAATAATCATAAGCTTCAAGCTTATGATCCACTTCTTCATTATGAATTTCAAAATTCAATTAAAATTAGGAAACAAGAGTCTCTGGCTCGTTTTCAATGAGAGAAGATAAGTCTTTTAAGAATGAAGCACCATCAGCACCATAAATTACTCTATGATCAGCGGTTAAATTTACTTGCATTATTTTTTTAACAGATATTGAACCATCATTATTAGCAACCACTGTTGGCTTCGATGATGCTATAGCTAAAATAGCACCCGTACCTGGTGGAAGTATTGCATCAAATCTATCAACACCAAACATTCCTAAATTAGACAAAGTAAATGTTCCTGTTGAGTATTCATCAGGTTCTAATTGTTTTGCTCTAGATCTTTTCACAAGATCTTTCCACTCTCTAGATAATTCAAATAAATCGGTGTTACAAGGTTCTTTTAATACTGGAGTTATCAATCCGCCATCTTCCATAGCAACAGCTACAGCAATATTTATATTTTCTGGATAAGAAATTCCGTTTTCTGAAAAGCTTGAATTAACTTGGGGATGTTTTTTAAGCGTCTTAGCAACTGCTTTAACTAATAATGCAGTCATAGTAACTCCATTTTGCTTTACTTTCTTGTAAAAATTATCCAATTTATCGGTATCAATCGAATAACCTACTCTAAAACATGGAACATTTAAACTAGATTCCATATTCTTATTGACAGCTTTTTGAAGAGTATTAAATTGGACAGTTTCTCCAGGTTTACCAAAACTATTACCTAATGTCTCAGACTTACTTTCAGCTTGAACATGCGCACTGGAAGTGGCAATACTAGCAGAAGAACTCCCTTCTCCTATCCATGGAATAGAAACAGGTTGTCCATTTGCCTTCAATACATCATCAGCCTGAATCCTTCCATGAGGTCCTGATCCATGTACTTTTGCCAAATCAACGCCCATTGTAGAAGCAAGTTTTTTTGCCTTTGGAGATGCTATTACCCTTGAAGAATTATTACTTGTTGATGCATTCAATTGAATCTCTTTAGAGAGAGTTAGTACTTTCTCCTTTCTAACTTCGACTACTTGCTCCTTAATTTGAGGAACCTCTTTTTGTTTCTCTTCTTTTATTTCAGAGTTTTTATTTGGTAATTCAAGCTGATCAGAACTAGATCCTTCAGTATGTTTGCCTTTATTTTGTTCTTGTATAGGAGCTATTTCATCTTCATTCTCTACAATAAGTCCAATTGTTTCACCAACTGGAGCAGTACTACCAGCTGGCATTAATACTGCCGCAAGATATCCATCTTGGAAAGATTCAACATCCATATCAGCTTTATCTGATTCAACAACTAAAACTGATTCTCCTCTTTCAACTTTATCTCCAGGATTCTTTAACCATTCAACAATTTTGCCTTCAGTCATAGTAGAACTAAGAGCAGGCATAAATATTTCGTGAGACATCAGATAGATTATTAAAGATTTAGTATCTTCAAGAACTTACAAAATTCTAAAAGATAGTTATGTATGTATTTTACAAAAAAATAGCCCCAAAGAAACTATGATTTACATTCAAAAAGGAATTTAAATCTTAAAATTTATTCATTGTTATTTATAGATTGAATAATTCCATCTTTAACCGTTATTGAAACTTGCATCTTCTTAATAAGATTATCTCCAACGGAAACATCACAAAAGCTGTCAACCTGTCCTTGATCAACAACTTCATCCATTTTTAATTCACGAACTTGACTTTGTTGTTGCAATAAATTTCTTTTTTGCTCTTCTAATTCGTTTCTTTTTGCAGCAACTTGTTGCTGAACTTGCCCAACTTGCTCTTGAACTCTAGGATCTAATGGATTTACTGACTGTGATCTTATATTACTTACTATTTGTTGACCTTCTTGTTCAAGTTGAGACAACTGTTGATCAACTGCCGAAATTGCATTACTTAATTCCTTTTCAGCATCTTCTTTCCAAGTAGGAGTAACTATAGCTTTTATAGCTATAGAACGTTTAATGGATATTGAGTTTTTTGTTTCCATAAAAAATAAAATTACCCTTTTAATATAGAGATATCAAATCAAATTTTCTTTTTTAATTTATTTTTTATACATTTTTTCTATTTCTAATGAATACAAATCAACAATTTCTCTTCTTTTCTGCTTAAGTGTTTGAGTCAGCAATCCATTTTCTAAAGTGAAAGCTTCAACAAAATAACAATCTAGTATCTGTTCCTCAAATCTTGCTCCTAATCTATTTTTTAGCAAATTATTTATTTGCGATTTAAAAAATAAACCAATTTTTTTGTTCGAATTTAATTTGGAAAGATCATTCTCAAAGAATTTAGTTTCTACTAATTCTATATTTGGAGAAACAAGCGCTGTTAAACATTTTTTGTCTTGACCAACTAATTGAACTTGATTAATAAATTCAGAACTAAGAATTTCCGTTTCTAAGGGATTAGGCTCAATATTTTCTCCACTAGAGAGAACTATGGTATCTTTCGCTCTGCCTGTTATAACCAAAGACCCATTTGGAATAAGAAAACCTAAATCTCCAGTATCAAACCAACCATCTTTTGACAAAACATCATTTGTAGCTGAAACATTATTCAAATAACCTTTCATCACCTGAGGTCCTTTAACAAGAATTTTGCCTATCTCCTTAAACTTCAAAATCTTGTCTTTTTCTTCATTCATAATTTTAATTTCAGTAAATGCCAATGGCTGGCCTGAAGATCCTCTTACATTTAGCTCTCTTTTTCTACAAGTAAGTACTGGACTGGTTTCTGTTAATCCATAACCTACCAAAACATCTATACCTAAAGATTCAAAAAACAAATCAACATGTTCAGGTAAAGCACCGCCGCCATTAATTGGAAATTTAAGTTTTTCTCCACATAATTGTTTGAGAATACTTGGCCACAAAAAAGTAGAGGATAACTTATGTACAAAAAATCTACTTATAACAGATATTGTCAAAGAGATTTTTGCCCAAGAACTTACTTGATTAATTTCTAGATTTCTGATCTTTCTAAGATTTTTTTTAAAGATAGAACTGTTCTTTATCAAAAACTTTATGATTCTCTGTTTTTTAGGTGGCATTTTCTTTAAGGCCAAGAAAAAACCATCATGAATGGCTTCCCATAATCTAGGAACAGTCGCCATAACAACTGGTTTTACTTGTTTAATATCATCTTTCAAAAATTTTGGATTTGTATAAAATTGAGTACATCCGCATGAAAAAAAGAAATACTCTGCACTTCTTTCATACGAATGCCAGATAGGTAATACGCTCAAAACAGAAGTCCCGGGTTCTGGATCGGCTATGTAGGCTAAATTTATAATTTGATGTAAAAAGTTTGCATGTGTTAAAGGAACACCTTTTGGTTTTCCTGTTGTCCCTGAGGTATAAAGAATGCTTGCAATATCATTAATCTGATGATTATCTTTTTCAAAATTATTATTTTTGAAATATTCTGTATCTCCTGCTTTGATAAATTCTGGCCAGTTTATTAAATCTTCAAAATATTCATCTTCCAAATTAATTATAAATTTAAATCTTTTTTTTAGTTCATCTTTATTACTTAATTTCAACCATACTTCCTTGGATTGAACTATTAGCCCAACAGAATTAGAGTGTTCAATAATATACTCTAACTCTACTGAAGGAGAATTAATGCCTCTTACAGCATTAACAGCGCCTAATCGCATCAAACCTTGATCAGCTATCAACCATCTTGGTGAGTTTTCAGATATTAATGTAACGACATCTCCTTTAACTAATCCATAACTTTTAAAAGCTATAGAAACTTTAGTAATTAAATTAGCTAACTGAGAATAGGAAAATTTTTCTTTATTTTTTCCTCTTAAATCATTAATAGCCAAAGTATTCCCACATTTAAATTTTAAGTATTCCCATATTTGATCAACATGGACAAAATTTTTTATATGTTCTCTTTTAATGACAAATTTTTCATTTTGTGAAGGAGATTTTGCTGTGGGCAAATATGCTAAATCATTCATATTTATAATCTTTCAAAATTTTTTTAGTTTCTATTCTGATACATAATTAAAATTAAAATCTTCCTGGATGAATTTTTTAACAATTTTCTTAACTTCTTTTATATCTAAATTTTTAGCGTAATCAGACATATTTGCCATTTTACAACCCTCAATGCCGCAAGGAACAATCCTATCAAAATTCTCTAATTTACAGTCAACATTTATTGAGAAGCCATGAATTGTTACCCATCTTTTGCATCCAATCCCTATCGAGGCAATTTTTCTTTCTCCAATCCATACTCCAGTAAATCCCTTTTTAGTAGAGCAATTAATATTAAAACTCCCAAGAACTTTAATGATAATTTTTTCAATTTTCCTTAAATACCAATTTAAATCTTTATTAAAATTATTTAGATCTAAAATCAAATATGTGACTAACTGTCCTGGCATATGGCATGTAACCTCGCCACCTCTATCAATTTTAAATATATCTTGTTCATCTAATGAGAAGAGCAAGTTACTCATATTTGAGCCTCTTCCAAAGGTATAACAAAGTTGATGTTCTCCTAACCAAATAAAACTCGTATTTGATTTACCTGAAATTAAGGCGTCTTGATATCTTTTTTGTAATTTATATACATCATTAAAGAATGAAATTTTATCAGGTTGTTTAATTATTGATGTTCTATTAATCATATTTAAGTAGATTTAGGAAGTATGAAAATATTATTAGTTTTATTATGAAAATTTTAATCCATGGAAAGAATCTCGAAGTTACAGGCGCATTGAAAGAATATACTGAGGCAAAGATAGAAAAAGCAACGCATCACTATAAGGATATCGTTAAAGAAGCAGATATACATCTTTCAATCGAAAAAAATCCAAGAGTTTCGCACCAAAAAGCTGAAGTAACAATTTTTGCAAATGGAACTATTATCCGAGCTGAAGAAAAAACAGAGAATCTATATTCAAGTATTGATTTGGTTTCAAATAAACTTTGTAGAAAATTACGTAAATATAAAGAAAGGCATAATAAAACATTACATAAAAACCTTGTAAAAAATAAACATTCTTATTCCAATGCAAATGAAGAAAAAGATTCTATTGGTAAAGATATATTTAATGGAGAAAGAGAAGCTATATTACCTGAACCATCTATTAAAAATAAATATTTTGAAATGGTTCCTATTTCTCAAGAACAGGCTAGAAAACAATTAGATTTAATTGATCATGATTTTTATGTTTTTAGAAATAAAAAAAATAATGAACTACAAGTCATTTATAGAAGAAACCATGGTGGATATGGGTTAATTCAGTCTAAATAATATAAAAAATGCTTAATATTGAATATGAATTAAATGAAAAGATTCATGCAATTATAATTAATCCTTATTTATCTTTGGATGACTTAAATAAAAACTGCGATTTAATTCAGAAATACTCTATCAGAAATATTACTACATCTCTTAACTTTTTAAGTCATATTAAAAATGTATTAAGTAATCATAAAGTAAATATAAATACTCTCATTTCTTTTCCTTTTGCTGACTTGCCGGTTGATTTTATTGATGACTTTGTTTCCTATGCAAAAGATGCAGGTGCAAGTGGAATAGAATATACTCCTAATTTTTTTAATCTATCTAAAAATAATTTAAATACTTTCGCCAATGAAATTGAAAGTATTAATTCCTCAGAATTACCAGTAACTATTATTATTAACAAAACAAAATTAGATAATGAACTTTTTGAAAAGGCCATAGAAATTTCCCTTGAAATAGGAATAACAAACTTTCAATTTGGAGATGGTTTTGGAACACCTATTTCTAAATTTGATGTAGTTGAAATATTAAAAATTTTAGATAATCAAAATTATATAAAAATTGTTGGAGGTATAAAAAAACTATCGCAAGTTATTGATTTATTTGATTCAGGTGTGGATAGTATTGGAACTTCAAATTTTAATGAGATCTTTAAAGAAATCTAACTTATTAAAATGTCAGGCGAAAGCAGAATAGAAGGTCTATGTATTAAAGCTAGTCCATTAGGCGAAAGTGGTAGATTAATTACTGTTTTAACAGATGACCAAGGTATTATTAGGCTTGCAGCTCCAGGAGCCAGACGTCCAAAAAGTAGTCTTGCGGCAGCAACTCCTTTAACATATTTAAGTTTTCAGATCTTTGGGAATAGAAGTCTTAAGTCAGTTCGGCAGATTAAAATAATTAAGAGCTACAACGGGTTGGGCAAAAATATTGAATGTCTTGCGGCAGCACAAGCGATTACTGAATTAACGTTTTTATTAGTAGGAAACAACGATAAGCAACAAAGCTACTTATCTTGTGTCCTTATTCATTTAGATCGGATTTATCAATATAAGAATGAGTGTGAAGAAGACTTCAAAATGCTTTCAATGAGTATTCAATCTTTAATTCACTTATTAGCGCTTGGGGGAATAAATATTCCTGTAAATTTTTGCTGCAAAACTGGTGAGCCTATTATTCCGCCTTTAGGTGATTGGAATTGGCAATGTTACTATTTACCAAATGAGGGATTTTCTACAATTGAAGATAAAGAAAGCATCTTAAAATTGAATGCATCTGAAATTGCTCTTTTGCAAAGGCTGCTTTTCCCAGAATTACCAATAAAATCAAATGGGGAATTATTAGGACCTAAAAAAGTTTGGGTTAAGATATTATCAATTATTGAAAGTTGGATTTCTGCGCAATTAGAAAAAGAATTATCATCGCTAAAAATGTTAAGAGACTTTTACCTATAATTAAGGTTAAAACTGTTACTAAATTAAAAGATCTCGTTGTTTCTGACTTTGACTGTTAACTTTATAAATAGTTAAATAATTTCGAGTGGTTCATGTAGCCTGGTTAGGAAAAAAATCTCCCTTTTGTGGAAATGTTAGTTATGGAAATTTAACTACAGAACAATTAAAAGTTAGAGGACATAAAGTTAGTTTTATACATTTTGATAATCCATCTAATACAAACGAGTCTAAACCTTTATTTTTAGCGAATGACCCTGAAGTAAGTCTTCCTTACCTAATTAAATCTCAAGTTTACACAATCCCTTCTCCAAGAGCCGAAAAAGAATTAAGACTTTCATTAGAGAAATTAAAGCCAGACATAGTGCATGCAAGTTTAACTTTATCGCCTTTAGACTTTAGATTACCTGAACTTTGTAAACAAATAAATCTTCCTCTGGTAGGAACTTTTCATCCTGCATTTGATAAAAAGAATAGAAACTTAACTGCAAGTACTCAGCAACTAACTTATCAACTTTATGCTCCCTCGTTAGCAAAATTCCATAAAATAATTGTTTTCTCAGAGCCTCAAAAAACACTTCTAGAAAAACTAGGCGTTAGTAAAGAAAAGCAAATAATTATTCCAAATGGAGTTAATGAAAATATATGGCAACCTATGACAGTGAAAAGTAAGAAATATGATTTGGTTAAAAGTAAACTAGGGGAGGGAAGAATCTTTATATATATGGGAAGGATTGCCAACGAAAAAAATATTGAAGCCCTTTTAAAATCTTGGCGTCAAACAAAAACTAAAAATTGCAAATTAGTGATTGTTGGAGATGGGCCGCTAAAGCCGACTCTGGAAAATAACTTTTCTAACCTAGGAAAAGATAAATTAATTTGGTGGGGATCAGAAATGGATTTAGAAACAAGAGTGGCAATTATGCAAATAGCAGAGGTATTTTTTTTACCAAGTTTAGTAGAAGGACTATCTTTGTCACTTTTAGAGGCAATGTCGACAGGTACAGCATGTATTGCAACTGATGCTGGAGCAGATGGTGAAGTTTTAGATGATGGTGCAGGTATTGTAATCTCTACTGATAATGTTGTAACTCAATTAAAAACTATAATTCCAATTTTGGTAGATCATCCTTCTTTCACAAAAACCTTAGGAGAAAAAGGTCGTGCGAGAGTAATTGAAAGATATACAATAAAAGAAAATATCCAAGCTCTTGAAAAACTTTATTTTGATTCTATAAAAATATTTAATAGTTAATGAAATTCCTTGCTACGATTACTTGCAGAAATTACAGCTTCAATCAAAGCAGATCTTAATCCCTTATTTTCTAAAACTCTTAAGGCTGATATTGTTGTACCTCCTGGAGAGGTTACCATATTCTTAAGCTCAGCAGTTGTTAAATTCGTATCCTTTATTAAACTAACTGTCCCTAGTATCATCTCCATTACCAATTCTTCAGAAAGTTGTTTTTGCAGTCCGCCGCTTAAGCCACCGTCACTTAAAGCTTCAACAATTAAGCCAATTATAGCTGGACCTGAAGATGTTAATGCTAAAAATATATCAAGCAAATCTTCAGGAAATTCATAAATTTTACTAGAACTTTCAAATAATGTTTTTATAAATTTCTTCTGATTTTCTTCAATACCTCCCCCCCAAGTAATTCCAGTTAAACCTTTACCAATTGTTATTGGAATATTTGTAACGACCCTCACGCATTTATGATTTGGGAATCTTTCGACAAGTTTTTCTAAAGAAACACCAGCTAAAATAGAAACCAATAAATTTCTACTATTTTGATTCTTATTTGATTCAACTATATTTTTAAGTTGTTGTGGTTTTACAGAGAGAAGTTTAACTTTACATTCCCAGACAATCGAAGATTCAAGGCTATTTGCCTGAAAAATATTAATATCATGATCATAGTTTTTTCTAATATTCTCTAAACTCTTTTTTGTATTTACTAAACAGTAAACATCCTTCGGATTTATTAAATTTTTATCTAATAGCGGAGTGATTATAGCTTTTGCAATATTTCCAAAACCAATAACTGCAAGTTTACTAGTCAAGATTAATTAAGAATAGGCTGATAATTTAGATTCCCCCCAAGCCGGTTCTGGAGTTGTATTAGTTTGTAAATTATATTGAGATGTCTTTTTATTTGAAACATTAGCTGGAGAGGCTTCCTCTGGGAAAGAACTTGTTACGTTTACACAACTTGGGGCAAAAAGGAAAATGCTTTCACCAACTCTTTCTTGATGACCATCTATTGCATAAGTGCCGCCTGCAACAAAATCAACAGCTCTTTGTGCTTGATCAGGATCCATCATAGTCAAATTTAGAATTACAGTTTTTCTCTCCCTCAATGCTTGAATTGCTTGAGGCATTTCATCAAAACTCCTTGGTTCCATCAAACTAACTTCAGAAGAAGAACTAGAAATCCCAGGCATTCCTACCACATTTGAGGACCTATTATTATTCATAAATTCAAAAGGATTAGATTTTGAAAGGACGTTTGATTTTTTTTGATTATGTTTGAAATCATTCATACCATCTAATTCATCCTCTGTTGTGTAGTCCAATTCATCGAAGTCATCATCCAGATACTCATCACCTGCTACAACTGCCTTTAATCGAGAAATAAGTGACACCTTTTAAATCCTCTTGAAATTGATAACTAAGGTCAAAAACCTTAAGTAAGGTATTCATCTTTTATGGATGAATAAACTACCTATACTTAAATAACGTTACTTATAGTTTACTGCAAGTTTAAAAACAATAATTTTATAAAAAAATAATTAATTAATGACTAATATGTTCTGTTACCAAAGATTATTGATCCTAACCTTAACCAAGTAGATCCAGCCTCTATCGCTTCTTTCCAGTCTCCTGACATTCCCATTGAACAATCCTTAAGTTTGAGTGAATCTGCAAGAACGCGGCATTTTTTGAATAGTTTAATATTATCTGTTGAGCTCAAACCTCTTGGGTTAATGGTCATTAGTCCTTTAATTTTGATACTCTTAAATTGCATAATTTGATCCCAATTTTCTGTCAATTCTTTGGGATTAAAACCTCCTTTGTTTGGGTCATCACTAAATTTAACTTGCAACATTATTAATGGATTTTTCTGCTCTTCAAATGAAATATTAGATATCTTTAATAACTTTTCATACGAGTCTACAGAATGTATATATTCGAAATTCTGAACAATTTTTCGTATTTTATTACTCTGGACTCTTCCAATGAAGTGCCATTTTATTTTTTTTAAATCTTTTAATATTAATTGCTTCTCAAGGGCTTCTTGAAATCTACTCTCACCAAAATCGGTTTGTCCTTCATTAATAATAGTTTTAATTTCTTCACTACTAAACCCCTTGCTCACTGCAAGTAAATTTACATTTCCTGGTAATTTTTTTTTAATTTGTAAATAATTTGAAATTTCCAAATTTTATAAAAAAGTTTGCGTAAATAAATTTTCCCATTTTGGTAAATCTTCAGATCCTTGTCTTCTAGCTTTTTGCAAGTTTAATTCTGATTGATTACGTGCATCTAGATAGGGAATAACTTCAAAAAAAACTTCTCTTTGTTTAATTTCGACTAAAAAAAACATTTTTTGGGCATATAAAGTGGCATAAATATCCTTCCCCTCATTACCTAGAGAAACTTGATACAACATTCCAAATGTTGGGTGGTTTAAGTAACGCTCTGAACTCAAGCTAAAAACTGTAGTTATTTACAATGCACCATACTGTTTTCTAAGGAAAATTGCTATGAAAATAAAACATATCGATAATGAATTAAAAATAAAAGTTAATGGAGTTGATTTATCTAAAGTCTTAAATCTATTGGTATTAATAACAACATATTTCTTAGAAAGCAATGAATCGGCGCCTTGATCAATTCTTAAGAATATATTTAGAAATAATCTTTCAGTTACCGATAATAAAAATTTAATTGATTTCTTAAAACCTAAATTTTTAAAATTGATCGATCTAACTGATACTGCTTTGAGTATATTTTGGAATTCTTCCTGCACTAAAGGAATAAATCGTAAAGCTAAAAGTAATTGAAAAAGCCATTTATCAATAGGTAAGCCGATTTTCCTCAAGGGGGCCATAAAAAAACTCAATGCCCAGACTATATCCTCTTGCAATGTTGTAAGGAGCATCAAATTAACACTTTGAATAACCGTAAATATTAAAGTTGAGGTTTTTATTCCCAATTCAAGCGCTTTCTTAGATAAGTTGTATGGACCAAGAGTAATAAACCCTATCTTCTTCGCGGAAATTTCTAAAATATTCCATTTTTCCTGGCTATCTATAATTAAATTCAATTCATTAGGATCTCTTAAAGAATTATCAAGAGATTGAATATCAGAGAAGGCGAATAATGATAAAAAACCAATTAATAATGATAATCCTGTAAGAAAGACAACTGATCGCCACCAAACTCTTAAGGGTAACAAACTCACAAACGTGAGGAATATCAAACAAATAACTAAACTTAATCTCCAAAAGGGGCCTGCCCAGATTGGCGTAATTAGAAAAACCAATACTAAAATTATTTTTAATCTACTATCAATAATTCTTAACCAACTTCTATTTCCATCTACATATTGTCCAATAGAAAATTTAGTAAGAATATTCATTAATCTTTTTGAATAATATTAATGTTATTTTTTGAAGTTTCCTTTTCCAAAGCCCTTTGCTGCTTACCTCTCCAAAGTAAAATTAATGGAGAGCCTTCAAACCCAAGACTTAATCTAATTTGTTTTTCAATATACCTTCTATACGTTACTCCAAATAATTTAGGGTCATTGACAAAAAGTGTAAAGGTTGGAGGCTGGTTTTTTACTTGAGTACCATAGTACATTCTTCCTTGCTTACCACTTCTTTTTGTAGGTGGATTTTTCCATCCAAGAGCCTCTTTAAGGACTTCATTAACAACTGATGTTGTAACTCTTCTTCTATGTTGTTTTACCGCATTAAGAGCATGCTCAAAAATATTTTCAACTCTTTGGCCAGTCAAAGCTGATATAAAAATCATTTTTGACCAATGCAAAAAATACAATTTTGATCTAAGTTCTTTCTCCACTTGATAGATTGTAGTATTATTTTTCTCTACAAGGTCCCATTTGTTTACTACAATTACGCATGCTCTACCTTCTTCTTCTATACGCCCTGCCAATTTCTGATCTTGATCAGTAACGCCATCAATAGCATCTATAACTAATACGCAAATATCACTCCTATCAATAGATTTAAAAGCTCTATTAATTCCAAAAAATTCAGTTCCGTATTTTACATTTTTTTTTCTTCTTATCCCTGCAGTATCAACAATTTTCCATAGTTGGGAGTCTCTCTCAATAACAGTATCTATTGAATCAGTTGTAGTCCCACTAATATCACTAACTATTGCTCTTTTTTCTCCGCAGATAGTATTTAGCAGGCTAGATTTACCAACATTTGGTCTTCCAATAATCGACATCATTATTTTATCTTCTTCATCTTCCACATTAAAATCTTCAGGCAATCCATCTATAACAAGGTCTAGAAGATCTCCCGTTCCAGAGCCATGAATAGCGGATACAGGAAAAGGTTCACCTAATCCTAATTTCCAGAATTCAGAGGCCAAAGAGACACCTAAGGAAGTAGATTCACATTTATTTACTGCAACAATTGTTTTACAAGCTGAATTCCTCAACCATTTTGCTATTGATAAATCTCCGTCAGTTAATCCTTGATTGCCATCAACTACAAATAAAGCGAGAGAAGCCTCTTCCAATGCTAAATTAACTTGTGTACGAATCTCAGGGAGAAATTCACTATCGTCTTCAAAAACTAATCCTCCAGTATCAACGATTTGAAATTCTTTACCACCCCAAGAAGCATTTTGATAGGTTCTATCTCTTGTAACTCCAGGTTTATCAAATACGATTGCATCATTACTTTGGCATAACCTATTTACCAAAGTAGATTTACCGACATTAGGTCTTCCGATTATCGCTATTGAAGGAAGAGTCAATTATTCTCCTGAGAAATTTAGCTCTAATACAACTATAACGTCAATACTATCTTTGACTTTAAACAAAAATATTTATTTGATTGAAGGATCTCCATCATGTCCATGTATTGGATTAAAAGGAGGAGAGGCTAATATTGGTAAAGTATTATGGTCTTTAAGTATAGATTTAGATTCAATTCCCCAAAATATCAACCAATTTACTGCAGTTGCTCTTCTTGTTCTCCTGGGATATAGTTCGTTGATCTTATAACCTTTAAAGTTGAGAACTTTTTTTAAACCTTGCTTATGATCCTTGGGAATTGAACGTGTTAGATGAATCGCGGCACCTCTCTCTGAAATTATTTGAGGAGCATTATTATATTTTTCTGACCAATATGGAGGGGTATATTCACCAGATATCCAATCGTTAGTAGATGTTTTTTTAACATAGAAAAGTCTCTCCCAAATCAATTCACAAACAAAAACGTCACTAACTTGATCATTAAGAATTGAAAAAAGAAGTTTTTTACTTAACGGCCAAGTAAATTTTTTATCTGGGGAAGAAAAATCTCTTCTAGTCATAATCAAATCTTATTAGAAGTAAAGAAAAGTAAGGTATTTTATTCAACTCAAATTTTGAAACCTCCTGCACAATTTGGTCAGGCATTCCAACATTTAAAGCAATAACTGATTTACTAAAAATATCTTCTTTTTTTAATAAATTTCTAACCCACTCCCATCTCTTACCAACTTTCATTAAGACCAAAACGGTTTTCTTTTCTCTATTAATACTTATTAATTCAGCTAATTCTTGTCTACTGGAAGGGCATTCTTTGATAATTAAGGTCTCTCCTTTTATAGCTAAATTAAAATTGCTTAATGCTGCTGCTGCCGAAAAAGATGATATCCCAGGTATTGTCTTCGTAATTATTTCAGGATAATTATTTTTAATTATTCTCATAATATTTGATGAGCTTGCAAAAAGTGAAGTATCGCCAAGACAAAGTAAAGCAACTGACTCGTAATTTTTTATAGATTTAACAATTATGTCAACTGAATTAGACCATATTTCATCTGGATCAAATTCTTGCCTCGCCATGGGAAAAATAATAGGAATTTTTTTCTTAAATTTGATATATTCTTTAACTATTTCTGCTGCTGAGCTCTTCTTATCATTACTTGAAATTGGGAAAACTATCACTTTTGCTTTTTTAATAGCCTGAACCGCTGCAATAGTCAATAGGGAAGAATCTCCAGGTCCAACCCCAACAACTGTTAATGATGGAGAATCAGTTTTAAAACCAAGAAACTTTTGTATAGCTTTTTTAATTCCCATAAGCAGATTAAAAAATTTATTTAACTATGAACCCTTGGCAAAGAAAAAGTTTGAGATAGGATTTTCGTCTCAACTTTAGATAATTCCTCTAACCTTTGATAGGTTTCTTCTTTAGAGAATTTATTCTGCGCCAATTTCCAATAAATACCGAAATGCCTTGCTTCACTTTCAAGTAAAGACTCATAAAGCAACTTGAGAGATTTATGTTCAGAATTCAATGCTAGTAAACTTAATCTTTCATGACTTCTCGCTTCAATTAGTCCTGCTATTAAGAAACTGTCTAACATCCTATTAGGTTCATCTTTTCTGATACATTTAGCCAATTCGCCTCCATATGGAGGGGGCTTTAGAGCTTTAAGCGAATAACCAAGATCCCTTAATAAATATAGTATTTTTTCAAAATGCTCTAACTCTTCCCTTGCTATAGGGCTCAAAACCTCTGCCAGACCTGGTTCAGATGGATATCTAAACATTAATTGAATTGCTACTCCTGCAGCTTTTCTTTCACAATGAGCGTGATCAATAAGAATATCTATTGGATGCGACAAAGCAAGCTGAATCCACTTAACTGACGATAATGAAGACAAATATTTAATATGGGAAGTGGGCCTTTTAAAATCAATTAGCATTTAGTTATTAGTACTTAAAAATTCAATTATCCCCTCAAGAGCAAGAAAATAACTTGTAATACCAAATCCACTAATTATTCCTATTGCCTTATCTGTAAGAAAAGATTCTTTTCGAAATTCTTCTCTGCTAAAGATATTTGATATATGTAGTTCTACAAATGGTATTTTAGACCCAATCAAAGCATCTCTAATTGATATTGAAGTGTGTGTAAAAGCTCCAGCATTTATGAGTATCCCTTGGATACTTTTAGCAGAGCTTTGGATTTTATCAACTATTTCTCCTTCATGATTACTTTGGAAACATTCAAGATTAATACTCTTTTTTTCTGCGACTTTTGTTAAATCTTTTTCAATATCGTTCAATGTTTTATTTCCATATATTTCAGGTTCTCTAGTACCCAACAGATTAAGGTTAGGACCATTTATCAATAAAATATTCATCAGCAATGAAGTCTTTTCTTTTAAATGCTATCTAGAAAGAAGCAAAAAAACCAAAACATTTTCACACAAAGTGACCATTAACTGATAAGTTCAAATAGTGGGGGTCGGTGCCCGAGTGGTTAAAGGGGGCGGACTGTAAATCCGCTGGCTCTGCCTACGTTGGTTCAAATCCAACCCGGCCCACTTTTAAATTGCCCTTGTAGCTCAGCGGTAGAGCACTCCCTTGGTAAGGGAGAGGTCTCGGGTTCAAGTCCCGACGAGGGCACTTGAAAAAGCAAGTCATAAACCATCACTAGCATTCATAAGGACTCATAAGAGTCTTTTTTTTATGCTTAAGTAGCTTGAACACTGATTAAATGGCAAAAAACATCCTTCAGGAGGCTTCAGTATAAGCCAATTTCAAAAATATAAAAGTTCCCGAAAAGTTCCCGAAAAGTTCCCGAAAAATTTCTAAAAATAAAGAAAAAAATTTATAGTCTTAATTCAATTTGACCATTTTTGATTAATTTTGGTTTTTCTGTCTTAAAATCACATTCTTCAATTTCATTTAAAACTTTAACCAAAGACCTCCCCATAGCTAAAGCTAAATTGACTGGGACAGCATTACCAATTTGCTTGTAAATACTAGAGAGCGAACCGCAGAAATGCCACTCATCAGGGAAAGTTTGTATGCGAGCATATTCTCTAATTGTCAAAGGACGCGTTTCCTCTGGATGACATCTCTCAGTCTGTTTCTGCGCTGGTGCACAAGTAAGTGTTAACGAAGGCTCGTCCCAAGATAACCTTCTTGCAAGTCCTGTTTTCCCACCTCCAAGAAAATAGCTCCCTCTCATATATTCTCTTTGCAAATTTTCTGGCAAATCTCTCCAATATCCCCCAGGAGGAACTTTACACATTATCTCTCTTTTTCTTTTTGGATAAACTTGTCCTTCTGATTCAGGAACATCAGTTTTAAAAAGTCGCCCTTTTTGTAAAGCATCTCGCATAGTAAAAATTTCTGGAAATTTAGAAGGATATCTATATTGAACAAATCTACTAAAATCCTTTCTGATTGCTACTAGAAAAATTCTTTCTCTTTTTTGAGGTACTCTATAAAATATTGCTTTTAAGACTTCTGGTTCTACTAATTCATAACCTATTTCATCAATAACTTCTTTTATTGTTTGCAAAGTTTTACCTGATTCGTGAGAAACTAAACCTTTTACATTTTCTGCAAGGATTACCTTAGGATTAGTTTCTTTAACTGCTCTTGCAAATTCATAAAATAATGTCCCTCTAGTATCCTCAAAACCTAATTTTTTGCCTGCATATGAAAATGCTTGGCAAGGGAACCCTCCAGTTAGAACATCAATTTTATTTTTATAAGGTGTAAAATCTAAATCTTTAATATCACAATTTTCTACATTCCAATCTTTTCTATTAGATTTGAGGGTTTGGGAGGCATCCTTATTAATTTCATTAAGTAAGACTGACTTAAATCCTGCTTTCTCTAAACCTAAAGCTAATCCCCCAGCACCTGCAAAAAGCTCAATAATCTTATATGTTCTATTTGGCTTTATCTTTGATTCTACATCCCAATTAGTATCAAATAAAAATTCAGCAGATGGAAATTTAAATAATTGTTCTAATTTAAAATACTTCTTCCCATTATTTGGATTTATATGAGGAATAAGTTTAGTCGTAGACCAACTTTCAATTACTCTTTTACTTGTCCCAAGTATATCAGCTACGATTTCAAGAGAAAATTCTTTTGTATTATCTACCATAATAAAATTATTTTTTAAATATCATTTAAAGCGGATGATATTTCTTCCTTAAGAGTTTTTTCTAAACTTTGAAAAATTTTAATTAAATCTATTATTGAAAACTTATCATTTGATACTTTCTTCCAAAGTTCATCACCAACCAAAATATCTGCTCTATCGTAATATTGATTCCATCTTGTGTATTTAATACTATCGGGAATAGGACTCTCGGGATTATAAGGAATAGCAAAAAAAGGTTCCAAATCAATTTCAGGATTTTGGCTAAACATAATTGCAGACCATTCAAGAGTTTTTCTTTTTAAAGCTCTAAATGATTTCTTATTATTTTTTACAGTGGTAATGTCTATAAGAATTTTCGTGCCATCTTTTTTTTCCATAAAAACATCTACTGTGCTATCAGGATATTCAAATATCTTATCTTTATTTTCAAAAAATTTACTTTTACATATATCTCGAATCTCCTGTATTTCTCTCTCTCTATTAGGTACGTATTCAATATCTTCAAGTTTGTTTAAATATAAAACGATTTCATCATCGATATAACCATATATTTTCTTTTGTTTTTCACAGGAATTGCCAAATGTAATCGCCAAGTCGCAGCAAATTGTTTCATAAAGTGATTGTCCAAAAGTTGTTTGTAATGACTGTCCAACTTTTGTAGTCAAAAGAAATTCATATCCACAAAGATTTTGAAGGAAAGGATGTTTATCTCCTTTTTGAATATCTAATTTCTTTTCTTGAATTCGAGCTTTTAACTTTAAACAATTTTTAATTTTTTTTGAAATCTCCATTTTTATTTCATCAGAAATTGTCATTCAAAAAAAATTTCACTTGCAACAAATTTAGCTTAATAATTTCTTTTTTTCATAGACAAATTTTATTAAAAATAAATTAATAAAAATATCCAAACAAGAATGAACTATTATTAATAGAAAATATCTAATGAAATTTGTCCTGAAAAAGGTTGGGTATTTGAATGAAACGCTTACTACTTTTATCGCTTTTATTAGGTTTAATTCCTTCAGCTAATGCAATGGAAACCTGTAATTTTGTAAGTGAATATTATCCAGATGTAACTATTGAAATTGATAATGATGAAAGAAAATTTGGTGGATTTGGAGTAATTAAATATAAAGATAAGCCAATGTTAGATTTTGCTACTGGTCTTAGTAATGGATATGGAGGTCAGTATTACGTAATCAGAAAACTTGCAAAGGATATAGCCTATGAAGATGATAAAAAGTCGATAGCTTCGGGAAAAGTAGTAGGAATGATAGGTACTCAAACCAGAACTACACCAATAGATAAAAGGAAGTCTGGAGAAAAAAGAATAATGTTTCCAAATTTTGGTACTGGCTATTACTATTCTTTATCAAATTACTTCGAGCCTGAAAAAGATGGGCGTTTCGCTGGAAGAACTAAAGCTATGAGTGCAATTCTTGGGGCATCAGAAGGCTTTTTTATACCTGACAAAATATGCGAAAGGTTTATTTTCTACGGGTGGGATTAAATGAAACCTAACTTGAAAGAATAAACTCAAATTTTTTAATAATGGGAAAAGAAACTTATCAAATAAAAGTTTGCGTTCACGATGAGGTAGTAGCTTTTGCTGGAGCGATGAATCCCAAAGGTGAGCTAGCTTGCGAAGATGAGATGTATTCACCTGAACGTTATAAGTTAGAGAGTTGCAACCCTGAAGATACTATTCCAGTAGCAACTTTTTTTTATGAAAAGTACTCCCCAAAAAAAGCATATTTTTATGTTGCATCATTTACAGAAACACAATGGAAAGAATCTCATATGGAAGTTTATTCACTCTTTGCTATTTGGTGGGATAAGGAGTGGAGTCATTGGGAAAAAGTACCTGAATACTGTTGTTCTGTGATATCTGAGCAACCTCAACCACCTTTACATAAAGAAGCAGCAAACTGGATGCTAAAAAATATGACTACCAAAGGCAGTGGTTTTGCAGACGTAGATTATTTTTTAAAAGGCAAACTAGAACTATTAATTTGATAAATAAAACTGTTTAAAAATATGAAACGCTTACTACTTGCACTTCTATTATTTTCTAGTCCTGTATTAGCAGAAAAATATACGATTTATACAACTGAAAGACCACCTAGTTCTTGGTCAGGAATAATTGATTCTGAAGGTTATTATTATTGGTTTACTAATGGTATACCTCCTGCTGAGAAACATAAGTGCGATATTCTTTCTCAAGGTTGTTGGATAAAGACCAACGTAAAAGCAGAAATAATAAATAAAGACATCATCTTAGTTAAAAATAGATATGGGGAAGATAGATACTTCTGTTCAGAAGAGCATATAAAAGCTGTAAATAAAGCCAACCCTAAACCTACTTATCTTCGATATAGTTCTTTAGATTATGGATATGGAAAATGTACAAAAGATGGTTGGGTAAGATAACTAAAAGTAGGGGTTAATATAAATTTATTAAGGAAGATTTTAAAAAAGATTAGAAAAATATCCCCGCGAAAAGTTCCCGAAAAGTTCCCGAAAAATATTATTTAAAGTCAGAAATAACCCCCAAAAGCAGTCTTATGGTGTCATAAGCTTTCATCCTTTATCCCGACGAGGGCACTCGTTGGATAGCCTGGTATCAAAGAGATTATCACTATCGCCTAAAGAAATTCATCAGAAGTGGACGTCCGATTACGGGTCCACTTTTTGTTTTAAAGGCAGATATCTGGAGGTGCCTCACACAAACGATGACACCGAAATGGCAACAATCAGAAGAAGCGGCAGCGGCTGGCAGGTCCTTATCAGAAGGAAGAATTATGTCGGCCCGAGGTCAAGAACTTTTCTTTCCAGAGATCTAGCCCAATCATGGGCTAATGCAGTCGAAGAAAGAACAAAAAAGGTTTTCCCGAATATCCCTTTCACCTTGAGAGAGGCAATCTTTATGACCATAGGCTGGGCAGACACCTAATTCGGCATAAACAGAACTGTTAGTTTTTTTATTGTTTCAAGTTTCGGTCTGATGTATTCAATGAATTCATCTTTTGAGTTCATATCGGTCAATACTTTTTGTGAAGAGTATGAGAAATCTTCTGACAAAAACGATTCAAACTCAGATGAATCAAGAGTATGCATCATTTTCGCGTAGATACTCAAAGAGTCCTTTTCTGTAAGTTGATAAGTTTTGTCTTCTAAGGGGTTCACTTATCCTTTTTTACTTCAGGAAAACAATCTGGGAAGATATCCAGGACTTTCCCAACAGCATTCATTTGATCTTCTTGTATGGTTTTTTTATTTCCATGAGCACGTTCGTGGAGGTTTAGAGCAAATCCCAACATATCTATTTTTTGTTTCATAGTTATGTGATTTCGATCTACTGCATAGCAGACAGATAGGACTTGACCAAGAAGTATTTTATTAGCTTCAATATCACTCATTTCAGATGAAACTTTTTCATTGGCATTAACAGCATTAGGTAATACCAATGCAGCCAGCAGTGGAAGTAGAAGACCTTTCAAAATTAATTAGAAATCCAGCGGTTAATTATTGTCCCTTCATAAATATGACCGGATGCTTCGACTATTGGCTTAGTTTCAGGGTTAACAAAGATGTCGTAACAAGTATTTACTGGTCCTTGAAACATAACCGTTGCTCTTTTGGGGTCTTCTAGTGATTTGCCAATATAGAAGGGTTTTACTCCCATCTCTTTAAACATGGCCTGTTGTTCAGGAGCATTCATATGAGCCTCATATTCCTCAAAAGTATTGCTTAATTTGAAATCTAAAACAGTTGTTTCAATCGACATAAAAAAAGAGCTAATTGCCCCTTATTTTAGATCGACTGTCAATTAATAAATACAAATTCAAATTAATATCTCTAGTTTTCCTTTTTTGAAGACTTCTACTGGAGCAATAGCACAACCTTTAGTAGTCATTTCTTTTAACATCCAATTTGCTGCTTCTTTATGTAAAGATGGTTGAGGTTGTTTAGATATTACAGAACAGCAGTACCAAGCATTTAATTCCCAAAGACTATCTCTACTCCACATTATAGAGAAGAGAGAATATGAATAATGTGGACGTGGGTCCGGAAATGAGCAAACATAAAAATATATTTTTTTTGTGGAGTATTCTTTGTACAAAAGAGTCGCAACTTGAATAGTATCTGGTGGTAAGGAACTCTCTAGATTATAAAAGTCAGTTGATTCAGCAAAATCTTCTTTTGGATATTCTCTCTCACCAAGAATACCGAAAGCAGTAGCAAAAGCGGTTACCTCGTTATGCCAATATTCTTCTATTCGATAAGTTTCCTTTCCCATCCGCCTGCATATAATTTATTTTGAATTCCTAAATAAAAAAGGCATAAACCCCTAGAGATCGACTGTCAATAAATACAATCTCACTCAGAATCCAGATATTGCTTCATAGAAATCAGCGTCTGGGAGTATTTCCTTCAGTGGTTCAATCTCCTTTGCAGGACCTTGAACCTGCACAAAAATATCTGACACTTCAAAAAGCTTGGGGATCATATGTCCCATATTCTTGAGATGAAATAACGCGGCAGCACCATCTTTATATGCCTCTCTGACATAAGCCTTATCTGACCCACATTTAGTGATATTAAAAAAAAGACAATCAGTCTCATTAGCTTTTGTCATTACCAAAATTTCTTCTAAAAGAGCTATGCACTGATCCATCTTCCCATCCTTGATTGCGAAGTGAGGATGAATTGAGACCATGGTTGTATCGAGAGACATAGATTTATAGATATTGCTCCTATCTTTTTAGCAAAAAATATTAATTACTAAATTAAAAATATTTATTCGTAAACAAAAAATTAAAAAAAAATTAAATAATTTTCTATTTTATAGTATTTCATGCCGAATATGTACCATCACATTCTCTTCTTTCTTTAGCTAAAACAATTTCATCTAATATATTTTCAATCATATATGTACTTTTTATCCCATAGCAATTTTGATTAGTTATGTTCTTTCTGTCAATTTGATCTAAGTCAATAAATTCACAACATTCACATTTAATATCTATTTTCTTACCATGATATACATCCAAAGCTCTTGAAAAAATCCATTGTTGTGCACTTATATTTTCCCAGCAATCAAAATTAGACCATTCTGAAAAATCCTTATCAAGAATCTCCATCAATCCTTCAATCTCATTTACGATAAACAAAAGAGTATTATCTCTTGGAGTCTGCTTCTTACCGATATTCTTAATCTCAATAGTATTCATTAAATAAGTCCCTTCAAAGCTTTAGTTGGTCTTAAGGAAGGATCTAAATTTCTTAGCATTTCAAAATCCGAGAAATCAAAACCAGGTCCGACACAACAACTGGTAAGAGTAAATTCACCATCACTTATAGCAGCCTGCCAATATCCAGAGGGAATCATTTCAATAGGATTATTTGAATCTAACCTTAGTTTTCTTAACTCTTTATTACCATCATCAAGGCACCATAAATTAAGAGGCGCACCTTTTAGATAAATCCATATTTCATCAGCAGAATTAACTCTATGCCAACAACTTTTTTCGTTCTTACAGAGCATATAGTAAATTCCAGTTAGATTATTCCTTTTTTTTCCATCTTTCCTAGTCACATAACTTTCACTACGCAATATTTCTCTAAACCATCCTCCTTCAGGATGAGGTAATAATTTAAATTGATTTATAATCTCGGAATTTTTTTTATCCAAATTTACTTTTTATAAAAATCTTTTAATTTAATAGCCCTTAATGATAAGTAAAGCTATTGGCAGAATTCAATTTACTAATTATCACGCCAATATCAATCGCCAAAAAATAAAATAAAATATTTTTCATTTTTTGGAAGCTTTTACTAATTTCTTATAAAGTTCTTCTGAAATTGGTTGCATAATTAAATAATTTTTATAAAGTTAGTTATTTTTATCCATATTTTTTGTCGTCAGCTATACGAATAAATACTTAAAAAATAGTTTTTTCAAATGACTCCCATAACTTTTTCTAATACAAAAAAAGGGGTCCCTATTAAAAACCCCCAAAATCTAAATGTAAGAAACAAAATTAGGAACACAAAACCGATAAATCAACAAAATTCTTACTTTCATCCGCCAAATCCTTCATTATTCTATTAAGCCACTCAGAAGTACTTTCGCAATATCCTACGTTAATAACAGTTTTTGTCGTCTTTTTTTCTTGATTTCTCATAAAAATTTAGATTGATTATTTTTCAAATTAACTCGAAATATGTTTCATGAGAATAAGTCTTAATTACTATCAACTCTAATTAGTCGCAATTAATACCAATCAGATTTTTAAAAATATAAAAATTGAATAATTTCATTGACATTAACAACCTTTCAAGGTTTTCTAGATAAAAATTATTTACTTAACTTATGAATAACATCAAAATTGAAGAGTTGATGAAAGTAAGATTTGATGGAATTGCAAACAGATTAGGTTATTTAACAAAAGGAGAAAGCGAGTCTTTATTATTAGAACACCTTGAGTGGCTAGAGGGTGGATGGGAAACAGAAGAAATTCTATTTTTAAAAAAACCAAATAGGAAATGGTGGTTTTAAAAATATTTTCAAATAAAACTTTTAAAGAAAAAATTTTTTTATTTTTATCTCAAAAAATTTTCTTTAGGTGATTGGTAATGTCCAAGAGGTCCAGGACCAGATCCAATTTTATATGATTTCTTTAAAGATCTTTCAATAAATAGTTTTGCCCTTTTAATTGACTCTATCAAATCAAATCCTAAAGCTTGATAACCACAAATTCCAGCACTTAAAGTACAGCCACTTCCATGAGTATTTTTAGTATTTACAAATTTATTAGAAAACCATTTTCTTTTTCCATTTCGATCAAAATAAAAATCTTTACCTTGCATATCTTTTAATCCACCACCTTTTATTAAAACTGCTTTGGCTCCAAGTTCAATAATATATTTTGCAGAGAGCTCTATATCTTCCTTATTTTTGATATCCAAATTTGATAATAAATTTGCTTCGAAAATATTGGGAGTTACTATTTCAGCAATGGGTATAAGTAATTTTTTATATGCAGAAATTGCATTTTCCTCAAGTAATTTAGAGCCGGTTCTAGTTACCATTACTGGATCAATAATCTTAGGAATAGAATAAGATTTTAATTTTGAAGCCGTATCATTAATAATACGCTCGTTTAGCAGCATTCCAGTTTTTAAAGCATTTATATTGAAATCTGAGAATAAAGTATCAATCTGGCTTATTAAAGTATCCTTCTTTACAGCTTCAACGCAGCTTACCTCCAAACTATTTTGAGCAGTTATACATGTAATTGCAGAGCATCCATGAACATTTAGTGCCATAAAAGTTCTTAAATCCGCTTGGATCCCTGCTCCTCCTCCAGAGTCACTACCACCAATAGAAAGTGCAATTTTTGAATACATAAATTTTTTAAAATTTTAGAAATATACTTTGTCTATCAGTAATTTGAATAAGCATTAAAAAACTCCAATTCCAATTCCATAGCCCTCTTGTATAAATAATTTGCTTGATTAGTATCATATAACTCTTTTGAAAAATCAATAAGATTTTCAAGAGATTTTGCTAGATTATCAAAACCCTCATCAGAGTAAGTAATAATCCATTCTTTGTATGGATTATTTAAAATCTTGTTTGCTAATGACTTACCTATCCAAGAATATAAACGCATACATGGAGTCATCGCAAACATTATCTCAACAGAACTTTGTGTTTTAGAAACTTCGTCTAAGAAGTCAGTATAATTTTGAGTCGCTGGTTTTATATAATTATTTGTTAGATCAATATTCCATTCTTTAGCATATTTCTCATGAAGTATTAATTCCTCTGATACTCCAACTAAAAGTTGACTTAAAACTTTTATTGAATTTTTATCTTTAGATTTAGAAACTGCTAAACCATATGCTCTAGAAAAACTTTCTAAGAAGAAATAATCTTGGGCCACATATTCTTGAAATATTTTTTTTGGCAGGTTTCCATCTTTGAGACCTTGAACAAATTTTGATTTCAAGCTTAACAAGGCAAGCTCATAATTACTTTGCCATAAAGTATTTGATATAGACATTAATTTTATTATTAGATATATAAATAATTTGTTTGATTATCATATTAATTGAAAAAGATTAAATCAAAAGTCATAGGTAATAAAAAGTTTTTTTATAATACAAAAAAATTTATTTTTAAGAATAATGTCTGATAGATTTGAATGGGATGATACTAATAGTTCAGGAATTTGGTGGAGTACTAATGTAAGTATTAGAGATGAATGCATTTTGTTGAAAGAAGATACGGAGTGTGATGATTCAGATATTGTTGAATTACTCAGAAGTATTGCTCAAAATATTGAAGATAATGGTTTATAAATCTTTATTAAACTATTTTTTAATTTAATTCTCCTAAAAACATACCAATCTTTCTACAGCATCTAACAATTTAATTGTGATGCCTTTTTCGCTCATAGAATGACCAGCATCATCTACGATAATCAATTCTGAATTTATTAATTTTTTACTAAGATCCCAAGCACTCCTAACAGGACAAACCACATCGTATCTTCCTTGGATTATCTTAGTTGGTATAGATTCTATAATCTTTATATTTTTCATAATGAAATCATCTTCTAAGAAGATGTTATTTATAAAATAATGACACTCTATTCTTGCAAAAGCATCTGAAAAGGAATTGGTTTTACTTTTACCAACATTAAAATCTTTTTTAATAAGATGGCTTGTAGAAAGCTCCCAGTTTGTCCAGGCAGCTGCAGCTTTTGATCTAAGTTCAATATCTTTAGATGTTAGATATTTATAAAAAGAAGCTATTAAATTACCCCTTTCATCAAGAGGTATTACAGAGATATATTTTTCAAATTCATCGGGGAATATCTCACTGGCACCATATTGATAAAACCATAATAATTCGAATTTTCTACACAAAAATATTCCTCTTAAGGTCATACTTTTAACTTTTGATGGATTTTTTATTGCATAAATCAAAGCTAAAGTAGAACCCCATGAACCCCCAAACAAATGCCAAGAATCTATATTCAAATTTACTCTTAATTTCTCAATATCACTTACTAAATCTTCTGTTGTATTTTCTCTTAATTCAGAAAAAGGTCTTGAATAACCACAACCTCTTTGATCAAATTGAATAATATCAAATTTTTTTGGATTAAAGTATCTTCTGTATCTTGGTTGACTTCCTCCCCCAGGACCACCATGGATTACTAATATCTTTTTACCATTTGGGTTTCCTGATCTTTCCCAGTATATAGAATGAATTTTACTTACTTGTAAAAAGCCCTTTTCTCTTGGCTCTATGAAGGGGAATAAATTTTTTTCTTCCATTTTATAAATTTATTTTATTTTAATTAGAAAATTAATATTATCTAATCATAAACATTGGTTATTATAAAAAACAAAAAAAAGAGGCCTGTAATTACAGGTCTCTTTTAAATTTTTATTTCCTACTTACAGGGTTTAATTAATACATATATAAAGATCATTTACTCATGAACTTTAAATAAGTGGATTAGGGGATTCTTCTCGATAATTTTAGTCCCTTTTGTCGCTGGTAATTATAGAGCGGAGTCTTATCAGACTAGTTGATTGAACTTAACTTTTCGAGTTATCCCATTCTCAGGAATACGCTTCCTATATTTGTAAATTTGCTAAATTTCAGGCGGACTATCAATCATTTAGATTGCCTCCTAACTCAACATTCATAAATTACTACTTTTTAGATTTTTAGTAAATCGGCATATTTACCGATTTACTTTTTTATCGATACATACGAGAATTTAATGCTTGATTTTTTATAAAATATTTAAAAAATTTTATTAATATAATATGATTTAGATGAAAACAATTATTGAATATAAACCCAAATAGGATTAACTTTTAAAAAGAGTAATATTTAATTAAGTATTTATAACTAATATGGATTTCATAAAGAAAAACAAGATCCTTACAGTAATGGCATTCATAGCAATTTTATCCTTTGTTTTAGAAAAAACAGGGGTAATTCATCCTTAAAAATATTTAAATTAAAAAATTTAAAATTAATGAAATAAATAAACTACAAGAATTGCTGCGACAATGAGTATTGGAGATAATGCCGTAAACATTAAAGTCTTGAAATTTAGTTCCATTACATTTAAATAAATATACAAATTAAGTAAAGAATACTTTTAAGCATTTGCAATAAGCAGAATTTACATTGTTTAGATATGCAAAAATAAATGAATAAAAAAGATTCCAGGAACAATATGAAGAAGGTTCTAATTTAGTTTGTCCTAGCGAAGAAGAATATAAAGTTACCAGAAAGTTTTATAGAGATTTATCAAATCTATCTAAAAAACAATTAATACTAAAAATAAAGAGTTGAATTTATTACAACAAATTTTTAGAGTATTTACTTAAAAGGGAGTTTCGTAAAAAATAAAGAGGAATAGATAAAAAATTTAGCTTGATTTATTTATTGAATAAAAAATATGCATAATCCAAATAAGATAAGCAAAAAAACTATAAAAAGTATTTTTCTTATTAAACCTAAAATTTTTATAACTATAACTTTTATTCCATTTCTTTACTTATTAGGTTGGATATTATCTCAGCCTTTTTTATTATTAAGTTTAAGCAAAGAAGATTTATCCTTAATAGGAACAATATTTACATTCTTTTTATTTATTTTATTAATGCCTAAATGGTTTAATTTTCGATGGCAAATAAGAAATAGTTGGTCAACACTTGGTTTAAATAACAAAACTATAATGAAAAATATATTATCTTTTTCCAAAGGGATTATTTTTGCTTTGATATTATTAATTTTAGTTTTGTTACCATTACTCAAAAGTAATTACATTGTTTGGTTAGGAGGATTATCCCTAGAGACAATATTGAATGGGATTTTACTAACATGTGGAGTTGGGTTTGCTGAGGAGATAATTTTTAGGGGATGGCTTTTTGAAGACTTAAAACTACAATTCGGAATAAAAGTTGCCTTAATAAGTCAATCAATAGTTTTTAGTCTTGTTCATATAGGATTCAAAATACCCTTTTGGAATACATTAAGCACTCTTATAGGTTTATTCACTTTAGGAATTTTTTGTTCAATAATAAGATTTAAAGATGAAGGATCATTGTGGGGAGCCATTGGTGTTCATGGTGGACTTGTCGGTATTTGGTTTGTTTTAAATAATGGTTTAATAAATATTTCCAGAGAAGCACCAGGGTGGTTAGTTGGTTATGGTACGACAAACACAAATCCACTAGGTGGATTGTATGGGATCTCGATATTATTAATTTCCTGCATTTTTTACTTTCTAAAATTTAAGCATCAGATACTCAAATTCATAAATTAAATTGGAGTAATTTTGTAATTTATATTAATTTTGCTAAAGTCAAAAATGAATTTAGACTTTCTAATCTTTTTTGAGCTTGAATAATCATTCTTTTAGAATCTTGTACACAATCAGCCTGCAGTGATAATGCATAAGAATATTCTTCAATTAGTGCAATCAATGCATTTTTCAATCTTAGATTTTGGATCAGAATTAATCATATAAGTTCTATATAGTAATTTTTTAAGATGCTAATTTTTTTACTAAATAGATATAAATACTGATGTGTTTTTATTAAAAAATTGTCAGATTTAAATAAAGTTTAAATATTAAATTATGAACCTAGAAGCAGGATTTCGATTCACTATTTTTTTGGCTTTGTTTGGATTCACTAATTATTTGATGATGCTAAAAAGATATGAAAATGACCTAAAGAAAAGGCAAATTAAACAAAAGCATAGAATTGCAGTTTTATATCCTAAAGGAACTTTTATAAGTGTATAAATTTATAAAAAATCAAAAATATTCATAATTTAGTCTGTAAATTTCAAAACTGATATTGTAATACCTTTGAAAATTAACAAATTCTTTTTCTAGAAGTACCATTAATTTTCATTTAAAATTTATTTACCATTTAGGATTAGTTTTTTGCCATCCTTCATTTATTAAATTTTTCCAAAATAATCTTGCATCTTCGATCTTCATTTCTTTTCTAGTTTTCATTAAAGGTGGATTCTCACCATGACTACCCATGACAATCCCCTCTTCAATAAATATACATTCGATCAAATCCTCTTCATTTTCATTTTTTTTATAAAAACGAATTACTCCAACAGAGTTCGAATCAATTAACCAAAAATCTTTTTCTTTTTTCATTTAATGAGAAAGTTTAATGAAAATAAATCAAATAAATCATATTCATAAAATAATACACTTTAGATATTGAACGTCAAAAAAATATTTTCATCAAAATTTATTTAAATAATTTAATATTTTCGCTGTCGATTCTTCTTTAATTCTCCTCGTTTTTTTTTGGAATCAAGTCTTCTATTTTGAGAAGCCTTAGATGGTTTCGTAGCTTTTCTTACTTTAGATGTATTTATTAATGAATTTCTAATAAGCGAAGAAATTCTGACTATAGCCAGTTGCCTATTTAATAATTGAGTTCTTTGATCTTGGACGGCAATACAAATAGAGTTATTGACTAATTTATTTTTCAATTTTCGCATTATGGTTATCTTTTGATAATCATTTAATACTTTTGATTCTTCGATATTAAAGATTATTTCTACTCTAGAATCAGTCTTATTTACTTTTTGACCTCCAGGACCAGATGACCTAGAAAAACGCCAATTTAATTCACTTGAAGGGATAACTAATCTGGGTGTGATAACTAAATCCATTTTTATTTTTCAAAACATTCTTAATTCTTATCCGAATATCCTTTACATTAGATTACCAATAAAAAATAGACCGGTAAATACTGGCCGGTTTAGTTAGGTAAACCGAAATTCGGTGTATTTGCCGTATAAATTTCTTCGGTTTATATCCTTACAAAATTCAAATATTTATAAGATATTTAATTTGTACTTAATTTAAAGGTCACTATGTATTCAATGTTTGATCTTCTTTATGAAACTCCTTCATATCGCCCAGTATATGTTATTTCTGATAGCGAGATGAAAGAACTAAAGAAAAACCAACATCAAGAAGAACTTGATGAAATTAAAACTCAAAGAAAAAGACTTGAAGATGCTTTCAAATCTCAATTAAAACATCTTGAAGAAAGAGAAAAAGAAGTTAAGAATGAACTTAAATTACTTACTGGATCTAAGGAAAAAGCATAGTTATTTTTTCAAACAAACTCATTAGTAAAAAGACGGGTACTTTTAACCGTCTTTTTTTAATTTATTTAATAAATTTATTTAACCACGAATTCATAAAATCTTATCCATAATGAAAGTATGAATAATAATAAAGAACAAATAAGAATGTTTTTACCTTTTAGTTGGGTAATTTGTGCTGTTATATCTTTCGCATACATAAATGCTCATTTAATAAATACTTAATTTGAATGGATAAATTATCAAAAGAACAAGTACTAGCTTCTTCTAGCGGATGGGTAGCATCTTTATTAAATTTCTTACCTGGAGTTGGAACTGGTTACTTATATCAAAGAAGATGGATACCATATTTCATTACTGCTGGAGCAGTAACTGCCTGGTTTGCTATCGGAATAATTTTGCAAGGAGATAAAGAACCAACTCAAATAGAACAATTCATAGGTATCGCAGGCTTATTTCTTATATCAACAGTAACAGTGGTAGAAGCCAAATTAGCTTTTAAAAAAGCTGTAAAAATAGTTTCTATCAAAAAAGAAGAAACTAAAATTCCGATTAAAAAAGGGTGGTTTAAATAAATAAATTTACCTCAATCCCCTAAAAAATAATTTGATTTACCAAATCATCACTGTTTTTTCATTTTTGGAGTTTATGAATCATGAACAATACTCCTTAAGCTAAACATTAAAACTGTTATTGATAAAACAGGGAAAACTACATAAATAAAATCGCTCATCATTACTGAATCTTGCCCTAAAAAAATGTAGGATAAATAATCAGCGACATTCATATCAATCATAAGATAAGTATATTTAAGTATTAGCAATCAATTCATTTTTTGAAAATATTTTTAATTCCTTTTTAAAATATTTGTTTTTAAAATCTTTTTTCCAATTATCAAAACATAAAGTAGTTGGGGATAAAAGTTAATTAGCTTTAGTTAAATTTATTAAATAAAAAAATATCAATTATAAAAAAATAAAATTTCTTTTTCTTTAAGGCCTTCCCAACCGGAATCAATTAATAATTGATTTAAAGTTTCTTTATCAAAATGCTTTGAACCTGTTTTAACACATCTATTTCTCATTGACTTTTTGACTCCGCTTCTTTCTCTTTTGTTTTCCTCACTCATAATCTTGTTGTAAAGCTCAAGCATTTTTGGAGGAATTGGAGTCCCGTCAAGGTCAACACCATTTTTAATTGCTTCATCAACTGCTTGCATTCCTATTTTTTTCATAAATTTAGTTTCTATTTATAGTAAATATCCTATAAGCAAGAAAAATAATTTATAAGATTTTGAATAATTAATTTACTGATTTTGAATTTTCTTTAAGACTCTTATAGATTCTTTTATATGTTCTGGGCCATTCAATAAATCTCTAAAAATATGTTTAACAAATCCGTTTCTATCAATAACATATGTAACTCTTCCATCCAATAAACCTAGTACTTTTGGTACTTTGAAAGCTTTTCTTAGTGAATCATTTTTATCACAAAGTAAAGGATATTGTAATTTATTTTTATTAGCAAATGCTAGGTGGCTTGAGGAACTACCATTACTTACTCCCCAAACTTGAGCACCAAGTATTTTAAAAAGGTCATACTTATCTCTAAATCCGCAAACTTCTATAGTACATCCAGGGGTATCATCTTTTGGATAAAAAAATAAAACCAGAGGCGTTTTTAAGCCATTATTTGTTCTTTTTGTTCCATTCTGATCTAATAAAGAAAATTCTGGAACCTTATCGCCAATCTGCAAAATAATTTTCTGTAAAATTATATCTTAGAGGTAATTAATATTTTTCTGTGAGATTTAACTATGAAGTTTTGGATAAAGTTTTCATATATTGTTTTGAAAGATACTAAAAGATTCTTAAGATTTACTAATGTGATCTAATATATCTATTCTTATGGAATTTGCCATATATAGTTTTCTGTTTCTTATTCTCTTTCTGGGAGTACTTTTTAACTTAAAAATAACTAACTCTAAGAGAGTTAATGAAATAAGAAATAAATTAAAAAAGAATCTAAATTGAACTAAAAGAATCTTATATCTTAAAAGTGATGTTTAGAATTCTATTCTTTCATTTGGGGTAAATACAGAACAGTAATTACTTACTATATTTTTTAAGCCAATATCGGAAGAATTATTAGATTTTAATTTTAATTTTTCTATAGCTTCCTTTGCATCAATCTCCTTAAGCCTGTATCTAGCGCATGTATCCAATACTTTAAACATTTTTGTTGTAACTGCTTTTGATTGAGGTATAAAGGCAAATAAGAAAAAAGCAAATAATAAATTTTTCATTATATTCATAGTGAATTAATTACAATTTTGTAATCTTGATTTGATTAACGAGAAGCTAATTTTGTAAGAAAAAGGAAGCAAATGAAAATTTAAAGCAAAATTTTATTACTTATTGAAGAATTTTTAGTTGCTGATAAACAAATTCATTAATCTATTATTTTAATCTTATAAAGTTTTGATATAAAGTAGGTCTAAAGTTATAAATAGATTTTGAGACTAATCAAAACAATTATAAAAAGACACAAGAAACTTATTAAGTGGTACCAAGATAAATTAGAATTAAGTGATTATCAATTACTTTGGTTAGTTTTTTTTAAGGGCATAATAATTACAATTATTTTTAAGAAACTACTTTGAAGAGTAACAAAGCTATTATATAAAAGATATTTTCATATCATTAGATTATATTAAATAGTAGATTTTAACATTGAATTAAATAAAGTTCTATCATGAATATCTTCGGAGTAGGCTTACCAGAAGTAACAGTTATCTTAGTTCTAGCTCTATTAATTTTTGGTCCTAAAAAATTACCAGAATTAGGAAAACAACTTGGTAAAACACTAAAAAGCCTAAAGAAAGCATCGAATGAATTTCAGAACGAGATCGATCAAGTAATTAATGAGCCAGAAAAAGAAGATTTACCAAAATCTCCAGAGAATAATTCTACAAACGGGATCGATCAAGTAACTCAAGAACCAGAGGAAAAGGATTTATCAAAATCAGATAGTAATAATGATAAATGAGATAATTAAGCGGCCAATTACGCCTTTAGAAGAATTTGAAATCGCATTAAATAAAGCAGAACTTTCTGATAAAGATTATGAATTGGTCGACTACATCAGATATACCAGTGTTTTTACCCAACCAAGTCTTATCAAAGATTTAAAAAGACCATCAAAACCACCAATTCTTACAAATCTTTGCCAAATATGCAGAAAAATCGGATCAGAAATGCCTGAGCATTTTAAAACAGTAATTGATTGGTCAATTCAAATAAGTGAACATAATACAAGATGGGATGGCCATCTAATATGTGCAGAGGCTTTAAATGTTGATAATATCCCAATCAGTCCTTCTCATAGAACATCTTTATTTGATGTTCTTGTTGTACACAAAGAATTATTTCTCGGTTTTGATTAGCTAAAAACATTAATCATCTAAGGGAATTGAATCAGTATCAATTATGTCCTTGGATTCTTCATATTTGCTTCTTTTAGTATCAATCCAATTATTAATAGATGCAACAAATGGAAGAGAACCTCTATAAATAAAAATTGAAGTTGGTAAAGCACTAAATAATCCAACCAAAGGGTTTTTGAAGAGTAATCTTCCTGCTTTGATATTGAATAAAATTATCAAAATAGAAGGAACTAAAACTTTAATTACTGTTTTTAAAGCCTCAATCCAACCGACACGATATATCCACCATATCAA
>QCIU01000008.1 GCA_003216465.1 Prochlorococcus sp. AG-402-N10
TAAAAAAAATAAATCTTTTAAGATGGATACATCTTTTTTAGAGAATGATTAGCCCATTTCATTTATTAGACTAAACATTGGTAAATAAAGAGAGATTACTATTGTACCTACAATTGCAGCTACTACAAATATAACTGCAGGCTCCATCGCTTTTGTAAGGACAGTAACTGCCTCCTCAACCTCTCGTTTGTAAAAATTTGCAAGATTTTCTAACATAAATGATAAGGCTCCAGTTTCCTCTCCGATCTTAATCATAGATATTAGTAGTCTTGGAATAACTTTAGCTGTCTCTAATGAGGTACTAAGTTCTTGACCCTGTGTTACGAGAGAAATTGACCTTCTTAAAGCGATTTTAATTATTTCATTGTTAGAAGCATTTATGCATCTTTCTATAGCTTCAACTATAGAAATACCTGAATTTATTAAGGTGCTTAATGTATCAGACATTGAAGCTAGTTCTGCTTTTAAAATTAAATCTCCAAAAAGAGGCATTTTTAAAATTAAATTATCGAAAAATTTCCTCCCGGATTGAGTTGAGTAACTAATATTAAAAAGATAGAAACCTATAAATATTACAATTGGAGAAATTATTAGAAAACTTAAAGAGGTTACTATTCTTGATAAGACCAACATAAATGAAGTTAAGGCAGGTAGTTCAGCCCCCATACTTTTAAACATTTCATCAAATGTGGGAACTATAAAAATTAAAAGAGCAAGGCTGATCGTAACGGCTAAAACTAATATTGCTACTGGATAAATTAGTGCCCCAGTTATTTGCCCTTTAATTTTACTTTGAGCTTCAATTAATGCGGCTAATCTCTCCAAGACTTGAGATAATATTCCACCAGCTTCACCAGCTTCTATCAACCCTATCATTATAGGACTAAATATTCTCGGATAATTACTTAAGCTCGTTGATAATTCTTCACCACCTCCAAGCCTTCTTGATATGTCTAATATATTGGCACCAAACTCTTTGTTAGTCATATTCTCCGCTAACAATTCTAATGCTTGTGATAGTGGCACTCCACTTTTTAGCATTACTGCCATTTGCCTAAAAAAGACGAGCAGATCGGATTGAGGTACTTTTAATTTTGAATTAGGTGGATAATCTAAATGGGATACTTCTCCAAATGCGATACCAAAGATAATTAGAGGAGGATTTCTCTTTATCTCTTTCTTAACTAAAGTAGATTTACCATATTCAACCATTATTAAACTTTTATTGCTTTTGGGTTTGAAGCTTTTCCTAATGCTTCTTCTTGAGAAATTAAACCCTCAGCGTAAAGATTATTTAAACATTGTTCTAATGTACTCATTCCATATTGGCTCCCCATTTGTAACTGTGAATAAATTTCGCTAACTTTTTTTTCTCTAATCAAATTACCTATAGCAGGGGTATTAACCATTAACTCGTATGCGAGTGATCTCTTACCTTTTGTGTTCTTGCACAAAGTTTGAGACATAATACCTGCTAAAGATGTAGAGACTTGTAATCTTGCTTGTTCCTGTTGATCAGCAGGGAACACATCAACTATTCTTTCTACAGTTTTTGCTGCGGATGAAGTGTGCAAAGTTCCTAATACAAGATGTCCCGTTTCAGCAGCTGTAATGGCTAGTTGAATAGTTTCTAAATCTCTCATTTCACCAATATAAATCACATCTGGATCTTCTCTAAGGGCTGCTCTTAATGCAACCGAAAATGAATTTGTATCTCTTTTAACTTCCCTTTGATGAATGATTGAATTTTCAGTATGTTTAAAAATAAACTCTATTGGATCTTCAATTGTTAAAATATGTCTTTTCTGTGTCTCAAGCATACAATTTATAAATGCAGCTAGGGTTGTTGATTTGCCCGATCCAGTCGGACCTGTGCATAAAACTAAACCTCTATGAAGTTTTGATAATTCAATAAAAGAATTTGGTAAACCTAAATCTTGCCATTTAGGAAGATCATTAGGAAGAAGTCTAAGGGTAAGGCATCTTTTTTCATTCGCCATGTATGCATTAATTCTTAATCTGGATAATCCTTCCAATCCTATGGAACTATCTAAATCTCCAGTTTGATTATATTCATTAAGTTTTTCTTCTCCAAGTAACTCTAGTAACAATAGATCCATATCTTCTGATCCTAAGTTCTGTGGACTAACCTTGATATCAGAATTTACTCTTACAGCAATAGGAGAATCTTCTTCGAGGTGTATATCAGATGATCCAGCCTGCATTGCAAAGCCAACGATCTCTCTAGCTATTGACATATTCGTAAACTTAGTCTGATTTGCATACTCTTTTTACTTCTGAAATTGTAGTTAAGTTTTCTTTAACTAACTCTACACCGTATTGAGTAAGTGTCAGCATTGAATTTTCATTAACAGCAATCTGCTCAACCTCCCTATCTGTTTTCCCATTTGATATGGCAGCCTGAATTTTTCTATCAAGAAGCAAAAGTTCATAAACACCTAATCTACCTTTATATCCTGCACCTAGGCATTGAGGACAAAGACTATTTTCTTTTTTCCTTTGCGCCTTTTCTTCGCTTGAAAGAGAATTCGCACACATAATTTGTGTATTATTTCTAATACCAAAGTCTCTAGCATCTTTCTCTGATATTGGTCTTTTAATTCCACATCCTGAGCAGACTCTTCTAACCAGCCTTTGAGCTAAAACACCTCTTACACTTGCATTTAATTTGTATTTTGGGACCTCCATATCAAGCAATCTGGTTAATGAACTTGTAGATGAATTAGCATGAAGAGTAGTGAAAACCAAATGTCCAGTTTCAGCTGCATCCATAGAAGATTCTGCTGTTTCAGGATCTCTTGTCTCACCAATAAGAATAACGTCAGGATCTTGTCTTAAGAAAGTTCTTAAAATCATTGCGAATGTTTGTCCTTTTGCTCTATTTACTTGAACTTGGTTAATGTCTCCACCCATATCATATTCAATAGGATCTTCAGCAGTCACTATATTAGTATCCCCAGTATCCTTTTCTCTTAAAGCAGCAGCAAGCGTAGTTGATTTCCCGGATCCTGTCGGACCTGAAACAATTACTATTCCGTTTGTTGCATTCATTATTTTTCTAAAGTCTTTTCTTACACTTTCAATATGAATCAATTTATCTAAATCTAATGCAGACGAATCACTATTTAAAATTCTAAGAACCATTTTCTCGCCATGTTTACCAGGAACCGTTGAACAACGAAATTCAAGTCTATTCCCTTCAAATTTTCTAAGTATCTTTCCGTCTTGACTGGCTCTCCTTTCAGCAATATCCATCGTCGCCATATTTTTTAAACATGCTACAAGTTGGATTCCAGGCTTCTTAGGCAAGGTCATAAACTTTTGCATTACACCATCTTTCCTTACTCTTATTTTGTAACCTTCTTCTCTAGGTTCTATGTGAATATCAGATACATTTTCTTTCTTTGAGTAAATTAATACACCTCCTGCAGCTTTTTGAATCTTACTTTCCATCATTTCTGTTGCTAAATCCAAACTATCTTCTTCTATATTTTCTTCCCCATCATCATCAAATTCAAATTTAATATTTTCAGTATCAGCATCTGATGTTTCTTTAATAGCTTCTAAGACTGCATCTTCATCAAATTGTGATATTTCTATTGACTCTCCAGTTATAAACCTTTCTTCAGAAGCTAAATCTAAAATTTCTTGAATCTCTTCTTGAGATTTTTCTACAAATTCACATGTATACCCCGATTGACTTAATCTTTCTTTAATAGGTGTAGCTATAGTCCCCAAATAAGAATAATTTGCAATAGCTATTTTAATAATCCCTTTACCCATAGGCAAAGATGTCTCCTCGTAGAGAGGGACTACTAAATTATCTCTGCACCATTTAAGAGAGAAAAAATTATCTACTAATTTTCTTACGCTGGTCGAAGTGTAATTATTATTCATCAGAAGGGACACTTACACTTGAAATGTTTTGACCATCTATCTATAATCGTAACACCATCAGCTTCATAGCACCAACTTTCTGCCTTCCAGTTTTCACAGGGACCAGGGACTGGTTTGGGTATAGGTGCTGCTCCACAACTTGTAATTTTATAATCAGTTAAGGAATTATATTCAACCCCATCACATAACCAGACTGTTGTGCCACAGGGAGCTGGACCTGAAGTTGGTCCGTAGGTATATTCTCCAGTTTTTCGTTTTTTCGCATTTATTCTATCTTGTGTGCATGCTTGTTGTTTTATTAGATTATCGTGGGCAGTCCAGTCTGCTTGAGTAGTATATTCATTTCCAGAATGGAACCAATAGTTCACTCCTCCACATTGAGGTTCCAATGTTTCTGGATTACCGCCTGGACTAATAGGAATCTCAATAGAGGTTCTCCTTGTTTGTCTCCAATCTGCACAAGCTCTTCCATATTTAGCTTTTAGTGCTTGATCTACTGCTTCAGCTGAATTTACTGGGATCCCTTCAAAAGCAAATACTCTTCTAGTGCAAGTTTCCCCATTGCTATCCCAACTTACACTTTCACCACTGCTGCCAGCACCAAGCCAACTACTATAATTTGATAAACATTCTGATTTGGCTTTCGCTATCGCTGCTAAGCGAGCAAATTCTGCCTTTTGAGCATCAGATAGTCCACAATATTTACCAGCCCATCCTCTACATGAATTTAGAAAACTTGGATTAGAGGAAGGTGTTCCTGTTTTTATAACTCTTCCTTCACTTGATATACTAAAATCAAAAGCATATAAATTTTTCTCATCATCATTTAAGGGTTTAATTGCTAGATTAGAACATTTATTCTTATCACCATCGATCGTATACCCCAAAGTTGAAAGTTTTACATTATCTAAGTCATCTGGAGCTGATTTCTCTATAAATTCTAAAGGATCTGTGGAAATTCTATATTTCGCTAAACAATCTGCGGCATATCCATTCATTATTGCTTTAGCTTCGTCAATTCTATTTAATCTCATTGAGTTCAAAACACCTGGTATTGAGAAACTTGCTAAAGCTGCCAATCCCGCAATAACTACAATCAACTCAACTAAAGTAAAGCCGTTATTATTATTTTTATTGTTGGATATTTTCATGATATATCCAATTTTTTTCAGGATTTTTATTATATAATTAATCCTAACTTTGTACAAGTTGATTATTCTATTTGATTAAATTTTTAATAAAATTAGTTTTACATCTCAAAAACGAAATTTTTATTCTCAAAATAAATTGTTAATTTAAAATTTTCAGGATCAATGCTTATAACTTTTGCTCCATTAGGTAATAAATTAGTATCTATGCCACCAATATCACCTTCTGAAATCGTGCCTTCATTATTTAGGTAACTCACAAAAACATATTTGTTAGTTTCTGTATTGAGGAAACCTTTTAAATTCAAATTCAAATTATTTGATTGAATTTCTTTTTCTGAGAAAGGATCTTTTTTCCCGAATTTAACTTTTGACAATATTTCTTGTTTACCTTTTAAAGGAACCAAATCTTTAATAATTAAATTATTTTCAGGATTAAATTTATTTTCATTATCTTTATCGTTTAACTCGGTATCTTTTGATTTATTCAAGGGGACAAAACCGACATCAAAATTATCTGCTTTTTTCTTACAACTGCCTAACAGAGGCAAAAAAAATAAGATAATAAATAAACTTAGAAAATTAGACTTTATCATTTAAAAAAAAATCTCAAGATTATTAGTCTTGAGATTAAAACTTTATTGAGGTAAATTTATTTACCAAGTACCTGCACCGCCACCAGTTCCATCGCATCCTGCTCTGGCATTTTCAGTACATGTTCTAGTAACTACGCCTGTTGTTGGGTTCATTAAGATTGAGAATGATGCATTTGCAGCAGCATCAGTAGTAGTAGCAGTAGCAGCATAACAAGTATCTCCGCCTCCGGTACTGCCATTTTGACCAACTGTAAAACCTCTAAAGGCTGTGGCGGTTGCAAATGATTGTGCGTCTGTAAAAGTGGTAGTTGAATTGTCTGCAGCTCTTACAACGCATTCTTTAACTCCATTAACAAGCCCATTTTTTACGGCAGAGGCTCTTGCGTTAGCTTGAACACCCACAAAAGCTGGAATCGCAACTGCTGATAAAATTGCCAAAACAGCAATTACAACAACTAATTCAACGAGAGAAAATCCTTCCTCTCCTGGTTTTGTGTTTAATGCTTTTTGAACTCTTATACTTTTAAGATAATTTTCTAGGATAGACATAGCAATTAAAAAATAAAGTAAATTTTAATATAGATAAAAAAATTATATACATTATGCTAAAAAAGTACAACTTTTTTAAGAATCTTGATTACATTAAATTACTTTCAGGCATTCTTAATTGGTAGTTGTATTGGAAGTTTTATAAATGTTGTTATATATCGTTTGCCTAATAATTTTTCAATTATAAAACCAAGAAGTTTTTGTCCAAAGTGTAAAACTAAATTAACTTGGAGAGAAAATATTCCTCTTATAAGTTGGTTAATACAAAGAGGAAGGTGTATACATTGCGGTACAACTATTTCATTAAAATATCCCTTAATCGAATTAACAACTGCTATTCTTTTTGTTCTTTTTGTAAATAGTTCTCCATCTTTATATAGCTCATCTTCAAATTTGTTTTTTAATATATCTTTTAGTTGGTTATTCTTGTCGCTTTTGATTTGTATATCCTTGATTGATTTAGATAGCTTTTGGATTCCTCAGGGCCTAATAAATTTTGGATTTCTTTCAGGTTTTTTAGGTTTAATTTTTATTGGTGTATTTAATAATAAATTTATTGATTTCTATTTGTTGGCAAAAGGTCTTAGTTCATCAGTAATATCTTTTTGTATTTTTGAAACTTTACGGTACTTGGCTAAATTTATTTTTAAAAAAGATGCGATTGGCAAAGGCGACTCTAAATTAGTATCAATGATTGGATTATGGCTTGGTCCTATAGGGACATTATTTGCCGTTGGTATTTCTTATGTTTTTGCAGCGATATATTGCTTAATAGGCTTATCTATGAATAGAGTTAAATTTCGACAAGTTATACCCTTTGCACCTTTCCTTTCTTTAGGTGGTTTGCTCATGTGGTATTTAGGTAATGAGTATATTTTTACAAATATATTGCGTATTTAGCAAAAAAAACTTAAATCACAACTTATGAGAAACCAAATTTATAAATAATTTCAACTTAATTCCAGGAAGATTATCCAAAATTTATATTTTCTTGAAATAAACCAAATAAATTATTGCCATATATTGCAGCAACAATTAAAACAATGGCAACAATTGCAAAAAGAACGCTTACATCTTTAATATCGTAAGGAGCTTTGAATAATGGTTTCTGATCCATCATTTATTTTTTTATTATCTAGTTTATTCTATAACAACTTTATTTAAATAGTTTGAGTAATTTTTCTCTTGACTTTACTTATAATCTAGTTTTATAAAAAGTTAGTTATGATCAAAGATTATGAAACTAACAAGACCATTTACCCTCCTAAATAATTCACTAAGTGATGTCTGGAGGATGCATGATTTTAATTATCAATTACCAAAAAATTATTTTAATGAATATTGGGATGAGGAGTGTACATTGCATCCCACAAATTCTCATTGCAAAATTTTTGATAGTTAATTAACTACAAAAACTTTTAAATTTGCAAAAAAAAAGCCACTTAATAAAGTGGCTTTTTTGAGAGAACCTAACTTAACTTGTATAAGTTTTACCTCTATATGTCAGTTCATTATGTTGCTTTTTAGCAGCTGCTTTATTCTGAATGTACTTTTGTCCTCTGTAAATAAGAGTCATTTGATTTCTCCTAGTTCGCCTAAGTCCCCGTTCCATGACTTAAGTCGATCTGCGTCTTACATCATGCAAGTTGAACGTTTTGGTAGCGGTTGCTACAAAAAATAGATTAACACATCAGAAATTCAATTGTCTAGGTTTGCAAAATACATTTTATAGATTTTGATCATAAATTTTATATTTTTAAATATATTAAGCTTTTCCAAATAAAAGAAAATGATTTATGCAGGTTACATTTTGTTCAATTAATCGTTTTATTTTTAATAAACCTGCTTTTTAAATGTAAAATTCAAAAGATTATAACCTTGTTTTATGTTCTCAAAAAACAAAAAATCTCCTAGTAAAAGAGCTACCGTTGTTGAAGAAAAACCTTTGTTTGCACAGCTACTTCCATTCGCTAATGTTATGACTGAGAAGGTTCAGGTTGTAAATGCTTTGGCTTTTACTTTAATAATGGGGGTTTCAATTTTTGGGATAGCTCTTTGGAGGCTTTCTGCCTTAACTTAATTATCTAATTTTTCAGGGTATTAATTTCTGACTCTTTGTTATCGATCATTGTAATAAGCCACTTGGAAGCCAAAGCTCTTGATATAGATCTGTTTTTCAGAAACCTGCATATATAAATATGTAGGTTTTTTTCGTTTGTGGAGTTAAATTTTTTTTCAAATTCAATTATCTCCTTTTCCGTATTTTTTTTTCTTAATTCGTCAACTAACGCATGAGTTAATGAATCATTAAAAAAATTACCAATATTTAAGCTTAAAGTCATAATCAATTTTTGGAGCTACTTAAGATGTAGCTATAAATTGATTTTTTAAAAACTAAATTTTCTTTTATTTATAATAATTTAATATTTAATTTTCAGGCTTGGCTAGTGGTAGAAGACATTTATCTGAATCACAACCTGCTGGTCCTGCTTCAGAGAGCTCTCCAACGTCATATTTATTTAGGGCATCAAAGAAATCGTTATTTACTTTCCTTTCAGTTACTTTTTGCTGTAAAGATAAGTATTCCTCTTTACTTATAGGTTCAAAAGGTAATCTTGGGAATGTAGCATTCGCACTGAATCTAGCTAATAATGCTGCAGATATATAACCTTCGTTATTTTCTATTGCATTGTAGATTGCTTTTGCTAAATCTTCGATTTCACTTTCTCTGAATTCAACTGTTGCAGAAGTATTATGTTCTGTATAAAACTTTTGAACTTGCATATAAAAATCGAATTGTGCAAGGGCAGAGAAATTATTTATATCTATTAAATCTGCTCCTTCTATATTTGCCCAACTTACCTCTGTTGGGATCTCGACTAACCATTCTGTACATCTTGGGTCAAATGGATTATCTAACAAACAGCCTTTTTCGTCTTTATCAGATTGTGATGGAACAACAGAATAGCCATAATCCATGCAAGCTAATGCAATTGGATCATTTTTTCTAAAAGTAATTCTCCTCAAAAACCTTTGTGCTTTAGGGGGGTGCCATCCAGGTGCAGCCCCTGTCAAGAGACTTTTGGTACCAGCAGGTTGAACTGTTGTGCATCTATTAGGTCTCCTGAGATTATGTTTGTCACAGTATTCCCAAACAGTCTCTTTTACAGTTTTTCTCCATGAGTCTAAGAATTTAGCTTCTTTCTTTTTGAAATTCTTACCTTCCTCATTATCTGGTCTACCTGATTCCCACCATTTTAACCATGGTGTTCCAAAAGCATGAACGCAGAAATCAAATAAGCCTGTAAAGCTTACTCCCACAATAGGATCATACTCCCTGCTTTTTCTATATCTTTCAACTTCAAATTCATGATTGAGCAAGCATGCTACTGAAAGAGCTGCAGCTTTAAAAGCTTTTTTTTGCTCTTCAATATTATTAGGGTCAATTTGGTTTAGGTGAACTTCTGCTAAATTACAATGAAAATCATTTCCTAAGATCTCTCCGCAAGGATTAAGTCCATATCTACTCATTCTATGGTTAAGTTCTTCTTCAGAAAAAGGTCCATAATTAAGATTAATCCAATTTCTAGCTTCCTCTTTACCTTGTTCTGAATATATTTCTATAAATTCGTTTTTAAGATCTTCACCATTAAGGATATCTGCATTTGATCTTGCGATTGCTTCTGGTGCAAATTGAATTGCTCCTTCACCTGAATGGAATTGCTTCGTTACAGCTTCTAGAATTGTTTGATAAGAGGGCTTTGTATGATAAACCCTTGTATGATTTGCCATCCTAAGAGCGTCTTTTTCAGGGTCAATCCTCCAATTGCCATCTTCGTCTTGACTCCATAGATTTTCTTTCGCAGTTGCGGCTTCTTTATCGTCAGATGCAAACTGCCTCATTCCAGCGCTTCTTCTTATATTCCCTGCAACTATGGTCACAGCAGCCTCATCAATTAATAAGCAACATTCCACAGTATTTAGTTTTCTTCCAATAGCTTTTCCTAAAAGAGAAGCAACTCGAGAGTAAAGATCTTTTAGTTTTATAGGATTTGCCATCCCTCCAAAACCTTTTAATGATTCTCCTGCAGGTCTTATATCTTCTAAATTAATATGTACATTAATTTCTTTTTCAAGACTCTCATTACTTGATGCCTCGAGAAGATATTTATAGCTATCTACCCAGCCTCTTCTGCTATCCCCTACCTTAATAAAAATATCCTTGCCCTTAATTTTTAAAGATGATTTTTCCTGCCTTTGGTCTTTCGGAGTTATTCCTACTTCGCTAACTGACTTTATGGTTATTCTATTAATTACTGTTGGCAGATTATTTATAAAGTGAGGTTCAATTATTGCCCCGGTACCACAACCCATCATTGCTAAATCCATCATTAAAGCAAAAGCTTCCCAATCAATCAAATTCGTCGAAGTACAATTGTATGCTCCTGAAAAGTTCTGGTTTTTATTAATCCATGGAGTACCTCCAATCCATAACCATCTTCCTGATGGCTGAGCTTTTTGATTGCTTTGCATTTCTCTCATTAAGATCATTTCTTGATCGGAGAGTTTTCCTAATTCTCTTAATCCAGATAAATTTCTTTCTCCAACTTCACTCCAATTCTCTCTTTTACCGGAAGCTGTCTTTCTGCTATACGACCTAAAGAAGACAGGATAAGCAGCTGGAGCTGTCTTTGGAAAATCATCTTTTCTGAGATTATTAGAATTGATCTCTGAGGAAGCTTTATTTGGTGTAATTGTCACAATTAAATAGTATGTAAATTTACCTGTAAAGGAAGAATAACTCTACCTGTGGCGTCTGCAACTATTCTTACCACTATTTAACGGTTTGTGTAAAAATATCTTTATTATGAAATCTTTGTTCATTTAAATTTATGGAAAGAACTGTTGAACCTGAATTGATGGAAAGAGAAGATCAGGTTATTTCTTACGCTAAAGCTGACTTTTCAGAGGGTGAGAATAATTTTATTAATCAAATAAATGATTATTTGATTAATAATAATATTAACCTGAATGATAGGGAGTTAATTGTTGATTTAGGATGCGGGCCAGGAAATATCTCTGAAAAGTTAGCAATAAAATGGCATAAAGCTATGGTAGTTGGCATTGATGGCTCCAAAGAGATGATTCGAAAGGCAGAGTTAAATAAAAAAAATTCCTCAAATCGGAATCGATTAAAAAATTTGCGTTATTTATGTGGTGACATAAAAAATATTAAATTAAGAGAAATTTCTCTTGAAAAAAATATAAGTTTATTAGTAAGTAATAGTTTAATTCACCATATTACTTATCTTGATGATTTTTTTAATTGCATCGAAAGATTATCAACTAAACTGACTATAAATTTTCATAAGGATCTAAAAAGACCAAAAGATGAAAAATTAGCTTTAGAGTTAAAAGAAAAATGTGCAAAGAAATATAATGTTGTTTTGACTAATGATTATTACGCATCATTAAAAGCCTCTTATACTTTTAAAGAATTAAAAAATTTTATTTTCGAGAATAGATTATCTTCTTTAGAAGTGTTTGAAGAAGGTGATCAGTATTTAGTCATTTATGGTAAGGTTTAAACTTAGTATGATTGCTAAATAGAGATTAATGAGTTTAAGTATTAAAAATTTAGGTAATAAAAATATTTTAGAGGCGGTAAATAAAAGAAGAAATTTTGCGATTATTTCACATCCAGATGCTGGCAAGACAACTCTTACTGAAAAGCTCCTTTTGTATGGAGGGGCTATACAGCAAGCAGGTGCTGTAAAAGCAAGAGGTAATCAACGAAAAGCTACTTCTGATTGGATGGAACTTGAGAAGCAAAGAGGGATTTCAATTACTTCAACTGTCTTACAGTTTGAATATGAAAAATCAGTAATAAATCTTTTGGATACTCCTGGACATAAAGATTTTTCTGAAGATACTTATAGAACTTTAGCTGCTGCTGACAATGCAGTAATGCTTGAAGATGCAGCTAAAGGATTAGAGCCTCAAACAAGAAAATTATTTGAAGTATGCAGAATGAGAAAAATACCTATATTTACTTTTATTAACAAGATGGATAGACCAGGAAGAGACCCCTTTTCTTTGCTTGATGAAATCGAATCAGAACTCGGTTTAAATACATTGCCTGTTAATTGGCCTATTGGAATCGGAGAGGAATTTAGAGGAGTTATTGATAGGTATACAAGAGAAGTTATTTTGTTTGATAAGGCTGTTAGGGGGAAGCAGTCAAATGAGAAAAGAATGAGTTTAGATGATGAAGAACTTTCAAAATATGTAGAGAGAGAATTAATTGATATATCCCTTGAAGAGCTCGAGGTAATTGAAGAGGCAGGTGCGAAATTAGAAAAAGAAGAAATATTTAATGGCTCACTTACTCCTGTTTTCTTTGGTTCGGCGATGACTAATTTTGGTGTAAGACCTTTTTTAGATAGTTTTTTAAAAATGGCTCAAAAACCAACGTCACGAAATAGTAACAAGGGAGATATTGAGCCGGCAAGCGATGATTTTAGTGGTTTTGTATTCAAGTTACAGGCAAATATGGATCCAAAACATAGAGATAGAGTTGCTTTTATAAGAGTTTGCAGTGGAAAGTTTGAAAAGGATATGTCAGTCAAGCATTCAAGAACAGGAAAAACAATAAGATTATCTCGACCTCAGAAAATATTTGGTCAAGAACGAGAAGTAGTTGATGATGCATATCCTGGAGATGTTATTGGACTGAACAACCCTGGAATGTTTTCTATAGGGGATACCCTATATACAGGAACTTATCTCGAATATGAGGGTATACCTTCCTTTAGTCCTGAAATATTTAGTTGGCTTAGAAATCCAAATCCTTCAGCATTTAAAAATTTCAGGAAAGGAGTAAACGAACTTCGTGAAGAAGGAGCTGTTCAAATACTTTATGATTTTGATGAAAGTAAAAGAGACCCTATCCTTGCAGCTGTTGGACAATTACAAATGGAAGTAGTTATTCATAGATTAAAAAATGAATATGGCGTTGATGCCAACCTTGAATCAATGCCATACCAATTAGCAAGATGGGTTTCGAACGGTTGGTCAGCTATTGATGAATTAGGTAGGATCTTTAATTGCAAAGTAGTTAAGGATTCTTGGAATAGGCCTGTGATTCTTTTTAAAAATCAATGGAATCTTAATCAATTTATTGAAGATAATGAAAGTTTAAATTTAAAGAAGGTAGCTCCTGTTGTTAGTGGTGTAGAACCAATTGTTTTATAAACTCTTAATGGATAATAAAATTGGTTAATCTATAAATATTGTAAAAAAACACATTGGATTCGAATAATAGAAAAAACAAACCTGAAAAAACTCCTTATGAAATATTGGGTATTAATGAAGGTGCAGATTTTGAAGATATCCAAAAAGCAAGAGATATTAAAGTTAAGGAGGCTGGTGACGATTTGCTACTTAAGGCAAGAATCGAATCGTCTTTTGATAAATTGTTAATGGGTAGTTTGAAAGCAAGGAAATCAGGTAATGTTAGTTTTGAAGCGCAAAATGCCTCTAAGAAAGAGAAACAGATTAATAATCTCATTAATAACGATTTCCCCCTTTTATCAAAAATAAAAAATCTAAATAACAATGATGACAAATCAAAGGAGTATACCTTACCAAAAATAAACCCCCCATCATTAGATAATCTTTCAATAAAATTATCTTTTGGATTATTATTTTTTATATTACTTTTAATTAGTCCTGATTCTTATGATAGAATTTTCCTTTCTATTTCAACATTAATACTTACTTATATTCAAATTAAATCGGGGAAAAAATTTATTAGTTCTTTAGGTTGGAGTGTTACATTCCTTTCCATAGGATTAATATTTGGAGGTTTATTCGAAACTAATTCATTTATTCAAGAAATATCCAATAACTCTTTATCAATTCAAAAAATACAAAGTTTGCCAGCAATGATAATTTTGTGGATTGGAGTAATTTTCCTATAAATTTAGTTTTTAATCATCTCTTTAATTTCTTCAAAATTAATCAAATATTTATTTTTGCAAAACTCGCAAACTAATTCAGCTTTTCCTTCTTTTATTAAAATATCTTCTAATTCATTTTTATCAAGCATTTTCATTGCATTTAAACTTCTTTGTTTAGAGCATCTGCATTCAAATCTAACTTCTTGAGTTCGAGCTTTCTCTGAAATTGATTTATCGTCAATGTCTGGAAATATATTTTTTATTAATGCAAGAAGATTATCTTTTGATTTATATAAGTCTTCACTAAAAGAATTTATTTCTTTACATCTTTCTTCAAGCAGTGAAACTAATAAGGGATCAGTTTCTTTCTTTGGCAAAACTTGTGCTAACAATCCTCCGCTACAAATAATATTTTTATTTTTAATCTTTTCACCAATAAATACAGCAGATGGTGTCTGCTCAGAATGATATAAATAAGAGGCTAAATCTTCTGCAATATTACCATTAACTAACTCAACAGTACTAGTAAAAGGTTCACCAAATCCATTATCTCGAATAATATTTAAATAGCCTGTCCCTACTGCTTTGCTAAAATCAAAAGAATATTGAGTTGACTTGTTTTTTACTAAATCTAATTCCAAATTAGGGTTTCCCACATAACCTCTAACTTTCCCATCTCTACCCGCATCAACTAATAATCCCTTTAAAGGGCCATCGGATCTTACTCTTAAAGTAACTCGGCCATGCATTACTTTCATCGAGCTCGCTAGTAGAAGAGAAGCACTAAAAGCTCTTCCTAGGATAGAAGTGGTTAAATATGAAAGCCCATGTCTCTCCTTCGCTTCCATGGAGACATCTGTTGTTAATACCGCGACTAATCTTATTCCACCATTAGCAGCAGTTGCCCGTACGATTTTATCTCCCATTAGTTTCTTTAGTTAATTTCTTAATCTTTCCTTTTTCAAGTATTAACACTTTAGATGATATACCTTCAAACAAAGAGGGTTCGTGAGTAACGATAATTATTGTATTTTTATTTTTAAGATTGAGAACTAAATTCTTAACATCATTCTTCATCGACCAATCTAGTCCCGCAGTCGGCTCATCAAGTAAAAGAATGGTTGGACTTCTCATGAGTTGAACAGCTACTGCTAATCTTCTTTGTTCCCCTCCACTCAATTGTTCAGGAGGTTTGGTTAAATTAATATCTGATAATCCAACTTTTTTTAAAACTTGCTCTATATTTTTTTCTCTCAATGATTTATGACCTATTCTTAATTCCTCCCCAACTGTTTTGCCTAAAAAGTATCTTTCTGGAAATTGGAATACTACTCCGCTTATCCACCTTCTTTGTCTCGCAGAGAGTTTTTTATTTTTCCAAGTAATCGTTCCTTTTTGGGGAATAATTAGTCCACTTATTATTTCTAATAAAGTTGTTTTACCTGAACCACTGCTACCGCAAATTAATATTATTTCTTTTTCATTAATAATAAAATCAATATCATCTATTATCTTTTTATTTCCTGTTTGAGGTTGATAATTTATTTTTTTTAAATCAAGCATTATTAATTTAGTTGTATGTATAAATTTTAATCTTTGAATTATCAACTTATAATAATCATATATTAAATAAAAACTATCAGTAAAAAATGAATATTTTATTTAGGGAAGTGGATCCTTTTAATTGTTGGATTTGGATAAAATTTTTTGAAATTCCAACTGATGCTGAAAAAAATTATTTAGATGGTGTTTTTGATAGTTGGTATGTCTTAGGAAGGTTAGGTGGTTTTAATTCTGAGAATTTACAAACTCACGAAGAAGGTTCTGATCTAAGTTGGATGTCATATGATAATGAGCAAAAAGAATCTTCTCTTCCAGCTTTAATGCATAATTTAGGTGTTATGGAATATCAAAATCTTTGGTCAAGATGTTGGGTTGATTTTGGGACTTCAGATTCTCTTTCAATTGATATCTTGATAAATTCCTTAAATGAGATTTCTAATAATTATGTAAAGATTGAAGAATTAATTATCGGTGGAGAAAATAGTGATTGGTCTATTGAGGAGCATAAAGATTTGGTTTTTAAAAATTGAATTCTTTATATGGATGATTTAATAAGATTACTTATTCATGATGAAAGAATAATTAAAAATAATAATATAAAACTTACAAATGAAGAAGCACATTATGTAAATAAAGTAATGAGAATAAAAATAGGCAAAGAAATTTTTATAACTAACGGTAAAGGTGCATTATGGAAAGCTATAAACTTAGGGAATAATTTAATAGAAATAAAAAATCCTAGTAATCCTTATTTTTTTCAAGAAAAAGAAATCTTATTATTAGGAATAGCAGTTGTTATTCCTAAAAATGGTTTTGAAGATATTCTAAAAATGTGTACTGAAATTGGAATTGATTTTATACAACCTTTATTTTCAGAAAGACAGGTTCAGAAGTATTCCAGCTTTTCTAATAAAATTAATAGATGGAATTCAATTGTTAACGAAGCTGTTGAACAAAGTGAAAGATTATGGAGACCATACATATTAAGTGGAGTTAATTTAATAGATTGGATAGATTCTAGAGATTCCAAAGATTTAATTTCTATCTCTGTTACTAGAGATAATAGTTCCGAAAATTTAAATCAATGGTTAAAAAAAAGGCAAAATTATTTGGATAAAAGCAGTGGCATATTATGGAATGTTATTGGACCAGAGGGGGGGTGGTCAAAAAGTGAAATTGAATTTTTTATTAAAAATAAAATTCCTTTTGTCAAACTCTCAGAAACTATTTTAAGAACTTCAACGGCCACTGTTAATGCAACTTCAATTCTTAATCAATGGCGTAATGATTTTAAATTGATTAATACTTTATAAATAATGAGTTTATTTTCTAATAGTTTTGTTTTTGGTTTTTTCATTAATTTTGTTTTAATTTTTTTGTTTCGTAGAGTTCCCTTGATGACAAGAGGGGGATGGATAAGTGCTGGAGTTTTAGGTTCTATCTTGTGGGGATGTTTATCATGGCAAGGTTGGATATCTGTTGTAATTTATTTATTATTTGGATCTATCGTAACCAAAATAGGTTATAAATTTAAAAGAGAAAAAGGAATAGCTGAAAAGAGAGGCGGAAGAAGAGGGCCTGAGAATGTTTGGGGATCAGCTGCAACAGGCTTATTCTTTGCGATTATGATCAAATTGAATTTTGCTAATATGCTTTTTTGCAAAATTGGTTTCGCTGCAAGTTTCGCTGCAAAGTTGGCAGATACTTTTGGTAGTGAAATAGGAAAAAGATTTGGGAGAAATACATATCTAATTACTTCACTTCGAAAGGTTGATAAAGGAACAGAAGGAGGAATAAGTTTAGAAGGAACCATAGCAAGTGCAATAGGGTCAATATTTATGGCATTAATAATGCTTGTTTTATCTATAATTACAACAAGTAATCAATTTTTTATAGTTTCAATTTCTGGATTCCTAGCAACAATTTCTGAAAGCATTATTGGAGCTAAATTCCAAGAAAAATATAAATTAAGTAATGAATTAGTAAATTCAATTCAAACAAGTATCTCATCTATAATTGCTATTTTTATTTACATTTCTTATTTAAATCTTACTAATTAAACTTCTTGGTATAAATATTAGGATTCCTTCCATTTTTTGAGAATATCCCAACTTTTAAGACGTTGATAAATCCAAAGATGTCCATTTGAATTTAAGTGTATGCCATCTTCTGAGATCCAATTTTTACTTCTAAGATCAGAGTACATTTCTCTAAATGTTGGAAGAAAGGGGACATCTTGATTAATACATACTTCTTCCATTCTCCTTTCATAAGAATGACAAAAATCATTTGAATACCAAAGACATCCAGCAAAGGGCATTTTATCTTCATCAACGGGTGTTAGACCAATTACAAAAACTTTTGTTTGGGATTTCATTTCGAAAATTAATCTTTCTAATCCATACTCGAAGCCATTTATCTCTAATTGATGCCTACCATTTTTTTGTCCAATTGTTGGAGTGTCATTAAGACCCACATTTAATAAGATGGCCTTAGGTTTATTTCTTCTTGTTTCTCCTCTTGAAGACCATTCTTTTTCCCAACGAAAAGCAACCTTTTCAATTCCGTCTCCTCTCACCCCAAGTTGATAAATAATTGGAGCATTTTGAATTTTGGACCAATCTTTTCTAAGTCTTTCGCACCACCCTCCCCCCTCAGTATCTCCCCATCCATATACTGAACTATCTCCAATTACGACTAATTGTTTTGGTAAAACGGGCACTAAATTCGTCTAAAATTAACTTACTTGATTTAATAAACTTTTACTTAATAATCAAGTTAGATTAATTTTGATTTTACCATTTATTAATTCTCCAACTATTGCAATTGAGCTATAAGCAAACAAAATTATTATGACTTCGTCCCATGCGAATGAACTCAATGATTCTTGAAGTTGCCAGCCTAAGCCAACACTACCAATTACTCCTAATATAGCTGTTTCTCTTATAATTATGTCAGATCTGTAAGCACAATAGGCTAAGTAACTCCTTGCTTGTTTAACAAATAATCCTAAAAGCCAACTAGATCTTTTTGAACACCCTAGTGATTTCATGGCAATGTATTCTTTTTTATCTTGACTATATAAATTTCCCAAAAGTAATTTGCTTGTTATTGCAGCATTATGTAATCCTAATGTTAATGCTGCTAGTGATATTGAAGGATCATTAAACATTAAAAGTACTAAGATTATTATAGGTGGTGGTATTAAACGAAATAGAAATGATATTGACCTGATTATTGAAATTCCTATTTTATTATTAAAAATTAAGATAAAAAATGGAGGAAAACTTACAGCTATTCCTGTAGATAAAAGACTTAAAACTATTGTTTCAAAAAATAGCTTTAAAAAATTATATGAAATAAAATTAGAATTTGATATCAATAGATTATTGATAGAGTTGAAAGGTATTGTATTTTTATTAAAAATAAAATAAACAAAGAAAGATAAAGAAAACAAACTAATAAAAAATAAAGTTATTACAAAACTGAACAAAAATGTCTTAGGAGTATTAAAGAGGTTAAATTTTTTGAATAATTCTTTTGAGATAATTATTAAAAAAGCTAAACCCCATAGATAAGTCCATAGCTCTCTAAAATTAATAGTTTGAAATGATAAAAATATGCTTGTACCTATTCCTCCAATTCCAAACAATCCCAAAACTGCTGTACTTCTTATCGCACATTCTAAACGGTAAAAACCAAAATTTTTAAAGGTTTCTATAACTGGAGACCACGCTAAAGTTATTAAAGATGAAAATTTATTACCATTAATTTGTTTAATAGATTCAATAGTTTTGACATTAATATTTTCAATTTGCTCACTGAAAACTTTTGCATTTATAGCTATATAAGGAACGCAAATAGCTATTATTCCAATTGAAAAATTAATTCCATATATTTGCATTAATATAAGTCCCCAAATTATTTCATGGATCGATCTTGTAATAGTCAAAAGAAAATTTAAAAATCTTTTTAAAAATATTGGTAAGCTAAATAATTTATATAAAATTTCTGAGGATAATATTCCAAAAATTATCCCGAATATAATACTTATTAACCAACTAGAAAATGCAATAAATATCGTTTCATTTAATCTTTGTATTAATGTAATAATAATTTCATTATTAATTTTTGGATTTAAAGCAGAAATAATAAATTCTTTAAATATTTCTATTCCTCCAATATGAAAATTAATTAAAAATTCATAAGCTAAAGGAATACAAACTAGTACTGGTAGAAATGTTACTGAAGAAGGATTTAATTTTAATTTATTCAATTAGCTAATAAATCTTATTTAAATGAAAGTTTTTTAATTTATTTTTCTCTATATCGAATAAGATCTCACCATTTTTCATTCCAATAATTCTATTAAAACCATCTAATAAATCCAACCTATGTAAAGAGATTAAAATTGTATTAGGTATTCTTACTTTATTTTCATTTTCAGAAATTAATAGTAGATTTTTAATATTTGAAGTTAGTTTAGGATCTAAATTATTAAAAGGTTCATCAGCTAGTAGGATATCGGATTCTTGAATTAATGATCTTGCAATAGCAACTCTTTGTTTTTGTCCTCCAGAAATTTTCCTAACATTTTTCGAATAAATAGATTTCTTTAGATTACAAATTTGCATATATTTATGCGCTTTATTAAAAGAACTAATATTCAAAAGATTTTTAAAAGCAAATAAAAAACTTTCTTTTCCGAGGAGTCCACAATTAACATTTTGTTCAGCGGATAGATCTTCTATTAATCTTAAATCTTGCCATATAGTTGACATTTTACTTTTTTGTTCAAAATTTAATTTTTCAAATTCTCTATTGAAGAATTTTGCTTTACCTTTGGTTGGAGTTAATGTTCCATTTAAAATAGATATAAGTGTAGTTTTACCTGCTCCACTTTTACCCAATAATGCAATTTTATCCCCATAGTTAATTTGTAAATTTATCTTATTAAGGATGAGATTATTTTTATATTTATAATTAATTTCTTTTAATTCCAGAAGAATATCAATCATCTGATTTTTTTTAATTTCCTCCCAATTAATTCAATATTTTTATAATCTTCAGGTTTTGCTTCTATAAACTTTTTAGCGTTGAACATCTCTAGTATCTTTTTATGTTCTGGTTTTTTAATATCTAAATTAAGGATTGTAGATTTAAGTTCTTCTGTAAATCCTTTTCTAAATCTATTGTCAAGATTTCCTTGAGCTACCCAATGATAGTCAACATAATCAGGAGTTATCCAAAAAAGGCTAACATTTTTTGTTCTTTTTGAATTATTTTTAAAATTATTTTCCCATACTTGTTTATTTAAAGCTCCTGCATCATAGGCTCCACTGTTAACTAAAACGATTGTTGCATCATGACTACCACTAAAGCCTGCTCTTTTACCTTTAAAGTCTGTAATTTTAATTCCAGCATCATTTAAGAAATATTCTGGCATTAACCTTCCAGAAGTCGAATTCTCAGAACCAAAAGTAAATCTTAGATTCTTGAGTTTTCTGAGTCCTTTTTTATTTGAAATTGAATCGAATTTTAATTTTTTGTTCACGATAAAAACGCTTTTGAATTCTTTATCTATATCTCGTTGAGCAATAATAATTGAACTAGGGTTTTGCAACCTTGCCTGTAGGCCTGATAGACCGCCAAACCATACTAAATCCAAATCTTTTGTTCTAAATCCAGTAACTGCAGCAACATAATTAGTAACTGGAATATATTTCACCTCTACATCAAGAGTCTTGGATAATTCTTTTGAGAACAAATTAAATCGTTTATCTAAAATCTCTTGGTTTTGATCAGGAATCGCACCAACTTTTAAAACTTTTGTGTTGGCATTTGATATTGAAAAAAAACTAGAAAGAAATAATATTGAAATAAAAAATATGTTCTTTATTTTAACTTCTTTTTTATTTGTCACGAGTAATACTTCAAAATTGCTTTTTTTAGTCTTGATAAACCGTCAATAATTTTTTCTTTTGAAGATGCACAAGATATTCTAAAGCTTTGATCATCTCCAAAAGGTTTACCTGGGACCACCACTAAACCATAATCATCAAGTATTCGGTTGCAAAAGTCAACTGAGGTCATTAAATTATCAGGTAATCTAGGGAATGCATAAAAAGCTCCATTTGGTGGATATACAAATAATCCTTTTATATCTTTTAAACCTTTATAAAGAATTTCTCTTCTTGAGTCATAATGAGTATTGATTTTTAAGAAAAATTCTTGGTTTATTTTTAAAGCCTCCAAGGCACCTCTTTGAACAAAAGAACAAACATTACTTGTACTTTGACTTTGTAATGCGGATGATGCTTTGATGACATCCTTTTGTCCTACCAAATAACCTACTCTCCATCCAGTCATTGCCCAACCTTTTGCAAAACCATTAATTATAAAAATTCTTTCTTTTAGATCAGTTGCTAATGAAGCTAAACTTATATGATGAAATTCTTTTTTTACAATTAATTCGTAAATCTCATCTGAAAGTATATTAATATTTTTATGTTCTCTAACTACTTCGGCAATTTGTAATAACTCTTCTTTAGGAATTACCCTACCGGTTGGGTTGCTAGGAGAATTAATAATTATAAATTTGGTTCTTGAAGATATTTTTGATTTTAAATCTTGAATGTTTATTTTGAATCCATCCTCTGAAGAGGAATCTATGAAGACAGGTTTACCTCCTGCTAATCTGACGATTTGAGGATAGCTTAGCCAATATGGACTAGGAATAATAACTTCATCACCATCATTCAACAAAACCTGGAAGAGATTATAAATTGCCTGTTTGGCTCCATTTGTAACCATTATATTTTCAAATTTAACATTTAAATTGTTTTGGATTTGAAGTTTTTTTGCAATGGCTTTTCTAAGTTCTAAATCCCCTGCGGCTGGCCCATATTTTGTGTATCCATCAAATATAGCTTCACTTGTTGCGTTTATTATTTCTTTAGGGGCATCAAAATCTGGTTCTCCAGCACTTAAATTACATATGTCTTTTCCCTCTGTAGATAGTTGTTTAGCTTTAGCACTGATTTGCAGAGTAAGTGAAGGCTCAATTGATAGTACCCTTTTTGAAAAATTTACTTCACTCATTTGATCTACAGCTTTTTAGATATAACTTTTAAAATTTTTTAATTATAGATTAAGAATAAGTAAAAATATCACAGATTGGTTTGATTTGGTTCATTTTCTTAATTTAAATTATTTTCATATTGTGTGTTTTTTTGAAAATAAAACATCGATTTATTTCTTATATATTTCTCATAAGGTTACTATATATTTTTTTTAAATTTTTAGTTTTAATATTATTAATGAGTATCAATTTAAATTTGCTTTGAAAAGGTTAGTTATTAGCAGAGGTAGTGTATTCGCAAATTTATTAATAATTGGTGAAGCACCTGGAGCTCAAGAAGATCTGGAGGGAGCACCTTATGTTGGTAAATCAGGAAAATTATTAGATGAATTATTAATAAAAGCAGGAATTGACTTTCAAAAAGATGTATATTTTTGCAATGTAATTAAATGTCGTCCTCCAAATAATAGAAAGCCAACTAATAAAGAAATTAATATTCATAAACCTTGGTTATTGCAACAAATTAAACTTGTAGATCCGAAATTTATTATTTTAACTGGTTCGACTGCTATGAGATCTGTTCTGGAAATAAAGAATCCAATTTCTAAATCGAGAGGAATATGGATAAAGAAAGAAGGGCGAGAAATTATATCTATTTTTCACCCATCTTATTTGTTGAGATTCCCTTCAAAAGAAGTTGGAAAACCTTATGATCTAACTTTAAAAGACCTTAAGAATGTTAGTAGTAAACTATATGCTTTATAATTTAAGAAACCCTTTTTGAATTTCTAGAATTTAATGTCATTAACTCAATCAAAAGAGGTGAATAGTCTCTCGAGAAGATATTCGACTCATATTGAGAGAAGGTTAACTAGAACTGTAATGGTTGGAGATATTGCAATTGGTAGTGACTATCCAGTAAGAGTTCAATCAATGATAAATGAAGATACCATGGATGTTGAAAATTCTTACTTAGCAATTAAAAGACTTCATGATGCAGGTTGTGAGTTAGTAAGACTTACGGTTCCTTCTTTAGCTCATGCAAAGGCAGTTAGAGATATTAAAGAAAAATTAATTGAAAATAATATAAATACCCCATTAGTTGCAGATGTTCATCACAATGGAATGAAAATTGCAATGGAGGTTGCAAAACATGTTGATAAAGTAAGGATTAATCCAGGATTATTTGTTTTTGAGAAATCAGACCCTACAAGAACTGAATATACTAATGCGGAATTTGAAACTATTAAAAATACAATTTTAAAAAGATTTACTCCACTTGTAAATGTTTTGAAGTCTGAGAATAAAGCCCTAAGAATCGGAGTTAATCATGGTTCATTATCTGAGAGAATGCTTTTTACTTATGGAGATACACCTTTAGGCATGACAGAATCTGCAATGGAGTTTGTCAAAATTTGCGATGAGCTTGATTTTCATAACATAATTATTTCTATGAAGGCTTCTAGAGCACCAGTGATGTTAGCCGCATATAGGATGATTGCAGATAGATTGGATGCAGAAGGATATAAATACCCTTTGCATTTAGGTGTTACTGAAGCAGGAGATGGAGATTATGGAAGGATTAAAAGTACAGCGGGTATAGGAACACTTCTTGCAGAGGGGCTTGGAGATACTATCAGAGTTTCTTTAACGGAAGCCCCTGAAAAGGAAATTCCAGTGTGCTATTCAATTTTGCAATCTTTAGGATTAAGAAAAACCATGGTTGAATATATAAGTTGCCCTAGCTGTGGAAGAACTCTTTTCAATCTGGAGGAAGTTGTTGATAAAGTTAGGAAAGCAACTTCGCATTTGACTGGTTTAGATATAGCAATAATGGGATGTATTGTAAATGGCCCTGGAGAAATGGCAGACGCTGACTACGGATATGTAGGCAAAGGTAAAGGAACGATCGCTCTTTACAGAAAAAAAGAAGAGATCAAAAGAGTCCCCGAGGATGAAGGGGTTGATGCATTAATTAGTCTTATTAAGGATGATGGGAAATGGATTAATCCAAAAAAATAAATTAATATTGATTTTGATTTAAATAATTTATAATTAATAGAAATGGGTTTAATCTTTGAAAGTTAAAAAAACATCTAATAAGAAATACTTTTTTTTATTACCGTTAGCTTTTTCTGGCTTAGCTTTTTTAGAAAGTGTAAAGCCTTTTATTTTAGAAAATAGTCCTAAAGAAATAATTGATCATGTTTTTAATGTGGTTTTTAGAGAATTCGTTGATCCAGAGGGTAATTTTGATAAATCAAAATGGTGGGAATTAAGAAATAAAGTTTTATCAAAAAAAAACCTAGGCTCTCAAGATCCGCATAATACTATTAGGCAAATGTTGGCAAGTTTAAATGATCCCTATACAAGATTTCTTGATCCATCAGAATTTAATCAAATTAAAATTGATCTTTCTGGAGAATTAATTGGAGTTGGTATACAAATAGCAATAGATTCAAATGATGATTTAATAGTTGTCTCCCCTATTGAAGGATCTCCTGCAATTGAGGAAGGAATAAAGCCTGAAGATAAAATAATTTCAATTGATAATATTAGTACTAAAGGTATGAATATTGAAAAAGCTGTTCAATTAATTAGAGGTGAAAAAGGCACAAAAGTTAAATTAGTTATATCTAGAAATGGCATTTTTCTTAATAAATTGCTTCTAAGAAAGACAATAAATATTAAATCTGTATCTAGTAAATTAAATTCCACTAAAAATGGATACTTAGTTGGTTATATAAGGATAAACAAATTTGGAAACAAAACATCAGATGAATTAAGAAAGACATTAATTGATTTTGAAAACAAAAATATTTCGGGATACGTTCTTGATTTGCGATGGAATCCTGGGGGATCTTTAAATTCTAGTATTGAAATCTCAAGGCAATTTATAGATAAAGGAATCATCGTTAGTACTTTGAAAAAGGATGGATTAAAAAAAATAAGAAAAGCTAAAGGGGTTTCATTAACAAAAAAACCATTAATAGTTTTAGTAAATCAAGGTTCAGCAAGCGCCAGCGAAATAGTTTCAGGGGCAATAAAAGATAATAATAGAGGAAAACTCGTTGGTAAAAAGACTTTTGGTAAAGGTCTTGTCCAACAAATGTTTCCTTTGAGAGACGGCTCAGCAGTTACTCTTACAATTGCTAAGTATTTAACTCCTAATGGAACAGATATAAACAAATTTGGGATTACTCCTGACATTGAGGTTAAAATGAATTCTAAGCCAATTCTTCAGAGAGAAATTGGGACTAGAAAAGATAGACAATATAGAGTTGGTGAGAATGAATTAATAAAGATAATAGAAAGAAACAAGTTATTAAGCTACTTTGACCCAAATGCGTCAAACCTTTTAGCGGTTCTCAATAATAGAAATAGTAGTTTTGTTTATTCTTTAAATTAGATACTCATGTCTAGCATTCTTTTTATAGGCTTATAAGCTTTTTTAATTATTTCAGGGTCTAATTCAATTGATGGGGAATTGTTTTTTAAACAATCTAAAATTTTTTCTAATGTGTTTAATTTCATATATGGACATTCATTACATTTGCAGCCATCAATATCTGGGACTTCAATAAAATTTTTATCAGGCTCTTTTTTTTTCATTTGATGAATTATGCCAGGTTCAGTTAAAACCAAATAAGTTTCAGAATCATCGTTACTAATGAAATTAAGCAATTTACTGGTTGAGCCAATAAAATTTGAAAGGAATAATAAATTTTGACTGCATTCGGGATGGGCTATTACCTTTGCCTTTGGATGCTTGTATTTTAATTTTAATAAAGCTTTTTCACTAAATGTTTCATGTACTATACAGCTACCTGGCCAAAGTTTAAGTTTTCTTCCTGAATTTTTTTGGACCCATCGACCAAGATTTTTATCTGGTGCAAATATTATCTTTTGATCTCTTGGAATCATTTCTATTAATGAAACTGCATTGCTACTAGTGCATATTAAATCACTTTTAGCCTTTACTTCTGCTGTGCAGTTTATGTAACTAACAACATAATGATCTGGATTCTCATCTTTAAATTTTTGAAATTCATCTGCAGGACAATCATCTGCCAAAGAACAACCTGCGTCAATGTCAGGGAGTAAAACTGTTTTATTTGGACTAAGTATTTTTGCAGTTTCTGCCATGAAATGGACTCCACAAAAAATTATTATGTCTGCATCATTATTTGCGGCTTTTCTTGAGAGATCTAAAGAATCTCCAATAAAATCAGCGATATCTTGAACTTCTGGTGCTTGGTAATAATGAGCAAGAATTATCGCATTAGCTTTTAAGCAAAGCTCCTTAATTTCAGAAATTAAATCTTTTTCGTTTTGAATCGATTTCTGTTTTGCAGTAGAAGTTATACTGTTCAGGATTTAGAATGTCTCTTAATAGATTATATGCCTTTAAATAGAAAAAATTCTGACAAATTTAAAAATTGCTATTGTTGGTGACTGTCACGGTCAATGGTCTCAGGCAGATATCGGAATTTTATCGCTTATAAAACCTGATATTGTTTTATTTGTTGGAGATATTTCAGATGGGAGTATCAAAATAATAAAGAAGATTAATTTGATAAATATACCTACTTTTGTGTTTTTAGGAAATCATGATCGAGGGAAAGATCCTTCAGGAGAGACTCTCTTAAAACAAATTCGAGTTCTTCAAGAAAAATATTGTGCGTGGGATTTAAAAATTTTTAATAGTCAATTAAACATTTTAAGTGGCAGACCCTGTAGTTCAGGAGGTGGATATTATCTTTCAAACGAGGTAAAAGCTGTTTATGGCCCAATAAGTGAACAGGATTCAGTTAATAAAATTCTTGAATGTTCACAAAAAATCATTCAAGATTTACCTCTTATTTTTATTTCTCATGCAGGCCCTTCTGGCTTAGGATCAGATCCAAATAGTATTTGTGGTAAAGACTGGAAAGAGCCATCATGTGATTGGGGCGATAGAGATTTGGCTATTGCTATTTCTGAAATACAAAAAAATAAAAAAATAGATCTTGTTATCTTTGGGCATATGCATAATCGTTTGAAAAGAAATCAAGGGTTTAGGAAAATGTTCGAAATTGATAAAAAAGGTACTGCTTATTTAAATTCTGCGATTGTACCAAGATATAAAACCAATACTAAGGGCGATCTATATATAAACTTTTCATGGGTTGAGTTTGTAGAAAATAAACTTACACATATTTCTCACAGGTGGTATTCAGAGTTAGGAGAGATATGTGAAGAAGAAATTCTTTTTTGAAATTTAAATGTTACTTCAAAGATTCTTAGCTTTTTTTTGGCTTTTCATATTTAGAGAAAACTGTTTGAGATAAAAGGTATCCTGCAATTGCTGCGGCAGTAAAGGCAAGCCCATTCTTTATTAAAGGTATTATTTCATTCGTTCTAGAAATTATGGGTGCTAGACCAAAAATGCCAAATAGCATTCCCCATAAAGGAGAAAGAAGAGCTAAAAATCCAATTGATATTATCTGGCCTTCCTTTCTTGGAGCAGCAGCAAAACCTGCAACTAATCCTCCCAAAATAGAAGTGCATAAAGTCAATAAATATTGTTCTTTAGGTATTCCAGGAACTACTTGGCATCCGCCTCTCTCAAGACAAATTTTTACTGAATTAATTGCATCTAATACTGCCCCATCTTCTCCATGATCTTTCACATAATATTGATTTCCGAATCTTGTTTGAAGTTCTACCCAAAATAATCTTGGCATGAAAGAAAAATATGCTTCACCAACATTAAAATTCAATAAATTTCCGCCCCTAGGATCTGCAATTACTAATAAACTTGTATCATCTAATTTCCAATAATCTTTTATTGCAATTCCTGGTACACTTTCGAATTGAGATAAGTATCTTATCTTCCAACCACTTTCCTTTTCTAAATTATTAAGATTTTCCTCTAAAGATTCTTTTTGCTTAGGACTTAATGTCTTGGCTAAATCGATAACAGGTGTTTTTTCCTGAGGTAAAAGATTTGGATTATTAATAGCAAAAGAAGGTTCGTTAAAAATTAAGATTAATAGAGATAGAAATATTCCTAAGAAATAGTTAATCTTTGAATGCATGAAAGTTTTTTTATCTTTATATATTTTCGCCGATGAACATCCTACCCGCGAATAATCAAGAGTGGTTAATAAAAAAAATAATAAGAAAGGGAGGAACTATAAGTTTTTATGACTATATGAACTTTGTTTTGAATGATCCAAATAATGGATATTACGGCTGTGGTAGAGCTAATTTAGGTTCTAAGGGTGATTTTGTGACTTCACCTTCAATGTCTAATGACTTTGCTTTATTGTTATCGAAACAAATTCTTGAATGGTTGATTCAGGTAAAAAGCAAATTGATTTGTGATGATAAGTTATCTGTCCTTGAGTTTGGAGCAGGAGACGGCAGTCTTATGAGTGGCCTTCTTGAGTATTTCTTTATTTATAATAAAAAAATATTAAAAAATGTATGTTTTATCATCATTGAGCCTAATAAAGGAATGATAGAAAAACAGCAAAAGAAATTAGAAAAATATTTAAAATTGGGTTTTGATATTGTATGGAGAAGTTTAGAGGAGTTAGAAGATAGAAGTTTAAATGGTGTTGTATTAGCTAATGAAGTACTTGATGCTCTGCCTGTAGAAAGAATAATAAATTTGAAAGGTAAAATGCATCGGCAAGGAGTTTCTACAGATAAGGAATCAGGAAGGTTATTCTTTGAGGAAATTTTAATCACAAAAGAATTAGAAAAAAGTATAGCTTCTGCTCATAAGAAATTAGGCATTAGTATTCCTCCTAAGGAGGCACCAGAAGGATGGACTACGGAATGGCATGTAGATGATAAAAAATGGCTAAAGGCTATTTATGCAAAAATCAATAATGGAATTTTATTAGTAATTGATTATGCCAAAGAAGCTAAAAGATATTATTCATTGAGTAATAGTAATGGGACATTAATTTCCTATAGAAACCAAAAAATTATTAAAGATGTTTTAGAGTCCCCAGGTTATTGTGATTTGACTTCTCATATTTGTATTGAAAGTTTAATTTATGATTCGGAAACCACAGGTTTTGAAACTATTGGATTAGTCAAACAGGGAGAGGCATTACTAGCACTTGGCTTGGCAGAACGACTTTTTAAAATTCAGAATGAATTAAAGAATGATATCTCCAAGGCTCTTTCTAGAAGAGAAGCCTTGTTAAGATTAGTTGATCCAATTTGTTTAGGAGATTTTAAATGGTTTATTTTTAGTAAATTAAAGAATAAAAAAACTAAGATAAATTCGAGTTGTATTCGCTAATCGAAATACTTAAGAAATTGTGACTCCTCGATATCATTAAATATATCAACTTTTCCAATCTCTTTAGGTAAAATAAATCTCATTTTCCCGTCACGCACTTTTTTATCACCCATAAGTATAGTTATTACTTCATTCTTTTTAATTTTTGGAGTTTGCGTTGGTAGACCATAGCTTTCAATAAGATTGTTTTGCCTTAAAGAATCCTCTTTTAACCATAAATTTTTTTCAGTAGCAATATCTCCGGCAATTTTCATCCCAATTGATATTGCTTCACCATGAAGATACTCTCCATATCCACACAAATTTTCTATTACGTGGCCAAATGAATGGCCATAATTTAATATTGCTCGAACCCCATTTTCTTTCTCGTCTTGAGAAACTATAATGGCCTTTGTTCGAATTGAATTATTGATTATTTGTATTAAAGATTCGTTCTCAAGGTTAAGAATTTTATTTCTATTTTTCTCACTTTCTAAGTACTCAAAAAGTACTTTATCTTTTATAATCCCATATTTGATAACTTCTGCCATGCCTGCCTTAAATTCTCTGGAGGGTAAAGTTGCAAGAGTTTCGGGGTCTATTAAAACTGCTTTTGGCTGATAAAAAGCTCCTATTAGATTTTTACCTTTAGGATGATTGACAGCTGTTTTCCCTCCTACCGAGGAATCAACCATAGATAATAAGGTTGTAGGAATTTGAATATATTCAATACCTCTTAACCATGTGGCGGCAGCAAAACCAGCAACATCTCCAACAATCCCTCCACCAAGAGCAATTATTAAGGAATTCCTGTCTAAACCGATCTCGAAAGCTGCATTATAAATATCACTTAAAGTAGCTAAGTTTTTATAGGACTCTCCTGCTTTAATATTAAATATTTCGGCATAGAAATTATTTTTTTTTAAATTTCTAAGAATTTTTTCACCAAATAAATTTGAAATTTCTTGATTAGAAACTATAAGTATTTTTCTATCTTTATTAATCCCAATTCTATTTAATTCTTCTCCAATACTATTAACTAATCCTTGTTTTATTGTAACTTCATATGAATTATTATTTAACGGGACTAGTATTTGGTTCTTATTCACAATAAATTTCCAAGAAGAGTTTTTTTATTAATATGTAAATCTTTATTTTATTTATTCTAACCCTATCTTGACTTAAAAATTAGACTTAAATAATCAGTTGTTAAGAATTAAAAATCATAATAAGATCATCATATGAATCTAAAAAGAAATATAGAAAACATAAAGAAAAATTATTCACTAGGAATAATTGGAGGTGGTCAATTAGCTTTAATGCTCGCTGAAGCTGCAAACAATAGAGGTATTAAAGTATGCGTTCAAACTAAATCCTCTAGCGATCCCGCATGTTCAAAAGCTGATTATGTAATTGAAGCTGACCCTTTAAAGGTAAGAGGAAATAAAGAGTTAATTAATGAATGCGAAAAAATAATTTTTGAAAATGAATGGATAAAAATTGAAAAATTAAATTTAATTGACGCAAAAAATATTTTTGTGCCAAGTCTTGAATCAATCCATCCTTTGGTGGATCGAATTTCTCAAAAAAAACTAATAGAGAGAATGAACCTTCCATTACCTAGATGGATATCATTAAAGGAATTTAAAAGTCTTGATGATGAAGAAATTGAAGATTGGCATTTCCCTCTAATGGTTAAATCATATAAAGGAGGATATGACGGTAAAGGAAATAAAAAAATTAATAGCAAAGAAGAGTTAAATTCTTTTTCAGTTGAAGCTAATTCAGATGAATGGTTAATTGAAGAATGGGTAGATTATAAAAATGAGCTTGCTTTGGTTGGATCAAGAGATTTTGATGGGACTATAAGGTTCTTCCCCATTGTTGAGACATATCAAAAAAATAATGTTTGTGATTGGGTTTTTTCTCCTGCTGAAATTAATTACGATTTGAAAACTTTCGCAACTAATATTTTCTCCTCAATAGTAAATGAACTTAATTATGTGGGGGTAATGGCAATCGAATTCTTTTATGGTGATACCGGACTACTAATTAATGAAATAGCCCCTAGGACTCACAATTCAGCTCATTTCTCTATAGAAGCTTGTTCCTCAAGTCAGTTCGATCAATATATTTGCATATCTTCAGGTATCAAACCTCCAGAAATAAATATGCATTCCAAAGGATCTCTAATGATAAATTTACTAGGTTTGAAAAAAAGATACCCTTTGTCAATGAAAAAAAGGATAGAACTTTTATCTAAAATTAAAGGTTCTAATCTTCACTGGTATGGCAAATCTAAAGAAAGTCTTGGACGAAAAATGGCTCACATAACTTTTTTGCTTAATGAAAATAATCATTTAAAAAGAGCTGAAAAATCAAAAGAAATATTAACTAAAGTAAGAGAGATTTGGCCATCTCCAAATGATTTATGAAATAAGTTAGTATTTATATACTGGCTCTTTGGTCAAGTTCTTCTTTATGTGCTCTGATCTGACTCTTTTTCGACTTGAGGAGACTGTCGTGACGTGGACGTAAACCAATCATGCAATTGGAAACGAAAGCCCACTTTGACTCCTCTTCTGGCTTTTCCAGGTCGATGCATCAGAGAACTGGCGGGGATTCGGTGTTACCTATCAAACTGCTTGCTAGCACTTGCATTTGGTAGGTAATTTTATTTTCATAATTAAGCGTGCAGGACCAGTGTGCAGGACCAATTTGCAGTACCAAATGCAGGACCATATCAGGGATTGCTAACATAATTAAGTTTTAGCTTGAGAAACAGATCACGAAAAATAAAAATTTTAAAAGGCGAAATGATATATACATCTATAATCTAATGACTTTTAGATTAGAGTTGTTTAATGCATGAGTCTTCATGATTAAACAGAAGAGAGGATGGTTAACTACTCCTTCCTCTCTGGTACCTAAGTCAATATTAAATCGCCTTAAGGGTGCTTTTTTAATGTGCCAGCTTTTAACGACTTCAGGGTTTGGTCTTATTTAATAGTTGGTATTAATAGTGTTATTAATATATGATCGCGGCTAATAATATCACTACTATCCTCATCTTTAAATTAGTGTGGTAATGCTTGATGATATCCATTTACCCGCTCGACTTCGTCTCACTGAGGATATCAGTAAAGGTATTTATTGTTGTCTATTAATCTCCTCTGTACACATAAGGGTACCCTCAATTACTCTTTCTCTGTACACATATGGGTACCCCTTTTTAGAAGGAATAATCATTTACAATTACTTAGGAGTATAGGAAAAGTTTTGATGTTTAATATTAGTGTGAATGAATAATTTAATTAACCCTTTGGCACTTGGAAAGGCTTTAAAGAAGTACAATTTAACCCCTAAGAACAAACAGCAAGTGGTTTTATTGTCTAAAAGGAAAACCGCGACATGGTCAGCTATTCATAGACTTGCAAGAAAACTAGAATTTAAGCAGTCAGTAGTTGATCAACAGCAACAAGAGTAATGGCACTTTCAGACTACAGAAAACAGCGAATAATGCTTTTAGCAAGAATGAATCTTGGTTTAGCTAGTGAAGACCAACAAGAAATTGATCTATACAATCACTATCAAAAAAATATTTATTCAGAACAAAATCAACAACACCAACAAAAGTAAAATCTCATGAATAAAGAAGAAAGAAGAAAAAGATTCAAGTCAATGACTAGCCAACAAAGGCAAGAGTTGATCCTGGAGAAAATGAAAGCTAAAGGAATAGAAGTAGGAAGTGGAGTTCCAAATAGAAAATATGATAGTGAGGAGATTTATGAGTTAATCCATATTGCTAATTGCTTTCCAGAATTAAGAGAAAAAGGTAAATAAAAAATTTAATACTTGACGATCTATATTCAATGCACTTATAGTACTAGTACACCTGTATTACTTAATAATGACTCTAGGAGGAGCAAATGTTTGGACTAATTTTTCTTACGGTTATCGTAATGAGTCCCCAAGTGGTTGGTTACTTAACCCTGAACGCAGCAGACTAATTTTATTTACAAGAAATAAAAAGTCAGCAAGAAACAATATCAGGATTTTTGCTTATTTATATTATGCAAATGATCTTGGTGAACCATCTACAATTAAATCTGCAAGTCAGATGCCGTTGGATGATGCCTGGGATAAATGGCATGATCTCCAATTAGAAGGTTGGACTTTTGAAGAGCTTGAATTACCTGAATCAATATGAAAAACATAAATTTAGTTAAAAAGAAAATTCAAAAAGAACAGAGACAAGGATCTGTTCGAGATTCTTCAAAGCTATTAGCAGAATTTTTTAATGGTGTGGTGATTAAACTCGATGAATAATAAATCAAGGACTAATGAAAAATATTTAGTCATAGAGTTATTTTGAGCATATTTAGAACAGAAACTAAAGAGGAAAAAAATTGTGAATTATTGATTTATTACAGATCTAGCTTTTAGATTCTTGTGTGAATTTGCATTCTCTCTAGATTTGTTGCAATTTCAGAAAGATTATTTACTTCTAACAATATTAATAAAGAAACATTTCAAGAAATGATTTTTATAAGTTTATAACAAATATTTAATTAAATAAATCCAGGAATTATCCATCCAAAAAAACCATAATTGATTACTAACGCTAACAATCCCACCATAGCTAATCTTCCGTTTGTTAATTCAGCATTTTTCCAATATCTTTTTCTTGTAACATTAATGTTCAGATTTGTTTGGTCATCTGATGAGTTTGGCTCTAATGGCTCTTGCATCCTTTTTATTGCATATAAAGTAAACTGAAAAGTTATGACTATTAGAACAATAATGAAGCCAGTAAGTGGATCCATTAGACTAAACTATTCCAGGAATAATTTGACCAGTTGTTAAATAAGCTCCAACTGCAGCTATAAAACCAAGCATAGCGAATCTGCCGTTAAGTTGTTCAGCTACAATTTTTTCTTTTTCTATCTGTTTAGAATTCTTCATTTGAAATAAAAGTAATTGTTAATTAATGTAACATAAATATTAATTTTTGTAAATAAAAAAACTTTTATGTACCTAAATGCTGTTAATCATTTACATTTTTGTATCATAATTGTTTAATTTATATATAGATATTAATTGCAACAAGAAAATTTTAATTAGTTCTTTAATGGTTGATTTGAATGCTTATTTCTTATTTGCTTCAGGAAGATAGAACTTGTTTCCTAGCGTGTAACCTATTGACATTAATACTAATCCTAAGAGTTGTGGGAGATGTGCATTTGCTAAAGAAATTTTATCCATTTTTTATTTAAGGTAAAAAATTATAATAAGTAATTATTATTTATTCTGTCGGCTTTTATGAGATTTATCAGAAATTATTTGCTTAATTAATCGATTTCACCAGATTTCTTTAACGAATTAACAATTCTATCCTTTTCAGTTTTTAAATTTTCTAATGCAGATTTAGTAAATTGTTCTTTTGCTTCAAATTTAGCTGATTTTATTATTTTTTTATTAGGTAATTTCTTTCTCTGTTCTGACTTCATTTTAGATTTATTTCTTTCGTGGATATTAAAAGATTAAAATTTTTTTTAAAGTATGAATTTTTACAAAAAATTAGTTCATAATATTTATTTACAAAAAAGATTAATAGAATTATCTAATTAGTTAATTTAGGTGTTGAGATTAAATTACTGAAAATAAAATAATTTTATAAAAATTTATTTTGGGTATTTTGGATGATTATTTAGATCCTTCTTTTGGTAGTCTCAACCAACCGCTTGTCCAATTAGTTTTTAGAGTTGTCCAAGAAATCCTTATGATGTCTTTTTTATTTTTTGTAGGGAAAAGATCTACCCATCTTTTATCATTTTTACCTCCATAAGTCTTTACTTGAAAATGACGATTACCATTTATTGTTTTTGGTGCTGTCCAGCAATTTGTAGGAGGCCATTTCATATGAGAATTTTTAGCTGAATTAAAGATTTATAGACTGCTGTTGCCAGTAAAAACTAAACTGTAGTATGCAATAGTTCCAAGAATCAATACTATGCCCAAAACGCGAATAACCATTTTCTAATTAATATTTAATGTTTTGAATAATATTAAAAAAAAATCAATGAGTAAAATAATTGTATTAATTTTTAATTAGATTTTGAAACCCTTCTTCGTTATTAATATTATTTTTGTTATTTCTTGCCAATGAATGGCAAGATTCTGGATGCCACTCATTTTGAATTCTCCCAATAAAGTCATAAATAAAAGTATCAGGACATTCTGTTTCTTCTTGAAGTTCAGAAAGTTCTTCTTTAATAAATTCATAAACACTTGAAATTATTCCAATATTTTGTTCATTAGTTGGTTCCCAAGTCTTGTTTACTTTTTTCATGTATTTTTTAGCTTGTTTCTAGTTTTCTACAATATCGTAATAAGTAATATCTTCATAATCAGCATCTGAACAGCATATATCACCATATATTTTATCTAATAAGTCATATGCCTCTGCATAATTAGAAAAAGTTTGTGAAGTAAGATCATCTTCTTTTCCGTCAATTCTTACAATTTTATAAATCATGAATAATCAAATCTCTAAAACTAATCTAATAAATTTACTCTAAAGATTATGTTTTTTATTTTAGAATTTTTGGATAAAGCTTTCCAATTTTGTCTTTTTGTTTTTCTAATTTCTTTATCTTGTAATTTTCTGACAAAATTTTACTAATTATCAATTGTGGAATTAGCCATATTAATGCTATGGCTATTGCCATAAAAGCAGGATTTCTCCATGTAAGTCTAATAACTTCTTGAATTACTTCTTGATTTAATATCTCCATAAATTAATCTTCAGTAAGTAATTCATTGTTGGGAAATTTTTCTTTTATTTTTAATAGATATTCTTGTAAATTTTCTTTGTTATCTGAACACATCTTCTCTAATGACCTTTCCATAAATTGGTGTAAACCTTTACCTTCTAATCCTAATGACTTTGTACCTGATGCGTACATCATTACTAATAAAACTTTTGCTTCACTCTCAGTCATCCAAGCATGAGATGCTATTAATCTATAAATTCTATCTAGTGGACTTTTGCTTTCTGACATCTTCAAATTATAGCTAAAAACTTTTCCATTATCCTTGATAAATTTGTTATTTATTTTTTATTTTTAAAGCTTTTGAAATTAGAATGTAATAAATTTTCTTAAAATATGTCTACTTACCTTATTACGGGATCAAACAGAGGTATTGGATTGGAATTATGTAAACAAATCTATGCCAGAGGAGATGAAGTAATAGCAACTTGTAGAAAGGCTTCAATTGAATTAAAAAATTTAGGTGTAAGAGTTGTAGAGGAAGTAGATATCTCTTCAGAAGCATCAATAACTAGTCTGAGAAATAAATTATCAGGTGTCAAATTAGATTGTTTGATTCATAATGCAGGTATTTATGAATTTAATTCGATTGAAGATTTGGATCAGAAAAGTATCATTCGTCAATTTGTCGTAAATGCTTTAAGTCCACTCTTTATGACTAAATCTCTTAAAAGTCTTTTAAAAAAATCATCAAGGATTGGTTTTGTTACAAGTCGAATGGGTTCTATTGGTGATAATTCATCAGGTAGTTCCTATGGTTATAGGATGTCCAAAGTCGCTTTATCTATGGCAGCTAAGTCACTCTCAAGAGATTTATTAAAAGATGAAATTTATGTTGCTATTTTGCATCCAGGATTAGTAAGTACACGTATGACTGGATTTACAAAAAACGGTATATCTACCAAAGAATCCGTTAATGGACTTTTAAAACGCATTGACTCTCTTAACAAAAATAATACAGGTACATTTTGGCATGCTAATGGAGAGATTTTGCCATGGTAGATAACCTAAATGCTCTTACTTGAATTTTTTATAAATATTTGATTTGTTAAAAAAGCTTTAAATTTTAATTAATTTAGTTTCTTTATTTTATCGTTTTAGTTATGTTAAGAAAAATATTAGTAAAGGAGGTGATTCATTGTCGTATCTACCGAAAATTACGGTTACAAAAGAGGCCGTGAAATCAGTATCTACAACCTGCTCATTGGTCTCTTATTCTTTAATTAAAAAGAAAGGTTTTATTATTAACAGATTTATATAGAAAAATCTAAAAAAATTTAAAGCTCTGTTTCTTCATGAAGTAACAGAGCTTTTTTAATGCTTGCTTATTAAATTAAAAAGTTTATTTATTAATAGTTTTCTTTTTAAGATTGTGTTTTCTCCAAATTCTTTATTTTCCTTCTTTAATATTGACTGACCGTTTGGTCCTAATCCTTTGTTTATAAATGATTTGTCTTCTTTTATCCATTTTTCGGTCATTTCCTTATTTGACTCGATGTGGAATTGTAATCCGTAGGCTAAATCCCCAATCTTAAAAAATTGCTCTTTACAACGCATACTACTAGCAATGAGTTCTGCATTTTTCGGTAATAAAATTCTATCGCCATGCCAATGCAGAACATGAAAAGGATCATCACAAAATTTGTAAAAGTCTTTGTTTGATTGATTAAAAAAAACTTGAGACCATCCAATTTCTGGCAAAGCTTTAGGAGGTGATCCATATTTTAAAATTTCAACATCTCCGCCTGCTGCGTTCGCCAATAATTGTGCTCCTAAACAAACTCCGATAATACGTGTCTTTTTATTTAATTCTGATATTATGAAATCTCTTTCAGGCTTTAGCCATGGATATTTTTTGCTCCCAATGTCTTTGACGCCCATTGGCCCACCCATTATTAATAGTAAATCGTCTTTATATGTTTTAGGAAGGCTATTTCCAATATCTGGACGAATAATTTCTATATCCATCTTTCTCTCTTTAGCTATCTGATAGAAAAGCCCTGGTCCTTCGATTTCTAAATGCTGTAATACTAAAAGACGATTCATTTTGATTTTTATTTAGACCTTATTCAGTAAATTTTTATTTTGAACATAAAGATAAGTAAATTAAAAATAGTTAATGTTTTCCAAAATATATCAAAGCCAAAAATGAAATTGTACTTACTATTGCGATTAGATACCAACATGATGATGAGTTGCTCGAAATTTCTGACATCTATTTAGGAGATTTATCTGAAGACTTAATGATTTTCGAAAAAATTAATAATGAGGCTAATAAAAAGATCAAAAGGATGTACGTGATATTCATTTTAAAAATATACTGACTATAAGAAAAATAATTCCAATAACTACTGCAATTATTGCCCCATCAACTAATAAGTCTCTCCATGTGTAACTATTGAGCATCTTCATTTTATCTTCTTCGCTCATTAAATTTTTTAACCATGACCAATCTAAAAGTTGTGTCAAAGCTATAGCAAATATTAAATGCCCTAATAAAATACCAATTAAATCAATACGAGAAATTTCTCTAGTAAAACTAGTGATACCAAGATACTCCACTATTTTTTATCTTTATTAGAGAGGGCACCACCTTCCTTCTTATATTTTTCCCAAGCTTCACTTATCTTTGCTTTTGAAAAAATCTGTTTATTTTCCTGAAATTTGTTTTTAAGGCTGTTAAAACTATTTGAAAGTTCTTTTTTTGTTGGCTCATCGAGAAATTTTGATGTTAATTTCCATAGATACCAACTACTTGCCGCAAGTAAAATTAAACCTAATAACTGCATATGCTAAATTTTTTAACATCCTACAACTTTTTAAATAGAATCGATATAAGTAAACTAATTAAAAAATAAGAATTTATTAAAAAATATTTGAAATCTACTTTAAAACTTTAACCAGTGAAAAAATATTCTTTCTAAAAGCCATATGGTTAACCCCCCTTCGATAAAAGCTAGCCAATACATTCCATAATCTGAAAATCCCATCTGCTCTTTAACTGTACTAATCAATTTTTTATGAGCTTGAATGAGATCCTTCATTTTTAAATTAATATTTCAAAACTAAAATCTTTGAATCTCTTTAATCATGAAACCTTTCCCGTAACAGCAGAGACAAGTCCTAGCTTCGTCTAATGAGATCCTTAAGTAACCTACGCCATTGCATTTGATGCAATTAGTTTTGTTTTTTAAAAAGATTTTAGATTTGATTTTAGCAGCTCTATTCAAATATGAAACGGTCTCTTTACGACCACTTGCTTTATCTGCTTCGTTTAAAAGCTTTTTGTAATTTACTTTTAATTCTTTTATAGACATAGAATTGTAGTGATAATTGAACTTAGTTAGATTGATGAGTTTTAGAAAATGTTTAATATTTCTTTAAATTTTTCAAAAAAGATATTTTTCTGATCTTGATCTAAACTTTAATAATATAACGAGGATTATTAGCTACCGTTATGATTAAGCCCAAGATATTCTATGTTTTAACATAAAATTTATATTTTTAATTTCAATCTACTTAATTTAATCTGGGAAAAAATAATGAATATATTTATATTTAGTTTTTATCAGGGTTAATTATTTACATTCAATTTCAGTTATTTGAAATTATTATTTGTTTTGAATTATCGAAGTTAAGCAGCTCTATATGAACCGCCTGGTCTTTTTAGATTTTTTAATAAACGATCATTTTCCTCAGTAAGAATATCAAGATTTGATTTCTTAAAATCTTTATAAGAGTCAGGTGATAGATTTTTTTGAATTATTTTATCAGTCATGAAAATTTAAATTCTACAAAAATCGAACTCTGATGCTATCGTTCCAAAAATAAATCCGCGTGACATTTTTTACAAAAAATACTTATATTTTATTTCGCACATAGAAAATTGAATTTAATCTACAAGCTGTGGAAAAACCTGTTGAAAAAGCGTTAAAAAGTGGATAACTCGTCGGGATCATGGTTCAAACTAGGTTTTTTGGCTTATTTTCTAAGTATTAATACTTCATCAATAAATGGTTAAATATAGTTTAATAATCAATAAAACGTACTGAAATAACAATGGGATCGTTACTTTTCTATAAAAAAAATATTTATTTAAACCAAACAATTTGGTGTGAATTAAAAATATTTATTAATTCGGAACATGTTTCAAAATAAAAAATTTTAGTAATAAAAAATTTTACAAATTTAATTTATATGAAAAATTTTTTTTAATTTTTAAGAAAATAAAAAGATTAATTCGGTTTTCTCTCTGGTTTATTTTTTCATTTAGAAAATCAATCGAATAGATTATGCAAATTAGAAGATTTAAAATGCCAGAAGAAAAAAAAGAATTCAAAAAATGTAGCAGAAAGAAAAAAATCATGGTGGCTTATGGTTTTATTCAACTTGGTTCTAGTTTCGTATCTGCAATAGCTTTAGCTGCGATTGCATTTGGATTTTGCTCTATAAAAAAGGAATCTAAAGTTTTTAATAGTTGTGTTGCTGAAATTGTAGAAAATGGCAGTACTAATCCCGAGGCAGTTAGATACTGCAATGGGGGGAATTGATTAAATTCAATTAAAATGAATCCTACTCATGGTTTTATACTTGACTCTTTAAAAGATCAACCAATAGGTGAGACAAGACATTTTGTTTGGTTCATAACAGATATCGGTATAGCAGCGCTTTTTAAGGGGGATGAAAATTTTAAACTTTATAATTTAAATGCTGAAAAAGAGGCCAAAATTATAAGTCTTGATATTAGTAAGGAAGAGAAGGAATATTGTGAAATTAAAGGCAAAAAACTATTCCTCTTCTATTCTTAAATTTTTATTAATTTACTTTAATAAGATGGTTCTAAATTATGAACTGTTTCTTTTAAATTACTTTCACGAATTATCTCAAAAGTAAGTTCGTCATGTAGAGCATTTATGTAAGAAGTGTAAAGTTTACCCCATACAAAATCAAAGTCATCTTTACTTAGATTTTTGAAAAGAATTTCTCCTTTATAATAAATGTGATAAGAATCAAACATCATAGAAAATTATTCTTGACCTTTTTTAACGCAGCTATACATCCTTGGCGTATTCATAGCTACTAAAATTAAATTTAAAAAAGTCCTGAAACTTCCTTAAACCATACGAGTATTCATTTTTTGCTTTTTAAATAAAGATACAGTCTCATCAAGATCCAAACAAGGTTGAATATTAATATCCATTAGCCTCCTCCAGGGATGCCACTGTTTCCAAATTGTTTCTAAGGAATCTGCACTCACAACGGAATGACCAATTCCATTTTGAACCATGAAAATCCAAGAATGAACTTCGTAATTTTCAGGTCTATTTTGAGGCCCTCCTGATTCATACCAATTAATAAGCATTTCCCCACCTTCATCTTGATCTTCTCCATCTGTGAATTCGTAGGAGATTAAATACCTTTGCATAAAATTTAAAATTTTAATTATCCTAGCTCGATAATAAGATATTGCCTTTCAATTCATTAATTGCTAAAAATCTAACAGAAGTAACTTTTAACATTGATCGTAAGAATTGAAAAAATAAAAAAGAAAATTTTAGGTAATTTTTCAGTAATAAACAAAACAATTTTTGAGTATTTTCAAAAACATGATCTTTTTGTATGATATTAAGCATGTAAAAATTTGACGTAAATTTTTTCTTACATAGATTTATAATATTCAGTAGATAACTATATTTAATAAGTAAGTTTATGAGTAAAGAAAATAATTCAACTCCAACAAGTAAACTTGATTATGAGGAGATTCTTGAGGAAGAAATAATTAATTCATACCAAAATAAGTTTGAAGCTGATTCTTATGTTAATAAAAAAGATAATAGATATTACAGGCTAAAAAGGACCTCTCTTGAAATAATAAATAGATTACTTTTCTTTTCCTTTATAGGAAGTTTTATCTTCTCATTCTTTTTAGCTTATGCAGAAAATAAAATTTGGTTCCTTCTTTATGTAGTTAGTTCCTTTTCATGTATTTTTTATACTCCAAACAGAAAAGCACTTAAAGAATTAATAGCAGCTTGGCCTAATATAGAGGACTTGATTAAAGGTAGGAGCTTGTGGAGAAAAGATTAATAAATAATGAATTTAATAGGAATTGGAATAATTATTGAACTCGTTTTATTAATTGGAGTTTTATTTTGGATAAGAAATTTGAAGAATCAATCAAATAGACAACCCTCGTTGTCAAAAAAAATAATCAAAAATCTAAAATTTTAAAAATTTCTTTTAAAATTATATTCTTTTTGCAAATATTCTTAAGATCAACAAATTAAATTCCTTTTTCCTCTCACTTTGTATTGAAAATCAGTTAGAACATTTAAATAGTATTTAATATAATGACTTTTACAGTTCAAGGCCTTGCTCCAATAACAAATCCCTTAAATAGTGTTTTAATGGAAAAGAAACTAATAAATGTTGATCAAAAATTTATTCAACTTGTTTCTTTAGCAGAAAATTTACCTAGAACTGAAGTTATTGAGAGTGGTAAAAACTACTGGAGAGGTATTTGTAGAAGCGCAATCTTCAGGTTCCCAGATGATCTTGAGATATTAAAACTTGATGTGAGAAGTTATGTTGATAGATCAAAAGGAATAATTCAAATTAGGTCAGCGGCAAGATTAGGCCAATCAGATTTAGGAGTAAATTTGAGAAGAGTGGAATATTTGTTTAATAACTTAGAAAAATTTTAATTAGGTAATTAGTCTGATTTTTATCTAGTGAAGCTTCTTTTTGCTAAATAGATGTGCTTTAATTCAAAAGGATATTTCAAAAGTTATGGTAAAAATAATTTTAGTGGCAGTTATTGTTGCATTGGTATATTCGCAACCTGATCTTCGTTTGACTGTAGCCGATTGGTTAAGATCAGCTTCTGAATTTTTAATTGAATCGGTGAAAGTTGAACCAAAATAAATAAAAGAGAATAACTTAAATTACACCTGAAACAGAAAGCATTTGTTTAATGCAAAATGCTACAAAAATAAATATTAATATCCGACTAAATATGTATTTCACAAAATTAATAAATTCTTTTAGATACATAATAGAAAAATATTGTGAAATTTTTGAATAGTTAACGATAATAAGAGATATGAAGCTTAGATTATTTGAGTTCTACTTTATTAAAGACTACTTAAGGCCTTGGTTTGGTCTTATTTATTCTTTATTCTTTCTGTTTTTTTTAGGTGCTATTGGGTATCGAATTACAGAGGGATGGGATTGGGGTGATTGCTTATGGATGGTTCTGATTACAATAACCACTATTGGTTTTGGAGAAGTTCAAACTTTAAGTCCTGAAGGAAGAATTATCACTGTTCTAATAATCGTCGGTGGATTAATTTTTATTCAATTTACCTTTCAAAAAGCTGTTAGATTATTTGAATCCGGCTATTTTCAAAGAGTAAATGAATTACGTTTTAAAAGAATTCTTAGAAAAATGGAAAATCATGTAATTTTGTGCGGATATGGGAGGGTTGGTCAGGAAATATCTAACCAAATAAAAACGCAAAATATTCCAATAATAGTTGTAGAAAGCGATGAAGATAGAAAAAAAATAGCTGAAGATAATGGTTTAGAAGTCCTTTGCGCAGATGCCACCCTTGATGAAACTTTAAAGTTAGCTGGATTAGATAAATGTAAAAGTTTGGTTGTTACCTTGCCTAATGATGCGGCTAATTTGTACGTCGTTTTAAGTGCTAAAGGGATAAGAAGTTCAATAAGAGTGATTGCTAGAGCAGGAACCGAAGAAGCAGCTAATAAATTGAGATTAGCTGGTGCAAGTATTGTTGTTAGCCCTTATATTGCAGCAGGTAGGGCTATGGCATCAATGGCCTTAAGACCAATAGCCATTGACTTTCTTGATCTCTTGGCAGGAAGTGAATGTGAAATTGAAGAATTTGAATTAAGTAATGATATTAGCCTTTTTGAAACTGCAGAAAAGATAACTCTTTTAGAGCTTGGAATAGGTAAAAAGAGCGGTGCAAAAATATTGGCAATAAAAGAAGATGAAAAGTTGATAACAAATCCTGGGGGTGATTTTTTACTTCAGCCAGGTCAGGTATTAATAGCATTTGGCAGTAAAGAACAGCTGAATATTTTGAATGGTTTGTTGGGTAATCTTGTTGTAGCAGTAGAGCTATTAAAGTAGATATATCAAAATTATTTGATATATAAGTCTTTCAATTTTTTAATTTCTTAAAGACTTTAAGTTAAATTTAAATAAGCAAACTTAGTTCTCATTACATGATGAGTATTTTCAAAAAAACTCTCATTTTATCTTCTGCAATTTCATTAATACTTTCTCCATCTGCGATGGCTTCAAAGAGATTGAGTGGAGCTGGTGCTTCATTTCCAGCAAAAATCTACACTCGTTGGTTTTCTGATTTAGCAAAATCAGGTGGGCCAAGAGTTAATTACCAAGCAGTGGGTTCTGGTTCTGGAAGAAAAGCATTTATTGATCAAACTGTTAACTTTGGTGCATCAGATGATCCAATGAAAGATAAGGATATTGCAAAGGTTACTAGAGGTCTAGTTCAAATTCCTATGGTTGGTGGAACTATTGCTTTCGGATATAATTATGATTGCGATTTAAAACTTACTCAAGAGCAAGCAGTACAAGTTGCAATGGGTATGGTTAAAAACTGGAAAGAATTAGGTTGTAAAGCCGGTAAACTAACTTGGGCACATCGTTCTGATGGATCAGGAACTACTAAGGCTTTCACAAATTCTATGGCAGCATTTTCACCAACTTGGACTTTAGGAACTGGTAAATCAGTTAAATGGCCAGCAGGTGTTGGAGCAAAAGGAAATTCAGGTGTTGCCGGTGTTATTCAAAATACTCCAGGTGCAATTGGTTATGTTAACCAGTCATACATAAGAGGGAAAGTTAAAGCAGCAGCACTTCAAAATCTTTCTGGTGAATTCGTTACCCCCAATACTGAATCAGGCGCAATAGCTTTAAATGGAATAAATCTTGATGAAAACTTGGCTGGTAAAAATCCGAATCCTACTGCTAAAGGAGCTTATCCAATAGCAACTTTGACTTGGATACTTGCTTACGAAACAGGTAACGGAAGAAATACTAAGGCAATTCAAGATACATTCTATAAATTACTCAGTGTTGAAAATCAAGATAAAGCTCCTGCCTTAGGTTTCGTTCCCTTGAAAGGTGAAATCCTTGAGAAATCAAGAGCCGCCGTTAAAAAAATAGGTAGATAAATTTTTCAATACATGTCAAATTATCATGACTTTCATATACCTTTAACCCCTCTTAAAGTCTTTTAAACCATTTAGTAGTAGATTTATAAAGATATTCTTTTTTTAATGGAAGAGAAATTAGCTCTTTTCAAGAATCGAAAAAGATTCGGAATTGAAAAAAATATAGATATTATTTTTAAGAATTCTGCTCTAGTCTTGTCTAGTTTTGTCGCGATCATACTTTTAGGAATTGTTTTAGTAGTCTTTTTTCAGTCATTTGAATCATTCTCAAGGTACGGTCTAAAGTTTCTTGTAACCTCTGAATGGAATCCAGTAAAAGATGAATATGGAGCATTTACTGCAATATATGGAACATTAATAACCTCTTTTCTTTCATTATTGATAACTATTCCATTGGGGGTAGGAACCGCAATATTTATTACTGAAGATTTTGTTCCTAAAGTCTTTAGAGAAATAATAGGATCTTTTGTTGAACTTTTAGCTGCTATACCTTCAGTCGTATTGGGATTATGGGCAATATTTGTGATGGAACCTTTTTTTAGATCCTTTTTTGTCTTTTTACATAATTTCTTTGGCTGGGTTCCTTTATTTAGTTCAGAGCCTACTGGCAGGAATTCCTTGCTGGCGATATTGATTTTAGTTGTAATGCTTTTACCAATCGTGACCTCTATTGCTAGAGATTCTCTTAATCAAGTCCCTAAAAAGCTTAGAAATGCATCTTATGGAATTGGAGCCAGTAGGTGGAAAACTATTTTCTCGGTAATTTTGCCAGCTGCATTGTCAGGTATTATGGCTGGAGTTTTATTGGCTTTAGGTCGGGCGATGGGAGAAACTATGGCGGTCACAATGATTATCGGAAACTCTAATGCATTTAGTTGGTCACTATTATCTCCTGGATATACTATCTCCTCTATGCTCGCAAATCAATTTGGAGAAGCTGATGGAAGTCAAGTTTCCTCATTGTTTTACGCAGCATTTGTTCTGATGATTTTATCTTTGGTAGTTAATATCTTTGCTCAGTGGCTAGTTAAGAAATTTAGTCTCAAATATTAGATATTATGAATTCACTTTTTTACCAGAAAAATTCCTCTCGAAATATAGGAGATAAAGTTTTTACTTCTTTGTCTTTAATTTGTGTAGTTATAGCGATACTTCCTTTGATATTTTTGGTAACTTATATTCTTATAAAAGGTGGAGCTCAGATAACTCCTGAGCTATTTACTTTAGAACCCAACCCTCCTGGAGACGATTTAGATGCAGGTGGAATTAACCCTGCTTTGATCGGGACTTTAATAATCACTACCATTGCTTCAATTATTGCGATACCAGTAGGTGTTGGTGGTGGTATATATTTAGCTGAATATTCAAAAGGAGGACCTTTTTCAAGATTTATTAGATTTGGAGTTAACGTTTTAGCGGGTGTTCCTTCAATTATTGCAGGTGTATTTATATATGCCTTAATAGTTTCTACTAAAATCTTATTTGGAAGTATGTATAGTGGCTTGGCTGGAGGGATGGCACTCTCGATATTGATGTTGCCTACGGTTATAAAAACAACTGATGAAGGTTTGAAGTTAGTTCCAAACGAATTAAGGTATGCTTCATTAGGAGTTGGAGCGAGTATGTATACAACAATATTAAAAATAACCTTACCTTCTGCCTTTCGCTCCATAGCAACTGGAGTAGTACTTGGAATAGCTAGAGCTGCGGGAGAAACAGCTCCATTAATATTTACAGCTTTATTTTCTTACTACTACATAACGGGATTTGGTGATTTGTTCTATGAAATGGGATCTCTTGCAGTTTTAATTTATAATTTTGCTTTAGAACCATATGATGCTCAAAATAAACTTGCATGGGCGGCATCATTCATCCTTGTTTTGTCTATTCTTTCTGTAAATATATTTTCAAGGATTTTAGCCGCATTTACAGAGAAGACTAAGAGGGCATGAAATGATTAAAAATACTAAAAAGGCGCAAAAGAATAATATTTTATCTCTTGAAGATGTTTCTATTAGCTATGGAAAATTTGAAGCGGTAAAAAATATTTTTTGTAATTTCAAGAAAGGAGATATAACTTCTCTGATTGGACCTTCTGGATGCGGAAAATCGACTGTTTTAAGGTCTTTAAATAGGATGAATGATCTTATTCCTAATTGTTCTTTAAAAGGTACGGTTCTTTTTGATGGGACGAATATTTATGATAAGAGAGTAGATCCTGTGGAAGTCAGAAGAAGAATAGGAATGGTTTTTCAGCAACCAAATCCTTTTCCTAAATCTATCTACGAAAATATTGCATTTGGAGCAAGAATTAATGGATATGTTGGAGATATGGACGATTTAGTGGAACTTTCGCTTAAAAAGGCTGCTTTATGGAGTGAATGTAAGGATAAATTAAATGATAGTGGTTATTCCTTATCCGGAGGGCAACAACAAAGACTATGTATAGCAAGAACAATAGCAATTGAACCTGAAATAATACTTATGGACGAGCCTTGTTCAGCATTAGATCCTATCTCAACTTTAAAGATAGAAGAAACAATGCACGAACTTAAGAGGAATTACACAATAGTAATAGTTACTCACAATATGCAACAGGCTCTAAGAGTTAGTGATATGACTGCTTTCTTTAATGCAGTAGAATACGAAGAAGGAGATGGAGGTAAGGTTGGTTATCTTGCAGAATTTAATTCTACAAAGAAAATTTTTAGCTCTCCTAAAGAAAAAACTACTCAAGAATATATTTCAGGAAAATTCGGATAACTATTGTTTTTTACATTTTTAAGGATGATTTTGATCTTTAATTGGATTTAAGGGGTAGACAAACAGTATAAATACCTATATAGTATTTTGGAATTAGAAAAGCTTAATTTGAAAAATTTCCCTTATCTTCCTTTCTTAATCTTTGCAGGAGCGTTAATTACAACTGCAACAATTGGTCTTCCAGTCTTTACCTCATAACCCAGAATATATACTTTTTAAATTTAAAGATCTAATTTTATGATTTTGTTTAAAAATAAAGTTTTAATAGGAAGTCCTCATAAAACATCAAATAAAAGTAATTTATTTGACTTTATGAAAAATAGAGTGAATATAAGTTTGTGTGTGAGTGAAAAATTTGTTTTAAAACCATCATCGCAAGTGGTGTATTTCTAACTTATTAATTATGAATAAAACTCAAGAACAATTGGAAAAACTTAGAGAAGTAGCTGAGGCATCTTTAACTAAGACAGAGGAACTTCATAAAGTTCTAGCTCAAATAGAAGCGCTTATGTCTAGAGAAGAAATGCAAAAAGTTTCCAAAAAAAATAAATAATTGAACATTTAGATATATTTTAATAATTGTACTTTTTATTACATCTGAACATTATTTACTTGGTTATTAATGAAATAAGCAGAACCCGTTCCAAAGTTTTCTGTTAGGTCTCGAGGTCTTACCTTCTCTATGTAAAAGACCTCTTTAAATTTTTATATGTATTAAAAAATATTATTTTAAATATATTTTTCGTCTGAAATTAGTTTATAATTTTGTTATTTCTTTCTTGCAAACATTTACATCAAATGATTCAGTGCCGACAATTTCTAGGCCTGTTTTTTCAGTAACTTTAACAGTCGCATTACATTCATCTTGTTTAAGAGCCATATAGCTAGGCTTTTTACTATTTAGTTCTATCTCGGTTTCAGTTTTAACATCAATATCTCTCTCATATTGCTCCATTACGAGCGTAAGTGCTTCAATCTCTACAGAAAAGTTTTCATTGGCAATTAACCCAAACGGAACTAACAATACTTGAAATATTAGGGCAGTTATTAATTTTTTCATTATTAAAAATCAAGTCTATTTTTTTTATAACGTACTTATCAAGTTAAGGAAAGGGTTATAAAGTTTATATTCTTTTCCTAGAGAAGTTATTTTTATCATAAACTTATCAAAATTCAAAACTTAAGAATAATAAATAAAAGATACTAATGCGATATCTATGTATCAATTAATATATTCATATGATAAATATAATTATTATTAAATATTGCTTTTGAGTAATTTAAATTTCAAGAATTTCTTTTTCAGAAATAATTGCCCATTTTCTAAAGGAACTTTTGCATGGGTAACCCCCTGTTAGATCGCCAAATGCTGGTAAATATAATATTTTATTTTTTTCATCCATAGCAAAACATTTAAAGTATAATTTATCCTTTGCATTTTTTAAAAATGTTTTTGGATGATAATGTCCACAAATATTTAAAATATTATTATCAAAATTACCTATTGGCTCATGACTAAATAAAAAATTACTTGATTTTTTAAAATTTAGAAAGGTTATATTTTTGACTTTGCAGCCAATATCATGATTGCCAACTATTAATTCAATTTTTATATTTAATGATTCAGAAAGATTTTCTACTTTACTTCTTAAAGGATCACTTATTGAATATTTACTATGAAATAAATCTCCTAAAATAATTAATTTATGAGGGTTATATTTTTTTACAATATTTTTTATTCTTAATAAGTTTTGTTCATCTGAATTATTAGTAAGAGGAATTCCATTCTGCTGGAAATATTCTCCTTTCCCAAGGTGAATATCGCATATTAAAAGTTCGTTGGTTTGAGGTAAAAGTAATGCTCTTGATGGAAGCATTTCAAGAGAGGAATCCCCCCAATGGAAAACAGAAGAGTTTTTTTTCATCTAAAGATTATATTTTTTAATTAGTTTTTCAACTCTTTTTTCTATTGATTCGTTGCTTAATGTATTTTTAAGTCTTTCAACTAATAAGGGGAATGCAAATGGGCTTGGAGTTTCAGTCTTATTTAATATAATTTTTAAATTAGATAATCTTTCTAGTGAATTAGTTATTCGTTTATTTTCTAATTGATATTCTTTTACTTCTTTATGTGCTTGTTTGATTAACAAGTGATCTTCTTCATATTTTGTAAATACATCATAAAAAAGACTTGAACTTATTTGAAGTTGATAAGAACTTTTTGTTTTAGTTGGATTATTCTGATTAACTAATCCGCTAATTTGAGCAATATTCTTAAATCTTCTCTTTGTTAATTCTGAAAAATTGATCGCATTTTCTAAATCTTCTTCCAAATTTTTGTTTTTTATTAAATAAGAAAATTGTTCTTCAAGCATTGAAAAGTCATAATCTTCAGATGTTGTTAAGCTGAATCCAAAATCGTTTGCAGTAATACTAAATGTTGATTGTTTTTTCTTCGCAAGTCTTAATGCCCATAAAAAAGCAATTCCCTCATTAACAAATTTTCCATCCAGTGTAAATACAAAAAGATTCGTTAAATCTTTAGTTTTATATATTTCAATAAGAAGTTGATTACTTTTTGGTATATCAGAAATAGCGTTCTGTTTTTTTAAGATTGGAAGTAGTGAATTTAATTCTTTATTAATGTAATCACCACTATGATCTAAGTCCTTACAAATATCTATCTCTTTCCTCAAACTATCACTAAGAAGATCAGAGATGGCCATTTGCCCTCCTACCCAGGCCGGAATTAAAGAACTTTTTTTTGAAGATTTTTTAACATACAGTGTCATATCTCTTATTTTTACAAACTGGAGCATCTTGCCAGCAAAGTAAAAAGTATCACCTGTTTTTAATTTTGTTGCAAAATTTTCTTCTAAATTACCTAATGATTTCCCTCTTATGTATTTTACATTAATAAATTTATCGCTTGTTATAGTTCCAATATTAAATTTATGCATCCTTACTAAAGATTTATCTTTTACAAAATAATTAAAGTTAGTTTCGTCATCTTTTGATTTTTCTCTTTCTATTTTTTTATATTTTGGATATGCTTTTAAACACTTTCCTCCATATTCTAAAAATTCAATACACCAATCCCAATCTTTATCATTTAAATTTCTGTAACTCCAACAATCTTTAATCCTTTCCTTTTCAATAATTGGATTAAAACCTGGCCCGCAAGCTAAACTTACAAGATGCTGAAGAAGTACATCAAAAGATAATTCAGGAAGGTTAATTTTCTCAGTTATTCCACTTTTTATTATTCTCCTCATTGCACTAATTTCAAATAATTCTAATGAGTTTGTAGGCATAAAAATTATGTTTGACTTTCCTCCAGGCCTATGAGCACTCCTTCCAGCCCTTTGTATAAGTCGAGCCAGATTTTTTGCACTGCCGATCTGAACAATTTGATCAACAGGTTGAAAGTCTATTCCTAAATCTAGGGAGCTTGTGCAAACTACCCATTTTATTAATCCGTTTTTTACTCCATCCTCAACTATCTTTCTTTCTTCTTTATCTAGTGACCCATGGTGTAAAGCAATCTTACCTTCCATTTCTGGTAGACAGAATTTAAGACATTGGTACCATCTTTCAGATTGATTTCTTGTATTTGTGAATAATAATGTACTTTTATTTTTATCTAATTTTTTTAAAAGTGAAGAATAGCTTCTAATACCTAAATGTCCACTCCATGGAAAGGTTGTTTCTTCTTCTGGTAAAACACTAGTTATTTCTATTTCTTTTTGTATATTTGTACTAATTATTTTTGGCGTCTTTGCCTTAATCCCAATAATTGCTCTCCCAGCTTCTTCAATATTTCCTATGGTCGCAGACATTGCCCAAATTTGAAATTTTTTTTTATTTCCTCTTAGCCAACTTAAAGATAATTCGCATTGATTACCCCTTTTACTTCCCATTAACTCATGCCATTCATCAATAATAATTGAAAATAAATTATTAAAAATATTTTTAGATTCTTTATTAGACAATAAAAGAGAAAGGGATTCAGGCGTTGTAATTAGAATATTTGGAGGATTAAGTATTTGTTTTTTCTTCTCATATGGACTAGTGTCTCCATTTCTAATTCCAACAGTTATTTGTTCATCAAAATATTTTGCAGCTGAATTTATTGAATTTTTTAGATCTCTACTCAATGCTTTTAATGGTGTGATTAATAAAATGCTTAGACAGGATTTTTTTCTACAATCTTTTAATTTTGAAAGAGGTCCCATTAATGCTGCATATGTTTTGCCACAACCAGTAGGAACTTGTATAATCCCATTTTCTCCATTCAAAAAAGCCTCCCATGATTCAAGTTGAAAAGATAGTGGTTCCCAGTCATTTTTATCAAAGTATTTTTTAATTTGTTCTAAGGATGTTTTATTAGTAGTTTTTTTCATAATTTATTCATCATTAATTTGTGAGCAGTTGCTAAGGTATCAGCATCTTTAAAATTTTTGTCTTTTCTCCATTTTGATATTCTTGGAAATCTGACTGAAATTCCAGATTTATGGCGATTTGAAACTTGAATATTTTCAAAAGATATTTCAAAAACCATTTCTGGTTTTACTGACCTTACTGGACCAAATTTTTCAATTGTATTTTTTCTTATCCATTTATCAAGGTCTTTAATCTCTGCATTATTTAAACCAGAATAAGCACTTGCAAATTTTATTAATTGTCCATCTTTCCATAAAGCAAAACTATAGTCAGTATATAAACCAGCTCTTTTACCGCTTCCTCCTTTGGCATATATAAGAACAGCATCAAGTTGCATTGGATCAACTTTGTACTTCCACCAAATACCTTTTTTTCGACCTGAAGAATATATAGAATTTTTATTTTTTATAACTAAACCCTCTGTTCCATTTTCTCTAGAATTATTTTTTAAGTTTTCAGCCTCTTCCCAATTTTTTGGAAATAATAAATTACTTATTTTAAAAATATTAGAAATATCTTTTTCACTTTCATTTATCCATTTATGGAAATTCTTTTCTAGATTAATTCTTCTATTTCCTAAATTTAATTCTCTTTTATCTTCACCTTTTAGTTCTAAAAGATCATAGGCTATAAAAATAATTGGCAGATTATTTTGTATTGATTTTGACGGAGCTTTTCTATTAATTCTTTTTTGAAGAAAAGAGAAATTCATGGGCAGTTCGTCTTCAAAATTCCAAACCAATAATTCACCATCGACTACAAAGTCATCTTTTATATATAAAGTATTCTCTACTAATTCTGGGAAAGATCTATTAACTAAATCTTGGCCTCTTGTCCAAATAGAAACTTTGCCTGATCTTTTTATTAATTGAATTCTTATGCCGTCCCATTTCCATTCATATTGAAAATTATTTATTGATTCTTCTGTAATTTTTTTTTCAAATGTATTGGCAAGAAGAAAAGGGTACGGTTTATAATTTAATTCTTCTAAATCTATCTTATTATTTATTAAAAATTTATATGATTTAGCAGATGGCTCAAAATCTCCCATTAATCTATGAGAAATTATTGCCTCATCTAAATTAATAAGCTTTGCGATAGATTTTGTTATTAATCCAATTGAGACTCCAACTCTAAATGTACCAGTTAATATTTTGTTAAAAATTAGCAAATTTTCTTTTGCTAATTCCGCCCATATTTCTTTTACTCTCAATTTCTTTTCATCTTGTTTAAGAATTGCTAATTCAGGTAATGTTTTGCTTAATAATTCATCTAATGAAATATCCTTATTAACTTTATTTTTTCCAATATTTTTACTATTCAGTAATAAAGTTATTACTTCAGCTGAATCTCCAACTCTTAAATAACAAGTGTCAATTAGCCATAAAGGAAATTCATAAATATCTGAAAAAAAACTTTTAAGTAATTTCCCACTTATAAATCTTTTATTCTTTTTCCCAGTGAGTAAATATATTGACCAGGAATTTTCTAAATAATCATTTGTAGCAAAATAATTTTTTAAAATATCCAGCTTTTTATTAATACTATTGCTTGAATCTAAATTTAGAAATAATTCTGAAAATTTATTTAAGCTCATTTATTAGACTCAAAATTAAGAACATTTATAGAGTTGGTTTCATTTAAATATCTATTTAAAGCTTCACTATCTCCATGATGAAAAAAACATTTTTAGCTTCGGATTCTGTTATTGTTTTTAAAATATCCTCCCAATCTGCATGGTCAGAAATGGCAAACCCTTTATCATAGCCAGATCTTTTTCTTAGGGCTCTTATTGACATCCATCCACTTGCAAAACCAGTTTGAATTTCTTTAAATTTTTTAAGAAAAGATCTTTTATATAATGTTGGTGGAAGTAAAACAAGACCTCCTTTAAATTCATCTATATCTTGTGTTTTATCAAATTTATTTGTATCACAAATATCAATTCCTAATTTCTTATAACATTTATTCATCTTATAAATAGTAGTGTGAGTAAAAATATTATTTTTAAAATTTGTTTTACTAAGTTCATTCAATAATCTTTGGGCTTTTCCTAAGGAATAACAAAATAATAGAGAAGTTTTATTAGGGGCTGAATTTATCCATTTTGAAATATCAAAAGCAGTTTTTTGAGTTTCTTCCCATTTAAATATTGGCAATCCAAAAGTTGATTCACTTATTAGATAATCGGTTTTTACTTTCTCAAATTCTTTGCAAGTCTCATCTTTTTGACGTTTAAAATCTCCTGTTATTAACCATCTTTCTTCTGCAAATTTGAATTTGATTTGACTCGATCCAAGTATATGACCTGAAGGATGGAAAGAAATATTGATACCATTTATTTTAAATTCTTTTCCATACTCGCAGGTTTTAATATTTATTTCGCTACCTATTCTTTCTTTTAATATCATAGCGGTCTCGTATGTGGAAATATATTCATTACATCCAAAAGTAAAATGATCCATATGAGCATGTGTAATAAGCGCTCTGTTTACTGGTTTATGTGGATCAATCCAAGTATCTGCAAGTTCGCAATACAAACCTTTATCGGTATATTTTATTAAATTTGAACTATCTTTTATCAAAAATAAAAAAGGTGTAGTAAGTTTAATTTAGCTAACTATGCCCAAGCCTGTTTAGTTAAAGCTATTGCTGATATTACTAAAAGAGAAATAAATACAAATTTATTACTCCATTTCATCATGAATAAACCTATATTAAATGATTTGTATGCTTCAGTCTGCATAAGGCTTTCTTGAAATGTTTCTCTTGTTAATGAATCAGTTTTAGTAAGACTATAATTTTTAATCTTATTTATTATTTTTGATTCAATCTTTGATAAATTCTCTATTTCACCTAAAAGAATTTTATCTTTTGTGTTAATGAAATTAGTAAGAGTTTCTATCTCTTGTTGTTTATTATTAAAAAAATCATTTACAATTTTTTCTGAATCTTCTCCATTTTTAATTTTTATTAGAACATCTTCTCTTGACCAAGAATTATCAAGAGATTTTAAGGCCTCAGCGATTTTCATTTAAGTATTATTACTCATTGAATTTATTTTAATTAATTGAATATTTATTCTGTGGTTTTCCTTACTTTAAATAAGGAAAAAATTTGTTTTATTTAAGATTTGCCAATAAGTCTATTTGGGAAATAGTTTATTTTTGCTGCTCTTTTCATTTCTGAATTTTTCTCCCTTTTTTTAGTAACATTTTTATTTATTTCAACAACTTCTTCGGAAACGTTTTTACCTGTTTCAAAATAATTTTTTACTTTCTCTAACTCGTCTTCATTTAAGCGTTTTGTTGCTCCTTTCGCATTAATACCAATTTTTTTGCAAGCTAGTAAAACTCTACTACTATCAATATCAAGTTCTTTTGCAATGGTATAAATAGGTCTGTTGGGAGACATTATTTTTTCATAAAATTATTATTAATATTATATCTCGATTAATTATTAAAATATAAATTATGAAATCTTTATCAACTTTATGTAGTTGAATTAAATTACTTTAAGTCTCATTCATTTTTTAAATCATCAAATTTATTCTTCATAGTGGGATTGTTTTTAGTTAACTTTTTAACTGTTAAATCTTGTGACTTACTATCAGCAGATAAAAGATGTTTTTTAGATATAAGTAAAGCTTCTTTTGTTTTTTGCAAATGACTTATCGATTTTTCTATTTCCAAAATCGCGTCATTAAATCTGTCTTGAGCTAAAGAGACATTTTTTCCTACTGCATTTTTGAATTGATCAAGGGTACTTTCGAAATTTGTTATGTCATAATTTTCTCGTTTCATTAGATCTATTTGAGTTTTATATTTTAAAGTTTCTAAAGATGCATTTCTAAGAAGAGAAATAATAGGCAAAAAGAACTGAGGCCTTATTACAAACATCTTTTCATATTTATAAGAAACATCAACAATACCAGAATTATATAATTCACTTTCTGGTTCTAATAATGAAACTAATACTGCATATTCGCATGATTTCTGATTTCTATCTTTATCAAGTTCTTTAAAGAAGTCTTCATTCTTGCGCTTGTTATATCCTCCTTCACTTTCGTTTTTCATCTCGAACATAATCGAGACGATCTCAGTTTTGTTAGCATCAAATTCTCTGAAAATATAATCGCCTTTGCTTCCTGAACTGGCATCATTATCTTTTTCAAAATATGAGTTTTTAAATGCTGTTGCTCGATTTAGATTAAATTGATTTTCACAATGTATTTCTAATGTTTCCCCAACCATCTTTGTAGATAGTTTAGATTTCATATCTCTAAGCTCTTGAATGGTTAAATCCCGTTCTGTTATTTTATTCTTAAATTTCTCTTCAATTAATTTTTCATTAATAGACTGCTCTAATTTCAATTTTTCAATAGAATTTACTAATGATGTTTTTTCTTTCTCTAAATTATTTACAGCTTCACTTACTTTATTTTTTAAAGATAAATCACTAATTATAGATTGTCTTTCAATATCCTCCTTTAATTTAATTACTTCATTATTTAGTAAATTTATTTTGCTTGAAGCTTTGTTCCTAAGATCATTTAATTCATTTGTTTTCTTTTCTTCAGCGATATTTAACTTAGATTCTAGGGCTTGTATTTTCGATTCTTTTATTTGCCTTTCCTCCATTAGCTTTAATCTTAATTCTTGCTTAGCTATCTCTATTCCTTTTTTTTTATCTTCTTCAATCAATTGAAGTCTTTCATTTATTTGTTTGTCAAATTCTTCATCTTTAATTTGAAGAAGTATTTCTTGAAAACTGCTAGGATCTATTCTGAAGGTTTTTCCACATGATGGACATTTTATATCTTTCATCTTTTCTTTATAGAAAAATTCATATTAGAAATTACTTAATATTCCAATTAACTAGGAAAAAGAGAATATTATGTTGAATATAGGATAAACAAAGATTTAATTTTATGCACTAAATAATCCTAATAAAGTAAATAATATTTCCTTTAAAATTAAATTAGTCCAGATTCTTTAAGAATATTTATTTTGTTTGCTAGTTCAATATCCGCAGAAGATATTGATCTATCTAGTGTTTTATGAGAAGAAATTGTATACCCAGTATCATCAACAAACTCATCTTCTGAATCGTTTATATTTTCTTTTTCTCTTTTTTTATCAGAATAATTTTCAGATTTGAACGATTTAGATTTTTCTATATTACTATAGCCAAAATTTGCTATTCCTCTAGCATCCAAGGCTTCCTCTACTAATATTCCGACGGCTTTTGATCTGCTTATTGATTCACTTTTTGATATTTGATCTATTATTTCTAGGACTCTTTTCCTTGGTAAATAACCTATTCTCTTTACATTACTTTCCATTTTTTGATAATTAGTTATCATTATTGTAACACTTCTGTCAATGTTGGCAAAAACTAACTTGCGGCTAAAGATGTATAACTTTATATTGGAATTAATTTAAAACCTTTTTTAAATTAATTCTAATAAATTAGACTTTTAAAGTAATTATTTTCTAAATTTAATCTTTGATTTTAATTGCCATAACTTTTAAAT
>QCIU01000009.1 GCA_003216465.1 Prochlorococcus sp. AG-402-N10
ACATTAATCTTTCTACTTCATCAAAAATAGAAGATAAGAAAAAATTACTTGAAGAAATCTCAACATTAGTTTCATCTTTAACAAATAAATCAAAAAGATTTGTTATGGCTAAATTAGATGATAATTTAGAAATGTATTTTGATGATGAAAGCCCTTGTTGCTTTGTAGAAATTAAGTCAATAGGCTCTTTAAATCCTTCAGAAATGGCAAAACCAATATCAAATTTTGTTTCTGAAAAAATTGGAATTCCAATAGATAAAATTTATATTTCTTTCGCGGATGTGCCTGCTTCATTATGGGCTTGGAATGGAAGAACCTTTGGTTAAGAATTATTTTTTTAGGTACTAATTAAATGGATATAAAAAAATTAGCTGATTTAAACAGTCTTAGAACTGCTCCTCTTTTAAACAGCAGTCAAGAAAAAAAACTATTAGGAGAACTAGAAAATAATATTTATAATGCAGATTGGATAACAGTAGGAATAATGGCCCCTTCTGATACCAAAGCTATTGAAGCATTGCAATCAATTTCTAATAAATATTTCTCAATAAAATTTGGTAATTTAGATTCGCTTCATTCTGATGGATGTGTTTTTCTAAAATGTAACCAAAAAACTGGTAATGTTTTTGTTAGATCTGAAAATGGTCTGGGAGAAGGAATTTTAATAACTTGCCAATATGATGAAGATGCAGAAGAAGCTAATACTTTTGGACCATTGCCATTAGATTTTTTCGATATTTAAAATCTTATTTGTACCATTGTCAAAAATATTTCTTTTCTTACAACTTTGTTATTATGTTCATTGGTGTCGCTCTAAATTTTTAAAAATTTTAATTCGATGTATTTTCAAGATATAATTCAAAACTTAAATAAATTTTGGTCTGAAGAAGGTTGTTTGATTATGCAACCTTATGACACAGAAAAAGGTGCTGGTACAATGAATCCCCACACTTTTTTAAGAGCTATTGGACCTGAACCATGGAGTGTTGCTTATTGTGAACCATGCAGAAGACCTACTGATGGAAGATTTGGCGAAAATCCAAATAGGGCTCAACATTATTTTCAATATCAAGTAATTATTAAGCCTTCTCCGGATGAAATTCAAGAAAAATATTTAGCATCTTTAGAGTTTTTAGGAATCAATACAAAGAGTCACGATATTAGATTTGTCGAAGACAACTGGGAATCTCCTACTCTTGGTGCCTGGGGTGTAGGTTGGGAGGTTTGGTTAGATGGGATGGAAGTAACACAATTTACTTATTTTCAACAATGTGGAGGGATTGATTGTAATCCAATACCTATCGAAATAACATATGGCCTAGAGAGAATCGCTATATTTTTGCAAGATAAAGAAAGTATTTGGGATCTGAATTGGAATAAGGATTTAAATTACAGCGATATTTGGCTTCAATTTGAAAAATCTCAATGTTCCTTTAATTTTGGCGAATCAAATCCTGAAAATATGAGAAAACTATTTTCTATTTATCAAGAAGAAGCAAATTCTTTAATTGAAAAAAAACTTACATATCCCGCTCTCGATTTTGTACTTAAATGTAGTCATTGTTTTAATTTGCTGGATGCAAGAGGAGTTATTTCGGTAACTGATCGTGCACAATATATTGAAAAGATTAGAAGATTAGCTAGAGAAGTAGCATCATCCTGGATTTGTGAAAGAGAATCTTTAGATTTTCCTTTAATAAACAAAGACTAATTTTAAAGAGTTGGTATTAACCCTTATCTAATGTATTAAAAGATACAGCAGCCTGAATCAATTTTCTCTTCTTTAATAAGTTATAGCCGATACAATTTATATACCCATGTAGTGTGGGCATTTTTCGTGTGAGGTAAAATGAAACTCTTCCAACAAATGTTGGTTGCTGGTACCGCATTGAGCTTAATAGCTCCATTGGGTGCGCAAGCTTCTGATATTAATATTGAAGGTATGAATAGTTACGTTAGTAGCAAATCATCCTCAAAAAAACAAAAAAAACTATTTAATAGCAAAACATTCTCTAATGAGCTAGCCACTATTGAAAGTAAAGTTGACAGCTATCAGAACTCAGAGCTCAACTTTTCTGATTATGAAGCAGGTGTTTTCTCTAATACAACAGTCGCTGACCAAAAGCTTGTTTTCACAATAGCTGCTGCAGATCATGATATTGATGGTGATGACCATCCTAATGATCCTGCAAATGACAGAGGTGAAGGCGTAATGGCTCAATACAGTTACACTATGAATCTTAATTCTAGTTTTACTGGTGATGACAATCTTTATATAAGACTTAAAGCTGGAAATGCTGCTGGTTGGTTAGTTCAAAAAGACGAAGGTGGTTACTTAAGTTCCTCAAAATCTGGAGGAAATGCACTTGGTGTCGATAAAATATGGTACACATTTCCTGTAGGAGAGAGGCATACTGTTTGGATCGGTCCTAGAATTGAAAACTACTATATGCATGCAACTACTCCATCACTATATAGTCCTACCATGAAGCAATTCACTTTAGGTGGAAATGCTGCAGCTTATGGTGCTAGCACTAACTCTGGTATTGGTTATGCATATAAATGGGATGACGGTTTAGCATTCAGTACTAACGTGGTATCAAAAGGAGGTCCAACTGATAGCCAAGGATTCGCAACTGACGAAAGTAGCGATAGTTGGGCTACTCAAATTGGTTATACTAAGCCTCAATATTCTATTTCCGCAATTGTTAACTTCAAGACAAATGGATGGATAGATGAGTATTTCTCAACTCAGCTTGGACAAAACAGAGCCTCTGTTAGTGGCAGTCCCGCAAGTAATAGTACTAACTATGGTTTAAGAGCTTGGTTTAGACCAGAGGAGTCTGGTTCCATAGTTCCATCTATATCACTTGGGTATGATCTTTCAACTATCCAATTTGCTACTGAAGATGATGAAGATACCACTGATATGTACTTTGTAGGACTTGGTTGGGCCGATATTTTCCAAGCAGATGACAAGATTGGTTTTGCCATGGGCCAGCCTCAACAAAGAGAAGATGAGACATCTGACCCACTAGCTTGGGAAGCTTACTATTCCTTTAAAGCTAATGATTACACTGAATATAGGACAACTTTCTTCGGTGGAACGGATAGAAACGGTACAGCTGGAGATGATATTACTGGAGTTGTATTACAAACTACTTTCAAGTACTAGAATCAGAATAGTTTAAAAACACTCTTATAACTAAGAAGGTTTTCATAAAAAAGCCCCTTTTTAAGGGGTTTTTTTAATGATTTTTTTTATAAACAGTGATTTACCAACAATTTTCTCCCTCTCCAATAGGGACGCATAGACTTGATGCTGCTGCTTCATCGGCTATTTTTTGAGCTTCTTCATCTAATATAAAATCTGAATCAATAGGCATATCAGTATTCCATTCTTTTAAACCACCTAAGTCATTCTCACCTGCTCTTAAAGCTTGTGAATTAGACGTTGATACTGCTAGTGCACTTGTTGCAGCTATAAAAATTGCGATAGAGCTTCTTTTTTGCATTAGATATTTTAAAACTTTTTATATCTTAATCATTATTTATACAATCATCTAAATAGTGTATAAAATGATCTTTAATTTTAATTACCCATGACTCTCAATATATTGGAATAAGATTTAAAAATAAGGTCAAGTTCCTCAGAGCGTCCATATTTAGCAAGCAATGATCTTGCTCCTGCATCTAGATCAAATAAATATTCTCTTTCCTCGATACTTTTAACATAACTTTCTATCCATCCAATAAAAACAAGTCTTTCACCATTTAAAACCTCTTGAACTTTATGGATATATGTACTTGGATAAATTATTATCTCCCCTAAATCCAGCTTGAATTGTTTCTCTGAATTTAGGTTTTCAATAGATAATTCACCCCCTTCATAATCATCCTTACAATTTAAAAAAATAGTAAAAGATAAGTCGGCTCTCCCTGAAGACATATATGCATTGTCTACATGTCTTCCATACTTCATTCCGTTTTTTGATTTTGTAAACATGGTTCCATGAATCTTTCTTGGTAAGGCAAAACTTTTTATTAATGGATCACTAAGAATTTTTTGTGTTATTAATTTGGAATATTTTTTTGAAGCATCAGATTCCTTATTAAGTTGTAAATTATTTTTTACTTTAGCGGCTTGCGCTCCGGCAGTTTTTTTCCCATCTTCCCAAGATGATTTTTCTTTATTTAAATCTAATTTTAATAGTCTTATTTCTTCGGGATTTAATAAGTGTTGAGTTAAATAATTCATTTGAAGTATTAAAAATGATACAAAGTAAGGTATAGAAAATGTCTTTAAGAGTCTTTGCCCTTTAGATAGAGATAAAGTAACCATAGATACTAAATGGGAAAAGTGCTAAAACTTAAAAAATTCTTTTATTCGGCTCTGACTTTTACATTCCTTTTTAACTTGAATTTACAAGCTAATTCTACAGAAAAGGAAGTCAAAGTTTATTCAGGCAGACATTACAATACTGATAGAAGTGTATACAAAAAATTTGCTGAAGAAACAGGTATAAGGGTCCGACTTATTGAAGCAGCTGGTATCTCTTTAATAGAAAGATTAAAAAGAGAAGGTAGTAATTCTCAAGCCGATTTAATTTTACTTGTTGATGCTGCAAGAATAACAAATGCTGCTAACGCAGATTTGCTTCAAAAAATTGATTCTGTTAGTTTGGAAAATGATGTTCCTGTTGGTCTAAAAGATCCTGGGAAAGAATGGTATGCATTAACAAGGAGAGTTAGAGTTATTGTAGCCAATCCAAAGGTAGTAGATGTAAATAAAATAAAAGATTATAAAGATTTGGCTGATCCAACTTTAAAAGGGAAAGTATGTTTAAGAAATAGAAAAAGTCCTTATAATCAATCTCTTGTAGCTAATCAAATAGTTAATAATGGAGATCTAAATACGCAAAAATGGCTTAATGGAATGATATCTAACGTTTCTAAACCATTTTTCCCTGGGGATATATCTCTAGTTAGAGCAGTATCAAAGAAAAAATGTGGTGTTGGCATAGTAAATCATTATTATGTAGCAAGAATGCTCGCAGGGGTTAATGGAAGAAGAGATTCATTATATGCAAAAAAGATTTCTGTAATTACACCTTATCCTGCTCATGTAAATATCAGCGCTGGCGGAGTGGCTAAATATGCAACAAATAAATCTGAAGCAATTAAATTGCTTGAATTTTTGGCATCACCAGAAGGAAGTAAAGGATTAGCTGCTCCTACTTTTGAGCATCCTTTAAAAGAAGTTAATCAAAATAATTTTGTTAAAAACTTTGGTGAATTTACCCCTGACAAAGTTACTGTAGAACAACTTGGAAAATATAATGCTCAAGCTATTAAAATGATGAAAGAAGCTGGTTGGAATTAGTAACTTAAAATAATCTCTTTTATAGAATTTCTTTATGTATTATTTACAGGGGAGAGGTGGCTGAGTGGTCGAAAGCGAACGACTCGAAATCGTTTAATAGGCAACTATTCGTGGGTTCGAATCCCACTCTCTCCGTTTTATCCACGTTTCGGGTGTTTGCAAGTTATTTCAAATTCCCATAGATGACTGATATAACAGGGATTTTTAAAAAAAATTAAAATCACCCTGTTTCAGTCTAGTTCAGTTTTGGATTTTTTCTGTTTGTGATATGTTTGTGATTTCAAAATGTCTTGTTTGTGATTTAGACATAATATTTTGGTCTTGATTTAGATTAGCAATACCATTGATTAACCTATACAAATATCTAATTATTTGATTTTGGCAGAATAAAAAAAATTTATCTTGTTGTTATCAATATCCTAAAAAAGGGTGCTTAGAAATTTTAAAACATGTAAAAAAAGTTCTTTTATTAGCATCCAGAATTTTCAATTCCCCAAGGAGTTTTAGTTTCACAAAAAATCGCACCCTTTAAATTTATCCCTTTTAAATTTGCTTCAGACAAATCTACCCCAGTTAAATTCGCCCTAGATAAATCTGCCTTAGATAAATTTGTCTTAGATAAATTCGTCTTAGAAAAATCTAATCCAGATAAATTTGCCTCAGAAAAATCTGCTCCAGAAAAATTTGTTCCAGATAAATTCGCTTTAGAAAAATCTAATTTTAAAATGCCCCCAGTAAATTTCGCTCCAGAAAAATCTGCCCCAGATAAATCTGCCCCAGATAAATCTGCCCCAGAAAAATTTGAAAACCAAATAACTGCACTTGCATTCTTAAGTTGAGCAGAATATTTCCCAATCTTAAAATTTGGATTATTTAAAGTTACCCCAGATAAATCTGCCCCAGAAAAATCTGCAGAAATAAGATACGTACCAGAAAGATCTGCACCAGATAAATTCGCCTTTGAAAAATTTATTTTTGATGGGAGACCATCCAACATTATACGAGAGATTGTTCCAGATAGATCCGCCTCAGATAAATTTGCCCCAGAAAAATTTGTCCAACCAGTTAAATCTGCTCCAGAAAAATTTGCCCCAGATAAATCTGCCCCAGATAAATTTGCCCCCTTCCATCTTGTGTTAGCAAAATTTGCATTTTTAAGAGAGCAATTAATACAACTACCTGTGGAGTTAAGTTTAATTTCATTCCTTTCGTTCCCAATTACTTCTCTGGATAGAAGCATTGATATTGCCAGAAAGAAATAAAAAAACTTTTTCATTTTGAAATTTATTTTTAAATATTAAAATTTATAAGTAAAAGTTAAAAACTTATATAATAAATTATCTTAACTTCTTTTAAGAAATAAATTGAAAATAATTTTTCATATTTAAAAGTAAATAATGTTTGTGATATGTTTGCTATTTTTATATTTTTTTATGAAAAACTTGGTCAGGGTTGGTCAGGACTGTTCAGTTTATACTGGTTCTATGAACACCCTCTCCGTTTTTTGTTGGTTATTAAGCACAGGAATTTACATGTTTAATCTTTATAGGTAATGTATTTCCTCCTTCTAGAAAAGTGCTTGCTTTAACAATTAAAGGGATGGAAATGATACTTAATGCTAATAAAGTAGTAGCGGCAGGTTGAGCGAGACGGATGAGTGTTTTTTTGTCCATGATGGTTTAAAAATTTTCCCTATATTTAGCATTAAAAAACAATAGAGAAAAGAAAGTTAAACACATTTAAAAACACATGTAAAACGAATGAGAAACAAATGTAAAAAAGCACATGTAAAAACACATGTAAAATTACTAAAAAGATTTAGTTTTTTGTGCCAGTTAGTGGCACAAAGAGTCAAATGGAATTACACCCTCTCCGGATTTTTTTAGTGTCTGTGTAGGTTTACTTTCTCCTTTGAGTTCTATTATTTGGGGGATAAGACAGAGGTCTTGGAGTCTTTCTTTAGTTCCTTATCTTTTAGTTTTTTTATTGGATTTATAACTGTACTCCAAACTGGTGAAGAGAAATTAAAACCTAGAGTAAAATATCCACTTCAACTTATAAGTGGTTTTATATCTTATGAAATGACTAAAAATATGAAACAAAAAGCAATTAATGATAAGAAAAAAAACTATTGATATTGAAAAAGAATAGATAATTTCATTTCTTATTAAAACTATCTTAAAGTTAAATAAAATATATTATCTTTGAAGTTCCTTGATTGAATTTTTAACAAAAAAAATTTTTTATTTATAAATTGTGTAATTATTAAATAATTCTAAATAGTTTACTTATGATTAACAAAAAAGATTCTTCCGGATTTACTAATAGTGTCAAAACATTTATTACTTATGGAGTAGGTGCTTTTATTGGAGTATTAATTGTTCGAGTTATTAAAGCGATAATTTTTAGTTAATTTAAAAGACTTTGCATTTGCCAGTTACTAGGTCAGTGTCATTGCCAGGTTCTAATCCAATAAGAGAAAACATCATCTTTTCTTTATCAATATGTAAAGCATAAAAAGTTTTAAATCTAGGGGCATAGTAGTCATAAGCATATATTACTTTTTCATTCTCATAAAGGATTTTATTTCTTGGCCCCTCTGGAGTAACTAGTGCATTACCTTGCCTCTTGACTTCGTATGTATTGAGTTTATTTCGAAAATAATATGAACAATTCCAAGTCTCTGCTAATAATTGAGATGAAAAAATACTACTCATGAAGATAGTAAATAGGCCAAAATTTTTATACATTTTACGAGTTTTGAATTTATTATTGCATTTATTTAAAATGAAATCCCAATATTTTTTTAATTTATTAATGGAATTATTTTATGCAATAGGATTACCCATAATTTTATTATTATGATTTACCTATTACTTTTTGATTTAGGAATTCCTGATTGGATTTAAATTTTAGCAGCAAATTATCAACTTAATGGAATTTTGGAATTGTTTCAATGTCTGCAATGACAATAATAATTTACTTTTCGAGGAGATAAAAACTAAGTAAATAATTTTTATTCCAGGTCTAAAATAGTGTTGGGGGAAATTCCTCCGATTTCTTAAAACCTTGTATCAGATGCTATCTGGCCGTGTCTGACAGAATCAAATCGACTTACATCCTCTCCGAAAGATTTCAAATCGTTCAATTTCAAGGACAAAAAATTTTAATATTTCACCGATTAAATGCCATGAGTTAAATTCGGCTTTATTCTAATTTTAATTTGGTTGTTAAATTTAAACTAAAAGGATATTTTCTTTTCGCTGGTTTTATGGCGGGAATTTCAAAGCTGGTGGCAATTACTCATGAGAGTAAATTGAGGGGTTCCTTCTCTAAATATTTGACGATAGATTTAAAAAGTAATAAATTAATAAAATTAATTTGAACTATTTAAATACTTTTTTGTTATTGCTTTTAGTTTTAGCTAATTTCTCTAATTTGTATCTTACTCATTTCAAAAAGAGAAGATAATAATCTTTAAGGTTGATGTTTGTGAGAATTTTAATATTTTAAACTTGTGAAAAGATTTATAAATTTTGTTAAATATGAACCTTCAAATTAAACCGGGTTTTTTATTCCCAACACAGTTTTGGTCTGTTGAACTAAATGAAAATATAGAGCAATTAATAAATGAGGCTTATTTAATAAGAAAAAATGATATAGAGGGTGTTCGTAAAAGTAATTCTGGTTTTCAGGGATATCATTCAAAAGATATAAGAGATTTAAAAAATCTTCCAGGAACTAATCAATTATTAAAGCAAATAATTAATGCTGTTAATGCAATTCATCAAACTAGTAGACAAGGCGAGCTGCAATTAACGAATTTTTGGATAAATATAAGTGGAAAAGGTTCTTCTAATACACCTCACACGCATTCAGGCTTAACTTATTCAGGTGTATTTTTCATTAAAGTACCAAAAGAGATGAAAGGAGGAAGATTTCTTTTTTATAGGAATTTTAATGAAGCTGATTTCATCTCTACAGAATATATGGGGCATTTTAAAGAAGGCTACAAATTGCAAGGATATGACTATCCGATTAATACAATTTCACCAAAAGAAAATATGCTAGTTGTATTTCCTGCCTGGGTACCTCATGCAGTTGAAATTAATTTATCTGATGAAGAAAGGATAAGTCTTTCGTTTAATTTTAAATTAAATAGAAGTTTCTCAATGGTGAAATAATACTTTTTATTCTTGTTGGAGTGTTTATTGACGGCAAATCTTGTAAAAAAAAAAAGAATATTTATTTTTCCCAAAAGGGATCTGTAGTTAAAGAAACTTTTAATAAACATTTTTTACTACCTCTAATATCGCTTATACAAGCCCTTATTGTTTTTCCATTTACATCTATTTCGCAGGCGCCGCAACTACCTGTTAGACAGCCAGTTGGAATTTCTAAACCTGCTTTTCTTGCAGTAGAGAACCAATCATCTCCTTCTGAAGCATATGTCACAGTATTATTTGGCCATTGAATTTTAATTTCTGTTTCTTTCAACTTAATAATGATGTTATTTTTAAATGTTTATCAAATTCATTTGCAAGATTATCAATAATTGATTCTCTTTTCAATTTATAAGATTTTGATCTTGTATTTAATTTCGGTAAATTTTTGCTCTTCCTTATTAAATTAAGATATTGTTCTCTCCAGTCATCGTTTTCAAAGATCCCATGAATGTATGTACCTGCAATAATACCTCCATGATTATTTTGTCTATACCAACCAAGATCTATATCTTTAAAGATAGGCTCAATTTTTAAGGTATTTTGAGTTTTATCTAATACAGTTACACCACTGTGTATCTCGAATCCATTAATTTCTGATAGACATGGCCAAATTGATCTTGAAGTTATTTGTCTTGTTATTTTATTTTTAAGGAAAGTTGTTTTTAATGGCATTAATCCAATTCCCTTAATTAGTAGATCTGAATTAGGTTTTGAACCTTCCTTAAAAAGAGGGTCTTTAAGAATTGTTCCTAGCATTTGTAGTCCTCCGCAAATTCCGAATATATTCCCATTAGTTTTTGAATACTCTTTTATTTTTTGAGATAGACCTGAATCCTCAAGAAATATTTGATCCTTAATGGTTTGTTTACTTCCAGGAATAATAAGAAAGTCAAATTGATTCAAACATTGGGCCTGCTTTATCCACTCGAGTGAGATTGACTCTTCATTTTCTAATGGATCAAAATCTGAAAAGTTACTTATAGATGGTAATTTTATAATTCCAACTTTAATCTCAGGATTTCTGAAACGAGATTTTTTTTCTAATAAGTCTAAAGAATCTTCTGGAGGAAATGAATCATTTAACCATGGAATAATTCCTATAACAGGGATTTGAGTTTTATTCTCTATCCATTTTTTCCCTTCTTCAAATAATGAAAGGTCTCCTCTGAATCTATTTATAATTATTCCTTTAATAAGTTTTTTTTCTTCAGGTTTCATTAGTTGAAGTGTCCCAATTATCTGTGCAAATACGCCCCCTCTTTCTATATCAGTAACCAAAATGCAGTTTGCATTTAAATATTTTGCAACTCTTAAATTAGTTAGATCTCTATGAATTAAATTCATTTCAACTGGACTGCCGGCTCCTTCGATAATTAAACGGCAATTAGGACTTCTTTTGTAAATAGAAACTAGACTTTTTTTTATTACTTCCCAACCTGGAATAAACCAATCTTTGTAATAATTTCTGGCAGTTGTTATTCCTATACTTTTGCCAAGATGAATAACCTCACTTGTTGAATTGCCTTGCGGTTTTAATAATATGGGATTCATATCTGAAGAAGGAGTAATACCACAAGCAAAAGCTTGCAGAGCCTGTGAATATGCCATTTCTCCTCCATCCCAATCAACCCAAGCATTATTACTCATATTTTGTCCTTTAAAGGGTATTGGCTCTTCTCCTGAGTTTTTAAGAATCCTGCAAATAGCCGTAACAGTTAAGGATTTACCTGCACCACTAGATGTCCCTAAAACCATTAAGGGCTTTTTAATAGGTTTATGTTTTTCTTCTAATTCCATTGGTAATTTATATTAATTTTGAAATTTATTAATTAGTAAATTGAATTATAATTTGAAAAAAAATTTGTGTTAATTCTAGCCTCTGCTTCTCAATCTAGAAAGAAATTACTTGAAAATTGTCAAATTGAATTTTTTCAAATCTCAAGTAACTTTGATGAAACTACAATAAAAGAAAAGAATATATTTAATTTAGCCTTGGAATTATCTTTTCAAAAGGCTAATATTTTATCTGAAAATATTCAAAAAATACCCTTGCCCGAAGAATTTGATTATGGTCCTTTGGAAATCCTTGGATGTGATTCAATTTTTGAATTTAAAGGGGAAGCTTTTGGAAAACCATCTGATAAGGATGAGGCATTTATTAGATTGAAAAAAATGTCAGGAGAATTTGGTTTTTTGCATACTGGTCATACTTTAATAATTGGAAATTTTGATTCAACCTCTAAGTTGTTTAAAATTAGTGAAATAATTAAAAAAACTGTAAGTTCAAGAGTTTATTTTTCCAAGTTGAAAGATTGCGAAATCAAGAGTTACGTAGATACAAATGAACCTTTAAATTGCGCCGGAGGATTTGCTTTGGAAGGTATAGGCGGACAATATATAGAAAAAATAGAGGGTTGTTTCAGTAATGTAATGGGGTTAAGTTTGCCATGGCTTAGAAAAAATTTACCTAAACAAAAATTTTAAAAAAAAAAACCCTATCAAAAGATAGGGCTTTTTTATATGAAGTAGAAATTAATCTAAATCAGGCATTTCTAGAGCTGGTTCACTCTTTCTGTCGATTCCCTTTTCGAAACCAGCAGCGGCTGCTCTAGCACGTCCAGCATGCCAAAGGTGACCTATGAATGTAAACCATCCTAGGAAGAATTGAGCTGCAGCTAACCATTGTCTTAAATTAACAAAATTAACAGCGTTTGGCTCTGTAATAATTCCACCAACAGAGTTGATAGAAGCGTTAGGAGCATGAGTCATATATTCAGCAGCTCTTCTAACCTGCCAAGGCTGAATATCATTTTGGATTTTCTCAAGGCTTAATCCGTTAGGACCTCTTAAAGGTTCTAACCATGGACCTCTGAAATCCCAAAATCTCATTGTCTCACCACCAAATATAATTTCACCTGTAGGAGATCTCATGAGATACTTACCAAGGCCTGTTGGTCCCATTGTTGAACCTACGTTGGCTCCAATTCTTTGGTCTCTCACTAGGAAAGTAAAGCTTTGGGCCTGTGAAGCTTCAGCATTTGTTGGACCGTAGAATTCTGATGGGTAAGCAGTATTGTTGAACCAGATAAATGTTGATGCAATAAAACTTGCTACACAAATTCCACCGAGAGCATAACTTAAAAGCCCTTCACCGTTCCAGATAAATGCTCTTCTTGCCCAGCCAAATGGTTTGGTAAAGATGTGGAATATTCCTCCAATAATTGCAGTTATACCCACGTAGACATGACCCCCAACAATATCTTCAATGGAGTTAACACCGATTATAGAACCGGCACCTCCCCATGGAGATCTGAATAAATAACCAAGGATAACTCTTGGATCTAAAGTTGGGTTAACAAGTCTAACTTCTCCACCCCCAGGTGCCCAAGTGTCATAAGCTCCGCCGATAAAACACCAGTTTACTGACCATGCTAAAGCACCTACACCTAGAACAATCAAATGATATCCGAGGATGTTTGTCATTTGGTTTTTATCTCTCCAATCAGTAGAGAAAAATGGAAAATCTTCTTCAAGTTTTTCTGGACCAGCTAACGAATGATAGATACCACCAAAACCAAGAACAGCAGAGGCAATTAAATGAACCACACCTGCTTGGAAAAAAGGCATGATATCAGTTACCTCACCACCAGGGCCTATCCCATAACCAAACATCGCAACGTGTGGCATACAGATTAAACCTTGCTCCCACATTGGCTTATCAAATGTAAAATGATTAACCTCAAAGAGCATCATTGCTCCCGCCCAAAAGACTATAAGTCCAGAGTGAGCAATGTGAGCTCCTAATAAACGTCCAGATAAATTGATTAGTCTAGCGTTGCCTACATACCAGGCATAACCAGTTTCCTCAATACTTTGGTTTGGAGCTCTTAATAAATTATTAAAGGGCGTTTCCACGTGGAAGAACCTCCTCAGGGAATACAAAGTTTTCGTGTGGTTGATCCACAGAAGACATCCATGCTCTCATACCTTCGTTCAAAAGTATATTTTTTGTGTAGAAAGTTTCAAACTCTGGGTCTTCCGCTGCGCGGATTTCTTGGCTTACGAAATCATAAGCTCTTAAGTTTAGTGCTAAGCCAACAATACCGATTGAAGATGTCCACATACCCATAACAGGGACGAATAACATTAAGAAGTGAAGAAAGCGTTTGTTAGAAAAAGCTATTCCAAAAATTTGACTCCAAAATCTATTCGCTGTAACCATTGAATAAGTTTCTTCTTCTTGAGTAGGATCAAAGGCTCTAAATGTTGAACTTTGAACTTTACCATCAGTATAAATACTTGTATCTTCATACAATGTATTTTGTACTGTTGCTCCATGGATAGCACAAAGTAATGCTCCACCAAGGATTCCAGCAACACCCATCATGTGAAATGGGTTTAAAGTAATATTATGAAACCCTTGAATAAATAGGATATAGCGGAAAATTGCTGCAACTCCAAATGAAGGTGCGAAAAACCAACTATGCTGACCTAAAGGGTAAATAAGGAAAATACTTGTGAATACTGCAATTACAGCTGAAAAAGCTAATGCGTTGTAAGGTCTAATTCCTACAAGTCCAGCAATTTCGAATTGACGAAGCATAAAACCAATAAGGCCAAATACTCCATGTAATGCAACGAAGTTCCAAAGACCACCAAGTTGTAGCCATCTTACAAAACTTCCTTGGGCTTCAGGGCCCCATAAAAATAGAAGACTGTGTCCCATGGCATCTCCAGGGGTACTAACAGCTGCTGTTAAAAAGTTACAACCTTCAAGGTAGGAGCTTGCAACTCCATGTGTGTACCAAGAGGTCACAAATGTTGTTCCGACAAACCATCCACCTATCGCAAGATATGCACAAGGTAGAAGAAGAAGTCCGGACCAACCAATAAATACAAACCGGTCACGCTTTAACCAATCATCAAGGACATCAAACCATCCTCTCTGTGGGGCGCTTCCAACGGCGATCGTCATGAGAAATCGTTTTTAGCTTCGGGATACGGTGTGACTGTAACAAAGATTGAGAGTAAAGTGGGGAAATATTTGTATATATGAAATGCCTTGTAAAGCTTTCCTGACTTTTTTATTAAAAAATAGGTAAGAATACTCGCTTAATTTGTTAAGTTAATTAGAAAAGACAAAAAAATAAATCAACTATGAATTCAAATCTTTCTGCTTTTAATAAAATTGAACAAAAAATTAATGGTTCAAGAAAAATATCAAATTATCTCATCGGAGGAATGCTAACTATTGGTGGTATTGGATTTATACTTGCTTCTATTTCGAGCTATACAGGCAGAGATCTTCTACCTTTGGGTAATCCATCATCCTTACTATTTGTACCACAAGGAATTATAATGGGAGCATATGGAATAATAGCTAATTTGTTGAATATATATTTATGGTATTTGGTTTTTATAAATTTTGGTTCAGGTTACAATTCTTTCGATAAAGATTCCAAATCTGTAGAAATAAAGAGAAAAGGTTTATTCAAAGATGTTGATGTTAAAGTTAATTTTGATGAAATTAAATCTGTAAAATTAGACATTAGCGAGGGATTTAATCCAAGAAGAAGGATTGCATTGGTCTTAAAAGGTAGAAAAAAAGCACTTCCTCTTAGTGGTGCGGGTGAACTTAAACCCTTGCTTCAAGTTGAAGAAGAAGGGGCTAGACTTGCGAAATTCTTGAATGTAAATTTGGAGGGTTTAAAATAAGAAAACTTTATTTATTAAAACAAATTTTTCTTTTCCAAGTATTCTTTTCGTTAATTACAAGTTGCAGTTATAGCAACGTATTTGATTCTAAATATTATTGCAAAAAGCTAAATTTAAATTGTATAAAAAAGAATCAAAGAGTTTCCTTCCAAACTACAAAAGGTAATTTTGATGTTGAATTATTTGGAAAAAAAAACCCGCTTACAGTTTCTAATTTTATAGAGAATATTAAAAAAGATATTTATAGAAATAGAAAATTTTATAAAATAATAAAATATCCGCAGGTTCAAGTAATTCATTCAGGAGTTCATAAAGAAAATATTTTTCAAAATAATGAATATAAAATTTCAAATAAATTTATCCCAAGTATTCCCCTTGAAATAAAATTAAAAAAAGAACTCGAACCAAAATATCACTACCAAATTGAGAATCCATCAAAAATCCCAAGCCTTGAGAATCTTTTTGAGAAGGGATCTTTAGCTATGGTAAAAAAGGGAGAAAGATATTCATCATCAACTGAGTTTTTCTTTGTGACAAATAAATTTCCTGAATTGGATGGAAGATATTCTATATTTGGAAAAATTGTAAAAGGAGTTGATATCTTAGATAAAATAGGCAAAAAAGATTTAATTTACAAAATTATAATTCTTGATTAATTTCTTAAAGAGTTTTTAACATTTTTAGCATTTCTGTATTTACTCCTGATGATCGCTTTAATGCAACTTTACCTGTCCTGGCTATTTCAAGAATTCCATATGGCTCAAGCAGCTTTTCCAAAGCAACTAACTTTCCCGGATCTCCAACAACTTCGAGAGTTAAAGCAATATCTGAAACGTCAACAACTTTTGCTCTAAAAATTTGAACTATATCTAATATCTTGCTTCTTGTATCTTCTTTTGATGAAACCTTAAGCAACATTAATTCTCTCTCAACAGCAGCAAGATTAGTAAAATCTACGACTCCAAGTACATTAAATAATTTATTAAGTTGTTTGGTCATTTGTTGAAGGGTTTCATTATCACCCTCAACAACCATTGTTAATCTGGAGATTCCCTTAGATTCAGCTGGGCCAACAGCTAGGCTATCAATATTAAAACCTCTTCTGGCAAATAATCCGGAGATTCTACTTAAGGCACCTGATTCATCTTCAACGAGTACTGATAATGTATGTTTCATATTTTAAAAGGTTTTTAAATCTCTAATCCATTCATAAGAAATTTGATTAAATAATGAAGGATCTTCATCATGCACGCAATGCCCTGAATTGGATATTATTTTTAATTCTACCCATCTATGCAAATTTGCAATCTTTTTACCAAGGAATAAAGGTATGAAATTGTCTTTGTCTCCCCACAACAACAAAAAAGGGACTTTTTTGGATTTGCTTAGTTGCTCTAAAAGGTAAGAGGCTTTTAATTTATCCCTTCTTGTTGACATCCCAACACACATGGCTCTTAATGATCTTGAGGCAGTATCTCTTAAAACTGGTTTTCTTACAATATCAATTAACTCTTTATCAATATGGTCTTTTTTGTAGTACGCAGAATAAAGTCCTAATTTAATTATTCCTAATTTATTTATCAAAAATAGAATTATTTCTAATGGAAACACTTCAAAAAAAATTTCAAAAAATTTGTTTTTCAATTTTTCAAAAATTAAATTAAGCTTTGGTTTATTTTCATTTGTTTGTATTGGATCAGGTAGAGGGGATGCAATAACAGATAATATTTGATTTTTTAAATAAACCGCACAAGTTAAAGCGACTAAAGATCCCAAAGAATTTCCAATTAAAATAATCTTATTAGAAGTCTTAGGCCTGATAACTTGCTTTATAAAATCGTTTACTTGATTACACCAAACACCATTATCTAATTTACCAATCTCTCTTAATCCTGGTTGAGCTGAATTGCCAAATCCAATTAGATCTAAAGAGTAAACAGCATATCCTTTTTTTGCAAAGAAATTTTTATTATATCTCCAATGTTTGCTACTCGCTCCGAAACCGTGCAGCAAGATTATCGGATATAAGTTTTCTTTTCCTTTTACGCTCCAAAAAATTTTAAATCCATTCCAATTCCAATAATTTGATTCATCGATGTCTTTTAATCTGTAAATTAAATCCATATGTACTAGCTTTATTTCTTATTGAATAATTTAAAGATATTTGCATTAATTAATTTTTAACAAAAAAAATGCAATTTAAAGTTAAATTATAATAATTGATAAAGTGAACTATGGCTAAAGAAATTTTTAGTATTGCTGCTGTTTTTTGGATATTAATACCAATTGGTTTAATTGGAGGGGCATTATTATTAAAATTCCAGGGAGATTAATTCTCACGAATATGATGGAAAGTGAGTTAATCTCAAAAAGTTAAGTACATCTTAAGTATGAAGATTCTTTTAGTAGGTGCAACTGGAACTCTTGGTAGACAGATAGCAAAACATGCTATTGATAAAGGTCATGATGTTAGATGCTTTGTTAGAAATCCAAGGAAAGCCTCATTTCTTCAAGAGTGGGGCTGTGAGTTGACTAAAGGAAATTTACTTGTCTCTTCAGATATAGATTATGCTTTACAAGATATTGAAGTTGTTATTGATAGCTCGACTGGTAGACCAGAAGATTCTAAAAGTATCTATGAAACTGACTGGGATGGAAAGCTAAATCTCTTTAATGCTTGTGAAAATAAAAAAATAAAAAGGGTTATTTTTCTCTCAATTTTACTTACTGAAAAATTTAGAAATGTTCCCTTAATGGATGTAAAGTATTGCACTGAAAAACTTTTAGAAAAATCTAATTTTGACTATACAATTTTTAATTGTGCTGCTTTTATGCAAGGCGTTATTAGTCAATTCGCTATACCTGTCTTAGACAGTCAAGCTGTTTGGATGAGCGGTACTCCAACTAAAATCGCTTATATGAACACGCAAGATATGGCTAAGATTATTTTATCCTCCATAAATAATGAAAAATGTTTTAAATTATCACTTCCCTTAGTGGGGCCCAAGGCATGGGATTCTGATGAAATTATTTCTTTGTGTGAGAAGTATAGTAATAAAAAAGCAAAGATTTTCAGGGTTTCACCTTTTTTAATAAAAGTTACTCAAAGTTTAGTTTCTTTTTTTCAAGATGCGTTAAATGTTTCTGAGAGATTGGCCTTCGCTGAAGTTACTAGCAGCGGCTTAGCATTAGATGCAGATATGAGCAAAACTTATGAGATTTTAGATATAAAAAAAGAAGATATGACCTCTTTAGAAAGCTACATTAAAGAGTATTACCAACAAATTTTAAAAAGACTTAAAGAAATGGAAGCTGATCTAAACATCGAAGAAAAAAAGAGACTTCCATTCTAATATTGCATTTGGTTAAATATATAGTATATTTGTACTATCTTAATAATTTTATTAATGTCAATCTCTAAAACTAAAAATCTTGAACGTAAATTAAAAAATATTGCTCAAGAAGCAACTAATGAACTTAATAATGTTTGTGGATCATCCTTATGGGAAAGTCTAGGATTTATGTTCTTCGATCAACTAGAGGATCCTGAAAAAATTGCAAAGGCAAATTTTTATTATGGTCAGTTACAAATAATTAATGAAATTAAATTTTTTGTATAAAATTAAACACTTTTCAATTGATATCATGCAGATGTTGTAATTAACTTTATATAAATTTTGTTTATTCTTTTCTGATAATATAAATCTAGACAATACATTATTTAATGATTGAAACATCCGGCGTAATAGAAAAAGAACAAGGAAATGGTTTTTATTTGGTTACTTTAGAACAACCTGAAGGCCATCAATGTTTATGCAGAGCAGCTGGAAAATTAACTAAATTTAGAATAAAATTGTTAGCTGGAGACAAAGTACTTGTAGAAATAAGCCCTTATGATTTAACTAGAGGTAGGATTACTTACCGCGAGAGAAATGCAGGAGGCGGTGGTCCAAGGTCGGGAAATCCTAAAAATAATGTAAGGAAGAAATAATTAATTAATTATAGAAATTTTATATAATATTTTTAATAGCTTCCTTGAATTCGCTACGTTGTTTAACTCCTTGCCATTGTTTTTTAAGTAACTTATCCTTAAATAGTTGCACTGTAGGAGTACCATTTATCCCTGCTTGTTTAGCAATTTCTTGATCTTTATCAATATCAATTTCTATACCTTGTACTGATCCATTAAATTCATTGATTACTCTTTTGAGTTGTGGTTTTAATACATGGCAAGGTCCACAGCTTGGAGAGCTAAAAATTACTAATATTGGTTTATTACTCTCATGATAAAGTTTCCTAAGCGCATAACTACCTTTTTGCCATTCAGAGTTTAAATCAAAAGTATCTTCATTTGTTTCATCTTCATTGAAACTTGAAGAAGAGGATGTTTTTTCTGGTTCAGTTGTTTCTCTGATAATTGTTTTCGAAAGATTTTTCTCCGCCAGCCATCTTTCGGCAGCCAATGCTGCCATACAGCCGGTGCCTGCGGCTGTAACTCCTTGCCTCCACTCTGAATCAACAACATCACCAGCAGCGAATATCCCCTCAATTGAAGTCTCTGGTCTGCCTGATTTGCAGGCAATATATCCTTTTTTATCTAATTCGATTTTATTGTCTAAAAACTTTGTATTTGGGGTATGTCCAATAGCATAAAAAAGTCCTTTTACTTTAATCTCAACGGGACCTTTTTTTGAGTTAATTGCTTCAATATTTTCAAGCCAATCAGTTCCATTAGCTTTTTCTACTTTTGTGTTCCAGTGGATTTCGATCTTTGTATTAGCTTTAACTCTATCTACCATTGCGGCACTAGCCCTTAATTTTTCAGATCTAACTAGTAAATGAACTCTGCTGCCATATTTTGTTAGATATGCAGCTTCTTCACATGCAGAATCTCCTCCTCCAATAACTGCTAATTCCTCATCTCTAAACTGTGGTGTTGCTCCATCACAAATTGCGCAGGCACTTATCCCTTTGCTCCAAAATTTATCTTCATTTATAACTCCTAATCTATTTGCACTTGCTCCAGTGGCGATAATAATTGAATTTGATTTGATGTCACCTTCTAAAGTTTTAATTTCGAAAGGATGTTTATTTGTATTAATAGAAATTACATCACTTTCACATAGGTTAGTTCCCCATCTCTCAGCTTGTGCCTTCATTAAATCCATTAATTCAGGTCCTAATACTCCATCTGGAAATCCTGGATAATTTTCAACAAAAGTAGTTGTCATTAATTGTCCGCCTGGAATTCCACCAGAATTAAAACCAGTAACCAAAAGAGGTTGGAGATTTGCGCGAGCTGCGTATATTGCTGCAGTATAACCTGCTGGTCCAGAACCTATAATTACTGTATTCTCGATGTTATTTTCTTGTATTTTAGTTTCCATTTAGATATTGATGCATATCTAATATTAAACAATTGCCCTTATTTATGGAGGTCGGATTTCACTCGATTAATTTCTCATTAACTTTTTGATCTAATAATTCTTCTAACTCATTAGGGAAATTCAATACAGAATTTCTTAAGTTCTCATTTTCTTCACCAATATGCAATATCCATTCTCTAAACTCTTCAGCAATTGCGTAGCTATCTTCATATTTTTCTTGCGTATCCATAAAAGAAATTCTGTTAGTCGCCCAACAAGTTGCTACATCAATCCTTCTTCTTAAAAAATTAGACATCTTCAATTTAGAATTGACTCTACATAAGCATAAAATTTGTTATGTCTATTGTCTAATAAGTTACAACTTTGTATTTCCAAACAATAATTTAATATTTAGTTAATATTTGACCAGATATTATGAGATAAATATAAAAAAAATATAAAGAATTATACTTAAACTGCCTCTGTATGATTTACTAATAACCTTTCAACTTCTTCAAAACCTTCTTTTGCTGAATTAATTGCAAGCTCCTCGCTAACTTTTTCTTCTGAAACTAATTTTGAAGAAATTTTTCTTAAAAGAGTTTCTTTTTTTTCTCTTAGTGAAATAACTATCTCCTCTTCAATAATAGACTTTATAGCTTTAGAAATTATTTTTTTATCATTTGCTTCTTCAAATGTGCCCTGGACTAATTCCTGTATGAATAATCTATGTACTTCGCTACTTCTAAGGAAACTTTCGGTAGCATTGATAATTCCTTCAACAAGAGCCTCATCAGGTTCTGAATCATTTTCTGCTAGTTTGAATTCCCAATCTAAATGTCTTCTTTGCCATCCTGAAGAATGAAGGCTAGGCATTACTGTTTGGGAATAAGTGTCAACTGACATTTCATAGATTCTTTCAGCTAGTTTTTCACACCAATCTTTCCCGTGCTTTTCTAAGTTTCTTTGCATCGTTTGTCTTGGAACAGCATGGCCGCCATGATGACTGTGACAAACTCCATCTGGGCATTCGATAGCTTTTATGCTCATTAGATTTTTTATACTTCTATATTTTTCATAGCCATGATTTAAAAAAAAGAAAATATGTTTTAACAAAACTCAAACTCCAAGACTTTTGACTTTATTCAAATTATCTTTAGTATGTCTAAAAAATATTATAAATTGACAAAGATACTCATTCCTATCGAAAAAGCCTCTGGAGAAAAAAGAGTTTCAGCTACTCCAGGAGCTGTAAAAAAATTAAAAAGTCTTGGATGTGAAGTTTTTGTAGAAAGTTCAGCAGGAGAACTATCAGGGTTTAATGACACTTTATACAAAGAATCTGGAGGTGAAATTGTTACTGAATCTAATATAAATATTTGGGGGGAGGCTGACATTGTATTTTGTGTTCAAATTCCTTCTGAAGGTAATTTAGGCAATTTAAAAAAAGGAGCTATTCTACTAGGCCTTCTAGATCCATATGCCAACGAAAAACTTAAAAAAACTATAACAAGTAAAAAGATCTCTGCTTTATCAATGGAATTACTTCCAAGAATTAGTAGAGCACAATCATCGGATGTCCTTTCCTCTCAAGCCAATATCGCAGGATATAAAGCAGTTCTTTTAGCGGCAAGCGAACTCGATAGATATTTTCCTATGCTGATGACTGCAGCAGGAACCGTTCAGCCAGCGAAGGTTGTTGTTCTTGGTGGAGGAGTTGCAGGATTGCAGGCGGTTGCTACTGCAAAAAGACTTGGAGCTATTGTCTTTGTATCTGATATTAGACCAGCAGTAAAAGAACAAGTTGAATCTCTGGGAGCAAGATTCATAGAACTCCCTGAAATTGATGAAAAACCTAGCGAATCTGGTGGTTATGCAAAAGCTGTTACTCCTGAATTCCTCGCTAAACAAAAAGCGACTTTAACTAAATATTTATCTGAAGCCGATGTCGCAGTTTGTACAGCTCAAGTCTTAGGTAAAAAAGCTCCTCTTTTAATAGATTCTCATATGATTCAAAAGATGAGGCCTGGAGCAGTAGTAATTGATTTGGCAGTATCACAAGGCGGTAATTGTGAAGGAACTAAATCTAATGAGACTATTATTCGTAATGGTGTAAAGCTAATAGGGGCTGGAGAGTTGCCTTCATCAGTTCCTTATGACGCAAGTACACTTTATGCTAAGAACCTAACATCTTTGATTACACCTTTCATAAAAGATGGTCTAATTAATTTAGACAAAGATGATGAATTAATCTCTGGATGTTTGTTAAGTGATGAAGGAGTCATCCTTCAAAAAAAAGTTTTTGAAAATTGAGGTTTTAATTAAGTTATGAATTTTGATAGCCTTCTCTGGGTTTTATTGCTTGGAAGTTTATTAGGTTTGGAGTTAATTGGAAAAGTTCCTCCAACACTTCATACACCCTTAATGAGTGGAGCAAATGCCATCTCAGGAATCACAATGTTGGCAGCATTAACTGCAATTATAAAAGCAGAGCCAAATAGTCCACTATTATTGATCGGATCAATATCTCTTGGATTTGCTCTTTTCAACGTAGTAGGTGGTTTTTTTGTTACCGACAGAATGCTTGCCATGTTTAGTCGTAAACCTACAAAAAAAAATAAATAATTAATTAGATAACAATGACTCTTCCTGATATTATTAAATTCGTCATAGATCTTCTGGCTGTTCTGCTATTAGCTCTGGGAATAAAGGGCTTATCAAAAGTTAGGTCTGCTAGAGAGGCAAATATATTAGCAGCATTTGCGATGTTGCTTTCTGTTGTAGGTTTACTAGCTTACTATTTAGGGACTTCAGGAATCCCTACCCAATCTTGGGCATGGATCATTATTGGATCATTAGTCGGAAGTTTGTTGGGAACTTTACTCGCTAAGAAAGTTCCAATGACCTCAATGCCAGAGACTGTAGCTTTATTTAATGGCTTTGGTGGAATGTCCTCTTTATTAGTAGCTATTGGTGCCTTTTTGTTCCCTTTTAATGAAGGAGCTAAAGCAGGTTCTATAGAGCCTTTTATTAATGATGTTTCAATTTCAGTTTCAATATTTGTTGGTGCCATTACTTTTTCCGGTTCAATCGTGGCAATGGCAAAATTACAAGGTTGGCTATCTACCCCCGGATGGACTCAGGTTAAAGCAAGACATTTTGTAAACATTGTTTTTGGTGTAACTTCTTTATTAGCTTTTGTTTACTTAATTTATGGAAATATTAGTTCGATTTGGCTATTAGTTATAGCCTCTACTCTATTAGGAATTGGTGTAACTTTGCCAATTGGGGGAGCAGATATGCCTGTTGTTATATCTCTTTTAAATAGCTATTCCGGGATTGCAGCAGCAGCAGCAGGTTTTGTTGTAGACAGCCAGCTTTTGATTGTGGCCGGTGCAATGGTTGGAGCGGCGGGTTTAATCTTAACTCAAGTAATGTGCAAAGGTATGAATAGGTCTCTAGTCTCTGTTCTCTTTGGAGGATCTTTATCTGCTCAAGGTACTACGTCTTCTGGATCAGGGGAATATACAAATATTACATCTTGCAGTGTTGAAGAATGTGCATTGACTTTAGAGGCAGCTAATAGAGTAATTGTCGTCCCTGGATATGGTCTTGCTGTAGCTCAAGCTCAACATACTTTAAGAGAAGTAACAAAAAAGCTAGAACAAAATGGAATTGAAGTTGTATACGCAATTCATCCTGTAGCAGGAAGAATGCCAGGACATATGAATGTTCTATTGGCAGAAGCTGATGTTCCTTATGAACAGCTCAAAGAAATGGATATTGTTAATCCAGAATTCCCAGCTACAGATGTTGTGTTGGTTTTAGGTGCAAATGATGTGGTTAATCCTCAGGCGAAAAATGATAAAAGTTCTCCTCTCTATGGAATGCCTGTCCTTGATGTACAAGAAGCAAGAACAGTTTTTGTTATAAAAAGAGGAATGAGTGCAGGTTATTCAGGTATTAAAAATGACTTATTTGATTTACCTAATACTTCAATGGTCTTTGGTGATGCAAAAAAAGTGCTGAGCGAGTTAATTGGCGAATTAAAGGATCTTGGAGTTGGCGAAAAATAGTAATAACTCATTTAAATTCTCTGACTATTTAAACAAAAGTCCATTTAATGAAGCTATTCCCTGGTTTGGAGGAGATCTTCAAACTTTAAGAGATACATTTGTTTTTGACAGTATCCAAGCCAAAAAAGATAAAAAAATCCTTTTACCCATAAATAATATTAGCTCTGATAAATTTGAAGGTGATTATCTATTAGGGCTCTTAGAGTTTCCAGAAAAGTTTGATTCTTTAAAGGGAATTGTCCTGATTACGCATGGATTAGGTGGATCTACTAAACGTTATGGTTTAAAAAGAATTGCCAGAAAATTAGTAAATAATGGTTTTGGCGTTCTTAAATTAAATCTTAGAGGGGCTGGTTCAGCAAGATATTTGGCAAAAGGGAATTATTCCGCAAGATGTTCGAATGATATTATCTCGGCAATTAAATTTTTTAGAAAACTTCTTAATTCTGAGTTTAAGGATTTTCTGAATAATAAAGATAATATTCCAATATTTGGAGTTGGACTATCTTTAGGAGGAACTATTCTTCTTAATGCTTGCTTAGACTACAACTCAGGCAATAGTAGAAAATTAGTAGATGGATTGGCCTGCGTTAGTAGCCCTTTAGATCTTATATCTTGCAGTAATTGTATAGAGCGACCTAGAAATTTTTTATATCAAAAATGGTTAATCCAACGTTTAAAAAGGCAATTATGGGATGGCTATAGAAACGAAGGGATTTTGTTGCCAAAAAGTAAATTGAGTAAAAAAATTAAAGGTTTAAAAACTATAGGAGAATTTGATGAAGAATTTACTGCCCCAAGTTGGGGGTTTAAATCTTTAAAGGATTATTATTATCAAGCTTCACCTATATTTAGAATTCAAAAATTGATTAAGAATCTTCCCCCTATTTTTTTAATACATTCTAAAGATGATCCTTGGGTTCCATATGAATCTACTCTAAATTTGAAAAATTCTGTGAATGATTCATTAGATAAATTAACTATCCTAATAACTAACAAAGGGGGTCATAACGGTTTTCATTCAAATGATGGGTGTTGGTCTGATGAAGCAGTTAAAAGTTGGCTTTTAAGTATTTAACTAATATATTTTAAAAATTATTTTACAAAAGGAGTTTTTTTGAAAATCCATTTTTCGATTGGATTACCATTAATGACGTGAGAGGTGAAAATCTCTGACATTTTTTTTGGAGAAACTTTTTCATACCAAATTCCATCAGGCCAAATAAGAAGAATTGGCCCGTTTTTGCATATTCTTAAACAATCAACTTTAGATCTAAATATTTGAATTTTTTTAGAGTTAGAGTCATTCTCATAATTCTTTAAAGTTTTTTTAAGACATTCCCATGTCTTATTACCTTCATCTCCTTTAAAACATTTTTGTTTTGTAGGCGTTGCACAAAGTAATAAGTGCTTATGAACTTTCACTTTTTTTATCCTACATTGATATATTTCTTACCTTTTTTGATCTTTTCTTTAACAAAAATTCTAGACCATTTATCTACTTCTAAAATATCTTCCAACTTTGGATTTAAGTTGAGTTTATTCATATGTGATTCACAAGTTTTTTCTATAAAGATAGGAATTTCTTGAAAAGAAATTTTTTCTTTAAGAAATTGATCTACTGCCATTTCATTCGCAGCATTAAGTACAGCTGGCATAGTCCCAGAACATTTTCCTGCTGAGTATGCAAGGCCCATGCATGGATATTTTAATTCATCTGGTTTTTTAAATGTAAGTTGACCAATCTCAGTTAAATTTAATCTTTTCCAATTAGTTTTAAATCTTTCAGGCCAACTCATAGCATATAAAATTGGGAGCTTCATATCAGGCCATCCTAATTGGGCTAAGACAGAAGAATCTTCCATCTCAATCATTGAATGAATGATACTTTGAGGATGGATGACAATTTCAATATTTTCGTATGATGTCCCAAACAGATAATGAGCTTCAATAACTTCTAACCCTTTATTCATTAGGGTGGCAGAATCTACAGTAATTTTTTTTCCCATATTCCAATTTGGATGAGAAGTAGCGTCTTCTACTGTGACATTTTTTAAATCCTCTACAGCCCAATCTCTAAAAGCACCTCCGGATGCCGTTAAATGAATAGCTTTTAAACCATTTGGGATAAGACCTGTTGAAAAATCAGCATTTTCGTAATTAGGTAATCCTTGTATACATTGAAAGATAGCTGAATGTTCGGAGTCTGCAGGTAAAAGTCTACTTTTCTTTTCCCTTAAAGCGGGAATAACAACTGAACCTGCAGCAATTAATGTTTCTTTATTAGCAAGTGCAATATTTTTACCGGCATTAATTGCTGACATCGTTGGAATTAGTCCAGCACATCCAACTATCCCAGTAATTACAGTATCAGCAGTATCCCATGCTGCGACTGAATTTATTCCATCTCGACCAACTAAAACGATTGGAGGGGTCTCTATTCCTAGGTCGTTAATATTATTTTTTAAATCATCTAAAAGATTTTTATCCTCAATAGCAATAACTTCCGGTTGATGTTTCCTAACTTGTTCCGTCAATAAATCTATATTTCTTCCTGCTGAAAGAGCTACTACTTTAAATTTATCAGGGAGTTCACTTGCAATTTCTAGAGTTTGAGTTCCTATTGAACCTGTTGAACCCAGTACAGTGATGTATTTCAATTTTCTCTAATATTTATAATATTTTCTCACTTAAAGGTGAATTTAAAAAATAAAAATTTTAAATTGGCTTTTTTCTTAAAATTTAGATCCTAACCCATGTTGTTAGTTCAGGCGATTGATCTATAAGTTCTATTCCTTTTTCCTTTAATGAATTTCTTATTTTATCTGCTTCTTCGTAATCTCTTTCCTTTTTTGCCATTAATCTTTTATTAATAAGTGATAGTATTTGATCTTCGTTGATTTTGTTTTCTATTACTATTACCTCTTTTTTTAATCCAAGCACTTCGGTAAGTTCTTCCAGAGTTTTTAATGTTTCTTTAAGATAAAATTTCTCATTAGTATTTATTTTAAGGTTTTTAATTCTTTGAAATTGATTAATAAAGTTTTTTAATGGTTTAGCTAATTCATAAATTATTGCTAAGGCTCCTGCCGTATTAAGGTCATTATTTAAAGCATTAATAAATTTTATCTTTTTTTGAGATATTTCAAAATTGATTGTTTCTTTATATTTTTCTTCAACAAATTCATTCTTTTCATTTATATTAATCGAAAGGTTTTTTTTTGTAATCTCAAAAAAAGAAAGTGCCATATTAATATTTTTCCATGCTTCGGACGCACTTCTCAAAGCCTCATCGGTGAAATCGAGGGGCTTTCTATAGTTTACGGTTAAGACAAAATATCTTAAGGTCATTGGAGTTGTTCCTGATTCTAATAAGTCTCTTATGGTAGTAAAGTTTTTCAAGGATTTACTCATCTTCTGTCCGTTTACATTGACCATGCCATTGTGAAGCCAATAATTAGCAAGCTTTTTATTATTAGCTGATTCAGATTGTGCAATCTCATTTTCATGGTGAGGAAAAATTAGGTCAGATCCACCTAAATGGATATCAATTGTTTCTCCTAATTCATCTTTTACCATCGCAGAACATTCAATATGCCAACCAGGTCTGCCTTCTCCCCATGGCGATTTAAAAGATGGTTCATTCTCTTTAGCATTTTTCCAAAGAGCGAAATCTTGAGGGGTCAGTTTTTTGCTTTTTTCACTCAAAGAGATTCTTCCCTGCTGATTAAAGTTTTGTTCTTGAATGTTTTGATTACTTAGTTGTCCATAGTTTTTATTTTTAATTACTGAATAATAAACGTCGCCGTCAACAGAATATGCATATCCTTTTCTTTCTAAGATTTTAATTAATTCAACGATACTAAGAATAGAGTTGGTAGCAGTTGGCATGCTGTCTGGTCTCATAATCCCTAATGCATCCATATCTTTATGAAATTCAATGATGTTCTTTTGAGAAACTTCCTGCATGGAACTATGTTCTTCTCTTGCTCTTTTTAAGATCTTGTCGTCGATATCAGTAAAATTCTGGACAAACTTCACTTTGTAATTTCTGTAAATCAGAAACCTTCTAAGAACATCCCATGATATATAGCTTCTTGCATGCCCGAGATGACATAAATCATAAACAGTTACTCCACAACAATATATTTTTACAACGTCATTTATTGGTTTAAAGACTTCAATATTTTTACTTAGAGAATTAAAAAACTTGATCATATTAAAAATAGTATTTATTGGAAAATTATTTGGTTTCCATCCAATTATTTCCAACTCCGATATCGACTAGAAGTGGAACTTTTAATTTTACACAATCTTCCATAGTTTCTTTTACTAATTGGGTTGTGATATCTAAGAAATCAGGTTGGAACTCAAACAATAATTCATCATGAACCTGTAAAAGCATTTTAACTGGAATATTCATCTCTAATAATCTTTTGTTTAATTGAACCATGGCTATTTTAATAATGTCAGCACTAGAACCCTGAATAGGAGCATTTGCAGCAGCTCTTAAAGACTGAGCTTCCATTCCAGCTTTTCTAGCAGTTTGCAAATCAATTTCATACGGATCTTTTCCTATTAATCTACCAAGTCCATTTTTATCAAATTTAAATTCTCTCTTTCTTCCAAAAATAGTTTCTACATATCCTTTGGATAGAGCAAGCCTTTCTTGAAGTTCTAGAAATTTAAAAATTTTGGCATATCTTTTTTTATATTTAGTTAAAAATTCTTTTGCTTCTGCCAGACTAACCCCTGTAGAACGTGCGAATTTTTTTATTCCCATTCCATAAATAACTCCAAAATTAATTGTTTTTCCAACTCTCCTTTCGTCAGAATTGATGTCTTTCTTTTCAAAAATTAATCGTGCTGTTAAAGAGTGAATATCATCATTATTTTGGAACGCATTTATGAGAATTTCTTCATTTGCTAGGTGAGCTAATATTCTTAATTCAATTTGAGAATAATCTGCTGATAATAATTTCCAACCTTTTTCCGGCAAGAAGGCTTTTCTTATTCTTCTACTGAATTCTGTTCTAACAGGGATATTCTGAAGATTTGGATTGCTACTGCTTAATCTCCCAGTGGCAGTAGCTGCTTGATTAAAATTAGTATGAACTCTTCCAGTCTTTTTACTAATTAAGTTGGGAAGAGCATCAATATACGTACTTAAAAGTTTACTAAGAGTTCTATGTTTTATTAAATAGGGAATTATCTCATGTTCTCCGACTAATCTTTCAAGAACAACAACATCAGTACTCCAGCCTGTTTTTGTTTTTCTTGATTTTTTTTTGTCAAGATTTAACTTTTCGAACAATATTTCACCAAGTTGTTTTGGAGAAGATAAATTAAACTCTTGCTTTGCTATTTCAAAAACATTTTTTTCAATATTTTCTAATGTACTTTTTAATTCTCCAGAAAGTTCATTTAAATAAGGGATGTCTATTCTGATACCATTCATTTCTATTTCTGATAAGACTGGCTCTAAAGGTAATTCGATTTTTTTAAATAATTTTAATAAATCCTTATTTTCATTACTAAATCTTTCTTTAAAAATTTTTGCGATCTTGAAAGTTAGGAGCACATCATAACCACAGTAAATACTTGCTTGATTAATATCGACAAATGAAAAATCTTTATTTTTCCCAACTGTTTCTTTAAACGTAGGTGGTTTAAATCCAAATTCTCTAAAACTAATTTCACTTAATCCATGCTTTTCCGAATTATTGAGAATGTAGTCTGCCAAAAGGGTATCGAAAGTAACTCCTTTAAGATTTAGCCCATGGTTATAAAATATTTGTCTATCAAATTTACAATTTTGAAGAGTTTTTTCTTTTTCTGGATTTTCTATCCAAGATCTTAAATTAGAAAATATATCTTCAATTGCTAATTGAGTTAACTCGTCTTTTTGTGATTGATGAGCAATGGGTATATAAAATAAATCATTAATCTGTTCGCCAAGACAAAAACCTATTCCAACAAGTTCAGCATCTAGAGGATTTAAACTATTTGTCTCAGTATCTAATGCAACGATATCCTTTGTAAGCTCTAATTTTTTAATTAGGCTATCTAGCTTTGTAAAATCATTAACTATATTAACTTTGATGCTTGGGATTTTATTTTTTGTTTCTTCTAAATCAGTTGAGGCTGAAACTTTTAATTCTTTTTCATCTTTTTTGTTCTCATTATTTTTGTTGAAACCGCCTTTACTAAATGTTGAATTAAAAATATCAACTTGCCTCAGCAAAGTTGATAATTCAAGTTTTTGAAGAGATTCTGAGAGAGAATCTTTATTTATTTGATTGAGTTCATATCGATTACTTAATACCAGGGGTACTTCAATATTTATCTTTGCTAAATCTCTTGAAAGGTAAGCATTAAATTTATCATTTTTTAGTTTTTCCCTAACGGCACCTTTTATAAATCCTTGATATTTTTTATCCCCATCTTGTTGAATAACCTCCAAGGTTTTGTAAATCCCGTCTAAAGTATCATTTTCTTTTAATAAATTAATTGCAGTTTTTGGTCCTACTCCTTTTATTCCTGGGATATTATCAGAACTATCCCCAGTTAATGCCTTTAAATCTACAACTCTTTCTGGATAGACTCCTAATTTTTCTTTAACTCCATTTTCATTCATTAAAGTTGGATTACCACTCTTAGCATAGGGACCTCCGCCCATATAGAGAACATAAATATCTTTTTGATCATCAACTAATTGAAATAAATCTCGATCTCCAGAAAGAATATTTACACACCAACCTTTTGAGGATGCATCATTAGCAATTGTCCCCAAAAGATCATCCGCTTCGAAGCCAGGAGATTTAAAAATAGGTAAATTAAGACTTTCTTTTAAGATGATTTCTAATTGTTCAATGTCTTGAAAAAAAACATCAGGAGCTACATCTCTATTAGCTTTATAGTTTGGATCTAATTCATGTCTAAATGTTGGTTTTTCTGTATCAAAAGTAATGCAAACTCCTTCAGCACTTATATTTTTGCAATTTTCAAGAAGGCTTTTTAGAAATCCATAGGTAACACTGGTTGGGAAACCTTCTTTAGTTGTTAATCCCCCATCAACCCCTTTGCTAAATGCATAGAAGCTTCTAAAAGCGAGAGAATGGCCATCAACTAAAAGTAAAATTGGTTTTTTTGAGCCTTTGGATTTCAAACTCATTTTCTTTTTTTAGTCCAAGGTGGAATATCAATAAAGATTTGTTCTCCAGCTCTTAAACCTTCAATGATAGAAGTTTTATTACCGCTACTAATGCCTATTTCTATTTTTTCAAATTTAGGAGAATTATTTTTATCTACTTTCAAGACACCTTTTTCACCTTTTTCTGTGACAATTGAAACTGTAGGCACTAAGATTTTTTCTTCATTACTTTTGACTTTAAATTCAAGATCAGCAGTCATCCCTATTTTTATTTCCTCAGATGTTTCTTTGAAATTAAGAGTTACTTCAAATGAAGTAACATTATTATCTTTAACTGCCCTTTCAGCTATTTTTTTTACTATTGCAAAGTATTTATTTGAGGGATAAGCTTCTATCCTTACAGCGGCTTCTTGGCCTATTTTTATCCTTCCAATATCACTCTCTGGTACTTTAGCAATAATCTCAATACCCTCTGATAATTCAAAAATAAAGTTTTTAGCTTTAGAGTCCGAACTTAAATTTGTACTAGGAGTAACGTATGAGCCTATCTCTGCATATTTAGCAGTTATTTTTCCTGAGTATGGAGCTTTTATTAAATAAAAATTTTTTTCAGCTTTTGCATCACTAAATTTCGCTTCACTTGTATTGTATTTATTTTTATAGCTTTCATAATCCTCTTTACTAACCGCCCCTTCTTTAAATAAAAATTCTCTTCTCAAATATTCAGATTTTTGGTTTTTAAAATTTAATTCGAGTTCTTCAAGCTTATAGATGAAATCATCATCATCGAGAGTAGCTAAAATCTGATCTTTTTCTACGAGATCACCTTCCTCAACTTTGATTTCTTTAATTATTCCTTGTTTTCTTGGACCAATATTGCTTGTTCTAATAGCCTTTACTTCTCCACTAGTATTTATTGATTCAGAAAGAATTCCTTTTTCAACGGCAACTACAAAATCTGAAATATCTTTTGATTTGTTTTTCTTAAAAGAATTACTTAAAAAGACAAAAAATGTTGCTAGTACAATTAATACAATTCCACTTTTTATATTTAAATTCTTTTTTATTAAATTAAGCATATTTTTTAGTAAGCAAGCAATTAAGGATATTTAGAAACTATAGTGAATAATCGAAACGATTATGATTAACTTATCCATGATTGGTTAAGTAAACTCTATATTACAAGAAGATGATTCTTTGACTAATTTATCTATAAATTTTTTCAAATGTTAAAAGCCGGTATTATTGGATTGCCAAATGTTGGGAAATCAACTTTATTTAATGCACTTGTTGAAAATGCAAAAGCACAAGCTGCAAACTTTCCCTTTTGTACTATTGAGCCAAATAAAGGCATTGTTTCAGTTCCTGATCAAAGGCTGCAAGAGTTAGGTACCTTAAGCTCTAGTCAAAATATCATCCCCACAAAAATTGAATTTGTTGACATTGCAGGACTTGTTAAAGGTGCAAGTAAAGGTGAAGGTTTAGGTAATAAATTTCTATCCAACATTAGAGAAGTGGATGCAATTGTTCACGTCGTAAGATGTTTTGAAGATACTGAGGTAATTCATGTTTCAGGGAAAATTGATCCTTTAGATGATATCGAGATTATTAATTTGGAGCTAAATTTGGCTGATTTATCTCAGCTGCATAAGAGAAGAGAAAGAATCAAGAAACAAGTTAAAACAAGTAAAGAAGCTGCGCAAGAAGATTCTTTATTAGGAAAAATTGAGGATGAGTTACAAAAAGGTCTTTCGGTAAGGTCAATATCTTTAAGTGATGAAGAAAATTTAATGATTAAACAATTGGGTTTTCTTACTGCAAAACCAATTGTTTATGCTACTAATTTAAATGAAAATGATTTAGCTGAAGGTAATGATTTTTCTCTAAAAGTTCAGAGTTTTGCAAACTCTGAAAATACAGAATGTATAAAAATTTCAGCCCAAGTTGAATCTGAATTAATAGAGTTAGAAACCGAAGATAAAAAAGACTATCTAGTTGGCTTAGGAGTAGAGGAGGGGGGATTAAGTTCTTTAATTAGATCTACTTATAAATTACTTGGATTAAAAACTTATTTTACTACTGGAGAAAAAGAGACAAAGGCATGGACTATAAAAGACGGTATGACTGCACCTCAGGCAGCAGGTGTAATTCATACTGATTTTGAAAAAGGATTTATTAGAGCCCAAACAATTTCTTACCAAAACTTAATAGATTCAGGTTCTATTGCAAATGCAAAAACTAAAGGTTTACTTAGAAGTGAAGGTAAGGAATATATTGTTAATGAGGGTGATGTAATGGAATTCTTATTCAATGTTTGATTCGATAAATTTTATGATAATCAAAAGAATTCTTTTAAATTTTTATTAAATTGACTAATTTTTTTATCAAAGTAACATGACAATCACTACACATGAAAGATAAAAATACTGAGTTATCTGTTTTCTTTGAAACAGCACACGCGGAATTAGCCTCTGCCCTTGAAATGCTTGCTGCTTGCAAAGAAACTAACTCTCCAAATCAATCTTTCGGCTATTTTATGCACGCTAAGGATGAATATAATCATGCTGGATGTTTCTTTAAAATGCTTTCTAAAAGGGGCAAGGAATCATCATTAGAAATTGCAAGGGCATTTAGATTTGTTCCTCCCTCTTTGATAACAAAAGGCTATATATCCAATAAAGGTTTTCTAATCGATACTATGAAATTAAAGGATTTCATAGCTTTTGTTTATACAAACGAACTTTTGGCTAAATCATCTTTTGAGAAGATATTAAATCTGGTTGGTCCTAGTACTAACGAAGGAGCCGCAATTTCTAACATTATGAAAGACGAATTGCGACATCATGGTATGGCTAAAAAACATTTCTTAGACCACTATCCTGCTTTACAGCCCTGGCAGCTATTGATTTATAGGATTAAAGAAACAATTAATAATAAAGGAAGAAAAATATACGATGCAAATTTAAAGTTTCTAGACAGGCTTCTTACACCCTTATATAAAAGTATGGCTTATTTGGCAGGAATTTTTGCAAGAAAACTGAATTTAACTGAATTTCAAAGAGAAGGTAAAAATCTTATGAACATATCATCTCACTCTCTTCTATAAAATTTTGTCTTTAAAATAATAAAAATGTTTCTTGGTGTTACTGGTTATAATCATGAATCTTCGGCTGCATTAGTTGACAAAAAAGGAGTTCTTGTTGACTACTACAGAGAAGAATCTTTAACACGAATTAAAGGTGATAAATCATTTCCAAAGAGATCAATACAAAAATTATTAGATTCTAATAACCTCAAAATAAAGGATATTGAGAGAGTTGCATTCTATGAAAGACCATTAAGTGCTTTTCTTCATACTGTAAAAGAGGCTTCTCAATATATGCCAAGAAGCCTTGGTCTACTTACTCACCAGTTTCGTAATTTTAATCGCTCTTCAGTATCTTGTTACTTAGATTTTGCAAGATTATTTAAAGGTTTAGAGAAAAAACTGATTTATTCTGATCACCATTTGTCTCATACACTTACAGCTCTTGCATATGCTAATACTAAAAAAGACATTTGCTCTATAGTTGTTGATGGGTTTGGGGATAGAAGCACGGCTTCAATTAGCCAAGTATTTGATCCAAATAATATTAATGAGTTGTGGGAATGTCCATACCCTATCTCTCTAGGTCTTTTCTATTCTTCTATTACTGATTACTTAGGCTTCGCAATTAATGAAGGGGAATATAAAGTTATGGGTTTATCTTCCTTTGGAGACTCTAATAGTAAATCAGCAAAATTGATTAGAGATCTAATGGATTGGGATTCCTACTCAAATAAATTAGTTGCGGATATGAGTTATTTTGACTATCACATTTCAACTTCGAACTCATATAGCCACAAATTGGAAAGTTTGCTAGGACCTGCGCGAAATCCATTTATTCCACTTATCCCTGGGGACAATGATTTCCAGAGATGTGCCAATGTAGCTAGAGGAGCTCAAGATTTAACAGTTTATCTACTCCGCAAAATTTTTAATCATGCTCACCAATTAACTGGCTCTAGGAGTTTTCTTTTTTCAGGAGGGGTTTCTATGAATTCAGCCTCAATAGATAGTCTTTCACAACTACCGTTTGTAGATGAAATAATTATTCCTCCTAGTCCAGGAGACGCTGGTTGTGCTATTGGAGCGGCTTTGTATGGTTATTTAAAATCTAATTCTTTTAAGTATTTCAATATTGCAAAGCCCTCTTTATTTCCCTCTGTAAAAGAAATACGTAATGAAAAAGTCCTCACTGAGAAAATTATTAATGATGAATTTACTGTGTTAGAAACTAATGAAGATAATTCTTTTTTAAAAGCAGCAGAGCTTATAAGTTCAGGAGAAGTTATTGGTACAATATTATCCCGCAGTGAGACAGGTCCAAGAGCTTTAGGGAATAGATCCTTAATATGCGATGGAACAAATAAAGATGCTGTAAAGACCTTAAATACAGTTATTAAAAATAGAAGTCCTTTTAGACCTACCGCACCTGCAATGAGATTTGAAATTGCTAAAAAATATTATCAATTAAGGCCTGAACTTTCTGAATGCTATAAATCTATGAGTGCAACTTGCAAATGTATTAATGATAATATTTCTTTAGAATTTCCAACAACCCACGTTGATGGAACTGCACGTATTCAAATTGTAGATAATGAATCTTCTCTGGGTAAGCTACTATTTAAGTTAGAACCTATGAAGATAGATATTCTAGCTAATTCCTCCTTAAATGTTAGTGGAGACCCTACTTGTTTTGATTTAATTGATGGTCTTTTGGTTTGTGCCAGAACACCATTACGTTATCTTTTGACTGACTTAGGTTTGTTAACTAAGAAAAATCTTTATTAATTAAAATGCTAAATTTTTTTCGGTTTTTAAAACACATAATAGTTTCAATTTGGAAAAATGCTACACCTATTCAGGCTGCTCTGATAACTGCAATTTTATTAGCAATCACGATAATTCTGATAATAAGTGTTGTTCAAGTTATTGTTCCATTTACCTATATCGCGATTTAGCTTTGATTAATTAGAAATCTGAATTCATAAATTTTCCCTATTTATTTTAATGAGTTAGTTTTTGGTAAGGATAATTCAATAAAATTTAAATCAATTATGTTTTAAGTAGTCTTTTAAAATTGAAAGATTTTATAAATATTTTAAAATTTATTTATAAACGATTCAAATTAGTTTTATGAAGACTAGGAGCGAAATTTTAAGATTTATCACATATACGATTTTATTTATTCCAATAATAATTTTTATATTAGAGATAGCTTTTGTAATGCTTAATAAATCAAATACTAAATTTGCAAGTGGAACAGTATATGATTCCCTAACTGGCTGGAGAAATAATTGTTTAAATAAAGATACTAATCCCGAAAATTTGAATTTTTTAATTTGTGATCAAAATGGATTTATAAAAACGCCTTATGAAACAAGTAATAAAAAAGAAAATACATATGGAGTTTTATTACTTGGGAATAGTGTTGCTATGGGAGAAGGACTTTATGGATTTGATAATAAGAAAACTTTTGCGAGTCAATTAGAGAAAAGTTTAAGAATTAGAAATCCCAAAATTGATCTTATTAATGCAGCATTTTCAGGTTTTAACACCTGGCAAGAACACGTAGAGGCTTTTAGATATTTAAATTCTGAACCCTATCAAGATGACTTGCCATCCGCAGATCTTATTTTAAGTTTTGGAGGTATTCAGGACTTTTGGAATTTTATAAGACTTTTAGCTATTAATGATAATGGCAAGAAAACCAAATATAGCTTCGCTAATAGCATGATGATAGACGAAAACAATATTAAATATATAAATTTTTTAACAAGTAGTTCATTAGGAAATATAAGAAGTGGATTTTTTTCATTAATAAATTCGTTAAAGACAAGTAGCAAATTTCTCTCTTATATAGAATTTTTAGGCTCTAGAAATAAAGTAAAGCCAGGAAGTTATGAAAAAAAACAGTTAACTATAAATCTAGAACCTTATACAAAAAATAAAAATCTTGAAGAGATTTTGAATGAGAAATTAAATTTAAATTTTGAAGAATATGAGAAGATCAAAAATTATGCAATTCAATCGACATTAAGAAATATTATTTCTACAGCTAATCTTGATAGCAAATATATTTATGTATATGCTCCAAATTACTTTAGTTCTTTATCAGAAGAGCAATTGAATGGGAGAAATTATAAATACGTGGTTGGGATAAAACATTTAGTAGGAAATCCAATTTTTCCATTAAAAATTTTAGAAAGGGAGATGTATTTAATTGAAAAGGATTATAGGGAAACTTTATTGAGAGAAATAAAAAAGACTAGAACTGTTAATTATATTGATTATTCGCTAAAAGCTGGAGAAACTAGTTGGTTTTTAGACTATAGCCATTTTACTGAATTTGCCGCTAGTAAATTAGGTTCAGAACTTGCTATAGATATCTTAGATGCAATAAATAAATGATTTATAAGTATTAACTTGTATGTTTTTTCTTAAAGATTTCTTGAAGGTAAAGTTACTTAACCTATATGATTATAAAAAATTTTTTTATATTAAATGAAGTTAAACAAATTTCTTAAAATATCTCTGGGATTATTTTTTGCTCTCCCAACAAGTATTCTTTTTGGAAATGAAATAAAGGCAAATTATTTTGGTGAAAGATTTGAGTATGAATTACATCAGGAAAATCTCCTAGCTTGCGGCGGCGGCGGCGGCGGTGGTGGTGGTTCTTCACCAGCTGCTAAGAAAGCGAAAAAAGAGAAGCAAACAAAAGCAAAGATAAGTTTTAAGAAAAGACAATTGTCTAAGGCCGCAGCAGCAGGAGAACCTACTGCTGAATTGTCGGCTGAAATAGAGGCTTTAGAAGCACTTTTGGTAAATTAAAAATTAGATTTTAAACAATGGTTTGATTTTAAGTGTTTCTAAAACTTTAAATACATATCTTTGCATATTCATCTTTAAAAACTTCTTTACCTAGCTTGATTGATCTATTTAGATCAATACAAGCTTTTTTAATTTCTTTTAGCCCAAAATGAGTAAGTGATTTGTTGTAATAAGTATTGTAATTATATGGATTTATTTTTATCGATTTTTTAAAATCCTCTAAAGCTTTTTTGTATCTCTTTAATTTATATCTACTAACCCCTCTATTATTTAAAGCTATATATGAGTTTTTATTTAATTCTATTGATTTACTAAAATCTTCTATTGAATCTAAATATTTATTCTTTTTGAATTTTGCAACTCCTCGATATAAATAAGCATAATCATCGTCCATATCGTATTTAATAGAACTAGTATAATTATTTATAGATTCTTCGTAGTCAAAAACTATCAATTGAGCGCTTGCCATATTATAAAAAACTTCATCTTTAAAATCAGTTATTTTGATTAATTTCTCATAATCTTTAATAGCTCCTTTATAGTCTTTAAATTCAAACTTTGAATTTGCTATGTAAAAAAATATTTTGTTATCGGGATTGATCTTAAATGAATAATAAAAATCATTAATGGCTCCTTTAAAGTCTCCATAATCATGTTTAGTCTTTCCTCTTTCTAAATAAAATAAAAAATTATTAGGATCTTTTGAAATCGCTTTAGAATAGTTATTTATAATTTCTTTATTGACGATATTTGATTTCTTTTTTGATTGGTTGTCTTTATTTAAATAAGAACAACCAGAAATATGCAATAAAACTAATAAAGCTATAAATACTTTTACATGTTGATTCGAAGTTTGGTTTTTGATATCTAAATTTAGCTGTCCTTTAAAAAAATTCAAATCTGAAAAAAGTTAAAATTCTTATTTTATTATTTATATTTTAGTTATTTCCTTAAAGAAAAAAACCTTAGTATAAATCTTAAATTTTGTTTTGTTAATTTAAAAAATAATAAATAAAATTAAGATAAGATAATCTCAACATTTCTATTACTCCATAGATAATAATGAATAATTCTGCAGAATTTTTATATTATTTATTTAATGCTATATGGGGTAATCAATTTATTTATCAACGGTATTCTCAATATCTTCTAAGAGATGTTTTGTTGATCTACTAAACCCATTAGTTTTTAAATAATTTTGAGCTTCTTTAAATTTTTCAGCTACTCTTTTTGCGTAAGGAGTGTTCATTGATGCTTGAGTCATAATAAATTTGCGACTAAATTAATAATCAGTTTGTTCGCGACATTTTGTAAGTATTAAAAAATACAAGAACCGCAAAATAGGATTTTTTACTTAGTCTTTAAAAAATATTGTATTCTTAAAGAAATTGACTAACAAAATTCTTTAGTAGTTGATGATGTCAAAATTATTTTTAGTACTTTTTATTATATTTTTACTTTTTATTCCTATATTTCTTTTCTTGATTTATAAGAAAAAATATAATCGCTTAAAAAAAACAAAGAGTTTTTTATATTTAATACCTACGCCCAATGAACAAGAATATAATCCTGATATTAATACTAATAATTGGGATTTGCATAGGAATAGATTAATTAAATTCGGTAGGTCTCAATATAAAGGATTAACTTTTTTTGTTAACTCAGAAGATAGAATTTACTATCTTTCCGAGAAGGGAAATAAGGTATATTGCTAATATCAGAACTTTAATTTGTAAATATTAAAAACCGAATAAAAAAGTGAATAGTTTTATTTCTATAAATTCAATAACGCTAAGTAGTTTATTAAGTAGATATGAATTTATATTAAGAGTAAAGCAGGAAATTATCAAAGAAGCTAATAAAAGATTTACAACTTGGTTTGGCTTGAATGGAGTTGCTAGAAAATTGAGTTTAAAGAGTTTATTACAAATATAAATAAAAAATTATGAAATATTTATTTTTATTTTCTGAAAAGTTTTATAGCTTAATTGAATGGGAATTGAATTTATTAAAACAGCTAAAAAGGAAACGAAGAAAGAATATCTTTCTAAGAGGCTCTTTTGCTTTTATGAGTTTGCTTTCAATTTTATCTATATACTTTTTCCCACCTTTTATCTTTGGAACTTTGTTAGGTGAAGGAATAAGATTTAGTACATTTTTTATTTGGATATGGATTTTAAATTTGAAGTTTTTTTGAAGAATTTCTTTAATATAGAATTCCAGTTTAAAATTAGGATTATAATTTTTATTTTATGCCAAAAATATTTAAGCAAAATAAGTTCGCTCTATTGGGAGCAAATATTCTAATAATTGCGATATGGGTTTCATTAGCATCGGTATGCATAAATTTATTTATCGTAGATGATGCTCCTTTTTATATATATAAGATTGGATTTTTAATAAAATTTCTTCCTCCTATCTGGGTGACTTGGTTTCTCTGGATCAAGAGAGGAGGATTAAATAGATAGAATTAAATCGGCATATTTGCGGATTTACGCTTAATTAAAATGATTTAAGATATGTACGCTTACTTGATGTTTTCTTGTGAGAATTAGGTATTAGGAGATCATTTCAGCTAAAAAATGATCTCTTTTTTTATTAATTACTTTTTATTGAAAATAAAAGTGTTTGTCAGTATCCCTATTGACAAACACTCATGACGATTGATTTAAATACAAGAAATATTAAACTGGTAATCTACTATCTATCTCTACATCTCCTGAATCCATTAGACGTCCAATCTTTATAACTAATGCCATATCTAGTCTAGAGAATTCAGATTGATTATTAGTAATCCAATCTAATTCAGCTAAAGTTATTACTCCAATTGTATTAACTTTAAGAAAGAGTAAACCTAAATTCATTTTTTTAGTTAACTGCTTTTTTACCTTTCGCAATCATTAGTACTGGGACTAGTAGATATGCAAAGAAAGAAATGAGGAATAGATCAAGGTTCATCTTAAAAAATTCCAGGTATTATCCAGCCAAATAAGCCATAATTTACGACTAGTGCGAAGAAGCCCATCATTGCCATTCTTCCATTAGTTTTTTCAGCATTTTGCCAGTAGTTTGTTTTTGAGTTTTCCATTAAATTTGTAGTAATTGTTTTTAATAAGTTTTAAACGAAACCTGGAATTATTTGTCCAGTAGTTAGATATGCACCAATTGCAGCTATAAGTCCGATCATTGCAAACCTTCCATTAAGTGTTTCCGCAACAACCTTTTCTTTTTCGATTGTTTTTGTTTTTGTTTCAGTCATTTTTTTTGTTTGATAAATTTAGTAAGTATTTAAGGTCTTGTAATTGCTTATTGGTATAAAAAAAGAATCATTACCGTTAAAGAAATTACAAAAATAGGATTTCACCTAGTGGACTTATAAGCTTTAACCAGCTTTTTATAAAGTTCAGGAGAAATTTGTTCCATTTCTAGAATATGCCTGGAATGATTTGACCTGTTGTTACGTAGGCACCTAGCAAAGCGACAAAGCCGATCATTGCCCAACGACCGTTAACTTTCTCTGCATTTTGAGGGTAACCATCATATGAAACGGTTTCATCGATATAGGGGCGAGTTTCAGCTGGAAACATATTCTGTCTTCCACCGGATTCTGTTGTTACTTGTGAATTAGCCATTGCTAGTTTTTGTAATTGTTAATTAATGTAACACAAGTATTAACCAATGTAAAGTAAAAGGACAAAATTGGTCGAATACTGCAATAATTGTATCATTTACGTCACATATTTGTTATAAATTGGATTATACCTAAACTTTTGTTTTCAAAATAGTAATTATATTTATATTTTGGGTAGTCTTACTTCTTGACGATTAATTATTCCTAGATAAAGCCTTTTACTTGATGCATTAGTGTTTGATTAAGATAAGTTTTTATCTTCTAGAAAGATTAAATCGTCTAGCTTTTAGGGCCTTTCTGACTATCCAAAATTATGTGATACTTCTGTCCAACCATGCTCCTGTAGCTCGTTCCATTGCCCCCAGGCCTCGTTTAGTAGGATTTTGCTAGTAGATTTTAGACCTGCTGGCTCTCCTAGATGATTTGTATAAAAAAGATGGGTAAAGATCTTAATATTGTTCTTGGGTGATTTTCTGCATCTTTCAAAGAAGATTAGTCTGCTCCCTTCAGCGTTAAGAAGGCAACCGTTGGGTGTATCAATATTAGTGCCGTAAGAAAAATTAGACCAAGCATTAACCTCTCTAAGTGACATCGAGTAACAATACATATGTACTATTAACTTTATAGCCCCTTAAGCTTCATGTCAACAGTTTTATTGAGTTAAGTACTTATTTACTATTTCAAAATTTCTATTTTAATTAGAAAAATAATTATATTAATCAATGAACTATCGAGAAGAGCTAGAGTTTCAACTTCAGAAAGTTACCCTAGCAATACAAGAAGTGATTGAGGATACCTGCATAAATGAAACGGAAAGGCAAGAAAGAATAAAAAAACTAATTAATTTCAAAGAGTCGATAATCTACAAGGGCAGGGAACTTCGTATTGAATTAGAGGTGGCATAGAGCTTTCTACTTAATTTTAAAAAAGTAATAATTGATTGTTATTATCAATTGAATAGACAAATCAAATCGATTTTAATGTCACTTGGAACACCTGATTTAATACTTCTTATATTATTATTTGTGGCTCTACAAGCTTGGTGGATTATTCCCATAATTAAGAATAATAATAAAATTAATGAGAGAGGTAAAGAGTTAAGAGATGAAATTAAGCAGTTAGAAAAACTATACAAAAAATAACTTAAGCTTTTAGGAAGAACAGCTATAGTGTGATATCCCTCCGTAATTAAAGTATTCTCTTGGTTTAAGACGATTGTATTTTTGTGATATATCCAAGGATTGCTCTTCATATGGATTACTTAAGATGGATTGTAATTCTTGAATTAACTTGTAATTCCCCCTCTCAGCGTCTTCATATGCAGGAACTATCATCCATTCACGCCAAGTATATTTTGGATTTACGTGCTTCATTGATTGAGATATTTTTGAAGGGTCATCACATGTTTTAAGACAACTGTTCCATTTTTTGAGCCAAATGTTCCATTTTTCATCAAGTTCTTTAGTTAGAGGTAAATAGAAACTCTCTTTTAAAAAAGATATATTTTCAGGAATATGAGAAAGCTTCCTGAAGAAAATAGTGAAGTCAGCCTTAGAGATTGCCATAAGATTGAAAAGCTCGTTGGTAAGAGTTTCGTTGTATTTTTCTAAGCCAAGCTTTTTTGCCCACATTAATTGAATGTCTTTTCTCATTAATTTAGAAAAATCATTTTTGATTTGCTCTAATTTTTCTATGTCTTCTTTCTTCTCTAAAAGTAGCGGTTGGAGAGATGAACAGAACATCTTAAAATTAATTTCAGCCGCAAAAGGTTGATTGAAAAATGAAAAATGTTCTCCACCTCCAGTCCAGGGTTGGAATCTCGGGTCAAATAATTCACAAAAACCAAAAGGACCGTAGTCCAATGTAAATCCGCCAGCAGCACAATTATCACTGTTAAAATTGCCTTGACAATAACCGACGCGCATCCAGTTAGCTACAAGTGATATAAGTCTTTCTCGATATAAACATGACAAGTTAATTATATTATCAGTAAATGAATTACTAGGGTCTATATCTTCATGATAGTTCCTATTTATAAGGTGCTGAACAATCATTTTAAGCTCATCAAAAGCGTCATTATGTGAGTTACTTCGAACTCTCCTCTCGAAGAGTTCGAGCTGACCTACACGCAAAAATGATGGCGCAACACGCGTGGTAATTGCAGCATGATTATCAACCATGATATCAGGCTCAAAATGTTTAGACCCTCTTGTGTACCATGGCCTTCTAACTATTTCTGTTCCTGATACAAATAGTGTTAAAGATCTTGATGTCGGAATTCCTAGGGCATGCATAAACTCCTGTGCAAGAAATTCACGAACACTTGATCTTAGGACAGCACGGCCATCTGCACCACGACAATATGGTGTAGGACCTCCACCCTTAAGTTGCATCTCCATTCTTTTCCCATTAAATAAACCTTCAAATATAGAAATTGCCCTACCATCTCCGTAACCATTGCCAGTGCCAAAAGGACATTGTTGTATATATTCTGTGCCATAAATAGATAATGCATATCCAGTTGCCCAACCAAATGAACTCATTGGATACTCTGCAACATCAGTATCACCTGAAAAAAAACGACAAAACTTTTTATCTTTTGTAAGTACGGAACTTAATCCCAACTCTTCAAATAATATTTTGCTATGAGCGATATATTTAGGTTCTGGAATCGGTGTTGGAGTGACGGGTACATAATGACCTGAAAAAACTGGCCTAGGCCTATGATCATTACCATCTTTTGTTGATTGAGGATCAGCTTTGAGAAAATTGATTAAAGAAAAATCGGCTAACTGTGAAAACTCAGTAAAATTTTTAGTCGCTTTATCTTTTAGGGATTCAGATTTTCGTGACATTAATTTCCACCTTTATCTTTGATTAGGATTTAATTGCCTGAAAATAAACAATAACTTTATTTTATATTGAATTTAATCGATATGACTTTAAAAAAATATCTATTTGATTTTTTTATAAAGTTCGTTTTTATAGATATATAAAGTTTCTCCCACTAATCTATGATTATGCCTCAATCTACTCTTGAAAGTTTATTGTTCTTTTTGGTACTATCCCTAGTGGCTTCTTATCTTGTTGAAATTAAATATGGCTCCAATTTAAAAGTACAAAAATAGTGGATCTTTTTTTGCAATAAGGTTTTAATCTTAGATCTTTTGAGTTTTAAATTTTTTATTTGGATATTTCTTTTTAAAGTTATTTAAATGAATAAATTTTAGCCAATTAAATTGTTCTTGTTTATTAACTTTTAATCTTTTCTTAAAAAATATTACTCATAATTTATTTGTTAATAGTTAAAACTAAATGACCGATAAAGATCAAATTATTTCATTACTTTATGAACTCGCTACTCCTCAAAAGATGGGGTCTTTTTTTATAAATAATACAACTTCAGACTTCTTATTTATTAGACCTAGTGGTAATCCTATAAGTGCAAAAGGATTTGAAGATATGATGAATTCTGGGGATGTAGTTCAAGAAAAAGCTGAAATTACAAAAATTCATAGATTTGAATTTCTTTCTAAAGATGTAGCTATGTGTGTTTTTACTCTTGGAGCTAAATTTACTTACAAAGGTGCTTTAAATGATGACTTACCAACAGTAACTTCTATATTTAAGAGAGTTGGTGACAATTGGAAAATGCATTGGATACAAAGATCATCTGGGGACTCAGATTTATCCTTATGGGATTAACAAAATAGTCTTTACTTTTCTATGAAATTTTTATTTAAAATACCCTTAATACTTGCTCTTATAATCTTAATAGGTCTTTTTCAAAATTTCTTCAGTAGTAGATATTTATTAGCTTCTAATTTAAGAGATGGTGAAACTATTTTTAAGAATGTTTGTGCTGGCTGCCATGTGAGAGGTGGATTAGTTGTTATTAAAGGTTCTAAATCATTGAAATTTTCAGATTTGGAGAGAAGAGGAATAGCAGATTTAGATTCAATAGAAAAGATTGCGAATGAAGGGATTGGCTATATGAAAGGGTATAAATATAAATTAAAAGGAGAGGAGGATAAAATTCTTGCAAAATGGATAATCAAGCAATCTAAAGAAGGTTGGAATAAATAAAAATTAAGTAAAGCTTATTTGCTAACGAAATCCGAATTTATGATTTTTTTCTTTGGTTTCCCATAATTGAATTATCTCTTTTAATAATGCTTCAACATCCGCATTCGAGGCCCCAGAGTTATCTTGGAAATTCTTACAAATTTCTCTTACATCTTTGTAAGCTTGTTCAATTAAAAGTGTTTTTTGGTCAGGATTAGCCATTTGAAATCTAATAAACTCCATTGCAGTTAAAACCGCTACAATCTAGAATTCTCATTATTTTAAGAATAAAATTATGAAATTTATAATCAAAAAAGAAAGCCCAAGTTGTGAAGATGGCAAATCCTGAGAAAGCGAATGCTACATATTGTAGCCAATGTGTTCCCATCGGATCGATTCCGTTTTCATCAAATTTAGAATCACTCAAAATTTTATAGTATTTGTAATTGTAAGTATATTAAAAAAATTTTTTCGCTAGTGTTAATTTAAAAATGATTTTTGATGATTCCCCGAACTAAATATTCTTAAAACCATGAATTAATTGTTTTTATTCCAGGAATCTTGATAAAGCCAACTGAGAAAATTAAGAGTGATTACATTTCCAAAAGCATAAGTAAAACCAAATAATGGATTATATATTTTGGCTAATATGTTGGACATTATGATTATTATTAAACTTGTTGTGACTAAATCTTTAATAGGTAAATTTCCGGTATTTATAGAATTAATCATTAAAATCTTAAAATAAATTTAAATCTAATATAAACAATTTTTGCAAGATGTTTAACTTTTGATTTAATAGTACCTATTACGTTTTTGTGAATGAAATCATTTTTTCTAGGGAAAATATTGGAATTAAAAAATGATTTAGCCGTATAATTAAATAAAGAGGATCATTAATGATGCGTATTCTTCACACTATGTTGAGAGTAGGAGATTTGGATAAATCCATTAATTTTTATGTGAATAGATTAGGAATGAATCTTATAAGAAGAAAAGATTATCCTCATGGCAAATTTACATTAGCTTTTGTTGGATATGGTTCAGAAAAAAATAATGCAGTAATCGAGTTAACTCATAACTGGGGTAAGTTATCTTACGAAAAGGGAACCGGATATGGGCATATTGCTCTTGGTGTAAAAGATATTTATGAAATTTGTAAAGATCTTGAAGATAATGGTTGCAATGTTACAACTAAACCTAAAACAATGAAAAATAGCAAAACATTACTAGCTTTTGTAGAAGATCCTGATGGTTATAAAATAGAACTTATAGAGAGAGATTAATTATGAATTTCATCTCGATTACCATTACATTTGATAAGAAGTTAACTAATAAAAATCATTAAACTTTTTACAAGAATTTTCATTTTAATAAATTAGCTTGCTAATTAGCGGTTGCAGCAATTTCTTTATGAACAGAAAGGAATTCTTTATCAGTTAAAACTGGTGTAACTTCAACATCTAATCCAAAATTTTCAACCCATACACTGGCCCATTTCCAAACGTTTTGATGATTGGAAGACTCTACAATTGCCCAGCCATTAGCACCTTCAGGGTTTACTACACGATTTATAACTTTAAAACCTTCGAATTCATCTCCTTGACATCCTCCTTCGATGAAACCTGCAAAAGCCTCGGTTCCTTTCATATGAGTTTCCTGATCTGGGAATTGCCAATGAACTATGAATGTTTGCATATCTAAAGTTATTTCTAATATTATTAATGAATTTAAAAAAAATTAAATAAAAAATCTTTAAATACTAATTAAAAAAATAAAAAACAAAGTGTATTATTTTATGCAATTCTTATAACCTTCTATTTTTGCTAATTCTGTAATAGTTAAACCAGTTTCTTTTAAAAGTGTTTCTTCTATATTATCCATATTAAACTTATTTAAAGCACCTTTTTCAGAGAGTTTAATGCATGCGTTTTTATATTTAGCTTCTTTAATAACTGGAGAAAAATACAAACCAAGCAAGAATAAAAGGCTGCCAAAAGTTACTATTCTTCTATGGTTTTTCCACCATTCGTAAAATTTATTATTCATTGAAAAAAAAGTATTATCACTTTAATATAGCTAGATTTAAAATTATTATTGGTAATCTAAAATTAAAATAAAATGCTATTTGATATTAATTTTAAATTAAACCTTCCCGATAATTTTTCATAGACTTTTAGAAAATAATTAAAGATATATATTATTTAGTTAATTTTTATGAGTATTATTTAGATAACTAATTTAATTAGAGAGAAATAATTCTTGCGTATCATAAAATTTTAGAAGTAATAATAAAAAATTATATGAGTTTTGTTCTTACTATAAAACTTACTAGTTCAATAAAAAATTTGCTGCATGAAAACATATTTAGAGGAGAGTATTTAGTGGTATGTGGAGAATCATCGCGCTGCAAGCGATTTGATTTCTAATAAACAGTTTTACCGGTTAGAGAAGAATTTATTAAGGATAGAGGCTAATTGGGTTTACTTTTCAAATAAAAAGTACTTCCTTTGCCATCATTGCCTAAAAATGAAATCGGAAAATTTTTAAAAAGATTAATTATAGATACACGTTTATTAATAGACTCTAATATTGATAGCTGTGCTATTGCGATTAAATATATAGATGGCAAATTTAATAAAGCGATAACAAGAAAGGGTAAAGATGTTTCTAGGAAACTCAAAGCGATTAAAAATGTCCCAAAAGAAATCAAAATTAGATTACGTATTGTGGTTCGTGGAGAATTATTTGCCACAGAAGAAAAACCGAATTCCTCCTAAAGAATTTCTACTGGATACATTAGAAGCGGAGTCTATTAACCAATTCCAAAGATTTGCTTCTGTGCGTTCCAAATCATTAACACCAAAACAAACGAATACGAAAGTCTCATTTACCTTAGGGAATTGGGCTTTACCATACCTGAAATTATTGAAGCAAATAGGATTAGTCAAGTAGAAACATTTAGATGAAATTGATTAAGAGAAAAGTTTTTTGCTAACTATCCTATAGATGGAATTGAAGTAAAGATAAATAGTAAAAAAATTACAATTAATTCGAGAACAGTCACAATGGGTTTATCCTGATTGACAGATGGCTATAAAGTATTAGTAAAAGCTTGATGGCTATGATTTTTTTGACCAATAGGTGAAGAGACTACTCAAATAAAAGAAAAAAAATAATGTTTTTGTTATTCAAGAAAAAATATGTTTTTTTATTTGTATTTTCATTCCTTTTTTTAAGCTCTTGTTCTTACGAAGAAGGTAAAAATTCATACAAGGATTTATCCAAGAAGAATTTCAAAAACGAATCGATTAATTTAGCTGATTTAAGGATAAATCTTTTGAATGCTGACAAAAAATTAACACCTAAATTAATTCGTAATAATGATGGATCGTCTTTTTATAGTTATATAAAAAAAACTGGAGAAGGTGAAATTTCTTTGGAGGAAATCAAAGAAAGAGTTTTATTAGGAACAGATTTCTATAAAGATTATAGAGAAGAGGTATTGAACCTTTTAATAAGGATTAATGAATTAAAAATAAATAATAAATTAGAGTATATAGATAGTGGAGCGTTAGGTCTTTGGATCCCTAGCAAAGATTCTATTATTATTGATTATCGAGTTATTGATATGGGTTCAAGAACCTTTCTTGAAATCTTAAGTCATGAAGTTATTCACGTAGCACAAAGTTGTTTTAGAGGTTCTAGAAAAAACTTCCCAAAGAGGATAGGTCTCCCACTTGAATACTCCACGGATTTAAATTTAAATTTATCTCATAATTTATATAGTAAAAAATCAAAAGAAATAATTAATTTAGAACGTGAGGCCTTTACATATTCAAAAATTGAAAGAGCAGCAATTAAACTCTTGAATAAGTTTTGCGAGTGAACCTTTCTTAGAAAGTGAGGTTTAAATAAGTTCTAAAGCAATTCGAATATTAAATTAAATTCCTTATTAAAAAACTCTAGTCCCTCCCCCCTTCTTAATTTTGTTGAGTTTGTCATAACAAATAAAGAAATATTTATCCGCAATTTGTCCATATATTTAAAATAAATAAAAGGTAACTTTGAAAAAATGGCTATAAGAATTAATAAATATTTAAGTGAAGTCGGTTACTGTTCTAGAAGAGTGGCAGATAGACTAATACAAGAAGGGAAAGTAACTGTTAATGGTAAAATTACAAAGATTGGTACGAAGCTAGATGAAGGTGATCTAGTAGAAGTTGAAGGCCAAAAAATAGAAAAATTAAAGAAACAAAGAAACATATATTTAGCCTTTAATAAACCTGTTGGAATTGTTTGCACAACGGATAGAAGAGTAGAACCCGACAATATCATAGATTTCATCAAATATCCTATAAGGATTTTTCCTATTGGAAGATTGGATAAGGACAGTGAGGGATTGATTTTTTTAACAAACGATGGAGATATCGTAAATAAAATACTAAGAGCAAGAAATAATCATGAAAAAGAGTATATTGTAAGCGTTAATCGTCCAATTAATAAAGATTTTATTCAAAGCATGAGTAATGGAGTTAAAATATTAGACTCCATAACTAAGAATTGTTTCGTAAAACAATTGGGGCCAAAAAAATTTAAAATCGTACTAACTCAAGGGCTTAACCGTCAAATTAGAAGAATGTGCGAGTCCTTAGGCTACAGAGTACAATCATTAAAACGTGTAAGAATTATGAATATTAAGTTAGATTTGGCAATAGGAAAATATCGCGAGTTAACTAAGGAGGAACTCATGAAATTAATTGTATTACTCGAAAACTCATCGAAAACATATGATTAATCAAAAATACCCTTTCTTTTAGCTAATAAGATTTGGATTATTAAAGCATGATTAGTCTTATATTTTTTATTTAGATTTATTACTAAAACTTTGTCATATCAATAGATTCAGTATATTTGCTTATTGATAATAATAAATTTAGAGAGTTATATTTATTATCTAAATTTGTATTTAATTTATTTTTAGATGATTAGATTTTTTAAGCTGCTTAAAACAAAAATCGATATTTACATAACAGAGACTCAATTAAAATTTATCTTAGAGAATTAAGAATGGGATTTCCACATTGTCCGATTTGTGTTGCTTTGGCATTTTTTACTTTTTGTGTCGTGGTAACTCGTAGTTACATGATATTTCTTCTTTTTAAAAAGTCTTTTAAGAGAAGACATGAGAAATATTACTCATATCTAAAAATTAAATACTTGCAAAGTTCGGAATACAAATCACGTATAAGAGTTTAAATATGGAAATTGTTGAGCTAACTGTTACCTTCTCTTTTTTATTTGGAACAATATTATTTTTATTATTTTCTGCAGAAGAACCAAATACAAAGAATCTATATTTGAAAAAGGCTAGATAATTTAATCAGCTCTTATAAAGAGTTCATTTTAAAAAATCTTTCACTTCTTGTCTTTCATATTATTAGGTCTTAAGTTTAATCTTTTTACAAAAGTGAGAAACCCATCCAGAAATTCCAATCACCAGATGGGTTATTAGATTGATTCTTACTATATAAAACCAATCTATGTCTCTTTGAGGTTTGGCCTCAATTGATTTATAGCAAATTAATTAGAAAAAAACTATTTATTTACCACTGACTGCCATCTGGCGCACTTGTATCACAGAAGTTATTATTAATTGTCTCGGCACTAGCAACAGAACAATTTTTCATGACTTTATTTTCGGTCCTATCTAAAAATATTTCGAAATGTGGAAGAACTGGAACAGGTACCCCACCTATGTCCTGTGTATTCGATTTTGCTGCGATTCTAAAGCAAGAATCTGAAGGTTGTATTGGAGAGCTAGAATCAAGTGCGGTGTCATAAGTAAAGCCAAAATTTAATCCTCTGCTATCCCCAAATGAATTATTCGTATCCCAGGCACCGATATCATTAAAAGTTGGAGCACTCAATAAATTTGATTCTGCTACCAAACATTCTTTTAAAATGTTTACAAGAGATTTTTTAACTGCAGATACTTTCGCACTATTTCTTACCCCAATAAACGAAGGAATGGCTACTGCAGATAAAATTGAGAGAACTGCAATAACAATTACTAATTCAATTAAAGAAAATCCCTTGTTATTTGAAATATCTTTTTTCAAAACTCTATAATATATTAACAATAATTTAAAAAAGAATACATTTATTTTCTAAGATTTGGTCATTTTTTGGAGTTTCTACATTTTTGGATAAATCATTTATTAGCTGAGACTTTCTGCTATAACTTATCGGGATAACAGGATTCGAACCTGCGACTTAGTATTCCCAAAGCATCCGCGTTAAATCCTTAATTTATTAGACTAAATAATCGGTATTGATATGGCTAAATAAGATATTTCAACATTAACTTTAAAGATTTATTTTGCGTGATTTTTGCGTTAGCTATTTTTTGGGAATTCAAATTTATTTAACATCCATTCTTATAGAATTGAAGTAAATTAATTGATAAGTCTCAAATAAATTTAATGTCATCAACTTTCTACATTGTTCATCATGAATTTAAAGCAGGAAAAGCTGAAAAATGGTGGGAAACAGCCTATGCAGCAATGTCCCCTGATGGCGGTTGGGACGATGCAGTAGCAGCTAATAAAGAAAAAGGATTTTATAATCATTCCGCAAATGCTGTCACAAAAACTGGTCCAGTGTATTGTTTTTGGGAAGTAAAAAAAGGAATTTCTGCTGAGGAATTTCAGGAGTTTATAGATGGACCTTCTGGTCCAGGGTTTGGACAAGATGCACTGATGAACATCTGTAAACCAATTGACACAACTTTAATGAATGGACAAACACCTTATCCTCCGGTTTTTGCTTAAAAAATAGATAGTCGATCTATCTTAGAGGTTATAACAACATTTTTTTTTAATGGCAAATCCAGATAAAAAAACGTTATTAATAGAGCAAAGTTATAACGAAATTAAAATAATTTGTACCAAATTTCAAGACGAATATAGGGCTAAAGATATTGAAGTAAGAACTTTTTTGAGAGAACTTGCTAGGGTTTGGGAAAAAGAAAATTAATGGAATTACTGTA
>QCIU01000010.1 GCA_003216465.1 Prochlorococcus sp. AG-402-N10
GAGCAGCAAGAACTTCTGGTTTTTGTTTCTCTTCTAAAGTCATGGAAGAGATCATTGATTCAATTTTTTTTAATTGTTCTTCCCCATTTTTTATCATTCCATCATCTATTTTATTCATCCCCGGTATTAATTTAATTAATCCTCCAAGAGACCCCATTCTCTTCATTAATCTCATTTGCTTAACAAAATCATTAAAGTCAAATGTTGCTTCTTGAAGTTTCTTTTGCATTACTTCTGCATCAGCAAGCTCAACTTCTTTTTGTGCTTTTTCAACGAGTGTTAACACGTCTCCCATGCCAAGAATCCTGCTTGCCATCCTCTCTGGATGAAATGGCTGTAATGCTTCTATCTTTTCACCAGTTCCTATAAACTTTATTGGTTTTCCACTTATTTTTCTTATTGAAAGAGCAGCTCCACCTCTTGAATCCCCATCCAACTTGGTTAATATTGCTCCTGATATTCCTACTTTTTCATGAAATGACTTCGTCAAATCAGCCGCCTCTTGTCCAATCATAGAGTCTACAACCAGTAAAACTTCATCAGGTTTTGTAACTTCTTTTATACGAACCATTTCATCCATCATTGATTCGTCTATTTGTAATCTTCCTGCCGTATCAACAATTAAGGTATCTACATTATTTTCATTGGCATAACTCAAAGCATCCTTGGCTATCTCTTCAGGCTTACTATTTTTCCCTTGTGCTGAGAAAACTTCTAAATCATACTGATTACCAATTGTCTTAAGTTGTTCCACAGCTGCAGGTCTGTAAATATCAGCTGCCACTAATAAAACCTTTTTTTCTTTTTCCTTCAAATAAAGGCCTAATTTACCTGTTGCGGTTGTTTTTCCGGCCCCTTGCAAACCCGCCATCAAAATAACAGTAGGCGGGGTCTCTCTTTCGTTTAATGGGGAATTCTCATTTCCCATAATATTTATTAACTCTTTATTAACTACTTCTATAAATTTCTGTCCTGGATTAACACCCCTTACTACTTCTTCCCCAATAGCTTTATCTTTTACATCTAAAACAAATTCTTTAACCACCGACAAACTTACATCTGCATCTAATAAAGCTTTTTTAACTTCCTTTAAAGCCTCATTAATATTATTTTCGCTAATTTTGGCTTCACCTCTTAAACCCTTAACAGCGTCTTCGAAGCGTGAAGAGAGTTCATCAAACATTATTTATAATAATTTCTTTAATTATTATAGATGATATTAATAGTTAATCCTAAACACCGCTTATATAATCAACTAGTTTCCATGAGTTATTAGAGAAACCGAAAATATATTTAACTTTTAAAAAAGGAGTAAAAGTTGTTTCATTTATTAATTCACCATTTGTTTTTAATATTTTTTCAGAATATCTCAAGTCAACTGATACCGCTATTCTCGATGCTGTTTGATTTAACAGTACTATATTTTCAATGTTAGTTTTGATATCTTTGTAGATACCTTTTTGAATATCAAGCTGTCTTTCCTTGGTTAATCTATTAATTAAGCCATTTTGTACTATCTTTGATAAATTAATTTCACCTTTTCCTGCTAAAAAATTTCTTTTATTATCTAGCCAAGTATTAACTAAATATTTAATTTGCTCTATGGAAGGTGAGGTAGTGGTTATTTCTTCCGCTAAAAAAGAATTTTTTTCGATTCTTTCTGAGAGAATCATTGCGGGTTTATCAGGAATTTGTCTCATATCATCCTGATTTAATTCTTTTTTAAAGTTAATTTTATTCTCATTTATTATTGAAGAGTTCTCAATTATTTCTTTTTCCTGCAAAGATTTTTTGAAGTTATTTCTTAAAAAACTTACGCCTAAACCAAAAGCAAATAAAATTAAAAACGCATAAAGATAAGTCAAATAATGAGATCTTGCAACTATCCTCTTATTCTCCAATACCTCACCAAAAATAAATTTTAATTCGGCAACTTTCTCTATTGCATACTTATAAAATTGAATTGCTTTATTTTTAACTATTTCATCTGTATAAATATTTTCTTCAATAATTTGTTGTCCATCTTCTCTTACTCCTCCAGGCAAAGGTAGTCGTCCTTCTTCAACATTATCCGAATTAAACTCAGTATCCATATTTAAATCTTTTTTAGATTCTTGAGTTTTTAACTTTAGCTGATTTTGAGATCTAGGATTTAATATTGTTCTATTTGATTTATTCTCTAATTGTTCAATAAATTCTTGTATTTCTCTATCTTCAAACCAAGAATCTAAATCTATTTCTTTAAAATCAATATCTCTATAACCTACCAAAACATCATTTTCTAACCAATTTGCACAAAAAATGCAGATAGCCTCTAATTTCTCTCCGGGGTAACTATTTAACCAATCTTTTAACTTTTCATCAGAACTACTTAAAAACCTTGCTAATGATTGATCAATATCCGCCAAAAGCAAATCTAAACAACCTATTAAAGGCATTGAATCTAGTCCTGATAAATTGAGTTTTTTTAATATTTTTCTGGCTTCAAATAATTTTTCAGGTTTTCTTCTTGCAAAACCTATTGCGGTTAAAGATAAAAAGGCTAAAAATCCTGCTTCACTCGAACCTTTTTTTTGCAATTCTAAAAATAGATCTATCTGTTCTTGAACAGTCAAGAATGGTTTAATTTGTTGAAAAAAAGATTCAAATTCTTGTTGATTTAAAAAATTACTATATTCAGATTTATTCTTTCCTTCCAAGCCACCCCTCTTGATTATAAGATTTTCAAGCATACTTAAACCTTTTTTATGAGACTCACTATCTTTTAGATCTCTACTTAACAAATCAAGAATTCGATATGGAAGTAGTGAAACTAAATCCTCCTCAAGATTTTTCCGCAATTCCCCCAGTTTCCCCATCCTTTGAAGTAGCTGTATACCATCTTGTAAAAAATCTGCAGCCTTTGAATAAGATCTTTGTTCTTGCTCTTGGATTGCAGCATCTCTAGATGTCAAAGCCGCCAACAATGTAAGATCAGATTCTCTGCTACTACCTAAAGCAGGGGTTTGAGGAGGCTGTAATGCTTTTTTTGCTATCTTGAAGGCTTCTTTAGGAGAACCTGATTCCCAAAGAAGGATTAATCCTGCAACCTCCCTATTTGAAGATAAATCTAATCCTGAAGCTCCGTTTAGTAATAAATTTTCGTATTCTCTTCTACTATCTTGATCTGTAAGCAAATCTGCAGTAAGGCGTAGCAATTCAGATCTTTGAGTTAAAACCTCATAAGTGAATCCTTCATCAGGAGTTTTATCCAAACGCAATTGAAAAGCTCTTAATATTTCCTCAGATGTTGCCGAGGGGCTTACGCCTATTAAACGGAAGTGGTCTAATGGAAGTTCCAAACAAATATCCTATTGAAAATCCTTTAGATAAATATTATCAATTTATATTTTTTTTTCATAAGGTCTTGGAGAGTTATTAAAAAAAAACATGAAAATTGTCCATTGCAGCTTAGAATGTTAACAAATCAAAACTTCATTAAGGTATTTTCTTGGAAACACACGTAGAGAGAATTTCAAATCTTCCGGACTTAAAAAAAGCGAAGTTAGATCGTGAAACCGGATTATTTCTCTATGAAGATATGACACTGGGTCGAAGATTTGAGGATAAATGTGCTGAGATGTACTACAGAGGTAAGATGTTTGGATTTGTACATCTTTATAATGGCCAAGAAGCTATAAGCACCGGCGTGATAGGTGCAATGAAAAGGAGGCATGACTGGTTTTGTAGTACCTACCGCGATCATGTCCATGCACTTAGTGCAGGTGTTCCATCTTTTGAAGTTATGAGTGAATTATTTGGTAAAGCGACAGGATGCAGTAAAGGTAGAGGGGGTTCTATGCATTTATTCTCAAAAGAGCATCATCTTCTCGGGGGATATGCTTTTATTGGAGAGGGTATTCCAGTTGCTTTGGGCTCAGCTTTTTCAAGTAAATACAAAAAAGAAGTTAAACACGACAGCCAAAGCGATTCTGTAACAGCAGCATTCTTTGGAGATGGAACTTGTAATAATGGACAGTTCTTTGAATGTTTGAATATGGCTCAATTATGGAAATTGCCAATAATATTTGTAGTTGAAAATAATAAATGGGCAATCGGTATGGCTCATGACAGAGCCACAAGCAACCCAGAAATTTGGAGAAAAGCATCAGCTTTTGGTATGCATGGAGAAGAAGTTGATGGAATGGATGTATTAGCCGTCAGGGGAGCTGCACAAAGAGCGATTAAAAGGGCAAGAGCAGGAGAAGGACCAACCCTCCTAGAGTGCTTAACATATAGATTTAGAGGTCATTCTTTAGCAGATCCAGATGAATTAAGAGCTGAAGAAGAAAAAGAATTTTGGGCCAAAAGAGATCCTATCAAGAAATTAGCAAAGCAGATGATAGAAGGGGGTTTTGCTAAAGAAGATGAGCTAAAGAATATAGAGAAGAAAATAGATAAAGAAATATCTGAATCTGTCAAAAATGCATTAGATGCTCCAGAACCTCCCTCTAACGAATTAACAAAATATATATGGGCTGAGGATTAAATCAGATCCCACTAGGTAATTTTCTGGTTAAATTGCGTAATTTTCTAAGAGCCTTAAGTTCAACTTGTCTCACTCTTTCTCTAGAAACTTCTAATAACCTTCCTATTTCTGCTAAGGTATGCCTCTCATTACCATCTAATCCAAATCTTAACTTAAGAACATGTTGCTCTTGTTCACTTAGATGACTAAGCCATTTTCCTAATTGTTCTTGATGCATTTTCTGCTCAACTTGATCTAAAGGCTCTTCATTATTACTATCTGCAATAAGATCACCTAAGAAACTCCTGCCATCATCCCCATTTACTGGTGCATCCAAACTACTAGTAGAAAGTGCTTGTCTCAATACAGAATCGAGTTCCTCAACATCTATTTCCATTGCTTCTGCTATTTCAATTCTACTTGGCATTGCTCCAAGTTTATGAGCCAATTCCCTACTTACTTTTCTAATAGTGGCAAGTCTCTCGCTTAAATGAACTGGTAAACGAATAGTTCTGGATTGACACGCAATAGCTCTTGTCATACTTTGGCGAATCCACCAAAAGGCATATGTAGAAAATTTATATCCTCTTGTAGGGTCAAATTTTTCAACAGCTCTCTCTAAACCTAAAGAACCTTCTTGAACTAAATCTAAAAGTTCTAATCCCTTACCTTGATATTTCTTTGCAACGCTAACTACAAGCCTTAAATTGGCCTTCATCATTCTCTCTTTTGCTCTTCTTCCAATTTTTATCGTTCTTTTTTCTTGAGGTGTAAATTCTTTTGTTTTTTCGTTTAATTGACCATCTTCGGTGAGGGCCATCATTTTTTGAACTTGGTTGCCCAATTCAATTTCTTCAGCAGGGGTTAACAAAGGGACACGACCAATATTTGAAAGATACCAACTAATTGGGTCGTTACCTCTTCTTTTTTGCGGTTCAGTTGATGATGATACTGATGAAGCCATTTTATAACCTGGTCGAAAGGTATTAAAACTTTCCTACACTTTTACGGAAATGCCCGATTATTTAATATCTGCTTCAGATTTCAGATGTAAATTGTATAGTTATGTGTTTAAAACTATAAAAAACTGCTGATAATTGTTTCTTTCATGACATTAGTCTCGCTTTTGTTTTTCTCACTAACTTAGATAATTTGTCTCCTATTAAGGATGCGTTTGACCCTTTTTTACAATTTGATGCAGCAAAAGAGTGTAAAAATACGTATTTTGCAAAAGATTCAGTCTTAATGAAACCTCCAAAACAAGACAACTCAATTGCTGAGCATCCACCGATAAATCCAGACAAAAGATCTCCTAAACCGGCCCTAGCAGTCTCTGCATCCGTACCAAAAAGTTGCCATGCCTTTTCATTATTGGCAATAACGCTATTTGCTCCCTTTAATAAAATACTTATATTAAATTCTCTAGCCGCCTTTTTAGCTAATTCAACTCTGTTAGAACCGCCAATAGTAGGAAATAACCTCCTAAATTCTTTATAGTGAGGAGTAATCCAAGTTTCAGAATTTCTTTCCAAGAAGAATTTAGATCTCAAATTCGATATTGAAATTCTATTAAGTGCATCAGCATCGAGTATTAATAAAGCTTTTAAATCTAATAAGTACTCTGTTGATTTTTCCCAATCCTCTTTATTCAAACCAATTCCTGGACCAATTACTATTGAATCATAGGAAGAGAGATCAATATTCTTTAAGGCATCAAATAAAATTGAATTTCCATAGGAATCACTATTAAGTCTTCCTGCTACAACAACTTCTGGTTCTACTTGCCAAATAGATTTCGCAACCAATTCGGGGAGGATTGCAGATACAAAACCTGCACCACTAGAAACAGCGCCTTTTATTGCCAAATGTGATGCCCCAGGATATTTTTCACTTCCAGCAATTAATAATGTCCGTCCCCTTTCATATTTACTGGAATTTTTTGGTAACAAGGGCAAATTAAGTGTTTTATAATCTTGATAAGTAATTTTTAAAATCGAACTTTCAACCTTACATAATTGATTTTTAGATATACCAATATCAATTTGATATAACTTGCCAACGTAGGGTAATGCAGTGTCTTGCAATAACCCAATCTTGTTAAGTCCGACAACTAAAGTAAAGTTAGCCTTAACAGCATTTTTTGAGAAGGGTTTCCCAGAATTAGGACATAAACCAGTCGGGATATCTATGCTTACAATCTTGCCAGATTTGTTACCAAATTTTTTAATAAATAATTCAATCAATTCCTTATCTACTTTTCTTCTTTGATTATTCCCAAAAATTGCATCAATCCATAAATGTTTATCTTCAGGATTAGGAGGTTCTATTAATTTTTTCACTCCAATAGATGTAAGATAATTTACGTAATTAGTTGTTAATGTTTTTTTTAAAGGAAATGGGCACCATAATTTAACTAGATATCCCTTTAAAAAAAGTTCTTTAGCAATTACTGCTCCATCCCCACCATTATGTCCAGGGCCTATTAAAACTACTACTCCTTTCTTTAAAAGAGATTTCCTTTTCAAAAACCATTTTGACATCTGAATTCCAACTTTTTCCATTAATGACTCTTGAGGCATTCCTTGAGAAAAAATTTGATTCTCTAAATCCAACATTTGCTTTGAATAAACAACTATATGTTTAGAATCAATTGTTGGCCATGCAAATTCTTTCATAATTAATTCAAAGCTATTAAAAACCGTTCAAATATTTTAAAATTCCATGTTAAATATCTTAAAGGATAAAAAATTAGAGAACTGTTCCTCTCTCAATAATAAATCTAAAAAACAAAAAAATATTGTTGTTGGTCTTTCAGGTGGTGTAGATAGTTCTCTATCAGCAGCTCTTCTTATAGAGGATGGCTGGAAAGTTGAAGGATTAACTCTTTGGCTAATGAAAGGCGAGGGCTCTTGTTGTTCTGAAGGATTAGTTGACGCGGCAGGTCTTTGTGAAGATTTAGGAATTAATCATAATATATTAGATTCAAGAGAAATTTTTGAAAGGGAGGTAATTAAAAAGACTACTGAGGGATATAAATCGGGCTTTACTCCACTTCCATGCTCGATGTGCAATAAAAATGTAAAATTCGAAGAAATGCTCAATTTTGTTACAAAACAAAAAGAGTTTACTCATATTGCGACTGGTCACTACGCAAGAGTTAAAAAAAGATCTTGTGAAAATATTAAAAACTCAGAAAATTTCCAATTCAAAGAATTCTTACTACTAAGAGGTGCAGATAAAAATAAAGATCAGAGTTATTTTCTTTATAGTCTTTCCCAAGAAATATTAAGCAGATTAATACTACCGCTTGGAGATCTTAAAAAAGAAGAGACAAGAAAAGAAGCATTAAGACTAGGCCTTAGAACCGCAAAAAAACCAGAAAGTCAAGATCTTTGTCTTGTTGAACATTATGGATCTATGCAAAAATTTATTGATAATCATATTGACCCTAAAGAAGGAGAAATTAAGCATGTCAATGGTGAGGTTCTTGGCATTCATAGGGGTATTCAACATTTCACAATAGGGCAAAGAAAAGGTTTAGGTATAGCTTGGCCAGAACCTTTATATGTAGAAAGTTTAGATAGACAAAAAAATATAGTTTATGTTGCAAATAAAAATGACCTTTTTAAAAGAGAGGCAATAATAAAACAACTGAACTGGGTCTCAATAGATGCACCACTAAAACAAATAGAAGTAGAAGCACAAATAAGATACAGGAGTGAACCAGTAAAAGGAACTTTAGTTCCTATAAAAAATGGAGATGACGTCACTAAAACATTTAAATTAATTTTCGAAGATAACCAATGCTCTATTACTCCTGGTCAAGCTGCAGTTTTTTATAAAGATGAAATTTTATTAGGCGGAGGATTAATTAGTGAATTTTCCAAAAAATAAATTTAATCCTACTAAAACCAAAAATAAAACTAATAAAGGGCGTTCCCCGTATCTGGTATAAAAAGTTTTTTTAGAAGAAAAATTAGGATATACAATTTCATTTTGCTCAATATTAGGATCAAAAAGTTTTATTAATCTTCCTTCATCACTTATTAATCCTGAGGGACCAGTATTGGAGACAATTACATTATCTTTCTTATTTTCTATACTTCTTACTCTTGCCAAAGATAGGAATTGATTATGAAGTTTAATTGGATAAGGATCTAAATTGGCTGCAGAAATTATTAGTTCTGCTCCATTATTAATAGCATTTCTTATTTTAAATCCATCACTAATCTCATAACAAATTGCTACTGCAACTGGAGGAGTATATTTCCATTTAAAAAACCTTGAATTTGATCCTGGTTGAATACCACCAACTGATGATAGTCCTTGTGAAAAAAACTTTAGAAATGCTGGGATTTTCTCACCTAAAGGTACAAGTCTATTTTTATCAATAAAGGATGAATAAGATTTATCACCAATTTGATATCCAAGCAAAGAACTTCTTAGACCATTTTTAGAGTTTCTAAAACCTCCGGCCAACATCCTAATCTTACTTTTGAAATTTAAATTGAAATTATTATTCAAAGTCCCTTCGGGTGTAATAAGGAGTTTTGCATTATTTGATAGAGCAATTTTCTGAGCAGAAATCAACTTATCATTTATAAATTGATTTTTAAATTTCGTTTTTTCTCTTGTGGGCATATTTGTTTGCCATAGAGCCACTGGATAATCATTATTTCTACTAATTGGGTTTGTTAAACCTCCAAGGAAATGTAAAATAAAGATAATTAAAAGCCCAAATAAGAATGTTTTTTTAAAATGATATTTTCTTTTCCATTTCTCATAAATTAGGTATATCCAAAAACCTATAATTAACTGCACTACACATAAACCACTTGCACCAATCCATCTTGCTAAACCCGCAAGATACAAATCTCCGGGAATTATTCCTTCGCCCAAACCTATCCAAAAAAGAGGAGTTTGAGAAAGAATGAATTCACCCAAACCCCAGGCAAAAGATAACAATAAAACTTTTATGGTTAATGTTAAAGAATTCATATTAGAAATATTTTTTTTTTGGAGAATTCTGTCACCTAAAAGACCCCAGAAATAAACCAATATTCCTCCTATTAAAGAACAACCTAACAAGATTGAAAGGGAAATAATTAAACTTGATATCCATGAAAAACCTAACCAGGTCAGTGGATGAAGTTCATAAAGCCAAGAATGACTTACCAAAATAAAGAAAAAACCCCAAAGAAAATTTGCTAACTTTTTATCGCTTCTACTCCACAAAATAAATAAGGATAATGGCATAAAAAGCAACCAAAAGTGTGTTGATGTAGCAATTCCACCAAAGATGCCTCCCAAGCATGGATAAAAATATTTATTAAAATTTTTATTTCGAGTGTTAATCAACAATATGAAATTTCGAAATTAATTCTTTTAAAAAGATATATTATTGTACCTTTTTCTGTAGTATTAAATATAGTGTCTCTTAAAATTAAGTGAAAGAAGTTTTAATTAGTTTTACAATCTTTGTATTTTGCATTTCATTAACTCTTTTTAGTCAATTTAACTCCCCTCAAGTTGTTAATGCAGCCGAATCAAAAACTGAATTCGTAAATAAAACATCTATTGCAAAACCATCTAATGTTTCAAATACTAATATATTTGAACTAGATCCATCAGATCCAAATCCAATACTTTTCGCTATGGCAGAAGAAACACAAGAAGAAAGCAACTCTAGAACTACAGATAGTGGTTTAATTATTTTAGATATAGAAAAGGGAGAGGGAGATGAAGCAAAGTCTGGACAAACAGTTTCTGTAAACTATACCGGAACTCTAGAAGATGGAACCCAATTTGATACCAGTATTGGCAGGGGGCCATTCAGTTTCCCATTAGGTGCAGGGAGAGTAATTAAGGGTTGGGATGAAGGAGTAGCAGGAATGAAAGTTGGTGGGAAAAGAAAATTAACAATCCCTCCTGAGCTAGGTTATGGATCAAGAGGAGCAGGAAATGTAATTCCTGCAAATGCAACTTTAATTTTTGAAGTTGAATTATTAAAAGTCAATTAAAGTAAGAAATAACATCTAAAACTTTTCAATTTAGTTAATCTAGAAGTAAGATATATTCAAATATAAAAAAAACGAATGTTAACTAAATTAATCAATTCTCTTTTAAATAAAAGTTCCAAATTGGAAGTCCATGCACACTGTGACGGCCCATGTGGCGTTTACGACCCCGCTTCTACAAGAGTCGCTGCTGAAGCAGTATTAGCAATGACAAAGAAGCTAATTGCGCTTACTCCTCCTTCAAGTACAGACTCCGCAGACTGGGCTGCTTACAGTAATACTTTTTCTAGATTTGTAGCAGTTAAAGAAGAACAGGCTAAAGAAACTAAGAAAGAAATTCTCATCTTATGGACAGATTACTTTAAACCCGTTCACTTAGAAACTTATCCAGATTTACATGAAACAATCTGGAAAGCAGCGAAATTATGTAGTGCTTGTAAAGTAAATATTGATCTTGCTCAAGCCGAAGAATTAATGAGTTATGTAGAAAAGATACATAACATCTTCTGGGAATCAAAAGGCAGAAGTGATGCTTTTGTAAAAGCTAGCTAGTTCAATTATTTTTAAAAGTTTTTACGATTTAATTGCATTTTTTTTTGGACTAAGAAAAATAGCAACCGTTAAAGGTCAATCCATGTTGCCTACTTTAAGAGAAGGTGACATGGTTTTTTTTAAAAAATATATAAAAAACAAATCACTTTTGAAAGTTGGTCAAATAGTAATTATCTATCATCCTCTTAAAAATATTATGTTAATTAAAAGAGTAAAAAATATCATTAAAAATAGTATCGAAGTTTTAGGGGATAATATTGAATACAGTGATGATAGCAATAAATTTGGATTAATTAATAATGAAAAAGTAATTGGAATAGTTACTTCAAAAATTAAAAAAATATTCTAGGTCAAAAATAGAGAAGTACTTTTTTGGACCCAAAACAGGCCCATAGAAAAAGATAATCCACCAGCAAAAGCTATTAACCTTCTAATAAATTTTTGACCTGCATTTAAAGTTGTTACAGATATTAGGCAAGTAAACAAAACCATACTTGCTAAAGAACCACTCAAATATGAAATTAAATAAGCAAATGCATTAGGAAGAGGTAAAGCTAATGCTGGAAGAACTGCGAGAAAATGAGAGCCACCTGCTAAACCATGAAGTAATCCTAGTCCTGTCAATGCATGAGAATGCTTATTATGTTTTTTTTGGTCTTCACTATGAAAATGCAAATGATGATGAGCTACACCATTATGTTGATGAGAGTGAGAGTGAAGGTTTAGATGTAAAGAATTTCTTATCGCAAAGAATCCAACAAAAAGAAGAGAAATTCCAACTAAAAATTCAGCGAAGTTGGAAAATCTACTTAAAGGGGTAATATCTTTTATAAAAATTGCTAAAAAGGCTAAGAATATTACTCCTGAAGAGTGCCCCAAGCCCCATGAGATACTATTTCTCGCCGCAATTTTTGGACTCGTAATCGATGATGGAGCCATTGCGATAAGATGATCAGCGCCACTGACCACATGAATAAATCCAGCAAGAATTCCAGTTAATATTACAACCTGCATTGATATATAAAATACAACTTAACAATACTCAGTTTTTAGCATAAATATCCAGCTTTAATTAAATTGAGTTAAATAATTTCTTAAAAGAGTTTTCAATATCACTTTCCCTCATAAACCTTTCGCCAATTAAAACCCCCTTTATTCCAATCGAATTGAGAGTTTTCAAATCATCAGAGTTATTTATTCCAGATTCACTAATAGGAACAATATTATGTTTTGAAAATATATCCGAATATTTACTCATTATTTCAATTGATGTTTTTAGATCAGTTTTAAAAGTCTTCAAGTTTCTATTATTTATTCCTATTAAATTAAATGATTTCAAACTCAATATTCTTTCAAGCTCTTGACCATCATGCACTTCAACTAAAACACTCATCTTTAAATTATCTGCAATTTTCTTCAAATAAAATAAATCATCATCGCCTAAGATCGCAGCAATTAATAATATTGCATCAGCACCAGATACTCTCGCTTTATATATTTGATAAGCAGAAATAATAAAATCTTTGCAGAGCAAAGGCAGATTAGTTGCTCTTCTGACATCTTGAAGTATTTCATAACTTCCTTGAAAAAACCTTTTATCAGTCAATACCGAGATACATGAGGCACCAGACTTTTCATAACAAGAAGCAATTTCTTTTGGTTTAAAATCTTCTCTAATAACACCTTTACTAGGGCTAGCTTTTTTAATCTCAGCAATCACTCCCGGCTTAATTTTGGAATGTAAAATACTTTGAAAAAAATCTTTTGGAGGAGAAAGTTTATCAAGTTTTTTTATTAAATCTTCAAGGGGGATTATTTTCTTAAAATTTTTGATTTCAGTATCTTTGTGCCAAACAATTTCCTCAAGAATATTTTTTGCTTTTGCCTCTCTATGAGGAACAGCATATTCTAAATTTTCTACCCTGACTGTTGGATTTGGTGGCCTACGTCGTATTTCCATAATCAAATCAATTTATTTAACTTGAGAAGCTGCCTGTTTATAAGCAACCTCAACTACTTCACTAAGAGTAGGGTGAGTATGTACTTCAGTAGATAGTTGCATTACATCTTGGTTTCTAGAGATTGCATTTGCAATTTCTTGAATCAAATCAGCTGCATGCATCCCAAAGATATGGGCACCTAATACTTTTCCACTGTCTTTATTGAAAAGTAACTTAAGAATTCCATCGCTTTCTAATTCTGCTAATGCCTTGGAATTAGCTTTAAAATAGCTCTTCACAACTCCTAAAGTAAAACCCTCTTTGGTAGCTATTTCTTTAGCATCAGTTTCAGATAAGCCTACTGAACTTATCTCAGGATGAGTGAATGTTGCAGCTGGAATACTCCTATAATTAATTTCGATATTCTTACCACATATATTTTCAACAGCAATTGTTCCTTGAGCTGCTGCTGTATGGGCCAGCATAAGTTTGCCAGTAACATCACCAACGGCCCAAACATTAGGTATTATTTTTTCACCATTTAAAACTCTCATTTGATCATCAATAGGAATGTAACCTTTTATAGTTTCTATACCAACTGAATCAAGATTAAGATTTTTACTATTAGGAATCCTCCCAGTAGCCACAAGAACACCATCTACTTCTAAATTTTCTACAATTTCTTTTGATTTTGCATCCGTTAGCTCTATCTTTACAGGGCATCCAGGGGTGATCTTAGTCGCAAACACATTAGATTTTGTATCAATATCTCTTGATTGAATAAGATTTTTCTTGGCTATTTTTGTAATATCCGGATCAAAGGTGGGCATTATATTTTCCAAAGCCTCAATCATGGTCACTTCGCAACCTAGAGCGGTATATACATCAGCGAATTCTAAACCTATATATCCACTTCCAATAATGGCTATCCATCTCGGGAGCCACTCAAGTTTTACTGCTTCATCACTTGTGAAAACTGTTCTATTGTCTAAAGTTATTCCAGGAGGCACAAAGGGAGAAGAACCTGTCGCAAGAACTGTATTTTTACATGTAAAGATCCTATCAATTCCATTGTTGTCTCTTACTCCTACTTTCTGATTACCTTCAAGTCTTCCAAATCCTAAAATAATTTCAACTCCAATTCTTTTGAGGGTTTTTGTTAAATTTTCTCTAACATTTGATACTAAATTATTGGCGTGATCCGCAATTTTTGATCTTTCGAATCTAACAGGGGAAGCATGAATACCAAACTTTGCTAAATGTTCGTAATTGGCTATTTCTCTAACTTTTCCACTTGCTGCCAAAAGAGCTTTTGAAGGTACGCATCCTTTATTTACGCAAGTACCTCCCATATCTCCAGACTCTATGATGGCAACTTTAAGACCTTTTTCTGCAGCATGTTTGGCGGCATCAAATCCTCCATATCCTGCACCAATTACTATCAAATCAAAGTCAAAATTTGTATCAGTCACTTTTGTATTCTTGAAGTAGAAGTATATGTGACTCTTTTTCGTTCAAGTAATAATGGAACTGCAACACAAGCCACATTCAATGATTCTACAAGCTCACTATGCGGAATAGTAATTGTTTCATTAAAAGCTTCTTGAATTCTTTTATGAATACCATTACCTTCATTACCCAATATAAGTGCGGTTGGTTTAGACCAATCAATTTCCCAATATAGTTTTTGAGGTTTATTAAGATTTTTATTATGGCTACTTGTAGAAATTATTTGAAACCCGTTCTTTGAAAATTGATCTAATGATGACAATAAAGAATTAATTATTTCTTCTTCACCTCCATCAAATCTTTTAAATGGGAGATGAAAAACAGATCCACTAGATGCTCGTAATACCTTTTGTCCTAAGGGGTGCGCTCCCCCTGCTAATAATATCTTGTTAACACCAGCAGCTAAAGCTGTTCTAAAAAGGTTCCCCATATTCCCAGGGTCTTGAATCCTATCAAGGACAAGAATAAAGTCATCTTCAATATTATTAAAGTCAAAATTAGGTATTGATGAAATCTCTACCAAGGCGGCTACTCCATCAGGATTTTTTGTAGATACTGCTGAAGCTAAAACTTCCTCTGATACGACAATTATTAATGATTGATCAATCTTTTGATAAAGATTCTCATTTTTATCAAGCCATTTTTCAGTCGTTAAAATTTTTGAAGGATGATTGCCAGACTTCAGCAATTCTTCCATCAAATGGGTACCTTCAATGCAAAAATAATCTTTATCTTTTGTGTTGGATCCTTGTTTAAACGATCTAAATCTTTTAACTAAAGTATTACTTTTACTAGTTATTTTTGGAAAAAGATTTTTTATAGTAATTTCGAGTAATTTTAATATTAATCATATTTTACTTGCTAAAATATTTTTTTTTCAATAATTTTTTAAATCTTAAATCTTATCAATTTTGATATACACTTTACTATTAATTAATATTCATCACGATACACAGGGTGGACTTCCTATAGTTAATTTGGCATTATTAAACCAACCAAATAATTCTTAATGGTTTGCGAAGGCAAAAATAAGTCATATCTTAAATCCCAAAATTTAAAGATTATTGGCCGAAGTAACTTAAGGGGGAAAGTAAAGATAAGTGGTGCAAAGAATTCAGCTTTAGTATTGCTTGCCGCATCATTACTAACTAATGAAAAAATTACATTAGATAATGTTCCCCTTCTTACAGATGTTGAGAAAATGAGTAATATCCTAAAGAATTTAGGAGTTAAGTTACAAATTAAAAATCATCAATTAATAATTGATTCAACAAATATATCCATAAAAGAGCTTCCATATGAACTTGTAAATGGATTTAGAGCTAGTTTCTTTTGTATAGGAGCCTTATTAGCAAGATTTGGACAGGCTTCAATACCCTTACCTGGTGGTTGTAATATTGGTAAAAGACCTATTAACGAACACATAAATGGGCTAAAGGCACTAGGAGCAGAAATTATTATTGAAAAAGAGATTGTAAAGGCAAAACTTGTCGAGAATAAAAATAGACTCCTTGGTGCCAATATCAGATTAAATTGCCCAAGTGTCGGAGCTACAGAAACTTTAATAATGGCCGCATCCCTAGCAGAAGGGAGAACTGTAATAGAAAATGCTGCGAGGGAACCTGAAATTCAAGATTTATGTCAAATGTTAAATAAAATGGGAGCAAAAATTTATGATTCTGGTAAAGAAAAAATAATTATTGATGGAGTACAAAAACTTCATGGCTGCTCTCATAAAGTAATCCCAGATAGAATAGAAGCAGGAACTTTTTTAATAGCTGCTGCTGCGACTTCATCTTCAATTACAGTTTCTCCAGTAATACCAAATCACTTAGAGGCCGTATTAAATAAGTTAGAAGAAAGTGGTAGTAAAATAACAAAAAAAGGAAATTCAATTTCAATAAAAAGTAATAATATCAAAGCTGTAGACATAACAACTGCTCCATTCCCAGGGTTCCCTACTGACTTACAGGCTCCATTTATGGCTCTAATGTCTATTGCTAAAGGAAGATCCAAAGTTACTGAAACAATTTTTGAAAACAGAATGAATCATGTTGAGCTTTTAAATCAAATGGGTAGTTCTATAACAGTAAAAAATAATATAGCTCAAATAAACGGAGTCAAAGAATTAAGTGGAATGACATTAGTTGGTTCTGACTTAAGATCATCGGCTGCTCTGATAATTGCAGCTTTAATTTCTAAAAAAACAAGTCACATATATGGTCTTGAGCATTTAGATAGAGGTTACGAAAATTTTGAACTAAAGCTATCTAAGTTAGGTGTTGAAATAATAAGAGAAACTAAAAGAAAAATTATTAGTGAAAAAAGTTATGAAAATTCAAAAATAAATAATAAAAAATTATCGGAAATAAAAGTAGCTTAATAGTAAAAGATTATACATAAGCAACATTTGCAAGTGATACAAAACCAATAAATATTAAGGAAAGTATTAAAAATCGTACGGACCAATATTTGTTTAAACCACTGATTTTTAAATTATTCATACCCAAGTACCAGAGTTAGAACCGAAAGCAGTTAAAATTGCTATTGCAATAAAAAAATACGAAGCAATTTTAAAAGATAATTTTTGAGTTTTATTTTTTGATTTAACTGTTTTCATACTTTAATTATGCTTTTTTTCAATATAACACAATATTACTTTTTATGAAGCTCAGGTTCCAAAAAAGGTCAAAATAACGTTATTACAAGACAAATCTGTATCATTAATGTGTAAGTTATTATTTTTTGCCTGATTTTTCATCAAATATGTTTAATTAAAGATTACTTTTTAAGTGTAATTAATTATCTTTCCAACTATTTCCCACAAATCATGGGAAGTAGTCAATGAATTAATTGTAGCTATAATGAAAGAAGTTCTTTATTAGTGAAAAGCCTTGGGAGCGTGGTGGAATTGGTAGACGCACCGCACTCAAAATGCGGCACCTTCGGGTATGTCGGTTCAAGTCCGACCGCTCCCACTTTAATGAATACTTATACTAGATTTAATATATCTTTTAAAAAAGGTAGTGGTTGTTGGTTATGGGACCAAAAAGGGAAAAAATATCTTGATGCAGTCGCTGGTATAGCGACATGTAGTCTTGGGCATAGCGATAGAATCTTGAGAAAAAAGTTATCTGCACAATTAAAAAAAGTTCAACACATTTCTAATCTCTATAAAATTGAAGAACAGGAAGAATTAAGCAAATATCTAACAAGATGGAGTTGCGCTGAAAGTGTTTTTTTCTGCAACAGTGGCGCTGAGGCAAATGAGTCAGCAATAAAATTAATCAAAAAATATGGTAATTCAGTACATGCAGGTAAAGAGTCTTTTATTCTGGCTGCCGAATCTAGCTTTCATGGCAGGACACTCGCCACTTTAAGTGCTACTGGTCAGCCCAAATATCAAAAAGGTTTCGAGCCAATGGTTAAAGGCTTTAAGTTTTTCAAATATAATGATATCGCTTCAGTGAAAAAATTATTTGAGGAATTAAAAAGAAATAACCAAAAAGTTTCTGGTATCTTAATTGAACCTATCCAAGGAGAAGGAGGTGTTATTCCTGGAGATAAGATATTTTTCAAAGAGTTGAGAGAAATTTGTAATCAAAATAATTCTCTTTTAATTCTTGATGAAGTTCAGAGTGGTGTAGGAAGAACAGGAACAATGTGGGGGTATGAGAATCTAGAAATCGAACCTGATGGATTCACATTGGCTAAAGGATTAGGAGGAGGTCATGCAATTGGTGCATTATTAGTACAAAAAAAAGCGAATATTTTTTCCCCTGGAGATCACGCAAGTACTTTTGGTGGCAATCCCTTTGCTTGTAGAGCTGCTTTAACAGTTTTAGAAGAAATTACGAGACGTAAGATTCTTAGTAATGTTTTTGAAAGAGGTAATCAATTAAATGAAGGTTTTACTAAAATTTCAGATAATTTTCCCAATATTATTAAAAGCATAAGAGGATTAGGATTAATACAAGGTCTTGTTATAAATGAGGCCTACACTGATGCGAAAACAATTACATTAAAAGCTTTTGATAAAGGGTTACTTTTAGTACCTGCCGGAGAGAATGTAGTTAGGTTTGTCCCTCCATTGATAATTTCGAGAAATGAAATAAATATCCTTTTAAAGAAGTTAGATTTAATTTTTGAAGAGCTTTAAATACGAATAGTTTTGGAAAAAGTAAACCTTCAGAATTTTGATTTACTCTCCCCAAAATTCGAAAGGGAAAAAATTCAATTAGGGTTATCAAGAATAAAAAAAGCCCTTGCAGAATTTAATAATCCCTGCAAAAATGTTCCCGCTATTCAAATTGTTGGAACAAATGGTAAAGGTTCTATCACAGCTTTTATAGAAAATATTCTTTATGAAGAGAATAAGAATATTGGGGTAACTACTTCTCCTCACCTTTTAGATATATGTGAAAGAATTAGAGTCAATAAAGTTAACATTAATAAAAGTGAATTTCAAAAGCTATTAAAAAAAATAGAAAAAAATCTTTCAAGGTATAAATTATCTCCTTTTGAACAAATTATTTGTTGTGCACTAAAGTTTTTTGATTTAAAAAAAGTAGATTTATTAATTCTTGAAGCTGGTTTAGGAGGGCGATTAGACGCAACAACAGCTCATGATTTAAGACCAATAATTGCTATTGGAAATATAGGCTTAGACCATAAAGATTATTTGGGAGATTCAATTGAAAAAATTGCACAAGAGAAAGTAGCTGTAATTGAAAAAAATGCATTTGTTATTACTTGTAGTCAAAATATTAAAGTTGAAAAAATAATTAAAAAAAGAGCTAAAAAAGTAGGTGCGAAAATCATATGGAAAGAACCATTATCAAGCAATTATGAACTTGGTTTGAAAGGAAATTTTCAAAAACAAAACGCAGCTGTAGCAGTTGGAGTAATTGAAGCACTAAATAATTTAGGATTTACCATAAAAGAATGTTCAATCAAAAAAGGACTAAAGAATACAAAATGGAGCGGACGACTTGAAATAATTAACTGTTTAAATAAAAAAATACTTATAGATTCTGCACATAATTACTCTGCGGCAAAAGCCCTTTCAGAGGAAAGGAAAACTTGGAATAATAATCAAGCAGGAATATATTGGATTTTAGGAGTCCAGATACAAAAAGATATTGCCTCAATGATAAAAGTTCTTATTAAAAAAAATGATCAAATTCTATTAGTTCCAGTTCCTAATCAACCAAGTTGGAGATTAAAAGATCTTTCTAATATTTATGACCTAAATAATATAAATATAACTGAGTTTGAAAAAGTTGATCTTGCTTTTAACTATTTATTGGAGCTTAAAAAATGGCCAAAGTGTAACCCTGTGATAACTGGTTCAATTTTTTTAGTTGCAGAGTTTATTAAATTTGCAAATAATCAAAAAATTTAAATATTTAACTCATCTTTCATTTTCCAACCTTCCAATTTCCCAGGATTTAATAAGCCTTTCGGATCAAATTTTAATTTTGCTTTTACTTGATCAGAGTCAATCACTCCTAAGCCACCTCCCTCAACAGTTAATACATGTGGATTAAAAATAATTGCTCCAAGTTTCTTACAAATATCAATTATTTGATTTAATTGCTCTGAACTATGCCATTTTATAACTGGCAAAGCAGCTAATCTGGGGACTCCTTGTTGAGAAACTGCTTCAATATGCCAAAGAATATTCTTACCCCATTTTTCTCTCAAAGAATTAATTAATTCGAATTCCTTATCTAAAGGTAAAAGCATTTGTAGGTATGTCCAGTTTTTATCCTTTGCTCTCATATGAAGGGTTGTATGATTCCAAACAACTTCAGATATTCCATTTGTTAATTTATCTTCTTCTCCAAGAAGAAAAGAATTAACATCATATTTTTTGCAAATTAATTCGATAGTTTTTATTCCACCGAAAGTTGATTGAAGCAAAATCTTGTGGCAATTAGATTTACCTTTAAACCATATAGGCATATGATCTACAATTTCCTTCTCAAGAATTGCGCCAAGTTTTAAGTCAATTGCTGCAATAGAACATGTTTTTAAGATTTCGATTGCCTTATTTAACTTTTCACAGTCAATTACTATAGAGTACCACTTACGTTTTATATCAGTAGCAATTAATAATGAAGTAATAATTCCATTAGTTCCATAAGCATGATTTAAAGGTTCTGATTCTTGAGCATCAAATGTTAGTAATTTAGGCTTTTCATTCATCGTTACAGCATCTAAACCTATAAGATTGCCAGGATCTCTTAAAAATCCCCATCTAATTGATCCAATGCCACCTGAGCCGCCTGCAATAAAACCTCCTATAGTTGCAGTTTTCCATGTACTTGGAAGTAACCTTAATTCTCTTCCATATTTTTCTAGTTCTTTATTTAAATCTCCCATTAAGCATCCAGATTGTACCTTTACGAAACCTGTCTCTGGATAAAATTCTTCTAATTTATTTAAACAATTCATTTGCATAACAATGCCTTTGAACAAAGGGACAGCTTGTCCATAATTTCCTGTACCTGAACCTCTCAAAGTAAGTGGTATAGAAAATTCCCAACAAATTTCTGCTACTTTCTTTACTGCATTATGATCCATAGGTCGCACTACCAAATCAGCGATACATCCATCTAGTCTCTTTTCTAGAATTGGAGAATAGTTATAAAAGTCTTTTGAAAGTCTTTTTAAATCGGAATTCCTTTCAATAATTTCTAAATTATCAACTTTTTTTAGTTTTTCTATTAATTTTGAATTTCTTAGTGCCATTAATAGTTAATTTATTGATGTAAATATAAAATAATTGATTAGATATACAATTCGCCGTTTACGAAGACTTCTCTTTTTAAATTACTTGAAAAAATATCCGCCCACTTTTCAGCATCTAAAAGCACGAAATCAAAAGGGCAGCCTTTTTTAAGCAACCCATCCCAATTTAAATTTAATAATCTACTTGGTGATAAAAGGATGGAAGATAAAGTCAATCTTTCCCATGGATTTAATTGAAGCAAGGGCATTGAGAGAGAGATCAAATAAAAGGGGTCATAATTACCAAATGGATACCAAGGATCTTGAACATTATCGCTACCGATAGAAACATCGACTAAAGACTTTTGTAGTTGCTTGATTGGTGCAACTGGTCTATTTAAAGATGTACTTTTATCTTTATGATTTAGCAACCAGAAATTTGTAAGAGGTAACGCAATCACTTTGATATCATTTTCAGCAATCTTGCTTCCCAGATTAAGTATTTCATGATCATTTAAAGATAAAATATTACTTAAATGACTACATGTTATAGGGACTTTGATATTTAATCTATCAATAGTTTCCAATAGAACTTTAATACCTGCTCCCGGCTTAACAGTAGATTCATCTATATGTAGATCAATTTCTAATTTATATTTATCTGCAAGCAAAAGCATTTTAGAGATCAAGTTTTTTATTTTTGCTTTATTTCTAAAAGGAGGAACAAGAACTCCACCTAAAATACCGTTTTCCTTAGAAAAAGTTTTTGCCAATTTCTCTCCATGGTGAGTATCCCAAAATTCCAATGGAGCTAATGCGACATATTGCAATTTTAACTTAGAAGAATATTTTTTTTGAAGCTTGAAAAGCTCATCCCAAATATTATTATTCTGAGTTTCATAAGTATCAACATGACTCCTAATAGCTCTGTAACCATTTTTAAGAGCCAGGATTAATGATTTTTCAGCTCTCTCAATAACTTTCCTAGTAGATCTAGTTTTATGCTCTTCTAAATTTAATGATAATGCCTCTTCATAGTTTGATTTACAATTAGGGAACTCTCCAGCAGTAAAAGATTTATCAATATGTGAATGAGTTTCAACAAATCTTGGGAAAAGAATTTTTTTAGGTTTTTTATTTTCGATATTTATCGGCTTTAGTTCAGAAACAAACCCTTTTTCCCAAGCAACAAAAACAGATGCAAAACTCTCATTATCTATCTTAAGGTCTTCAGCATTTTCTATTTCACAAAGGCTTCTAGGTATAAGAACCTCCAATTTGCCAGAGTTGCTCAAAATTTAATTTCCTTTTTACTTTATTTTAAAACATTACTAATACTTATTAAGAAATAAGAAAATACTTCAAATTCTTCTAAAAAATGCAAATAAGCATGAAATTTTACACGCAAGTTGTTAAATTTATAAATGTGAGGCGGGCGTCGCCAAGTGGTTAAGGCAGCGGCTTGTGGCGCCGCTATTCGGGGGTTCGAATCCCCTCGCTCGCCCTTAAATTTTCGGCTCCAAAATTATTTAAATTGTAATTTTGAATTAACAACTCCCATCAGAACTTTTAGCAAAGTGCTAACAAAACCAATAAAAGAAGAAAAAAAATCTCATAAAGATCCTACTATTGGTAGTTATTGGATAACAACTTTTGGTTGCCAAATGAATAAGGCAGATTCAGAAAGAATGGCTGGCACTCTTGAGAAAATGGGATATTCAAGAGCTGTTGACGAATTTAAAGCAGATTTGGTCTTATATAACACCTGTACGATAAGAGATAGTGCTCAGCAAAAGGTTTACAGTTTTTTAGGAAGGCAAGTCAAAAGAAAGCATAATTCTCCAAAATTAAAATTAGTTGTAGCTGGTTGCCTTGCCCAACAAGAGGGTGAATCCCTTTTAAGAAGAGTTCCTGAACTTGATTTAATAATGGGGCCTCAACACGTTAATAATCTTGAAAATCTTTTAGGCAGAGTAGAGTCAGGGAATCAAGTTATCGCTACTGAAGAAACTTTTATATCTGAAGATATTACTAATGCGAGAAGAGATAGTTCAATTTGTGGTTGGGTTAATATTATTTATGGATGCAATGAAAGATGCTCTTATTGCGTAGTCCCATCTGTTAGGGGAAAAGAACAATCAAGATATCCTGATGCAATTAAAAGTGAAATAAAAAATTTAGCTCACAATAATTTTAAAGAAGTAACTCTTCTAGGGCAGAATATTGATGCCTATGGTAGAGATCTTCCTGGGACTAAACAAGATGGTAGCAAAGAAAATACCCTTACTGATCTTCTTTATTTTGTCCATGATATTGATGGAATTAGAAGAATAAGATTTGCTACTAGTCATCCAAGATATTTTTCAAAAAGACTTATCAAAGCATGTTATGAATTAGATAAAGTCTGTGAACATTTTCATATCCCATTCCAAAGTGGGAATGATGAAATTCTGAGATTAATGGCGAGGGGTTATACGATTGATAAATATAAAAAAATAATTGAAAACATAAGATTATTAATGCCAAATGCATCAATTACTGCAGATGCAATAGTTGCATTTCCTGGAGAAACAGATCGACAATATCGAGATACTTTAAAACTAATAACTGAAATTGGTTTTGATCAAGTAATGACCGCAGCTTATTCCCCAAGGCCTAATACACCTGCCGCAATATGGGATAATCAAATTAATGAAGAAGTTAAAAAAGAAAGATTAAAGGAAATTAACGAACTTGTTGATAAAACTTCTAGAAAAAGAAATCAGAGATATTTAAATAATATTGAAAGTGTTTTGATAGAGGGTTTGAATCCTAAAAACAACTCACAAATGATGGGCCGGACAAGAACAAACAGGCTTACTTTTGTAGAAATCCCAAAAAACATTGAATTTAATTATTCATTTGGAGACGAGCTGAATGTGAGAATAACAGAAGCAAGATCTTTTTCTTTAAGTGGTCAAATTTGTAAGTAATTTTCTTAATGATAGTGAAAGAAAAAAAATGCATTGGTATAATTTTTGGGGGAAATTCGAATGAACATTATGTATCAATATCATCTGCCAAAACAGTTTTTAAAGCACTAATTTCCAAAACAAACAAACAGCGATTTAGGGTAAAGGCTTTTTACATTAACAAGTATGGAGTATGGTTTGATAACGATCAATCTCTTGATTTATTAAAAGAAAATAGTAGTAATGATATAACTGAAAAATATCAAGAATTAACTAATACTGAAGTTAATTTTTTACACAATCTTAAGTTTCAAAGTATTGATATATGGTTCCCTTTACTACATGGATTAAATGGAGAAGATGGGGCAATTCATGGATTATTAAAATTTACCCAAAAACCTTTGGTTGGGGGTGGAATTTTAGGTTCTGCTCTTGGAATGGATAAAATATTGATGAAAAAAATATTTTCACAATTAGGAATTCCACAAGTAAATTATTTATCTATCCAAAATCAAAATCTAAGCGACCATAATGTTAAAAATAATTTATCTATTGAAATTATTCATAAATTAAATTTACCAGTTTTTATAAAACCTGCTAATTCAGGTTCTTCACTAGGTATTACTAAGGCAAAGAATAAATCAGAAATAATTCAAGCTTTACAGAAGGCTTGGGAAATAGACTCTAGAATTGTAATCGAGGAAGGTTTAGATGTTAGAGAACTTGAATGCGGAATAATTGGAAATATAAAACTTTCTACATCTGAGATTGGAGAGGTTTTATATTCAACCGATTGGTACGATTATGACTCAAAATATTCCTTGGATAATAAAATAATTATACCGGCTGAAATAGATTCTCATTTCTCTGAACAAATTAAAGATATTGCTATACGAAGTTGTAGAGCTTTAAATATATACGGTTTTGCAAGGGTGGATTTTTTTTTAGAAAAGATTTCAAATAATATATTTTTGAACGAAATAAATACAATACCTGGTTTTACTAGTAAAAGTATGTTTCCGATGCTCTGGAACGCATCGGGTTTAAATATTGATCAACTTGTGGCTAAACTAATTGATATATCCTTAGATTTATAAATTAAAATCAAATGTTGCATGGACTACTTTGGTTACCATTACTTTTAATCTTCGTTTTATTAACTGCTCTTGGTTGGCTAGAAAGAAGAAGACAAAATCTTTTTAGGAATTGGGCAAATGGGGCTGAACTTTGTAAGTTAGATAGCTCTTGTGCAGCATTTTTAAAAAATGGTGAATTGAAGTGGAGTGAATTTGAAGCTGGAACTTTCGAAGAAAAAGACAGTTTTACAATTAAGAAACTTGAATTAGTAGAATTAATGGCACTTACTTCAGGAGAAGCTCCTTTAACTAATGAATCTCAAGGTAAGTGTAGGCTTAGACTTGTTGGTGGTGGGAAAGAGATGGATGTTCCTTTTTCAGACGCAGAGAGAGCTAGAGAATGGATGGATCAATTGATGGAAAAGGCCCGTTGTGATTTGTGAAGAATCAACAAAAATTAAAGAATAGAAGATCTATTTTATTAGTCATTATACTACTTTTCACAACTTTCATAATATCTAAGACTTTTAAAAGAGTTAATTTCAAAGATATCAGAATAGTTGGTAGTTATTCATTTACTAAAAAGGTTATATTTAATAATTCATTTTTGAATTTACCAACTCGATTGATTTTTGTTAACACAAAATATGCTGAGCGAAAATTAAAAAAAAATTTGTCACTTCTAAGAGTCTCAGTTACAAGGCAAATATTTCCTTTTGGATTAAAAATAATGATAAAAACAAGAACACCTGTAGCTTATGCAGAAAAGATTTCAAACGGGGAAAAGATTGCTGGATTTATTGATGAATATGGGATTTTCATTGATGAAAAATATTCAGATAAAGAAAGTTTAAAGAATTTATCAATGAAAGTATTTGGATGGAAGGAAAACTTTAGCAATACATTATCAAAAATATTGAATTCACAAAAAAATAATGATATTGAATTTAATACTATAAAATTCTCTCCAAATGGCTTTTTGTTATTAGAAGAAAAAAGTCTAAAAACAATCTTGCTAGGACATAACATGCAAATAATCGATACACAATTACAAATGATTAATGATATTAAGAATCAATTAAAAGAAAATTTTTTGTTAGAGAAAATTGATATTATTGACCTTACTAACCCAAAGAACCCAAAAATTAAAGTGTTCAAACCCTAATAATTGTAAACAAATTTTATTTAAGTTTTTTTGTTCAGTACAGTGTTCATAAGGGATTTGAATATTATTTCAATTTTTAAGAAGTTAATATTTAAGGAATTTCATCAAGAAATTCCTACATATGAGCTTCCTGAGTTCATAATGCACCCATTACAAGTATTTGATTTTATTTAGAGATGAGCTTCGGAAACAATCCAAACTTTGATCAATCAAAAGACATCCTTCCAAGTCAGAATGCCAAAATCGAAGTTATTGGCGTTGGAGGTGGCGGAAGTAATGCTGTAAACAGGATGATTGATAGTGATCTTGAAGGCGTTTCATTCAGAGTTCTCAATACTGATGCTCAAGCATTATTACAGTCTTCTTCAGAAAGAAGAGTCCAACTAGGTCAAAACTTAACAAGAGGGCTAGGAGCAGGAGGTAATCCAAGTATTGGTCAAAAAGCTGCTGAGGAGTCGAAGGATGAACTTCAACAAGCATTAGAAGGATCTGACTTAGTATTTATTGCAGCAGGTATGGGAGGAGGTACTGGGACTGGAGCAGCTCCAGTAGTTGCTGAGGTGGCAAAGCAAAGCGGTGCTTTAACTGTTGGGATAGTAACTAAGCCATTTTCGTTTGAAGGAAAAAGAAGAATGCGTCAAGCAGAAGAAGGGATTGCAAGATTAGCTGAAAACGTTGACACACTTATTGTTATCCCAAATGACCGTTTGAAAGATGTAATTGCAGGAGCCCCACTACAAGAAGCATTTAGGAATGCAGATGATGTTTTAAGAATGGGCGTTAAAGGTATAAGTGACATAATTACATGCCCTGGATTAGTAAACGTAGATTTTGCAGATGTACGTTCTGTTATGACTGAGGCTGGTACAGCCTTACTTGGTATTGGTATTGGTTCTGGAAGATCAAGAGCATTAGAAGCTGCCCAAGCAGCAATGAATAGTCCTTTATTAGAAGCAGCAAGAATTGATGGAGCTAAAGGATGTGTGATTAATATCACTGGTGGGAAAGATATGACATTGGAAGATATGACTTCAGCTTCAGAAATTATTTATGATGTTGTTGATCAAGAGGCAAATATTATTGTAGGTGCTGTTGTAGACGAATCAATGGAAGGGGAGATACAAGTTACGGTTATTGCAACAGGTTTCGAAACCAATCAACCTTTAAAACAACAAAGAATTAAAAATAGATTGTCAAACCAGTCACTTTACAATATTTCTGACAGTAAAGATACAGGAGCAAATATTCCGGAGTTTTTAAGATTAAGACAAAACAAAAAAGATATCGAATAATCGTTACAATTAAGTGACTCGGTTATTTCGCCTGCCTCAAGCATCCCTTATGGCTGCTACCTTCCGATCCTGACCAGGTTTAGGCGTCAAAACCGCGAAAGGCCGAGTCTAAGTTATACTAGCAATTTTTGTTAAAAAAAGATACATAGCTCTTATGTTGCCATTAGAACTCGTTAAATATAAAAAAAATTCTCAAAAGATTATTGCATTAACTGCATGGGACTCTATTTCGGGTTCTTTAGCTGAGCAGTCGGGAGCAGATATTGTTCTAGTTGGAGATTCTTTAGCAATGGTTTGTTTGGGATACAAATCTACCCTGCCAGTTACGTTAGATAATATGGTTTATCACACAAATGCAGTTTCCCGAGGGTTCAGCAAAGAAATTGAGGAGCAACCATTATTAATTTGTGATATGCCTTTTCTTACTTACCAATGCGGGGAAGATAAGGCGGTTGAATATGCTGGGAAGATAATTAAGAACACTTATGCAAAGGCAGTAAAAGTTGAGGGTGCTGAACCAGAGGTTCAAAATGTGATCTCAAGGCTTATTAGGATGGGGATTCCCGTCATGGGCCATATAGGACTTACTCCTCAGAGTTATTTAAATTTGGGTTTAAAAAAACAAGGGGTCGATTCAGAAAGTCAAGAAAAAATTAAAAGGGATGCATTCACACTAGAAAAATTAGGTTGTTTTTCAATAGTTTTAGAGCACATCCCAGAATTACTTGCTAAAGAGATTCAAAAAGATTTAGAAATACCGTCAATAGGAATTGGTGCAGGCAATTTTTGTGATGGTCAAGTTAGAGTAACTGCGGACTTATTAGGTCTCAATGATAAGCAACCACCATTTTGTAGATCAATTATTGATGGAAAAAAATATCTTAGTGAAAAACTAAAAGAATGGGTAGTTTCAGAGAGACTCAATTAACTTTTTCCCACCATCTAAACATTGAAACTAAAATTTGATTGCTTAAATCCATACCCTTTGGATCACTCAAAAAAATTCTATTTCCTCTTTTAATCAAAAGACCACTTTCTAAAAATGTTTCCCATTGTTTAAATAATTTCTCTAAATTAATTTTAGAGGTTTTACCATCCCAATTTTGTTCGTTAACTAGTTTATAAATATTCACACCCTCTTTAAGTCTCATTCCTATCATAATTTTCTCATCTAATTCTTTATAAATATTTTCTTCGTTAACTAAAGAAGGCTCTAATTTGATTTTCCATTGATTGGTTACCCATTTTTTATATTCTTTACTAATTCTTGGCCTCGTAAATTTTTCTCCCCAAGGAGAACTAGTAGAACCTTGACCAAAACTCCACCATCCTATTCCCTTCCAATAAACTCTATTATGTCTCGATTGATGACCAGGAAGTGCATAATTAGAAATTTCATATCTTGAATACCCTGATGATTTTAAAATAAAGTTTGTCAGTTCACTATTTTTAAAAGATTCATTATCATTTGGTAACGATAACCTGCCTAAATCAACTAATTTTTTAAAAACAGTCCCGTTCTCAATATTTAAATCATAAATTGATATATGAGGGGGAGATAATTTTAACGTTTGTTCTAAGTCTTCTTGCCATTCTTTAAAACCACTACTTGGTAAATTTTGGATTAAATCTATACTCCAACTTTTTATAAGACTGTAATCATATGCTTTTTTTAACCAAAAACAAGATTGTGTAATATCGTCTCTATAATGCCTTCTACCCGCCTGATCAAGTATTTTATTATTAAAACTCTGTGCACCAAGACTAAATCTATTTATTCCGGCATTTATGAAGCCATGCAGATCATCTTCATTAAAACTAGCTGGATCGACCTCCATCGTAATTTCAGCACCATAATCAATTCCGTAATTATCTTTAAAAAGATTTATTAAATCTTTAATTTGCAACGGATTTAAAATTGAAGGAGTCCCACCACCTATATAAATTGTTGAAAGAGAAGATTTATGTTTAATTGATAATATTTCTTTATTTAGGAAGGTCAAATATTCTTTAACAGTTTTACTCCCATAACCATATAAACTATCAATTTTGTTGCCTAGTGGTATAACTGCAAAATCACAATAAAAGCATCTTCTGTGGCAAAAAGGAATGTGAACGTAAGCACTTCTTGGAAGTTTATTCATAATATAAATTAATTTTTAAGTTTAAAAAATTCTAGAGAGGCGTTTAAAAAACAAAATCTTTATTTACTCAATTAATAAATCCTAGTAGATTATATATATGACAGATATTTTAGTACTAATTTTATTTGTATTGTCTGGAGCAGCATCAGGATGGCTTGGGGTTGATCTTTTACCAGTAGACATACTTAAACAGGTCTCAAATGTGGAGGGATTTAGAATTGTACTAGCAATAATAGGATTTTTTATTGGATTAGCAGCAGGCTTTGTATTTTTACAACTCAGAAAAACATTCCTTGATCAAATCCGTACAATGCCTACTGATTTACTTGTATCTAGATCAGTAGGTTTAATCTTAGGATTACTAGTAGCAAATCTGCTACTCGCTCCAATATTATTAATTCCTTTTCCAAGAGAAGTATTTTTTGCAAAACCTTTAGCAGCAATCCTTAGTAATTTTTTCTTTGGTGCACTTGGTTATAAATTAGCAGATACACACGGGAGAACATTATTAAGACTATTTAACCCAAATAATACTGATGCATATTTAGTTAATGAAGGAATACTTCCTGCTGCAAGTCCAAAAATACTTGATACTAGTGTAATTATAGATGGGAGAATAAATGGTCTATTAAGCTGCGGCTTGCTCGAAGGTCAATTAATAGTAGCCCAAAGTGTAATTGATGAATTACAAACATTGGCTGATTCAAGTAGTAATGAAAAAAGAGCCAAAGGAAGAAGAGGACTGAAACTATTAAAAGAGCTAAGAGAAATATATGGAAGGAGACTTGTTATAAATCCAACAAAGTATGAGGGTAATGGAGTAGATGAAAAACTACTTAGGATAACTGAGGATATGACAGGAACTTTACTTACTGCCGATTACAATCTCTCCCAGATTGCCGAAGTTAAAGAATTAAAAGTTATGAATTTGAGCGATTTAGTTATTGCTTTAAGGCCAGAAGTTCAACCAGGAGAATCACTAAATATAAAAATAGTTAGAGAGGGAAAAGAAAAAATGCAAGGAATTGGATATTTAGATGACGGGACGATGGTCGTTATTGATGATGCAAAAACATTTGTTGGAGAAAGATTAGACATAGTTATTACTGGTGCGTTACAAACTCCTACTGGAAGAATGGTATTTGGAAAACTAATAAATAATCCTGAGTCAAACAAATCTCTTAAATCTCCAGCGACACAGGGCTAAATCTAGCTAGAATCATATCAGTAATTATTTTGTGGAACATATGACTGTATCTGCTCCTTATTACGGCGAAAATACCGCGATGAGGACTCCACCACCAGATTTACCTTCTCTATTACTAAAGGAAAGAATAGTATATCTTGGATTGCCGTTATTCTCTGATGATGACGCTAAAAGACAATTAGGAATGGATGTTACGGAGCTCATTATCGCTCAACTCCTTTATTTGGAATTTGACGATCCAGATAAACCCATTTACTTTTATATAAATTCAACAGGTACTAGTTGGTATACAGGTGATGCGGTTGGTTTTGAAACAGAAGCTTTTGCTATTTGCGATACAATCAGTTACATCAAGCCGCCCGTTCACACGATTTGTATTGGGCAAGCAATGGGGACAGCAGCAGTTATCCTTTCTTCTGGAACAAAGGGGCATAGAGCAGCGCTTCCACATGCCTCGATCGTTTTACACCAGCCTATTAGCGGAGCAAGAGGTCAGGCCACTGACATCCAAATAAGAGCGGAAGAGGTATTAAAAAACAAAAAGTCAATGCTCGAAATTTTATCCCGCAACACTGGTAAAACTATTGAAGAGCTCTCAAAAGATTCTGATAGAATGAGTTATCTTAATCCCCAGGAAGCTTTAGATTATGGAGTTATTGATAGAATATTGACCAGCCAAAAAGATTTATCAAATAAAATTTAACATTCATTTTAACCAATTTCTTTTTTAAAATTATGCCAATAGGAACTCCAAGCGTCCCTTATAGACTTCCAGGAAGTCAATACGAAAGATGGGTTGACATTTATACAAGGTTGGGGGTTGAGAGAATTTTATTTCTCGGTCAAGAAGTAAATGATGGAATTGCTAATAGCCTAGTTGCACAAATGCTTTATCTTGATTCTGATGATAATTCTAAACCTATTTATCTTTATATAAATAGTCCAGGCGGCTCAGTTACAGCTGGTTTAGCAATATACGACACCATAAAATACGTCAAAAGTGATGTAGTTACAATATGCGTAGGACTTGCAGCCTCAATGGGAGCATTTTTGTTAGCTGCCGGTACGAAGGGGAAAAGAGTTGCTCTACCTCATAGCAGGATTATGATACATCAACCTCTCGGAGGCACATCCCAACGTCAAGCAAGTGATATTGAGATAGAGGCTAAAGAAATACTTAGAATTAAAGATATGTTGAACAACTCTATGGCTGATATGACCGGCCAATCATTTGAAAAAATTGAGAAGGATACAGACAGAGATTATTTTCTCAGTGCGGAAGAAGCCAAAAACTACGGTTTAATTGACAGGGTAATTAAACATCCAAGTGAGGCTAGTTAGTCAAAATAAACTTGAACTAATATTTAAATATTAATTTCTACATAGAAAATTTATGGCTTATTTACACGTTTAATGCATAAAATACTAACTATCACAAGTTTAGTAACTACAATTAATGACTCAACTATTTTATGACAAGGATGCTGACCTAAGTCTTTTAAAAGATAAAACTATTGCGATAATAGGATACGGTTCACAAGGTCATGCACATGCATTAAATCTTAAAGATAGTGGAATGGATGTAATTGTGGGCTTATACAAAGGGAGCAAATCAGAAAGCAAAGCAATCAATGATGGTTTAAAGGTATTCAACGTTTCTGAAGCTTGTGAAAAAGCAGATTGGATTATGATTCTACTCCCTGATGAATTCCAAAAAGAAGTTTATCTCAAAGAGATAGAACCAAATTTAAAAGAAGGCATGATATTAAGTTTTGCGCATGGCTTTAATATAAGATTCGGCCTCATAAAACCCCCTAGTTTTGTTGACGTTGTTATGATCGCGCCAAAAGGGCCTGGACACACAGTTCGGTGGGAATATCAGAATGGTCAAGGTGTCCCAGCTTTATTTGCTGTAGAACAAGATTATTCTGGCAATGCAAGATCATTTGCAATGGCTTATGCAAAGGGTATTGGAGGAACAAGAGCTGGGATTCTAGAAACGAATTTTAAAGAAGAAACTGAAACAGATCTTTTTGGAGAACAAGCAGTTTTATGTGGTGGTTTATCTGAACTTGTTAAGTCAGGTTTTGAGACTTTAGTAGAGGCAGGATATCAACCTGAATTAGCATATTTTGAGTGTTTACACGAAGTAAAGTTAATTGTGGATCTAATGGTTAAGGGAGGGTTATCTCAAATGAGAGATTCAATTTCAAATACTGCAGAATATGGTGATTATGTTAGTGGTAAAAGACTTATAAACAGTGATACTAAGAAAGAAATGCAGAAAATCTTGAAAGATATTCAAGATGGTACTTTCGCGAAAAATTTTGTTGATGAATGTGATAAAAATAAACCCTTAATGACAAAGTTAAGAGCAGAAAACTCTAAACATGAGATAGAAAAAGTTGGCAAAGGTCTGCGTGCTATGTTCAGTTGGCTGAAATAAATCTATTTTTTATATTCATAGGCTCAATAGGTTTTGATCTATTAATTGGTGATCCAAAATTTATTATCCATCCTGTTCAAATAATTGGTTTATATGTTAACCAATTAACGAATTTTTTTATCCATAATTTTAAGAAAAATAAGAGAATATTATTTGGGGGAGGATTATTTATTGCTTTATCAACTATCCTTATAAGCTTTTTAATAGGTAAGTTCATTGAATTAATTTTCATTCAATCAAAAAGCAATTTTATATTTGGAATAATAATTTTCTTAGGTTTGTCAAGTTGTTTAGCTTCAAAAAGTCTTACTTCAAGCGTAAAAGAAATTTCTGGTCTTATAAAAAACGGCATAATTGATCAAAAAACTGAAAAATTAATTAGAAAAAAAGTACAAAGAATCGTAAGTAGAGATGTGAGTAAATCTTCATTGGAGCATCTTTTGAGATCAAGTGGCGAAAGCCTAACCGAAAATTCAGTTGATGGGATTTTTGGACCACTTTTTTGGATATTTATTGGAATAGTCTTTATGAAATTTTCAATTTTTCTTCCAGGCCCTTTATCGCTTGGCTTTTCATATAAAGCTATAAGTACTTTGGATTCAATGATCGGCTATAAATACGATCAATATAAATATCTAGGGTTTTTCAGTGCCAAAATTGAGGATTATTCAACTTTCATTCCAAGTAGACTAGTTTTATTAACATTACCTTTAGTTAGTTCTAAGATTAAAAAATACATCTCTATCATTAAAAAAAGCAGCTTTGATGGAAGTAAATATGATTCTCCAAATTCTGGAATTTCAGAGGCAATTTTTGCATATACTTCAAATATAAAATTAGGGGGTAAAAGTAAATATAATAATGAAATAATTGAAAAGCCAATTATCAATTCCAATGGTGATTTTTGCACTAATGAAAAAATAAATCTAATTTGTCAATTAATTTTAAGACTTCAGTTATTATGGATAATATTTTTTACAGTAATTTTTTTCAATATCTGAATTTAAATTCAATAAAATTAATTGTAAATCATTATTATTAATAAAAAACATTCTCATGAAAGAAGAAAACCCTAAAGTAGAAAATCAAAATGAAAATTTAGATAATACTTCTATCCAAAATCAAAGTGAAGATTTAGATAATACATCGACTGATGGTGAATATTCCAAATGGGTCGATAATCAAGGTGATGAAATAAAAAATGTTTTTGGATTTAATAGCAGTGCAGAACTTGTGAATGGGAGAGCAGCCATGATCGGATTTATTATGCTTTTATTAACTGAACTAATTTTAAAAGGGAGACCTGTAACTTCCTCAATCTTTGGTATAAATTAAAATGGAAGAAAATAAAACTAAACCAGTAAAAATTTTCCTTTACATCTCTGTTTGGGTAATAATATGGGGTACATTAGGTTCATTTATAGATTATCCTCTCTATAAAAATAATATCTACCTAGAGGGGAGCATATATCAATATCTTACTTTTACTATTACAGCAATAATATCAATTCTTAGTGCCAAATTCCTTTATCAAAAAATTAAGTTATAAAAACTTATACCTAAATTTTTTGATAATTTTTGCAGGTTCTGAGTCTTTTTGATTTTCATAGAGTATCCACTGATGCGTTTCAATATCATGATCACAGCCAAAGCTCTCTGGTTGATTAGAAAAATTCGAGAGATTTGAATGACACAACTGATCCGCCTCAAAAGCTGAGTCATAACCAGTTAAAAAATATATTAAAGATCCAAGGAGCATTAAAGATATAACCACTTGAAAAAATAAGCTGACTACTTTCATGAATTTTATATCAAAATTTAAATATATCACTTCTAAAAATCTTTAGATTAAAAAATAAAGTTATCGCCCAACATTAAATATAAAATCATGGAATTCTTGATTTTTAAGATACAAAATAACCACAAGAACTAAAAGTATATTTAGGCCTAAAACAATCGAACCAAATATATTTATCTGCTTTTTACCTGGTAATGTATAAGTAAATTTCTTCCCTTTTAGAAAAGAAGCTAATCCTTTTTTCTCCTTTTTTAAATCCTTAGTAGTTTCATCAATTTTGATTTTACTTTCAGAAAAACCTTTTTCCATTAATACCTAAACAATAAATTAATAATATTCTAAATTTAAAAAATTTTTCAAGAATTAACAATTTTTAATTACATATGGAATCATAATTCCATATTGATTTTTTTTAAGTTTTTTGAAGTAATAAGCTTCAACGAGTTCAGTCTGTAAACCCAAGATACTTCCCTGACATTTATACCTGTTTTGATCAGACTCAACTATCTGTATTTTCTCCATTTCCATAAATAAATTACTACAGACCTTATATTGAAAATCTTCAAAACATTCATTTGATTTTTTTAAAATTTCTGATTTAGTTAGTAATTCTTCGGCAACAATAGAATTTGATAATAAAACAACAAAGAAGGTTGAGAAACTTATAAATTTTCTACAACTAAAAAGAATAAACAAAATTAAATCTTCTCGCATCAAATTACATTCACTAATATATTACAAAGAAATAAATCATTTTTTAATATAAAAAAGGTGCTCAAAAATGAGCACCTAAAAATTAAGGACAAATTAAGCTACGAAAATAAATATTAGCCTTGAACTCTATCCTTAAAAAGTTTTCCTGCTGAAAATGTTGGAACTCTTTTAGCGGGAATTGCAATTTTTTCGCCAGTCTTAGGGTTTAAGCCCTGCCTAGCAGAACGATCCCTTGGCTCAAAAGAACCAAATCCTAGTATGGAGACTTTTTTGCCTTCCACTACTGAATCAACAATCGTTTCAATAGCTGCATCAACAACTAAAGATACATCTGTTTTTGTGAGCTCAGTACGAGCAGCAACAAGATTTACTAAATCAGCTTTGTTCATTGAATTGTTTGTATAGCAGAGATTTGAAAGACAAGATTTTTAAATCAAGTCTAATTACCTCGAACTTGCATATCATATGGAGCAAATACAAATACGGCAACCGAAAATGCCGGCGGCGCAAAGCTTTATACAAAATTTAATTACATTTTTAGCAATTTAACAATATTCTTTGATCTTCAATTTTTATAAAGCCTAAAAGAGATTTTAGTCTAAATGAAAAGCTAAAACGACTGCAATAACTAGCTTTATTAATTAAACCAGTATCGAATAATTATGCAAAAAAACATAATTAAAAAAAATTAATTTAAGAATTTCAACTATTTATTATTTTTTATTAACTTTCAGATATATTTGCTTCTCAGCACATGAGAAACCATTTTTTTCATTTTGTAATCAAAAAAATCAGTAACATCATAATGTTTGAACGAAGGAATTGATTTTTTTTTAACAAATAAAAAACTACTAAAAGATCATTCAATTAAAAATATTAATGAGTGAAACATCAAATTTGATTTTTTTTTAAAGTTTTGCACTTATGATTCGTATGTTTGAATAATTTCTTTAAATTAGTTCATTCATTAAAAATCAAAGTAATAAAAAAACTGTGAATGATATAAAGGTGGGTAATCCATTGCCTCTAGGCAGTTCTATAACTACAGAAGGCGTCAATTTCTCGCTAATTGCTACAAACGCAGATTATATTGAAATTTTATTATTCGAGAAAGAAGATTCATTTGCTCCTCATAAAATTTACAAATTAGATAAAAATCATAAAACTGGGTCTTACTGGCATGCGGAAATAAATAATCTCAAAGAGGGATCAATCTACGCTTTCAGAATAAAACAGAAGGACAATGAGATAAATAAAAATCATTCTAAAACAGTTTTAATTGATCCTTGTTCGAGAGGTATTACTGGATGGAGTAAATACAAAAGAAAAAATGCCCTAAATAATTTTGACAACATTGACTCTTGTTTAAAAAGCGTCGTTTGTAATAGAAAAATTTTTAATTTTAAAGATTTCCCTAGACCTAAACATTCATGGGAAGAAACAATTATTTATGAGCTCCATATCAAAGCATTTACTCAATCCTTTAATGAAGAAGAAAGTTGCTTTAAAAATTTTTTAAAAAAAATTCCATATCTTAAAGAACTTGGCATAACAAGTATTGAATTACTGCCAGTATTTTGTTTTGACCCAAATGATGCTCCTAATGGATTGGAGAATTTCTGGGGTTATAGCCCTATTAACTGGTTTACTCCTCATTTTCAATATCTTTCAAATGAATCGGCTGAACAAAATAGGGAAGAATTTAGAAAGTTTGTAGAGGAATGCCATAAAGTAGATATTGAAGTTATTTTGGATGTAGTTTACAACCATACATCTGAAGGGGATTCTCAAGGGCCAGCAATATCTTGGAAAGGGATAGATGAAAATCTTTACTATTTCATCGACAAAGATAAAAATTATCAGGATGTATCTGGCTGCGGTAATACAATTGCAGCAAATAGAGGATTAGTTAGAAAATTAATAATAGAATCATTAAAATGCTGGGCGAATGAATTAGGCGTCGATGGTTTTAGATTTGATTTAGGAATTGCCTTATCAAGGGGAGAGGATCTCATCCCTCTTAATAATCCTCCAATTTTTGATGATATTGAATGTGAGCCTGATCTTGCAGATATCAAATTAATTAGTGAGCCTTGGGATTGTGGCGGATTGTATAAACTTAACGACTTCCCTTCAAAAAAGACTTTTACATGGAATGGACATTTCAGAGATGACTTGAGGAAATTTTGGAAAGGAGATAAAAATACGGCTTGGAATATGAGTGACAAAATCAAGGGGAGCCCATCCTACTACAAAGAAAAAAATATCATACCAAAGTCTATAAATTTCATAACTTCTCACGATGGATTTACACTAAAAGACTTAGTTACCTTTAACAAAAAACATAATTATGCTAATAAGGAACAAAATAGAGATGGTGATAATCACAATAATTCATGGAATCATGGAGTTGAAGGTCCCACAACAAACTTATTAATTAAGAAACTAAGAAAGCGGCAACAAAAAAACTTACTTTTGAGTTTATTCATCTCAAAGGGTGTTCCAATGTTATTAATGGGTGATGAAATAGGAAGATCTCAAGGCGGCAATAATAATTCTTGGTGCCAAAATAATTCATTAGGATGGATGAATTGGGAGGAAAATCAACAGGATCTAGAAATATTAAATTATCTAAAATATCTAATAAAAATAAGAAAAAATTTTATAGATTTTTTTAATCCTATTTCATCACCAAATAAAAAAGATATTGATAACTCAATTAATTATTATTGGCATGGCGCTAAGTTAGAGAGTCCTGATTGGAGTAGCTGGTCACATACAATTGCATTTAGCCTTAATAAGGGGAAAAGTAATCCATTATTTTGGGCAGGATTAAATGCATATTCAAAAAGTATTGATTTTAACCTTCCAAAATCTAAAAGCAAATGGCTCAAAGTTATTGATACTAACGAGTCTGAAATAAATAAGCCTATTACAATTAACGACGAATTTATCAAAGTAGAAAACCGAAGCTCTGTATTAATTATTTCAGAAGAAGTCTTTGGAACAAAAAATAATATATTCTAAAAGCGGGCGGCGGGAATCGAACCCGCATCTTCAGCTTGGAAGGCTGAGGTTTTACCACTAAACCACGCCCGCAATAAGTAAAGGAATTACATTTGCAATAATACATTATCAAACAATCAACAAAGTAAAAAGATTGGAAAATTCACACTCAAAAAATACAACCGGCTCAAGAACTAGATTAATGCTCTCTTATGGACTTGGAGATGCAGGTACAGGCTTAGCCGCCACACAATTTGGGTTTTTCCTATTTAGATTCTTTATTTGTTCTGTAGGTTTACCAGTTTTAATTGCAGGTTCATTACTAATGTTGATAAAAATATGGGATGCAATAAACGATCCATTAATAGGATGGTTAAGTGATAGGACAAAATCAAGATGGGGGCCAAGAATCCCTTGGATGTTAGTTGCTGCTATACCTCTTGGGCTTTCTTTGGCCGCAATATGGTGGATCCCTTTAGGTTCTGTAGTAAACAAAACAATTTATTATGCTTTGATTTCAATAATAGTAATGACTGCTTATACAAGTATCAATCTTCCTTTCGCAGCTCTATCTACAGAAATCTCAGAAAAAACTTCAATAAGAACTAGATTAAATGCAGCGAGGTTTACGGGCTCAATAATAGCTGGTTTAACCGGGTTAATAATAGCAGGGGTGGTTTTAAATTCAGAAGGATTAGCTAATAATGAATATTTCTTGATGGGCAAAATTAGCGGCTTTATTGCAGTATTAACAACTTTATTATCATGCTGGGGACTAGCCCCATATGCAAAAAAAGCTAGAAGGCCATCTGGGAAGGTCGAGCCAATTAAACTGCAATTTAAAAGAATATTTAATAACAAAAAATTTCTCAAAGTAATTTCTCTTTATATTTTACTTTGGTGTGCCTTGCAGTTAATGCAAACAGTCGCGTTAATTTATGTAGAGGATGTTCTTAATGTACCTTCAGAAATAGCTAACTGGGTACCAATACCTTTCCAAATAAGTGCCCTATTAGGATTACAAATTTGGGCAAGAGTTTCAAATAAGTTGAATAGAATTACAGCTTTAAACTATGGTGCAATTATTTGGATGGTTTCTTGTACAGCAGCATTATTTTTACCTTCTTTATCGAAGGTTTCATCTCTGGGAGATGACCTGTTACTAAATATTAATAACCTTATTTTATTTATAATTTTAATTTTCATAATTTGTCTAATTGGAATAGGAGCATCAACCGCTTACTTGATCCCTTGGTCGCTTCTTCCTGATGCTATAGATGAAGACCCAGAAAAACCAGCAGGGCTATATACTGCTTGGATGGTTCTTATCCAAAAAATTGGGATTGGGCTAAGTGTTCAAGTATTAGGTTTATTACTATACCTATCTGGTTATCAATCATGCATTATCGACAGTTCCAGTTTAAATATTATTGAACAATCATCCCTAGCTCAATTAACCATTAGATTGTGTATTGGATTTATACCTTCTTTATTAGTAATTATTGGGCTATATATAATGCGAAAGTGGGATCAAAAATTATTAACCAACTAATATAGAAATATGTATTATCCAAAATTTTTTAAAAGACTTGTAAACAGCCTCATAATTGGGGGGCAAGCAATTAATTATATCCTCAAAGGTAAAATTTCAAAAAATGATCTTTTTGAACAGCTTATGGAATCAGGTCCTGGAAGCCTATTAATTGTTCTAATAACGGGCATTGCTGCTGGAACAGTTTTTAATATTCAAGTAGCTTCCCAGCTTACAAGCATGGGGGTTTCAAGTGAAATAGGTGGCTTACTAGCTGTTGGAATGGCAAGAGAAATGGCTCCTCTGCTAACCGCTACTTTAATGACTGGAAAAGTTGCTACTGCATATGCGGCTCAACTTGGGACTATGAAAGTTACCGAACAAATAGAGGCAATAACGATGTTAAAAACTGAACCTATTCAATATTTAGTAGTTCCAAGATTACTTTCCATGATAATTATGTCTCCAATACAATGTCTTTTATTTTTATCTGTTGCTTTATGGAGTGGACAACTATGGAGCACAATTTTTTACAGCGTGCCTCCCATAGTTTTTTGGACCTCCGTACGTTCTGGTAATGTAAGCTTAACCAGTTCAGACTTATCATCTATGATAATTAAATCCGTAGTATTCGGATTACTAATATCAATTATTGCTTGTGGTTATGGCCTCACTACAAAAGGAGGGCCAAAAGAAGTAGGGACGAGTACAACAGGTGCTGTAGTTATGACTCTTGTTACTGTATCTTTAGTGGATGTAGTACTTACACAAATATTATTTGGATAAATCGATGTTTAATACTAAATCTAAGATACAAGAACCAGTAACCATCTCTCCATCATTCCAATTGCCAATAATACTAATAATTTTAAGTTTTATGCTTCTATTTCTGAATATTGGATATTGGCCCACAATAGTATTTGCCTCCTTTAGCTTTTTTTTACTGCTTCAATCATTCACCTTAAGAATAAAAATTACAAACGAAGATTTCGTAGTGTTGCAATTAGGAAAAGAAATTAGGAACTTTCCATTTAAAAATTGGATCTCTTGGAAATTCTTTTTTCCCATTATCCCTGGTATTTTTTACTTTAGAGAAAAGTCTAGTCCGCACCTATTACCTATTCTTTTTAATCCAGTACAATTAAAAAATGAACTTAAAAAGAAAGTTGAATCTTTGGAAATTAAAAATCCATCAAACTAAATTTTTGATTAACCACCAATTTATTTAAATGACGAATACTAAAGTTTCAAATAACAATCCTGATAAGGAATCAATAATTAAGAAACCAATTACGAATACAAAAAATAATGACATTACCAAAAACAAAACAAATCAAAATAAAAAAGTAACTTCGGTAAGCAAAAAACCTAATAAATCTTATGATGATTTATATAATGAAATCTTTTGCGAGCTAATTTCAAAAAAAATATCTTTAGTTAAAGAGATAAAAGATTTAGAAGCAAAAAAAAATGAATTAGATAAAGATATTGAATCAAATTTCAAAGGGCAGTCAGATAACATTGCCAAAAGAGTAAAAGGTTTTCAAGAATATTTAACTGGTTCTTTAGAGAATCTCTCACAAAATGTAGAAAAGCTTGAATTAGTATCACAGCCAATAGTTGTAAAGCCTTCTCCGCTTGATAAAAAAAAGGAGAGTTCAAAAGACACCGAATTAGTAAATGTTCCAGCATTATCTGAGACATTCAAACCCGATGAACAAATTATTAGGAGTTGTTTCTCAACATTTACTGAACAACCTGATTTTTATGCAGAACCTTGGAAGTTAAGAAGAAGCCTTAATTTATCAGATATAGAAGTCATGGATGATTGGTTTTTTAACATGGGTGGGAGAGGGTCATTAGAAAGTAGGGGTTCGAGACAAAAAAATGCTTTATTATCTGCTGCCTTAATAGCTATTCTTGGTGAGTTGTATGGTGACCAGTTTCAAACTCTTATATTGGCCTCTCAACCTGAGAGGTTAGGAGAATGGAGAAGAATTTTACAAGATTCCTTGGGTCTTACAAGAGATGATTTTGGTCCTAATAGTGGTATTGTTCTTTTTGAAAGGCCAGAGGGTGTTATTGAAAGAGCTGATAGATTAGAGTCCAATGAAGAATTGCCATTTATTATTATTGATGCTGCGGAAACATCTGTAGAAATTCCAATTCTACAATTCCCATTATGGCTTGCATTTGCGGGCTCAAATGATGAAATTTTTGATGATTTAGAACTGAACTAACTTCTATGAAGATTTTAATAATCGTTATCAGTTATTTTTTGGGATCTCTGCCAACAGGATTTTTATTTGGTAAATTTTTGAAAAATATAGATTTAAGACTGATAGGATCCGGATCAACAGGAGCAACTAATGTTTTAAGGAACGTTGGCAAATGGCCTGCTTTTTTTGTTTTTATTATTGATGTTGGCAAAGGTCTTATTGCTGTAATGATCGCTCAACATTATATAAATACAAGCTTATTTGAAGTTTTAGCTGGGATCTCTGTTATTTCTGGACATATATGGCCAATATGGTTAAAAGGCAAAGGAGGGAAAGCTGTTGCTACAGGTTTAGGAATGTTTGTTGCCCTCTCTTGGAAAGTAGGATTTGCATCACTTGGTATATTTTTGATAATTCTTGCAAAATCTAAGATAGTCTCTTTATCAAGTATTGCAGCTGCAATTTTTTTACCACTTTTAATGTTTTTGGATATTGGAGCTACTTATCATCCGTACTTCTTGATTAGTTTAGTTGTGTCAATATTGGTTATTTGGAAGCATAGAACTAATATTAGAAGGCTACTCAAAGGAAAAGAATCACAGATAAATGATATTAATAAATAGAATCACATATATCTAAAAAAGTCTTGTTAGGGTCTTTAGCCCTTGAAATAGATCTCCCAATAACTAACTTAGAAGCCCCATTTTTGATTGCTTCACAAGGAGTCATTATCCTATGTTGATCATCTTTATTTTGAATTTTTATTCTAATTCCAGGTGTAATTAATTCAAAATTATTTTTATAAATTGATCTCAATTTTTTTGCTTCCCATGGTGAACAAACACATCCATCTAATCCTGCATCAAAAGACAATTTTGCAAGCCTAACAACATTATCTTCGATTGAGTTTTTTCTATCAAGATCAGTTTCAAATTCCACTCTAGAAAAGCTAGTTAGTACTGTTATACCTACAACATTAGGAGGGCTCAAATTAGCAAATTTTGCTCCTTCTAAAGATGCATTTTTTGAAGCGGCGAGAGCTTTAGAACCTGCTGAAGCGTGAACAGAAATAATATCAACTCCTAATTTGGAAACCTCATAACAAGCAGCACTCATAGTATTTGGAATATCATGGAATTTAAGATCTAAAAAGATTTTTTTATTTAAATCTTTCAAGATTTTGATTGCATTAGGTCCCTCTCTTGTAAAAAGCTCTAAGCCAACTTTCACCCATTTAATATTAGGGCATTTCTGTAGGAATACTTTTGCTTGAAAAATATCTAATCCGTCAATAGCTAATATTATTTTTTCTTCTGAATTAATCTTTTTCATTCAATTCTAATTCTCAAACCTTTTAATAATTTTTTTGCCAATTTGCAAAATTTTGCCTGATAAATCCTCTTTTGAATAAATAACAAGATCTGGGTTTACTACTTTATCACTATCAATTTTTACACCCCCACCTTTAATAGATCTTTTTGATTCGCTACTTGATTTAAATAATTTCAATGAGCTCAACAAATAAAAAATCTTGACAGGGAAAACTATTTCTTTTAAAGAAATGACTGGAAGCTCTCCAACTTTTTCTTTCAGGCCAAGAAAAATTTTTTCACAATTAGATTGTGCCTTTAATGCCTTTTCTCTGCCATGGTATAAAGAGGTTACCTCCAAGGCCATACGTCTTTGTAAATCTCTAGGATTATTTTCTTTAAGGAGACTTAAATCTAATTCTGTAAGCAATTCAAAATAGGATGGTATTAGACTATCAGGAACTTTTTCTAATTTTGAATACATCGATAGTGAATCTTCGTTCAAGCCAACAGTATTGAATTCTGATTTGCTCATTTTTTTAATCCCATCCAGCCCCATTAAAATTGGAAGCAATACCCCGTATTGAGGTTCTTGTTTAAAGTATTTCTGCAAATCCCTTCCTATTGCAATATTAAACTTCTGATCTGTACCCCCAAGTTCAATATCTGAATTCACTGCTACTGAATCATAACCTTGAAGTAATGGGTAAAGGAATTCATGTAAGGCAATCGGGGTTTGAGAGTTATATCTTTTATTAAATTCTTCCTTAGCAAGCATCTGGCCAACAGTAGCAGTTCCCATTAACTCAATAATTGAATTTAGGTCAAGATTTTTTAACCACTCACTGTTATATCTGATTTCTATCTTATCTTCTGAACCAAAATCTAAAATAGATTCCTCAGATGATTTACCCATACCAAGTTGATTTAAATAAGTTTTTGAATTTTCTTTAACCTCTTCTTCTGATAATTGAACTCTGGTTTTATTTTTTCCTGTTGGATCTCCTATTTGTGCTGTAAAATCTCCAATAATTAGAACTGCAATATGTCCATTATCTTGGAATGCTCTGAGTTTTCTAAATAAAATACTATGGCCAAGGTGAATATCAGTTCCAGTTGGATCAATCCCAAGCTTTATTCTTAATTTTTTTTTGTTTTTGTTAGCTTCATGTATTTTATTTGCAAGTGATTGATCTAAGTTTTTAAGTGGGAATGATTCTTCTATTCCTCTAACGAGCCATTTTGGCAATTCAAATTTATCTACCATAAAAAATAAAGTTTTTAAGAGTTAGGAAGTTTTATCAAGTTCTTCCTTCATTCTTATCAAGGTTTTATTCATTTGATCAAACATTTGATCAGGAGTAATCCCAAATTGACTTAACTGCGTTTTAAGTTGCTCTACGGTCATTTTAGCTTGAAAATCTTCTGACAATTCAAATCTTTTCATAAAAACCTTATAGCGGTCCATAAGTGATTCCATCTTCTTTATAAACATTTTTTTTCCTTCTCTATCAAATTTTCCATAATCAGAACCAAGTTTCATCAGCTCTTGATAATCTGTAAAAAGCTTTTTAGCTTCTTCTTGAACTATATCTGATTCGAAAAAGCTCATTTTTTATTTTAATTTTCTCAATTGTTTACTTCTTTACCAAGATAACAAGAATCTTTAGATTTGATTAGAAGATTAATAAAATTTTAGTTTATAAATAATTCTTTGAATAATATTAATTCAGAATTAAAATTCTTAAACTTGATAACTTAATTTGGAAAACCTTGATAACAATCATATCTCGAAAAAAAATAAGCAATTTGAATTATTTAACTCTTCATTAGATACTTCAAGTAATTTATCATTTTCAAATACTCTTAAAGTCAAAAGTAAAACTTTAATGATTTGGCGGAATAAAATTTATGATTATCAATCTAAAATTCTAGCAAATAATCAAAATGATCTTCTCCAACAAACAATTCTACCTGAGGTTGAAAGTATAGATCATCAAAAAATTTATCCATTCTCATTACAAGGATTATCGTTGAATTTTTGGAGAACAAATCAATCAGTTCATAATGGCCCAGCTATGTATTTTGTGATTGACACTATGGGGAGCTCTCAAATAATACTATATATAGGCGAAACAAATTCAGCTAATAAAAGATGGAAAGGCGAGCATGACTGCAAAAATTACCTTAGAAATTATAAAGAAGCACTAGCTGATAATAATCTTACGAGTCAGCAAGATATACGTTTTTTTTTAGATGTCCCCAAAGAAGCTAAATTAAGACGTAGATTAGAACAGAAACTAATATATTTATGGATTCCACCATTTAACAAGGAAACCAGAGGTAGGTGGTCAACTACTTTCACAAACAACTAAAATAAATTAAATCTTTTTCAAAATGCAATTTTCAACTTTCCAACAAGATCTTAATACTTGGCAGGGCACTACTTTAATATTTGGAATCGTTGAAGAGGATCTCAAAAATCAATTAGAAAAAATTAATTCCATTATTGATACAAATTCATTACTAGACAAAATCAATAAAAAAAGATTCAAAGGAGAAAAAGGAAAAGTTTTAAACTTTGACTTTTTTGATAAAAAATTGCAAACTCTAAAAATTATTGGTCTTGGAGAAACCAAAAATATAAATAGTAATGATATTAAAAATTCTTTAGCGGATATCATTAGAAAAAGTTCCGATAAAGATGAAAAAATAAGTATCCTATTACCTTGGGAATTAATTAATTCTCAAGAAGAAATTAAATCTTTTGGAGAAGCAGCAAGATTATCAACCTACAAAGATAATCGATTTAATAGTAAGAGGGATGATAAACAAATGCTCAATGAAATTGAATTTTTGAATTTAAATAAATATGAGAATTTAAGCTTCAAAGATACAGAATATATTTGTGAAGGTGTTGAGCTAGCTAGAAGACTAGTAGCAGCCCCACCCAACAGTCTTACTCCATTAGAAATGTCTCTACAAGCATCGCAGATAGCTAAAGATCATGATTTAGAAATTAAAATACTTGATAAGGATGAATGTGAAGATTTAGGTATGGGTGCATATTTAGCAGTCGCAAAAGGTTCAGATTTAGAACCTAAATTTATACACTTAACTCTTAAGTCAAAGAGTCCTATAAAAGAAAAGATTGCTTTAGTAGGTAAAGGTTTAACATTTGACTCTGGTGGATACAATCTTAAGGTTGGGGCTTCCCAAATTGAAATGATGAAATATGATATGGGCGGCAGTGCTGCAGTTTTAGGTGCAGCTAAAGCACTTGGAGCAATAAAACCAGATGGATTAGAAATACACTTTATTGTTGCAGCATGCGAAAATATGATAAATGGGTCAGCCGTACATCCGGGAGATGTAATAAAAGCTTCAAATGGGAAAACAATAGAAATAAATAATACCGATGCTGAAGGTAGGCTTACATTGGCCGATGCATTAACATATGCATCAAATTTAAAACCTGATTCAATAATTGATCTTGCTACTTTAACCGGAGCAATAGTTGTTGCATTAGGAAATGATGTAGCTGGATTCTGGAGCAATGATAATGATCTAGCAAATGATCTAAAAAATGCATCAGCTGATGCTGGAGAAGAATTATGGCAAATGCCTTTACAAAAATCCTATAAAGAAGGTTTAAAATCACATATAGCTGACATGAAAAATACAGGACCTAGAGCAGGTGGGTCAATAACTGCTGCTTTGTTTTTAGAAGAATTCTTTCATGAAGATATAAAATGGGCTCATATTGATATTGCTGGCACTTGTTGGACTGATAAGAATAAGGGGATTAATCCATCAGGTGCGACAGGTTTTGGAGTAAAAACTCTTGTGCAATGGATTAAAAATAAATAAATTTAGAATTATTCAGACCAAATATTTATTGATCTGGCGTTATCCCCCCACAACTTATCCAACCTCTGATCTCTCCCACATGAGAATCTATAAAACTTATATTTAAATTCATTTTTCTCTGCAAAATTTTGGTGATATTCTTCAGCCAACCAAAATGGACCTTTTGATTTCAGTTCTACAGATATTTTTTCTAGTGGCACTCGTAATTCATTAGAGGCAGAAACAATTGCATTTCTTGCATCAGTTTCCTCAATATTATCTTTGAAAAAGATCACTGGCCTATAAGAATCTCCACGATCACAAAATTGACCCTTACCATCGAGAGGATCAATATTTCTCAAATAGAGCCTAAGTATCTCAGGTAAACTTACCAATTGAGAATCATAGTTAATCAAAACCACTTCCTGATGCCCATCATGATTTTCGTAAGTAGGATTTTGTAAATTTCCTCCTGAATACCCACTTTGTACAAAGTTTATCCCCTTTAAGGACTCTAAATCATGTTCTAAACACCAAAAACAGCCTCCCGCAAGAATTAATTCTTCTGCAAAGGTGTTTAAAGGGTGAATTAAAATTGAAAAAGCAACTATTAAAGGTAAAACAAATTTCATCATTTCATTATAAAGTTAAATAATGGAATTAATAATTTCTTTGGCGGCTCGATCAACTACTCCTTCCTCTCCTAATTCTTTTTTTAAAAGAGTATAACCTTTTTTGATTTTTTCTTTTTCTGATTTCAGATCGAGAAGCCTAGAAGCTTTATAATAAATTTTCTTTTCATTAAAATTTTTTTGGACAAACTCAGGTATTATTGATTTTTTTACTAAAAGATTCACAGGTGAAATAAATCTTACTTTAAAATTAAGAATTCTTTTCGCAATAAAAGCAGTAACTCTACTAACTCTATATCCAATAATTTGTGGTATTCCATATAAAGCCAATTCCATATTAACTGTGCCTGATTTGCATAAAGCTAGTTTTGTTAATGAATAAATATATGGCATCAACTTAGAATCATATTGTTGAGAAATAACCTTACCTTTAATTTCATATTTTTCCAAACCCTTTCTAAATTTCTCATCAAAAGCTCTTCTACAGGATGGTATATAAACAACAAGACTTGGATATCTTAATTGTAATTTTTTTGCAGTTTTCAAGAAGATGGGTAATATATATTTCAACTCTTGTGGTCTTGATGCAGGCATTAAAAGTAAGATATTCTGGTTTGATCTAAGTTTTAGAATTGTTCTAGAAACTTTCTTAGAAGGTAGTTTTTTCGTCAAATCAATCATTGGATGTCCAACCCAAAAAACATTTCCACCCCTCCTTTTATAAAAGGAAGCTTCCTGCTTAAAAATCGCAAAAATTTTATCTGAAAAATTAATTAAATTTGTAGTACTATTATTACCAACTCTCCACGCCCATTCTTGAGGAGCTATATAGTAGTAAATTGGAATATTATTTCTTGATCTTTTTAATTTAGTCCCAATATTTATATTGGGCCCCATGTAGTCGATCAGAATTAAGCAATCTGGAGGATATTTTTTTAGTAATTTATAAAATCTTTTTTGAATTCTTATTGTTGGGAGAATAAGAGGTAAAGCCTCCCAAATTCCTATTGCACTAATTGAAGTAGTATCTTGAAGAATTTTTACACCTTCTTTCTTCATCCTTTCCCCACCTAATCCACAAATTTCTAAATCTATAGATTTTTTTTTCGCTTCATCAAATAATGCTTTTGATAATAAACTTCCATGCAAATCTCCAGAGACTTCACCAGTACTTATAAATATCTTTTTATTCATGAATTTACTATAGGCATTGGTCCTCGTCTTTCATTAGATATTGATTCTTTTAAAAAACCACATAATTTTGAAGATGAAAGATCTAATTTACCTTTCATTGCTTTTTCTAATGAATTTGAAATCGCATCATTAGATTTAAAGAGAAGATTCCAAGTACTCTGGAGTAGTTTTAAGTCGAAATCTTTTTTTTTCATCAAGCCACTTCTTTTAATTCCAATCCTATTCAAACCTCTCAATCTTCCAGGATGTCCTTCAGCTAAACAAAAAGGAGGTACATCTCTGTCTACTCTGGTCATTCCTCCAATCATTGCTAAATATCCAATATGTACGAATTGATGAACACCTAAACAGCCACCAATAATAGCTTTATCTTCAATCTTTACATGACCAGCAACTTGAACACTATTTGATAAAACTATCCCATTCCCAAGTTCACAATTATGGCCTATGTGAGTGTAGGCCATTAACAAATTATTACTACCAATAATAGTTTTTTCTCCTTTATCAGTTGCCTTATTAATAGTTACACATTCTCTAAAAGTATTATTATCTCCAATAATTACTTCAGTAGAGGCACCTTTATACTTTAGATCTTGGGGATCCAGACCTATAAAAACATTTGGGAAAACTTTATTGTTAATACCAATTTGAGTTCTTCCTGTAATAACAGCATTCGGGCCTATTTCGGTTCCTTCACCAATAGTGACATTAGGGCCGACAATAGCTCCTTGAGAGATAATGACCCCATCATGCAATTCGGCATTTGGATCAACAAAAGCATTTGGGTGCACTTTCACGCCTCTAAAGCTTGAATTTAATTCAGAATTTTTATTCTCCATATCCCTAATCAACTAAAGAAAACATTAATTCCCCGGAGCAAACCAAATTACTATCTACATGTACTTCACCTTTAACCTTTCCAAATCTTTGTCTTTTTATGGTTAATAATTCACAAGTAATTATCAATTGATCACCAGGTAGAACTGGCCTTCTAAATTTCACATTATTAATACCTGCAAAAACAAAAAGTCCTTTAGGAATGTCGGGCATTTGAGTCACTATTAAACCTCCCACTTGCGCCATTGATTCAACAATAAGCACTCCAGGCATTAAAGGTCTATCAGGGAAATGACCTTGAAATTGAGGCTCATTTATAGTTACATTTTTCAATGCTACTGCTTTCTGGCCTGGTATATGTTCTATAACTTTATCTACTAAAGCAAAAGGGTATCTATGAGGTAGAAGACCTAATATTTCCTCAGAGGATAATTGATTCTTTTCAGTTGATAATTGATTTTCCAAAACTTAAAAAATAAATTTAATTGTTTAATGATGAGGCCAATAAAGCATTTAAAGAATGTGATCCTTTATAAACTAAAATCTGTGCCTTAGGTAACCCTACCAAAGCCAGGTCACCAATAAGGTCTAAAATTTTATGTCTTACAGGTTCATTATTAAATCTTAATGGGGGATTAACCCATTTATCACCATCACATACAAGAGCATTATCTAAACTACCTCCTTTGATTAATCCCAATTCACTTAATTCTTCAAATTGGTCTTTAAAACCAAATGTTCTAGCAGGAGCTATTTTTTCAACAAAACATTTTGGATTTAAATCAATAACAAAAGTCTGGTTGCCAATAGCTTTATAAGAAAAACTTATAGTTGAAATAATTGTTATTTTTTTAGATGGTGTTAAAGCAATAACTGAACTATCTTTATTAAATATCATTGATTCTTTAACCTCTCGGACAAAGTTAGTAGGTTTGGGAACTCTTTTAATTCCAACTTCTTCAAATGCTTTAACCCATTGAATAGCTGACCCATCTAGGAGTGGTATTTCTTTACCCTCAACTTCAATATGTATATAACTCAATCCACAACCAGTTAATGATGATAATAAATGTTCGATAGTATATAAATTTCTCCCGGCTAATTTAACTGCAGTACATAACATAGTGCTGCCAATTAAATTTTGATCTAACTTTAAAATCTCACTAGGTTTATCTGCAAATGAAACATAAAAACCCTCTTTTTCATATGGAGAAATTTTAACTCTTGTTTTTTCACCACTATGCAGTCCTATTCCTTCCCTAGTAATTACACCAGAAATTGTGTAACAAGAATCATAATTAGGAGGCCAAGAAAACACTTAAAATTTCCATCCAACTCCAAGTGTATATCTCCAATCACCACTTAAGTCTTTACTAGCAATATCCAACCTTAAAGGCCCAATTGGGGTTTTAACAGCCACTCCACCTCCTAAGGAATAACCGGAACCCGATTTTTGTAATAATTTACCAGGTTTACCTGGAACGTTATCCTGAGAACCTAAATCACTGCCGGCATCCGCAAACAAAGCTCCTGATATCATCCTCCAGACAGGGAAACGATATTCGGCAGTCGCTTCGACAAAACTTTTACTTACTGCGAGATCACATGAGCTCCAGCCTCTTATAGAGGAAGAACCTCCCATACAAAATGCTTCATAAGGAGGTAAATCACCAAATATTGTCCCGGCTTTAAACTCGAATCCAATAGTTTGTGAGCAATCACTATTAGGCAGGTCACTAGACTTACATTCTTTAGTAAGTTTTATCAAATTTGTTGGAATAAAAAATGCATATGTTGATCTCAATCTATTAAAAGTTGGTGAATTATTTCCTACTGAAATAAACTGTTCACTAGCAACACTAAATTTATTTCCTGAAGTTGGGCTTATCGCATTATTTAAATTACTCCTAGAAGTAGAACCAATAAAACTAATTAATGTATTTTCATCAGGGCATGAACCATCTTTTGGTGTATAACCAATACAAATAATTTCATTAATATTTCCAGTTGTTGGAGTTCTATCTCCATAAGGCTTTTTATTCCCATCGCTATCAATCATTTTTACTTTTTTAAAATTCATTCCTGCAAGTACTTTCCATTTAGAGTCACTAAATGGATCTCCACCGTTTAGAGGTCTTGAAAAAGCAAAACCGCCTCCAGTTTTTTCTAAAACTATTAAGGATGATGCATCATTACTAGTTTTTGTCATATCATTAACAGCATAAATTCTTCCATTTTTTTCGCTTTTAAATTCTTGAGGATAATTTCGACTTAAAAATAGATTGGTTCTGAAAGCAGTCTTATGTCTATCTCCTTTTATCCAAGGATCAGATAATGAAAAATTATAAGTTGTTGAGTACTCCCCAAAATTTAAATTCGTATTAGTTTTCCATGCTCTTCCTAAAGCATTAGTTTCTTGCAATCCTATTGTTGCGAATAATCCTGAACCACTAGCATAGCCAATACCGCCTGTTAATGATCCTGTTCTTATATCTAAAATAATTACAATTTCATCAGGGTTCTCTTTCCCTGTACCTAAAGAAACTTTTAAATCATCAAATAAACTTGTGGCATAGAGTCTTTTTATATCTGCTTCTAAAATTTTTCTATTAAATATTGAACCTGGGACTGTCTGCAATTCTCTCTTTATAACCCAATCTTTTGTTTTCCCTTTTCTTGGTTTCCCATCTACAAA
>QCIU01000011.1 GCA_003216465.1 Prochlorococcus sp. AG-402-N10
ATTAATTGCCCCGCTTTTTTATTGGCAGTTAGAAATTAATTATTAATTATGGGATTTTTTAAGATATTTTTTAAGGATCTTTGGCATGATCAATCAAATACAGTTATTTGTGCAGGTGTAGCAATATGCATTTTGTTGGGAATTTATATATGGTTACTCAATACATATAAGTAATTTTTAAATTGTATTCATTTAAAAAATTAGTTAAATCAAACGAAGGCTTTAGTTTAATTGAGTTGATAACAGTTATTGGGGTATTTTCTATCCTTGGAATTATCGCTCTACCTAGATACCTAGAAGTTATTCAAAAAGCAGAGAAAGTAATAGCCACAAATTCAATCTCAAGTATAAAAATCGAGTGCGAGAGTAATAATTCTCTGGGAAGAGAGTTAATATTTAATCCGTCAAATTTAATAGGTTATGAATTTGATAATGAAGGAGGTAATAAATGTACTGGGAATGAAAATTTCTCACTTGTATCAATAATTCCTGAAGATTTAAAAACACAACCCTCTTTCTTGTATGACTTTACAAGTGGTGAAATATCCTGTATTTACGAAGGCGCTGAAGCCACTGAATTTCCTGAATGTAAGAAAATCTCCTTAGCAGATAGAGAAAAGCAAAGATGTGGGGATATTGGTGATTGGTCAAAAGCTCAAAAATTTCTTCAAGCAGGACACTCATATCTCGATAGAGATAATGATGGGGAAGCCTGTGAAACTCTTGGGAGAAAATCTAACAGACCTGAGATTGGAGAAATTACAATCAAAGATTGCTATGACGGAGATACTTGTACTTCCAGTGAAGGCGAAAAAATAAGACTAGCTTGTATTGATACTCCTGAAATAAAAGGGAAAAGAGCAAAACCAAATGAAGCAATAGCAGCCAAAAACTATTTAAATGAAATGATCAAGGGCGAGAAAGTATCAATTCGGAGAGTAACTGAGGATAAGTATGGAAGAACAGTTGGTGAATTAAGTTTTAATGGAGAAAACCTTCAACAATTATTGGTCAAAGAGGGCCATGCTGTAATTTATAAAAAATACTCTAAACCTTGCGAATGGGCATCTTAGATAAATAAATATTAGTCATTTGAGAGAATTTTGAGGAAACACTTTTTTGAGGGCTAATTATTATTAGCTGAGACTTACAGCTATAACTGATCTTGGCGACAGGATTCGAACCTGCGACTTGGTACTCCCAAAGCACTTGATGACCCTAGTGCAGCACTAGGTTTTAAGACTATAACTATTTTTTTGCTTATTTCTGCGAAGTTTGTTAAGACAAATTAAGCAATATTTGTCCGCATAATTCAAACATAAAAATCTCTTACCCTAGCTCTCTTTTTTTGTCTATTATTGATTAATGGATAAATTTTCTTTGGTTTTTTTCAGGAGCTTTGGCATAATCAACCAGCTACCTTTCTTGGTAAAGGTGTAGCAATATTAGTATTTTTCGAATTTTTATATTTTTACTCAATACATATAAGTAATTTTGTTGAAGATTAACTCGCGTGGCTGGAGCTTAATTTTTAGTATTGGAACTATATTGATGACTTTTTTGATTTTGGATAAAGAAGAAAGAAGGAAAAAAATATAAATCAATGTCTAGCAAAGAAAGACAAGAGCTTATCTTAAAGAAGATGAAAGCTAAAGGAATAGAAGTAGGTAGTGGCGTGCCAAATAAAAAATATTATAGTGAAGAGATTTATGAGTTAATCCATATTGCAAATTGCTTTCCTGAATTAAGTGAAAAGGGGAAATAAGAAATTCAATACTTGACAATCTATATTAAGTGCTCTTATATTAGTAGTACGTATGTATTATAAGCAAATGACTCTAGGAGGAGCCAATGTTTGGTCTAATTTTTCTTATGGCAGTCGTGTTGACACCCCAAATGGTTGGTTACTTAACCCGCAAAGTAGCTTTTTAATTTTATTTGAAAAGTGTAAGAAATCTGCAAGGAATAACATTAAAGTCTATACCCATCTCTTCTATGCAAATCATCTAGGAGAACCTGCAGGACTTAAAAACAGGAGACTTCACGATCTCAACTCTGCGTTTGAAACATGGAATGAATTAATAGCTGGAGGATGGACTGAAGTAACAAACCAATTTCAAGAATCAGCATGACTAACTTAAATCCAATCAAAAAGAAACTTGCAAAAGAGGATAGAAAAGTTTCTGTTCAAGACCCGTCAAAACTATTAGCAGAATTTTTTAATGGTGTTGTAATTAAACTCGATGAAGAATACACATATGACGCATAAAGAATTAGTAGAACAAGTTTCCGCAAATTTATTTAAGCAAAGTGGAAAAATAGAAAGCCAAAGATCTTGGCTAGCAATGAGAAATTATTTAGAGCAGCTAGATTGTGAGCAACTTAAGTTGATGCTAAAAAAAAATGCATAAAATCCACATAAAAAAATTCAATGTTCCTATTATTAGGTAAATACAAAATCTTTATGAAATCTCTATCTTCAAGCAAAAGATTAAAAGCAATATTAGGTATTGGGATAGTAGCTATAGGTTTCGGTGCAATATCAAAAAAGGTTATTAGCTACCCAGCAGGAGGATGTATTAAGGGTGCTCAAGAAATGACTTTTAATAAAGAAATAAACAATTACTTCATTTAAGCTTAAGAGTTGAAATAAATAGATAAGATGAAACCCTTACTCCTCCCACTAAACTACTAGCAGCCTTCACTTTACCTGCGGCTATCTGTGTATTAGGAAAGTAGGTTCCTTTCTAATTACTTTACTATTCCTTTATAAACACTTTATTTAAATGAAAATATTATCTCTACTATTTATATTGATAGTTATTTTTGCCCAAGATCCTTTACAGGCAAAGTCAAATTCTCAGCATCCTAATACAACTAATATTCTGATATCAGGTTGGAAACCTTCAAAAAATTTTAATAATGAAAACAAAGCAAATTTTAAAACAATTGAGGCTTTAAAAAAATTTAAAAGAATTGGGAGACTTAAACCTTACTTTAAAGAAGCAGCAGGTTTTGCTGTATTTCCTAATATTACAAAAGCAGGTTTGGGTTTAGGAGGAGCTAGAGGCAGTGGTGAGGTTTTTGAAGATGGAAAAGTTATAGGCTCTACAACCGTAACTCAATTATCCTTTGGGTTTCAATTGGGTGGACAAGCTTTTAGTCAAATAATCTTCTTCCAAAATAAAAGAGATCTTGATAGATTTACTGATGGTAATTTTGAATTTGGAGCATCTGCTAGTGCTGCATTAATTACTGAAGGTGCTAATGCCTCTGTTGATTACACCAATGGAGTAGCTGTAATGACATTCTCTAAAGGTGGATTAATGTATGAAGCTAGTATTGGGGGCCAAAAGTTTACCTTTAAAGGCTATCGATAGAACAATGAAACGTTTACAACTACCAAAACATTAATAACTAATTTTCTATAACACCCGCCACTTTTTGTTCCGCTAGTCGTTTTTTTAGAATTGAATAATTTTGTGAAGCCCATTTTCGAGAAATATCAAATTCAACATCTAACTTTTCTCTAAGTAATTTGCCTATTTTAAATAATTCTACAAAGCCTAGATAAATTATTACCAGCACTTTAGTAATGTTTACTGCAATTACTGCTATCTTTTCAATTCTTTGATCTTGCATTTGAACTTATTTAAGCCCACTAAAATTACCAGTTATAAGAAATTATGCAATGGTCTAAAAATTAAAAATAACTTCTAAAAATACTGGTTTTCTGCCAACTTTCTTTCAATAATTCTGCATATTCTTTTCTTGCAGCTTCAATAGTTTCTACCCTGCTACCTGTCATAAATGGCTTACTTGATCTCTTATAGACGTAACCATAATTAAACTCTTGGAAGAATCTACACCTTAGTTCAAAAAATTTTTATATTTCCTCATTAACATCAACAGATTCTTTAAGATCAAATGCTTAAACTTCATATGTGCATATTTTGTTTGAAAAGTTTAATCCCAGGAAAGACCACCATTCTGAATTTTTTCTCCAGTACTTAAATTTAGCCAAAGTTCTCCTCCAGAATTATTACCTTTAACTTTTTTAACTCCAATTCTATGAGCTCCTAAGGGGCCAATACAGTTCCCAATAGTTGTGGGAGGGATATAGCCATCTTCCCTAGGGATATAATCATACTGTTGATAAAACTCATAAAAACCATTTGTTATATTTAGTCCATAATCAGGTGTAAAAGTGGATACTACTTCTTCTAAACTTATTCCGATTCTGCATTCTTTCCACGAATTAATCATGCTAACTTTTACAAGCGTATCTGCTGCTTTTTCTCTGATTCCTAAAAATGCAGGGATTGCTATTGCTGATAATATTGCTAAAACAGCTATAACTATGACTAATTCGATTAGTGAAAACCCACTGTTTATTTTATTAAATAGATCTTTGTTATTAAGCATTAGCGAAATTTTTTTTAATTATAAACCTGGATATAATCCGCTGCGTTTAGCCGAGTAAGGTGTTGGAACAATACACAAGTCAAGACTACTTATTTTCCCCTTATCTACAGAAGCATAAGCAACTCCAAGGAGATTAGACTTATCCCCTTGAGCCATGATGAGGCAATCTTTATGACCGTAGGCTGGGCAGACACCTAATTCGGCATAAACAGAACTCTTAGTTTTTTTTTATTATTTCCAGTCTTGGTCTTATATATTCAATGAATTCATCTTTTGAGTTCATATCTGTTAAGACTTTTTTTAGGAGTATGAGAAGTCTTCTGACAAAAACGATTCAAACTCAGACGAATCAAGAGTGTGTAGCATTTTCGCGTAGATACTCAAAGCTTGCTTTTCTGTTAGGAAGGTCATTTTTTCTGAAATTCTTGGTTTTTTTTAAGTTATTCATATTTGGTAAATTAATCGCTGAGACTCTAATCGGGGCGACAGGATTCGAACCTGCGACCTAGTACTCCCAGGCACTAAGTTAATGAACAAAGAATTTCTTTTTTTGATAACTTTTTAATAAGCAGATGTTCATAAAACAATAATCATTCTAAAATTTAAATAATTTATTGAGAAGAATGTTCTCTTCTAAATCTATTAACTCAAATAAAAATAGTGGTTTTTCATTGATAGAGTTAGTAATATCTATTTCTGTTTTATCTATATTAAGTGCCGTAGCAATACCAGCTTTCATTTGCTTTCTGAATAAATCAAAAGCAACTTCTGCGATGTATTTAATGCAGGAAATTAAAAAAAACTGCACTATAGAAGAATCATTAGATATTAATGCCAACCTTTTGCAATTAAATGATATTATCGGTTACGAAATAAAGGGCATATCAAAAAATAATTGTGATGATCAAGTAATTCTAGCAAACGCAATTGAAGGCGATTTATTACCTTCTTTTGAATACAACAATAACGATAAGGAAGTTATTTTTAAATTTAAAGGTATGGAGGGGACAAATTTGTCAGGATGCATAGGACTAATTTGTGGTAATGGTATTTTTTCTAATAAAAATGATGAAATGAAAAACAAATATAATATTCACGATTTTGTTGTTAAGAATGCTGCAATAAATAACGAATGTTCTGATTACGTAATTGTTGAGGCATCAAGCTGGGATGAGGCACAAAAAAGATCTCAAGATTTAGGAGGTAATTTAGTAACTATTAATAATAAAGAGGAATATTCGTGGTTACAGAATAAAGTTTGGGCTAAAAATAAATTACTAAATGATTCTGGGGATAGTTCTGATGAAAGTACTTATTTCTTTACTGGTTTAAATGATGTTGAAGAGGAAGGTAAATATGTATGGGCCAGCGGCGAGGAATCGGAATTTAATAATAATGAAGATTTAATTCATCGTCAAAATTGGATAGCGCAACAAGGCATGGCAAGTTCAAAAGATTATTTTGTTATTGGAGGAACGAACGATAAAGGGTTTACTGATTATGTTCAAGAAAATTATCGTCCTGATTTATACAATGGTTCTAGTGGTCATTTAACTTGGGTTGATAATAATAGTAGCTGGCTTAAAAATAATGGGAATCCAAGGCACTTTGGATTGGCTGAAATCCCCTCTTGCTCATAAGAGCAGATATAAACCACTGACAAAAATTATATATTTTTTGGAATTTGGGTGAATTTTGGGTGTAATTTATTATTAGCTTAGACTTACTGCAATAACTGATCGGGGCGACAGGATTCGAACCTGCGACCTACTGCTCCCAAAGCAACTGCAAGAAAAGTTGTATTTTGAGACTTAAGTATTCGCAATAGGTTCGCTTTAAAGGTTTTAACTTAAGGTTGAAAAATAAGCTATTTTTGCGTAATTTTGCGTGAGAGTTTAATGAATTTTTTATTTAATATTATTCACCTACCCCACCAACCTGCCCACACATACTTAATCGCTCCCCATTATCACCTGTAATTCTTGTGTTTTCATCTGGCCATGCTGGTCCTTGAAAAAATAAATCATTATTCCAAGTGTAAATATTACCTCCTCTGTAGAGATTCAAACATCCCCATACATGCAAATTTTTATCCTCTTTTTTTCTTCCCCATATACTTATTCTAATCTCATCAGGTCTTGTATAAAATTCAGTAATATAAGCACCACTAAGAAAAATAGTTTGGTTACCAGAACATCTGGAATTGTAAACAGAACAACTTTCTAACTGGCTTGCATCTATCGCTGTACTGTTTTGAGCAAATTCCAACCATGTATTTGGCCATCTACTATTCTCAGAATGAAAAACTAATGCAGTTTTTAAAATATTATCCGCAAATGCTAAAGCAGCAGATTGCCTAGCTTTTCTCATTACTCCTGTAAATGCTGGAATTGCTACAGCTGTGAGAATTGCAATTACAGCAATTACAACAACCAATTCAACTAATGAAAATCCTTCATTTTTTAATTTATAAAATTTCTTCAAATTAATAAGTTTTTATATTCTTTTTAGCAGAAAAAAATATTTTGTTTGAACAATTTAATTATTTTTGAAAAAGAAATTTCTAATTTCGTGACATTTGCGTGCTTACTTTTTTGCGTATTTTAAATTATTAGCTGAGACTTACTGCAATAACTGATCGGGGCGACAGGATTCGAACCTGCGACCTAGTGCTCCCAAAGCACTCGATCAGCAAATTGCGACAGAACCCATGAGAACGAAGTGAGGCTATGACTTTAGTTTGAAATATTTGTTATCAAAATGGTTCTCATGAATTGTCTTATATGCAGCAAAGTGTTGCAAAGTTAAGCATTTGATCGCCCAGGGATCGCCCGGCTATGACCTAGTGTCATAAAGACACTAATAATTTTTACGAGTCAATCATTGTCACAATGTGGCCTTAAGTAATAATTAATGCAGGCTCAGCTTTTTTATGCAATAAGTAAGCGTTTTAAATGAGTGGCTAGGCTATATATCAAGAATTATTGATTATATCAAAATAATTTGATGTATTTCTTAATCTTTGATTTTCGTCTTTTGTTTGATGCTATAAATGAATTGACTTTAATCTAAGTGGCTAATGAGTATTTTCAAAAAAACTCTCATTTTATCTTCTGCAATTTCATTAATACTTTCTCCATCTGCGATGGCTTCAAAAAGATTGAGTGGAGCTGGTGCATCATTTCCTTCGAAAATTTATACCAGGTGGTTTTTTGACTTAGCTAAATCTGGAGGCCCTAGAGTTAATTATCAAGCAGTAGGTTCTGGATCTGGAAGAAAAGCTTTCATAGACGAAACTGTGAATTTTGGTGCATCAGATGATCCTATGAAAGATTCTGATATAGAGAAAGTTAAAAGAGGACTTGTTCAAATACCTATGGTTGGTGGAACTATTGCTTTCGGATATAACTATGATTGTGATTTGAAACTTACTCAAGAGCAAGCAGTACAAGTTGCTATGGGAATGATTAAAGATTGGAAAGAATTAGGTTGTAAATCAGGGAAATTGACTTGGACTCATCGTTCTGATGGATCAGGTACAACTAAAGCTTTCACAAACTCTATGGAAGCGTTTTCAAAAACCTGGACAATAGGCACAGGTAAGTCTGTAAAATGGCCGGCAGGTGTTGGTGCTAAAGGTAATTCTGGTGTTGCAGGTGTTATTCAAAACACCCCTGGCGCAATTGGTTATGTAAACCAGTCATACATTAAAAGTAATGTTAAGGCTGCTGCAATTCAAAATCTTTCTGGTGAATTTGTTACTCCAAATACTGAATCAGGTGCAATAGCTTTAAATGGAATAAATCTTGATGAAAACTTGGCTGGTAAAAATCCGAATCCTACTGCTAAAGGAGCTTATCCAATAGCAACCTTGACTTGGATACTTGCTTATGAAACAGGTAATGGAAGAAATACTAAGGCAATTCAAGATACATTCTATAAATTGCTCAGCGATGAATACCAATCAAAAGCTCCCACCTTAGGTTTCGTTCCCTTGAAAGGAGAAATTTTAAAAAAGTCAATTGAGGCTGTTGGAAGAATAGGAAGGTAATTTAGAACTAGTAAGCCAAGCAATAAAAATCAAAATAGATGAAGTATATAAACAATACTGCATACCTATAGTGGCATTTTTACCGAGCATAAATAATAAGCCAGATAGTAAGGTTCCAAATAATCTTCCCGCTGCATTCGCCATATAGTAATAACCAACATTTAAACTTACTTTCTCATTATCTGAATAAGCCAAAATCAAGTACGAATGAGTAGATGAATTCATCGCAAAAATAAAGCCGAATATTATTAATCCAATAACGATAACAAGACCTAATGATTTATCTCCGTTTAATGCTCCAGCAATAAATAAAGGAATAACCGTCAAGATAAGTCCCCAAAATTGAACGGTAGTTTTTGTTGGGCTATTATTTTTTCCCCATACTTTTCTAAGTAATGGAGCTAATACTTGAAAGAAACCATAGATTATTATCCATCCACCCAAGAACAGTCCTATTTTTAAATAATCCCATCCAAAAGAAATGTCTAAAAATACCGGAAGAGCTACTACAAACCAGACATCTCTTGCTCCAAACAAGAAAAACCTCGCGCTTGAGAGAATATTAATACCTTGAGACTTTGAATAAAGGTCTTTAAAAATTGGCTTTCTTTTCATTTTTCCTGAATCTTTAGGAAGACATAAAGTTAAAAAGAATGCGAAGCATAGACCTAAACCCATTATTCCAACTGCATTATTAAAGCCCAATAGCTTGTATAAGAGACCCCCTAGGAAGAAGCCAACACCCTTAAGTGCATTTTTAGATCCTGTTAAAATTGAAACCCACTTAAATAATTGTTTTTGACTATTTTGATTATTCTCTTCTGAATCTGGAACTATTGATTTAACTGCACTTTTTGCACTCATTTTATTTAAATCTTTTGCTACCCCACTAAGCGCTTGGGCTAACATAACGTATGAGACGCTAAAGATTACTGACCAATTCTCTTTGACTGGAATCAGCATGAAAAGAGCAAGAATTTGCAGAATTGTTCCTATCCATAAAGTAAGTCTTAAACCATATCTTGCCCCTATCCAGCCTCCAAAAAGATTTGTAATTATTCCAAAAAATTCATAGAAAAGAAAAAGTAAAGCAATTTGCAGAGTTGAATAACCAAGTTCATGAAAATGACCAACAACTAGTATCCTCAATGCACCGTCAGTAAGAGTAAATGCCCAATAGTTTGCGGTAACGACACTATATTGTTGAAGGCTAGATAACTTCATAAAAACTAAAATTTATTTTCTTTCTCAATTACATAAGAAGTAAGATCTGCAAGCCTGCAACTATAACCCCACTCATTGTCATACCAAGCATAAATCTTTAATAAATTTGAATTTACAACCATCGTTGAAAGTCCATCAATTATTGAACTTCTACAGTCATTTAAGTAATCAGCGGATACTAAGGGTTTCTCCTCGTATCCAAGAATACCTTTTAAGAATGTTTCAGATGCTTTTTTAAATTCATTATTTACTTGCTCTTCAGTTACTTCTTTATTTAATTCAAAAACTACATCGGTTAATGAGGCGTTTAAAAGTGGAACCCTTACTGCATGACCATTTAGTTTTCCTTCTAATTCAGGGAAAATTTCAGCAATCGCCTTAGCTGATCCAGTTGTAGTAGGTATTAAGCTTTGCATGCATCCTCTCGCTCTTCTCAAGTCACTTTTGTAAAAATCTACTGGAGATTGTGTATTTGTAAGGTCATGAATAGTTGTTATAACCCCATGTTTAATTGAGAAATTTTCATTAACAACTTTTACGATGGGAGCCAAGCAATTTGTAGTACATGATGCTGCTGTAATTAATTTATGTTTTTCAGGTTTATAAAGGGCTTGATTAATTCCATAAACAATATTAAGTGCTTGTTCCCCTCCAACAATTCCTTTTACAGGACAGGCAACTATTACTTTTTTTATTCCAAGAGAATCAAAGTATGGATTTAATTCTTTGGGAGCTTTATTTTTTCCTGTACATTCCAAAACAAGATCAACCGAAGATTTATTCCATGGAACGTCAAGATAGTTCTTTGTTGATGTAAAAGAAATTTTTTTGCCTTCAATTATTATTTCGTTGTCATTCGAAGTTATATTTTTATTCCATCTACCATGAACAGAATCAAACTCTAATAGATGAGATGCAGTTAAAGAATCCCCACTTATTTCATTTATATGAGTTATTTCTATATCTTTTCTTTCCCATAAAATTCTTAAAACTAACCTACCAATTCTTCCAAATCCGTTAATTCCAATTTTCATAACAAATATTGAAAGCTGCTTTATTATATATCAAAAATATTTGATGCATCAATAATTCTTGATATGTGTAATTAATTTTTTTAGGTTAATATTTAAGAAGTTAATGATCTTTTGATTTTGTTAGAACAACTTAAAAAGATTAATAGTGAGCAATTTATTGGGATAATGGAGTCCCTTTCAGATCCGATCAGAATAAATATTCTTGAATTAATGATGGGTGGAGAGATATGCGTTTGCGACATAGTTAAAGTAACTGGATTATCTCAATCTAAAATTTCTTATCACATAAAGATCCTAAAAGATTCAGGTCTTATCTCTGATAGACAAGAGGGTAGATGGGTTTACTACAAATTAGATTTGGAAGTATTATCAGATATTAAAAATTGGATGGGTAATTTAATTCAGTCATCATCAAGTAAAAGATCTTGTGAATAAATGGTTTTTACATAGCGGGCGATGCAGACAGCAAAGCTATGCAAGGTATTGCAAATGATCGCCCAGGGATCGCCCAGAGGATATTTAAGAATCGTGAGAAGTCAATCGGGGCGACAGGATTCGAACCTGCGACCTAGTGCTCCCAAAGCACTCGAAACCCCAAAGCGAGCACTACGATTTCGAACTATAACTATTCTTTTGCGTAGTATTGCGTTATTTGTCATATCTAACATCAATTAAATTGACATCAATTTGACATCATATAATTAAAGAAAGTAGATGCTTACTATGAAATTATTTTTTCAAGAACAGTTTTCAAAAATTGCTTGGCGGAGAGTTTTCATAATTGCATTCGTTTGGACAGTTTTTTCAATGCAGTCTCAACGCTTCAGAAATTATAAATATGATGCAACCGGAGCCATAGCTTATGGTGTTGGTCATGGAGGTACTGCAATAATTTTGCTATCTGTTATTGGAGCGGCATCTACAAAAAAAGGAGATTTTGAGAAAGATATCGAATCTTGATAAAAATTAATTTGACATCAAACTGACATCAAGAGAGTGATGTCAATTTTTATCCAATAAAAAAGACAGAATGGGAAACCAATCTATAACTTGGATTATAAGAGTCGGGGCGACAGGATTCGAACCTGCGACCTAGTGCTCCCAAAGCACTCAGTAATTTATTTGAGAATATCCAAAAAGTATTATTATGACTAGAGTTTAGGTTAGTAAGTGGAATGTATCTGAGACTCAATATCGTACAAAGTATGTACATTTATATACTTAATATATAACCCTAGCTCCCCCTTTAGCTCCCCACCCTTTACGACATAGTGTCCTCTGTTAACTAGCTCGGACTTTTGATAATTTTTTTAGGAAGTCGATCTACAAGAATGGGCAATTAAAACTATTTATTTTCAGTAATTATTTTTTTTGCTAGTAATAGAAAGCCAATAAAAATTAAAAAATAAAATGCTTTATGTTCAGCATTGGTCATTTAAGGCCGGATATCATCAAAAAGGTGCAGAAAAATTTCTTGGGGGTGGGGGAGATTATCCTGGAGTTGAGATGATTGGAAGATATCACGCACCTGGTTCTTTAGAGGGTTGGATAGTTTTAAAGACTGATGATCCAAAAGCAATATATCAACATGCTGCTGAATGGGGTGAATTTCTAAATTGGGAAACCACACCTGTATTTACCGATGAAGAAGCTGGTCCAATGGTTGCCAAAGTCTACTCATAGAGTGTTATTGACAGTTGATCTAAAATTGGAGGGATAAAACCCTCTTTTTTTATGGGAAAATTTTCTTCACAAGAAATAGAAAGTCAATACAATTTGATCAAAATGCTTTTAGCTGACCCTGAAAAGTATAAAGATGCCATTGAAGCAATTAAGAAAGATATTGCTTATATGCCTATAGAGCTTAAGAAAAAACTTGAAGAAGAAAATATTAACTTATAAGCGTTTCATTTGACTTTAAAATTCACCACATTACTCTCTTTGATTCTCCATTTATCCATCGGGGGGTATCACATGTTCCATTATTAAAAGTTCTTTCAGGATCATCAACAAAACAAAGTTTTTCAAAATGCATAGTACCCGCATTAAAACCTATATTAAAGTGTGGCAATTTTCCTATCGTAGTATTTTTAAAATATTCTGACCTTGAAGTTATACTTAAACAATTTCCATTAAAAGATAGTGGATTGTTAAAACCTGAATCATGGAAGTAATAAGGATAACCTGGACTTCCAAGATCAATTCCTCCATTATCACTAAAGGAAGTATTCGCATTATTCCATTTAAATGCCGTCTTATAAGGAAGTCCATATTCGCTCGGGTTAACTAAAATATTTTGTATTAAACATTCCTCCACGATTTTCGTAATATTTTCTTTAACTGCTGCTATCATTGCTTTTTTTCTTAATGAATCAAAATAAGGAATAGCTATAGCGCCAAGTATTGATAAAACTGCTATTACAATTACTAATTCAATTAAGGAAAAGCCTTTATTGTTTCTATTCCTTATCCCTTTCACCATAAAAAAAAGAGGGTGTTTACCCCTCTATGTTAGATCGACTGTCAATCAATAAAAGTATAGGGTCGAGGGCAATAAACTACAGACTCCAATTCTGCTTAACGATGGTTTTCTTGCTTTTTTCTTATATTTTCGTAAATATGCGTATATAGGCTCTAATTTGCTCTAAATAGCTCTATTACTGGCTTATTTAGGCTTATTTTCCTCTAAAAAACTGTCACATAGGTGTTGACGATTATGAAAATTCCAATCGAAATGATGAAAGAAATTAGAGAAAGTGGGTACGATAAAAAGCTTGTATATACCTACATAAGAGAGCTATTAGACAGCGATAAAGAAATTAAAGAAAATAACAATCTAGAGCTTTTAGACAATTACTTATTAGAAAAAAATCTACAAGAACCTGATGCTGAGATAGTGATGGCAGCAGAGCTTATAGACAACTACATGACAGATAAAAGATTTATGAGAGAGCTTGAAGATAGGGATGAATTTGATGCTGCTTAATTAGATAAAGTACTTATTTTTTTTGATTTATTTAAAGGTTATTCTTTTGAGCAAATAACACTTTTAAAAAATGATGAAACTTGCAATCATTTTCTTACCAGTACTTTTTGCAGTTATTTGGGCTGCCTTTATTGGGTTAAGAATAACTAAAGTAGAAACTAGAGATGGAAAGAGAAAATTAATTAATTACTAATCGACTACACCTGACTACAGTTACTACACGACTACAGGAGTAGGAGAATAAATTTTTAAACAAAATTTGTTATCCCCCTAATATAAGTAAAACAAAATCAATAATAAAAGACCAAATATCGACTATCTTTCCACTCTTTTAATTTTTATCCTATTACTAAATAATGTTGTTGGTAATTTAATATACCGTATTAAGTTACTTTATAAGAAACTAATTAATTAGGCAGATGCTTCAAAAAATAAAAAATAAACACCCATTCAAATTTTTTACTGGGATTTTTATCTTAACTTTTTCTTTTTTATTTTTAGCCAACTATTTGAGAAATAATTCAACTTACTTTATGCCAAAAGAATATAAAATCATAAGAAAAGTTGTTAATAAAATAGCATCAAACAATGATCTAGGGCTTAGAGATATTCGATTTTCTATAGGGAGTGGTTCATATATGAAATTTGAAGCAATTGATTTAGGGTTATGTCAAAATGATACATGTTGGTATTTCAGGAATTTAGACCCATATAAGAAATATAAAAAAATTAAAGGTGTGAATATTAATGAGCTTTTAAAACAAGCATATTTATACAACGGTATCGAGGCTTATGCATGGAACGACGTGGTCTGGCTTAGTAAATCAACGTTTCTTACTTATGCTAGAAAAACAGATTATTTAGGTTGCATAATTGGTCATGAACTATCCCATATAGTTTTCAATGATTACATAAAACAATCAATCAAGTTATCAGAAAATTTAAAAAAAATAAAAGATAAAAATAAAGGTAAATTAGCTATAGATTCAGAAAAACCAAAAGATAATGAAGAAAAAGTTAAAGATAAAATAGATGAGATTAAAGAAGGTTTGAAAAACGAGTTGAGTAGAGAGTCTGAAATGATTGCTGATAATAATTCTGCAAAGATGCTTATAAATGTAGGTTTCCCGAAGGAAACATGTCTTAACGAGATGACTTTTGTTGCAGAAAAGTCTCAAATGGATGCCGATACAGACTTAGAAAGCACACATCCTGGATATTTAGAACGCATTAAATCTTTGCAGAATTTCATCGCGAAATATGATAAGTCAAATGAATTAAAAGATTTTGAGCCATATAAATGGAAATGGAGTTACGACAGAAAATTGAATATTCTAATTTTCTCTCCTCAAAGATTTTAACTACTTAGTTTTGTCCATTATTTGTTCACTATCTGTTCACTTTTAGCGTGGACAAATTTCTTAATAAAAAAGTGAGTCTGGGAAACTCGCTAGTATAAATTGGTTTTTAAGAGTCGGGGCGACAGGATTCGAACCTGCGACCTAGTGCTCCCAAAGTACTTGTATGTAAAAATGAGAAAATCATAAGAACGTAAATTATAACTAAGGTCTTCTTTGTTATTGGAACGTATTTGAGTCTTAATATCATGTCTTGCGATAGTATGAATCTGCTTGATATCGTCTCTTAGCGGCCCCCTTAGCCCCCCTCAGATACAACCTAGTTCCTTCTTTTAATTATCGTAATTCAAAATAATTGACAGTCGATCTAGAATAAGAGGCAATTAGCTACTCTTTCATGAGAAAAAATTTTCTTTATATATTCACTGCCTTTACTTTTTTGCTAAACATCTCAAATAAACCGATTTTTGCAGGGCCATTTGGAGATGAGATGGCTAAGTGCTTGGTTACATCAACTAGCAATAGAGATAGAACTAAATTATTAAAGTGGATGTTTAGAGTTTATGGAGAGCATCCGGAAGTTTCTTATATGGTTGATTTATCAGATAGAGAAAAAAAAGTTATTGATAAAGATATTGCAGATGTATTTACTCGATTATTATCTGAAGATTGTGTAGATGAAACTAAAAAGGCTTTAGAATATGAGGGTGAAAATGTTATGTTCACAGCGTTTCAGACTTTGGGTCAAGTAGCTGCGCAAGGTTTTAATGTGAACCCTAGTGTGGAGAGATCGATTAATAAATTTACTGAACTTATTGAGTATGAAAAACTAGATTATTTAGATAAATAATTAGTTCTGACAAATAACCTACAAATGAAACGCTTATTACTCCCTCTACTAGCTTCTATTGCTTTACCTAGTTCTATTTTTGCAAAACCTATTCCAAAAATTTCTGATTATGAATTATCAGCTGATATTACAGAAAAAATAGAATTTAAATGTCCTGTAAAAAGAGAGAGGGATAAAAAAGAGAAAAGGACGAAAGTCACTAAGCTCTATAAGGAATGTTGGTTTCAATTAAATGATGATCATATTAATTTAATGGATATGCAAAAGATTAATAAAAAAGATATCATCTCTTATTCTCATATGATTGATACCAATGGTGAAGGAGATGCAATTGGAGCTCACTTTTTTATATATAAAGCAAATGATGGCACGTTAAAAAGGATAGAAATTAATACTAAAACAAAACTGTTTGCTAGAAACTGGTGGAAGGAACATAAAAAAATAAATGAAGTGATAAATATTTGGATGAATAATTAATGACATCTCAAGCTGAGTTAAAAGATAAATTTATCAAGGTAAAGCAAGTTTAATTTCCTATCAAAATTACCCCATACCACAGGTACTAGAAAAGTATCCACGATCGCATTGGTTGAACTCTAGCGACCCCTCTAGCGCCCCTTTCGCAATATGAGACAAGCATATTATTTCTAATCTATTGCTATGACTGATCGGGGCTACAGGATTCGAACCTGCGACCTAGTGCTCCCAAAGCACCGCACACCTCATTAGCATCACTAGGTTTTTAAGCTATAACTTATTTCTTTCGTGGTGTTGCGTATTTTGTCAGGACAAATTAGGTAGGTTTTGTCCGCAATTTGTCCGAAAAAAAGATTTTGGATAATTATTTAATTAACGACCCATACCGAAAAGTACAAAAAAGAAAATTACAGAGAATAAGCCCATTACAAAATTTCTAAGGTTTTTATTTGGTATGCCTGTTGAGGCTAACAATATTATCCAAGGTACAAAAGCTGCTCCAACAGCATAAGGTAACCCATTCATTGGCGTGAGGACCAAGATATAAAAGAGACCGTATCCAAAAGAATATAAAATGCTATTTTTTTTACCTGATTTTTTGGTTGTATTTTTGGCTTCTTTTGTCGTATTAATAGTTTTTACTGGTTCTTTTTTTTCTGTTGAAAAATTTATTGGAGAACCACAGTTTTTGCAGAATTTTTGACCAATATCTAATTTTGTTCCACATTCAATACAAAACATAGTATTAAAAAAGTATTAATTTCATGATTGCAATATAATTTGATTTAGCACATTTATGTTTTTAATTAAAAGTAAATGAAAGAAAGTAATAAATATGATCCATTAGAAGATCAAAAAAGACTTTTTGGGACAATAAAAAATATTGGGAGAAAAGTTTCATCTAAGAATCGTAATGGTTCATCTTCAAATGCATATGATCCTGCATATGATCCTGCATATAAATTTATAAAAAATAAAAGCCGTCCTGTAGAGGATGACTGGTCTTCTAAATTCAAAAAAAATTTGAATAGAAATCAATTAGAAGTTATTAATGAAGCTAAACAAAATGAACAAGCTAAAGAATCAGATGCAAGCATTAAAAAGAAAGAAGGTAAATTAAAGCTTAAGAAAGGATCATCATTAAGTAAAAAAAATTTTATTAAAGATGATATTAAAAAAGTAGTAAGAGCGTCCGTCTGCCCAAAATGCGGAGCCCCAATTAAAGAGCAAGATTTATTTTGTGGAGAATGCGGATATAAATTAGAGGGGATAAATTTCTCTCATGATATTGAAGAAGAATCTCCTAAGGAATTGGAGAATGATAAAAAAGAAAATTTAGAAGTAAGTATTGATGCAAAAAATATAGATTCAAAAGAAGAAGAATTGATAATTAACGAAAACAAAAATAAGAAGATAACCACCAAAAAACAAAGTCATAACAATTTACCAATTGAAACTCTAGAAATATTAAAGTCATTTTTTGATGATCAGCTTATAAGCGAAAGCGAATACAATACCCTTAGAAAGTCAGCTTTAAATCTTTCTAATAATTTGGATTCGGATTCTTCAAATAAAAAAGAATTAATTCCATCTATCAAATCTATTTCTAGAGAAAAATTAACTGAATTAAAAGTTCTTTTTGATAAAGAATTAATTGATAAAGAAGAATATGATCTCTTGAGAAGAAATTTATTATTCACTAAATAATATGGACAAAATTATTCTTGAGGATTTAGAAGCAACTGAATATGAACATCCTTTAGACAGAGCTGCTCTTCAAAAGCTTGAAGCAATTCCAGGAACAAGAAGACTAGTACAAAAGATTTGGAAAGAATATTTTGATAAGGTTTTGTATTTTGAAACTACCGGTTCAAATGTTGAAGTGACTAAGGATAATTACCCTTATCTTTATGATCTTTTGCTTGAAGCATGTTCAATTTTGAATATAAAGGATATTCCTCCCCTATATTTAGAAAATAGTCCAGTTATTAATGCTTTCGCTAAGGGAGTTAATAGACCAGTAATAGTACTTACTTATGCCGCTATAGAAAGATTAGATCGTTATGAGTTACTTTATGTGATTGCACATGAATTAGGACATATTAAAAGCGGACATGTCCTTTATTACTACTTGGCATATAACTTAGGCGATTTTCTTCAGATTGCAGGGCAACTAAGTTTGGGACTTGGGGCTTTAGCGGGAAATGGAATAAAATATGCTTTGTTTTATTGGCGTCGAATGTCAGAATTTACTGCAGATCGTGCAGGATTACTAGTTTGTCAGGATACTAAGGTTTGTATTAGAAGCTTTATAAAATTATCAGGATTGCCTTTGGATAACGTTAACATCGAAGATTTTGAAAAGTCGTTTACAAAACAAGCAAAAGATTTTGAAGATTTTGATTATGGTGCTTTAAATAAGTTAATTAGACTTCAACTAACTGTGGATAATAGTCACCCATGGTCTGTTTTAAGAGCTTCAGAACTTTTGAAATGGGCTGAATCAGATGAATATAAAAGTATCTTAAAGAGAGAGACTAAGCAGATTGATGACTTAAATCCTAATAGTTTTAAATTCTGTGCTCAATGTGGAAACAAATTAGAAGAATCTCAGAAATTTTGCGGTAATTGTGGAACTCAGGTCGAAATAAAATAAATTTAAATTTCCAATTTTATGTTTTGTACTCAATGCGGTCAGAAATGTTCACCTAACGATCATTTTTGTACCAAATGTGGAGTATCAATTAAACCTTTAAAAGAGAAGAAAGTCCCCTCACCTATTAAAGAAAAAACTAGAAATAGAGAGTTTAGTGAAAATGTAGAAAGAGCATCATTCTTCCATGACAGAGGGATAGAAAGAATGCTTGCCAAAAACTACAAAGGGGCGAAAGAAGATTTTGAGAAAGTTATTGAAATATATCCAAATGCACCATTAATTGAAGAGACTTATCTTAATCTTGGGGTGATGCATCTTAGACTTGGAAATGAATCAGAAGCCTTAGTAGCAACAAATAAGGCACTTGAGATTAATCCAAATTATTTAGATGCAAAGAATAACCGTAAAAAATTGCTAAATCATAAAAAATATGATTCTGGAATAAATTTTATAAGTAGGATATTTGCTGTGCCTGCAGGGATAGTTTTATTTTCTCTTTTCAGAGTTGTTCTGAAAGAACTAGTTCAAGCTTTAACCAACCAATAATAACCCGCTAGTTATGAACTATGCATTTGTCCGCAATTTGTCCGCTTTTGTTGCGGACAGAATTTAGCTAAAAAAAAAGACAGGCAGGGGAACCTGTCTATAACGTGGATTATTAGAGTCGGGGCGACAGGATTCGAAGCTGCGACCTAGTGCTCCCAAAGCACTAACCCAAAACAAGTGAGAATCTAGGATCTCAGTCATAACAATAGATATAAGCTAATTTCTCTGTCTGCTAGTGTCCAGCTTTGTTTACATAAGGTTGTTTCTTTCGTACATCATTCGTACAATAGGACTAAGAAATGACCTAGTGCTCATGCCAAAAAAAGTTCATACAGAAGATTGGGTAAAGTCTGCCAGAGATGCGATGAGAGTTGATATGGCGGCTGATGCTAAGTGGTATATGACAAATAGAAGAGGTTCAGTTCAGTTAGAAGTTAGAGACAACGGGCAATCTCAATCAGTAATGTTGAATTATGAATGGTCAAAGAATGATCTATTTAAAGCAGCTAGAAGAATACAAAAAATATATGAGAACTTTTATTCAGATATAGGAAAAGGAAATTTAAAGAAATCTTGTAAGGTTGTCGAAAGTATAAGTAATAAGGGAAAAATAGATTTTGACGAAATATTTAAAGAATTTAGAAAATTTTGCGTTACCGCCTCGGATAAAACATGGAATAAATCCTACGTCCCAGTACTCCATAAATGCCAAGAGCTATTAGAAAAACAGAAAGGTAAACCATCAGGCGGTGAAGAATTAATGATATCTTGCCTTGAACAATGGGAGGAGGGAAGTAGGTCGAGACAAATTGCAAAAAGAGTTATTTATAAATTTCTTGAGTGGGCAGTTCTTAGAGCAAAACTTTCTAATTTATATGCACCTGTAAAAATACAAGAGACTTTAAAAGAAAAGAGGGTTGGTTATGCCTTAGAAGATGAACAAGTTCTCCAATTAATAGCTTTAGAGAAAGATCAATCTTGGCAATTTGCTTTTCAATTATTAGCTGTTTATGGATTACGTCCAGAGGAACTTAGACACCTTGTTATAAAGAAAGGAATTAACGGAAAAGAATTATGGTGTATTTACAGGAAATCTATGGGAGGAACTAAAGGACAAAAAACAGAACCTAGACAACTTGCTCCTTTATTAATCAAAGACGGAAAAGGTTTTATTGATTGGAAATTACAAGAAAGAATAGAGAAAGGAGAAGAACTTCCATCATTAGGAAATAGTGCAGCTAATGGATTAAGGAAGCATTTAGAAAGAAATAAAAACTGGATATTATTTAAAAAACAAGCAGAAATTCAAGGAGAATCCTTAGTGCCTTATGCCTTCCGTCATAGGTTCGCAAAAGAAGCTCATACAAGATCAGTTGAACTAGGTTTAACTTTGAAGGATATTGCTTTCGTTATGGGTCATACAACAGAAGTTCATCAACAAAATTATGGAAGGTTTATTCCTACAGGAACATTCGCTAAGTTCAATAAACAGTTAGCAGCATGAGCAGTTATTTAGAAGAGAGAATTGAATGGTATGACCATAATTACAGGATGGGAACTCCATTAATTACTGATGAGCAGTTCGATAAGTTAGAAGCAAATTTATTTAGAGTAGATCCAGAAGCTAATTATTTTTCTAAAAAAACTATATTGCCATTACCTTCATTAGCTAAAGATTCTATTGATGATTTTTTAAATGGATTACTTCCTGATACTCGATTAATTATCGAACCAAAAATAGATGGTTGTGCTATTGCTATTCAATATATTGATGGAGAGTTAGTTAAGGCAATCGCAAGAAAAGGAGGAGATGTTACCAACAAAATAAAAGATATTCCTGACGTACCTAATAAGATAAAAGTACAAGGCTTAATCCAAATAAGAGGAGAACTATTTAATCCTTCTGAACATGAAAGACCAACTTATTCTCAAAGACAATCAGGGGCTTATCTTAGGGCTGCTGCTAGTAAAAGCGATCATCTTAGCTTTTGTTCTTTCCAGATAATTAACGGACGATTAAACCAACACGACTCCCTTCAGTATTTAAAAAAGTTAGGCTTTACGATTCCAGAATATAAGAGCTTAAACTTTACAACTCAAGTAGAGATGTATAGAAAACAATGGACTGATAAAAAGCTATTTAATAATTATCCGACTGATGGAATAGTAGTAAAAATAAACAGTAGAAAACTTCAACTAATAAGAGAGAAATCATTAGACTCTTATCCTCATTGGCAGATGGCGATCAAGTATTAAGAGCAAAGGTTCTTTCTGAGAAATTTCTCAGGAGGGTTATTCTCGCCTCGATATTTTTTTAGCGTGTGAAAAATCTAATCGGGAAAAGTTAAGGCAGTAATAAGAGAATATAACCAGTAATAGGAAGAGATAAGAGCAGTAAACCCCTTTATTCAATCTTTACTTTATTTTTTCCCAATAGAATATAAGGCTCTCTGTTCTTCTATCCATTTTTGAGGTGTAAAGTTGATCTTACAAGGAGCTCCGTCATACCATTTGCAAATAGTATTTATATAAGCCGCCAGATATTGCCCTCCTACCTTTTTATCCAGAGAAATATACATCTTTCCGTCTATTTCGCTTAAAAATTGAGTGATTTGCCCTTCTTTGGCTAATCGGTACAAAGTTGTTTTAGAAACTCCTAAAAGTTCACAAGTTTCTTTGAATGTAGCTTCCATAAAATGATTGAAATAACTAGGTTTTGACGGTATAATATGCCGTTTTCCCAATAGGAAAGGCGTTGACGCTAATTAAATTTTGGGCTACGAAAACCCCCTTGTCGGAATCGCTGGAAAGAACCTTTGAGAAAAACAAATGGGAGGGAAACTATTTAGGACTATGGAATCCTGAACCCTATCCCAAAACCTCCCAAATGTTTTAAAAGCGGGGAGTGATTACACCCCTGAATGAGGAGGAAATTTAGGGCAACGACTCCTATATCCTTGCTCAAGTGAACCAAACCCCGCTAGATACTATGCTGATTTACTGCTCAGTATTTATGCAGCAATAGCATCCTTCATAGCTGCGAAAGATTGAGGGTGAGCAACATTAATATCTAATGATTGAATAGCTCTTAATCCTGTTGTACCTTTTGCGAAATCTGTATAAGGATCAACTAATATCTCAAGTTCTGAGAATAAGCCGATATATAAATCAGAGAAGTTTCCATAAAGGATTGCAGATAAGTTAGAGCCTGATCCTTTAGACAAATTAGAAGGAATGTTGTTTGTTACTTCCATCTTTCTTGAAAGGATTTGCTGAGAACCAACTTCAGCACCGTAAGGACTGAGGATATAGTCTCCGTTTGAATCCTTTAATTTATGGATTGCAGCTTCTACCTTTGCGTTAGTGACATAAGCACAACTTGAAAGATCGGCATTGTCTACAGATACCTCTTTCTTTAAGTCGATAAAGTCGTCTAAATCGGCTGCCGCACCGTTAGTTCCTCCAGCTACAGATCCAATTCCACTTACATTTAATATTCCTGTGGGTTGGTTAGAACTTCCAGAACCGTTTAAAGCTGCTGCATCTATAGCGTTTGCAATGATGGCAACAAAACCATTTCTGATAATTTGCTCAATTTCTGGAGTAGCTTGGAGCTTCATCAAATGAGAGAACTTAGTATATGCAGCAACGGTCTTAGGACTCATTGTTACTTGATCTACTGTTCCTGTTGATTCTGTTATGGTGTCGCCATTGTCGCCAGCGATCCAATAAGCGGTATTGTCTCCAGACCTTCTCGGAATTGCAACATTGCCAACTAGTCCAGGGAGATAAGTTGCTCCGAGTTCTCCAACAACTGTTCTATTTCTTAGAGCTTCGATAAAGTTATCAGCTAAAAGATCAGTAGCAATTAAGTTACCGCCAGCACTTGCAGTTCCAGCTACATAAGCACGTTTACTCCATCCAGTTTTAGGAACAAAAAACCCTTGAGTTCTCTTTCCTGTTTGGATTTCTATTTCTCTGTTTACTTCAGCTTCTCTTCCTGTAAGTCCTCGACCCGATGCGATTCCTTTTGCTGCTTCGATAACTGAAAAATCTAAAGCTGCTGCTCTGTACTCTCTTTCTTCCCAGTTGTTACCAATCGCTTGGATATTTTCTGGATCTGGGATTTGTTTTAATGGTTCTGCCATTTTGTCTCCTTTAGGTGTTTGATAAGAACGAAAACCAACGGACGGATCTGCTGGCACACTCACTAGGCTCAACTCCATTGGAGTGAACTTAGTTACAACCATTCGTCCTTCTTCGTCCTCTTTTAAATCCTCAATTACATATCCAATAGATGCGTTTTTGATTATTCCTTTTTCTACGTCTTTTCTTATTTGTTCTGCTTTTTCTGAACTACCGAATTGAATATCTGCTTTTAATTTCTTTCCATCTAAATAAGATCTAACAACTGTTCCTATCATTTCATCAGGATTATGATTCCAAAGAACAGGAGCTTTACCTCCAGAAAATCTTTCTAAATTAATAGATTCTTTTGTATGTAATAAAATCTCTTGTCCGTATTCTCTACTTACTGGATATTCAGAAGAAACAGAAAGAGTAAAAACATCATCTTTAATCGCTAAATTATCGTCTAAATCTAGAAACCTTCTTTTGATCTCCTTAATCGCTGTATTCGTTTTCATCATCACTATTAATAAAGGACTTTAAATACCTTCTTGATTGAGAAGATTTAAGAGCGTCATTAATAGGATCAGGACGGCTAGAAACGTCATCATCAACAGGCTCTAAATAAGGGTTTCGACTAACCACAAGAAGTATTGCTATTACTACAATTCTAGGAAAGCTGCATGATATTTCTGTATTTCAAAAGGTACTAATTTTCCTGTTTTTACTAATTCGCACTAATTAGCGATAAATCGCCTTAAAATCGCCTAAATCTTCATAAAATTGGCTTTTTTTGGCTTTATTTTGCACTATTTGAATGTATATATTTACAACTCAAATGCTAGATTTCATCAAGAAATATCCAATGAGTATCTTATTGGCGATAATTGCTCTTAATTTATTTTCTATTGCAGGGAGTTTAAGTAAAGAAGCAAAATTAAATCAGATGAAATTAGATTGTGCAAAATGGAAACTTGGTCATGGAGTTGAGTTGATTCAGAAGTATCTAGGGGATAAAGGAGGGGCAACTTCTTATGATGCTTGGTGCAGTAGATACCTTAATTAGTTCCCAAAGGTTACTGGGAATAAAAGCTGGGAACAACTAAACCCATTGATATAACTTGCATTAACCCTATGAGTTCCCGATAGATAGAGATAGGGGTCTTTTTTTATAGTTTTTAGAGGGGTGTCTATTACTCTAGGGAAGGAATTTTAGTTAATTCATTGATATAACTGACGTTTGATGAGTTCCCGACAGTATTTCCCTTTTTTGATCGGGAATAAGCTCTAATCTTTGAATATCTTTAGGACTTAAAGAATAGACCCCTTTTCTAGGTCGAGTTAGGCTTCTACTATTAACCATATTTCCGAGTGTATTATCTACGGTTTTTCTAGCTGCGGAAGCTGTATTAAATGCAGTAGTGACAATATCAGCCCTCCTTACTTCTTTTTGTCCTTGTTTATAGAAATCGCTCATAATTTCCATAATTACATCATTACAACTACCGACTATTTTCTTTTGATCGTCTAGAACCATTTCACACTCATCTAATTTATAAATAACCTTTCTTCTAGGTTCAACATTTGCTGCTCTATCTTTTTTAAATTCAGCAATAACTCCAGTTTGTGCCTTTGTATCTTCATCAATAATTGGATTTAAACTAATAACCATTGAAGGTTCTTCAGCCCAACTTTTCGCCCCTGCATGAGCACCTCTAGCAGTTCCGTCATGGCTCAAAATTTCAATATGTACATTATTAGGTACGGCAATAACATCCCTTATAACCCTTATAAATTCTCTTACTTGAACATTATCTAAGTAGTTAAAAGCTCCAGAACTTACACTCTTTGCACTATCAATTACGACATAATCTATTCCTTTATATTGAACAAAATTTTCTAATTTTATTATTCCGTTTATATTGCCAAACCAAGCCTGTTGACCCTGACTAGATTCATAACCCCAGACAAAAATTTTCTGTTCTTCTCCTTCTTTAAAAACTGGATCATCTTCAATGCCTAAATCGTACATGGCTTTTTTAAAGGTAGTTACACCTCCATCCGTACAAATAAATAAGCTTTTACCTTTTTTACATTTAGCATCCCTATCTAAAATATTTTCCCCTTTTGCAAAATTAAAGGCTTTATATAATGCATGAGTTGTTTTACCAGAACCATAAGAACCATAAGTCAAAGAAACATCCCCTTTTAATAACCAGCCATCCATTAAATAGGTAAGTGGTTTAACAGTAGAAAGATCAACAGATTCTTTTAAAGCTGGTCTGAAATCTGACTTTTGTTGATAAAAAAAGTTCAATACTTTTCTAGTTATTTGATCATCAGTTAATTTGAATTGATACTTTAATTCCTTTTGTATTCTCATCTCTTCGTCTTCATCTAATTGTTTTACGGCTTCTATATAGTCCGAAATTAAATTGGTGAAAAACTCTTCTTTTTTCTGCCTTTGTTTATAGGCAAAATCTTCCTTAAAGGCTTCTTGATCTTCATAAAAAGAATGACTGATTTTGTATCTAGACATTATCTAGCCCCCGCTTTTATTAAATCCCTGGTATTTTCCATAGCTTTAATAGTTGAGCCAAGAAACCACGCTAAAGGGTGAGCTTTTGCAATTTCTATCCGTTCATTCCAGATAAAAACTTTCATTTTTTGAACTTTTACTTTTTGGGCATTGAGACTTATAGGCTTTTGAATTATCTTGTTAATAGATAAATTTTTTGTTCTATAAGTCACCCTCCTACAGGTGGCTTTTTTCATTGAGTTTTTTAGGTAATTTGGATACGTTTTGGTAATAATTTCGATATAAAATCCCTTCTAGGTGATCTAACTTTCTAGTGATCAACTTCATTTGTTCTTGTAAGTGTCTTACCGTTTCTAGAGCTCTATTAGTCTTTTTTAGGATTAACTCTTTTGTTAATTGATCCCAATATCGACTATTCCCTAAACGATAAACTTCAAGTCTGACAATTTTAGAAATAGCATTATTTTTCATAGCCCTCAAGTGTTTCCAATCGTTTAGAAAATGAACTTGTAGAAGTTCTATAACTGCCTTCTAATTGTTGAAACTTTTCAACAGCAATATGAGAATTTTTAAAAGCTCCAGAGGAAACTTTGTGGTTTTCTTTAAATGCTTCTTGTAATTGAAGGACAGTACATTGAAGGATACAAAATTCTCTAAGAATCATAGAAAATCCAATTTGAGGATCTTGATCTATAGCCTTTGAGAACATTTCATAGAGTTTTTCTGCACTTTCGTCTAAATGCTTTTGAGTCCAGATAGGTTCTTTATTTGATTCCATATTCCTCCTCCGTAACAATATTAAAAAGTTCGTTTAAAACAGGAGAAGGGAGGTCAAACCATAAACGCATAGTCTTTTTAACTATTGATTTTTGGTTTTGAAATCCGTTATGGGTTTTTTTAGCTAAATAGAAGAGCTCTCTACAAGTCTCTTTTCTTTGTGCGTAATGATCAGTTAAATCTATATCCATTTTTAAACTCCTACTTCTGCGAAAGTTTCCATCTGGGCGATTGCTTCAGAAGGATTATTTAATTCCTTTTTTGTCTGTTCAACCATCCAGCTATGGATTTGTTCAATATCCCAACCAAGTTTTGATCTAGGAGTACCGCCTAAATAAACGTAATGTTTACCAGCTTGGAAATCGCCTGATTGTTTTAACTCCATCAAGCGAGAGCGACTTAAATTAGTAAGTTCTAAAGTTTCTGCGGTCGTAAAGAACCGCTTTCTATTAATAGGCATGGAAAATCAAGGTGTTAAAGAAGTTTTAAATTCGATAACTACACCTGATCAGCAAGCCCCATAAAACAATGGTATTTCCCTTGCACAAATTTCTTTGCTTAGTTGTTGTTCGTACGGCTAGGGATGGTCAACTCCGAATAGCGTCATCAGGAATTCAAAAATCAGTAGCAATCTGATTTAGAGGGGAGTACTATTACCCTTCCTTCAGCTAAGTCCTCCAAGTAAGTACGCAACTAAAGATCTTGTTGATCTATACACCCGACCTTCTATTAAAGTGATCATTCGGGCGGATCGGTAGCGAACTCATTAGCTTTTATAGGCTTTCACCGTGCTAAGAGATACTGTTGTAAATACTATATAGTCAACTTCTCTGGACTGCAATAGATCCTTCTAAACTTGTACGAAAACAAGCCCTGACTAAATTTATTGTCCATTTGAGTGATTTTCTATTCGTACCCCTTTCGTACTGTAATATTTCAAGGCGATTAGTCAATATCCCAAACCTACTGCTATAACTGATCGGGGCGACAGGATTCGAACCTGCGACCTAGTGCTCCCAAAGCACTGGGCGTTATTTTTAAGAAAACCTTGAGACTTTAGTTATAGCCTAGATTAACTATAGATTGTGGAACGAGTTTGAGACAGCTTATTGCTAAATCTTCGAAGATTATGAAATATGTTTATAGAACTTAGAGCCTTCTCTAGAGCCCCTTTGGTTTAACTTAATGCTTTAGATTTTTGATACTTAGATTTTATCTTTTAGCCAAGAAAATTATTGCTGTCATGGTACTCATTGCGATAATACCGAAATTCCAAAAAGTTGAACTTTTGCTACTTAATTTTTGAAGTCTGACTGGAATACCATCAGACATGAAAAGAAAAGTTAATCCAACTAAAAAAACTATTGGTAAACCTAATGCGATAAATAATTCCATGATTAATTTTTTAAATATAAAAAATATTTGTTATTAAATAATTTATTAAAAGCATATTAAATGAGTAAGATTATTACAACTAATTGTTAAGCACCTATAAGGAAGAGAGGAAGTCGATTTACATAAAGTAACAATAGTCGAAAAAAAATTATTTAATGCTTAAATAATAAAAATTTGTTTAAATAATGGCTAGATATAGTTTTGGTAAATCAGAAGAATTAAAATGTCTTGATGGTATTGAAAAATTTAATATAGATACTCAAGAAGGAAATACTGAAGTTTGCTTTGCTGCAAAAATTGTCACCCAGAATGTCATTGCCCCAATAAATATAAAAGTTGATAGTTATGTTTTAGCTACAGAAAATAAAACTTATTACGATCTAAGTAAAGATGACATATCTTATTTTCAAATGACAGGTGAACTACCTGATCCATTACCAAAATACGAGCTATCTAGTTCAGAACTTTTTTGGGGATATTTTGGGATAATAATATTTTTATTCATTGGCGCTGGAACTCTTAAACAAATAATTGAAACTTTCTTAGATAAAAAAAGGATGTCAAAAAAGTAAATATTTTCAGTTTAAATATTTCATTCTTCTCAAATATAAATGTTATTAACTTTTTTATTATCTTCATTACCAATAACGCCATTCTCAGCACCAAGTGAAATTTTTATACCTGAAGGCCTACCTTCACAAACTGTACCTTCTCAAGTTTTTAAAAAGGTAAATTGGTTAAATACTTCTCCTCAGGATTACAAGGATTTTAGAGTTGATAAGTATGTTGGTCTGACAAGGAGAAGAGGCAACATAGTAAGTTTATATGTCTTAAAAAGAACTCTCAGAAGAAACACTTATAAAAAATCTTCCTATATTCCAAGGCATGGGATTAAGATTTTCCGATATGATTGTGCGAATGATCGTTATCAATATGAAAATGTAGTATGGATAACTGATGCTATTGGTGATGGGCCTGAAGTTAAAGGAGGTTTTAACTATCCTCTTGATCCCAATGAAACAAAATGGAGAACAACTCCTGGTCAGGTAAGAATTGATATAGAGGGGTATCCTTATTGGGCGATGAAACCTAGTTCAGATCCTAGATACGAAGAAAAATCTATCGATTGGAAATCAATTACATTAGGAACTTATGGTGCTAGCCATATTGATTATGCATGTAAAAATTTCTAATAATATTCATTTAGTGAATCTTCGAAGATTCACTAAATGAATATTATTAGAGCAAAGTAAAGTTAAAAAATGAAACGCTTACTACTAGCATCAATATTTTTTTTATTACCTGCAACAGCATTTGCAGTACCAACTAAACCAGAGCAATTTGAAAAATTAGAAAATAAATTAAGTTTGGAATGTCAGAAATATGGTGCAGAAAGTTGTGCTGCAAGATTTATTTCTATGGCTGCTTGTACTTATGTATTTGCTGTTAATCAAGGCAAACACCCTGATGAAGCAAAGGATATTGCAGATGAATTATTTGTAAGAATTATGAGAGGAAATAAAATCAAACCTGCAATTATGTTTACTGAAGAAGAAAATATAAAGCCAACAATTGTAAATGAAGTTGCAGAAAGAACTGCTCTTTGCAAAGAAGCAACTGAAAAAGCAGTACCTCAATTATTTAAAGCTAGAGGGATGGAAGAGCCCACTCCAGAAATTCAAAAAAGATTAACTAATAGCTTTGGATATTGGTGGGTATCAACGATAGAAACTATTTATAAGGAGGGTAAAAAAACTAAATAAAAGAATGATTGACAGTCGATCTAACATATAGGGATAAAATCCTATTTTTTTAAGGAAAATAGAGAATGTAAACCAATTCTTTGGAATCAATAAATGGAGAAATAGTTATTTTAAGCAGCATCATATTCATTCATATCTTCAAGCTCTCTCATAAATCTTTTATCTAATAAGTAATTGTCTATAAGCTCTAGATTGTTATTTTCTTTAGGAAATTTTCTTTTCTCGCTATCTAATAGCTCTCTTATGTAGTTATATACAAGCTCTTGATCGTATCCACTTTCTCTAATTTCTTTCAACATTTCGTCTGGAATTTGCATAATCGTCAACCCCAAATTAAAGCCTATATACGCATACTTACGAATAAATAATGAAAAAGCAAGAAAAGAAGAAGGGACTAGAAAAAGTAATCCACGATAGGATTAGAACCTGCGACCTAGTGTTCCCAAAACACTTAACAGCTCTAGTGCAGCACTAGGTTCTCAAGCTATAACTATTTTTTTGCTTATTTCTGCGAAGTTTGTTAGGACCAATCAAGTAATATTTGACCGCAAATTGACCGCAAATTCTTTTAAAACAATTTTTACTTGCATTTTATACATTGAGTTGCTTTATTTAAATCAGTTAAATATAAGAATGTGAGATAGAGTCATTAGATAAATATTTGTAGAATCATTGGAAAACTTTAGTTATTACGACTATTTAAATTCGATATCATTTCATCCCCCCGTAATGATAATAACTACATTGGTATTCTTTTTTATAAGAAGAAAATTCTTATTAGATGGTAAAAAAAATTAGTGTATCTTCTTTTATTTAATATTGAAATCTTTGAATGAATTAAGGATTAAATAAAGGAAAGAAGTTAAAAAAACTAATGTATATATTGATTCCATTTAACTTGCCGTTGTAATAGAACTGCTTAATCCGTAGGTCAGAAAAATAAAAGTGGTAAATGAAACCCCAATCATTACTGTGGTATAAAGTTTATTCAATTTAAAATTATTTTGATTAGATGAAAAGTCAGCTATTACAAAGTTTTTCATTGAATATTTTTGTCTACTTGTAAAATTATTGCTGTTTACCAAATTACCAAGAATTGGTTCTGAGGTAAGAGAATTTTCTTGAGGAATAAAAGACTTAAAAGCTTTATCTTCATTAAAGAAAGTTGGGAACATATATGTGTGCCACAAAGCAATTACCGCAACCCAAAAGATTAAACTTAAACCTGCAAAACCAAAAAGTAAGAATCTAAATATCTCCATTAAAATTATTGAGATTAATTTAAATCTACATTAAATTTAAATATCAAAGTTTAAAAAATATACTTTAGCCAAACCAATAAATCATTCTCTATGGTGACTAATGATCAAAGAGAATGTTAATAGGAGTTTTTAATTAAATATAACTTAAAGATTTGATTTTTAAATTTTTTAAAAAGGTCAAAATAAATAACAAATTAACTATTTATAAAAATGGACTTTAGAGTTTTACTCGTAATTGCACCTATTGTTTTCGCATGGATATTTACTGTCTTTTGGTTAGGCAAATGGGATGTATTCAGACTAACTCCTTTAGGATTACCTAAAAAGGACTTGGCTCCTTTTAAAAACTATCAAGTATGGGAAGATTCCTCGATTATCAATAAAAATAGACCTGAGGAAGGATACCCGGTATTCACTGTAAGAACTGCAGCTGTAAATGCCTTAGGAATACCAACTGTTTTCTTTCTTGGGGCAATTTTTGCAATGCAGTTTAAATCTTATTAATTAAGGGAGTTTGAATGGATATTAGATACTTAGTTGTAGGGGCTCCTTTTATCATTGCTTTTTTCTATACTCTTTTTTGGCTTCAAAGATGGGGAGCTTTTAATTCATCCTCTAAAAATAATTCAAAAAAAATGATTATAAAAGATGAAGGGTCAAGCAAAGGTTTGATACTAGAAAACATCTTCCTCACAAAAAACTAATTTACTAAGAAAATCTTAAACAATTTATCAGTTATTATGATTCCTCTAGAACAATTTTTGTTTTTAGCAGTTTCTCTTTATGCTTTTTTTTATCTTTCAATGAGTCTTGTAAATATATTAATTTATTTACAATAAAACTAATTTAATATAAAAATTACCTCTGAATGTATAAAATAAATCTTCCTAAATTAAGGAACTCAATGTATAAATATAAAAGTAGAAATTAGAGAAATCTACTAACCGCGAGCTTTGATATTCTCGGTTTAATGAGAACCTCTCTTTGACCTCATTTTCTTTTTCGCAATCTTAGAAAATGAGGTTTAAATTTGTTTAAATCCCATTTAAAATAATATTTTATTAAAAGGCTGTATGAAAAATAACTTTTATAATTAAATATTATTCAGAAGTTTGTATATTATTTACTTTAAAAAAAATAGTTTTTTATCTATAAATTAAATGTAGATATTTGGCGAATCTGCAACGGAATAAAACCCGTCTTTATGAACCAAGCCAAAGAAAATATTCTTAACTGCTTTTTAGTTATTTTAGTAGTTAGGAATATTTTTATTAAAGATTTAAATTCATAAAATATTCATCATTTGGAAATTTAAATGACAAGTAATTTGAGCAAAGAAAAGACTTTAGAAAATATTTACAAGGATTTAGAATCTGGAATACCAGAAAATAAATCTATCAAAGAGTATTCTCTCCCTAATGCAAGACAGTGGTTAGGCGGTAGATTTGTTGCTATTTGGGTTTTGCCTATTTTTTTTATAAATAAAATTTCAAAGTTATTTGCATCATCTGCTTTTATAAAACCTTATTCACCATCAAAAACTGGTCCCACTTATAAGCAACCAGAAACTCTGTACACTTCTTTAAAAAATGTTTTTAAAGGTAATGATCATTTAAGATTTTTTGATCATAGGTTTATTGGTATCTGGGTATTACCAATAGCCTTAACTGGAATTGTCTTTGAAATACTATTCATAGCTCCTACGAATAACACTTCACCTTTTAATTAATTATTTTAATAAATAAATGACCGCAATTTGACCGCAGATCATTGCGGTCTTAATTTGTCAATAAAAAAGATAGGCTGGGAAACCTATCTATGACTTGGATTATTAGAGTCGGGGCGACAGGATTCGAACCTGCGACCTAGTGCTCCCAAAGCAACCGTGCAGATTTAGTGATATCAAGAGTTTTCAGTCATAACAATAGATATAGCCTAATTTGCTAATTCCACTAAGTGTCGAATTGTTCAGATAAGGTTGACTTTTTTACACGTTTTTTACACAATATAGATAACAAGTGTACGGGTGCTCTATGCCAGTTAAGACAAAAACAGAATCATGGGTTCAACATTTTAGAGATCAACTAAAGACTTTTATGGCTCCTAAAGCTTCTTGGTATGTTCAAGAAAGTAGAGGAAAAATTAGATTATTAGTTAAAGAAGATGGAAGAACTCAAACCTTAACTCTTGAGAATGATTGGTCAGTTAAAGGATCAACTGAAGCAATAAAAAGAATATCTCTTATATATAAAAACTTTTATTCAGATTTAGGAAATAGATCATTAGAAAAGTCATCAATCGTTGTTGATAAATCATCTTCTAATAGCGAAATAGATTTTAAAGAATTATTTGAACAATTTAGAGCCTTTTGCCCATCTGCTTCCGATACAACATGGAGTAAATCCTACGAGCCAGTACTCCATACAGCCCAAGAACTATTAGAAAGATCGAAAGGTAAACCACAAAACGGAGAAGAATTAATGACATCTTCCCTAAAGAAATGGGAACAGGGTAGTAGGTCAAGACAAATTGCTAGAAGAGCGTTACAAAAATTTCTAGATTGGGCAGTTTTTAGAGGAAAATTACCAACACAATATGCACCTGTAAAAATCAAAGAAACTTTGAAAAAGAAGCGTGTAGGTTATGCACTTACTGATAGTCAGATATTGCAATTGATAGCATCAGAAAAAGATCCTAAATGGCAATTTAATTATCAACTATTAGCTGTTTACGGACTAAGACCAGAAGAACTACGTTTTCTTGTTATTAAAGATGGGGTTAGAGGTAAAGAGTTATGGACTACTTATGAGAAATCTATGGGTGGAACTAAAGGTCAAAAGACTGAACCAAGAAAGTTAGCTCCCTTATTACTTAAAGATGGTAAAGGTTTTATTAATTGGAACTTACAAGAAAGATTAGAAAAAGGAGAACAAACTGGATCTGTTGGGAAATTAGGAAAAGGTAGTGATGCTTTAAGAACAAAACTAATTAGAAATCCTATATGGAATAAATTTAAAAAAGAAGCTGATAAACAAAAAGAAGTATTAGTGCCTTATGCCTTCCGCCATAGATATGCAAAAGTAGCTCATCAAAGATCAGTTGAAATGAATCTAACTATTAAAGATATTGCTTTTGTTATGGGTCATACAGTTGAAGTACACCAGCAAAACTATGCAAGATTTATGCCAGAAGATACCTTTGCTAAATTCGAGAAACAGTTAGCAGCGTAAAATATATTTGATTGACAGTCGATCTACATTAGAGGGTATAACAACCCTCTTTTTTATATGAAAAAATTATTAGTACTTCCTTTGTTATTAGGGTCATTTTTTATTACTTCAAATGTTGACTCATCTGTAATTGACTTATATGAAAATAAAAATAGTAATAACAACCTTTTAATTGCTGATTGCGGCGGCGGCGGTGGTGGTGGTGGTATGTCTCCAAAAGCAAGAGCCGAACAAGAAGCAAAACGACAAAAGTCTAAGGATGCGGCAAAAAAAAGAATAATTCAATCCAAGAGAGCTGCTGGTAAATCTTTAACTGATGAAGAGAAGAAAATTATTTGTACTTCAGGAGATGATTGTAATTTTGAGATAGATTTATTTCCAGATAATTTTAGATACTCCATGTTTTTAAATAAAGAAAAAGAAGTTAAAAAGTTCTTAATTGAAAACAATATGTTTGCTCCTGCAATTTGGAATATATTCCAAAATTATCGTTATGAAATCATAAAAGAATATCTAAATAACAAAAAACATTCAGGATTTATTAATGAAACTATATCTGCCTTAGAAGAAAAGTTACCACTACATGATTTTGAGAGTTTCCCAAAAATAAGCGAACCATATACTTACGAAAAATATATGAATAATTTTGAACCACTTGATGAAGATGATGATGGTGAAAGAAAGTTTTCTTCTGTTCTTTTAAGAGCATTTGCTGAAAATACTGAGGAATTAACTAAAGAAACAAATACTATGAATGAGGCAATGTCGTTTACAATCAATGGAATTTTGGATTTACTAAGTTCACTTATGGAATTAACCCATAAGGAAAAATTGTAGAAGAGATGAAGATCCGAAAAATTGGTAAGTAGGTTCGTTTCTAATTACTTTGCTATACCTGTATAAACAATTAATTTTTAAATGAAAATATTATTATTGCTTCCATTGTTATTAGGTTTCTCAGTTCCAGCTATTGCTCATAATGATGCTAATGGTGGATGCGGAAATCATTGTAATAGACCACTTTCTATGACTGAAGAGGGAGAAGGTGCTGAGACTGAAGTGGATTTACCGAGTAAAAGTGGGTGTGGAGATTTGTGGTGTTAAGAGAGAGACTAGGTTCTTTCTAGCAAGTTCACTGTGGGTTATTCGCACGGACGAAATTTGTTTAGCGTGAAGAAACAATCTATATGACAGGTGTCATTTGTAAGCAAGCCAAATTAACGGCTATTAGCGAGTTTTATATATAAATGAAGGTCATAATCGTTAACTTCTACCCAATTATTAGACGTTAAGTGGTTTCTTATATGTTGAGCTAGTGTTTTGCCTTTTATTTCCTTCATATAGAGGTGTTTTTGGCCATTTATTGTCGATAAATAGGGTTTTAAAGCCCCTTTTTCTTCTAATTGATAAAGAGAATTTCTAGATTTGAAGCCCAAACATTTTGCGGCCTCGGAAAAATTGCAAAGCATGGAAAATATAGAGAATAAAAACAAATGAGAGAGGACTAACTATGAAGGAAAGCACCACTTAACCTAAAAAACCTCTCTCAAATGTTTAAAAAACGGAGTTTCGGATGAGGAGGAAATCAGGCGATGCATACCTTTATCCTTGCTCATATACACCTAACTCCGCTATTACTACGCAGCGATAGCGTCTTTCATTGCTGCAAAACTCTCAGGATGAGCAACATTGATGTCTAGAGATTGAATAACTCTTAGAGAAGTAGAACCTTTTGCGAAATTTGAATAAGGATCGACTAAAATTTCTAGCTCAGAAAATAAGCCGATATATAAATCAGCAAAGTTTCCATAAAGGATTGCAGATAAGTTAGATCCTGAACCTTTAGACAAGTTTGAAGGTATGTTGTTTGTTACCATCATTTTCCTTGAAAGGATTTGTTGAGAACCTAGTTCAGAACCATAAGGATCAAGGATGTAATCGCCATTTGAATCCTTTAATTTGTGAACTGCTGCTTCTACTTTTGAGTTAGTGACAAAAGAACAATTTGGAAGATCAGCATTGTCTACTGATACTGCTTTTTTAAGATCAATAAAATCATCTAAATCTGCTGCTGCTCCATTAGTTCCACCTGCAACTGACCCAATTCCAGATACGTTTAATACACCTGTGGGCTGATTGCTTGATCCAGAACCATTTAAAGCTGCTGCATCAATAGCGTTAGCAATAATAGAAACAAAACCATTTCTAATAACTTGCTCAATTTCTGGAGTGCTTTGAAGCTTCATCAAATGAGAGTAAGTAGTAACTGCTCCAACAGTTTTAGGAGACATTGTCACTTGATCTACTGTTCCTGTTGAATCTGTAAGAGTGTCGCCATTGTCGCCAGCGATCCAATAAGCGGTATTGTCAGTAGCTCTTCTAGGAATTGCAACATTGCCAACTAAGCCAGGGAGATAAGTTGCTCCTAATTCTCCAACAACTGTTCTATTTCTTAGGGCTTCGATAAAGTTATCTGCTAAAAGATCAGTAGCAATTAAATTACCGCCAGCAGATGCGGTTCCAGCGACATAAGCCCTTTTCTTCCATCCATTTTTAGGTACGAAGAAACCTGCTGTTCTCTTACCTGTTTGGATTTCAATTTCCCTGTTTACTTCAGCTTCTCTACCTGTTAAACCTCTACCTGATTGAATACCTTTAGCGGCTTCAATAATAGAGAAATCTGCTGCTGCTGATCTGTATTCTCTTTCTTCCCAATTATTTGTAATTGCTTGAATTTCTTCAGGCTCGTTAATTTGGGGTGTTAATGGTTCGGCCATTGATTTAGGTTGTGAATGTACTTTTGGATGTGAACGCATGACTCCGATTGTGGGGTCACTAGCCACCGAAACAAATGAGGCTTCAAGAGGCTCCCATTTGGTCGCCAACATATAGTCATCTTTCTCTTCCATTTCGTGAACTTGATAGCCAATACTTACGTTTCTAATTACTCCAGCAGCTACATCGGCTTGTACTTCTCTTGCTTTTTCAGAATTACCAAATTTAATATCAACTTTTAATTTTTTATCTTGTAAATATGCTCTTCTAATTACTCCTACTTGAATAGTTGGATCATGTGACCAAAGGACAGGAGCAGAATCATTAAATCTTTTTAGGTCTATTGCTCCAATTGCATGAGATAAGACTTCTTTTCCAAAACCACGCTCAACAGGATATTCAGAACTAACAGACATTGTTAATTGATTATCTTCAATTAGTTCATCATCAATTTGTAGAAACCTTCTTTGGATTTCTGGTTTTACTTTTGCACTTGATGCCATCAGAACTATTGCTATTACTACTATTTTAAAATTTGTCTATAAATAAGCTCAAAAAAAAGTACTACCAAAATTGCTGTTTTTACTAATTTCCGTTATTTGCCCTTATTTCGTAAAAAATTGGCAATAAATCGCATTATTTTGGCTTTTTTTGCCTTTATATCGCACTATTTGAATGTATATATTTGCAACTCAAATGCTTAATTTCATCAAGAAATATCCAATGTCTATCTTGTTAGCGATAATTGCTCTTAATTTGTTCTCTATTGCAGGGAGTTTAAAGACTTCAGCAAAACTTGATCAACAGAAACTAATTTGTTTAGAAAAAGATTTATATACATCAAAACAACTTGAAAAGAAACTAGGGAGATTTTTTTATCAAAAATGCAATATCTTGACTAATTAGTTCCCAAAACACACGCCTCCCCCATGTCCATTAATTAAATGACGTGCTTATAAAACCAAGTAGGTCGACCAACTCCTTGTATTTGTTCAAACCTATTTAACTTATTTGTTAAAACTAAATCTCGGCATACTCTCCTGACTTGTTTCTCTGAGAATTTAACCTCGTTTGCTATTTGATAAACATTCAATGCACTGTCTTGTTCATAAAACAATTTCAATACTTTAGCTGTACAACTTCTTTCTTCATCAGGTGTTAACTGTCCATCCCCTGCTGAATGGATATACCACTTATAAGCTTCGTCATCGCCTTGCAAATTATAAAAAGCATCATCTTGGCAGTTTCTACCTTTTAAACAATGAAAGTAGTAATGATCTTCTAATTGTGAATCAATAGCTTTATGCAAACTCCAAACATCACTAGCAGAACTAAATATTGCACCACTTCCCATAACATCATGTTTAGTAACTCTCTTTCTTTCCCCCTTTTCTGGTTTTCTTAAATGACAAGTAAAAACAATAAGAATATTTTTTTTGCTGGCAATATTATTTAAAAAATAAAGTGGTGCTGAAAATTCAGCGTCTTTCATTGTATGTTTACCGCCAGTTAATAACGTAGTTATTGAGTCTAGAAATACTGCTCCATAATTCTTACCTTCTAATAAATGTTCAAATTTATTTAAATCGTTAACTGTTAACCGATTAAAACCATCTTCGGCAAAGATGAAATCTATATCACTTGTTATTGCCATCGTTGTTAACTTCTCACTACAGTTACTAGACGATTCATCGGCTTGAATAAATAACACGTTTTGTTTTTTGGCTTGAAACGTATTAAGAAATAATCCACCTGTAGCGACAGCATCCGCCATCGAATAACAAAGAGAAGTTTTACCGCTCCCAGACTCGCCAGCTAATAACATCAAATTTCCTTTTGCTCCTATCTGTTCAATTAACCAATTTTTAGGCTTTTTATCCTTAATTAATTCGCTAACTTTTTTAGGTTTAGGTAATTGATGGACATTCGGGAGGTGTGACTTTTTGACCTCGACGGATTTTACATCCGCCGCGTCCGTAGATTCCGCTACAACCTTTAAAGCCCTATTTTTGTTCATATAGGCTTCGTTGTCGGCTTTTTCTTGAGCGTCAATGTCATATCCAAATTCAGCCATCTATCCAACTCCCGCTTTTATTAAATCCCTAGTGGTTTCCAAAGCTTTAATAGTTGAGCCAAGAAACCAAGCTAAAGGATGAGCCTTTGCAATTTCTATACGTTCATTCCATACAGAAATTTTAATTTTTTTAATTTTTTGTTCTTTAAGATTGAGCCTTATAGGTTTTTGGATTATCTTATTAATAGATAATTTTTTTGTTCTATAGGTCACTCCCCCCAGAGTGGCTTTTTTCATTTTTAATCATTGAATTGGTTGAGTTACGGTAATAAAGGCGATATAAAATTCCATCTATCAAATCTAATTTTCTAGTTATTCTTAAATTCTCTTCTTTTAACGCAATTACTATTTCTCTTGCCTGAGAAGTCTTATTAAGGATTAGATCTTTATTTAGAACTTTCCATTTATTAGATTCTGCAAGCTTTAGAAATTTTAATTTTATGCGTGATACTTCTGTCCTTAATTTATTGTTGTCCATTTTCCAACTTCTCTAGCCGTTTACTAAAACAACCAGCTTGTATTTTTTGTGAGCTTTCTAATTGTTGGTACAACTCAACAGCCTTATGACTATTATCAAAAGCTCCTTTAGATACTTTGTGGTTATGGTAAAAAGCTTCTTTTAATTGCTGAACCTGTCCTGATAAAAGGGCTACATGAGATAACAATTCTGAAATTGCTTCATCAGGTTTTTCTTTTATCTTTTTTATATAGACGTTAAAAAAGCTTTCAGCATATTCAAGATGCTTTTTGTCAGTCCATTCGATTTCTTTTTCAAATTGATTAGACATAATTAAACCCCCATTTCAGCGAAGGTTTCTATTTTTTCAGCAGCTTTATATGGTGCATTTTTAGCGTTCATCGCTGACTGACGCATCCATAAACAAATAGCCTCTAAATCCCAACCAATATTCGATCTAGGTTTACCACCGAGATAAACATAATGAATACCAGCCTGTAATTTTCCAGAGGACTTTAATCCCATGAGGATAGTTCGACTTAAATTAGTTAATTTAAGAATTTCTGAGGTTGTATAAAACCTTTTATTAGTAGTAGACATACTGATTCTGTGAGTTCGTTGTTCTTGAACTACACCCAATCAGCAAGCCCCATAAAACAATGGTATTTCCCTTACGCAAATTTCTTTGCCTAGTCTTATGCCCGCCCTTTAAGGCTCTATTTTGTCAGCAGCTAGAGATTTATGTCGGACTAAATCAAAGATTTAATCGGTAGCGATCAGCCCAGCATTTACAGGGAAGTGGCATCTTAGAGAAGCGGTCTGTCCATACATCCATAAAAGGGTGGACAAGTCTTTAACACATTCAAAGCTGGAGTACCGCACGCAGTCAGAGAAATGATTCCAAAAGGGCGACTGATACTGTTGCTATTAATTATATATTGGATTTTTTAGAACTCAATAGGATTTTTAAAGTCGTGTAAAAACAAGCTTTTACTGTCCAAATAAGTACTGTTAATGTCTAAATCTTTTACACGTTTTTTACACGACCTATTTTGTCATTCGCTGAGATCCCAATCGGGGCGACAGGATTCGAACCTGCGACCTAGTGCTCCCAAAGCACCCGCGCTACCAAGCTGCGCCACGCCCCGCTCATAAGATCTTAGTTCATAACAGACATCTATTAAAGACCAAATTTATAAATATTTTATAAAAGATTACTTTTCTGGCTAGAAAATTAGTTTTGTCGCTATTTTGTCGCTAGAGATATATGTGTTTTGTCGCTAAAAAAATATAATTACTTCGGCCATTAGTCACTTAATAAATTTTTCAGTGCTTCAATTTTTTCTGCATTAATTTTGTTACCATCTTTCATCCAAGTAAGAAATTGATAAATTTCTTGATCACTTAACTTAAACCATTCTTTGCCCCCTCTCTCTGGAGAATGTTTTAATTTAAATTTTTCATGAAATTGTGACTCCCAATTCAATGCCTCTTTTCGTGAAAAAAACCACGTAATAGATAAACCTCTTACTTTTCCAACATTATATTTTTGTTCGACTTCTTTTTTTCTTTCTTTTGGATTATTAGTTATTCCTATTTTTGTATCACCACTTAATGTATCTTGCATTAGATATAGGGCGCACATTTCGTTGTTACGCATAGTTTTTATGAATTTTTGAACTAATATGCAATTAAATTTATCTCAAATTCTTTTATTTTTCTCGAATTATTAAATTCTATTATTTGAAACATGAACCTAAAAGATAGTGAAAATAAATTTTCGAATTTCTCAAATCAAAATGAAGATAATTTAAAAGAAAAATTCTTAATTCTCAAAATCTCTTTTGACAAATTAGGCTTTGAAGAATCTATTATTAAAATTCTCCAAAACAACGGTTTCGATTTCTTAAGCGATTTAATAGGTTTTGATAAAGAGGACTTTCTTCAATTTTCTGGTTTCGACTTAGAGAAATTTGATACTTTAACTTCTCGTTTTAATAAAAATAATTTAAAAATTCCACTTACCTTTGATCAAGCATCAAATATCCATGGGAGGGAAAAATTTAAATCAATCACCAAAGATTCTCATATTAGTTTTCAAGAGATTAAAAATAAGTTCTTAACGAAAGAAATTGATATTGATAATTTTGAAAATGCTTTTAAACATATATATATAAAAGGCTATGATCCAGAATTCGTACTTATATTCAATATTCTAAAAATTATTGAAAGTGCAGACTCTGGATTTAATAAAGAAAATAAAGATTTTACTTTTGAAAAGCGATTTATAAAATTCTACTTTTTAAAAAATGTATTTGATGAACAGTCAACTATTAATATTCAATCTTTAGAAAAAATATTTAATACATTCTCTTCTTCCCCTAATTCAGTTGATAGGCTTTACTTTCTATTTTGCAAGCTTTCTGGCATGACACTTCAATCTATAGGAGATCAAAAAGGTTGTTCACGTGAAAATATAAGGAGCCGAATTAAAACAATTTCAATAATGTTTGGCTTAGAGGGAATTGATCTCGAGGAATTATTTAGAAAATTTAAGGAAAATTCAAAATATAATTCAACAAAAATAATGATTGATCAATTACTTGATGAATTCAATAGGCTTCCGAATAAAAATGACGCTTCAGAAAAATTTAATGCAGATGATCCAATATACAAAAGTATTATTGAACTTAATTTAAAAGATAGATTAGTTTGCTACGAAGAATTTAAAAAAGAAATCCCCAATTCTGAATATGATTTTCACTTTGAATCGATTATTAATAAAGTCGAAATTGATAAAGGATTTGGATATTGGTTGAATTTTGAGAATTTAGAACAATTTCTGAAAAGATTTGCATCTTATTTAGGAGAACCAGATTATATGCCTATGCAAAAAGATAGTCCTGATTGGATAAGAGGAATTATCCAGAGGCATGGAGGTCAAAGTGTTGTTGCTAAGAAGACAGGTTTAAAATACCAGGGTCAACTTGTAAGTGAATCAGGTAAGAGAAGGTTTTGGACATACGAACAAATGTCAGATCTGATCGATAAAGTCAATATTTTCTACTCTCAAGTAAATAATAAAATGCCAAGCTTTAGTCAAATTAAAGACTTTTTGAAAAATACCGATAATGAATTATATAAAAATAAAAAATCAGGCTCCCTTTTATCTGCCATGACAAGCATGGGCAATTTAACTTGGACTGAAACTGCCGAAAAATTTAATAGAAGAATAATTCTGGATAAATCCGTGAGGGTAAATACAAATTTTGTAAAAGCATTTGTTAGAGATCTTGGGGAACATTTAGCTGTATTAACTCCCTCGGAATTATATGTTTTGTTTCAGGCACAAGGTATTTCAAAGGATAAAAGTAGGCATAGTAGAACCTTCGATATTCTTATTGAGGCAGTTCAAAGTGGTGAAGTCGATAAAAAAGACTTGGTAGATTGGTCTAATAACATAGAAGTCCCATCAATTGTAAATCTACTCAATTTAGGAAGTGAATTATCTTCAAGGAATACAAATAAAGAAGAAAGAGAATTAGTTTTATTAAATAGAAGATCCAGAAGAATTGAAGCAAATAAAATAAAACCAAAGATTATTGATCTCAACAAAGTTACTTCAGAGGATCTTCCTGCTCTAGATCCCATAAAATCTCTAAGTGCTCTTGATAAAGCTGCAAGCATAATTACAGAATCAAATAGCGATTTAGAACTTATAGAATTTTTAAAAGCGAAAGCAACAGCTAAGTTATGGGATAGTTGTTTCTCTGATGAGAATCTTTTGATAAAAAACCTTAAATCTAGTTTTTTTGAAAAGGATGAATATAGTTCAAGAGTTAAAGAAGCATTCCTTGAGGAATATAATGGAGCTAATAATTTAGAGATACCGCAAACTTATAAGTTTAGAGATTTAAAAGGTATTGAAAGGCAACCTAAATTGATGCAGAAACTTGTTGCTTTTAGACTACTCAGGGATAAACGCCTCTTGAATTTGAGTGGTACTGGTACGGGTAAAACATTATCAGCAATACTCTCAGCACAAATTTGCTCTAGCCAGAGAATATTTATTTCATGTCCTAATGGAGTAGTTGATAGTTGGGAAAGGTCTTTTCAATCTGCTTATCCATCAGCGGTAATTCATATAAAACCTGAGAATTGGGAGATTAATCTTATTGAAAATAAAACTAATGTGGTTGTGGTTAATCATGAAAGATTTCAAAATCGTTTTAGTGAAAATTTACTAAGGTTTTGCGTTGAGTTTCAACCAGATTTAATTGTTATAGATGAAATACATCAATCAAAAAGTCGTGAAGAAAAAATTTCAAGTCAAAGAAGATCTTTACTTGGAGAATTAATAAGGATTTCGTCAAATATTAATCAAGAACTTAGAGTTCTTGGATTGTCTGCGACACCAGTAATAAATAATTTATATGAAGGGGCATCATTAATTGAGTTGATTACACAGAAAAAATTTGAAGGAATTAAAGAAAATAATATTAATTCATGTATGCATCTCTACCAAAATTTTATACTTCATGGAATTCGAATGAATCCCGGAAGTCTATCTAGAACTAAATTGATCCCAATTCAGATAGATTCTTCAGCTCTTCTTCCTGAAGTAATTGAAATAACTAATTCGAGAAGACATACTAGCTATCATGAAATTGAGAAAATTTTAGTTAAACCAAAACTGCAAATATTAAAGAGAATACTATCAGAAAATTCAAAAACTATTATTTTTATTACTTACATAAAGGGTACATTAATACCAATAACTGATTTCCTTTCTCATGAAAGAATTAGTTACTCTGTATATACAGGAGAAGATAAAGAAGCGACAGATTCAGGATTTAAAGATTCTTTGGATGAATTTATAAATGGAAACACAAAAGTTTTAGTGGCTTCTATACAGTGTGCTGGTACTGGAATAGATGGCTTACAGTCCGTTTGTAGTAACGCAATTTTCTTTCAATTGCCTTGGACATCTACAGAGTTTGAACAGTCTATAGGTCGACTAGACAGAGATGGTACGGAGTTTGATTCAATTAATGTTTTTATGCCAATAACAAATATTAAATTGCCTAATGGGGAGAATTGGAGTTGGTGCCAATCAAAATTGGAGAGGATTGAATCAAAAAAAGATATTGCAAAGGCCGCTGTAGATGGAGATCTTCCTGACAGTGGGGCAATACTCTCTCCCCAAGATGCAACTAAATTATGGTTAAAGTGGCTTAAAAGGCTGGAAAATAGCCCTAATGATTAATTCTTTATTATTAACCACAGCTTGGATCTCCAGTGATGCAATATTTTTGGATTTCTTTGTTAACTCTTAACCCACATCCAGGTCTAGTTATTTGTTTAACTGTTCCTCCACCATACATTTTTTCTTGAAAGTGATTACAAATTTTACTTCTTACCTCTACCCAGTTAGAGAATAAATCTGGGTTATTTAATTCTTTTCTTAATTTTCTATCACTTTTTATAAGATCTATCCAAATGCACGCTGCTATTTCTGGTGTTGAACCCTCTGGATTGCATTTGAAAGGATAGTCAGTAAAAGCCTCTTTTATTTCATCTTCTAATGAAAGCTCATTAGAAAAAACTGGCGTTTTTAATTGTGATATTAATAATGTGCCAAGAATAAGTATGTAATTCACTTGAATTTATATTCTACTAAAGATTATAAATCGAAAAAAAGTAATAGACTTTAGAAAGCACCCGCGCTACTAAAGTTTTGTCGCTTTCCCTCGCTTTTTAGTCTGTAACAAAAGTAAGAAAGTCAGTTATTGCAACTAGTCTCGTTAGTAAAAAGGTATGCTCCCAAAGCACCCGCGCTACCAAGCTGCGCCACGCCCCGCTCATAAGATCTTAGTTCATAACAGTCATCTATAAAAGAGTAAATAGTAAAAATTTTTGTAATAAAAATTTTTTAGGCATAAATATGCTTTCTCTCACTAATCTCTCACTAATTTTTTAAACTTATTTTTACGTAAATAAAGAGGGTGCCTTTAAATCACCCTTGCCATTAATGGTAGTTAAATATGACTTCTAAAAATATCTATCCTTTATTTGTTATTCGATTGAGGTGTAATTTAAATTTTTTTAGGTATATTTAGAAAAAAAATTTCATTTAGCTAGAATTAAGAAAATGTGAGACAGATGTTTAAAACTAATATCAGAAAAAAGGAATGACAAATCTTAAAGAATTTATTGATACTTACAAAGATTATCCAAAGAAAGGAATTGAGTTCAAAGATGTTCTTGGAATTATTCAGGAACCAAGAATATTCAAAGAACTTATTTTAAAGATGTCTTCCAGTCAAATTATAAAAAATGCGGAAGCAATAATTTCCATAGATGCTAGAGGCTTTATTTTTGGTTCTGCGATCTCTTTGGAAGCTTCAAAGCCAATGATTGTCGCAAGAAAACCTGGGAAGCTCCCAGGAGAACTTGTAGAAAAGAACTACAGCTTAGAATATGGTGAAAATAGACTTTCTATTCAAAAAAAGGCCCTACAGAAATATAGATCTTATGCCATTGTTGATGATTTATTAGCTACTGGCGGAACGGTTAATTGTGTTTCGAAGATTCTTGAGAGTAACAATAAAGAAGTCGTAGGAGTTCTAGTTGTTGTTGAATTAATTAAATTAGAAGGGAAATTAAAACTGAATTGTCCTATTGAATCATCTATAACTTTTTGAAAATAAAATTACATTTAAATATCAAAATTATAAAAAATTAAATTGGATTCTTCTAAACATCCGCTCTATTGAATTTTCCCTCACTAACTCTCACTAAATGGATTGTAATATTTAATCTTAATATTGTTATTGCAATACATTTGGTTTGTATATTCGGTTTCTCTGCGCTACCAAGCTGCGCCACGACCCATTGTTAAAGTTATTAATTCATAATATATGACTATAAACATTAAGTTATAAAATTCTTATAGATTTGTGCAGGGTCTTAAACTTTACTTTTAAAAACTTAAGTAATATGTATGAAGTTAGATTAAGAAATTCAATAATTAGATGAAGCCCATTGAACCTGCCGTGTATCCAATTATTAAAAAGAATGAAAATTCTGCGAGATCTCTAGGCAGAGAATTAATGATTAATTTTATTTGAGTCATTTGACCTTGTGCTCCTCAGGTTTTTATAAATTTTTCAAAAATATAACTAAATAATTTTTATCTTGAGGCGAAATTTGTATTTATTTTCTTTTTTCTAAAGAATTTAAGTTTTTTTATTTATTTTTCGTTTCAGAAAAACATAAAATTTCAAAATATTCATATATTTATCAAGCTAAATCTTACATATATAAAAATATATAAACTAAAGAATTTTTTTTGGCTATAGTTGATTTAACGTAATTAATCTTTTTTGATGGATTATAAAAAAAAATCTCTAAAAAAACTCAATCTCACCAAAACTTACGAAGAAATTGATTCGAGGTTAGCAACTGGATGGTATGTAGAATCTGAAGGGAAAAACAAAAATAAAAAATATAAGACAAAACAAGTTTCTTTCAAAATTTCAAAAAAGATTTGACTATACATTATTCAGTTTCTAAATTTATTAACTTAATTTAGATAATCTTACACACATAAAAAGGTCCGTTTTAATACGGACCTTTTCAGATATTTTTAAGAAATAGACTGTCTAGATTCATAAAGTGGCACAAATTTCTTTTAAAAAGGTATACGTTTACACTTGATTTTAAAAAAAATATACTATATTTTAAGATGTACTTTAAATTTCGTGTGAGGAAATTTATGAAGCTTTTCAAAAGCTTACTCGTAGCTCCTGCAACATTAGGCTTACTAGCCCCAATGTCTGCAACAGCTAATGAGCTCAATATCACTGATGTTTCAGGTTATTCTTCTTCTGAAGAAGTTCAAAACATAAGTGAATTCTATCCAAAAGCACTTGCTGTCACAAACGGTCGTGTGGATGGTTTAGAAGCAAGAATGAACGATTTTGAAGCAGCCGGTTTCTCAGAAACAACAACTGCATCATTTTCTGTAGATTTCGCAGTTGGTGCTGTTGATGGTTTAGGCGTCGACACAACCACTACCGACAACACAACTGAAGAAGGTGTATTTGCTGTTTACGGTTTTCAAATCGATTTAAACACAAGTTTCACTGGTGAAGATTCACTAGATGTTTCTATTGATGCAGGTAATGCAACTTCAGTTGCCACATCTCCAGAAGCAGAATTTGATCTTAATGGAACAGGTGACGCCCTCCAAATTGATGGAGTTTCTTACTCTTTCCCATTAGGCCCAGTTGCTGCATTCGTTGGTATGCAAGGTACTGATGGAAGCAATGCTTTCACAACTGCTTGTACTTACGGTGGACCATCTAATACATTAGATGATTGCGGTAATGTGAACTCTGGTTTTGGTGCTCAATCTGGATCTAGTTTCGGAGGAAGTTATTCAATTTCTGACGAATGGTCTGTCGCTGTTGGTTATGCAGGTGATGGTGTAACTGATGCTTCTGGTCTTATGAGTGCAGAAGGTGCTGATGCTTATGGTGTTAACACTGCTTATACAACTGATAGTTGGGGTCTATCTGCAACTTATTCAGTAGTAGAACAAGCCAACGCTGTTTATGCTGATACTCATTTAGCAGTTAACGGCTTCTTTGCTCCAGAGCAATTCCCTGGATCATTTAGTGCTGGTTACGAATGGAATACTATCGGTTTAAATCCAGTAGCTAGTGATGAGAGTTCTTCTTACTTCATCGGTGTTCAAATTGATGAACTAGGACCAGGATCAGCTGGAATAGCATTGGGTACTGTAGGTTCTATGAACGAAAACCTTGCAGAAGATCAGATGATGTACGAAGCTTATTATGCTTATCCACTTAACGATGGCATGACAATTACTCCACTTATCTTTTCTAAAGAAGGAGCTGCAGCTACTGATGAAGATCAAACCG
>QCIU01000012.1 GCA_003216465.1 Prochlorococcus sp. AG-402-N10
CATATATTCTCTAATACTTTTACCTAAAAAACACAAAATTGTTAAAGGTCTTAAGAGTTGTTTACTTCTAATTTATTTAACATCCTTATAAATCCAAACAAAATAACAAAGTCACTCAATGTTAAGAAGAATTCAGCTGAACCATGCAAAAAATCAACTTCAACAAGGGTTTTATCGTAGAAATTTAAGGAGAAGATAGAAACCACAATGGTTATGAATACGAATAAAACTGTTAATGAAAAACCTATCTTTACAAATTTATTTACAGAATTTATTTTATATAAATAAAACAAAAAGATTGCATATGGGAATATAGATGCAGCGAACAATGCTGTATTGTCAATTAAACCTAATTTTTCAATAAATTCTATAAATAAATTATTCACAAGTATCTTTCATTTTAAAAATAGTGAATGATGCTAGAGCTAATGTTGAATTTCCAATAAATGTAAATATCCCTTGAAGTGTTACTAATCCATATAATACATCTTGATTATCATAGATATGCCAAGTTATAGCGCACATAGCTCCTATTAAGTTTGGGACCATAGCTATGCTTAACCAAAAAAATAAATTAAATTTTTTATATGTAGAAATTTTGTATATGACAAAGATAGCAAATATCCATTCAATGACTGAAGAGATGTGTATTAACCAAGTTCCAAATGATAGTTCGTGCAAAATTTATATCTTTTTCTTTAGTTCGTTAAGAACTTCTTTGGCATGATTTATAGGCAAAACACTTATCCATCTATAAGAAATTTTCCCCTCAGGAGAAATCAAGAAAGTATTTCTATCTGAAAATGGAGGAATCCAAGAACCATATTTATCGCTAATAATTCCTTCAGGATCAGATAATAAAGTGTAGTTTATAGATTTCTCGCTGCAGAAATTTTCATGAGAATCTTGATTATCAGCACTAATGCCAACAATTTCAGCATTATATTTTGAAAAATCTTTTTTTAATTCTGAAAAACCTTTAGCTTCAAGAGTGCAACCTGCTGTAAAGTCCTTTGGATAAAAATACATAACAAGCCACTTACCTTGAAAATCACTTAATTCCCAAATTTTTTTTGTATTTATGTTTTTATTAATACCTTCTAAATGAAAGTTTGGAGCCATATCCCCAATTTCAGGCGCAAAATCATAAGCTAATGCTGGATTATAGTTAAATAAGAGAATAAAGGGTATTAATATGCTTACAACTAAATTTCTCATCAAATTTAGAATTTATTTAAATCGACTCCATTTGATTTAGCAAATTTATCTAAACCTATTTTTTGTATAGATTTTATTGCTTTAGTACTAATTTTTATATTTACCCATTTATTGCCTTCTTCCCACCAAAGTCTCCTTTTTTGGAGATTAACTTGCTGCAATTTTTTTGTACGAATATGTGAGTGACTCACGGCCATACCGTTATTAGCTTTTGCACCAGTCAGTTCGCAAACTCTTGACATATTTTTTGAATTATTTATTTAAAATTTTAACACACGGCTCAATTTGTTGAATTAAGCAATTCTGAAATCAATTCAGCATTATTATTTTGTAAATTAATGATCTGTTCTTGATCTAATCCACCAACAGATAGTTTAGCCATATCGTATACATGATTAGCAATTTTAGATGCCAATGGATTTTCAATAGGATCTTTTTTATCAATAATTATTTTATTGCCTGTAATTTTATTAAGACCAACAATAAGTGGATGTTCTTTGTTAATTAAGAGTACATGATATTCAGGTAAGCCAGGCATTTTTTGTTCCATGTACGCACCCATATCATTAATTCTTCTCATTTGTTCTGGAAGCAAGATCATGGCAGGTGGAGCACCTTTACTTGAAAGTGACTGCACTTTAACTGTCACTTTCTCATTATTAAGTGCTTTAACTATCGTATCTCTAAGATTTTCTGTATTTGATTTGCCGTCCTTATCTACAATTTCTTTAGATTCCTTATCTTCTAGTTCATTTATTTCTGAATCAACTCTTTGGAATTGATAATCTTCTTTTTTACTTTCTAACCATGGAAGAAATTGTGCATCTATTAAGGGATCTGATTTTATAACTTCTTTGTTATCAGATAAACAGATATTTAATGCGCTTGATTGAGCAATCAAATCAGAACAGTAAACTATTTTTTTAGAATCAATTATCTTATTTCGTTCTTTGTAATTGGTGAGTGTTGTGAAATATTTATCATTAGATTTGATAAGTGATTTGTTTTCAATATCTTTACTTACGTCTTTTTCTGAATTTATGATTGTTTCGAAAATTATACTTTCATGGACTAAATCAGAAAATTTCTCATCTTCAATAGCACCAATTTTAATAAAAGCAGAGATTGAATCCCAAATTTCTGCATAAAATTCTGGAGAATTTTTTATTAAATCCTTAAGTTTATTAGCGATTTTTTTTGAAATAAATGATGATATGGATCTTACTTTTCTATCTGTTTGTAATGCGCTTCTACTAACATTTAGTGGTATATCTGTAGAGTCTATTACTCCTCTTAGGGGCAAAAGGTATTTTGGTACTATCTCTTTAATTGAATCGCTTACGAATACTTGATTACAAAATAGTTTAATTTCTCCCTTTTCCCAATCAGCTCTACCAGACAACTTAGGAAAATACAATATCCCTTGTATGTCATATGGATAATCTGTATTTAGATGAATCCATAACAGTGGATCTCCCTGAAAAGGATAAAGGTATTTATATAAATCAATATAATCATCATCTTTTAATTCACTAGGTTGTTTTCTCCAAGGAGGATTCTTCTTATTTATTGCCTCACCTTCTAATAAGACATCTATTGGCATAAAGTCACAATATTTTTTTATTAATGATTTAATCCTCTCAGGTTCAATAAACTCCTTTTCTTCTTCAAGTAGGTGAAGTACCACATCTGTACCAATTGTCTCTCTTTCTGAAGCCTCTAAAGTGAAATTTGGCGATCCATCACAAGACCATTTGAAAGCTTTTGATTCTCCAATTGCTGATTTAGTTAATATATCAACTCTATCTGCAACCATGAAACTTGAATAAAAACCAAGTCCAAAATGACCTATAAATTCATCATTATCTTTTTTGTATTTTGTTAGGAATTCTTCTGCGCTCGAGAATGCTACTTGGTTTATGTACTTCTTAATTTCTTCATCATTCATTCCAATTCCATTATCAGAAATTGTAAGGGTATTTTTTTTACGGTCAATAGATATTTTTACTTGAGCTTCTTCAGTATTTTCGCAGTCGCCAGCAATAGAGGCCATTCTTCGTTTACTTATTGCGTCAACACCGTTACTAACAAGTTCTCTTAAAAAGATTTCATGGTCAGAATAAACTGCCTTTTTAATAATTGGGAAAATATTTTCGGTATTAATACGAATTTCGCCTTTTTCCATTTAAAAAAAATCAAACAAATTAAATCCTATTTCCTAAAAACTAGTTAATCAAGTTTTATTAGGAGTATTGTCCGAACAATGTATCAATTTAAAAACTTAATTAAACTTTAAAAAGGTTTTATTTAACCCACAAAATCTCACTACAATTATTTTCATTCATTATTTGATTGGCTTTAGCTAAGTCATCACATGGATTTAAATGTAAGACGGCAATATTCCCTCTTTTCTGTTGTTCCTTTTGTTCATTCATACCTTTTTCTAACAAATAAGAATCTTTAAATATTAGTAAAATCTTTTTTTTATCTATTTTTTCTTCCCTAATTAAATTTCTTAAAATGTCTATTGAAATTGTAAATCCAATCCCATTTAAATTTTTTTCATTAGGACTAAAGAATCTTACTAATTCATCATATCTTCCACCTTTTGCTATCACATTTTTATTTTTACCATCATCCCCTATTAGTTGAAAAACAATACCTTCGTATAAATTCAAGTGAGGTTGAAAAGTCGGATCAAGTTGTAATTTAACACCGTAATTATTCGAAATTTTTGATAATGTTTCAAATAAAAAATTTAGGTCATCTAAAGTTTTACTAGCACCATATATACTTTTCAATTTTTTTAATATTGTAATAGGTTCTCCTCTTGTGAATAATAAATCTTTAAGAATATACTTATCATCTTCATCAATTTCTAATTTAGATAATTTAACTTGATCAAAGGTAACCAGACTTTTCTTAATTTCTTCATAATTATTATTCTTATATTTAAACAAGATTAAGTCCATTATTTTTGTTGTGCTAACTAGTAGACATAAATTACAACCATTCTTCAAATTAATATTATCTATTGCATCAAACAATATATTAATAACTTCAATTTCTGGGTATTTTGTATCATACCCAATTAATTCAATTCCACTTTGTAGCTTCTCTTGCAGCTTAAATGTATTTTTATTATTTTGTTTCTTATTAAAGACTATTCCATTAGTGAATAGTCTTATGGGTCTTTTCTTATTTATTAATCTAGTAGATGACAACTTGACAATAGATGTTGTCATTTCTGGTCTAAGACATAATGAATTATTACTTACTATTCCAACAACCTCATTTTCTTCAATAACACCTCGACCTTTTATCGTTTCTAAAGTGTTTATAAATGAAGGTGAGACTTCTTCATAACCCCATATTTTATAAATATTATTTAAATTACTTATAATATTAGAGTTATTCCTTACATCTACTAAATTAATTTCCTTTATATCAGTCATTTTAATATTAAACAATTTTTAGGTATAAAGATTTTTTTTTAATGGAGAAACCTTATTTAGTTCTTTTTTTAATTCATCCTTAAGGCTGGGGGAGCATGCAAGAATTCTTCCAGAACTTAAATTAAATTCGCCTGATGGATAATCCGAAATAATTCCACCCGCTTCTTTAACAATAATAGCACCGGCGGCTAAGTCCCATATCTCTAATCCCCTTTCCCAATAACCATCCACTTTTCCTGCCGCAACAAATGCAAGATCAACTGCTGCTGCTCCTCCTCTTCTAACGCCTCTAGTTTTATGAGTTAGGTAACAAAATTCTGCATAATTATTATCCTCTGTCTCAAACCTGTCATAAGAAAAACCAGTAACAAGTAAACTATTAGAAAGATTTTGAGGAGTCGATACTTTAAGTTTAATATCATTGCAGAAGGAACCTACACCTATACAGGCTGAATATAGTTCATTTAAATATGGTACTGATATAGCTCCTATAATTGGCTTATTTTTGTATACAAGACCAATAGAAGTTCCAAAAAAAGGGTATCCATGGGAATAATTTGTTGTGCCGTCTAATGGATCGATACACCATGTTAAATCTGAGGATTTGTTTAATTTCCCAGACTCCTCTGCATTGATCGATATGTTTGGTGTTTCATCTATTAAATATTCTTTTATTTTATTTTCAACTTCCAAATCAACATTGGTTACAAGATCTCCTTTTCTGCCTTTAGATGATATTGTCTGAATTTTATTATAGTTATTTTTAAGGATATCATTACCAATCTGGGCAGAGTTTTTAGCAATTTCATATAACTTTGGTAAATTAAAATTTTTTGTTGACTCTTCTATACTGCTTGATTCAAACATTTTAGTTAATCCTCCTCAAATTCCCATGGCGGAGCAACTCTTGTATTTCCTTTACCAAAATATTTACCAAATTGCAATTCATAAACTTCGTCATCATAAGTAGTTTCTACTACAAGATCCTCAGTCGCTTTTGCGACACAAAGAAGAGCATAACCCTTATCTTTTAAAGCTTGAGATACCCCCATTGCTTCTGGTTGGTTTAATTTACCTGAAGTAATTTTTACTGCACAGCTTGTACAACAACCATTCCTACATGAAAAAGGAAGTTTAAAACCTTTTCTTTCAAATTCTTTTAGAATATATTGATTACTACTAACTTCTTCCTGGTATGTTTTTCCAGTTTCAACATTTTTTATGGTAACTTTAAAAGTCTTATTCAATTAACGTTCCTCAAAATTAGTGTTCTAAAAGGGTAAAATGGTATTGAAAGGAGAGGTGGCCGAGTGGTTGAAGGCGCAGCACTGGAAATGCTGTATAGAGGCAACTTTATCGAGGGTTCGAATCCCTCTCTCTCCGTATAATTTAATTAATTGCAGTATATACTATAAAATAATATTTATTATTTATTACCAATTTAAAAAATTTTTTAAAGTGGTTGATTAAGAATAGAATTTAGTTTATTTGATTAAATTAAGTTGAAATTATAAGATTTCTATTATTATATATACATATTAGAGAAATTTAATTGATTAAATTATTGGTTAAAGATAACTTTTAATTAATCAACTAATACTATGGGGCAAATAGTTGGAATTGATTTAGGTACCACGAACTCTGTTGTTGGAGTTGTAGAAGCCGGTCGCCCCATTGTCATTGCAAATTCTGAAGGAACAAGGACAACTCCCTCAATAGTAGGTTTTACTAAAGACTCAGAAATTGTGATTGGTGATCAAGCTAGGAGACAGTTGGTGTTAAATCCCAAGAATACTTTCTATAACTTAAAAAGATTTGTAGGAAGACAGTGGGATGAACTTGACGATATCAGTATTTCTGTTCCATACAATGTTAAATCTAATGATAGTGGCAGTGTTAGGGTTCTTAGTCCTTTTACTGAACGAGAATATGCACCTGAAGAACTCATAAGTTCGATAATTCGTAAATTAGTTAATGATGCAGAAACATATTTAGGAGATACTATTGATTCTGCGGTTATTACTGTTCCCGCATATTTTAATGAATCTCAAAGACAAGCCACCAAAGATTCGGCAGTGTTAGCTGGAATTAAAGTTGATAGAATTCTAAATGAACCTACTGCAGCAGCATTAGCATATGGTTTTGAAAAAAGTTCTTCAAATAATGTATTAGTTTTTGATCTAGGTGGTGGAACTTTTGATGTTTCGCTTTTGAAGATTTCTAATGGCGTATTTGATGTTAAAGCCACATGCGGCGATACTCAATTAGGCGGCAATAACTTTGATTCCAAAATAGTTGATTGGCTTGCTGAAAAATTTCTTATGAAATACAAAATTGACCTAAGACGAGATCGTCAGGCTCTCCAAAGACTTACTGAAGCTGCAGAAAAAGCCAAATGTGAACTATCAGGGTTACAAAAAACTAAAATATCTTTGCCTTTTATTACTACTAGCGATGAAGGTCCATTACATATAGAAGAGGAATTCGATAGGAAATTGTTTGAATCACTCTCTCAAGATTTATTAGACAGATTGTTCGAACCTGTACAGATTGCATTGGAAGATTCTGGTTGGGATGCTGAGGAGATTGATGAAGTCGTTCTTGTCGGAGGAAGTACACGAATTCCTATGGTGCAACAACTAGTTAAAACTCTTGTACCTAAAGATCCTTGTCAATCTGTAAATCCTGATGAAGTTGTAGCTATTGGCGCTGCTATACAATCAGGAATTATAAGCGGGGATTTACGTGATTTACTATTAAATGATGTAACTCCTTTATCACTAGGATTAGAAACTATTGGAGGACTTATGAAAGTTCTGATCCCTAGAAATACACCAATCCCTGTTAGGCAATCAGATGTATTTAGTACTTCCGAATCTAATCAGTCATCAGTTGTTGTACAAGTAAGGCAAGGAGAAAGACCCTTAGCATCTGAAAATAAATCATTAGGAAAATTTAGATTATCTGGCATACCTCCAGCCCCTAGAGGAATCCCGCAAGTACAAGTAGCATTTGATATCGATGCTAATGGATTGTTAGAAGTCAGTGCTACAGATAGAACTACAGGTAGAAAACAAACCGTTAGTATTTCTGGGGGATCGAATCTAAATGAACAAGAAATTAATAAAATAATTGCAGAGGCTAAGTCAAAAGCAACAGAGGATAGAAAAAAAAGATCAGTAATTGACAGAAAAAATAATGCTTTGACTCTAATTGCTCAAGCTGAAAGAAGACTTAGAGATGCATCATTAGAATTTGGTCCATACGGAGCTGAAAGACAACAAAGAGCTGTTGAATTAGCTATTCAAGATGTTGAAGAGTTTATAGATGATGACGATCCTCGAGAATTAGAAATATCTGTTAGTGCTTTACAAGAAGCTTTATTTGGATTAAATAGGCGATTTGCAGCAGAAAAAAAGATTGAAAATAATCCGTTACAAGGCATTAAAAATACTTTTGGTTCTATAAAAGATGAATTATTTTCAGACGATTATTGGGATGATGATGATGATCCTTGGGATAATCAAATGAATAGTAATTATAGAAATTCGAGGTATGGTAATTCTAGGAATGAAGACCCATGGGACAATGACTACTTCCTCTAAAAAAGACTATTTGTCGATATTAGGTTTATCCTATGATTTTGACAATGCCGAATTAAAAAAAGCTTTTCGAAGAGAGGCAAGAAAATGGCATCCCGATTTAAATAAAAATGATATTAATGCAGAGGAAAGATTTAAACTTATTAATGAAGCTTATGAATTCTTGCGAGATCCAGACAAAAGAATAAAATCAAAAGATCATAATACAGACCAATTTAATAAATACGCAACTGGCTTCCCTGATTTTCATGACTATCTGAATTCCTTATTTGGTTTTGAATACGCTTCAAATGCTAATAATAATAATGAAGAAAAAATAAATTACGAAGATGATAATGAAGTTTTAACTGATAATTATGATGAATATGATAATTATCATTATCCAGCAACTTCTCCAGAGGAACCACCTCCAGTAAAACTACATGAAGATATAGAAACTATTATTGAATTAAACCCAGAAGAAGCATTAAATGGCTCTTCGATATTAATAGAATTAGAAGACCAAACCGTAGTTGAAGTTGATACTCCTCCATTTGCTGGTGACGGCTGGAGATTAAGATTAGAAAATATTGCTAAGGGTGGGAAAGACCATTATTTGCAATTAAAAGTCCAAACTGAAAATGGTCTTCGCATAGATGGTTTACGTGTACTTTATAAATTAGAATTATTCCCTCCGGATGCACTTCTAGGCTGTGCCGTCGAGGTTCCTACTCTTGATGGGAATGTAACGCTTCAAGTTCCACCTAAATCTTCAACTGGAAGGATGTTAAGACTTAAAGGTAGAGGTTTGATTTCCGGTGAGAATATTGGAGATCAGTATGTAGAAATTCTTGTAGTTATTCCTGCCGATATTAATGATGAAGAAATAGCTTTATATACAAGGCTTCAAGAATTGTCGCTATCTGATAAATAATTAAATAAAATAAAATCATTCCAATAGTACTATGAACATTTTTGTTTTACTCTATAATTCGGGAACTGAAAGAGAAGGCATACATTCAATAGAGCTTAAAGGAAGAACTATTGTACTTATGTTTGAAGACAGAGATGATGCTGAGAGATATTGTGGTCTCCTAGAAGCACAAGATTTCCCCTTACCTTCTGTAGAGGTTATAAATATTAAAGAAATAAGAGATTTTTGTACTAAGTTAGATTACGAATGCAAATTAGTAGAGAAGAATTTTGTACCGAAGACCCCCGAGGAAAGATTGTTAATATCACCACCTCAAAAAAATCTTGAAGTCGAAGAATGGAGTCAGGATCTCAGTGAAAATGAAAATATTGATTTAAATTCCATTAAGGAGAATCTTGAAAAACTTCTATAACGATTATTATTAGTATAAAGATAAAATTTTCACGATGACAAAAGCCTTATTTGAAACAGATGCAGGAATAATTAAGATTGAACTCTTTACTAAAGATGCACCTAATACAGTTAATAATTTCACAAGACTAATAAGTGAAGGTTTCTATGATGGTTTAGCTTTTCATCGTGTTATTCCTGGGTTTATGGCCCAAGGTGGTTGCCCTAATACAAGAGTCGGATCTTCTGGGATGCCTGGAACTGGTGGACCTGGTTATAAAATAAATTGTGAAATTAATTCAAATAAGCATTTAAAAGGTTCACTTTCGATGGCTCATGCTGGTAAAGATACCGGTGGGAGTCAATTTTTTATAGTTTATGAGCCACAACCTCACTTAGATGGCGTACATACAGTTTTTGGAAAAACAGAGGACATGGATATTGTTTTAAAGCTAAAAAATGGTTCAAAGATTATAAAAGCAAGTATTGTTTAATTAAGATAAAGTTTTATCAAAGATAATACTGAAGGTTTCTTTATCAAGATTGAATTTCCTTGTAGATGAATATAAAATCTCATTATTTATCGAAAAACTAGTTTTTCTGAGATTAATACTATTTTTTGGATGTAACGCCTGCTCTATATTTTTTGATATGATAATTCCTACCCTTGAACTTTCATTGTATTCTGAAAGCAACTGAATAAAAATTTCTATCTTATTAATTTCATTATCATTTATTGTTGAATTATCCCTCTTTTTATTATGTAATATTCTCCAAACTAACTTTGGTCTATTCCAAAAAGCTAATAATCTTGGAGAGCTCTCTAATATTATATTTATATTATTTTCTTGGCAAAATTCAATAATTTTATTTTTAATAGGAACTAAATCTATCGATTTGTAATCACCATCAAGAAAAATAGCAATATATGGATCTATATTTCTTGAATTAAATTTTTCTTCATCTAGCATATGTCCTAATTTTTGTCTTTTTATGTTTAAATATTCAGCATTATGATCGCTAGGACATATAACTAATGGAACTCTCTCAGTAACTTCAATTCCATAACCTCCCAATCCAGCAATTTTCCTGGGATTATTTGTAAGTAGTTTTAGCTTTTTGATTCCTAGATCAGTTAATATTTGAGCTCCAACTCCATAATTCCTTAGATCTGCAGGAAAACCTAATTTTTCATTTGCTTCTACTGTATCCAATCCTCCATCTTGCAAACTATAAGCTTTTAATTTATTAATCAAACCAATACCTCTGCCTTCCTGTCTTAAATAAACAACAACTCCTTCTTCCTCTTTTTCTATTCTGGCTAACGCCGCTTCAAGTTGAGGTCTACAATCACATCGTAATGAACCAAAAGCATCACCTGTTAAACATTCTGAATGCATTCTTACTAATACTGGTTCACTTAATGTATTTGACTTTTGTTTTACTAAAGCAACATGTTCAGATCCATCAAGATCATTTATGTATCCATAAGCTTTGAAATTACCAAAAATACTTGGAAGTACAGCATCAGATTTTCTAAAAACAAATCTCTCAGTCTGAAACCTGTAACTAATAAGATCTGCAATAGATATTAACTTCATACCCCATTGTTTTGCATATTGCTTAAGTTGAGGAAGTCGAGACATAGAACCATCAGCGTTTTGAATTTCGCAAATAACACCTGCAGGATATAGACCTGACATTGCAGCAATGTCAACAGCTGCTTCAGTATGACCTGCTCTTTTTAAGACTCCACCTTTTTTTGCTCTTAATGGAAATATATGTCCTGGTCTTCTCAAATCTTCTGGTTTAGTTGAAGGATTTATAGCCACTTGTATAGTTTTTGCTCTATCTTCAGCTGATATCCCTGTTGTAACATTATTCTCTGGGCCTGCATCTATAGAAATAGTAAATGCAGTTTGATTCTCATCAGTATTTCTATCAACCATCAAGGGAAGATCTAAGGCATCTAACTTATCTCCTTGCATTGCCAAACATATTAGCCCTCTTCCTTCCGTGGCCATAAAATTAATTTGTTGAGGGGTGGCAAACTGAGCTGCACAAATTAAATCACCCTCATTTTCTCTTCTCTCATCATCGACAACAATTATGCATTCTCCATTTCTAATAGCAGCTAGTGCATCACTTATAGGATCAAACTCTATTTTAAAATCTTCGTTATTATCCACAATTGTTCCATTATTTAATTTGGGACTTGTTTCTTTCATTATTACTATTCAATATAGAAAAAAAGTGTTTTAATTATTATTTAGTTGAACACTTATAATCCTAACTTAAAGTCTGCCAATAAAAAGAAATGAATGTTGCAATAGTTGGTGCTACTGGTTACGGAGGGATACAGGCAGTAAATCTATTAAAGGATAATGAAAATTATAAAATTACATATCTTGGAGGCAATAAATCTTCAGGATCAAAATGGAGTGATAATTTTCCTTTTATAAATTTAAAAACTGACAAATTAATTGAAAAAATATCAATAGAAAGTATTTCTGATAATGCTAAAATCGCTTTGCTTTGCTTACCTAATGGTATCTCTTCAACGATAACTAGAGGTTTATTAGAAAAGGGTGTTAAGGTAATTGATTTATCTGCTGATTATAGATATAAATCTCTTGATCAATGGAAAAAAATTTACTCTAATGAGGCTATTAAATATAAAAGAAATGATTATGATTTGTGTAATGAGGCAGTTTATGGTCTGCCTGAAATTAACAAAAAAGATATTTCTACAGCTAGATTAGTGGCATGTCCTGGCTGTTATCCAACTTCAGCTCTAATCCCTCTCATTCCATTTTTATCACAAGGGATTATTGATAATGAAGGTATTGTAATAGATTCAAAAAGTGGTACTTCAGGTGGAGGAAGAGAACCAAATCAAAAAATATTATTTTCAGAATGTGGAGATGGGCTTTCTGCCTACGGATTAATAAATCATAGACATACTTCTGAAATTGAACAAATTGCTAGTTTAGTTTCAGGTAGTGATATTCAATTACTTTTTACTCCTCATTTAATACCAATGACAAGAGGAATGCATTCGACTATTTATGGAAGATTAAGAGATCCAGGCTTAACTTCTTCTGATTGCCAAATTCTGTTAGATAATTACTATAGAAACCATTCAAATATCAAAGTCTTACCAGTTGATATCTATCCTTCTACAAAGTGGGTAAAGAATACAAATGAAATCCATCTTTCTGTCAAAGTAGATAATAGAAATGGAAGAATAGTTTTATTATCTGTTATAGATAATTTAATTAAAGGACAGACAGGTCAGGCTATTCAGAATCTTAATCTTATATCTGGTTTACCATTAAATGATGGACTTCAAATGGTTAATCATTACCCTTAAACCCGTTTCTAATCAAATATCCAGCTTGAGAAATTGATTTTGGTAGTATTTCATGCTCCAATAAATGTATTTTCTTAGATATTGAATCTATATTGTCTTGATCTGAAATTGAAAATGCTGCTTGCATAATTAAAGAACCGCTATCAACTTCTGGTTCTACAAAATGTACGGAACAACCAGTTATCTTTGAACCATTAGTTATAGCCTGTTTAATTGCTTTATTCCCTTTAAATGATGGAAGTAAGGAAGGATGAATATTTATTATTTTATTCTTAAAAGCATTAACAAATTTCGAAGACATTATTTTCATCCAACCTGCCATGACAACAAGTTCAATATCATTCTTTTTTATTGTATTAATAATTTCATCCTCAAAATATTCTTTATTATCATAATCAGAGGTTTGAATTATCTTGTACGAAATATTTGATTTTTTTGCTCTTAATAAGCAACCTGCCTCTGAATTATTTGTAATTAATAGTTTAATATCAATATCGAATTTGTTTGAGTTAGATAGATCAATCAATTTTTGAAAATTCGAACCTTCTCCTGAAGCCAAAATCACAATTTTTAATTTAGGTGAAAAATTCCTAAATTTTGAAATTTCAGGTGAAATTAAATAATTGAAAGATTGGTCCAAAATTTGATAATTTTATTTGAATAATAAATGCTGTGCAAATAAATAAAACCCCAAATAGTCTTTATTTTAATTCACATACATTATGGTCCAAATAAAAATAACTAAATAAATTGAAATGATTACTATGTACATACATTAAACTAGATATAATTAAACAAATTTAGAAATAATCAAAAATATAAAATGAATAATGATTTTAATACTTGGGATAAATATTGTAATTACCTTTGGTTTGATAAAAAAATAAATATTTGGTTAGATATCAGCAAAATAAATTTTACCTCAAGTCAAATATTCACTTTAGAAAAAAAATTTAAAAATGTATTTTCATCCATAAAGCAATTAGAAGCAGGAGCAATTTCAAATATTGATGAGGAAAGACAAGTGGGTCATTATTGGTTAAGAAATCCCTCTATCGCCCCAAATAATCTCATTAAAGATGAAATTAGTAATGATATTAAAGATATATCAAATTTTGGTGAAAGTATATTAGGCGGTAAAATTAGGAATAAAAAAAATCAGATTTATACTGATGTTCTTTGGATAGGTATTGGCGGAAGTGGATTAGGACCATTATTAATAACTGAAGCATTACAAAAGAATTCCGTTGGATTAAATTTCTCATACATAGATAACATTGACCCCTTTCTTATAAGCGAGAAATTAGATAAGTTATCAGATAAATTATCTACAACATTATTCGTAATTGTAAGCAAATCTGGAGGAACACCTGAACCAAAAATTGCAATGAATATAATTAAGAAGTACGTAGAAAATAATAATCTTGATTGGAGTTCTAATGCAATAGCTATCACAATGAAAGATAGTCAATTATACAAAAAAGCACATTTAGAGAAATGGTTAAAGATATTTAATCTTCCTGATTGGGTTGGTGGAAGAACAAGTATTACTAGTTCAGTTGGCTTACTCCCATTAGCTCTTATTAATCAAGATATCTCAGAATTTATTAGTGGTGCAGCAATAATGGATGAGTTGACTCGAAAAACAAATATCAAAGATAACCCTGCTGCTTTATTATCATCTGCTTGGTTTTTCTCTGGAGATGGAGAAGGCAAAAGAGATATGGTTGTATTACCTTACAGAGACAGATTACAAGTATTTAGTAAATATCTTCAACAGTTAGTCATGGAATCACTAGGAAAGAAATTCAATAGGAAGGGAGAAATCGTTCATCAAGGTATATCTGTTTTTGGGAATAAAGGCTCCACTGATCAACATGCATATGTTCAACAGTTAAGAGATGGTATTGATAATTTCTTTTGTATTTTTATTGAATTATTAGATTCTCCTGATAGTAATAATTATTATGACGCTGATAATCCTAAAGAATTTTTATCGGGTTTTTTACAAGGTACAAGATCGGCACTAGCTAATGAAAATAGACAAAGCATCACAATTACTTTAGATAAATTAAATTGTTTAACTCTTGGTGCGTTAATTGCTTTGTTTGAGAGAGCTGTTTCTTTTTACGCTGAATTAGTTGATATAAATGCTTATGATCAACCAGGTGTGGAAGCAGGGAAAAAAGCTGCTGCAGAAATAATAGAATACCAAAAAAAAGTTACTGAAATATTGAGTGCTGGTGATGAGTTATCTATAAATGAAATTACCTCTTTTGTTGGAAATTCTTCATCTGAACCTATATTCTTTATAATTCGTCAAATGTGTTTTGGCAATCATGACTATGTTATTAAGGGGGATTGGTCTAACCCAAGTACAATACTTATAAAAAAGTTAGATAATGTTTAGATTACAATATTTATAATTTTTCCTTTTACAATTATTATTTTTCTAATTGTTTTTTGATCAATCCATTTTTTTACATTAGGTCTATTTAATGTTTGCATTTTAATTTCATCATCATTGCAATCAATTTTTATATTTATTTTATCTCGAACCTTTCCGTTTATTTGTATAACTAATTCATAACTATCTTCCTCTAAAGCTTCAGGACTGAACAACGGCCATTTTTCTAAATGTACAGAATTTGTATTGCCAATAATATGCCAAATTTCATCAGCAATATGAGGAGCAAATGGAGCTAATAAAATACAAAATTTATCAAGAGCATCTTTTCTTAATCCTTGCTTTACATAAATAAGAGTAGAAGATAATGAATTATATAACTTCATTAACTCAGATATTGCTGTATTAAATTGATTATTTTTAATGTCATTGGTAATTTCTTTTATTGCTATGTTTAAAGATTTTAATAAAAAATTTTCTTTTTTTTGATCGTATTTTTCTTTACATTCAGAACTTTCTATATTTGTATAATTCAAAAAAAGTTTCCAAATTCTAGATAAAAATCTATATTGCCCTTCAACATCAGAGTCTCCCCATTCAAGATCTTTTTCAGGTGGTGCTTTAAATAATATAAACATTCTTGCAGTATCGGCACCATATTTTTTGATAACAGATTCAGGGTCAATACCGTTATATTTAGATTTAGACATTTTTTCATAAAGAACTTCAAGTTTTGAATTGTCTTTAGGGTCAGTTGGATCTGTTAAATCTTCAATTTCAGATGGAGAAACATATTTTCCAGTTATTACGTTTTTATATGCTGCAGATTGAACCATTCCTTGTGTTAAGAGTTTTTTAAATGGTTCATCGATATCAAAAAGTTTGTTATCTCGAAGAGCTTTGGTAAGAAATCTTGCATAAAGTAAGTGAAGAATTGCATGCTCTACACCACCTACATATTGATCAACTGGCAACCATTTATTGACTTTTTCTTTTTCAAATGGTTTAGTTAAACATTTTGATGATGGATATCTTAAAAAATACCATGAAGAACACATAAAGGTATCCATAGTATCAGTTTCTCTGCTTGCCACGTTGCCGCATCTTGGACATGTAGTATTAATCCAAGCTTGATTACTACCAAGAGAATTAATTTTATTAGAAGAAATTTTTATTTCCTTTGGCAGAATGACTGGAATATCATCTTTATTTAATGGAACAGAACCGCAATTATTACATCTAATAATTGGGATTGGACATCCCCAATATCTTTGCCTTGAGATTAACCAATCTCTTAAGCGATATTGAATCTTATTTTCAGCCCATCCATTTTTTTCTCCATATATTGAAATTTGTTTTTTAGCTTCACTATTACTTAATCCACTAAAATCCTCGGAATTAAACAATATGCCATCATCCGTAAAAGCATTTTCTAATTTACTATTAGTATCATCCTTATTCTTAATAATTACTTGCTTTATATCAATAAAGTTTATTTTGGCAAATTCAAAATCTCTTTGATCATGAGCAGGAACTCCCATTACAGCTCCTGTTCCATATTCATCAAGAACATAACTGGCTATCCAAATAGGTATTTCCTTTGAATTTATTGGATTTATAGCTTTTAAATTTGTTAATATCCCAATCTTTTTTTTTTCTTTATCATGAGTTTCTTTCAAATAGATTTTTAATTTTTCAATATCACTTAATATTTTTTCATCAGATATTTTTTTTATTAATGGATGGTTAACTGATATTGCTAAATAAGTCACCCCAAATAAAGTATCAGGTCTAGTAGTAAAAACTTGTATTTTATCCTTTTCAAATTGATTTATTTTGAAGTTTATATTTGCTCCTGTTGACTTCCCAATCCAATTTTCTTGCATTACTTTTACTCTTTCAGGCCAATAATTCAATTTATCTAAATCTTTTAATAACTCATCGGCATAATTTGTGATTTTTAGAAACCATTGTTTCAAAAGTTTCTTTTCGACTAATGCTCCAGATCTCCATGATTTACCTTCGGAATCAACTTGCTCATTCGCTAATACAGTTTTATCAACAGGATCCCAATTAACCTCAGACTCCTTTTGATATACAAGACCAGCCTTTTGTAACTCTAAAAATAGATATTGCGTCCAAACATAATAATTTTCATCGCAAGTTGCAAATTCTCTATCCCAATCAACTGACAAACCTAATAGTTTTAATTGAGATTTCATATGAATGATATTTTGTTTTGTCCAAATATTTGGATTTATGCCTCTTTCTATCGCAGCATTTTCTGCAGGTAGACCAAATGCATCCCAACCCATAGGATGTAGTACAGCTTTACCTTGAAATCGTTGAAATCTTGCTATTAAATCTGTTATTACATAATTACGAACATGACCCATGTGAAGGTTACCTGAAGGGTAAGGAAACATTGATAAGGCGTAAAATTTGTCTTTTTTACTTGTAGATTCATCTGTTTTATATAAATTATCGTTTTCCCATATTTTTTGCCATTTTTTTTCTAATTCAAATGGATTATATAAGTTATTTGAACTATCACATGTTTTTTTAGAAGTAATCACTTATTTATTCTTTAGTAAAATGTTATTTTAATATTCATTCTATAAAATGTAATAGATTATTAAAAACTTTAATTTATAATTAAATCTTAGTATTTTTACAAGAGAATTTAATGAAAAATATAATTTTTGAAAAATATCAGGGGAATGGGAATGATTTTATAATCATAGATTCAAGAGATAATAAAATATTAAACAAATTCAACTCAAATTATTTCTTTGATATTAAAAAATTATGTGATCGACAATTTGGTATTGGAGCCGACGGTGTAATTTTTATTAATGAACCTGATGGGAATAATTTTGCAAAAATGATTATTTATAATTCAGATGGTACTGAAGCTCAAATGTGTGGAAATGGAATAAGGTGTCTAGTTGAATATATACATAAATTTAATAATGGAACTAGTGATTCTTCTGAATATAGAATTGAAACAAAGGCTGGGCTAAAGATAGCTAAATATAATGACGGTGAAATTACTGTGAAAATGGGGAAACCTATATTAGAGACAAATCAAATTCCTACAACTATAAAGTCGAAACATAATGAACTTCCTTCATATCTTTTTCACGAATCTAATTTTGAAGAACAAGGTTATGTCGTTGGAATGGGTAATCCTCATTTAGTATTTTTTATTAAAGATATTAATAAGATTTCACTTTCATTATTAGGACCAATTTTTGAAAATAATAAATTTTTTCCTGAAAAAACTAATGTACACTTTTCACAAATAATAGATAAAGATAATATTAAAGTTCGTGTATGGGAAAGAGGAGCTGGCCCAACACTTGCTTGTGGAACTGGAGCATGTGCGGTTCATGTAGCTGCCTTTAAATTAGGATTATGTAATTCAGAGACTACAATAAACTTGCCAGGAGGAAATTTAAAAATTAATTGGTCAAAATCGCAAGAAGAGGTATTAATGACCGGTTATGCAAAAAAAGTATTTTCAGGTATGTATTTTTTAAAATAAATGTTTAAAAAGTTTATTTATCTAGATAATGCTTCAACGACGCCATTGTCTAAAAATGTATTAAAAAAAATTAATTCGACATATAAGCACTATTGGAGTAATTCATCATCTACTTATAAATATGGCATTAAATGTGCAATATATCTTGAAAAAATAAGACTTAAAATAGCAGATAGGTTTAATGCGGAACCAGAAGACATAATTTTTACATCAGGCTCATCGGAGTCAACAGCAATAGTTTTTAGTAATCTAGGTGATAAATATAAAACAGGAAAAGTTGTTATTTCTAAAGTAGAACATCAAGCAACAATTATTTCAGCAAATAAGCTCAAAAGAAAAGGCTGGGAAATATTTGAGTGGCCAGTTAATAAAGATGGAATTATAGATATTTCTATAGTTGACGAAATTATTAATAAAAACACAAGTCTTGTTTCCCTTATTTGGGGTCAGAGTGAAATTGGAACCTTACAACCAGTACAATTTGTAGGAAAAATATGTAATAAATTAGATATATTATTTCATATTGATGGAACTCAGATTCTTAGTAATGGGATTTTTAATTGGAAAGATCTTAAATGTGATCTATTAAGTTTATCAGCACACAAATTTGGGGGACCAAAAGGTATTGGGATACTTTTAACTAATTCCAAATCAAGATTACTACTAAAAAATAATGATATTTCACTTTCTCAAGAATATTCAATAAGGCAAGGAACTGCTGCTCTCCCATTAATAGTAGGTATGTATCAATCAATAAAAAATATTAAAGGCAAAATTAAATTTAATGATTATAAAGCTGAGTTTGAATCAAACAAGACTTCTCTACTAAAAGAATATTTTATTAATAAAATAAAAAATATTCCAAATATTAAAATTACTGGTAGCTGTTATCAAAGACTTCCAAATCATATATCCTTTATTTTGTTTAATAAGGATTTATTACCTATAAAAGCTTATAAAGTTATTAACTATATGTCTGATAATGATGTTGCAATAAGTAGTGGCAGTGCATGTTCAAGTTCTTCAGGAAAACCGAGTCAAATACTTGAGAATATGGGATTTGATAGTAATCAACTTTATTCAAATATACGTGTTAGTTTAGGTTCAATGAATAAAAAGTCTGATATAGAGAAATTACTTAGACTAATTCAAAATTGTATTAAAAAATTCTAATGAATAATAATTATGTGCTTCCGAAAGATCTTAATGAAGCCTTAAAAAATCTTGAAAATTCAATAATCTCGAGCTTAAACCACTCTAATAATAGATTTACTATTGAATTTAATTTTGAGGGTCTAAAGTTTAATAAGGTAGGTATAACTATTTACAAAATTCTCGCCAATTATTTTAATAATAAAAAGATTAATAAAAATGTCTTCATAACATATTCTGATCCAGGAGCAGTTGCATTGGCTCAAAGAGATTATTCAAATATTAAAGAAAATATTTTCACATTTAAAGGCTTTAATGAATCACCTTGTGTCAACGAGAATGAATCAATCTTAATTTCGATGCTTCCACAACCTTACGATTTTGATTCCTTTGAACCAATGTGCGATAAATTCAAAGGTTTACATTTTTCGTTAAACCCTAAATTTGAAGATGCAAATATTGGTATAGGTAGTGTTATTAGAGAACGAAGAAACAACTTTGTAAAGACTTGGCAAAATATATACTTTCTACAACCCATAAATAAAGGAGCTTTAATGCATATTTATCCAAATAATTGGTTACTATTTAAGGAAATTAATAAAAGATATTTATTTAAAAAGGAATTTGATAATAAACCTGATAATGAAACTATCTTCGTAAATTTATAATTGAGAAAGTGAAAAGAAAAATTTTTACTTTTGTTTATATTATTGCTGCTATATTTACTTTTCCATTTTTAATAAGATATTTAATTATTAATCAAAAAAGTAAATTAATAAATAATATATATTTTAGTTATCCAGGAATAATTAGAAATAAAAAAAAATGTCTTAATTATGATGAGTTATTAAACAAATCTTTGGATAAAACATTTAGTGCATCAATAATTAACGAAAATGGTTCAGTCATAAGTTCTTATAATGAAGATATACCTAGAATCCCAGCTTCTAATTTGAAATTATTTTCTACTGCATATGTATTAAATAAATATAAGTCATCAATGAATTTCAAAACTTCTTTGTATAGAGAAGGTGTTAATAAATATTATTTAATTGGGAAGGGAGATCCAGATCTTAATTTTTCAGATATATACAAGCTAATTTCTAATATTAATGATACTAAAATAATTAATCTCAATATTTTTGAAATAGACTCTAAATACTATTGGCCAAAAGGTTGGACAGATATTGATAAGCAATTTGATTATGGAGCTCCAGTTACATCCTTGGCTTTAAATAGTAATGAGAGTAAATATAAAAACATAGAATTTTTAAAAAAAAGTATACAGAAATATATGTATGATAAATTTCCAAATTCAAGAATTAATATAAAGATTTTAGATAATTCAGAAAAGTTTTATATAAGTTCATCAACCGTATTGGATTCAATCGAATCAAATCCAATATTATCTTTAATAACCCTTGCAAATTCTGAAAGTCATAATTTCACGGCTGAATCACTATTTAAAAATGCATCAAATACATGGAATGATAATAAATATATAAAATTAAAAAAATGGTTGAAAAATAGAGGGTTAAATGTTGAAAATTCAACTATTGAAGATGCTAGTGGACTTTCAAGAAACAATAGAGTAACAACTAAATTAATATCTCAATTTTTAAATAAGATGAAATACTCTAAAGAATTTACTGTCTACCAATCGTCATTATCCATTATAGGTGTAAGAGGTACTTTGGCTAATAGATTCAAGAACTCAGAATTACAAGGAAAATTTTTTGGTAAAACTGGTACCTTATCAAATGTATTCGCATTATCAGGTTATTTATATAAAAATAATAAACCACTTATTATCAGTATTATTCAAAATTCAGATGATATAGATAGAGCAAGGACATATAACCTATTAAAAAATATTTATAAATTGGAAGCATGTATTTAATTATTATTAAAGTATTCTTTTAAATCTTGTTCAACTGATTCAGGAACCATATGCTTTATTTCTCCTCCAAATTTAGCCACCTCTTTAACTAAAGAACTACTTAAAAAGCTAAAATTAGTATTCGTTGAAAGAAATATAGTTTCAATATTACTATTCAGAGATTTATTTGTATGTGCTATTTGAAGTTCATACTCAAAATCACTCATAGCTCTTAAACCTCTTAAAATGAGATTAGCATTAACATCTTTAGCACAATCCACTGTAAGACCTTCGTAAGAGATAACATTAATATTTGGCAAATGAGATATAGCTTTATTTATTTGAATAATACGTCTACTTAGATCAAAAGTTGGATTTTTACTTGTATTTTCTAAAACAGCTACTACTACATTTCCAAATAATTTTTGTGCTCTTTGTATTAAATCTAGATGACCATTTGTTAAAGGATCAAATGTACCTGGGTAAAGTATTTTCATAATTTAATTATGATTGAATAGGATATTTAGTTAAAATAAAATTATAAATTAAATTAATTATGACATTAAATCTCGAAGCAAAAAAAATCTTATTAAGAAAAATTCCACATGGATTATTTATTTGCGGAGTAAAGAATGAAGATACAAATGAAGTTAATGGTTTTACAGCTAGCTGGGTTACGCAAGGATCATTTGCACCTCCGTTAGTTGTTATGGCTGTTAGAGCTGAAGGATCTAGTCATGAAATAATTAAAAATACAGGGAAGTTTTCATTAAATATATTAAAAAGCGATCAAAAAGATCTAGCTGCTATTTTTTTCAAACCTCAGAAAGCTCTTGGAGGAAGATTTGAATCAGTGGAGTTTAATTTAGGAGAATATGGGTTACCAATATTAGTTGATAGTGTTGGCGGGGTGGAATGTAGTGTTGTAGGTAATGTTATGCATGGAGATCACACAGTTTTTGTTGGTGAAGTCTTATCTGCATATCTAAATAATGATGTTGACTCTTTAAATTTAAATACCACAGGATGGAATTACGGAGGTTAGAAATTATTGATGAATAATTATTCAACAAAAGTATTAGATAAAAAATATAATTTTAAAATCGAATATAAACTTATTAATAATAAGCCATTATTAAAATCGAGACTATCTGAAATACCCAAATCATCTGGTTGTTATTTATTTAAAGACATTGATAATAATTTGCTCTATGTAGGAAAATCAAAAATACTTAGAAATAGAGTAGGTAGTTATTTTAATAATTATGCTGATCTATCTCGAAGATTAAGCTTGATGGTAAGACAGATAACAGAAATAGAAATTATAGTTACAGATAGCGAGTATGAGGCACTAAATTTAGAATCGAACTTAATAAAAAGCAATAAGCCTTATTTTAATATTTTGTTGAAAGATGATAAGAAATATCCATATCTTTGTATTACTTGGAGTGAACAATATCCAAGAATATTCATAACTAGAAAAAGGAGAAATAGAAATAGTTTAGATAGATATTACGGACCATATGTTGATGTCGGATTATTAAGAAGAACATTGTTCACTATAAAAAAAATATTTCCACTAAGACAAAGACCTCGCCCAGTTTATAAAGACAGAACATGTTTAAATTATTCAATTGGTAGATGCCCAGGTGTATGTCAGGAAATAATTTCTTCAGAAGATTATAAAAAAACTATGAAGCAAGTATCTATGATTTTTCAAGGAAGGAATGATGACCTTGAAAAATTTTTAGAAAGAAAAATGAATCTACTTTCTGAAGATTTGCAGTTTGAAAAAGCTGCTAAAATAAGAGATCAAATAGTAGGTTTAAAATTACTTACAGAATCTCAAAAAATATCAATTCCTGATTCATCAATTAACAGAGATATATTTGGAATTGTTTCTGAGAAAAATATAGCTAGTATCCAAATTTTTCAAATGAGATCAGGAAAATTAATAGGAAGGATTGGATATACCCAAAAAATAAATAATAAGGATCAGAGTGAAATACTTCAAAGAATTTTAGAAGAACACTACATTAATGTTGAAGGTGTTGAAATACCATCTGAAATCTTATTACAATTTAATCTTGCAAAACAAAAAACTATTGCAGAATGGTTAAGCGAATTAAGTAAAAAAAAGGTTAAGTTAATTACACCAAAACGATATAAGAAATTAGAAATTATTGAAATGGTTTTAAAAAATGCCAAATTAGAATTAGATAGAATATTAAATGGAATTCAGGATAATGAATCTGCAATAGAGGATTTAACTCAAATACTTGAATTAAATACCCAACCTAAAAGAATAGAAGGGTATGATATTAGTCATATACAAGGAACAGATCCTGTAGCTTCACAAGTCGTATTTATTGATGGTATTCCATCAAAACAAAATTATAGGAAATACAAGATTAATGATCCAAATGTATTTATTGGTCATAGTGATGATTTTGCATCAATTTATGAAGTCATATATAGAAGATTTAAAAAATGGTCAAGATTTAAAAAAGAAGGTGGAAACTTTAGTTCTCTACAAGATAAAAAACAAAGTAAGTTAGAAAATGATCTATTAACCGATTGGCCAGATTTAATAATGATTGATGGAGGTAAAGGACAATTAAATGCAGCTTTAAAAGCATTAAAAGATTTAAATTTACAAGAAGAAGTAACTGTATGTTCCTTAGCTAAAAGAAATGAAGAAATATTCACACCTGGGTTATCTAAATCTTTGGACACCGATCAAAACCAAAAGGGCGTTCTTCTACTTCGTAGAGTAAGAGATGAAGCACATAGATTCGCATTATCATTTCACAGAAATAAAAGGTCAAATCGAATGAATAGATCTCAATTATCTCAAATACCAGGTTTAGGACCTTCAAGAATTAAAGATTTGCTTGAGCATTTTAATTCCATAGATGCAATAAGAATTGCAAGCAAAGATGAATTATCAAATGTTAAAGGTCTTGGTAAACATTCAGCAAATGATATTTATAATTACTTTCATGAGTTATAAATATTGATTAATATTTATAAATTTAAAATTATTTGTTATTAAATAATTATTTATATTAGAAATATATAAAGAATTAAATTTTACTAATTTGTCATCAGAAGCTTATTTGTGGTTTAAGTCTCTTCACGTAATTGGAGTAATTGTATGGTTCTCTGGACTTTTTTATTTAGTAAGGCTTTTTATATATCATGAGGAATCAAGGTCACTTCAAGATGATTTGAAAATTGCATTTAATAATCAATATTCTTTAATGGAAAAAAGACTAGCAAATATTATTACCACTCCAGGAATGATATTGGCCTTGAGTATGGCTATATGTTTAATAGTTATGAACCCTGGATGGCTAAGTGAAAAATGGCTCCAAATTAAGATTTTATTTGTTTTAGGCTTAGTTATCTATCATTTTTACTGCTATAAAATAATGAATTCATTGCAAAATGGTACTTCAAAAATATCAGCTAAAAATCTTAGACTTTTAAATGAACTTCCTACCTTATTATTATTTATCATTGTGCTATTAGTTATTTTTAAAAACAACTTCCCCACTAGTATTGCTACATGGAGTGTGTTTGGATTAATAGTATTTATGCTTGTATCTATTCAGTTATATGCAAAAATCAGAAAGAAAAATGAAGAGTCCTTAAAAAATGGATAAGGAAGATTTAGTCAAAATAACAAAAAATATAAATAGGAATAGCTGTCCACATCATATAAATTTTCATTGTCATACAAAATTCAGCGATGGTAGTTTTGATCCAGAACAACTATTAGACCAGGTTTTTTTAAATAAACTAAAATTAATATCAATAACTGATCATCACACTATTAAAGCTCATGATTTTATTGAACAAAATAATATTCTTGAAAAATATCCAAATGACTCATTTAAACTTATCCCTGGGATTGAAATTAACTGTTTACTTCTAGGATGCTTAGTTCATATTGTTGGGTTAGGAATAAATATTAAAAGTAAACATTTAACTCCATATATACAAGGAGAGTCTCCAGTAGGAAATGATTTACACATAAAGTCAGTTACTAATGCAATCAGATTAGCAGGAGGATTATCATTTCTTGCTCATCCCGCAAGATATAGGATACCTTTTTATAAATTAATTCCTGAGGCTAATAAACAAAGAGTAGATGGAATTGAAGTTTGGTATGATTACGAACTAAAGCAAAGGTGGCAAGCCAGTAATTTTATATGTTCACAAATAAATAAATTAACAGAGAGCTTAATGATGCTTAAATCATGCGGAACAGACAGTCATGGATATTCATTATTAGGAAGATAAACTAGAAATCATTTTTCTCAATTTTAGCATCAGTAATATTAACAATTTGTTTTAAATTATCTAATATTTCTGGTGTGTATTCATTCCACATTTTTCTATTAATAATCTCAAGAAATCTCTGAGATAAATCCCTTAAAGCCCATGGATTATTCTCAATGAAAAAATCTCTAAGATTATCATCGCAAATCCATGAGTTATATATTTGTGTATAACACCAATCGGATACGAGTTCAGTAGTCGCATCATAAGCATATAAATAATCAAGAGTTGCAGAAAACTCAAATGCGCCTTTATATCCGTTTTCCTTCATTCCATCAATCCATTTAGGATTTAGAACTCTTGTCCTAACAACCTTATTAATTTCAAAGCTTAATTTATTAATTTTAGATAAACGAAATTTTGATAAATCACCGTGATAAATTTCAGGAAAATTACCACTTAAATTTCGTATTGCAGATGATAGTCCTCCTTGAAATTGATAATAGTCATCTGAATCTAAAATATCGTGTTCTTTATTATCTTGATTATGAATAACCAATTGAATATTTTTGAGTGCATCTTCTAAATCTTTTTTATTTTCGATAGGTTCATTAATATCAGAATATATCCACTTACTCCAATTTAAATATGATTCGGCAAAATCATTATTATTATCCCAACTAGAATTAGAAATTAATTCCTGTAGTCCAGCACCGTATGAGCCTGGTGCTGAACCAAAAATTCGATTCAATGAATTACCATTTTTAATAGATTCTAAAATTGGATTAAAATTAACATCTTCATCAAGATTAGAAACTAAGTTAATAGCTTTATTAGTTAAGGATATTAATTGTGGAAATGCATCTCTAAACATGCCAGAAATTCGTAAAGTAACATCAACTCTGGGCCTGTTAAGAATAGATAATGGAATTATTTCTAAATCAATAACTCTTCTAGAAGGACCATCCCAAATTGGTTTAACGCCTAACAAATATAATATTTGACAAATATCTTCACCTCCATTTCTCATTGTAGAAGTAGCCCATACAGAAATTGCTAATTTTTTAAGTTCTTCTCCATGATCTTGTTTATATAAATCTATTATTTGCGAAGCAGATTGACATCCAACAATCCAAGCAGATTCTGTTGGTAAGCCTCTTGAATCAATAGAATAAAAATTTTTGCCAGTAGGAAGTACTTCTGTTTTACCTCTTGTGGGAGCTCCTGATGGTCCGCTACTTACATATATCCCCTTTAAGGAATTTATAAAAGAAAGCTTTTCATTTGAATAAGATTGAATAATAGGTTCTTGGATTTCTCTTTGAATAATAGAAAAATATTCATTATGTTTTTTATCTTCACTAAATAGTTTTAAAATCTTTTTATTCACAGATAGTTCTAAATTTTTTATGCTTACATTATCTTTATAAAAATAATAATATATCAGATATTTTGCTTGACATTCTAAAAATTCTAAAGCTCTTCTAAAGTTAATAATATTATTATTTGAATAATTATTAAAGATTATTTTATCTTTATCGCTAAGAATTTGATCATAATTATTAGTCCATGGCTCTAAATCTAAATTTAAATTTGATGCTATATATTGAATTAATCCAGGTCGTTTAGATGAAGGTACTCTTGAAATACTTAAAATTAAATTAATTTCATTTAAATATTTTTGTCTACTACCAAAAGTATGAAGACCCGTTCTAATTTGTGATTCCTTAAGTTCACATAGGTATGAGTCAATTGCTTCAATTTTATTTGATTCACTAAAAAATTTAATATCTTTGAAATCTGTTTTTATTATTTCTAATAATGATTTTTCAATAATATTTGTACGATTAGAATTTAATAACTTTGCTTCATAATATTCGTCTACACTTTGCTCTAAGCTGGAAAGTTTTCCATATAACTCAGATCGATCTAATGGAGGTGTTAAATGATCAATTATAGTAGCATGAATTCTCCTTTTAGCTTGCGACCCTTCTCCAGGATCATTAACTATAAATGGATATATATTTGGAATCGGTGGAAAAATAATACTCGGAAAACATTCATCACTAAGTCCTATCGATTTCCCAGGTAACCATTCAACAGTGCCATGTTTCCCAACATTAATAATTGCATTAGATTTAAAACTATTTCCTAGCCAACGGTATTGAGCTAGGTATCTATGTGGAGGTGGAAGATCTGGAGAATGTATATCCTTATTAGATTCGGTATCATATCCTCTTTGAGGTTGAATTAATATACATATTTTTCCAAAAGAAAGACCATTTATTGAAAAACCACTATCTTCTAAATCAGGTGCCTTAGAAGGATACCCCCATCTTTCAACAATAAGATTTTTGGATTTTTTTGGTAATTGGTTCCAAAAATGTAAGTATTCTTTTAATGATAAATAGTCTAGAGGTTTATTATTTTGTGACTCAATATCATTAGTTCTGGCTTTTATAATTAAAGACATAAGTTCTGAAGTGTTTTCAGGTAACTCTCTAGGTCCTAGATCATAACCCTCATCTTTTAACCAATGAAGAATATTAAGTAAAGACTCGGGTGTATTTAAACCAACACCATTGCCAATTCTTCCATTTTTAACGGGATAATTAGCAATTACTAATGATATCTTTTTATCAAAATTGCATAAATTATTTAATTTCACATAATTGCTTGCAAGTTTTATAATCCATTTAATATTTTCAATATCAACCTTATAACTCGTTATATTGCTGCACAAGGTTTTATTGATAGATATAATTTCCTTAAATGCTGAAGGTTTAGTGGTAATACGCCCATCAAATTCTGGAATTATTACTTGCATTAATAAATCTGTTGGATTCATTCCTATTGATGAATTCATCCAATCCTCTCTTGATTTATTACAAGATAATATTTGCAATATTGGTAGATTTAATGATCTAAATATATTTAAACTTTCATCATCTTGTTGATAGGATGTATTTAGTGACGAAGAAAATGATGTTGTTGTAATTAATAATTTTATATCTTCTTTAATAAAGAGATTAATCAATTCTTGTTGGATTTGAAGATCTTTTAAAGTCGAAACAAAAACTGTTTTAGGTGATAAACCTATACATCGAAATTGAGATATTAATTCTTTTGATAATTCAATTTCATTAGCTAAAAATAAAGATTTATATGATATTATTCCAACTTTAAACCCTTTTTCATTTTTCCAATCATATAAATATGGATCCGGATATAAAAAGCTTGAAGTATATTTATTTGGAATATTAGTAACATTATTAAGTAGACATTTTAAGCAATAAAGAAATCTTTTGTAATTTTCCTTACCACCTGATCTAAGAAGTTTTGTAATTTTTAATGAAGTATCCAAACTTATACTGCTTAATTCGTTTAAAGATAAATCCTCCTCTTCGGTACCAGAAAGAATTAATAGAGTTCTATTAATCTTTAATTCTTGCCACTTAATTAAATTTTCAATGCCGTAACTCCAAGTTCCTTTATCACCAAATAATCTTAGAACTACAACCTTTGCATAATTTATTGTTTTTACAAAATAATTATCTATTTGTGCAAATGTATTAAGGTTGGAAATTTCTAATGCTCGTATATTATTTTTAAAAGAATTAAATTCTTTATCTTCAATTAAATCTGAAATTATATTTATATCTGCTTTAACGCTTGTAATAAATATATAATCTGCTTTAGGTTGCTCGATTAAATCATCATTATTCTTTTCATTTCCTGCAATATTTAATATCCTATGCATATATATATATAAATAAGGTTTACAATAATTAAGTAGGTTAAAACAATTTTAACTCATTAAAATTAATTAAATATGCATGAATTTCTTCCATATGCCTGGTTCGAAGGTAAATGTATTCCATTTAAAGAAGCAAAAATATCAATCGCTACACATGCACTACATTATGGAACTGCTGCATTTGGTGGAATGCGAGCGATACCAAACCCATCTAACGAAGAAGAGTTCCTTTTATTTAGAACAGATAAACATATAAAAAGATTATCTCAAAGTTCAAAATTACTTTTAAATGTAATATCAGAAGATTACATCTTTAATGCTCTAGAAGAGGTTATTAAAAAAAACAAGCCAAAAAAACCAATTTATATAAGACCCTTTGTATATACAAGCGATTTAGGTATAGCGCCAAGGTTACATAATATTGAGACTGATTTCTTTATTTATTGCCTTGAACTAGGAGATTATTTATCACCAGATGGCGTTTCATGCAGAATGAGCAGTTGGACTAGACAAGAAGATAGATCACTACCATTGAGAGGCAAAATAAGTGGAGCTTATATTACAAGTTCACTTGCTAAAACAGAAGCTAGTTTATCAGGTTTTGATGAAGCCTTGCTTTTAAATTCAAGTGGAAAAGTAAGTGAAGCTAGTGGAATGAACCTGTTTATTGCAAGAAATGGAGAATTAATCACTCCAGGTGTTGATCAAGACATACTAGAAGGTATAACAAGAGCTAGCGTCATTGAGTTGGCAAAGTCATTTGGAATTAATGTAATTGAAAGGCCTGTTGATAAGACAGAATTATTAATTGCAGATGAAGTATTTCTAACCGGTACTGCTGCAAAAATTACTCCAGTAAAACAAATCGAATCCACAAAACTAAATATTAATCGCCCAATCATGAATAAGTTGAAAAATAAGCTTATAGAAATAACAGAAGGCCGTTCTCAAGACTATGATAATTGGATAACAAGAATACATATTAATTAGTTGAATTAATTCTCCAACATGAATTCATTTAGAGAATATTTAAATAAAAAAGAAAAGCCAATAATTATTTTTGACGGAGGAACTGGTACTTCTTTTCAGAACTTAAATCTTACCGCAAATGATTTTGGAGGTATTAATTTAGAGGGTTGCAATGAAAATTTAGTTTTATCTTCTCCAAATATTGTAGAAAAAGTACATAATTCTTTTCTTAAAGCAGGGTGTCATGTAATTGAAACTAATACATTTGGAGCTTCATCAATTGTTTTGGAGGAATATGATATATCTAAGAAAGCTTATGAGATCAATAAAAAAGCTGCTCAAATTGCAAAGAAAAGTGCAAATTTATTTACATCAATTAATTACCCAAGGTTTGTAGCAGGTTCAATAGGTCCAACTACGAAGTTGCCATCATTAGGCCATATTGATTTTGACATATTAAAGGAATCCTATAAAGAACAGATAAATGGTCTTATCGACGGAGGTATTGACCTTCTATTAATAGAAACCTGCCAAGATGTTTTACAGATAAAATCAGCTTTATTTGCTTCAGATGAAGTTATCAAAAATAAGAATATTGATTTACCAATAATGATATCTATAACAATGGAAACAACAGGTACTATGTTGGTTGGATCAGATATAGCCTCAGCATTAACCATATTAGAGCCTTTCAATATTGATATTTTGGGACTAAATTGTGCAACTGGTCCAGTTCAAATGAAAGAGCATATTAAGTATTTAGCTGAAAATTCACCTTTTGCAATAAGTTGCATACCTAATGCAGGTTTACCAGAAAATATTGGAGGAGTTGCTCATTATAAATTAACTCCATTAGAGTTGAAAATGCAGTTAATGAATTTTATTTATGATTACAATGTACAACTTATTGGTGGATGCTGCGGAACTACACCTGAACATATCAAATATTTAGCATCAATAATTGAAGAAATAGACAATGATAAAAAATCCCAAAAGAGATACTCAGCTGAAAAAAATAATTTTATTCCTTCAGCATCATCTATATATAACTCAGTTCCATACAAACAAGATAATTCTATATTGATAGTTGGAGAGCGTTTAAATGCAAGTGGGTCAAAAAAAGTTAGAGAATTATTAAATAAAAATGATTGGGATGGGTTAGTCTCTATTGCAAAGCAACAACAAAAGGAAAATGCTCACATCCTTGATGTCAACGTGGATTATGTTGGAAGAGATGGTGTAAAAGATATGAAAGAAATTACCTCAAGATTAGTAACAAATATAAATCTTCCATTAATGATAGATTCAACTGAAGCAGATAAAATGGAAAGCGGCTTAAAAACTGTTGGAGGGAAATGCATATTAAATTCAACTAATTACGAAGACGGTGATGATAGATTTAATCAAGTCCTAAATCTTGCTTTAAAATACGGTTCTGGAATAGTTATTGGAACTATTGATGAGGATGGAATGGCGAGAACATCAGAAAAAAAATATATTATTGCCAAAAGAGCCCTAAAAAACACAAGAATAAGCAAACTTCCAGATTATGAAGTATTTTTTGATCCCTTAGCTTTGCCAATATCAACTGGAATTGAGGAAGACAGGTTAAATGCAAAAGAGACTATAAAAGCAATTGAAAAAATTAGGAAATACTTTCCAGATATTCATATTATCTTGGGAATATCAAATATAAGCTTTGGACTTTCACCTTTATCTAGAATTAATCTAAATTCAATTTTTCTTGATGAATGTATTAAAGTAGGATTAGACTCCGCTATTATCGCACCAAACAAAATATTACCTCTTTCAAAAATCTCTGATGAGACAAAGAAATTATGTTTGGATTTAATTTATGACAAAAGAAAATTTGAAAATGATATATGCGTATATGATCCATTAGTCGAACTTACAAAAGCATTCCAAGATTTATCAATAAATGACTTTAAAAAAGATTCTACTTCTTATAAAAAGCTAAGTCTAGAAGAAAAACTAAAAAATCATATTGTTGATGGAGAAAAAATAGGATTAGAAGAACAATTAAATATTGCTTTAAAAAAATATAAACCGCTTGAAATAATCAATACATTTTTATTAGATGGTATGAAGGTTGTAGGGGAACTATTTGGAACAGGACAAATGCAATTGCCATTTGTTTTGCAATCAGCGGAAACTATGAAATTTGCAGTATCAGTACTAGAACCTCACATGGAAACAGTAGATGAAACAATTTCTAATGGAAAACTATTGATCGCAACTGTTAAAGGCGATGTTCATGATATTGGCAAAAATTTAGTTGACATAATACTCTCAAATAATGGATTCGATGTTGTCAATCTAGGAATAAAGCAAGATGTTTCTGCGATTATAGATGCACAAAAAAAACATAAAGCAGACTGTATAGCAATGAGTGGTCTACTAGTAAAATCAACAGCTTTTATGAAGGATAATTTAGAAGCATTTAATGATGCTGAAATAAATGTTCCAGTGATTCTTGGAGGTGCAGCATTAACTCCAAAGTTCGTTAATGAGGATTGTAGTCAAATATATAAAGGAAAAATCCTTTACGGGAAAGATGCATTTACCGATTTAGCATTTATGAATGAATATATGGATAGTAAAAAAAAGGGTAACTGGTCTAATGAAATGGGTTTTATCAATACGAAAGATATTCAAATAAAATTAGCTTCTCCAAAATCTTTAAATAAAGAAGGAAATATTAATCAAAAAATTGAAAATATTGAAAATATTAATCAAATTGATAATATTGATAGATCCAATTTTGTTGAAGAAGAGGATCCGATAAAAGCTCCTTTCCTAGGAACCAAAGTTTTAGAAAATAAGGATATAGATTTTGATAAATTATTTTTTTATTTAGATAAAAAAGCATTATTCAGCGGTCAATGGCAAATTAAAAAAAACAAAGGCCAATCAGTCGAAGAATATAATGATTATTTGGATTCCTATGCAAATCCATTACTTGAAAAATGGACCGATATTATTTTAAATAAAGAACTAATTTCACCTAAAGCTGTTTATGGATACTTCAGTTGTGGTAGACAAAAAAATAGTATTTATCTTTTTGATGATAAATGTAATAATAAAATCTCCCAATTTAATTTTCCTAGGCAAAAATCTGGAAATAAACTTTGTATAGCTGATTTTTACTGTGATCTCAAGAATAATGAACCGATAGATATATTTCCAATGCAAGCTGTAACAATGGGAGCAATTGCTAGTGAGTATTCTCAAAAATTATTTAAAGCAGATAAATATAGTGACTATTTACTATTTCATGGTTTAACAGTTCAGTTAGCAGAAGCTCTTGCTGAATACGTGCACTCCATAATAAGAATCGAATGTGGATTTAAAAAATATGAACCTACTAATAATCGTGAAATATTAGCTCAAAAGTATAGGGGAGCTAGATATTCATTTGGTTACCCAGCTTGCCCTAATGTTTCGGATTCAAACATTCAATTATCTTTATTAGATGCAAAACGAATTAATCTTATAATGGATGAATCGGAACAATTACATCCTGAACAAAGCACTACGGCGATTATTTCTCTTCATTCAAAAGCAAAATACTTTAGTGCATAAATTAAAATTTAATTATTTTCTAGATATTCTATTATCTCTTCTTGTAATTCATCGATAATTTCAGTATCACTTAAATCAATCCCTTCACCAGCAGCATCTTGAAGTAACTCTAAATAATATGATGCTCCATCACTTGATAAGAATTCAACTGCTGATGTTTCATCGCTTTCTTTAAAAGCCTCATTTAATGATTTAAATGCTATGTTTTCTGTAAAGTCCCAATCCATATTGAAAAAAACCTTATTAAAATTATTAACTCTTCACCCCCTATATTCGTCAACCTTTCTTAAGAAAAATGCGAGTATTTATTATAATTTAATTAAATTTACTAACAATGTATAAAGAAATCAACGAAAATAACGAAGATTTAAATGTCTTAGGAAAGAAACTTGAAGTTTGTAGTTGTAAGCCTTTAACAGGATGGTACAGAGATGGATTCTGTAAATATGATTCAAATGATGGAGGAAATCATTCAATATGCTGTGTAATGGATGATAATTTCTTGCAATATAGTAAATCACAGGGCAATGATTTAATAACACCTATGCCTATATATTCCTTCCCAGGGCTCAAGGCGGGCGATCATTGGTGTATTTGTTTAGATAGATGGAGACAAGCGTTGCTTGATGGCTTGGCACCCATGGTTTTATTAGAGTCAACAAATATTATAGTTTTAGAATCTGTATCATTAGAAAAATTAAAACAATATCAATTTAATAAAAAGTAATTATAAAATTGATTATTTTTTTAAAATGAGTATGAGAATTTATAAGTATTTTCTAAATGAGAAGTGAAACATATTGGGAAAAAGCCTTAGAGCAAACTTCTATAAGTATAAATAAAAATAGTTTATTTCCTATTGAAACAGAAGTCGTTACAAACAAATTTTATGATAAGAATGATTTTATAATTAGAAAATTAGATTCTTCAAAATTTAAGAAAAATATATTATATGGTCCAAAAGAAAATCCATTTAATCCATGGGAGAAAATACTTGAAATAGAGAAAATTGGTAATAATCATCAATTAATATTAAATAAGTATCCTGTACAAAAAGGCCATATTTTACTTATTACAAATAGTTGGAAACCTCAAAATGGCTGGTTAGATATTGATGACTGGGATGCTATCCAAAAGGTAAATAGTGACACAACCGGATTATGGTTTTTTAATAGTTCACCGATAGCAGGGGCAAGTCAACCCCATAGACATATCCAACTATTAAGAAGATCCTATGGGGAGGTTTGTTGTCCAAGGGAAAAGTGGTTTTTGGATTTATTAATAAATAACGATAATAATACTAAGCTAAAAAATAGTATCGTTGTTTCTTATTTTAACTTCCAAGAAGATTTATCATGTATTTATAATTTATACCTGGATTTAACAAAAAAGATTGGCTTGGGTGACCCTATTAAGAATAGAAGGCCAAAATTTGCTCATAATATCTTAATTACAAATAATTGGATAGCAATAATTAGACGAAAATTTGATCACCAACATGGGTTTAGTATTAATGGGTTGGGTTTTGCTGGATATTTGCTCATAACAGAAAAATCAGATATTAATCATTTAAAAAAATTCGGACCTGAAAAACTTCTTGAAAATTTTGTTTAAACATTATTCACTAAGTTCTACTTTGTCTCTTTCAATTTGACCTTTTAGAACTTCAATAGACGCATTAACAGAAGCTATCTTCCTTTCAAGGGAATCCTTGATATAAGTTAACATGTCCAATTTCTTTTTTTGGTAATATGATTTTTTCTCTTTTGAAGATTTAAAATTACAATAAAACATCTTTTACTTTCATTATAAAACTTGATTTATTTTCTTGTGGATGATAAAAAATTAAATACTAATTTAAAGACAAAATATATATATAGAATTTCATACGCTTCGCAATACTATTAAATTTTTGTTCTATTATTAAAAAAAAGATTAATTGAGTATTTCAGAAAATTCAAATACTAAAAGGATTTCTATTGATTTACCAGAAGAATTAATTTCTAGGTTTGATCAATTAAGAAAAGAATGGGGTTTTAGAGCTAGAGGCCCTGTAATAGAAAAGTTGCTGACAGAAATACTTCAAGAAGAAGATCTAATTCCTAAAATTCAACAACAGACTCTTGATTACATTGGTAAGGAAAATACAAATGTTTATTCTAACTTTGATGAAAACAGTGCTTTAGTATTAATCAAATCAGATGTTGAAGAACAAAAAATTAATAAAGTATTAACGTCAGATATTAACGAAAAAAATAATGAGATTATTGAAAAAACAAACTTAAATATAAATCTACCTAATTTTGTTGGAAAAAAAGTTAGAAATCTTAGAAGAAGCATAAATATCGAAAAGACAAATCAAAAACTTAATGATATCCAAATAAATACTATTAAAGAAAAGGATTTAATCAAATGTCGAATAGAAATTATTAGTCATTGGAAAAATTTGTATGGAACTATTCCTAATGAATACATAATTGAAGCCGCTATGGACTGGTTTGGTAGAGATATTTGGCCAAATATTGATGGAACAGAACAATTACCATTCACCTGGAGTGCAGCAAATAAATTAATGACGGAATTATGTTCTTTTTGGGTAAAACAAAATCCTTCATTAGAGTTAGTTATTTTAATGATAGGAGTAATGGAAGATCCATTTGCAACATCTGATTTAATAAATAGAATACCAACATTAGTCAGAAGATTTGTTAGCAGGTTTAAAAGAAAAAATAAAGGTAATTCGTTTGAAGCTTTGGATTCGACTATGACTGTTCATGGAGCTCTTAAATTATTAAAGTTATCAACTTCAGCAGGTTCAGCACATACACTCAATAAAATTAGGGAAGCGTACAAAATGAAGGCTTTAGAAGCTCATCCTGATGCAGGAGGATCAACTGATGATATGAGAAAAATAAATGATGCTTATCAATTACTTAAAAATTTATACAGAGTATAGTATATGAATTCTTATATAAGACTTAAAGTGAGTCCAAAGGGGAGTCTAATAATAGATACTTAAGATCTTTATTAAAAGCAAACAAAAGAAGCCAGAATTATTCGAGATTTAGGAAAATTGCTTAGGACAAGAATATACTAATAACATAAATAATGCATATAAGTTAGTTCATATTTTATGGACTATATCATTAGAAAATTAAATTAAACGTAGATAACAATTCTGATAGATAATCTCATACAGGAACAAGTAAATTTAAATCTAATAATATTACTTGCGATAATAAAATATCTTTATTACTATTATTACTTATATCACCCTAGACTCAATATAAGTCTAGTTCTGAGTCTACTTTTATAAATAAGATAATGCATAAATTTTTTATTAAAGACTTGAATATTCAATTAATTAAAAAATTACCATAGAATAAAGTCCTTTATTTGTCCAAAAAGTAATAAAGAAGCAGGAAGAACTGCAAATACTGAGCTTAAAATAGTAAAGTTCTGCCTTGTAGACAGTACTACTTGTCTTGGAGTTTTTCTATAACTGATTTCTTTTCGATTCTAGGAACATCACTTAAACCATTAGCGTCAAACCATGGTGCATTAGCCCAATCAAAGCCCTCTCCGAAAGTATTATCAGGAGATGCTACATACCAATGACAAGAAGCATCGGGTACGTCAACTGCACATTTAGACCAATCATCAGACCATTGAGGAACTTGCACCCACAGTACAGAAGAGATTAAAAAAGAGAGTATATTGATCATGCCTATTATTATATATGATCATCTAGAATTATAGGATTATTAGATCTCTCAAAAGAGACTTAATATTAGACTCGTTTTAATTCTCAAATAAGACATGGTATATTATTGATCCCGTAATTTTGTAGAGAATTTTTTTTCTATTACTTTTACAATATTTTCGTGAATATTAGCAATGTCAGAATCTAATAATGTTTTTTTATAATCTCGATAAGACAATCTGAATGTGTAGCTAATGCTTTCTTTATCAAAATTGTTATCGTCATAAACATCTATTAGATTTACATCTTCTAGTAATTGTTTACCAGATTTTTTTATTTGGGAGATTATTTCGCTAACTAAGTATTTTTTATTAAAAATAAAATTTATATCACGTTCCATTTTTGGAACTGTGGGAAATGTACGATAAATTGGAACCCATTTATTTTTTCTAGTACTTGCTTCTAATATATTTGTAATTTTTAAACTGAATAGATACATTTTTTTTAATGCTCTTTTATTAGAAATTAATTTTGGATGGATCTCTCCAAAATATCCAACTTCATTACCTTCAGTAAATAGTCTAGCCGACCTACCTGGATGAAGAAAATCTATTGAATTAGTTGGTTTATCTTCTATTTTTAAATTTAATACTGTTAAAGACTCCTTTAACTTTCCTCTTGCCTCGTAGTAATTCAAATTATTTTCTTTATTCGAACCTGACCAATTTTCAAATTTACTTTTCCCATATATTGCCCCATTTAAAATTTCTTCTTCTGATAAATCAGTTATTTTATGAAATATATTTCCAACCTCAAAAATCCAGCAATAATCATTTCCTGACTTAATATTTTGATTACATATTCTGATGTGTTCTTGCCATATATTATCTCTTAAACAACTTGTTTCTAACAATAATGGGTTAGAAATCTTTATTAAATTACTATTACTTTCTGGGACTAGAGAATAAGACAAAACTTCATTAAATCCATTCTCTACAAAACTACTTTTTAATTTTCTCAATGCCATTTGAGATAAAGAAAGTTTTCCGGGTTTTATAGGATTAGGTAGTTTTAAATCAAACATGTCATATCCTATTAATCTTGCTATTTCCTCAATCAAATCTATTTCTCGAAATAGATCCTGAGACCTGTTCGATATAACATGTACATCCCATCCATATTCTTTAGTTTTTAAAGTACAACCTAGTAGTATTAATTTATCAGTAATTTCATTATCCGTTAAATGCCTTTTTTCGAATTGATCATTATGTGAATTATTTTCTTTTCTAATAACCAAAGGGCCAAGAATTTTATGAATTCTATCTCTCCTCAAAGGTATTAATAATTCTGTATCATTAATCTCTAAGGAAGTGTGAATTATTGTACTTGGAATATTAAAGTACTTTTCTACTATGTTAATAGCTCGAGTAACTGAATCTAATGTATTTTTGTAAGAAATTCCTTTTTCAAATCTACTACTCGATTCAGTTCTGATACCAATTTCTTTTGATGATTTTCTTATAGTAACCGGATTAAAAACTGCTCCTTCAAGATAAATTGAACAAGTTTCATCATTAACAGACGTTTCTAAACCACCTATGACGCCAGCTATTGCTATTGGCTTATCGCAACAAGCAATAATAGTAATATTTTCGTTTAATTTATAATTCTCACCATTCAAACACAAAAGACTTTCATCACTTTTTGCTTTTCTAACCGAGAAATCTTCAGGTAAAACCTCTCTTCCTACTAAATCTATTAATTTATCTTTATCAAAGGCATGTAAAGGTTGTCCTTGTTCTAAAAGAATGTAGTTAGTTATGTCTACCAAAAGATTGATAGATTTAATTCCTGACTTATCTAAACGCTCTTTGAGCCATTCAGGAGATAATTCTTTACCTTTGACCAAGTCTATGTGGGTAATTGAATAAAGACAATTTTGAGCAATAGCTTTAGGACATAGATTAAATTTTTTATTAACATAAATTTTGTATTTACTTTCTAATTCTGGAAAGGATAATTTTGTTTCCAAAAGAGCAGATATTTCTCTAGCGATTCCAACAACAGACATTCCATCAGGTCTATTTGCAGTAATAGCTAAATCATAGATATGATCATTTAGATTAAGTAAGAGAGCTGCGGATGTACCTAGTTCATGCTTGGTGGCAATTTCTTCTTTAATAATGGCGATACCTTCACTAGTATCTTCAATACCTAATTCTTCTAGTGAACAAATCATGCCCTCGCTTATAACTCCTCTTATTTCACTCTTTTTAATAGTTAAATTAATTGAACCTAGATGAGCGCCAACTGTAGCAATATAGACATATATATTTGGTTTTACGTTTGTAGCACCACAAATTATTTGTAGGAAGTTTGAATTCCCAATATCAACTTTGCAGATAGATAATTTATCAGAATTATCATGTTTAACAACTGATAAAACTTTTCCTAGAACAACACCTTTAACATTTTTTGAGCAATCTATAAGAGACTCAACTTCGAATCCCCCAACTGATAGCTTTTCGGATAAATCATCTGGTGTAGTATTTATTTCTACAAGTGATTTCAACCAATTTTGTGATACCTTCATTTATTATTTTTTTCTAATGATACTAAAAGAAAAGTAAATATCTGCAAAATAGTTTCTTGAAGTTGTACAATAGAAAATTATACATCAACGTATTAATCAAAATGGCGAAAAAAGGTACAAGAGTTGTAGTAACCTTAGAATGTACTGAAGCTAGAACAAGTTCAGAACCAAAAAGGTCTAATGGGGTTTCTAGATATACAACTGAAAAAAACCGCAGAAATACAACCGAGAGATTAGAACTCAAAAAGTTTAATCCTCATCTTAACAAAATGACCATACATAAAGAAATTAAATAAAAAATACAATGCCAAATTCAATTTTTAAAAAACAATTATCTCCAATTAAGCCAGGTGACCCAATAGATTATAAAGACGTAGAACTTCTTAAAAAATTTATAACCGAGAGAGGTAAAATATTACCTAGAAGAATGACTGGATTAACATCCAAACAACAAAGAGATCTTACATTGGCTGTTAAAAGAGCTAGAATTGTTGCATTATTACCATTTGTTAATCCAGAAGGATAATTAGAAATTTATTTGTTATTTAAAAATTATTTTGAATAATTGAGAGATTTAACTAATTTAAAAACTTTTATTATTGATTCCAAAGATCCAAAAGAGGTTGATGATGCTTTTTCATTGGAATTAATAGAGGGAAACGTAAAGAAATTTTGGGTACATATTAGTAATCCATGCAAATTATTTTCTATAGATTCAAAAATTGATATTGAAGCAAGAAGAAAAAATAGCAGTTTGTATTTGGTTGATCAATATTTTCCGATGTTGCCGTCTGAGATAATTAAAAAAGCAAATTTAAATCAAAATAAGTTATCAGATACAATAAGTGCTTCAATTATATTTAATGATAATGGATCAATTAATAAATATGAAATAGTAGAGGCAATAATAAAGCCTAAATATCAATTATCATATGAAGATGCTGAAGAAATAATTGATTTAGAACCTAAAGAAGAATTTGAAATAGTAGAAATAAAAAATTTATTAATTAAAAGTATTAATTACAGAAAAACACAAGGAGCAATTATGTTTGATATGCCATCTTATAAGATTAATATTATTAATGATAATATCGAAATTTATAATTTACAAAAAACTATCTCACAAATAATCGTTTCAGAAGCAATGATATTAATGGGATATGTCACTAGTTTATATCTATTCGAAAATAACATCGCTACTCCATACAGAACTCAAAAAATAAATTGTAATGCAAAAGATATTCTGAATAAATATAAAGATAGTGATATTAAGTATTCAATATTAAAACAATATATGGGTAAAAGTTATATTACAACTAAGGCTAATAAACATGAAACATTAGGTCTTACAAAGTATACTCAATGTACTTCTCCATTAAGAAGATATTTAGATTTAATTGTTCAGAGACAAGTATTTAACAAAATTAACAATCTTCAGCTAATTAATCATAATAAAATTAATGAAATAATAGATTATTCAAAAATTAAACAATTAGATAACAATAATATCTATAAAAATGATAAATTAAAGTTTTTAAGTATATTCTTTATGAATGAAAAAAAGAGTTCTTATAAGATAATATTTATTAAATGGATTAACAATAAGAAAAATATTGCTTTAGTCTATTTCCCAAAATATTCATTAGAGCTTTTAATTATACTATATATTTCTATAGAAACATATACTAATAAACTATATAAGGTTAAATATAATATAAATGATAATAATCTTTTAGAATTTATTCACTAAATATAATATAATTTTATATGTCAATTGTAGAAATTATATTTGTTAATATAAAAAAATATAATTATATATTATGAGTTTTATAATCACTACCCCTTTATATTATGTAAATGACAAACCTCATTTGGGAAGCATATATACGACTTTGATTTGCGACTCAATAGCTAGATTTAAAAGACTCTCTGGCGAAAATGTTATTTTTATTACAGGGGTAGATGAGCATGGTTTAAAGATTCAAAGGACAGCATCAAATAAAGGAGTAGATCCCCAATTACATTGCGATGAAATTTCAAATATCTTTCTTCAAAGCTGGAAGGATTGGGACATAACATATAACAAATTCGTAAGAACCACTTCCAAAACTCATGAATATTTCGTTAATGAATTTTACAGACGAGTAAAGAAATCTGATGATATTTATATGGGAGTTCAAAAAGGTTGGTATTGTGTTGGTTGTGAAGAATTTAAAGATAATCCAGATAATTCACCAACATACAAATGTCCAATACATAAGAAAAATTTGGAATGGAAGAATGAAGAAAATCTTTTTTTTAAGTTATCAAAATACCAATCACAAATAGAAGATCTAATTAGTCAACCTTCTTTTATTCAGCCCAAAGAGAGAAGAAATGAGATAATCAACTTTGTATCTAAAGGTTTAAATGACTTCTCAATTTCCAGAACAAACGTATCTTGGGGAATATCAGTTCCCGACATAGAAAACCATACTTTTTACGTATGGTTTGATGCCTTACTCGGATATGTTAGTGCAACAAGCCTTGATGACAAAGATACATCATTACAAGAATCTATTAAAAATGGTTGGCCGGCAGATATTCATTTAATTGGTAAAGATATTTTAAGGTTCCATGCTGTTTATTGGCCTGCGATGCTTCTCTCTGCTGGTATGGAAATGCCTAAAAAAGTTTTTGGTCATGGCTTTCTAACTAGGGAAGGTCAAAAAATGGGGAAAAGCCTAGGAAATGTATTAGATCCAAATCTTTTATTATCTAAATACGGTAAAGAAGCTGTTAGATGGTATCTTCTAAAAGATATAACATTGGGAAGTGATGGAGATTTTCAAAATAAACGATTTGTTGACATCATCAATAATGATTTGGCAAACACAATAGGTAATTTATTAAATAGAACATCTTCAATGTCAAGAAAATGGTTCGAAAATCGAGTTCCTAATAATGAAAATTTAAATAAAGATAATACATTGGAATTACATTCAAATGAAACAGTAGCAAATTATAAAAAACATTTTAATTCGTACGAATTAGATTTAGCAGCAAATAATATCCTTAATCTTGCGATTAACACAAATTTATATCTTAACGAAAAACAACCCTGGATATTGATTAAAGATGAAGAAAATAGATCTCTCGTAAGTACTATTATATATAATGTATTAGAAAGTACTAGGATAATTGGCCTATTATTATTACCATTATTACCTGATTTATCATCCAAAATAGATCATCAACTTGGATCGCTATATGATGATAAAAAATCGTGGAATGAACAATTAAATTGGGGGAAATTAAAACCTAAATCTATTCTGCCAGTTCCGAATCCAATAATTGATAAACTTGAATATGAATAAAATATATAAAATAATATTGCTAATTTCATTATTAATATCAGGATGTAAATCCACAGTAATTGAAGATAAAAAATTTAATCAAAGTATTGATAGTTTTAATATGAATATATATTCAAATAATGGAACTAAACTATTTTCAATTAAAAGTCCTTATTCAAGTTATAACAAATTAAAAAGTAACTTTAATCTTAAGAATTCTACTATTATATTTTTCAAGGATAACTTACCTGAATATATAATTAATTCAGACAAATCTAATTTATCAAATAGTAATAAATTATTGGAATTGAATGGTAACGTTTTAATAAAAAAAGTCCTAAATCAAAATGCAGTTTTAACTACAAATAGTTTCACATGGAATATAGAGGATTCAAAATATCTGTTAATAGGAGACGTTGAATTTGAAAATGATAGTATTAGTTTAAAATCAAATAAAGCAATTTTAAATAATAATAGCGAAATCGAATTTTTTAATCCTGTTAAATATATTATTAAAAATAAAAATAAAAAAGATATATACGAAATCAATTCTGAGAACGCTTATTATAATTTTAAAACAAAATCTGTTAGATTTGGTTCATATAAAAAGAGAGTACGTTCAAAGATATATTTTTAAATATCATTTTTTAGGAACAAATTATTCAGTTTTTTTGACCAATTATATATCCATTTTTCATCTGACTTTGTAAAACACCTTTTTGTCCAACCTCCAATTAAAATAAACGACTTATTGTTAATAGGTACTATAAGAATAGAGGGTATATTTTGGCAAAAACTTACAAATTCTTCCCTCCCAGGATAAAATTTTGTATTAGCTAAAGAAATTAATTTCTTATCTCTTAAAGATTTCAAGCAAATTTCTCCCGGAATAAAACTTTCATCTGTTGTGATTCCTCTTTTTAAAATATTTTTACCATTATTGTGAATTAAGATAGTTGCTGCTGCCGTTGAAGTTAAAATTGCCTCTGATCCCCACGCAAGTTCATTCATAATATCCTCTGGGATATCAGGATCGAATATAAATTTGTTTTCTCCTTTTAAATTAACCTTATCTTCAGATATCGAGTTAAATTGTTTAAACAAAAAACCTATCAATATTATTACAACAGAACTTATGGCGGATAATACTTGAGCTCTTGCTAGGGGGGGAGAAATAGAATCAAGAGAAAAAAAATTAGCTAATTGAAATAAGAAAAGTATGCAGCCAATAATAATTAGTGTTATTCCATTGAAATACATAAAATATATTAAAAAAATTCTAATAAATTATATTAAATAATTATATTCGATTTAATATCAAACAGACTCGGACTTATGACTTTTTATTATATAATCAGATTAAAACTAAAATGATTAAATCTCTCTACAAACATTGTTTTTCCCTTGTGATGATAAGTTTTTTAATCATTGCATTACCTACAAATAAGTCTAATGCAGAAAGTTTCAAAAATATTGGCGATCTACTTATAGTTAGTCAACAAAAAACAATTATTAACTACGAAAAAAGTCAACCATCATCCATCGACAACCCTGTAGTGGATCCAAACTTTAACACAATGCGAGCAGAAGATGCAGAGAGTTCAACAGCTACCTATATTGTCGTTGGATTATTAATTGCGGCAACAATAATTCCCCTTGCAACATGGTGGTATTTCTCTAAATAACACTTAATTTATGGAAAGTCATGATAATAATTCAATAAAAATTATATTAATAACAGGAGGAACAAAAAGTGGTAAAAGCGAATTCGCAGAACATTTAGCCAGAAAAGTTCATAATTTAACGTATATTGCTTTATCTGAATCAAGACCTAATGATAAAAATTGGCAAAAAAAAATACTTCAACATCGTAGAAGGAGGCCAAAAGACTGGCAATTAATTGAGACAAACAATCTAATTAATATTTTAAAAAAAGAGAAAGGTCCAATACTAATTGATTCAATAGGTGGTTTTATAATGGAGAATATTAATAGGCAAGATGATGAATGGGAGCAGAAAGTTATTATATTATTAGATCTTTTAAAGGAAAGATATAGTGCCACCTTTATTGTAGGAGAACAAGTTGGTTGGGGATTAGTTTCCGAATATGAAATTGGTAACATATATATAGAAAGAATTGGAGATCTTCAGAGGAAAATATCACAAATTTCTCATGAAAATTGGCTAACTATAAATGGTAGAGCCATAAAATTAGATAATATAGGCTTTGAAATACCTACTTAAATTTGGAAATTTCACTTTTCGAGCCGAGGATTCCTCAAAATACTGGAAGTATAGCCAGAACTTGTGCTGCTTTCGATGTTACGCTGAATTTAATTGAACCATTAGGATTTAAGTTAGAAGACAAATATTTAAAAAGGGCAGGTTTAGATTATTGGCCTTTAGTAAAATTAAATAATTATCCTAGTTTTAATAAATTTAGAGAATCAAAAATAAATAAAAGATTAATATCATTTAGTAAAAAAAATGGAATTTATTTAAATGATTTTAGATTTAGAGTAGATGATATTTTATTATTCGGTAGAGAAGACACTGGATTACCTACTAACATTATAAATGAATGTGATTCATTAATAACAATATTTATGCCAAATTTGGAATTATCAAATAATACAAAAAAAGGCGTTAGGAGTCTAAATTTATCAGTTGCATGTGGGATTGCGATATATGAGGCTAATAAACAATTAAATTTTTAAATATGGTATAAGGTACAAGTCATGATTTAAAATAGCTATAGGTCTCGGTAGCTCAGCTGGTTAGAGCGGCGGATTCATAGCCCGCAGGTCGCGTGTTCAAGTCACGCTCGAGACATTTTCAACTCATTGATAAAATTACAGATACATTAACCATTAATTTTTTTCCAAATAGTGTGACACTAATATTCAAATAATTTTTTATTTTTATTCATTATTTTTTTAAAAAGCTTAAATTCTATGAATTCATTAATCATCTCCACCTCATTTTTTAAAGAACTTTTACCATATATGAGATAATCGTTGTCTTTTATTTTACTACTCTTGGAAATCTGTTGAGTTTTATATTTATTACTATTTATTATCCCCCTAGATATAAGACCTTCTTCAACTAAAATTCCAGTAACCTTTGATTGACTTAATTTATTTTTTTTGCAGATTTCATTTATTATTAAATGTATTTCAGTACTAGGTAAAAATCCAATTCTTTTTCTTGGAGAAGGCATAAAGAAAAATATTGTGACACTTGCGTATAATTAGTGTTGCACTATATTAAATTTAAGTCAACATAAATTTAATGCAAATATTGATAATACCACTAGGTTTTATATTATGGTACCTGGCTTATGAAGCTAAACCAATTAATAACGATGAAGCAACTTATGTTTGGGAAGAAAAAAATCT
>QCIU01000013.1 GCA_003216465.1 Prochlorococcus sp. AG-402-N10
AAAAAAGGTTTTGGAGATTTATAATTTTTAAATAGCTACCGTCAAATGATATTATTGAATAAAATAAATTAATTCAAGATGATTAAGTTGCGCCTTAAGCGCTTTGGAAAGAAAAAAGAAGCAAGTTTCAGGATCGTTGCATGTAATAGTACCTCCAGAAGAGATGGAAGACCTCTTCAAGAATTAGGTTTTTACAATCCAAGAACTAAAGAGACTAGACTTGATACAGAAGCATTAAGAACTAGACTTACGCAGGGAGCACAACCTACAGATGTTGTTAGGACATTACTAGAAAAGGGAGGATTATTAGAAAAGAAAGAAAGACCCTCTATAGCTGTAGGTAAGGCTAAGTTGGAAAAAGAAAAGATTGCAAAAGCTAAGAGTAAAGAAGCTGAAAATGTTAATAAAGAAGTTGAAAGCGTTAATAAAGAAGCTGAAAGCTAAAAGTTGTTGAATTTATTTTTATATACATTAAATAGATGAAAGAAGTTTCCAAAACTGGTCACTTCAAAATAGATTTACCAAGTTCAGATGCTGCTACCGCACTATCTGGTCCGGGTAATTCTTTTATAAAAAAATTTGAATCTCTTACAGGTGTCTCATTAACAATTAGAGGTCTACAACTTGAGATGAATGGAGTAATACCTAAACTTGAAAGAGCCTCGGCATTGGTTGAACTAACAAGACCAATTTGGGAACAAGGATTAGAAGTCCCAGAGGTTGATTTAAAGGCAGCTCTTAGTTCTCTAAATATTGGAGAATCCTCTTCTCATGCCGAACTAGGGAAAAAGATTTTAGCTCGTTCCAAAGAGGGTAGATATTTAAGGCCTAGAACTATACGACAAAAAGAATATGTAGAGTCTATTGAAAACTTTGATTTAACTTTTGCTATTGGTCCTGCAGGTACGGGTAAAACATTCTTAGCAACTGTTTGTGCTGCTAGATTATTAAATGAGAAAAAAATTGAAAAAATTGTTTTAACTAGACCAGCAGTAGAAGCTGGAGAAAATTTAGGATTTCTGCCCGGAGATTTGCATCAAAAAGTTGATCCGTACTTACGCCCCTTATTTGATTCTCTACATAGAATTTTTGGGTACGATAAAACAAATTCATTAATTGATAAAGGCATTATTGAAGTTGCACCCTTAGCATTTATGAGAGGTAGAACATTAGATGATTCTTTGATTATTTTAGATGAAGCACAAAATACTACTACTTCTCAAATGAGAATGTTTTTAACTCGATTAGGGGAAAGGTCCAAGATGGTTGTAAATGGTGATATAACGCAAATTGATTTAAAAAATGATCAGTTAAGTGGTTTGGTGGAAGCCTCCAAAATTTTCTCTAATACTGAAGGAATTAAGTTTTGCTATTTAAATGTTGAAGATGTAGTTCGCCATCCATTAGTACAGAAAATTATTGAGGCTTATAAGTAAACTTTTACTCGGGTGAACCGTACACTGAAATATAAAAAATTTGGTAGAATAAGATTAATTAAATAAGTATAAAATGCCAGCAAGTAGTAATTTTAACCAGGCTATACGCGAAGCTCAATCAAGTGCAATAGTTGGACCCAATGTTATTAATAAAGCATTGCCTTATGTAGGTGCAGGGATGGGGTTAACATCTGTTGGTGTCTTGGGAGGATTAACTTTACAACAAAGCCCATTATTCACGCCGTTATTTTTTGTAGCAATTATTGCGCAATTAGTTTTATTTTTTGTAGCATCTAGCGCTGCTAATAATTCAAACAATTCTAAAGCATTACCTTTGCTGGCTTCATATAGTCTGTTAACTGGATTTACCTTAAGTGGAATTATCGCTTACGCTGCCATAGCAATCGGCCCTGGATCTATAGCAACCGCTGCATTAGCTACAGGAATTACATTTATAATCGCCTCTTACACTGGCCAAAGGATGAGTGATAATGTTGGCCAAGCACTCAGCGGGGCAGTAGGTCTAGGTATGATTGGACTTATTATTGCAATGGTTATTCAGATAATTGGGTCAGTCTTTACAGGCGGCGGAATGCCTCAAGGCTTAGAATTGTTGATTGCTGGATTCGGGACTGTTTTATTCGTCGGTATGTCTTTCGTGGACTTTTATACGATGCCAAGAAGATATAATGATGATCAATACTTGGCTGGAGCTTTAGGGATGTATTTAACCTATATAAATCTATTTGTATTCATTTTAAGATTGATGATTGCACTTCAAGGTGGTGGAAGAAGAGATTAAAAATTTTTTTATTTAATTATTCATAAAAGCGTCGCTAAAGTCGACGCTTTTTTATTGTGCAATATCGAAGATTTGATGTTTTATAAATTCCTTTTGCTTACTATCATATTTTTTTGAATTATCAAAACTGTTCCCTAAGTTATCTAACTGACTAATTAATTGATTTATTTTTTTTGTTACCAACTTAGTATCAAGAACATTCAAAATCCCTTTACATCTTTCTGATATATTTTCAGAATTAGACTTATATTCAAGATTATTTTCTCTTTCATGAACAATAATTTGAGCAGAACTCATTATTAAATTTTTCACTACTATTTCGACGACATCGTTTCCTCCTTCTTGAAGTTTGAAAACAAGTGAGAAAGGAAGCTTATCTAATAAATAACAATCTTGATCTGACAATGCATACGCAAAAAATCCTCTCAATCCATTTTTTGTTTTTATTAGTTCTGCAATTCTATCTGCTAAAACTTCGTCACTTAAAAGTTCCTCTTCCCATTCTTTGCACCATTGAGCTGATATGTTTATAGCTTGGGTAAAAGAAGTTTCTTTTAAGTTTATGGTTTTTTTTTGCATTTTCAATCAGAATTTTATTATGGATAGTTTAAAAGTCTTTTGAACAATTATAAATCTGGTTTTGTAACTTTACTTGGAAGACCAAATGTAGGGAAATCTACCTTAATAAATAAGTTAATTGGTGAAAAGATAACAATTACTTCGCCAGTGGCTCAAACGACCAGAAATAAATTAAAAGGAATACTAACTACAAAAATTGGACAAATAATTTTTGTAGATACTCCAGGGGTTCACAAACCTCATCATCTTCTAGGGGAAATATTAGTTAAAAATGCTAAATCAGCAATAAATGGAGTAGATATAGTGATTTTAGTTCTTGATTCAAGTGTTGAACCTGGAAGAGGGGATGAATATATAAAAGATTTTTTAGTTGCAAATCAAACTGAATTTATCGTGGTATTAAATAAATGGGATTTGGTGAATAAGGAATTCAAGAATCTGCGTTTAGATCAATATAAAAAAGTTTTTAGAACTAGTAAAAGTTTTCAAGTTGTGAGTGCCACAGAAGGTGATGGATGTGCTGAATTAGTTGAAATAATATTAAATTTCCTTCCTAAAGGACCAATGCTCTATGAGGAAGATACAATATGCGATCAACCATTAGATAATTTGTTATCAGATTTAGTAAGAGAGCAGGTATTAATCAATACAAGGGAAGAAGTTCCCCATAGTGTTGCTGTAAAAATTGAAAAAATCAAAGAAATAAAAAGAAATAATGGTAAAAATTTTACAGCTATTCTGGCAACTATTATTGTTGAAAGAACGAGTCAAAAGGGAATTCTAATTGGTAAGAAAGGTTCGATGTTAAAAAATATTGGTCAATCGGCAAGATCAAATATGAAGAAATTGATAGATGGCCCTGTTCATCTTGAATTATTCGTCAAAGTTATACCAAATTGGAGGAAAAAAGAATCTAAGTTAATGGAGTTTGGTTATGAGGTTGATTTTTAAATGAGTAATATGAAATTTGAGGTAATTACTTTATTTCCTAAAGCTTTTGAATTAATAAATAATTTAGGCGTTATAACAAGAGCACTAGAGAAAAATCTGATTAATCTAAACCTACACGATTTAAGAGAATATGGAGAAGGTTCTTATAGGCAAGTTGATGATAAGCCATATGGAGGAGGTTCAGGGATGGTTCTAAAACCAGACCCGATCTATAAGGCTCATGATTCAATTAATAAATTACCAAATAGTAAAACTCTTTTAATGACTCCACAAGGAAAAGTCATGAAGCAGCAGGATCTTTTTAAATGGTCTTCTTTGGATCAATTGATAATAATTTGCGGGCAATATGAAGGCTTTGATGAAAGGGTTAGATGCTTGGCTGATGAAGAAATCTCAATTGGTGATTATGTACTTTCAGGAGGTGAAATACCAGCGATATCAATAATTAATGGATTGACAAGATTATTACCAGGGACCCTTGGAGACCCAGACTCTTTAATAGATGAAAGTCATAATTCTTCTTTGTTGGAATATCCTCAGTACACTAGACCTCTTATTTTTAGGAAAATGAAAGTACCAGATATTTTGGTTAGTGGTAATCATGAAGAGATTAAATTATGGCGAAAGCAAAAAATGTTAGAAAGAACATTAGTTAGAAGAAATGACTTGATTTCTAATGAAGACTATAAAAAAGTACCAAAAAGTAAGAGAATAAATGAAGACTCCAATCAAATGATGAAATTTCGTATAGGTAATGGATATGATATTCATAGATTAGTAGTAGGTAGGAACTTAATAATTGGAGGAGTTGAATTGAATCATCCTGATAATTTAGGACTCGATGGCCATAGTGACGCTGACGTTCTTAGCCATTCAATAATGGATGCATTATTAGGCGCACTATCTCTAGGAGATATTGGAAAATATTTTCCTCCATCCGAACAGAAATGGAAAAATGCTGATAGCTTATTTTTGTTATCTAAAGTTACTGAATTAATTAGAAAGCAAGGTTGGGAAGTAAATAATATTGATAGTGTTATCGTGGCTGAAAGACCAAAAATTAAACCCTATGTGGAAGTAATGAAAAATAATATTTCTAATATCTTAAAAATCGATAGTAGTTTTATTGGAATAAAGGCGACCACAAATGAAAAATTGGGACCTGAGGGTAGAGAGGAAGGTATAAGTTGTCATTCTGTGGTATTGCTTGAAAAAAAAGAATGAAAACAAACAATAAAATTAAAAAAAAAATACAAAGCTTTTCTTTCCTATTAATATGTTTATTCATATTGCTTTCTCAAAGTAATTCTCAAATCCTGAGCGCTCTTCCAATGGATAAATATCAAGGTGAACATGTCACAGAAGAATTAAGACTTTTAATTCCTTATAAATTTAAAGAAGCATGGATAAAGGCTGAGAAAGAAGTTTGGGATCCTTGGTTATCTATTCAAGATGGTTACTTGGGAAGAAAAATATTTTGGAATAAAGAAAAAGAAGAAGCCTTGATTTTGGTTAATTGGAAAAATAAAAGATTATGGAAAAGCATATCAATAAAGGAAGTTAATGAAATTCAAAAAAAATTTGAAGAAAATGTCAAAACTTCTTTAAATGTCGATGCAAATCCTTTTAAGCTGATTTATGAAGCAGAGTTAGTTGAGCAAGTATGAATTTAGATATTAGGTTTGATTTCGAAAGAAGAGAGAGAATTGGATTAGTTGAAGCTATTTGGGGGGAAGATAAAAGCGTTGATCAATTAAAAAGATTATCAGAAGAACTTTTAAGTAAAAAAGAAGTTGTTTTCATAACTCGTATCAACAGAAAGAAAGCTAATTATTTGTTAGATATATATAAAGAGGGAAGATTCTATGAAGAAGCATGTTGTCTCATAATTGGAGAAAATTTGAATAAATTTACTACAAACAAAAAAGTTGCAATAATCTCAGGAGGATCGAGTGATCTAGCTGTAACTCTTGAAGCGAAATTATCTCTAGAGATTTATGGAGTAAGCTGTAAATCTTTTATAGACGTAGGAGTGGCAGGACTTCATCGTTTATTTAAAGAGATAAAAGAAATTAATAAATATGATGTCCTTATAGTCTGTGCTGGTATGGAAGGCGCACTAGCAACAGTTGTTGGAGGGCTATTGCCTCAACCTATTATCGCAGTTCCTGTTTCAGTAGGGTACGGAGTTAGTAAGAATGGAGAAACCGCGTTATATAGTATGTTATCAAGTTGCGCTCCTGGGATTGCGGTAATGAATATAGATAATGGTTATGGCGCCGCGATGGCTGCTTTAAGAATTATAAAAAGGATTTCCTCATAATCTTCTCATTTTTTGTTTATTTCTAATAAATTCTCTATCCATAAATTTAACTGTTTTGAAAGTATTCCTTCTTCTCTCATTTTTATTGCTTTCAAAACAACTTCTGTATTAACCCATTCAGGAAATCTTTTTGACATTTATTATGATATTCAGTATTTATAATTTGATATAAATTTTTCTAAAAACAAGATCTAAGTTACAAAATTAATTTATTATGTTTGATTTGGTACCTAATCTAGACAATTCTGAAGAGTTATCTTCACTTTCTACATTTTTTAATCTTTCAATTAATTCTGATAAATCTTTTTGGGCCAATTCACCATTAGATTCCCACTTTAAAGATCTTGAACTATGAGTTGAGTTTTTTTTCATTTTCAGAATTAAGTATTAAGAATATAAAATGAAAAAATTCAAATTTGGGTTATTGTTTCACTCTTAAAGTTAAAAAAATATGAAGATTTTCAGATTTCCATTCTTAAATTAATTAACCCCCCCCAACAATAGAAACAATTTCTAATTTATCTCCATCTTTTAGGATCTCATTATCCCATTTCTTTGAGTTGATAATTAAATCATTTAATTCAACAACAATTGTATTAGGCTTATATCCTAGGAATTCTATGGTTCTTGATAATAAAGCCTTTTCATCCTCTAGTTTTATATTTTTTTCCTTTCCGTTTACTTTAATTTTCATAAGATAATTCTTTTAAGATAATAATAGCTTCTTCTTTTGGATCTTCAGAATTTAAGAGTCCAGAAATAACAGCAACTTTTTTAATCCCTTGACCTTTTAGAGATGAAATATTTTTTTTATTTATACCTCCTATAGCAAACCATGGTAAATTAAGATCTTTTGTTAAATTTTTAATCTTCTCTACCCCTAACGGTTTTTTATTCTTTTTTGTTGTGGTTTTAAAAACTGGCCCAATACCTATATAGTCGCATCCATTCTTTATGGCATTATTAATATCATTTGAATTATTTGCAGAAATACCGATAATTTTTGAGTGACCCAATAATTTTCTTGCTGTTACTATATCTATGTCACCTTGCCCAAGATGAATACCATCTGCATCAGAGGCTAATGCGATATCTATTCTGTCATTAACAATAAACAAAGAATTATATTTTTTACATAGTCGTTTTATTTCAATTGCCTCCTGAAGATGCTTTATATCATTACCTTCTTTAAATCTGTGCTGAATAAGTTTAACTCCTCCTGACAATATTTTTTCGATTATTTCTATTAACTTATTTTTTTGATCTGTAACAAAATATAAGTTGTTTTCTCTTATGATTAATTCTGCTCTTTTACGCGTATTGAATTTTAATAAGTCAACTTCTAAAGTATAGATTTCATATCTAATCTCTGATGCTATTTTGGAAAGATTCTTATTATGTCCCCTAGAAAATTCTTCAATAACTCTAAGTGCTTCTTGAATTCTTGCAGAATTAGAACATATTATTTCTTCGGGATTCTTTCTGTTATTTTGTTCAAAATGAGATAATCCTTTGGATTGGTCCTCTATAAAATTCCTAGATTTTTTATATATTTCTGCATGATTTTTACCTAAGATTTGTCTGAAGTTTTTTGTTCTAATAACAAAGTCTTCATTGCCTAGTCCAAATCTGGCCCAATCTTCCAAGACTCTAAGACCTTCTCTCGCTCTATCTAAATTGGCATCAATAATTTGATATATGTGTAAATCTTCATGTTGATGTGAGTTTGAATTTTCCATATTAAAGATTATTTTTTGAGTTTATTAAAAATTTGTAGTGCATTATATCTATCTTTGCTAATTTGCTTAGAAAGTTGATCAATATTGGCGAACTTAATTTGAGATCTTAGTTTTTTAATAGGTTCTACAGATAAATGCAAACCATATAGATCAATATTTTCACGAATCAAATGAACTTCAACGGCTGATGGCAATAGAGGATCAATAGTTGGTTGAGAACCAAGATTCATAACTGAGGCGATTTTATTATTTGAATTTTCAATAGTAGTCCAAGCGGCATAGACTCCTTCACCAGGCAAAAATTTTCTTCCATCTATTTCAAGATTTGCTGTTGGGAATCCTAGGCTCTTACCTATTCCTTTCCCTTGAACGACTTTGCCTGTAAAACTATATGGTCTTTTAAGTATTTTGAAAGCATTTTTTAAATCACCTTTTTGTAGTAAATCTCTAATCCTACTGCTACTAATTCTGCCTCCTTTATCTTCTAATATTGAAATGATTTTTATATTTATATCCAAATCTTTAGTAACTTGTTGAATTGTATTAATATCTCCACTTCTTTTAAACCCAAATCTAAAATTAGCACCTACAGAAATATATTTTGCTTGTAATTGATTAATTAAAATGTCTTTTATAAAGCTCTCTGCACTCAATTTAGAGAGTTTTTTATCAAATGGAATAAGAACCAATTGTTGAATGCCAAGAGCTTCAAGGATATGGAGTTTTTCCTCTGGGAGATCAAGCCTAAGACGCGTTTCTTTGTATAACACTTCTCTTGGATGTGGCCAGAAGCTTGCGATTGTAGGGGTATATTCATTTTCTTTTACAACGCTTTCTATTAATTTTCTATGACCTGCATGCAGACCATCAAAACTTCCGATAGCTATTGATGTCGGATTCTTAACTTCAGATGGTGATATTAAAGAGATCACAAGATAACGTGCAATTTTATGATTTAGATGGCAAATTTGAATAGACTATAATTTATTCAATCAAATGAATGTCTGACAAAATTGATTTTCAGTCGCTTTCATTTGGAATGCGTCGCATCGGATGGATACGCTTTTGGGTTCAATCCATTTTAAGTGTTGTAGTAACCGCTGTTTTGCTTTTTTCAAATGTTGTAAATAATAGCGAAGGACAGTTAGGTCTGACCCCTGGACTATCCTTAACAACAATATCTTTAATTTTACTACTTTTTAGCCTCTGGCAAGGTTGGTTGATAGTTAGAACTGGAAGGGCTATTGCAAGTAATGCTAGACCCTCCCGGGGACAAACAAGCAAATTAATAAAAAGAGGTTTAATAAATGATTTATTAGGGATTTTTTTTGGATTAATTGGATACCAAGCACTTATGGGTGCACTTTTTATACAAGCATCATCTCAAACAACAGGTCAACTTATTACTGCAACATCTGATATTCCTATTACTGGACTAGAGATTTTATCTGTGCTTAGTAATACGCAAGTTATTGCTGCTCATTTCTTAGGACTTTGTTTCTCATTATGGTTGTTAAGAAGAATTTATAGATGACATATTAATTTTTGGCAACAGGTCTAAACTCCCTCTCCAAAATAAATCTGGCTCTACTGGCGTAAGAGATATTTTATTTTCTTGTATTTGAGATACATCGCTAGGCCAACTCTTGGGACCACAACCTTTTGACTCTAGATCTAAAACAGCCTCTCCTGCTAACCAATAATAATCATCCCCTCTTGGATCTTTTCGTTTAGAAAATTGGTTCTTATATTTTCTGATTGATAATCTTGTCCAGGTTAATTCCTTTATTTTATTCTTCTCGCATGGTGGTATATTCAAGTTCAAAAGAAGTGATTTTGGCCAACTATCCTTAATAGCTTGTTCTGCAATATTCATAGCAATTTCACCAGCCAACTCAAAATTCTTCCACTTAAAACTTGCTATACTTATTGCCATTGATGGAACATTTTCTAAAGTACCTTCCATTGCTGCAGCTACTGTTCCGGAACAAAAAATATCTGTCCCTAAATTCGGACCATGATTTATTCCAGAAAGAACTAGATCAGGTTTTTTTGCTAATAATTCTGATAGTGCTAATTTTACGCAATCAGCTGGTGTGCCTGAACAACCCCAAGCTCTAATACCTTTTTCAAATAATTTATCTGCTCTTTCCACTCTGAGAGGCGATTGCAAAGTAAGACCATGGCCTGTAGCTGATCTTTCTTGGTCTGGGCAAACGACTGTTACCTTATGCCCCTTTTGGAGTGCAGCTTTTGCTAGTGCTCTTATTCCTTCAGCAAAAACTCCATCATCATTACTTATTAAAATATTTAACGATTCCACAGATTAATTCATTTTATTATGGAAGATATTTAAGTAAGATGAAACTATACTTATTTTTACTATATCAGTGAGTCAAATTGAATCATTAAGTCAAATCGAGGAAAAACTAAATAATCTTTCTCTTTTTGCTAACGAAAATATAAAAAAGGCTAAAAGTGATGATGAATTAGATCAATTGAAGATATCTTTATTAGGTAAGAAAGGTGAATTATCAATTATATTAAAAACAATGGGTAAATTACCTTCAGTTGATAGGCCAATTGTTGGGCAAAAGGCAAACTTGATTAAGTTAAATTTGCAAGATCTTATAACTGAGAGAAAAAATCAACTTATTAATAAAGCTCTTGATAAAAAGATTGAAGATGAAAAAATTGATGTAACAATTCCATCAATAGGAACTCCTCCAGGTAATAAGCACCCCTTGATTTCAACTCAAGATGAGATAATAGATATTTTTTGTGGACTGGGATATTCTGTTGAGAAGGGTCCTGAAATAGAAAGTGATTTTTATAATTTTGAATCGCTCAATATTCCTAAAAATCATCCTGCTAGAGATATGCAGGATACTTTTTATTTAGATGAAAATCGTCTTTTAAGAACTCATACGTCCCCAGTACAAATAAGATATCTTGAAGACAATACTCCTCCAGTAAGAATTATTGCACCTGGAAGAGTTTATAGGAGAGATGCTGTAGATGCTACTCACTCTCCTGTTTTCAATCAAGTAGAAGTTTTATGTATCGATCAAGATATTAATTTTAGTCATTTAAGAGGAACTGTCCTAACTTTTTTAAAAACTTTTTTTGGTGATATCCCTGTGAGATTTAGAGCTAGTTATTTTCCTTTTACTGAACCCTCTGCAGAAGTTGATGTTCAATGGAAGGGGAAATGGTTAGAAGTAATGGGTTGTGGTATGGTTGATCCTAAGGTTTTAGAAAAGTTAGGAATAGATTCTGAAAAATGGACCGGATTTGCTGCCGGATTAGGTGTAGAGAGATTTTGTATGGTCAGACATCAGATTGATGATATCAGGAGGTTCTATACAAATGATCTAAGATTCTTAAAGCAGTTTTAATTGAATTAAGGTTTTAAATTAGGTTTCTTAAACGAATTAGTTTAAAATATAATTAGTTTTAATTTTTCGATTGGTACGTAAAGCAGGGCTAATCGTCAATGATGGGAAAGAACTAGCTGTTCAGACGGCAACCTCTGTTCAAAAAAAATTGGAAAAATCCAATTATGAGGTTGTAAGGGTAAGCAGTTCTGGAGGTATGGTTGGCTTTGCTAATCCTGATCAACATGTTCGACCTTTGGGATATTCGAATTGTGTTCCAGAAGGGTTTGATTCTTCTATGGAGTTTGCAATCGTTCTTGGTGGAGATGGAACAGTACTTTCTGCAGCTCGTCAGACAGCTCCAGCTAAAATACCAATCCTTACAATTAACACTGGCCATTTAGGATTTCTTGCAGAAGCTTATTTATCTAATTTAAATGAAGCTATCGATAAACTAATAACTGGTAGCTGGGATATTGAAGAAAGAAAAAGCCTAATAATCAGTGTTATGAGAAATGATCAAAGAAGATGGGAATCGCTTTGTCTAAATGAAATGGCTCTTCATAGAGAACCTTTGACAAGTATGTGCCATTTTGAGATTTCTATAGGAAGACATGCTCCTGTTGATATATCTGCTGATGGAGTAATTTTATCAACTCCAACTGGCTCAACAGCATATTCTTTAAGTGCAGGTGGCCCAGTTATCACCCCTGATTGTCCAGTCGTTCAATTAACACCAATAGCTCCTCATTCTTTAGCATCAAGGGCTTTGGTTTTTAATGATTCAGAACCAGTAACTGTTTTTCCTGCTACTCCAGAAAGATTGGTAATGGTTGTTGATGGAAATGCAGGTTGTTATGTTTGGCCTGAAGATAGAGTCCTAATTAGAAAAAGCAAACACTCTGTTAAGTTTATAAGGCTTGAGGATCACGAGTTTTTTCAAGTTTTAAGAAATAAATTAGGTTGGGGCTTACCTCACGTAGGTAAACCGAATAAATAAGAATAATTTAAATTTGTTTTTTCCCTCTCAATAAAAATACAGGATTGTTTGGGTCAAATCTTATACCCTCGGAAATACTTAAACTTTTATAAGTCTGAATTAGATTTAAAGTTACTTTAAAATTGTTTTCTATTAAAGCCTCTTTTAATTCTTTAATAATTTGAATATCAATTATTGGAATTGAAATAATATCACCAGAATCCATATCTTTTGAAAATTCATTAATAATTCGAAGCTTGGTATTTTTATCACTGCCTCCAATAATAATTCTCTTGGCATGTCTTAGGGAATTAATATGATCAGAAATAAATAAATTATTTATATCTTCTTCAAAAATACCTACAGGTCTAACTCTTAATCTTTTAGCATTTTCTTTAATTAATTCTTTGGATCCAATTCTTTTATCAATACTGAATAACTTTAGTCTAGGTCTAAGTTTTAAAGCTTCCAAACCAATCGAGCCGCATCCCGCGCCAATATCCCAAATTATTCCATTCGTTGGGAGTTCTAAGTCAGCCAAAATTTGGATTCTAACTTCCCTTTTTGTTAATAAATTTGGCCTATCTTCAAAAGTTTTAAAAGTTTCGTCTTTTAATCCAAATAAAGGGGTATGAATTCCCATTTTATGCTGTTCTTTTTTCAAAAGAACAGCAATATTTAATTTAGAGATATTATGTGGTAATTTGTCATTTACCTTTAATTTTCTTATTTTTTCATTTTTTAAGCCTAATTCCTCACAAAGCCAAAATTCATAAACATCATTGAGATTTAACTCTAATAAATTATTTTGGATTATTTCTAAACCTTTGTTTTTTGTATCTGTAAGTATTGCTAATGTTGAGGGCTTTGATTTTAGAGTCTTAATTAACTTAGTTGAATCTCTTCCATGAATACTTATATAGCTAGCATCTTGCCAAGGTATTTTAAGTTTACTAAATGCTATTTGAACACAAGTCTTTGATGGATAGAAACTTAATTCTTCTTTTGAAAAATTTTCTAGAAGTTGTCTCCCAATCCCAAACCAAAGAGGATCACCCCTCGAAATTAAAATTACGTTGTTTTTTTGTGATTTAAGCCAATTAATTAGCTTTTTATCACTTTTACTGGTGAACAATAACTTTTTTTGTTTGGTATATTTTTTAGCCCATATTTGAATATCTTCAAAATACGAATCTGGAATTGCGATATTAACTGTTTCAAAAAATAACTTTTGCAAATTCAAAGGTAATTCTTGAAATTCAAAAGAATTTATTCCTATCACATGTATTTTTCTCTTTATCTCAGACATAAAATTTTAAGAGGAATCACATAAATTTATTTGTATGTTTAATTAAATTATCCTATTATTGACCTTGTCATAATAATAAATTACTTGTCCGACAGGAGAAAGCGATTACACGAATTATTGTTAACTCTAATTAACAAAGAAATTAATTTTGAGTTAATTGAGGAAGACTCTAATGATTTATCAACGAGTTTTTCGGATAAAGATACTGCAAATTTATCCCGAGTTATAGAAAAAAATCGTAAAATCATAAGAAGATATCAAGCTCTTATTAGGACAGCGGTTACTCTAGATGCCCTTATGGATTCTGAAAATGATGAAAATTACAAAATTAAATAAAAGTATTTTTTTCAAAGGTTTACTCCCTCTGGCAATAATAATTTCGATCATTTTTAACCCTTTAAGGGTTTATTCAGAAATAGCAGAGACAGAAATTAATGGAGATTTAATAAATGCTAGTAGTGAGTTTCTAAGAGATTTAGATTTTGAAACCTGGCAACTAGTTGCATATAAATCTCCTCTTTTTGAAGATAAATTGATCTTAAGGGTAATAGGATACCCTGGTAACCTTAGGATTGATCATCCAACAAGTTTACAAGTTAATTCTGGTAGAAAGCAGTGGTTTTTGAGTGATAAAACATCATTAAATTTTGAATTGGTTAATGATGGAAGACAAGCTGCTGCAGAATTTGATCTAGATGAACTAATAAATAATATTGATAAAAATAGACCTCTCAGATTATCTTTATCAGGTGTTTTTTCAGAGTTACCTGTTCCTCCATTCGTAGTTAAAGAATGGAGATCATTAAAGTGATAATTTTTTGAGAGATGATTAATTTCAATAGCAGTGACATTAAATGGATGAAAAGAGCTATTTTTTTAGCTTCATTAGGTAAAGGAACAACAAGCCCTAATCCTATGGTAGGGGCAGTGATTTTAGATAAAGATGGAAATCTTCTATCAGAAGGATTCCATTACAAGTCAGGAATGCCTCATGCTGAGGCGATGGCTTTTAATAACTTAAAAAAAGATGCTAGAGGTGGGACTATTTATGTAAATCTAGAACCTTGTTGCCATCAAGGTAAAACCCCTCCATGTGTTGATAAAATAATTTCTTTTGGGATAAAAAAAGCATACATTTCTATTAAAGATCCCGATAAAAGAGTTTCAGGTAAAGGTATTAAATTACTTAAAGATGCTGGAATTAAAGTTCATCAAGGCCTATGTAAAAGAGAATCTCAAGAACTTAATAAGTCTTTTATTCATAGGAATATTACTGATAGTTCTTTTGGCGTCCTTAAATGGGCTATGAGTATGGATGGGAGGGTTGGCCTTAAAAATGGCAAAAGTAAATGGATTACAAACAAAGATTCAAGATCATTGGTTCATTCTCATAGGGCAGGATTTGACGCAATAGTTATTGGTGGTAATACATTAAGAAAAGATAATCCACTTCTCACCTCGCGAGGTCTAAGAAAGCCGGAGCCTTTAAGAGTTGTATTCACAAAAACTTTAGATTTACCAGAAAAATCTAATTTGTGGGATTCTAATTTAGCCAAGACCCTTGTCGTTTATGACTCCTCTACTGCAAATAAAAAATATCTTAAAAGGATTCCGTCATCTGTAGAGATTGAAGAAATACCCTCTGATGATCCTAAATTGATTTCTAATTTACTAGCCAGAAAAGGTTGTAATAATGTCTTTTGGGAATGTGGACCTAAGTTGGCAACATCAGCAATCAAAGCAGGATGTATTCAAGAACTAATGACTTTTATTGCTCCAAAGATAATAGGAGGTGTAAGTAACATGAGCCCCTTTGCTGATTTTGAATTTACAGAAATGAATGAAGTTCTTAATTTAAATACGCCTGAAATCAGTTTTATTGGCAATGATATTTTTGTAAAGAGTCTGATTCCCTAGGATGTTATGTTTTTTGATTTGTTTACCGTACGGTTCTTACCCAAAAAATTTTTTACAGGTACGGAACTCGTTCGTTTAGTTTATAATAAGTCCAAAATAGATAACAACTATGCCAATAAGACAAGATGATAATCAACCTAATAGAAGATTTGGAATAGTAAATATAATTTTAATTGGTGTTGGAGCTTTACTTTTATTTAGTAGCCTCTTCCCTAATCAAAACATGCAAATACCCAGAGTTCCTTACTCGTTGTTTATTGATCAAGTCAATGATGGTGAAGTAAAAAGAGCATATATTACTCAAGAACAAATTCGTTATGAATTAAATGGAGCAGAGGAAGGAGCTCCATCAGTATTAGCTACTACCCCTATTTTCGATATGGATTTACCTCAACGATTAGAAAGCAAAGGGGTAGAATTCGCAGCAGCGCCTCCTAAAAAACCAAATTTCTTCTCTACAATTTTAAGTTGGGTTGTTCCTCCATTAATATTTATCTTGGTCTTACAATTTTTCGCAAGAAGGAGTATGGGTGGTGGTGGAGCTCAAGGAGCTTTAAGTTTTACAAAAAGTAAAGCTAAAGTTTATGTCCCTGATGATGAGTCAAAAATAACTTTTGATGATGTTGCTGGTGTAGATGAAGCTAAAGATGAATTAACTGAAATAGTTGATTTTTTAAAAAAACCTGAAAGATATACAGATATAGGTGCAAGAATTCCTAAGGGTGTTCTTTTGGTTGGCCCTCCTGGAACAGGAAAAACGCTACTTTCTAAAGCCGTTGCGGGAGAAGCGGAAGTTCCCTTTTTTATTATTTCAGGTTCTGAATTTGTTGAGCTTTTTGTAGGCGCTGGCGCTGCTAGAGTAAGGGATTTATTTGAACAAGCAAAGAAGAAAGCCCCTTGTATTATTTTCATAGATGAATTAGATGCAATCGGTAAGAGTCGTTCTGGTTCAATGGGTGTTGTTGGAGGTAATGATGAACGAGAGCAAACATTAAATCAATTGCTTACTGAAATGGATGGTTTCGCATCTGCTGATAAACCTGTTATTGTTCTTGCAGCCACAAACCAACCTGAGGTCTTAGACGCAGCTTTATTAAGGCCAGGTAGATTTGACCGGCAGGTTTTAGTCGATAGACCCGACTTATCTGGTAGAAAGACAATACTTGAAATTTATACAAAAAAAGTAAAGTTAGCAGAATCTATAGATTTAGACTCAATAGCACAAGCTACAAGTGGATTTGCAGGGGCAGATCTGGCAAATATGGTTAATGAAGCTGCTTTACTGGCTGCTAGAGCTAAGAGAAAAAGTGTTGAACAACAAGATTTAAGTGAGGCTATTGAAAGAGTTGTTGCTGGATTAGAGAAAAAAAGTCGAGTGCTGCAAGACGATGAAAAGAAAGTAGTCGCTTATCATGAAGTTGGACATGCCATAGTTGGACATCTTATGCCTGGGGGATCAAAAGTTGCAAAGATTTCTATTGTCCCCAGAGGTATGAGTGCATTAGGTTACACACTGCAATTACCAACTGAAGAGAGGTTCCTTAATTCAAAGGAAGAATTAAAAGGGCAAATTGCTACATTGCTAGGTGGTAGATCTGCAGAGGAAGTTGTTTTCGGAAAAATTACGACTGGAGCCTCTAATGATTTACAAAGAGCAACTGACATAGCAGAACAAATGGTTGGAACTTTTGGCATGAGCGATATTCTCGGCCCTCTAGCTTACGACAAACAAGGCGGTGGTCAATTCTTAGGTAACGGTAATAATCCAAGAAGATCAGTTAGTGATGCTACGGCTCAAGCAATAGATAAAGAAGTAAGAGATTTAGTAGATGATGCTCACGAGACGGCATTAAACATTTTAAGAAATAATTTACCGTTACTTGAATCAATTTCGCAGAAAATTCTTCAAGAAGAAGTTATAGAGGGGGAAGATTTAAAGAATCTCCTTGCAGAAACTAAAATGCCTGCATAGTAGAATTTAAATTCTACTAGATATATACATGCTAAAACTAAACAAGCTTGCTAAAAACAATTTCCTATCAAGCTTTGATATATCAACTCGAGAAGCTTTGGATATTTTAGAACTTGCAAATAATTTTAAAAATAAAGATTTAAAGTTTGATTTTAATAATAAAGTTTTAGGCTTAGTTTTTGATAAATCATCTACTCGTACAAGAGTTAGTTTTCAAGTAGCAATGTCAAGACTTGGAGGCTCCACGATTGATCTAAATCCTTCAACCTCACAAATAGGAAGAGGAGAGCCTATTAAAGATACTGCAAGGGTTTTAAGTAAGTATTGTGACGTTATTGCTATTAGAACTTTCAATCATTCGGATTTAGAAGAATACGCAAAGTGGTCAACGAAACCAGTAATTAATGCTCTTACAGATTTAGAACATCCATGTCAGGCTTTAGCTGATTATTTGACTATAAAAGAAGAATTCTCTGATTTCAAAAATGTAGTTTTAACTTTTATAGGCGATGGTAATAATGTGGCTAATTCTCTTATCCTATGTGGCTCCTTATTAGGAGTTGAAGTCAGAATTGCATGTCCAAGAGGTTATGAACCAAGTTCTTGGGTGATCAATAAAGCTCGCAAAATATATAAGAATAAGGACTTGTTGAAAATTACTAATGATTTATATACCGCTGTTTCAGGTGCCAATGTTCTTTATACAGATGTTTGGTCTTCGATGGGTGAAGAGAATCAAAAGGAAGAGAAAGAAAAGCATTTTAATGGATTTACGATTGATACTGAATTAGTAAATAAGGCTGATAAAGATGCCATTATTCTTCATTGCCTTCCTGCATATAGATCTAAGGAAATAACTGATGAGGTGTTTGAAAGTAAAAAAAGTAGAATATTTGAGCAGGCTGAAAATAGATTGCACGTTCAACAAGCTTTATTGGCTTCATTATTGTCTGGGGAAAATATTTGAATATTTTAGTAATATTATTTTTAGACATCGCGATTTATAAAACTTTTCTTCCATATATATCTTTAAATCTTATTATGTCATCCTCTCCTAAATATTCACCACTTTGTACTTCAATAATTACTAACGGTATTTCTCCAGGGTTTGACAATCTGTGCTTTGCCCCAACGGGAACAAAACAACTTTGATTTGCTACCAATTCTAGTTTTTTGTTATCTATTTCAATTTTTGCTAAACCTTCAACTACTATCCAATGTTCGGCTCTTTTTTTATGGAGCTGAAGCGATAAAGAGGCTCCTGGGTTTACTTCTATTTTTTTTATTTTCCATAGAGAAGCATTATCAACAGTAAGATAATTACCCCATGGTCTATATACTTTTCTATTCTTTTCACTTTCAACTCGATTAGTTTTTTTTAAATGCTCTACTAATGACTTAACATTTTCTGAGTCATTTTTTTTTGTGACAAGAACCGCATCACTTGTTTCGATTACTATTAACTCTTCAATATTTAAGCCTATCGTTAATCTGCTATTACTATTTATAAGACAATTTTTCGAAGATATTCCTATCGAATCCCCAATTAATACATTCCCATTTTGATCTTTAGAGGAATTTTCCCAAAAAGATTTCCAACTTCCTATATCACTCCAAGCAACATCTAAGGGGAAAACAACTCCTAGAGATGTCTTTTCCATAATTGATTTATCTATAGAGATATTGGGACATTTTTTAAATGAATTTGGTTCTAATCTTTCAAAATCTAAATCGACAACTTTTTTTTGAAGAGACTCTTTACAATACACAATGATTTCTGGAGAAAAACGTTCAATTTCTTTAATCAAGATGCTTGCCCTTGCCATAAAAATACCACTATTCCAGCTGTATTTATTATCTCGGTAAAACTTTTCAGCTAAATCCTTGTTTGGTTTTTCTATGAACTTTTCTATCTGATAAGGTTTATTGATATTTTTCTTAAATGATTCCTTTGCTTTAATATACCCAAAACCCGTAGATGGATTATTGGGCTTTATCCCAAAGGTTACTATTTTCCCCTCTAATGATGAGGATTGAGCATTTTTTATCGAATTGAGAAAAAGGGTTTCATTCGCTATCTGATGATCAGAGGGTAAAATTAATAAAATTGGGTCTTCTCCACTTTTGATGGATCTTAGTGCAGCAATTGCAATAGCGGGAGCAGTATTTTTACTAGATGGTTCGAGTAATATCGCGCTAGGTTTTATCTTAATTTGTCTAAGCTGTTCCGCAGTAATAAATCTATGTTCTTCATTACAAACAATAATTGGATTTGTAAAGTTTTCTAAGCCTTTAATTCTTTGGATTGTATTTTGAAGAAATGAAGAGTTTTTTTCATTACTTATTGATAGGTATTGTTTCGGGAAACTTCTTCTTGAAAGAGGCCAAAGTCTTGATCCTGCTCCACCGCAAAGAATTATTGGCAGTATTTTACTTTTAGTATTCAAAATCTTTTATTTTGAAAAATAAGTCATAATATACTCATTCTAAATAATCTTTGAAATTTAGTACGCTTTTAATAAATTAATTATTAATCGAAATTTTTTGAATAAAAACGTTATTTATTAATAATCAATCCTTAATATCCGCTTGCATAATAGCGTTATAATAGGTACTAATGTATTAGAGTACATATGTTTTACTTTTAAAGTTATGAATAATCAGCTTACTTATGCTCAGGAGGAGTTATTTGAATGGATAAGAAATTATATAAGAGCTTTTCACCATAGTCCTTCTATAAGACAGATGATGGATGGAATGGGATTAAAATCACCGGCACCAATACAAAGTCGTCTAAAGCATCTTCAAGAGAAAGGGTATATCTCGTGGCAGGAGGGTCGCGCGAGAACTCTTCAACTTGTTGAAGAGATAACTGCAAATAATAATATTCCAGTATTAGGCTCAGTAGCAGCAGGAGGATTGATAGAGTCTTATTCCGATGTTTCTGAAGAACTTAATCTTACAGAAACTCTACAAAAAAAAGGAGTTTTTGCACTTACTGTTAATGGAGATTCAATGAAGGATGCGTATATCGCAGATGGTGATATGGTTTTGATGGAGCCCGTTTTAGAGCAAAGTTCTATAAAGAATGGAATGATAGTAAGTGCTATGGTGCCAGGTTCTGGTACTACCTTAAAATATTTTTTTAGAAAAAATAATCAAATAGTTTTAGAGGCAGCAAATCCTGATTATGATCCAATTAAACTTGATAAGGATTCAGTTACGATACAAGGAAAACTTCTTGCAGTATGGAGAAAATTTTAAAATTAAAAAACCTTTTTAACTTTTTAGTCTCTTGGGAAAGTTAGATCGTAGCCTTTATTCTTTAACAAATTATCTTTTATTGCTAATTGTTTATCATGTTTAATCATTTCTGCAACTAATTCTTCTAATGAAATTTTTGGGGTCCATCCCAATTTGGTATTGGCTTTACTGGCATCGCCTACTAAAGTGTTTACTTCGCAGGGCCGAAAATATTTCTTATCTATTTTAATTACTATTTGATTATTATCAATTCTCCTTCCAATCTCGTCAATACCCTCACCTTCCCATTTAATTCCTCCCCAACCTAATTCTCTTGCTGATAATTCTATAAATCTTCTCACACTTTCTTGTCTACCTGTAGCTACAACAAAGTCTTCAGCTTTTTCCTCCTGGAGAATTTTCCATTGTATTTCTACATAATCCTTAGCATGGCCCCAATCTCTTATTGCATCTATATTTCCTAGATATAAATATTTTGACAGACCTTGGTCAATTTGCGATAATCCTCTTGTAATTTTTCTCGTGACAAAAGTTTCTCCTCTTCTAGGACTTTCGTGGTTAAAAAGAATCCCATTACAAGCAAACAAACCATAAGATTCTCGATAATTTACAGTTATCCAGTATGCGTAAAGCTTAGCAACCCCATAAGGACTTCTTGGATAAAATGGAGTATTTTCATTTTGAGGTGATTCTTGAACTAAGCCATAAAGTTCTGAAGTACTTGCTTGGTAAAATTTCGTTTTCTCTATTAATCTTAGAGTTTTTATAGCTTCCAGAATTCTTAATGTTCCAAGAGCATCACTATTAGCAGTATATTCGGGAGATTCGAAGCTGACGGCTACGTGACTTTGAGCACCAAGATTATAGATCTCATCAGGTCTTATTTTTTGTATCAATTTAATAATGTTAATACTATCTGTAAGGTCGCCATAATGTAAGAATAAATTTGGATTATCCACATGGGGATCTTGATAAAGGTGATCTATTCTCTGCGTATTAAATGAACTAGCTCTTCTTTTAATGCCATGGACTTCATAATTTTTTGTAAGGAGATATTCTGCTAGATAACTACCATCTTGACCAGTTATTCCTGTAATAAGAGCAACTTTTTTTTTCATACTATTGTCATTAATATTAAAATAAAAAATTTTTGGTCAAAATATTTTCAATTAAATCATTTTTAAAAATCTAAAGATGATTATAAAGGCAAATATAGATCTCAAGATACTAAATTATAAATTGAACTATGCATTTGGAAAGTATATAAATATTATTTCTTCAAATTACCTGGGACTAATAAAAATTAGATATGGCGATTTAATTGATTCTAATTTAATAGGAGGTTGATGAATACGGTTTATTTCATTAGCAAAACCTGATCATTTACGTTACAAAGAAAAATTTACATATGAAAAATATCAAAAATAGATTACTTATTTAAACTTAGAAAAAAAAAGCTCCACTTATTGTTATAAATAAAGTCAAAAAATTTAAAAGTATGAATTTCTCTCATTAATTAAGTTTCTTCAATAGCCTTTTTTTTGTATTGGAGGAAGGAATATAATAAAGAAATCCTACTTTGATTAGATATATTTCTAATTAAGTTGCCGTTTTGATATTTAAATATATATAAAATGCAAGCAATAAGTACCTAATAATAGTTTTGAGAAATAATTATTATTTGTCTGGATATTTTAAATTTTAGCTTTTTATACGCTTAAGAGTTTCATGAAGTTTATTGCAATCAAAAAATTTCCCTCCTTGATCCCTTAAGTAATCTATTGAAGCTAGAATATCTCCTTCTTGATATCGGTAGTCTTTCAGCATTGCTTGGATATAAGCGGGATGAATTGAATATTTACTAGCTAAATAGTAAAAGATATTTGTGCCCCATGAGTATTTATTTTTCATTGGTAAAAAATGGTTATTAATTATCTTAATCAAAGGAACAAGATTTAAATTATTTCTTGTATTAAGTTGTTTTTGTCTTGTTTCTAATATTAATTCCTCAGTTAGAGTATTCCCTGGTCCTCTTCCTATACCTGTAATTGTGCTATCTATCCACTCTACTCCAAACTCAATAGCTTCTAGTGTATTTGATAGTGCAAGACCTCTATTATTATGTGCATGAATTCCTAATTGCCCAGACCAATGACTTCTTAATGCTTTTACTATTTCTTTTATGGATATTGGCGTTAAAGAACCTAAGGTGTCAGCAAAATATAAAATATCTACCTTTGTAGATGATAAAAGACTAGATAATTCAACTAATTTCTTATTAGTTTTATCAGATATTTGGGTTATGTTACAACATGATATATAACCATGATCATTAAGAAATTCAAATACGGGTAAAATCTTTTCAATTATTTCAGAGTGGCAAGCCACCCTCACCATATCTACTTTTGATTGTGAGGCTTTTAAGGGAATTAAATTTTTTAATCTATCGAGTACAAGCTCTCCGTTAATAATTAATTCATTTGCTTTGATCATTATTGCTATTCTTATATTTTCAGGGATAGCAATTGACCCTAGGAATTCTTCGGTAGTGAAAGCGCACGAACCTTTAAATCCATTTTTATTAAAAAATCTAAAACCTATTTCGCAGCAATCTATATTCAAGCTCTCAAGTACTTGAAGATATTGGTTAATAAGATCTTCATTGAAATCCCAATTATTGTAATATCCTCCATCTCTTAAGGAGCAATCAAGATGCTTAGTAATATTCATATTTAAACAAAAAACTGCTCAAAATATCTTTCATTTAATGATTAATCTAATACATTCTATAAAAAAGATTTAGTTTTAAAAATATTCTACATATAGTAATAAATCTTTCAAAGAATATAAATTTAATAACTTCCTTTTTACTTAAAATTTATAAGATTAAAAACTATTTTTCTTTTTTAATTTTATCGCCTCTCCCTTTCCCAAAAAATGTAAGGATTAGATATTTAAAATAATCTAGTTGTTTAATTTTTGAAATCATTAAAAAATCACTTTGAGCCAACTTCTCTGGAGTTGACATATCAATTCCTTTAATTTGAGAAAGTCCTGTTATTCCAGGTTTAACGTTAAATAAGTTATATTTTTCTCTACACTCTATTAACTCAATCTGATTAATTAAACAAGGTCTGGGTCCTACCAAGCTCATATCTCCATTTAATACATTTATTAGTTGTGGGAGTTCATCTAATTTTAGTAATCTAATGATTTTGCCAAATCTCGTAACAGAATTTTTATCTATTAGGTGAGAGGCTTTTGAAGGGGTATTTATTTTCATCGTTCTAAACTTTAAAAGTTTAAATGACTTTTGATTCATTCCAACTCTTTTTTGAATAAAAATTGGATTTCCTGATTCAATAAAACAAATTATAAATATAAAAATTATTAGGGGACTTAAAACAATGAGTATCAACATTGAAATTAAAATATCATAAGCTCGAATTTGTTTATAAATTTGCAAATTCTTATTTCTTTTTTTAATCATAGATCAGTTATGAAAATTTTTTTATTTTTTTACAAAAGTATGGTCTATTATTTTAATGTTTGGTGAATAGTCCACCACAATTTTTTTTACCTTTTCAAGAAGCTGTTCTATATCATTATTTTCAATAAAAACTTTTAATAAATCAATTTCTTTAACAAATTCTTCATGAAGGATATAAGGCTCTTTAGATCGATATATTTTTGGATGTTTTGTCTTGATTGGATTCTTCGATAAAAGAAGTTCTTCATATAATTTCTCTCCAGGTCTTAACCCAGTTATTTTTATTTCAATATCTCCATTCAAATTTAAAGAGTTTTTTAAGGTTAATCCAGATAATTCAATCATCTTTAATGCTAAATCATAAATTTTAATAGGATTACCCATATCCAAGACAAATACATCCCCTCCTTTTGCCATTGCACCAGCTTGAATAACTAGTTGCGCAGCCTCTGTTATTGTCATGAAGTATCTTGTTATATCTTTATGAGTAAGAGTTATAGGCCCTCCATGTTTTATTTGATCCCTAAATTTAGGAATAACTGAACCAGAGGAATCGAGAACGTTTCCAAATCTAACTATAGAGAATTTTGTTTTATTTTTGCTTTTAGATGGAATAACACTTTTTTCATTTAATGCCTGCAAACTAAGCTCTGCTAGTCTTTTTGTTGCACCCATAATATTTGTTGGTCTAACAGCTTTGTCTGTAGAAATAAAAACAAAGTTATTAACATTTTTATCAAGTGCTAATTTTGCTAATGTAAATGTTCCTAATAGATTATTTTTTAATCCCTCTATAAGATTGTGTTCTACAATAGGAACATGTTTATAGGCTGCCGTATGATATATTGTTTCAGGTTTAAAGATTGAAATTATTCTCTCCATTCTTTTAGAGTCTTGAACAGAGCCTATTAGTGGAATAACTTCTGTCTCAATATTTCCAGGATGATCTAATTCTTCATGGATTGAATAAAGAGCATATTCACTGATTTCAATTAATAAAAGTTTTTTAGGCTTATGTTTTATGATTTGTAGACATAATTCTCTACCAATTGATCCACCTGCACCAGTAACTAAAATTGTTTTTGAAGAAATATTTCTTTTCATTAATGACTGAAATGGTTCTACAGGAATTCTTCCTAATAAGTCATCAATTTCAAGATCTATAAATTCTGTTATTAAACTTTTACCACTGGCTAAATTTGAGATGTCGGGAATTGTTCTAACAGCAATTTTGTAGTTAAGTAAATTTTTTATAATTTCACTCTTTTTCTTTTTAGGAATAGAAGGAATTGCAAGTAAAACTAAGGAGATATTTTTTTTAATTATTAAATTTCCAAGGTTAATTGGTGAATATATCTTTTTGCCATCAATAAGACAACCCTTTTTATTCTCATCATCGTCTAAAAATCCTAGGATTGATATTTCTTGGCTGTCTTGCATTGCTTTTACTAGTTGTCTTCCTGCTTCTCCTGAACCATAAACAAAAGCTTTTACTGTATCCTTTTTTGCGTAATGTTTATTATTAAGTTTTCTTAGTAAGAACCTTACTAACACCCGCCAAGATATGATTAATAACAACAAAAGTAAAGGTTGAATAAGACCTATCGTTCTAGGGATTCCATTAATTCCTAAAATACTAATTCTTGTTCCATAAATAACACCATATAGCGAAAGAGCTTTTGAAACGATAAATAAAGAATAAAGGCCTGAATATCTAAATATATTTTTGTAAAGTCCAAATATTAAAAATATAGGAAATGAAATTATCAATGCATAAGCTAATGCGTCTATACCCCTCTCCGAAAGAGGTACAAGTTCTCCAAGCCTCAGATAATATGAAAACCAAACTGAAAATATACAACAACTGAAATCTATTGATATTGCAATTAAAGTCTTTAGTGGCCGAGAAAGATTTAATATTTTATTTGTAGAATTTATAAAATTAATTCTCATAAGGTTTAAAGAAAAAGAAGTAATTTTTTTGAAAATTTAGGTTTAATATAGTTTTTGTTCATATAAAAATTAAAGTTAATTACTTAATACTAGACTTTAATCTGTTTATTCCATATTAAAGATAAAGTGTTTAATTTTAAATTATTATTAATTCGTTGTTATTTATGAACTCTAGGCAGTTAATAAATAATGTAATCTATAAATATACTATTAAGTAATTAATTTTTGGACACTATATTAGTTACAGGTGGCTGTGGATATATTGGAAGTCATACTTGTGTAGAGCTTTTAGAAAATAATCATAATGTATTAATAATAGATTCTTTAATAAATAGTTCTAGGGATAATTTAGATAAAATTAAAGAAACAGTCTCTTTAAAAGGTATTAATGTTAATCATAATATTCAGCTTATTGAAGGAGATTTAAGAGATAAATTATGGTTAGAAAATGTTTTTAGTGATTATCTAAAAGCTGATAAGCCTATTAAATCAGTTATTCATTTTGCAGGATTAAAATCAGTTTATAATTCAATAAAATCACCAATCGAATATTGGGATTCAAATATATACAGTACAATATCTCTATTATCAGCAATGCAAAAATATCATTGTTTTACTTTGATATTTAGTAGTAGTGCTTGCGTATATAAGCCAAAAGGATTGAATTTATTAAAGGAGACTGATGAAATTAGACCTGAAACTCCTTATGGAAAAACAAAATTATATATTGAAGAATTATTAGGCGATTTGTTTACTTGCGAAAATAATTGGAGGATAGCTAGCTTAAGATATTTTAATCCAATTGGTTCCCATGAATTAGGTTTATTGCCAGAGAAATCTAAAGGTAAGTCATCAAATCTTTTTCCTACAATTATAAAAACAATTAAGGGAGAACAAGAAAAATTAACTATATTTGGTAATGATTGGTCTACTCATGACGGAACATGTGTAAGAGATTTTATTCATGTAATGGACTTAGCTGAAGCGCATATTGCTGCTTTAAATTATCTCGCAGCTAACAAAACGCAGAATATTTCAATTAATATAGGAACTGGTAAAGGGACAAGTGTTCTAGAAATAATAAAAAAATTTCAAGAAATTAGAGGGATAAGGTTCCCTTACGTTTTCGCAAAAAGAAGAATTGGGGATGAGCCTTTTCTTGTAGCTGATAATAATCTTGCTCTGGAGTTATTAGATTGGTTTCCTAAAAGGACTATTGAAGATATGTGTATTGATTATGTGATTAATAAATAAATGTTTAATTCAATAATATATTTTTATATGGAACCCAACAAGAAGCATGAAAAGCGAATTTAAGCCAAACTACTAAACTTATTAAAGATAAACTAATGATTATATTAAAATAAAAAGATTTCTTAATTTTTAAAAGTTCTAATTCTGGAATATAAGATGTTATTAAGATGCTCGAAGGAAATAAATATAATAATAATCTATAAGCGATAACAGAATTCAAAAAAATCATTGGTAAAAGTAAAAAATCTAAAGTAGTTAAAATGATAAGAATTTTATTTAAGGATTTTTTGAAATTAAATTTTGAAATATTCTTAAGAAAAAATATTGAAGGAACAAAGTTTATAAACCATATGAAGATTGCACCTTTAGCTGGTGGAATTAACCTTACACCTTCTTTATCAACATATCTATAATGAGAGATATAAAATGATAATTTGTTAAAAACCGAAGGAAGGGAATATAAAAGAATAAAAGATATAAATATTGAAATTAAAATATTTTTCTTAGATACTTTCACTTTTTTAATTTTGCTTAAAAAAGAGCCCAAAATAAGGCCATTAAATAATATTGATGACTGGTGAAGTAATGAAGAAATAATTGTAAAAAAAATGTGTTTATAATACTTTCTCTTTGATACGAGAAGTATTGATACCATAAATAGAGATATAGAAGCGGCTTGCCTTATAGGACCCATACCAACGACAATAATATAGTAAGGATATGAAATTAAAAGAGAAAAATATGTTCTCTTTAATTGAGAACAAAAATAAAACAATGGCAATATAAACAAAGCAGAATAAATTAGATTAAGAATATAGATATTTTGAGAAATAGAAGTAATCAATATATGCCCTAATTCTTGTAATTTAATCTTTGCAAAAAAATTACTTGTTATAATTTCAACTAGTCTTAGCGAATTATATTTTTCAAACATCCCTTTGTATTGATCCCAATCGCAACCTATCTCATATCTAAAGCCAATAAAAATAATAAATAATAAAGCTAATAAAAAGTATAAAAATTTATTATTAATTAGAAAATCAAATCTTTTTGAAAATTCTAGTGATGATAATATTGTGAGAATTATAAAAGGAATAAAATAATAAATCATTTTTTCTCGTATAAGAAGTCTTCATAAATTTTTATTATTTTATTATTAATTTTTTGAACAGTAAATTTTTTGCAAACTGTTTCTCTAGCATTCATCCCAAATTTAAGTGCTAAATCTGGGTTATTAAGGTATCTTTTAATAGCAATTTTTAATTTTTCTTTGTTTTTGGCTGGAACTAATAAACCGGAATTTTCATTAGAAATAACATCTTTACAGCCTGGCACATCAGTTGTGATTATTGGAAGT
>QCIU01000014.1 GCA_003216465.1 Prochlorococcus sp. AG-402-N10
ATTAAATTACTTGTTTTGGAAGTTTTAAATAATTATCAAAGGGAAAAACTTGATGAGAGTAACGATGAAGAATTTTATTCTGATCCAAAGTTTGTCTACCATCTAGATGCAAACTTCAGGCAAAATTTGTCATCTCTATATGAAAGTGAAATTGATAATTATTCAACTGTCCTTGATTTAATGTCCAGTTGGGATAGTTATTTACCTAATGGGAAAAAATATAAAAAAGTTATTGGGCATGGATTAAACAAAAAAGAACTTGAAAAAAATAAGATTTTTGATTCTTATTGGATACAAAATTTTAATTTAAATCAAAAAATTCCTCTAGATAAAGAAAGTGTTGATTATTGCTTAATGGTTGCCGCATGGCAATATTTACAATATCCCGAGAATTTAACCAAAGAAATTGCCAGAATTTTGAGTAGCCAAGGAAAGATTATTATTGCTTTTTCAAACAGAGCATTTTGGCATAAAGCTCCTAAAATATGGACTTCATCTACTGAAGAAGAGAGAGTTAAATATGTAAGAAAAGTATTAATAACAAACGGATTTAATGAGCCAAAAATCATAAAAAAGTTTAACGAACCAGCACTTAATATCCTTAATTTTTTAAATAAAGACCCATTTTATTGTTTAATCGCGACAAAAGAGTAAATAATTAGCTTGTATAACATGGGACAACAAATCTATTAAAAAGTAATCAACTATAATTAATAGCCATACTTTTAAATTTTTACTAATATTGGGTAGTTAAAATTAATCATATGGGTTCTAAAAGAGAAAAATATCCTGAAAAATGTCCCTGGGATCTCGGACCTAATCAAAACTTAGCCAAAGAAGCGAACTGGACTTTAAGATTAGGAGAGGCAAATGTATGCTTTAGCAAAAATAAATTAGATAATAATTATTTTCATGTAATTAGCAATGAAAATGAAGAACAAATTTTAGCTTTTAGAGCAAGACTCCTATATCAAAAACTACTTGATAAAGGATTTAGATTAGTTGAATAAAAAATCTAATTTAATAAACATAGATCCTCGAAAACAAACTTTTGTGTTTCTTTTTCTTGATTTTGGTTTAAGTATTTTATTGTCCTCGAATTTAATATCCAATAATCCTCTTTACCTATATTTAAAAATTCATCCTCATATTCCAATTTTTGAGACTTTACCTCAAGTGTATCTGGATCAATTGATTGACTACTATATTTTTTACTAAGGGAACCTTTTCCTGTATATAAGAATTCTTCAACAAAGATTTCAATTATTATTCCATGAATTTTTCTATACACCATATTAATACAGTCATTTTTAACTCTATATTTATCACCTTGATTCTTACCTGAAACACTCATTTCAATCCCACTTTCAGAATTTCTGAGTAAATTAAAATTATTTTCTGCATGTACAGATTCGAACTCTCTCTTTACCCTATGTATACACATTTCAAATAACTGAGAGGCAATACTTTTAACAATTTTCTCATCTTCAATTTTTTGAATATTTGGTTTAAAGTCTTTACCTAATACAAAGTTTCCTTTATGCATATTATTATTTTTAAAAAAAATACATTTACCTTGGTAACCGTTAAAATCATTTTTCCAGGTATAACGATTTTCATAAGCCTTTCGAAAAATCTCCTTACAATTAATTTCTCTTGAATTCTCCATTAATTTGTTAAATATATTAAATAATTGTACAAAAAAACCCTCCCTGTTAGAGGAGAGGTTTTTTTGTTAGGCTGGACTAGTTTTGAGTAATTTTTGTATTTTCAATATTATCAAATGCTTGACCAATTTTTTTAAAGTCAAATCCCATTGCTCTTAGAGCATGCCATAAATGACCTTGTAAGAAAAAGAATCCCAAGTAAAAATGGGTATTGGCAAGCCAGGCTCTTGAACTATATTCTCCAGAACCTAAATCAATAGTATCAGTAAAATAAGGAGCAAATTCAAATTGAAGCTTTAAAGGTTCTCCATAAAGATCAACTGGATAAATAGTAGTATTTGAAGCACACCAAAAAGCAGCTACAAAAGCCATATAGGAAACACCTACTACTGAGTAAGACAAAATCGCCTCTGCACCAAGCAGTCCCTTTCCTTTAAATTCAGTATATTCTCCAAATTGTTTTGTACAAATATGGAAAACTCCTCCAATAATTTCTAAGAAAGCTAAGAAAGCGTGTCCACCCATAATATCCTCTAAACTATCAATTTTTAGGAAATCAAACTGATGATTCCAAATAGCAGCGATATCTAAATTGTAAATAACCTGTCTTGTTGAACCTATTGCAGGATCATAAATACCATGAATGCGAGCCCATTCAACAAACATGATTGCTCCAAGACCTAAGAAGATTAGATGATGACCAAGTATAAAAGTCAATTTATCCGGATCGTCCCACTCGAAATCAAATTTTTGTGGCTTACTATTTTCTGGATACTCTCCAAGATCACCTGCAAATTTATTGGAATGTAATAGTCCACCAGCCCCCAATACCGCTGAGAAAATTAGATGCAATGTGCAAATTACAACAATCCCATAGGGTTCTGTAATGACACCATTTTCAATTCCGCCAATCCCAATACCCGCTAAGTGAGGTAAAACAATTGCCTTTTGAGCACCCATTGGAATACTGGCGTCGTAACGAGCTAATTCAAATAATCCAAAAGCCCCTGCCCAGAACATCATTAATCCTGCATGAGCAGCATGAGCAGCTATGAATTTACCTGAACGGCCAACAACACCAGAATTTCCTGCATACCAGTCATAGGTAACATCAGATTTTCCGTAGTTTTGTAACACTTGATTTAAATAAACAGCAAGTTGAGCATATTGCTATTTTGACTGCTTTTTACAAGATCTTTACAGGTTTTAAATACAAATGTAAAAAAAACATGCCTTGGGAGAACAAATGTTACAAGGGGAAATGACATGTCATTAATGCTTCACGCTAATGAAGGAATTTCACCTTTTAATTGTGAGGCCCATTTTTCTAGACGAGAATCAGTTAGATCAGATTCACTATCTTCATCTAGAGGTAATCCACAAAAGCTTTCGCCTATAACACTTTTGGATTCATCAAATGTATATGAAGACTTATCAACATAGCCAACCATATCTGCACCTGCTTTTGTGAAATAGCTGTGTAGTTCTTCCATTGCATCGCAATAATTTTCTGTATAGGTAGATGAATCTCCTAGGCCAAAAATAGCTACCTTTTTCCCTGACAAACTTAGCTCACCAATATCTTCTAATATTGAATCCCAAGCAGTGCCAGACCTTTCCTCATCTGCTCCGGTATTCCATGTAGGAATACCACAAATAATGCCATCAAGTCCTTCAAACTCTGAAAGGTCATCAACATCAGATACATCTTTAGGCGCATCAGCCGAAGAAATAAAATTGTGAAGACGTTCTGCTACATCTTCAGTTTTTCCAGTTGTAGTTGCGTAATAAATTCCTACGGTCATAACTTCAATTTGTTTACCTTAAAATAATAAAATCAAAATACGATAAATTAATTTCTTTAAAAACCTTTTTATGTAAATTTTTATACAAACTTATGTTAAATGAAGTTTTCCTAGGAATTTTTTTAATGAAAAACTTAATCATGTTTATTAATAAAAGAAAAAATAATCTCGAAAAGCTATTAAAAGAATTTAATTTTTCGGGTTCAAAAAAATATAAATTAATTATTTTATTAGGACTTTTGGGTGATTTTGATAGTTTTGAATACGCAATAAATTTAAAAAAGTTTATCAAGAATAATCCTAACAATATAGATGTTTTTGCAATAGCAATTGGCAATGAAATCGGTAAAGAAAAATTTTGCAAATTTACAGGATTCCCTAATAAAAATTTAGAAATTGTTTCTGATAATAGAATCCATCAAGACCTTATGGTTTCAAAAGGGGTTGATATAGGTTTCGGAGGTTGGATTAATATGTTGGTTATGCTTTCAGGGATAACCTCATTAAAAACTGTCAAGGAGGTTTTTAGAGGCTACGCTGGTGATAAAAAAGCAAAACAAATTTTCTCTGATGAAGATCATATTAACCTTTTCAATTTTATTAAGTTTTCTGGGGTTCTTTTCAAATCTACCTGTGGAGAAGGTTATTTAAGACCTTTTGAATTAGCAACATTTAGATTAAATAATATGATAGAAATTATTCAAAACTGGGATGACTATATCCTTGATAATAAGTACCTACCGCAAAGGGGGGCTTCATTTCTTTTAAACCAGCAAGACCAAATTATTTATGAATATTTTTCCAATAATGTCCTAGGGTATTCCTCCAAGATGGAAGATCCTTTGGCCTTTTTATCAGAAAATTGCAAATAATGTATTCTTTGAATATTGAGTTTTTTGGTTATCTTGCAGCAATACTAACTACAGTTGCCTTTTTACCACAATTAATTAAAACCTTAAAAACGAAAAAAGCTGAAGATGTCTCTTTAGTAACATTAATAATTTTTATTAGCGGTGTAGGTTTTTGGATTATCTACGGATACAAAATATCGTCAGCGCCAATTCTGATAGCCAACATAATTACTTTTATATTAAATTTATTTATTTTAGTTTCGAAAGTATATTATTCAAAAAATGTTTGGTAGTTATAAGTAATTAATCTTAAAATATTGATTTAATCAAAAAATGTTTTATTAATGAATAAAATTAATTAACTAAAATATTAACTTGAAAACTTCAAAATGCTGGGTTTGGTTTAAAGGAAGTATCAATGAAGGAGGATATTGGAAAGAAGGTTTTAGTTGCACTTTTGATGAAAAACCGGGGATATTAATAGAAAGTCCTTCATACATAACCTGCAGAGTTCCAAATTGGCGTGTTCTTACAAAAGAACCTGACGATTTAACTAAATCCCCATTAATCCCAGATAATGCAGTTTGGAAAATAATTTAAATTTTATTTAAATTTCCTTAAAAAAGAATAGATATGATTACTTCAAAAAAGGTAGTATTACTTTATTGAAAATAAAATACTATTCAAGCTCTTTTTATAAATATAATTCCTTTTTTGATTTTTGGTTTTTTTATTGGAAAAAGAAATCCAAAGCTCTCAGAATCTATTGCTGTGCCTCTTATTAAGTATGGTATTCCTCTAAGTGTAATGGGCCTCTTATTGAAAGAAGGGATTGATATAGATTTAATAAAAACAGCTTTAATTGCTTTTTTCTTAATTGGAGTGTTAATAGTCATAATAAATTTTTTGCCAATTTTTAAAGAAAGACTACCTAATTACTCATTACAATTAGCTGGCTTAATCGGCAATACTTCATTTCTTGGAATCCCAATTGCTATAGCACTTTTGCCATCAAATACAATTAACTTCACTATAGGCTTCGATTTAGGAACAACTCTTTTTGCCTGGATCTTTGGACCATTTTTTCTTCAAAAAAAGGCAACTTCTAATAATATCCTAAATTTTAAAGAACTCTGGAAAGCAGTTCTAAAAAGCCCTGCTTCAAGGGGAATTATAGGTGTGTTGATTGTTTATCTTTTTAAACTGAATATCGTTTTAGGAGAATATTTATGGATCCCTGCAAGAATAGTAATAGTTCTAGCAATAGTTGTAGTTGGCACAAGGCTGGGAATAATAACAAATAACAAAACTAAATTTTTCAATTTAAATAAAGGTATTCAGTATTCAATAATCTTAAAATTATTTATCTTACCTTTAATTATATTTTTTGTTAGCAAGCTCCTAGACTTTAACCTAAATGAGACATCGGCATTAGTTCTTCAGGCAGGTACACCATCTGCCGTGTCAACTATCTTGATGGCTGAGGCCTATAAAATCAACCAAAGAACAGCAGCAATACTTCTTTTTACTACAACATTAATTTCGATTATAACTATACCTATTTTGGCATATCTACTCAACACCTCTTATTAAAATAAGTATTAACTTAAGCCCAATAGGTAGTTATATTTATTGCCATTTACACGTTTAAAGCATATTGTAAATAATATGTTCGGAAATTTACATAATGTCTTAAGATTTATATTATGAAGTCAGTAAACCCTAAAAATGAATATATCCCTCTAGATCTTAAAATCTCTGTAAGAAGAGATACTTTAAGGCTTATCACAGAGATGGCTCGAGATATGGAAATTAGTATTAATGAAGTTTTTAGTTTTTTAGCAGAGGACTCCGTTATTGATTTAGAGTTGCTCGAAAATTTAGATAATATAGAAATTCCTAATAAATGCAGTTTGAATGATCTAAAGAATGAGATGCTTAAAAAAAAGCTTTGTTAAAATTTTTCGACTTGTTTCTTTCTCCAGTTAGCCTCAGAACCATTACTTCGTAAATTAATTGCTTGAGCTTTTAAATCACTTTTTTTGATTCTCCATAGATTATAAATTCCATGAGCGCCTAATTTTTGATGAGTAATATTCGACCAATGCTCTTCTCTTGAGGAATATTCATCTATGACAACTAAAAAGGATTCATTATCATAATTAGGTTTATCTTGAAAATTAAACCTCCTATCAAAATTAAATCTCTCGAATAAATTAACTAAACCCACTGCATCACTTGATTCATAAAAAACTATTTGTTTTGTATAAAAATGCAATGAAGGTTTTCTTATACCGATCATTGCCAGCGTTTCGTTACCCTGACGTGCATTTAAAATACTTTTAGAAATATTGCGTAAAGGTAATTGCCTGGAGGTGTCTCCTAATTTACTTATTGGTGGCATCAAAAAAGATTGTCCAAGCAATAGTAATATTTGAAGATAAAGAAAAGTGTTTTGCGATCTAAAAATAAACAAAACAATTCCAGTAAAAGTAAATACAAAGAAAAACAATCTTGCTTTAAGAATTATTCCAGTACTTAAAAGGTTTGAAGCAAGATTGGGCATCTCAGGATCATTTATTGAATTCAACCAAATATTTGATAAAAACAAGGCTATTGTTAAACCTAGCAAGATTAAAAGATTGACAATCCATAAAGAAGAAAAGGCTTTTTTTTGATTTTGAAGTTTCGTAAAACTATTACTTATTAAAATTGCTGCCGCTGGCGTCGCTGGGAGCCAATAGCTCGGGAGTTTTGTTGCGGAAATACTAAAAAAAATAAACACCGAGCCCAACCAGCATAAAGAAAAAATAAATAAACTTTCTTGGTGGGAAAGACCTTTTCTAAAGTTAGTTATTAAATCTTTAAAAGCCTCAAATATTCCATGAAACAAAAAAGGAGTAAAGGGCAATGACCCAATTACCATTATGTAAAAGAAGAACCATACTGGCTCTGCATGATTATTAACTACTGATGTATACCTCTGAAAATTGTGATAACCAAAGAAACTATCCCAAAATGGTTTCCCTTCCTTGATAAGTTCTAAAATATACCAAGGTGCACTTATTAAGATTGTAATTAAAAAGCCAGTTTTAGGTTTTATTTTATCAAGCAAATTTTTCCAATCTTTTTGACAAAATAAAAATGACGCCATTGTTAAAGTCGCGAGGACTAAAGCGACTGGGCCTTTGGTCAAGATAGCAAGTCCCAAACAAATCCAAGGGAGAATACATTTATCCCTTGCATCGTAAGCCATTCTTCTCCAGAACAACAGAAGACTTATCCCTAAAGTTCCACATAAAAGAGCATCACTAACAGCTGTTCTACTCCACACAATAATTAATGGGGATAACGCAAAGCCCAAAGCAGCAACTATCGAAGTTACTGATTTTCTTCCTCCTTTTTGGGGCCAGCAATAAATTGTATCCCCAATCATTAACATCAAACACAATGAAGCCAATGCCGAAGGCAGTCTTGCTGAAATTGTCCCTAAGCTATCCCATACCTCGTTATTGGGAAGTGAATAAAAAAAGCCCATTAGCCAATATATGAGAGGAGGTTTATCAAATCGAAAAATCCCATTTACTTTTGGAGTCAGCCAATCACCGGATTCGCTCATTGCTCTCCCCGCCGCAGCAAAAAGAGGAGGCGTTTCATCTACTAAACCAGTAGAACCTAAACCTAAAAGAAAAATTATTATTCCAAAGATCAAAACCACTAGAAGAGTGAGTAACCTTTTTTTGAACTTAAAAAGTATCATTTAAGATAATTGTTGAGATTGATATTCTTTAATAACCGTATTGAGCCAGTTCACAACTTTACTAGCAAATATATTCGAAGAGGCATTATTTTCTACCCATTGTCTACAATCTTTACGGTCAATTTTATCAATGATCTTCAAGTAACTAAGAAGACTATCTCTGTCATCGGCTTCAGCGAGGTAACCTGTTTTTCCATGCTGTATGATTTCACTCGGGCCACCCCTTTTATATGCAATAACAGGGACTCCACAAGCCAGTGCTTCAACTACTACGTTTCCATAAGCCTCATTCCATTTTGGAGTATTTAGTAAAGCTCTACAAGTGCCAAGCTCTTTTTGCAACCTATTCGTTTCTAAAAACCCCCTCCATTCTAAAACTCCAGGGGAAAATGATTTTTCTATTTTCATGGCATATGACTCATCTTGCACGATTCCCCAAACATAAAGTTTTTCTCCAAGGACATTAGCTACATATGCAGCATCCTCTAAACCCTTTTCAGGAGCTACTCTTCCTACCCAACCAATCGGGCCATTTTTATAGTTTTGGAATACATAATCATCTAATTTAAATCCATTCCCAATAACAACAGGATTTGTGATGAAAGGATAATCAGAAGCTTGAATATTTGAATGAAAAGCAAAGTTGTTAGGGTATTTGGAATAAACTATTGAAATTAAATTACTTATCACAAAACTTTCAGAACCCATACTAATAATATGGGCAATTGGTACTTCTATATTTAAAGTCATCCAAATAGGTAGCCAATCGTATGAGAAATTTAAAATAATATCTGCTTTCTTTCCTATAGAAATAGCTTTTTCGATCATTCCCGATAAAAGTGAATTGTCAGGAATAATTACTGGTGAATAATAATCTTGATGTTGCCAACTTTTTTGCTCTTCCCCTTCAACAAAATGTAATTTCGCTTTTTTACTCCCTGCTAACAATTTAGAGTTTGTTGGTGCAACTACATCAACTGAGTGGCCTTGCCCTAGTAACCCAGACACTAAAGAATTTAGAGTGAGTTCAACTCCACCACCTTTACCGCTTCCTAAAAAACCAATAGGAGTACTAATTAAAACTATATGCATTCTTAAAAATATTCTTCTATGCCACTTACTAAATACTAGTATCAGTATTGGTATTTTCCCATATAGACTTTCTCTGGCTAACGAAAAAAACTGAAACGAGGACAAAAAACACTCCTACCCATTGAATAATTGTTAATCTTTCGTCTAAATATATACCACCTGTAAGTAGAGCAAATATAGGCGTTAAAAATGCAAGGGTGCTAAATCCTGTTATTTCTTTGTTGTTTGCAAAATAGAAAAATAATCCATATGCTAAAGCACCTCCAAAGATAGTTGCAAATGACATAAGTCCCCATTCAGAGATAGACCAATTTGGGATTGTTTGAAAATTTGTTTGCAAACAATGTTTAATAATTAAAGGAACACTCCCTAAAACCATATGCCATCCTGTTACGGCTACTGGATCACTCTTAGTACATGTGAATCTAATCAAAATTGTTCCTAATGCCATTGCTAGAGATGCTCCAAGCATCCATAATTCTCCGATATTAAACGAGATTTCATTAATACTCTGATCAGACATTAACCACCAATTTTCAAGGAGCTCTTTTGGGACACCAAGAAAAATTATTCCTCCTAAGCCAAAGAGTAAACCCAACCATCCAATTGGATTAATTAAATTACCAAAAATGGCTCTTGCTAAGAGTGCGACCAGTAAAGGTTGAGAATCAATCAAAACAGAGCCTAGTCCAGCCCCAGTCTTTGAGATTCCATATGTCAAAAATAATTGAAAAAATGTTGCATCTACAATTGTAAAAATAAAGAACCACTTCAAATCACACGTATATATTTTTAAATCTCTTTTTAATAGATATGTTGTAATAAGAACAAGAATACCTGCAGGTAATAATCTTAATGAAGCCACTAAATCAGGACCACCACTAGATACTAGAGGCGTCATCGCCGCCATTGAAGTTCCCCATAGTGCAAAGGGGAGTATCATTAAAAACCAATTTAGGATTGAATTCATTGGGTCTGCTGATAGTCTTTTAAAAGTAGATTTATTATTTTTACCTTAAAAGAATGATTTGGCCTTTTAGACGTAAGTCAAAAAAAAGAATGGCTCGCATAGTAATTGATGAGCCAATCACAAGTTCAACAAGAGTTTCTGTACTCAAAGCTTTAAAACAAATTGAGGAAAGAGAATTTCCTGCTTTAATAGTTAGAATCGACTCTCCAGGGGGTACCGTTGGTGATAGCCAAGAAATATACTCTGCTATTAAACGATTAAAAGATAAAGGATGTAAAGTTATTGCTAGTTTTGGAAACATATCAGCTTCTGGTGGGGTTTACATAAGTGTCGCATCTGACAAAATTGTAGCTAACCCAGGAACAATTACGGGTTCAATTGGAGTAATAATAAGAGGAAATAATTTATCCGAACTATTGAACAAGATCGGTATTAAGTTTGAGACTATAAAAAGTGGAGTTTATAAGGACATTCTTTCTCCCGACAAGCCCTTAAGTGATGAAGGAAGAGAACTATTACAAGGATTAATAGATGAAAGTTACAAACAATTTACTGAGGCTGTTGCTGAGGGGAGAAATTTACCAGTGGAAAGTGTAATAAAATTTGCTGATGGAAGAATCTTCACTGGAACACAAGCAAAAGATCTAGGTTTAGTTGATGAGATTGGTGATGAATTTGTTGCGAGAGAACTTGCCGCAGAGATGGTGAAAATTGATCCAAAATTACAGCCTGTCACTTTTGGCAAGAAAAAAAAGAAAATACTTGGGCTAATACCAGGAAGCAAAATCGTAGAAAAAATTATCCAAAATATATTTTTTGAAGTAAATTCATCTAATAAAATCCTCTGGTTATACAAACCTTAATTTCAACTATGAATAAGGATTATTCAAACAATATCTATATAACTTCAATTAGAGGCGCGACAACTTCTACTGGAAACACCTCGCTGGAGATTAAGAATGTTGTAGTTGAGCTTATTGATGAATTAATTTTGCGTAATAAATTAGAACCAGAAAATATTTTATCAATAACTTTTACTGTTACTAAAGACTTAGATGCATGTTTTCCTGCTTCTATTGCAAGAAAATGTTGTGGGCTTGACTCAGTTGCTTTTTTAGACTGCCAACAGATGCATGTGCCAGATGATATTGATAATTGTATTAGATTAATGGCATTAGTTATTTTGCCAAAGAGCTCATCTCCCAATCATCCTTATTTAAGAGGAGCTTCGGATTTAAGGACCGATAGATGTTAATGTAGTTAAAATTTTATTAAAAGTTAAAACCTCAAAAAAACTTAATTATTTACCCCACAAAAAAATGAGTAATAAAGTTAAAAGATTTTTAAATAAATCTAAAATTCTTAAATTTGCATTATTGTCCCCTTTCTTAATTTCGATCCCATTCCTCACACATAATAGAATGGTAAAAGCAGGAATTGAGTTACAATGGGACAAAGGGACTGGCTATAGACAACTAAAGTGGTTTCAAAAGTCAAAGGGGAAGAGAGATAGGAACACAATTTTTTTCTTTTTAAGACCCTCCGACAGAAGAGGTGAACTTTTAAAAATTAGTATGAAAATTCCTCATACTTTCAAATCGACTCTTAAAACTCAAAAATTAAGCCTTTGTCAGGTAAAAATAGGTGGCTTTGAAAGCCGAACAAAATGTATAAAAGATGTTCCTGCGGACATTGAATTAAATGATGTTGATGATAAAAAATCACTAGATATCTTTCCTTACAGTCCAATACCTTCAAACAAAGATAGTTATGCTGTTGTATTTAAAGTAATAAATCCAAAGAGGTCAGGTTTATATCAATTTCATACTTTCGGGCAGTATGTAAGTAGTGATCCAGTTTCAAGTTATATAGGAAGCTGGACTATAGTGATCGATTAAATGATAAATTGTTAAAGAGCTTATAAAACAATGACCAAAAGAACATTCGGTGGAACATCAAGGAAAAGAAAACGCGTATCTGGTTTTAGAGTAAGAATGCGTTCTCATACAGGGAGAAGAGTTATTAAAAGTAGAAGAAAAAGAGGTAGAGAAAGGATTGCTGTTTAACTTTAAGTAAAAATGGCCTTACCTAAAGCTATGAGATTAAAAGGTCATAGAACTTTTGATTACATTCATAAAAATTCTGTAAAATATTATGGAAAATTGATGACCCTCAAAATAGCAAGGTCAAAACCAGAAATTCTTATCTCCCATAAAAAAATTGAAAGTCTAAACAATTTCAAAATTGCTATAACTATAAGTAAAAAAGTTTCAAAGAAAGCAGTTATCAGAAATAAAATTAGAAGGATATTACAGGATGGCTTATTAAAAAATTTCCATGAAGACAATAACCACAAACCATACTGGTTACTTGTTAACCTTAAAGGTGGAAATTTCTGTAGTAATAATATTGCACTAATAAAGGAATTTCAATACCTTATATTCAAATCAGGTCTATTTAAATGATAAACATTAACGAAGAAATCTTTTATGAAGGTGGCCCAGCAAAAGGGGATTTGATAATTAATTTATTTGCTGCTTTAACACTTCTTGGTCTTCCATTTACCTTCGCTGCAATAGTAAGAGCCCTGTGGTTAAGGTATAAAATCACGAATAAAAGAATAACTATTGATGGTGGCTGGTTTGGCAATAATAAAACACAAGTTTCTTTAAATAACATTGAAGAGATAAGATCTATTCCCAGAGGTTTTGGATCATATGGAGATATGGTTCTAATACTCAATGATGGCTCAAAAGTCGAAATGAAATCCTTACCTTTATTCAGAGAAAAACAAAATTTTATTGAGGAAAATATGCTAAAAAGATCACAAACATTAAATCTTAATGAGGTTGAGGGATTTGCTACTAAATCCTGAATAAGCTAATTACAAAAGCGTTTTTATCCTGTAAAATAAAGTGTCTTATAAATTTAAATTTCTTTTAATATCGTGATCGGGTTCATTTCAGAAAAACTACTTATCCCGATTTTAGATTTTTTCTACGGGTTAGTACCTAGTTATGGATTAGCAATTGTTGCTCTAACAGTTGTTATTAGAATTGCTCTTTTCCCTCTAAGCGCAGGGTCTATAAGAAGTGCTAGAAGAATGAAAATAGCTCAACCTGTTATGCAAAAAAGGCAAGCAGAAATAAAATCTAAATTTTCTGGCGATCCCAAGAAACAGCAAGAAGAATTAGGAAAATTAATGAATGAATTTGGTAGCCCTCTAGCAGGATGTTTGCCTTTAATTGTTCAGATGCCTGTTTTATTTGCATTATTTGCAACATTAAGGGGATCACCTTTCGCAGATGTACCTTATAATATTAATTTAAAAGTTTTACCTCAAGAACAAATAGCAGCTATTGACCCAAAACCATATAAGTCTCCCAGGCACTCAATATTTGTTACAGAAAAATCTCATTTCCCTGTTATTGCAACACTTCCCAATGGTACAAAATTAGGTACAGAAGAATCAGTAAAGATAAATCTTCAAACTACGAATGGGAACAGCTACTCCGAAATGTTATCAAAATATGATAACGGGTCAAAATTCCTTCCTACTTGGACTGTTTCAAAAGGCTCTGAAAATATTAAAGTTTCTCAAGACGGTTTAGTTACTGCTATCAAACCTGGGGATGCAACAATTGAAGCAAAAATTCCTGGTTTAGCTGCAAAAAGCGGATTTTTGTTTATCAAAGCACTCGGACAGGTTGGTTTTTACGTAGATGGTTCAATAAATTGGGACATAGCAACTTTAGTTGGAGCTTTTGGTTTGACCTTACTTCTTTCACAAGTTTTATCTAGCCAAGGAATGCCCTCCAACGCTCAACAATCTACAGCTAACAAAATAACTCCAGTAATGATCACAGGAATGTTTTTATTTTTTCCTTTACCTGCTGGGGTATTACTTTATATGGTTGTAGCCAATATATTCCAAGCTTTACAGACTTTTTTACTCAATAAAGAGGCTCTACCTGCTAATTTACAAAAGATTCTAGACGAACAATTAAGGAGCAAAAATGACGTAGTCGCTTCTAGTGCCACTATTTCAGAGAAAAGACTCCCCTTTGAACCTAATAGTAAAAAATAGTTCCTTTCACTTCTGTAACTATGGATTCTTGGTGTAAAAATTTAGAATTACTTATAAAATCAAGAACTCCCTTAATTTGGATAAGAACTAAAGAAGAAGAAAGACTTCATAAAATACTAGATTTCTCATGCGATAAATTAAATGTAAAAAGATTTGCATCTTGGGATTGCGTTAATGGAATAAAAGGGACCATAAATGAGGAGGGTAAATTTTGTAATAATCCTTTAGGAGTTCTTAATTGGATAAAGGCACAGACCTCCGAAATAGCAACAATATTGTTAATAAAAGATTTTCACAAGTTTTATGATGATCCATCTATTAGTAGAACAATTAAGGAGTTATCTTATACTCTCAAAGAAACTAATAATAATTTAATTCTAAGCTCTCATATTTTGCCAACATCTGAAGAACTTGACGATCTTATTACGATAATTAATTTACCTTTACCTGATCAAAGTGAGTTGACAACCCTTATAAAAACTATAGCCGTTAATACTGATTCAGATTTAAGTGACGAAGACTTAAACCAACTTGCGATTGCATCAAGTGGTTTAAGTGAAACCAAAGTTAAGCAAGTAACCGCAAAAGCCCTTACTCAAAGAGGTAAAATAAGTAAATATGATATAAAGGATATTCTTGAAGAGAAGAAACAAGTTATTGCAAGAAGTGAAATATTAGAATTTTTTGAGAGTAAGTCAAGCCAGCAAGATGTTGGGGGATTAAAAGTATTAAAAGTCTGGCTTAAGCAAAGATATAAAGCCTTTTCAAAAGAAGCGAGAGATTATGGACTTCCTATTCCTAAAGGAGTATTACTTGTGGGACCACAAGGTACAGGGAAATCATTAACCGCTAAATCTATTTCTCAAAGTTGGTCAATGCCTCTTCTTAGATTAGATGTTGGAAGATTATTTTCAAGTCTTGTAGGGTCAAGCGAAGCTAGAACAAGAGAAACTATTTCAAGAGCAGAGGCAATGGCACCTTGTATCCTTTGGATCGACGAAATTGACAAAGGATTCGGCGGGGATGCAAGAAGTGATGGAGGAACTAGTCAAAGAGTTTTAGCAAGTTTGCTTACATGGATGTCTGAAAAAGAATCAGCAGTATTTGTAATAGCAACTGCTAATGCAATAGATAAGCTTCCCGCAGAATTATTAAGAAAAGGTAGGTTTGATGAAATATTTTTTCTTGATTTACCTAATTCTGAAGAAAGATTTAGCATAATTGATCTACACTTAAAAAAAAGAAGACCTAACTATAATTTTCCTCTTTCCACCATAATTGATAGAACGGAGGGATATTCAGGAGCAGAACTTGAACAAGCAGTAATTGAAGGAATGCACCTTTCATTTTCTGAAAGCAGAGAACTCATGGAAAAAGATTTAATCAAAGCCGTTTCTGAACTTGTTCCTTTATCCAGAACAGCCAAAGAACAGATTGATTTCTTGAAAAAATGGTCTTCAACAGGTAGAGCTCGTCAGGCCTCTTAATATTCATTAAAGTTGATATTTAATTTCGAAGATATAAATCAATTAGAAATCATTTATTTAATTAATTTTTTATCAAAAAACTCTGATAATGATTTCTAATAACTTATCTTATTAAAGATATAAACAAAAAAAGAGTGTTAGATCAAAAATTAATAAGAGAAAATCCAACATTTGTTGAAGAGAATTTATCCTTAAGAGGGAAAGTTTTTGATATCACTTCTTTACATAAGCTAACTTTAAAAAAGAAAGAAATTGATATAGAAATATCAAATCTTCAATCAGAAAGTAAAAAGTTAAGCAAAATAATTGGGCAAGAAATAAGAAACTCTAATAATTCAAATTCTAGAGACCTTAATGCATTAAAAGAAAAAGGTAATAATTACAGAATAAAAATTTCTAAATTTGAAGAAAAGAAGAGAACATTAGATGAGAAACTTCAAGATGAGATCTCAAGACTACCCAATTTCCCTAGTAATGATGCACCTTATGGAGAGGACGAAAGTAAAAATAAGGAAATAAAAGTGTGGGGTGATCCTCTAAGAAAAGATAACCTTAAAACCCACTGGGAGTTAGGCGAAAATTTAAATTTGTTTGATTTTACGAAAACCACAAAAATCTCAAAAAGTCGCTTTATTACTCTTACAGGTAATGGTGCAAGATTAGAGAGGGCTCTAATTAATTTCATGCTTGATGTGCATTCAAATAATGGCTATTTAGAATTAATACCTCCAGCATTAATTAATTCAGAAAGTCTTAAAGGATCTGGACAACTGCCTAAATTTTCAAATGAAAGTTTTAAGTGTGATAAGGATGATTTATGGCTATCTCCCACTGCAGAAGTCCCATTGACTGCTTTTCATAAAGATGAGATTATTGATCCAAAATTATTACCTTTAAAATATGTTGCATATAGTCCTTGTTTTAGGAGAGAGGCAGGCAGTTATGGGAGAGATACAAAGGGATTAATAAGACTGCATCAATTTAATAAGGTCGAATTATATTGGTTTAGTGATCCAAAAAAATCTTTAGAGGCTCATAAAGAGATCACCAATGATGCAGAAAGTATCTTAAAGAAGCTCGACTTACCATATAGGTTGGTAGATATTTGCACTGGGGACTTAGGCTTTTCTTCCAGTAGAACATTCGATCTTGAAGTTTGGCTACCTAGTAGTAAATGTTATAGAGAAATATCTAGTTGCAGCAATTGCTTAGACTTTCAGGCTCGTAGATCATCAATAAGAACAAAAATTGATAAAAAAACTTCATATATCCACACTTTAAATGGAAGTGGTTTAGCTATTGGTAGGACAATGGCGGCAATTCTAGAAAATGGTCAGCAAACTGATGGAAGTGTAAAAATTCCTGAAGCTCTAGTTCCCTACTTTGGATCAACTTTCATAAAAACTGCTTAATATAGATTAATGAATGTTTTAACCTCAATTACGGTCTTGGGATTTCTCATTTTTTTTCACGAAATGGGTCACTTTCTTGCGGCCATATTTCAGGGAATATATGTTGATGGTTTTTCTATTGGATTTGGACCATCCATATTACAAAAAAAATATAAAGACATTACTTACTCATTTAGAGCTTTTCCTTTGGGAGGTTTTGTTTCTTTCCCTGATGATGAGCAAAATAACATAGATCCTAAAGACCCAAACCTCTTAAAAAATAGGCCAATTATCCAAAGAGTCATTGTAATTTCAGCTGGAGTGTTTGCTAACTTACTTCTTGCCTATACTATTTTGATAATAAACGTAACCACTATTGGTATTCCATATGATCCAGATCCTGGGATTTTAGTTTTGGCAACTCAACCAGAAAAAGCTGCTTTTCAAGCTGGTTTAGAGCCTGGGGACAAAATTATAAAAATAGATGGAAATATATTAGGTGTTGGAGATCAAGCGGTATCATCTTTGGTAAAAAAAATACAAAGTTCCTCTGAAGAATCAATATTAATTGAAATTGAGCGACAAGAATCTTATAAAAAGATAACTTTAGTTCCTCAAAGTATTGATGGGAAAGGAACAATTGGAGCTCAATTACAGCCAAATATTAAAAAAGAAACTAAAAAAACTAAAAATATTAATGAACTTTTCCAATACACGAATAAAGAGTTTTCATCATTATTAATCAAAACAATTCAAGGTTATAAAGGATTAATTACAAATTTCTCATCAACTGCTCAACAGTTGAGTGGACCAGTAAAAATTGTTGAGATTGGAGCACAATTATCAGAGCAAGGTGGTACTGGCATTTTATTATTTGCCGCACTAATTTCAATAAATTTAGCAGTTTTAAATTCACTTCCGTTGCCACTTCTTGATGGAGGTCAGCTTGTTTTCACTTTAATTGAGGGATTAAGAGGCAAACCTATACCAGTTAAGATACAAATTGCTGTTACTCAATCAAGCTTTTTTCTTTTAGTAGGATTAAGTGTTCTATTAATTATTAGGGACACAAGTCAATTATTAATAGTTCAAAGGTTACTTAATCAATAGTTATGACTTTTACTAATGATAGTTTAGCTGTTAGAATATCTGAACTTAATAAAATTTTTTGATGGCAAAAAAATCCATGATTGCTAGAGAGGTTAAACGTAAAAAGCTAGTTAAAAAATATGCTGCAAAAAGAAAATCATTATTGGATGAATTTAATGCTGCAAAAGATCCTATGGAAAGATTAGAAATTCATAGAAAAATTCAAGGTCTTCCTAGAAATTCTGCACCAGTAAGAGTTAGGAATAGATGTTGGGCTACAGGTAAACCTAGAGGTGTATATAGAGATTTTGGATTATGCAGAAATCAATTAAGACTAAGAGCTCATAATGGAGAATTACCAGGTGTTGTAAAATCCAGCTGGTAAATAAATAAAATTTATAGTTTACAATTTTTTTATTTTTTCTTAAAATTGAGTTATACTAAGGGATTATAAGAATTAGTATAAAATTTCTAAAAATATTTTTAAGACTGTATTCAAATAATTCACTCAATATGTCCCTATAAGATGTAAGAATAAATTATGTATAGATTTATAATTTAACAAGTGGAAGGAAAAAATACGTCGATCACGTTTGACGGACGAGAGATACGACTAACTACAGGGCTATACGCTCCTCAAGCAAATGGATCCGTAATGATCGAATGTGGAGACACATCTTTACTAGTTACTGCAACACAAACAACCAGAAAGGAAGCTGCAGATTTCCTACCTCTAATATGCGACTATGAGGAAAAATTATATGCTGCGGGAAGGATCCCTGGTGGGTTCATGAGAAGAGAAGGCAGGCCTCCTGAGAGAGCAACTTTAATTGCGAGATTAATAGATAGGCCAATGAGGCCCCTTTTCCCTTCATGGATGAGGGATGAGATACAAATAGTTGCTTCCTGCCTTTCCTTAGACGAAAGAGTGCCAGCAGATGTATTAGCAGTAACTGGCGCTTCTATTGCAACATTATTAGCAGAAATTCCATTTTTTGGGCCAATGGCTGCTGTGAGAGTTGGGCTATTAGGAGATGATTTCATCCTAAATCCAAGTTATAGAGAAATCGAAAAGGGTGATCTAGATATTGTTGTTTCAGGAACCCGAGAAGGAATTGTGATGATTGAAGCTGGTGCCAATCAACTTTCGGAACAAGATACTATTGAAGCAATTGACTTTGGTTATGAAGCTGTAAACGAACTAATTAAAGCTCAAGAAGACTTACTTAAAGATTTAGGCATTAAACAAATTAGTCCTTCAGAACCTGAATCTGATAAATCATTGGCTACATATCTAGAGAAAAACTGTACGAAACCGATCGATCTAGTCTTGAAGAAATTCGATCAATCTAAAGAGGAAAGAGATCTCGAACTAGATAAAATAAAAGCTGACGTTCAAAGCAAAATTGATTCTCTTAAAGATGATAATCAGTTGAGAGTTCTAACTTCAGATAATGAAAAATTAATCCACTCAGACTTTAAAAAATTAACCAAAAAATTAATGAGGTCGCAAATCATTAATGAGGGGAAAAGGGTTGATGGTAGAGAACTTGACGAAGTACGTAAGATATCTGCCTCCGCTGGAATTCTACCTAAAAGAGTTCACGGTTCTGCCTTATTTCAAAGAGGTTTAACTCAAGTATTATCAACAACTACACTTGGAACTCCTAGTGATGCCCAAGAGATGGATGATCTGAATCCAAGCACAGAAAAAACTTATCTTCACCACTATAATTTCCCTCCATATTCAGTAGGGGAAACTAGACCTATGAGAACACCTGGCAGAAGAGAAATTGGTCATGGTGCGTTAGCAGAAAGGGCGATCATTCCAGTATTACCAGGGAAAGAGACATTCCCATACGTATTACGTGTAGTAAGTGAAGTTTTAAGTTCCAATGGATCAACCTCAATGGGCTCGGTTTGCGGCAGCACACTCTCTTTATTAGATGCTGGTGTTCCTCTTAAAGCTCTGGTCAGCGGCACTGCCATGGGACTAATTAAAGAAGGCAAAGAGATAAGAATATTAACAGATATTCAAGGAATTGAAGACTTTTTAGGAGATATGGATTTCAAAGTAGCAGGAACTGAGAAAGGTATTACAGCCCTTCAAATGGATATGAAAATTGCAGGCTTACCAGTCTCTATTATTTCTGAAGCTATTAAAAAAGCTCGTCCTGCAAGATTGCATATCTTAGAAAAAATGCAAGAAGCAATTGATAAGCCCCAAGAATCATTATCACCACATGCTCCAAGGCTATTAAGCTTTAGGATTGATCCAGAACTTATTGGTACTGTAATTGGCCCTGGAGGTAGAACTATCAAAGGTATTACAGAGAGGACAAATACAAAAATAGATATAGAAGATGGTGGAATAGTAACAATAGCTTCACACGATGGAGCTGCTGCGGAAGAAGCTCAAAAAATAATAGAAGGACTTACTCGCAAAGTTCATGAAGGTGAAATCTTTGCTGGTGTGGTTACTAGAATAATACCAATTGGAGCTTTTGTAGAAATTCTTCCTGGGAAAGAGGGAATGGTGCATATCTCTCAATTATCTGAAGCAAGAGTTGAGAGAGTTGAAGATGTTGTAAGGCAGGGAGATGAAGTAACTGTAAGAGTTCGGGAAATAGATAGTAGAGGTAGAATTAATCTAACCTTAAGGGGAGTAGCACAAAACGGTGGCATGTCTTACCCAGAACCAACTCCTACCCCTGTAGCCCCTCTTAATTAAGCCTTTAAAGAGGGTAGATATCATATCTCTTAATTATTTCCTTTAAATGCATGCATACTCTTTCATGAGTCTGTTTATTATTGGTCGCGACTATAATCCCGCCTTTATCGTAATTTAGCTCTCCATAAGATAGTTCTTGATTATCTAAATTTGTAATTGCTCCTCCAGCGGCATTTAAAATTGCTTCAGGCGCTGCAAAATCCCAATCTTTTGGTGAACTCTCTCCTGGCAAACTTAGAGAAATATAAATATCACTTTCACCCCTTAATATTGAAGCAATTTTACATCCAATACTTCCCATAACAATTACTTTTTTGAAATTAATTTTTTTTATTAAACTTTTTAAAATTTCATTTCTATGATTTTTACTAGTAACTATGACCATCTCATTTAAGTTTTTTTTACTAGTAAGCAGTTTTTTCTCAAAAGATTTATCTTTTCTTCTCTCACACCAAACACTATGACCATCAGCAATCCATAATTCATTTCTTAAAGGAATAAGCACAATTCCAATATAAGGCCTCCCTTTATAATTTAAAGCCAGATGCATTGCGAAGTTACCTGTACCTTGTATGAAGTCTTTTGTTCCATCTAAAGGATCAAGTATCCATAACCAATCTGAATTAAAATCTGAAAAGTGGGAATCTATTTTTACATTTTCTTCACTAAGAATATCCCAATTTATATTTGCATATTTTTCTCTAATATTTTTTATTATCGTCTCATTTACTTTTAAATCAGCTTCTGTAACTGGATTATTTATATCTAAAGATTTTAAAAGTTCATTCTTCGCATTAAAATCTTTTATTTTTTCGGAGTAATTAAGCAATATATCTGCGGATTCCCAACTGTAAATTCTCAAATCCTCGATAAGATTATTTATAACAACACCTTTTGGTAAATTAACCACTATATGAAGAGCAAAGTATCATTATCTCATAGAAATAAAGAACCTGAAAATGGTGTCTTATATTTAGTAGGAACACCTATAGGAAATTTATCTGACATTTCCAAAAGAGCATTACATATTTTAGAGAATGTTTTTTTAATAGCTTGTGAAGATACTCGTCAAACCATAAAGATAATGAATGCATTTAATATATCCAATCATTTGGAGAGTTTTAATAAACATAATAGTTTAAAAAAAATTCCGAAAATAATAAATTATCTCAACGATGGTAAATCAATAGCTTTAGTAAGTGATGCAGGTATGCCAGGGATATGCGACCCAGGTGAAGAGTTAGTTAAATATTCTAAGAACGCTGGGTGTGATGTTATTTGCATTCCTGGACCTTGCGCTGCAATTACAGCGCTAGTTTCAAGTGGTCTTCCTTCTTCAAAGTTCATATTTGAGGGTTTTTTACCAAAAAAGAAAAGTGATAGAGAAAAAGCACTTTTAGAAATTAGTAAAAATATAAAAACTACAATAATATTAGAGTCCCCGCATAGACTTAATAAACTTCTGAAAGAACTAAAAAAATATTGCGGTGGTTCTAGAAAGATACAAGTAGCCAAAGAGTTAACAAAAAAGTTTGAAGAACACATAGGTCAAAACATTAATGAGGTAATTGAATATTTTGAAAATAAAGCCCCAATAGGTGAATTCACCATAGTATTAAATGGTATTAAAAATACTCAGGAAAATGATTTTGATCCGATTTCTTTAAAGAGAGAACTACATGAGTTAGTTAGTTTTGGTTTAAGTTTAACGGCAGCATCAAAATACCTCGCAAAGAAAAATAATCTTTCTAAGAGAATTATCTATAATTTATATTAATTAGTCATTCAACTAATTCGCAAAATGTTTTATTCAATAAAAAAATCCATTTTTCTCTTACTATTTAATAGTTCTTTACTCTTAATGCTTATTATTGGGATTCAAAATAGTAGCAATAAAAGTAAGGTGAATTTCATAGTGAATGAAACAATTCAATTGCCAATTAGTTTTGTAATTGGGATAAGTTTTATAAGTGGGTCTATCTTAGGAAATCTTATTAATATAACTGAATTATTAAAAGAAAAATAAATCTTAAAGTGCTATAAGTTGTTTATCACTGATAATTCTTGAGATACCTTTAGCAAGCATAATTTTTGAAGCAATTTTAAACACATTAGGATTAGGAACTTTTATTACTTTGTGCTCCTTTTTACAATTTCTTTTAGCATCTTTTAAGTCCGAAAAGATCTCAATAGTTTTATTTTTAAGATCTTCATCAGGAAGGAAATGCCATTCAGGATAGTCTTTTAAAAGTTTTATTTCTAATTCAGTTTTTTTATCAATTATCATAAAAACAATTTTAGGAAAATCTATCTCTTCAATAGGGATCGATGAAAGTTCTTTTCTAGTCTCATTATTAATATCTAAATTTAAAGGGGCAATCTCCAAGAAAGATGAACTTTCCGCAAAATTATTACCTTCAAAAAATTCCTCAGTATTATCTTGATTTATATTTTGATTTAATTTTTTATTTATGAAAATGCCTTCAGGCTTTTTATTAGATTCACCAAGTTGATTTTTAAGACTCTTAAATGATCTCTTTTTCTTTAACAAATTAGCATACTCATCATCCCCAAAGTTTTTCTTTAGATTTCTCGAAATTGTTAATTTTGTATAGCCAAACTCTTGAGATAATTCATCAAGACTTTTACCCTCTACAAAGCCTTTAACTATTTCCTTTTTTTGCGTAGCCGAAATTTTCTTAGGCAAAATCTTTT
>QCIU01000015.1 GCA_003216465.1 Prochlorococcus sp. AG-402-N10
TTTTCCTCTAATTTGTCTGTTATTTTTTTTATTAGTATTATTAAATCTATAAAATATGAATTTATTTAAAGAATTTATACAAATAATACTTGGGAATATTAAACCACTTAAATAATATAAAAGTTTATATAATGAAAACTTATTGATATCAAATAAATATAAATTAAGCCACTGATTTTGAGCTAAAGGGAAAAGAATTATAAATAAAAAAATTATGACTAGACTAACTAAGTTATGTTTTATTATCAAGGTTACTAGTATTTCTTAATTCTTTTTATTAAATCATATTTTTAACAAATCAAAAGTTATTTTTTTAAAAATATTATTATCAATAGTTTCTAAATTTATTAAAACATCTACTAACTTCTCTAATAATATTCTGTTTTTGGTAATAATATTAATAGCATTATTTAATGAAATTTTTGAAATATTTATAATTTCATTATCTATTTGGGAATAGGTGTTATCTGCAATGATTGATTTCTTAGCAACTAAACCATCTCCTAATGATATATCGGTATTGTTATCAATAGAAACTGGTCCTATTATTGAAAATCCATACTTAGTTACCATCTCTCTCACAATATTTGTTGCGTAAGATATATCATTAATAGAACACTGAGTAATTTCATTTTTTCCAAAAACAATTGTTTCAGCTGCTCTTCCTGCTAAAGCTATTTCAATTTTTGTTAATAGTAATTTCTTTGAGATTAGTCCACTTGAAACTATATCCTCATCAGGGTTAATCTTTGTATATCCACCAAAGTAACCAGATCTTGGAAGAATAGTGATTTTGTCTACAGAGTCAATCCCATTTTTAACGGCAGATACGATTGCGCGTCCAACTTCGTTATAAGCAACAACCTTTTTCATATTGGTAGAGGAAATCAAAGAAGTTCTAATGCCAAGAGTAATTTTATCTAATGCATTTTCTATATGGACATCACATATTAATTTTGATTTTTCTCTAGCACAATGAATAGCACTTTCATTCATTAGGTTTGCTAAGTCGGCACCTGAAAAACCGACAGTTCTTGAGGCCCAATATCCTAAATCGACATTTTTCTCAAGTGGTTTAGATAAAGAATGAACTGATAATATTTTTTTTCTACCATCTAAATCAGGTAACATCACTTCTATCTTCCTATCAAATCTTCCTGGTCTAAGAAGTGCGGAATCTAGTATGTCTGGTCTATTAGTTGCGGCTATAACAACGATTCCAGAATTATCGACAAAGCCATCTAATTCTGTCAATAACTGATTTAGAGTTTGCTCTCGTTCGTCATTCCCTCCTCCAATACCAGAGCCTCGTTGTCTCCCTATAGAGTCAATTTCATCAATAAAAATAATACAGGGTGACTTTTCCTTAGCTTTCTCAAATAAATCTCTAACTCTACTTGCTCCTACTCCAACAAAGAGCTCAACAAATTCAGATGCGGCTATTGAGAGGAAAGGAACACCTGATTCACCGGCAATAGCTTTAGCCAATAATGTTTTACCTGTTCCTGGAGGACCAATTAATAGAACACCTTTAGGGACTTTGGCTCCGAGATCTGTAAATTTTTTTGGTTCTAACAGAAATTTTATTACTTCTTTTAATTCTTCCTCAGCCTCTGGAACTCCTGCGACATCATCAAATCTTGTATCAACTTCGTCAATAGTTATAAATTTAGACTTGTTTTTACCAAATCCTAAAGCTCTTGAGGCAAGTTTTGAAGTGCTTCTCAGAATTAAAACGATAGCAAATACAAATATCAAAAACAAACCAATTGATGAAAAAGTGTTGGCTGTTGAAGATTCTTTTCGACTATTATTTATAGTTAGCTCCACCTTGTTCTCGGTGGCTTTTTCTAAAATTAGCTGATCATTATATAGGATAGGTATTTTTTCTTTTTTACCATTCTTATATAGAACATCAATTTCTCTTTTTCTAGGATAGAAGTATATAGATTGAATGTTTCCAGAATCTATTTCTAAAAGTAAATCTGAATAACTTGAACCAGAATTAGAATATGAGAAATTTGATTTAAAAAACACTTATTTACAGTTATATTATTAATAAAGTTTATAAGCTTAAGATAGAAATTGTCTTATTTAAGCTAAATATAATCAATTATTTGGGAGATAACCATTAAAAGGTTATATTATTAATTGGTTATTAAAAAATCAGTATGGCCGTACCTAAAAAGAAAAAATCAAAAAGTAAAAGAAATCACAGGCATGCTGTATGGAAGGGTAAAGCTGCATTAGCTGCACAAAAGGCTATATCATTAGGTAAATCTGTATTAACAGGTAAAGCACAAGGATTTGTATATCCTATAGACGAAGATGAAAGTGAAGAGTAATTATTAAGAACCTAATTTAAATGCTTCAAGTATCACAGCATATGTTGCACCAATTCGAACCTTATCAATAATAGACCACAAATTAAACAAGTTAGAACCAGAGGGTGGTCTTATTCTTATTATTATTTCTATGATTAATATTATTATGGGAACCATAACTAATTCATTTTTACCTTCAGATATGAATTTGGTAATAAAATTTGCGAATAAAAAATAGCCTGTCAACAAAGATATAATATTAACGGATTTTGATTTCCATGAGGAACTTAAAAAACCAAAAAGTAATTTATTAAATTGCTCATTGATATTTGAAAATTTAGTTTTTTGCATTTTTAAAATGTCATCAAATATTTATCTAAATATGAACTTTCAACATATTTACAATCTAGTTTAGGTCCTTTAATGACATTTACTTTAGTACTTTCATTCCCTAGACTATCTAAAAAACAATTTAAATCTATATCTTTATCAATAATCGTAGGTATATTTGAGGGAACAAATATCGTGGGAAGATTAGCTGCTAAGGATGATCTAATCCCAGGATTAGAATCTTCAAAGGCAACTGATTTATAATTTTTAATACCGCTTAATTCCATGGCTCTCAAGTACGGTAATGGATTAGGTTTATGAAATGTAACGTCATCACTTGATATAATAAATTCAAACGGTTGAAATTCTTTAAACAAATACCTAATTATTAAATTAGCTTGCTGCTTAGAGCTCGAAGTTACAATAAATTGTCTTACCTTCTTCTTATATAATTCAGAAACTAATCTATAAACTCCAGTTTTAAGAATGATAGTATTATTATTTATAATATTTAAATAATGATATTGCTTTCTCTTATGAATGTTGATAACTTTTTCATACGGAATATGTTCATTTACTATTTTTGAATAATAAAATATCCTATTTTTACCTCCATTTATTTTTAATAATTCTATGTAATTAGACTTACTCCAATTCCAATTAAGATCAAAATCATTAAATGCTAAATTAAATGCTGGCAAATGAGCCTCTAATTCAGTATTAGCTATTGTCCCATCTAAATCCCAATAAACACCTTCAATGTAAGTCACTAAGTGTTTGAAAAATATTTTTTATTTACGAAAAAAAACAAGTGCAATTATTGCTGGTCCAGCCAATGCAACAACGGCTAAAGGAATAAGTGTCGCCATGATTTAATAATATATGTGGTACTATTTTTACAAATAAATCTATCAACTGTACTAATACGTAAAGAGATTGAATTATATTATGAAGACATGGAGTTGTATTGAAAATTGTGGAGCTTGTTGTAAGTTTGATCTAACTGATAGGGTTGGTTTGTCAGACAAGTTGAGTAGAAATGATATTAATTTAATTCATTCAATGACATCAAAAGACGGTTGGTGCAAACATCTTGATAGATCAAATATGAAATGCTTAATTTATGACAAAAGACCACATTTCTGTCGTGTAACTGAGTTCACAACATCATTTAAGGAGTATTCAGAAAACGGTGATGAATTTCTAATTGATTGTTGCAAACAACATATATCTACAATTTATGGCAAAAAAAGTAATGAAATGCAGAACTTTAAAATGAGTATTTCAAAAAAATGAATAGTAATGAAGAAAAGGAAATAAAAAATTTAGAGAAAAGTTTTGCATCTATATTTATAACAACATTTACAACAATATTTATAGCTGAATTAGGTGATAAAACTCAAATAGCGACCTTAATGTTATCCGCAGAATCAGGAAAGCCAATTCTTGTATTTATAGGAAGCTCGCTGGCATTAATAAGTTCTAGTTTAGTAGGTGTATTGATTGGTAAATGGTTATCAGAAAAAGTATCTCCAAGCAAATTTTCTTTTTTTACAGGTATGTTAATGATAATAATTGGTATATTTTTAGGATACGACATACTTCAATCTTATATATAAATGATTTTAAGCCTGCTATTGTCGACATTCCTAACAATATTTATTGCTGAACTAGGTGATAAAACTCAATTAGCTACATTAACAATAAGTGGGACGTCGAATAAACCTCTAGCTGTTTTCTTAGGCTCGGCATCTGCTCTTGTATTTGCGAGTTTAATAGGAGCATTGGCAGGTGGTTCAATTTCTACTTTTGTTCCTGAATATATTTTAAAATCTCTAGCATCAGCAACCTTTTTTATTATCGGGGTAAGACTTCTCATAAGTTCTAAAACTTCAAAAGATAATGACAATAACGAAAAAGATATTAAATAGTTATTTGATAATATATGTGTATGTTATTAAAAATATAAAATTACTATGTTTTCGACATCTTCAATAATTGATAATTTAAACCAAGAAGAAGGCATGGAATATAAGAAATTATGCAGATTATTAAAGATATCAAAAAAAACAGATAAGGATAAATTAGATATCGCTCTAATAGCTCTTGAAGAACTTGAAATAATAAATAAAAATAATGAAAATGAATATACAAAAGTAAAAAATAGTAAACATCTAGTTGCTAAAATAAGATGTAGTAGCAAAGGTTATTGTTTTGCAGTAAGAGATAACACCAGAGAAGATATTTACATTAAAGAAAATTTATTGAATAATGCTTGGAATGGAGATAAAGTTTTAGTTAGAATAATTAAAGAAGGAGTAAGGAGAAGATCCCCAGAGGGTATAGTAGATTGCATCCTTGAAAGAAGAAATAAAATACTTTTAGCTAAAGTTGAAATAATAAAGGAAAAGGTTTACGGCATTCCAATAGACGACAGAATTCTAGCTAAAATAAATCTCCCAAAAAATGATGAAAAATATCAATATAACTACGATAATAAAAATATAGTAGAAATAGAAATAGATTTATTTCCCATTGGCCAACAAGAAGGTGTTGGTCATGTAATAAAAGAATTAAAGCTGAATAATAACGAAAAATTAGATCCGGATTTCGTACTATCGAAAAGTAATATAAAGAACATTTATAAACGTCAAGAAATAAAATGTACAACAATAGATAAACAAAAAAGGATTGATTTAACAAGGAATAAAGCGTATATGTTTAAAAGTTGGAATTCTGAAGAGTCACCAATACTTCCACTTTTTCAAATAGAAAAAAACAAAGATAATACATATAAACTCTGGATACATGCAAATTCAATATCTGAAAGATTAGATCTTAGAACTAAGAAAAATATAGAAGTCTTTTTTGATAGATTTGAATCATTTCCATTATTAGACGAATGGCAAAGTTACCTTAATGGCAAAATTATTAATGATTCGAATTTTAAAAAAGGCGAACCAAATGAAGCCATTAGCATATGCATTGATCTAAGTATTGAAAATGAAGTAATTAATTGGTCATTCCATCTAACAAAAGTGAAATGCTCCCTTATAGTAGAAAATAAGCATTTAGATGCACTTTTAAGTAGAAAAAGCAATTCCAGAATTACATCAAGAATACTCAAACCTATCAAAGAATATATTGAAGATTTAGATAAAATTTTAGAAATATCAAAAGAATTTAGAAGTAAAGAATTGACTGATGGCAGAATTGAAATCCCAAAACCTAATAATAATATAGAGTCTTTAAACGAATTATTTGTTCATAATCCTGTTGACTATTCAAAAGAATATTTTGAACCTCTCAATAATAAAGATATACAAACATATATTTCACCTTTACTATACAAAGCAAATTCAATATGGTTTAAACATTCAAATGCCTATGGTCTTAATAATGCATCATACATTTCACAAGAATTAGATTATATTAATGTAAGTGAAATTATTAAAAATTCAGAATTAGTAGATACTGACATAGAGCTTAATGATAATGGGACTTTATCATTTAAACAATTAATTGAGTTATGCAGTGATGAGAATAAAAAAAGGATTTTACATAAACAATTATTTAATGTAATAAAGGAAAATGATGTGAAATTAATTACAAAAGAATCGACAATAAATGAATATGATAAAGTTATTTCTCCTTGGACACTTCCATCATATGATTTTATTAATTTAATGAATCAAAATAATATTTATAATATGATAATTTATGGGAAAAGAGCTAATAAAAATAGTGAAAATATAATAGATATAATGGAAAAAGACAGTTGGCAAAAAGTTAAATGGGATATTCACAGTTCAGCAATATTAAAAAACATGAATATGATTTTTAATCAATTTATAATAGATAAAATAAACGATTATAAGAATAAAGTAAAACATTATAGATCAAATATGATAAGCATCAAACAAGTTAGGAAAGCAGAAAAACTTATTGGGCAAACATATAGCGGACTTATAATGACAGTTCATAGTTACGGTTTTTTTGTAGAGATACCAGAGTTATATGTAGAAGGTTTAGTACATGTGAGTACATTAAATAATGATTGGTACGAATACCGATCTAGGCAGAATCTATTAATAGGTAGAAAATCAAAGAAATCATACAAATTAGGGGATATTATTGATATAAAAATAATAAAAGTCGATATTCTCAAATATCAAATAGATCTTGAACTTGTTTAGAGTTACTAAGGCTATTAATTATTAAAATTTAATTAAAATCAACTTTATATAATATTAAAATGAATTATAAGAAGAAGAGCTTAATAATAAGTATTTTATTAATAGTATGTATACAAATTTTATTGGTATTAAATAATAGTCAAAAAACTTCTTTAAGATATTTTATTTGGAACATTCAAAATATAAGTATAGGTAGATTAATATGCATATCATTTATATCAGGCTTTTTAATGAGTTCTATTTTAAACAAAACATTAGATAATAATCTTAATACTTTTTCTGAAAATAAAGAAAATGATAAATTCACGAATGAGAATGAATATACAATAAATAGAGAAGATAATAATGAATCGATCGAAATGCCCCCAGAAAGGGATTTGCGAGATACTCAACCTACAATATCTGTTAATTACAGAGTTATTAAAAATAATGTTCAAAATGAATCAAATGAAAGAGATCAGCGATCAAAAAAAACTCAATACCAAGATGACTGGGACAATAATAATTCTGACTGGTAAAAACATAGTTAATTAGAAAATATTAATATTAATAGTTATTATTATGCTAGTAATGTTTTCCAATTTTTAAATTATTTTTATGGAAGAAAATATAGATTCGATAAAAAACAGTACAAATAAAGAAGATGAACCATTAAAAAATGTTTCTCTGAAAGAAAATGATGAGAAGAATGATGCATATATCAATAAACAAAAAACAATTTCTAATGTAAGTAATGAAAATGAAATTAAAGATGAAAAAAAAGTTGCTGATTGTTCAAACGATGAAAAAATTAAGCCAAAAAAAGAAATTCCAATCGAGAAAAAACCTTTTAATGAATTTGTAAACGATCATTTATTACCATCCATAATTCATGAGTTAAAAGTAAGAGGATTTGAAGTTAATAACATTAATCTAAAAAACACTTCCAGACCAATTGCAGGAGACAAATGTTGGGTTATATATTGCGAGATAAAAGATATTTGCAATTTTTGGTTATCATTTGAGAAAGACGATATAAGCTCATTAAAAAGTATATCTCTATGCAAATCTAATCAAAAACCAAGCATTATTGAATCATTTTTAATTGATGAAAAAAGAATTACCCTCAAATTAATTATTTCAAGAATTCTGCAAAGATTGAATGGACAAAAATTAATTGGTATTAATTAAACAATTGAAAGAATAACACCTAGTTAACTTTTTCCTCGAAAATACAGATAATAGTAAATAATAGTATTAATAAACAAAGTTAAGATGTCTCAATCAACTATTGAATCTAAAAAAAAGAATGAAATAAATAATGGAAAAGTACCAGCTAAGGAAACAATTTTATCTCCAAGATTCTATACAACGGATTTTGAGGCAATGGAAAATATGGATTTGTCTATTAATGAAGAAGAATTGGAAGCTATTTGTGAAGAATTTAGAAAAGACTACAACAGACATCATTTTGTAAGAAATAGTGAATTTGAAGGGGCTGCAGATAAACTAGATCCTAAAACTAGAGAACTTTTTGTTGATTTTCTTGAAGGAAGTTGTACCTCAGAATTTTCAGGATTCCTATTATACAAAGAATTAAGTAGAAGAATAAAAGACAAAAACCCTCTTCTTGCAGAATGCTTTGCTCATATGGCAAGAGATGAAGCAAGACATGCAGGTTTCTTGAATAAATCAATGAATGATTTTGGTTTACAGTTAGATTTAGGATTCTTAACAGCGAATAAAGATTACACTTATTTCCCACCTAGAAGTATTTTTTTCGCTACCTATTTATCTGAAAAGATAGGTTATTGGAGATACATCGCAATTTATAGACATCTTGAGAAAAATCCAAATAGCAAAATTTTTCCACTTTTTAATTACTTTGAAAATTGGTGTCAAGACGAAAATAGACATGGTGATTTCTTTGACGCACTAATGAAAGCACAACCAAGAACGGTTAAAACTTTAAGTCATAAAATTACTATAGGGGGAACTACCTTCACACATCCACTATTTGACTATTTTCATAGGTTTAGATATTTCTTGAACAATCTTCCCCTAGTTTCTAAATTATGGTCCAAATTTTTTCTACTAGCTGTTTTTGCAACTATGTATGCTAGAGATCTTGGAGTCAAAAAAGATTTCTACAATTCTTTAGGGTTAGATGCTAGAGATTATGATCAGTACGTTATTAATAAAACAAATGAAACTTCTGCTAGAGTTTTCCCTGTAGTATTGGATGTATATAATAAATCCTTCTATGGAAGACTAGATAAAATAGTTGAAAATAATAAAATACTTTCTCAAATAGAAAATAGCAAAAATAATAAATTATCCAAAAGCCTGAAAAAATTACCTACTTACTTAGCTAACGGTTATGAACTGTTGAGACTATACTTATTAAAACCTCTAAAAAGCGAAGATTTCCAACCATCAATTAGGTAATCTGACCTTAATAAGAGTTAAATATACAAGGTTCAAATGGTATCTTCGAGTATTAAATCTAGTGAAATTAGATTTGGTGAATGTAATAAACAGCTTTTAGAAGAGGTGATATTTTATGGAATATCACTTGGTGCTGATTTTGTAGAATTATTTATTGAGAATTCTGATAATTCAAGTGTTCTAGCAGAAGAAGATTTTATTACAAGTGTAAGCCCATCCTTCGGGAAAGGTGCAGGCATAAGGATATTTAAAGACAAAAGAGATGGTTTTGTTAGTACCAATGACTTATCAAAGCATGGATTAATGAGATCAGTTTCTCAAGCCATTGAAATGTTAGATATTTCAAAAAAAACTAATAATTCAATATTTGATGGACTTAAGATACTTAAAGATTATAGTAAGCCAAAAATGAATTGGCTCAAGGAAGTGCCCACAATAAATGAAGTAAGCGAAAAATTATTACTTAGTACAAAGACTTTAAAAAAAGATAAGAAAGTAGTAGTAAGAAAAGGAAGCTACTCAAGAAATTGGCAGGAGGTAATTATCGCGTCAAGTGACGGTACATACGCAACAGATATTAGGTTGCATCAGACAGTTGGACTTAACGTAATTGCTAACGATGCTCAATATAGATCAAACGGAAGTAAGAGATTTGGATCGCATGGCATTCCTAATGAGTTTAGATTATGGGATCAGGAAAAAGCCGCAAATGAAGTTTATGAAAGTTCAATGAATATGTTGTACGCAGACTATGTTCAAGCTGGACAGATGCCTGTTGTATTAGCTAATAAATTCGGTGGTGTTATATTTCATGAAGCATGTGGCCATCTACTTGAAACAACACAGATTGAACGCGGAACAACTCCATTTAGTAATAAGCTAAACGAAAAAATAGCTCACAAAGCGGTAACGGCTATAGATGAGGGTCTTTCTGAAGGATCTTTTGGATCTTTATCCATCGACGATGAAGGAATGGAACCTGAGAAATCGATTCTTATTAAAGATGGAATATTAAAGAAATTCATATCTGACAGAGCAGGTGAATTAAGGACTGGACACAAAAGAACCGGGAGTGGTAGAAGGCAAAATTATTCATTTGCTGCTGCATCAAGAATGAGAAATACTTACATAGCTAAGGGTGAATATACTAAAGAAGAGTTAATAAATAGTATTAGCGATGGACTTTATTGTAAATCTATGGGTGGTGGAAGTGTAGGCGCGACAGGCCAATTTAATTTCGCTGTAGAGGAAGGTTATTTAATAAAGAATGGTAAGTTAACCAAACCTGTAAAAGGCGCAACATTGATAGGGGACGCAAAAGAAGTGATGCCTAAAATATCTATGTGTGGAAATGATTTAGAATTGGCTCCTGGTTTTTGCGGTTCAGTAAGCGGTAGCGTGAACGTAACAGTTGGTCAGCCTCATATAAAAGTTGATTCAATAACCGTAGGAGGTAGATAGATATGAATGCTATTGAAATAACCACTAAAATAACTAACGCTGCAAATATATTAAATATTGATAAATGGGATTACGGTGCGAGTTTTTCTAATGATTATTCTGTTCAAGTTGATAGAGGAAAGGCAAAACAGTTAAAAGCATCCCAAAAACAAGTAATAACATTGAGAGTTTGGAACAAAAAAAACTTAGTTGGTATCACTACAACAAGTGATCTTAGTGAAATAGGTATTAAAAAGGCTTTAGAACAGGCATATATTGCTTCAGAGTTTGGAAATAAAAATGAATTTACTGATTTTTCACCATTAGCCAAAGATCCTATACAAGTAAAAGAAGTTGATAAAAAAAATCCATTAGGAATAAAAAAACTACTAAATATTCTCAGAAAAGCCGAATCTCAGCTCATTGATAGTCATGAAGCTATTAAATCTATTCCTTACAATGGTTTGTCTGAAAGTTTTTTCGAAAGAATTTACGCAAATAGTGATGGTGCGTTTAGAAATCATAGTAAAAGTCAAGCAGCTCTGTATTTATATGCTAGAGCAGAAGAAAAAAATAAAAAACCACGAAGTTCAGGTTCAGTAAAAATCGGTTATGGAGTTGAAGACATTGATATTGAATCTTGTATTAAAGAAGCTTTCCAGAAAACAGTTGCTCATTTAGATTATTCTTCAATAAAAACCGGTAAATATCTAGTCTGCCTATCACCTGATGCATTTCTGACATTGATAAATGCCTTTAGTTCAATATTTAATGCAAGAAGTGTAATTGACGGAGTAAGTCTTTCAAATAAAAACTCAATTGGTGATTTAATATCAATACCAGCTTTGAATATCTACGATGATGGACTAAATGATAAAAATATATCTTCTGCACCATTCGATGGTGAAGGAACTCCCACAAAAAAACTAAGCATAATTAATAAAGGAGTTTTAGAAAACTTTCTACATTCCGAATCAACTGCAAAAATTTTTAATACAAAACCAACAGGACATGCAGGTCTCGGTTCAAAAGTATCAGTTTCTCCAGATTGGTTAGTAGTTGAAAGATCAAATGAATGTTCGGAATTAAATGTGTCTTTAGATCACGAAAACTATAAAGGAGAATTTGTATATATTGAAGAATTAAATGCTATACATGCAGGAGTAAAATCTAGTCAGGGATCTTTTTCTCTTCCTTTTGATGGATGGCTTTATAAAAATGGGGAGAAATGCTCAATTGAAGCAGCTACAGTAGCAGGAGATATTAAATACCTTCTAAAAAATATAATAAATATTGAAAATAAAGAAGAATTAACTACTACTGGCATTTCTCCACATATATGGATTAATGAATTATCAATAACTGGTGACGAGTGAGAATTATATTTTGGGGAACTCCTGAATATTCAGTTAAAAGTCTTGAAGTATTAAAAAAATCAAATCATGAAATCATTGCTGTAATAACCCAGCCTGATAAGAAACGATCTAGGGGGAATAAATTAATAGCATCACCAGTAAAGCAATATGCCAATGAGAAAAGCATTCCAGTTTTTACACCAGAAATAATAAACGATAATATTCAATTTATAAGTAAACTTAAAGATTTATCTTGTGATCTGTTTATTGTTATTGCATATGGAAAGATATTGCCCAAAGCAATATTAGATATCCCAAAATATAAAGCATGGAATGCCCATGCATCATTACTTCCAAGATGGAGAGGTGCAGCACCAATTCAATGGTCAATATTAGAGGGTGACGAATTTACAGGTGTAGGAATAATGAAAATGGAAGAAGGATTAGATACTGGTGACGTACTAGTTGAAAAACAAATTAAAATTGCCCATACTGAAAATCTTAAAACATTAACAAAAAAATTAAGTGATTTATCATCAGAATTATTTATAAGCGCAATATCAGAAATAGAAAAAAATAAAAATGGAGATATTAATCAATTACTTATAAAACAAACTGATCTTCAAAGAGAATTAAAGTATGCGAGAATGATAAACAAATCAGATTACATAATAAATTGGGATAATACTTCAATCAGTATTTATAGAAAAATAAATGCCTTATATCCTCGAGCTAGTACTACATTTAAAAAGAAAAATCTTAAAATAATTAAAATTAAAATACTAACTACTGATGTAATGTATAAAAATCAATATAAATTATTAAGTAATAAATATAAACCTGGGTTTATCCTTGGTGTTATTGAAAATGAAGGAATAGTTATATCAACAAAAACAGATCCGATTCTTATATTAGAAGGAAAACTAGAAGGTAAAAACATATCTAGTCAAAATCAATTGATACAACAGTTAAATCCTATAGTTGGCGAAAAATTTTCAGACTAATTTATTTGTTCCCTCTTAGACAAACCCCAAATAAACGAAATACAAATCAAAATATAAAAATAATAATCTGGAAGGATTGTCTCTGCAATTAGTGTATTTAGAAGAAGTTTTATCCCAACAATTAGAATAGCAATATAACCAGCCGTCTCTAATCTTAAAAATTTTTCTAAAAGTCTAAGAAATATACCTGAAGTAAATCGCAAAGCCAATACACCTATTATTGCTCCAAAAATAATAAGAATATATTGATCACTTATGGCAACAGCTGTTGTAATACTGTCAATTGAAAAGGCAAAATCAGTCAAAGAAAGTAAAGCTACAATCCTAAAAAATTTAAAATTATTTTTTATTTCTACATTGTCAGAATCTTGGATATCAGATTCGCCAGTTAAAAAAACATTGGAGATAAATAAATAGACAAGATATAAACCTGCAAAAATTCGAATTATTATAAATTTTAAAAGAATATTAGATAAAAGAATAAGAAATATTCTAAATAATAAAGAAATTGTTATGCCAATATTTAAAGCTTTAGATCTTAATTCAGGACCATCGAGTGATTTAGTAAGTGATGCCAAAGCGATGGCATTATCTGCTGATAATAACAATTCTAATATAATCAATATAGGTAAAAGAGTAATAATTTCTGACCAACTATCGACTTGGTCAAGCGTTGGAATAAAAGAATTTATTGCTGCTGAATCCATTTATTATTATTCACAATCCTTATAAAATATAATATAATATAACCTTAAGTAGTAATCAAGTTAATTAAATATAAATGAGTTTAAATTCATTAATTAGTTATATTTCAAATTCACAAATAATAGCAGAATTATTAAAAAGAATAAAAAAAAATAATACACTAAATATAATTGGGTCCAGCAGATATGCAAAAACTATTATATTAAATAGTATTGCAAAGAAAGATAATAAAGATCTACTACTTATTTGTCCTAATGAAGAAATTGCCTACAAATGGTATGGATATTTCGAAAGTATTGGTAATAAAAATGTCTTATATTATCCACCTAATAAAAATTTACCCTATGCAGCGATTAATAAGTCCAAAGAAACGGAATATACACAATTATCAGTTATCTCAAAACTGATTAAAAAAGATAACAAAGATTTAAATATAATAATAACGACAGAAAGATCTCTTCAACCTCATTTAATTAATAAAAATATATTTAATCAAAATATTATTAATCTTATTAAAGGTCAAGTGATAGATATAAAGGAGTTAATTAATAAGTTAGTTTTACTTGGCTATAGCAAAGTAAATATGACTTCACTAGAAGGTTCATGGAGTAGAAGAGGAGAAATTATTGATATATATCCAGTAAATAATGAACTACCTATAAGGATTGAGTTATTTGATAATATAATCGATAAGTTAAGAGAATATGATCCGGCAACACAAAGAACATTAGATAACATTAATAATGTTGAAATAGTACAAGTTGGATTTAATATCCTAATAAGAAAAAAGTTAGAATACCATTCAAAAGAAAATATATTTAATTCTGAAGAAATAACAACTATAAATAATCTTGATAGATACCTAGGAGTTATTGAAGAATACCCATCAAGCTTATTAAATTATATTAAAAAAGATACAATTATCGTTATAGATGAAATAGAAGATTGTAATAAATTCGCTAATAATTGGTATATCGATTCAGTTAATAATTTTAATCAACATAAGGAAGAAATCACTCACAATTTATTATCTAATTCTATTAATATAGACATTAAAACTAATTTACATGAAAAATTTGAAGTTATTATAAAATCATTAAGTATTTATAAAGTAATAAATTTATATGAATTTGAATCAAAAAGAAATATAGATAATAGATTCCTTCTATCAGATAAACGTATAAATTGTTCTTCTAAAAATATAGGCAAACTTTCAAAAGACATAAATAAATCTATCTTAAATAAAGATAAGGTCTGGATATTATCAGCACAGCCACTAAGAACAAGAAGTTTATTTTTTGAACATGATTGTAATACTAATTATTTAGAAAAACCTGATGATGTAGATACAGCATATAAATTAATTGATAAATCTACACCTATAATTATTAAAAATAAAAATAATTATGAAATAGAAGGATTCTATTTACCAATATGGAAAGTTACTCTTGTAACTGACAAAGAATTATTTTCTCAACAAGCTTTATTTAATAATGTATTTGTAAGAAGAAGAAAAAGGAGTGTTAATTCAAATATAAATTTGAATAAAATAAATCCAGGAGACTACATAGTTCATAAAAATCATGGTATTGGTCAATTTTTAAAGTTAGAAAAAATAAATTTAACGGGTGAGTCAAGAGACTACTTAGTTATTCGATATCTTGATGGAAAAATAAGTGTTGCAGCTGATCAATTAGGGAGTATAAACAGATATAGATCTACTAATAAAATTAAGCCCAAAATAAATAAATTGGGGGGTACAGAATGGTTAAAGATAAAAGATAGAAATAAAAAAATAATAAAAAAAGTTGCTGTAGATATACTAAAACTTTACGCAAAAAGGGAAAAACTTAAAGGGTATATATATCCTAAAGACGGTCCATGGCAAAAAGAATTAGAAGAATCATTCCCATATCAACCAACTCCGGATCAATTAACAGCTGTTAAAGAAATAAAAATTGATATGGAAAGTGATAAACCAATGGATAGATTAGTTTGCGGAGACGTTGGGTTCGGCAAAACAGAAGTAGCTGTTAGAGCAATATTTAAGGCAATTACATCTGGGAAGCAGGTTATCTTACTTGCTCCAACAACGATTTTAGCTCAACAACACTGGAAAACTTTTTATAATAGGTTTTCACCTTATCCAATTAAAGTATCTTTACTGAACAGATTTAAAACCAATACTGAGAAAAAAGATATTTATGATGGTTTAAAAAATAATAAAATTGATTTAGTTGTGGCTACTCACCAAATATTAGGTAACGAAATCGAAATAAAAAATCTAGGTTTACTTGTTATCGACGAAGAACAGAGGTTTGGAGTTAGGCAAAAAGAGAAAATAAAAAATATTAAAAAAAATATAGACGTTTTAACTCTATCGGCTACTCCTATTCCTCGAACTTTATACATGAGTTTGTCTGGCCTAAGACAAATGAGTTTACTAAACACTCCTCCTCCATCAAGAAGATCAATAAAAACATATTTATCTGAAATTGATATGGACATAATCAGAACTGCAATAAGTCAAGAACTTGATAGAGGTGGTCAAATTTTCTATGTACTCCCAAGAATATCTGATATTGATCAAGCTGTTAATAAATTAAAAAATATGTTTGTAGATTTAAAATACATAGTCGCTCATGGACAAATGAATGAGTTGGATCTTGAAAATGCAATGATTGCCTTTAATAACGGAGAAGTAGACCTTATGATATGTACAACAATAATTGAAAGCGGATTAGATATACCCAGAGTAAATACAATAATAATTGAAGATTCTCATAAATTCGGTTTATCACAACTTTATCAATTACGTGGAAGAGTTGGCAGAAGTGGTATACAAGCTCATGCATGGCTATTTTATCCAAATTTAAATAAAATCAATGAAGCTTCAAAGCAAAGACTAAAAGCTATCAAAGATTTTTCTGAACTAGGTAGTGGATATCAATTAGCAATGAAAGATATGGAGATAAGAGGTGTTGGAAGTTTATTGGGAGAAGAGCAAAGCGGTAAAGTTAACGCCATCGGATATGACTTATATATAGAGATGCTACATGAAGCAATCTCTGAAATAAATGGCCAAGAAATTCCTGAGGTAAATGATACTCAAGTAGATTTACAAATTAATGCTTTTATCCCAGCGACATGGATTTTAAACCGAGAAGAGAAATTAGATGCTTATAAATACGTCACTGAATGTACAAATAATAAAGAACTTACTGAATTAGCTACTGATTGGTCTAATAGATATGGAGTTTTACCTAAACCCGTTGAATCACTAATACTTTTAATGAAATTAAAATTATTAGCCAAAAAGTGTGGTTTTAATAAAATCAAACTTAAAAAGCCGAATATAATTATAGAAACAAGACTTAAAAACACGACATTTAAACTTTTAAAAAAAGTTTTACCAACAAATATTCAAAATAAATTCTATTTTGAAGAAGATGATCAATTTTCGAAAATAATCATTAGAGGTTTAGGTGTTACTGATATTCAAAATCAAATTGATCAATTGATTTATTGGTTTGGATTATTTGTGATTGAAATAAATAACTTCGATGGAGATAATATCACAACAAAAATTTAAAATATTAAATAAATATTTAATAACCGCGAAAGAGTTTTATATCGGTTAGGTTAATTAAAATTTATATCTATAATGGGCGAGTACATTGACGCTGGTTTACAAACTTCAGTATTACCATTTACATTACTAATTTCATCTATAGTTGTAGGTGTGTATGCATTACTTGGTTTTGAAACTGAAAATGATGATGATGATTCAGATTCTGGAAGTGGTGGATTAATGAATCCTATTTAATGCTACTTATAAGAAATTTGTTTAGTTTTTCTTTTAGCTACTTTCAAAATTCTAATAAGAGCACCTAGAACTAAAACCATAGCAAAAGTTAAAGATAATAAAATAAATAAAGTCAAGCAAATATTGTATAAATAGAAAAACATTTCAGAAAAAAGTTTTCCTAGGCTACTTACATTT
>QCIU01000016.1 GCA_003216465.1 Prochlorococcus sp. AG-402-N10
TCAACTGCAAACCAATCGCCACAAAAACCTAGGTTAAGATTTTCACAGACCTGTAGGTCTTCAGGTATGCCTATACCGACAGGTTGAGAGGCTCTCCAATTCATTATTGATATGTCCTGAAAATCTATTAATTTGTTTATATAGGGATTTTGATCAAAAATCTTATTAAATTTTACTATTAAACTATTTTTAAATTTTTCTCTATTTGTAGATCTTAAATAGTCGTTTATAAGATCAATATTCTTGCTGTGAATTACAATACCTAATTTATTTTCTTTTTGACTTTGAAATATAATTCTCTCAAATTTATATTTTTTTTGAAGATGGTTACTTAAAATAAAATATCTATTTTGTTTTTTATAATTATCTTTATAACCATAATTAGAACAGGTATAAATTATAAATGATAACCTTTGAACATAACCTTGCTTATCAAGAACATTTATTATTGAATCTAATTTTTTATCTTTATTTAGCGGAATAGCTTTTCTTATTGGGATTTGATTAACTCCCAATATATCAATAGACCTTTTATGCAATAACAAATTACTGGAACAAACCAGATAAATAGATTTATATTTACATCCATTCTTAGAAGTTAAGATCCAAATATTTTTTTTAAATTCTAATTTGACAATCAAACTTTCAAAGTAATAATCTATTTGATTTTTGGAATTATTTAATTCAATTATCTTTTTGGATAATAGAGACATAGAGGTTTTTGAAAAATAATTTTCACCAATATGAAAATTTGATTTAATTTCTGAATTAAAAGAATACTTACTACACATTTCAATCAAATCTGAAGAATCAGTCTGAATAATATTCGCATCTAGTAATTCATGAATAAAGGTATTTAAGAATTGATTATCAGTACTATTAAAAATATTAAAATTTGGTGCCCCATGATTAAGTAGCCAACCTTTATTAGTAAGACTTGTTCTGGTACTAGCTCTACCGCCTAAATCCCGACCATTTTCTATTATTGCAATCCTTCCTTTAAAACCATTTTTTATATAATTAGATGCAAAAACGCATGAAGAGATACCGCCACCTATTATTGCGATATCATAAACAATGTCATTTTGCATAAGAAATAAAAAATTAGATTTTAAATAAGTTGCAAATAACTTCTAACTTTTCTAATGTACAAAATTCTGTTTCAATTACAGGACAAATATTATTCTCAAGATAAATATCAATCAAATATTTTGTAAATCTATGGAATTCGTCAACAGAATATAAATACTTATTTGAAATATAAACTCCTTTCCAAGGACGAAATTTAAACCTTGAAATAAATTGCTTGGAAGGGATTAATAAGCTGCCAAATAGTTTTATACTTTGATCCTTCGTTTTATTTGTTATGCAAAAGATTGATTTTTTTAAAAAATTTATTTCATTATTAAGTAAATTTATATCAGTCCCATACTGAAGCCATACAGATTTAATCAATCCTGATGATATTTTTTTTTCAAACCTTTCTCTTTCTCCAGGAATATCATAATGCTTATTTAAGTAAGGGTTATAAGCAATCCCTATATTGATTTGTAAATCTTTTTTTTTATTTTGCAAATTTTCTAAAACATTTAGTACTTCAAAGTTTTTTTTCTTGTTCGTACCTGAAACAATTAAAATCTCCTTATTTTTATAAAAGGTACAAGTATTAATAAAATTTATAAATTCAAAAAATGAAATATCACTATTCTTAGTATATTGATGAAACAAACTGTAGTGATAAATTACATCTAATTCACTATAGTTCTCACCAATATATTCGATAGATTGACTAAGAAATTCTTTTTTTAAAATCCCTTTGCATGGAATATTTATTTTATTAATATTATTAATTTTACAAAATCTAAGTTTTTTTTCTAATTGAAATATATTCTTAAATGATAATTCAAATCTTAAATCATTAATCATGTTTAAATTATAAATGTTTTGTAACCTAATATGTTTAAGAGAATAAACCTCTCTAAAAAAATAATTTTCAAGAGGACTATTATTTATAATCTTTAATTAATAAGTTGTGGAGAGCACTCATCAAGTATTAAAAAGTATTTGTTACTGGAAGATTTATAAATTATATATAAAAAAATATATAACTTTTAAATGAAAAAACTTCTGGAAAGGCTTTCTAAATAACTATAAATATCTCTGAAAGTATTAAGAAACAACATTATTTTAATTTTTATCATATTTACTTAAAAAAATACTTCTTATAAAACCAAATTTATTTAGTGCTCGAGAGGTTAGAATATTTTAAACAAGATTACTAAAGGATATGGCTAGTCAAGATTATTTAATTGCTATAGCGTTAATAGAGCAAAACAATGTAAGGGCTATGCCTTTAGGCGGAAAAGAAATTAAAGAGAACTTAGATGAGGAAGGTAATCTCTATAAACTTGGTGAAGAAGTCATTTTGAATCTTCTACTTAGAGTTTTTCAAAGAAGTGATGAAGGATCATTAAAACGAGTATCAGAAGATAAAGGGTTACTACTTGTTCACATGCATCCAAAAAGAATGCAAAAAGAACTTCCATTTATAAAATCTGAATGGATAAGAGATGGAGATACTAATCAATTTTTAAAGTATTTGGGCAACTTATCTAAAGAAATATGGACAGCTTCTTTTGTTAAATATAAAGGAGTTGAATTGGTATCTATAGCTAAAAACGAAGAAATCTAACCTATATTATTTGGATAGATAAATGTAAATTTTAAAAATATTCTCTAATCAATTTATTTTGTTCCTTAAAGATTTTTAAGCACTTCTTATTTTTTCCAAAATTAATTGATTCATATTTAAAATCATCCGTTATATGTAAAGCACAATTATCTTCTATACAAATGCAAGAATTTATTTTATTGCTTTTTATTATTTCATTAACAAAAGGCTCTCTTTCTTCTTCTTCATCAAAATGAGGACAAGCTATACCCTTTACTATACCTAAGCAATCAATTATCTCTAGCCTATCAGAAAAGGAATCTGTTATCCCTTTATCAAACCAACATATTGCGCCCGCACTTACTCCGCTCATTACAATGCCTTTTTGATAAGCAATTTTCAAAATATTATTAAGGTTCCATTCTTTCCATACCGCCAACATGCTTTTTGTGTTGCCTCCACCAACATAAATAATATCTTGGGATAAAACTTTTTGTTCTAGATTTTCTGTTCTTGAAAAAAAATCTATATGAGTTGTTATACAGTTTAATTTAGAAAAAGCCCTATAAAAATTTAATTTATATAAATCATTATCCCCAGAAGCAGTAGGAATAAAACAAATTTTTGGCCTATTATTATCTACTATTGATGTAATATATTTCTCTATTTTAAGTTCACCTAAAGAGCGTCCAAAACCACCCCCTCCTATTGCAACAATGTTTTTATTTTTCATTTTTTTTTACAATATTTCTTATGAATTTAAATCAGATCACTAAAAAAGATCAACTTGAATTAAAGAAATTATATTTTGATTCAATATTATCAATAGATGAGAGAATCTATACTCAAGAACAAAAAAGAGCTTGGGCAAGCCAAGCTTGGGATAATAAAGTTTTTGATTTGTCAATAAATAAAGGAAAAGGATGGCTTATCAACAATAATGGGAAGATTATTGGTTTTGCAACGAGATATCCAAGTAACAGAATTTCACTTTTATACTGCAAAGGAGATTCACAAAGAAAGGGCTTTGGGACAATATTGCTTCATAAGTTAGAAGAAGAAGCAAAAGCAGAAGGTCTAAATTCCTTATCTACAGAGGCTAGCTTAATAAGTTATGGATTATTCTTAAAAAATGACTGGAAAATAATTCGTAAAGAAAAAATAATTATTAAGAATATAATATTTGAAAGATATAAAATGAATAAAAATTTTTAATTTATTAAATTAATAATGATTAGGAAAAATAAAGACATACTAATATTTAAAAGACTATTATTATGGGTTGTATATCTTTTTTCAGGATATTTACTCTACTCAAGAAAAGGGTATTTATTTCCATTCTTTATTACTTTTGCAAAGATAATATATCCATTATCAATTTTTTGGCTTCAAATAAAAATCAAAACAAAAGAGAAACTTTTACCAATAGATTCTTCTATGACAACATCTCAATTATGGTTTAATATACTACCTGTTTTAGCATCATTCATTACTGTAATACTAAGTGCATTAAACGCTCTACTTTATATAAAAGATAAATTAATTTAGGTTTAAATTATCAAAAATAGAATTCCTAATTGATAAATAAGTATTTTTGCTTAAAGGACAAAACATTATGTAAAGATAATTGCCTTTTTAGAAATATTGCTTAAATTTTAAGTAGTAATAATTATTTTTTATGAAAAATATTACGTTTAAGGGCAATATAAAGTTTGATCATCAAGAGGAGGAAATAAACGAAAATGAATTATTCTCATTGAAAATTACTGATAGTTTGTATAAAAAAGATATTGGGAAATTCCTAGAAATCCTTTCTTCGCACTTCATATAGAAAAGAAAAAATTGATCTATCATGTTCAAATTAAAACAGGACGATAAATAAATAAGCTTTTGACGGATAATAAATAAGAATTTCTTTAAAGTTAAATGCAACTATTTCTTGCAGACTGTCAATTCCCAGATATTGATAATCAAGTAAAAGCTTACCAACTATTTGTTGAAGCATGGGAAAATGGTGAAATGGCCAAAGCTGACAAAACTGATAAGTTTGAAATGCTTTTTAGAGTTCATGCTCCTGGGGAAGGAAGAGTCGTCTGTTTATGTAAGGCTCATAGTGATAAAGAAATATTTGAACATTTTGCCCCTTGGAGAGCAAAATTTGGCATTCATATGGAATTTACACCTGTAATCGGTTGTCAAAATATTGTTGATTATCATAAAGACTTATTTAAATCAATGAGCTAGTGATCTGCAAAATTAAATTATTAATGTGAACAAACTTTTTTCAAATCTAATTGATAAAGATAAAAAATTATCTTTATCTACCAAAATTCCTGCTAAAAAAATTAATGAGAAATCAAATTCATTGATTATATTCGGTTTTATAATTTCATTATCATCGATCTTTTTGTTACTTTACACAATAAATAATAAATTTGGTTGATTTGAGTAATTAATACAATTACCTTAATTTAATTAATGAATTATATTTAATGTAAAATAACAACCCAAATGGCTTTCAACGAAGGTGGAATGGCTTCAGGCCTACTGATAATTGCAGTTTCAATCTTATTTGCAGCTGGTTTTGGTTTTTTAGTTTTACATTTCGTACCTGGCACACCTTTCTAGTTAAATTATTAGATATTGAAAAAATTTATATATTCACCGGCTCAAGATCTTGAACGTTGCCATCCTCTTCATTAATCTTGTTTTTTAATCTATATGCATAAATTAGCGATCCAACGGCAATTGACGTTGAAGCCAATATTCCGGATATTAGAATCAAAGCAAATAGGCCTCCAATTAAACCTCCTTTTAATCTAAGTAAATTAGACTTTATAAGGAGAATTAATAGAAAAATTGTGGTAGCTTTAAGGGAACTAATCTTAATAAAAGCTAAAGGAGCTAATGGATTTAGTAACATTTAATTTTATTTATATATATTCTCTAACTTTAAAAAAAAAATACTAAAACTGTTAAAAAAAAAAAGACTCATAATGAGTCTTTTAAAAATAGAATTTAATAAATAATAACGGTTTATTCGTCAGTATCAAATTTGCTAAGATTTGGTCCAGCTACTAATCCAACCAATCCAAAAAGTACTAAGGAACCAATCCCAACGCCTGCAGCCCAAGGATTAAAACCGCCTATGGCGAATGAAGCTAATAAATTCATAAATTTTAAATACATTTATCTCGGAGATAGCATACAGAATTATTGAGGTAAATATACCCAAATTGAGACATTTCTTTGTAATTGAAGCAAATGGATTGAAAAATAGAAATTTATACTAATTAGATTAATTTGTGAAATGAATTGTTGAAAATAATACTTTTAAAAAACAACAAGTCATCCTTTTTTCTTTTAATATAAATTTATGAATACAACTTTAACATTTATATACGATGGAGAATGTCCCTTTTGTAATCACTTTGCGGAGCTCTTGGAACTTAAGAGTAAAATAAAAAATATTTCATTGCTAGATGCCAGAAAAAATCAGACTATTACAAACTCTCTTCTAAATAAAGGTTATGACATAGATAAAGGAGCTATTCTGCTTAAAGATGATGACATATTCCATGGAGCCGAAGCAATAAATACTATATGTAATCAAATTAATAATCCATCTGGGAGACTTTTGAAACTCTTGTCAAAAGTCTTTAAATCAAATAAAAGAACAAAACTTTTGTTTCCATTCCTCGTGAGAGCAAGGAGATTTGCCTTGATCTCAAAAGGTGTATCAACATCTTTAATTTAAAAAAATTTAAATTACACCAAACTGATAAATGACATAGTTATAAGCTTATTAATGAAAAAAAGATAATTTAATATTTCTTAGCTAGAACATAGGAATAATATCAATACACTAATGATAGAGAACTTCAATCCATTTATTTCTTTAGGAGGTAAAGATCAGAAAGTTAATCATATGGCAGAGGCGGCACTAGAAATGAATTTAACCTGCAATGATTTAAAAAAAGATCTTGATCTAACTGATGGAGATGTAATTGACATGTTGCAATTAGTAATGGATGGCTTCAAAAATAGAAATTAAATAAATATTATTTTTTAAAAAAATTTATTTATTCATAAAATTTTTAATGAAAAGTTTTCAAATTGAATTTTCAAAATATGAGTCAGTAAATTCATTATGGTCTGAATTGATTGAACAATACGGATTTGAAAAAGCTAAAAAGATTGTTTCTCAAGCTATAGATTTACAAAAAATGAATGGTAATAAAAATTTCACAATGCCTATTATATTTTCTGGGACTGGAGGTTTAGCTTTAATTCCAATTCAATCATTTAAAGAGGAGAGGTTAAATAGTAATTCAAAAGATAATCAAGTACTAATATTTAATCTCAAAAAGAAATCATTTCAAATTCTGAATGAAGCTAAAAATTCTTGATAATTTTGTTTTTAATATTAAATCAATAAATACAGACATAAATATCAATGATCTAGACTAATTTATATAGAATTCTAGGAAGTTTATATTCTCAATTTTTGTTAATTTAATTTATAGTTGTTAAACGTATATATTAAATAATGGCTTTTGAAGCTACATATCTTGGATCAAATGGTTGGTTAATCAAATTTGATAAAACTAACTTAATAATAGATCCTTGGATTACTGGTGATTTAGTATTCCCTCCAGGCGAATGGTTTTTTAAAGGTTCATTAGATAATGAAATTTTAATTGAGGAAGAAGTCAATTTAATTCTCTTAACACAAGGATTACCTGATCATTGCCATATCCCGTCATTAAAAAAATTTAAAAATAACATAGATATTATCTGTCCAAATAGTGCGAAAGGGATTCTTGAAAAATCTGGTTTTACTTCAATTAAAGTTCTTAAACCCTCAGAAAAAATTAATCAACAAGGATTAGATATTGAAGCCACTGCTGGTGCTCCAGTGCCTCAAATAGAAAATGGATATATAGTAAAAGACCTTGAAGGAAGAGGTTTTTATATAGAGCCCCATGGATATCTTGATGAAAACTTGAAATCTCAAGAAATAGATGCTGTCATAACCCCTACAATAAACCTTGAATTACCTTTGGTTGGACCATTTGTGAAGGGTGCCGATGTCCTTCCAAAATTATTAAACACTTTTAATCCAAAATATATACTTTCTAGTACAGCCGGAGGAGACGCTAAATATACTGGATTTTTAAACAAATTTATATCAATCCAAGAATATAAAGAACAGGTAAAATGCAACCTAGTTAACTTAAAAAGTATGGATTCAGTGAAGATATAAAAGATATTCTTTATAAAAAATATTTATAAATTAAAAGATCTTCCAGATAAAACTAATTAAAATAAAAATAAAAAAGGAGTTAAAAGTTAATTTGATATTCTCTTCAACAATTCTTCTATTATTTTTAAACACAACTTATTTGTGTGAGAACATAAATCTCGACTTGGTAATTAGAAATAATATTAATGGAGATTTTTCAATAGTTAAAACTATTTCAGAAATTGAACCAGGAGCATTTATAAATATAAATTGGGATGGGAAAAAGCTTATGCTTCCATATTCCCTTAGAAAGGATTATGTGTCATTTACTGACAAAAAATGGGATTGGAGATACCAAATAAATGAGAATGCTTTAGTTAATGAAAAAAATCCAAAATTATACGAATTATTGCCTTCCGGAGTAATTAAGGAACATAAATGTCAAATACGAAAATCTTAATTAAGCTGAAATTACTATAAAAATTGATAGTCTTTAAAAAATTATTCTGTTCCCAAATTTTTAAATAAATATGATTAAGGTTTACGACAATACAAATACAAAGGGATATACAAAACTAGATGATTATAAATTCTTTGATTATGAAATTCCTAATATTTTTTTAGATTTTATAATTGAAGACAAGAGAGTAATTGTTAAAACAGAACTTAATTTAATAAAAAAAAATATTAATACTAATACTCTAATACTTGATGGAATAGACATATTTGTTGAGAAAATATATTTAGATAAATCTCTATTAGAAGAAAAATATTATTCAATACAAAATAAAAGGTTATTAATTAAATCTATCCTTAATGAAAATTTTACAATAAATATTGAGGGAACAATAAAACCAAAGGACAATGTTTCACTTTTAGGAATGTATGAAAGTAATGGAATTATTACTACTCAATGCGAAGCAGAGGGCTTTAGAAGAATAAGTTACCACTCTGACAGACCTGATGTTTTAAGTAAATATAAAGTAAGGATTGAGGCAAATAAGGAAGATTACCCAGTATTACTCTCAAATGGAAATCTAATTTATACAAATAATCTTAAAAACAAAAGGCATGAAGTGATATGGGAAGATCCATATCCTAAGCCTTCATATCTTTTTGCTTTAGTTGCAGGAAAACTGAATTGCATCAGAGATTACTTCATTACTAAATCCAATAAAAAAGTAGAAATAAATATATATGTAGAAAAAGGTGATGAAAAATATGTACAGCATTCAATCAATTCATTAAAAAAATCAATGAAATGGGATGAAGAAAAATATAATCTCGAATACGATTTATCATTATTTAATATCGTAGCAATAAGACATTTTAATATGGGGGCGATGGAAAATAAAAGCCTTAATATATTCAACTCAAAATTAATACTTGCAAATTCAGAGACTACGACTGACGAAGAATTAGAAAAAATAGAAAGTGTGATAGCACATGAATACTTTCATAATTGGACGGGCAATAGAATTACCTGTAGAGATTGGTTTCAATTATCATTAAAAGAGGGTTTAACAGTATTTAGAGATCAAGAATTCACAGCCGATCTTCATAATAGCTCAATAAAAAGACTTGAGGATGCTAAATACCTTAGAAAATCACAGTTTAGAGAAGACTCTGGCCCAACATCACATTCTGTGAGACCTGAAAAATATTTAGAGATAGACAATTTTTATACAACAACAATCTACGAAAAAGGAGCCGAAATAATAAGGATGCTTAAAACATTAGTGAAAGAAGAAAACTTTAATATTGGTTTTACAAATTTTATTGCGGATTATGATGGTAAAGCAGCAACTATTGATCAATTTGTTGAAAAGATTTTAGAGAATAATAAAGAAATAAATATTGAGAAATTTAAAATTTGGTATAAACAAAATGGAACACCTTTAGTTAATTTTATAAGAAAATATGATAAGAAGAATCAAACCCTTAAAATTGAAGCCTCTCAAATCAATCCAAATGAAAAGACACTTTATAATGAGTTACCCCTAATAATCCCTATTAATATTGCATTATTTTTAAACAATAATAAGAAAATCAATAAAACATTTATCTTAAAAGAAAAAGAAGAAGTATTTATTATAGAAAATATACAGACAAATTTTGATTACCCTATAATTACATATTTTCGGGAGTTCTCGGCGCCTATTAAATGGGAAACAGATACTACATTTAATGAGAAATTATTAATACTAGAGTTAGAAACAGATTGTTTTACTATTTATGACACGATAAAAGGTATATATAAAGAAATAATTTGTAAAAGAATATATGAAAAGGCAGATTTAAATATTGAAAAAAAATTAATATTAACAATAAAATCCATAATTATTAATAATAAAACTATAAATCTATCTCTCTTATCTGAAATACTAAGTATTCCTAATTTTCCTGAAATAGAATCTGAAATTAAAAATATTGATCCATTAAAAATATATAAAACTATTGATGAATTAAATTATATATTTGGTACTAAATTGCAAAAAGTACTGTTGAATAAGCTTAATGAAATTAATAAAAACATAACAAAAATATGGCCAGAAGGCAAAGATGAAAGAAAGCTAATTGAGACAATTTGGAAGTTACTTTTACATAGTAAGTATGAAAAAATCAAATATACAATTATTAATTATGTAAATAGCAATTCAATGACACTTTCAAAAGCCGCATTGAATGTATTCACTAGATTTGATTGTCCGGAAAGAGAATTAGTTTCCAATATGTTTTTTAAAAAATGGAAAAACAATCGGGTAGTATTAGACAATTGGTTTTTTTTTAAAGCATCTATCGAGGAAGATAATAATCATAAAAGTATTGAAGATTTATTTAATAACGAATACTTTGATGTTAAATCTCCTAATACTTTAAGATCTGTATTAAATGCTTACGTAACAAGAAATTCTTTATTCCATTCTCTAGATGGATCTGGATATAAATATGTAGCAAATAAAATCATAGAATTTGACAAATCAAACCCAATTGTTATTTCAAGGTTTTTAAAGATATTTAGTACTTTTAAGAAATATAAAGAACCTTACAGAAGTAATATATTTAAAGTTCTTAATTTCATAAATGATAATGAGCTTTCACTTAATACAAGAGAAGTTATAGAGGCGATTTTAAATTAATAATAAGTTTATTGATATATATTGATTAAAAGGATTATTAAAATAATTATAAAAATATATAAAATTTTCTTAGACATTAATACTATAAAAATATTTTTTCTATTGTCCTTATAATCTTTATCCCACTTACTTTTAACGTAATTATTGGTTACAAATTTATTAGGTCTGCCACAATATAGACAAGTTGGTGCAGTTATTGAGATTAAATTTTTACATTGAGGGCATTTTTTAGTCTTCATAATTTCCCTATTTTAACAAATTTAAATTATATTAAAAATTATTTTTTATTTAACAAATATGATAAAAATAAATTTCTAAGGATTATTTATAAAGATTATTTATAAAGATATTTTCTTTAAATAATTAAATTAAGTTTCAAAAAAAAAATCTATCAAAACTTATTAATAATGTCGAATATAATAAATTAATTTTTAATTTGACATGTTTGCAATTGCATTAGGATTAAGTCCTTTAGAGACAATAACTATAGGTATATCAGCTACAATTTTTATAGGCGCTTTCACTTGGGTATCAATTAAAGGTGACCTTAGAGAACTTGCTAACGAACTTATTGATGATAATAATCAGAAAGAGGAAAATTAATTTTTATCATAGAAATAAACTATTTATGTAAACCTGGGTAATCAATGATATGTCTTATTTCTTTAAGAGATGCTCCATAAATACTATTGCCATATAAATTGACGCCTTTCCACTTTTTTTTTTGATTAAAAGTGGTATTTCTATAAGGATTTTTAAAAAAAGAATGATCATCATCCCATGTCAAAGTTATATCCCAACCTTTATAATTTTCCATCATAGAAAAAAACAACAATACTTATAAATAGTACCTACAAAGGTATAAAACAAAAACGAAGGAAATAAGTAGTTTTTTCATAACATTAATTTAATATTTTTAAATCAGGAAATAACTTGAATTATATTTGCTGACTTGTCAGCATTTCCTCGAGCAATATTTATATCATCATTTGATGAAAGGACTACCCCCATTCTCCTTCCTTTTTTTGCAGTTGGTTTTCCAAATATAAGTACTTTAGTATTTTCTACTTCAAGTGACTCGGTTAATCCAGTGTATGAGGGATTAGTAAATTCTCCATGTGAAAGTATTACTCTGCTCGCTGATGGCTTTAATAGTGTAATTTTTGGGATTGGTAAATTTAAAAATGCCCTCAAATGTAATTCAAACTCATTTAGGTTTTGACTGACTAAAGTAACCATACCTGTGTCATGTGGTCTTGGAGATAATTCTGAAAATATAATTTCATTTTCCTTAACAAAAAATTCAACCCCATAGATACCTGCACCATTTAAATTATTTAATATTAGATTTGTAATTCTTTTAGCATCATCAATCAAGAATTGATCTAGCTCCATAGGTTGCCAACTACATTGATAATCTCCCTTGAATTGTTCATGGCCAATCGGTTCGCAAAAAACATTTTCTCCATTCTCTTTTCGTACAGTTAAAAGAGTAAATTCATAATCAAAATCTATAAATTCCTCCAGAATTACTCCGACAATTTTACCTCTTGAGTTTGCTAAAGCTTGACTCCATGCTACTAAAAGATCTTCTTTACATTTAACTAAGCTTTGTCCTTTACCTGAAGAACTCATTAGTGGCTTAAGCAAAAGGGGGTAACCAATGTCAATTGATTTTTTTTCAAGATCTTCATACTCAAAAACGTAATTATATTTTGCAGTTTTTATCTTTAACACATTTGATGTTAAGTCTCTTATTTTATCTCTATTCATTGTTATTTCAACGGTTCTAGCATTTGGTACGATTTTTATACCTTCTTTTTCAAGTTCTTTTAAAGATTCTATTGATAGAGCCTCTATTTCTGGAACTACAAAATCTGGATTAAGTTCTTTTATTGTTTTATACAGGATTTCTTTATTACTCATATCGATAACAAAAGAATGATCAGCAACTTGCATTGCCGGTGCATTATCGTATTTATCAATAGCAATAACTTCTAGTCCTAATCTTTTAGCTTCAACAACTAGTTCTTTCCCAAGCTCGCCGCTACCAAGCAATAATATTTTCTTACATCTAAATTTAAAACTATCCATAATTAAAAAACTAAAATCTATTTACTTTCGTCAGAAATATTTTTTGGAAGTTTTTCTTCTCTTTTGGCAGAATTTATTTCAGACAAAAATGATTTATTTCCAAACCAATTGTTTTGCTTCATTCCTCTTGATATTGAGGTTGAAATAGCCCCGAGAAAGAAAAACCCTATCATTAACCATATGATCCTTTCCAGTGCTATGGAAGATGAAAAAGCTTGACCTGATTTTATAATTTCAGTGAGAGGGTCTAAGGGATCCAAATTTTCATTAAAACAATTATTTAATTATATACAAAAAAAACTATTAAATAAAAATACAAATTTTTTTAAAAAAAATAAGAACAAAAAAACACAAAAACACCTATTCAATGTTATCTTCAATAGATTAATTTATAAAAAAATGCTAGTAGATGTTCAAAATACAATTGTTATATCAGCCGATGGAGTGGCTAAAAAACTAGGAGAATATTCCGATAATGTAATTTTAGTAGTTAACGTTGCTAGTTATTGTGGCAACACAGCTCAATATGAAGATCTTCAGAAGCTACACGACAAATATTCTAAAAATGGCTTAAAGATTCTTGCTTTCCCATGCAATGATTTTGGTAATCAAGAACCAGATTCTCTCTCTGAGATAAGGAATTTTTGTTCAACTAAATTTGGCGTAAAATTTGAAATCATGGATAAAGTACACGCAAAAGGTAATACAACAGAACCATACACAACACTTAATAGAGTTGAACCAAAAGGAGATGTTGAATGGAATTTTGAAAAATTCCTAATTGGTAAAGATAGCAATGTAATTGCAAGATTTAAGCCAAATATTAAACCATTTGATGATGATTTAATAGCAGCTATAGAAGTCGCTTTAGATGCTTAATACTAAAAATAATTAATTTT
>QCIU01000017.1 GCA_003216465.1 Prochlorococcus sp. AG-402-N10
TTGTAGCTCATTAATAAAAAATATTAGTTTTTTAATATGTGATTCGTTAATATTTTCAATACTCTTCCCATCAAGCCAGCTTAAAAGTATCCAATTCTTCTCGATATTGAATTTTATAGGTATTGGAACATTCTTGAATCCTCCTTTAATCATTAAATTAATAAAATTTAACTCAGCTTTTAATCGATTTCTTTTAATAAAGTCATTCTTCTTAAAATATTTAAAAAGAAACTTCTTATTTTCTTTAACCACTAAAAAACTTCTGCTATTTTTCCCTTTTGAAATCAAAGAAATATTATCTGGTTTATAACCCTCAGACCCTAAATCCATATATACACTAGTGTAATTATGAGACATTTAAAATATTTCCTTGTATTTTAATTTTCCCCATTTTGAAAATTTTAAGTAATTATCAGACAAGTTTTCTTTACCTGGGTTGTAATGTATTTTGACAATATCCTTTTTTATTAGATTTAAAATACTAGGCAGGTCATCAATAAAATGGGTACAGCCAATATATTCAATTCTTTTAACTTTTTCTTCTTTGGTTGGTTCAAAAAAAACATTATTTTTATTCATGAAAAGACCTTCTTTATCAAAGAATTTATTTTTCTCTAGCCAACTAAGAGCACTTTTATGAAGATTATATTTTGGACCAATAATAGGATTTTTTGTTTTATGGCTAACAATTGCTAATTCATAACCTTTATCTTGGATAAATTTTAATGCCTCAAACATTCCTGGGGACTGTTCAGCATTAATTATTTTGGAACCATAAACTTCTCCTTGTAATTCAGTAAATTTCTTTTCTTCATTTTTATTTATTAAGTAATTTCGAACAGCATTTTTTGATTTCTTTATATCTTTTGGGATTAATTTAAACTCACGGGCAGTTTCGTAAAAAATTAAATCATAGTTTATTAATGTATTATCAAAATCTAGGCCTAATTTTCGCATAAGTTTTTTATGGTATTTCTAATACCAGAACTATCTAACCCTAACATTTTTCTTGTATAATTTTGATTGCCTAATTTATTTATAAATTGATTTTTTACTGCAATTCTTTTTAGTTTTAATTTATCAAGGTAATTATTATCTGATGCCCACTCTAGAATTGCACTGCCTAAACCTCCAACTAACCCATGCTCTTCGAGGGTAATCCAATATTTGAAATTTCTAATTAGGTTTTCTTCTAGAAATTTCTCATCAAGAGGTTTCACAGATCCCATAGTTGCTACCTCAACATTAATATTTTCATTAGCCAAATCATTAGAAGCTGAAAGAGCCTCTGAAACAATAGGTCCTATTGCAAGAATAAGAATATCTGTTCCTTTTCTTATTACGTTTGCTTTTCCAATACCAAGGTAATTATCTTTTGAAAAAATATTAGGTTCTCCTTTTTTCCCAATTCTTATATACGTAGGACCATCCAATAATAATGATTCATTTAGTTGAACTTTTAATTCTTCTGGGTCAGAAGGAGTAAGAAGTCTTATTTCTGGGATACTTCTAATTATTGCAATATCTTCTAATGAATGATGGGTTGGTCCTAATTCAGAGTATGAAAGTCCAGAACCAGTCCCAATTATCAACAGATTTGCGTTATGATATGCAGCTCCAATTTTTATTTGCTCAAGACATCTTGTTGTAGTAAATGGAGTAATTGTATATATCACAGGCCTTAATCCGCAAAGGGCCATGCCTGAAGCAAGACTCATCATGTTTGCCTCAGCAATTCCACAATTAATAAAACGATCAGGAGCAAAATCTTTAAATTCATCAAACATGCGATTACCTATATCGCCTGAAAGAATAACTACCTTTTTATTATTTTTGGCAATGTTTGTTATTTCTTTAGCAAATAAACTTCTCATGATTCGTCTTCCAATTCTCTTAAAGACCTTTGCAATTCATCTGCATTAGGAATTCTATAGTGCCAATTATTATCATCTTCCATAAAAGAAACACCTTTACCTTTGATTGTGTGCGCAATAATAGCACTTGGTTTTGATTCATCTTTAGCTTTGTTAAAAGAATCTTTTATTTGAGAAAAGTCATGACCATCTATTTCTTGTATATCCCATCCAAAACTTTTCCACTTATCAGATAAAGGCTCAATAGCCATAACTTCTTGACTTCTTCCAGTGGCTTGCCATTTGTTGTAGTCAATAATCACAGTCAATTTATTGAGTTTTTGAGCTGAAGCTAGCATTGCCGCTTCCCAAATACTTCCTTCATTGCATTCTCCATCACTCAGCATTGCATAAGTTCGATATTCTAGCTTTTGAATTCTTTCCGCTAAGGCCATGCCTAATGCCATGGGTAGTCCGTGACCAAGAGATCCAGTCGCAGCCTCAATTCCAGCTATGTAACCTGGCTTAGGAGGATGTTCATGAAAAACACTGCCAGGTTTCCCAAATTCTTCTAATAAATTTAGAGGAAAGAATTCTTTAGCCGCTAATACTTGGAACAAGCCAGGAGCCCCATGACCTTTGCTTAATATAAATCTATCTCTATGGATGTTTTCGCTTTCTAAAGGATTAATTTTTAACTCGCACCAATAAAGGTAAACAAGAAGATCAATACAGGATAAGCATGAACCTATATGGGGAATTCTAGCTCTAAAAGATGTTTCTATGATTTTTCTTCTTAAAGTTTTGGCAATAATATTTAAATCAGTTTTCATTAAAGAGACTTAACCTAAATTATTATACAATAACTATGAATTCAAAAATATTTATATCTAGTGAGTTTTGATAAACTAATATTCGTTTAAATTCAAATTTTTTAATTTAAAAATCTATTAATACTCTTCCAACGGCCGAACCGTCTCTGATTCTTGAAATGGCTAAATTTATATCTTTAAGAGCATATCTTTCTGTTACCAATCCTTCTATTGACCACTTCCCTTTTGACATGAGGTTTAGATATCTTGGAATATCTTTTTCGGGGTTGCATTCTCCACCAAATGAGCCTGTTATTGTTTTCCCAAAGTGTAAAGGAAGAGAAAATATATTAATGTTTTTACCTTTTCGAGGAACTCCTACCAATATTAATCTTCCATCTTTGTTTATCAATTCATACCCTTGTTCAATAATTTCAGGTAATCCTGTGTTATCAACAAATACATCTAAACTATCATTTACTATGGATCGAATTCCTCTCATAAAGTCTGATTTTGTACTATTAATTATGTGAGTTGCTCCAAATTTTTTTGCAAGCTTAAGTCGTTCATCATATAAATCCACTGCAATTATTGGATATGCTGAAACTAAATTAGCCGCTTGAATAATATTCAGTCCGATACCTCCAGAACCTAAAACCACAATTGACTCTCCAATTTTTAGTTTTGCGTTGTTTTCTATAACTCCAAAACCTGTGGTAATGGCGCAGCCAAATAAAGCGGCAACATCGTTAGGTGTATCTTCTGGAATTTTTGTTAATCTATTTTCACTTATTACTGCATATTTATTAAATGTTGTAACCCATCCAGCATTTATAATTTTGCCATTATATTCATAAAAAGGGGTTTCAGAATTAATCCCTCTGCCCTGTTTCCAGTGTAAAACAACTTTATCTCCCTCTTGAACCGTTGTTACTCCTGGCCCCGTCTTTATAATTCTGCCACAGCCTTCGTGACCCATTAAATGAGGAATAAACTTATCGAAACCTTTTACTCCATCAATTTCTCCAAGTTGAGAACCACAAATACCACTTACATATAATTCAACTACAACTTGTCCAATTTTTAAATTCTCACTGTGTGTAATATTAGCTATAACTAGTGGTTTTTTTTGTTCTGTGAGTATTGCAGCTTGAAATTCCATGATTTGTATTAATAAAGTTACTCAAAAAAAATAAACGAGTAATCACCTGTATATTTAGTAGTTTTAAACCACCATTCCCATTCTGATGGCGTATTGAAAGATTCACAAGTTACTTGCCAATACAACAAATTAGCCTTCTCTTCTTCATTTCGATAACTTTCAACACATAAATATTTGTTTTGACCTACTCTTTCCATTTCTTCCAAAGCTTTTTCTAAGTCGTAAGCGTAAAGGTTGTGAAGAGTTGTTATTGAAATAACCAAATCAAAATAATTATCTTCCCAAGGAAGTGATGTAGCATTCCCAAGAGTTATTTTGTCTTTAACTTCTTCTTTTGAATTTTGCACTGCATAATCTGAAATGTCTAAACCATAAACATCAGAATTAGGCATGAATTTTTTAAAGTCAAATAAAAAATATCCCTTACCACAACCAATATCAAGAATCTTACAATCATCTCTAAGATTATAAAATTTCTTAAGATTCTTTATCATAGGAAGCCATCTGTTTTTGATATATTTATATCCTCCATAATTAATCTTTCTATCACCATCCCAATAATCATAACCCCATTTTTTAGCTAAACTAGCAGCTTTTGCTTTTGGAAAATCTTTATCATTTACTCTTGCTAAATAATCCCTTTTGGTACTTTTATGTAGTGTACTCATGAAATCTATTTCTTTCATAAAAAAATAAACTAATAAAATTACTTTATCAAAACACCTATTAAAAATAATATAGTATTAGTCAGAGGTGAATTTTTTAAATACTTTTCAAAAGCTAAGACTATTAACAATAAAGTTTAAATTCTCAATTACATAATCTACTTCAACATTTTTTAATAAAGGAAAAATTGGCAAACTTATCATGCTTTTAGCAAATAACTCAGTATTTGGAATGTCTCCTTCTTTATAGCCAAGACTATTGGCACATTCTTGTAAATGTAAAGGGATTGGATAATGAATTTTTGTCTCGATACCAACTTTGGATAATTCGTTCATTATTTTCTCTCTTGATATTGTTGGAACTTTAATTATGTAATTGTGATATACATCTTTGTAACCAGGTTTTGTCTGAGGCTTGGATACGTTTTCTGTTATTTTTTCAGAATATAGTTTTGCAATTTCAATATACCTATCTGTCCATTTATCGATATATTTTAGTTTTATTAATCCAATGGCAGCCTGTATTTCATCTAATCGCGAATTAAATCCCCATATCTTTGATTTGTCTCTATTCTCTAAGCCATGATTTCTAAGCAAAGTTACTTTCTTGGCGATTTCAAAGTCATTTGTTGTAATTATTCCACCATCTCCATACACTGATAAATTTTTAAGAGGATGAAGACTGAAAGAGGCAGCAACTCCAAAACTACCTGATTTTAATCCTTCTGGGTTTGCAGCCCCAATAGCTTGAGCCGCATCTTCAATAAAAAATAAATTGTTTTTGACACAGAATTTGCTAATTTCCTCTACGTCGCAAAGTTTGCCAGTTAAATGCACGCCCATTACAGCTTTTGTAGAAGTAAGAATTATGTCGGATAAATTTTTAATATTCAATTGTAAGTCATCATTTACATCGCAAAAAATAGGAGTTGCTCCAGCTGCGATGATAGACCAAGCACTTGCAATAAAAGAATTTGCAGGGCAAACAACTGTATCACCTTTGCCAATATTCAAGGATTTTAATATGAAAGTCAATCCATCTGAGCCGTTGCCTACGCTAATTGCATGCTCTACTCCACAAAACTCTGCAAATTTCTCTTCAAAAAGTTTTACCTTTGGTCCATTAATAAAGTTCCCTGATTTTAAAACTAATTCTATTTCTTCTTTTATTTCATCTTTAAGTAAAGTAGCTTCTCTACTAAGATCTACGAAAGGTATTTGCATTTATTTGAAGAATTCTTTGATTAAATTTGAAATATAATAGATTGCTTCTTTTTTAACATATTCATGAACCGGAAGAGAGATTGTTGATGCACATAGTTTTTCTGCAACTGGGAAGTCACCTTTTTTATAGTTGAATCTCTTAGCAGCTGGTTGCATATGCATAGGAATAGGATAGTGAATTTTTGCATCTATCCCTTTCTCCTGTAAGTATGAGGCTAATTTATTTCTTTGTTTGGCCTGGAAAGTATACAAATGAAATACTTCTTTATTGTGAGGCAATCTTTTTTGGACATTTATTTCAGGAATATCAGTCAAAAATTGATCGTATAACTTAGCATTTTCTATTCTTGTTTTAGTAATATGCAAAAGTTTGTTTTCTATTAAATGCTTCGCTACTACAGCCTGAATAGTATCAAGTCTTGAGTTATAAGAAAACTGAAGACAAGTATCTCTATCTATTAGTCCATGATTCCTTATTAACTTAAGTTGATCAGAATATGATTTATTGTCAGTTACTATTATTCCTCCATCTCCCCAAACATTTAAATTCTTAAGTGGATGAAAACTAAAACATCCCAAATCACCAAAACTTCCACATCTTTGCCCAAAATATTCTGCCTGTAATGCATGGCAAGCATCCTCAACTATTGGGATTGTAAATTTTTGCGATATTTCTTTTAAACGAATCATGTCACAGGGCTTGCCGGTCCAATGTATTGGTATGATTGCTTTTGTTTTAGCACTTATTTTGCTCTCTATTTTATCAACATCAATATTATAATCTTCTTTGCAATCACAAAATATTGGTTTGGCTCCAGCGGTTACAATTGCCCCTACCGTGGCATAAAAAGTATAAGTTGAGGTTATAACTTCATCTCCTGGACCTACTCCCAGAACTTTTAAACTTAGCATTAAAGCGTCGGTTCCGCTTCCAACCCCTATTGCATATTTAGTTTGACATTCCTTAGCAATTAAACTTTCAACCTCATCAACACTTTTGCCAAGTGTGTAGTCGCTATTATTGATAACTTCTTTAATTTTGAGCAGTATTTCATCGCAATCAGAAAATTGTTCCTTTAAATAATTATGGTTAATTTGATAATTGTTATCTCTTATATATTGCTCGGGGTAGAAATTTTTCATTTTTTGAAAATTCTAACATTTGTGCTCATAATCCCAAGACAATTTAGAAAAGTATGTGTTGTTTTCTTTAATCCATTTAAAAACTCTATTAATTCCATTATTCAAAGAAATATTGCTCTGCCATCCAAGTTCCGAAATTGATTTATTACAATCCATTCTGTAAATTAAATCTTTTCCTTTTCTTTCTGGACCAAATTTAACTACCTCTTCAAAATTAGTATTTGTTAAATTACAAATTTTTTTTATTAATTCAAATATGGAAATCTCTTCAGAGCTACTAAAGTTATATTCTTTCTTTGGGTTAGATACTAATAATAAGGATTTAAATGCGGAACAGATATCATCAGAATGAATGAAACTTCTTAGACTTTGTCCATCTCCATCTATTGTAAAAATTTGTCCATTGTATATTGATAATATTGATTTTGGGATCACTCTATATAATTGCTGTCCATCTCCATAAAAATTTGAGAATCTAGCGATTATGTAAGGGAAATTGTAGTTTTTTCCCAAGCATCTTAGATGATAATCAATGGCACAATGAGAAATAGCATATGGAGTTGATGGGCAAAAGTTCGCCTCTTCCTTTTGTTTCAACCTGCTACTACCATATACTTCTGGGGTACTCGCTCTTATATATTTCTCAAGTGATTTAAGTTCTTTTATAGATTCAAGAATGTATGATTTTCTTGCAATATTTGTTTCATACCAAAGCATGGGATCATCCCAACTTTGAGCAACCATTCCTTGGCCCATGAAATCAACAATGTGCGTAGGTTGCAAATAATTAATTTTTTTTATAATTAAACTTGGATCTTTGTGAATATTAATTTCGTACCAATATTTATTAATTTCCTTTCCATATTTTTTTATCCAATTCCAGTAATAGGTTGATTTAGGAGCACTTCTATTAATGCCAAAGACTTCATATCCATCATCTAATAAATTTGAGAATAAGGCCTGACCAGCAAAAGATCCAGATCCAAGAATTAATATTTTCATTTAATATCTTTTTCCTTCATCCATTTAACTGTATGCCATTCCGATTTGTCAGATAATTGGCCAGAGTTATAACTTTGAATAATTTCATCAATTGCTATTGATACGTTTTTTTTTGGAATAAAACCAGTATCTATAAGTTTTGAAGAATCTTGCCTATAACTTCTTGGATCGTTTGAATCTTTAATTTCGATTTCGCAATTAACTTTTGATTGTATTTTTTTCGCGATGTCTAGTATTGTAATATTTTCAAATCCTGCATTGTAAAAACCTGAATCAATATGTTGGTAATTAGAAATTAAGTGTAGATATACATCACAAATATCATCTATATGAATATTTGGTCTAACTTGGGTTCCGCCCAAAACAGTTATCTTACCCTTGGTAAGAGCTTGAAAAGTTAGTAAATTAACTGCAACATCAAGTCTCATTCTTGGCGATAATCCACAAACTGTGGCGGGCCTTATCGAGTGAAATTTTATATTATTTGAATAACTAATAAAAACTCTTTCAGCTATCATTTTTGTCTTGTTGTAGGTAGAAATAGGAACTAGTGGTAAATCCTCTGTTACTTTTTCTTCTTCTTTTATTCCGTAAACACTGCCTGAACTCGCAAATATGAAATGTTTTACATTTTCTTTTATTGATTTTTCAATAAGTTGATGACCAGCTAGAACATTTATTTCCCAACTCATAGTTGGATTTAATTCAACGGCAGGATCATTCGCAACGTTAGCAAGGTGAATGATCGTATCGAAACCTTTTAGTGATAAGTCTTTTAAGTCTCTAATATCTCCTTTTAACTTAGTTAAAGAATTACTAACTTGTAAATAGTCTCCAAACCAATTTGTATCAAAACTGGTGACTTTATGACCGGATTTTAATAATTTTGGAATAAGAACTGAACCTTTATAACCACTGCCACCAGTAACAAGGATTTTCAAAATAACAATGTAACTAGAGAAATCATAGGATATTGGAGATACTAAAAACGGATTGAGGTTTTCAATTTATTATTTTTAAAAATTTATATTTATGAATTTTTCATTTAAATAGTTCCTTATTTCATCTCTTTTAATTGGTGTATTACCCATTCTCTCTACTGACATCGATGCCATGCAACAAGCTATTGCCGCAGTAGTCATCATGTTTTGTGAACTTGAAAGACCAACAGCCATAACAGCTAATAATGAATCTCCTGCACCAGTAACATCAATAGGAATGCTAGATAAGGCAGGGAAAGCTTGACTTTGACTTTTATTACTATGGTCATAAGCAATGAAACCATCTGATCCAAGTTTCATAATTAATCTTTTTGTTAAAGTGTCTTTCATTATTTTGTGACTTAATGACTCTAGATCAAGATCTTTCTCATGTAGAGCAATTCTAGCTTCTCTTTCATTAGGACATAAAAGACTAAAATTTTTATATTTTATTATTGAACCTACTTGACTACTACATTGAAGATCCCCAAATAATAATAAATTATATTTTTTAGCGAGTTCATAAATTTTATTCAATATTTTCTCTGTAATTACTCCGTAAACAAAATCAGAAACTACTATTCCATTAGCATTTTTAGCTGACTTTTCAAGCTCAAAAATTACCTTATCCTCGATTACTTTACTTATTGAAGTTTGCTCCATTCTTGTAAC
>QCIU01000018.1 GCA_003216465.1 Prochlorococcus sp. AG-402-N10
ACAATAACTGGCGCCTCTGCACTCATACCCAAAGCTTCGCAAGCAACATATTGATCAACAATACAATCACCAATTACTATTAAATTTGCATTATTCCAGAAATTAATTGAATTGATTAAATCTTCTTTATTCAATAACTGTCTTTTACAAGCAGATTTAAAAGCTTCAATACGTTTATTTTTTATTTCATACTCGTAATTTGTAAGTAGTTCAGCATTTGAATATGAAATTTCACCTCCGTGAAATACAACTGATATACCTTTTTTGGATAAAAATCGTATCGCTTTAGAGACATATTTATCTGGTTCTTTCTCAAATTGTTTTCCTAATATTAAGGAGTAAGGTGTATTTTTTTTGACTAAATCGGCAAGATTATTTTTTTTTAAAAGAACAATACCATCTGCAATATCAAGAAGTGCAAGGGCTTCGGCTCTCTCTTTTTGATTAAACTGATAATTTGATTCATCATCATGAAGTATATCTCCTTTAATTGCAATCACTAATTTGGGCCCTAAAGATTTAGCATATTTCAGGTATCTAATATGACCAGGATGGATTGTTGTAAAATGCCCGTATCCAAGCACAAAATCATTATATTGGTCTAATTCATCAAAATTAATTATTTTTGAAGCCATAATAAATTAAACTGACTTAATAATTACTATTTAGATCTAAACATTCTACAGTTACAAAATCAACATACTAAAAAATCTTATATTTCTTTATTTAATGATTTTGCTTAAAAATCATCTCAGCTTTGGCAAGGTTTTTATATGTGCCAATATCAATAAATTCATCTTTGGTATGATAAGAGAATATTTTCCCTAAAAAAAGAGGAATAACATCTTTACTAAAGTCATATAAATTGGAACTTCTTTCAGATAATTGCTCTAATAGATTTGATTCAAATACATAAATAGCGCCATTAGCAATATTGCCGGGAGGATTTGCCACCTTTTCGAAAAATTTTTGAACTATCATATCTTTATTTCTCTCGACTATGCCGCAATTTTGAGGAGAATCTGTTTGAAATGTAAGCATTGTTATTAAACAATTTTTTGGTTTTTTTTCATGTGCCTTTAACAGCCTAGATAAATCAAAGTTTGTCATATTATCTGCATGTATCATTATTATTCGGCAATCTTTGAATAATTCTTTGTTATTAATTAATGTACCGGCAGTGCCTAATAGCTTTTCTTCATATATTTCTTTTATCTTCATTTTTTTTGTTTTTCTATTCTTTAAGAAATCACTGACTTTCTTATGAAGATAGTGAGTATTTATCACTGTGGTATCACAATCTATTTTTTCTAGAGAATCAAGCCAGTAATCCATAATAGGTTTTTTATTTATCTCTACAAGACATTTGGGCTTTTCTAATGTTAATGGTCTTAGTCTGGTTCCTAATCCTGCACTCAAAAGAAGAGCTTTTATTTTCTTTGTCATTAATCTAAATAGTTATTATGGGATTTAAAAATTTATATAATTTCAATAATTAAATCCTTTATGACTTCTTTTAAGTCTTTTTTACAAAAAACTTGGCTTTCATTAGATATTTTTTTTTGCCTTATTAATTTTAATATTTCTCCTCTCTCTTTTCTACCGTAACCAGTTAAAACATGAAATATTTTTGGTATATTTGCTCTTTGACCCGCGATAATGTCTGTTAATCTATCTCCAATTAAAATAGACTTTTTGAGGTTTAAATTTAAATCGAAAGCAGCCTTTAATATCATAGTTGGGTTTGGTTTCCTCCAGTTAGTTGGAGGTTGATCTGAGATATAGCTATTTGCATAAATTGCATTTATTGGATTTGGGTATCCAAGAAGTTTAATCATCCTATTATTTACTTCTCTATATTCTTCCCAAGATAGAAAATTTTTTGTGATACCAGATTGATTAGTTACAATTACAACTATTATATTTTTATTATTTAATTCTCTTAAAAGATTTTTAGCGCCGGGACAAAGTTTTACATCATCTGGGTTTTTGGTATAGTGGCAATCTTCGATTATTACACCATCTCTGTCTAAAAAAACTGCAGATATTAGTTTATTTGTTTTCAAGGAAATTTTTCTAGGATACAAAGTAAGATCCTCAAATTCTCTATTAATTTTACTTTTTTTGTGATTTATCATTATTTATAAAATATTATCCTAATTAATTTCAGTTTTATTAATGCATCTTATTCTTATTTATACAACTTAAAGTAGTTTGTTAATAAAAAATCTATGCTACTTTTACATTAAGTATTCAAGTTATAGATATGTCCTTTTTACAAAATAAGAACAGTTTTAAAATAAATAAAGATTCAGATAAAAAATTTCTTGATGATTACTATTCTAGATATCAAAGTATTTTATTTGATTCCAGGGATGATAATTCTATTCTTAAATTAAGGAATGCTATTAATGAGACTAATATTAATAAAGGTAAATTGATATTTATTGGGAATGGTGCAAGTGCCTCTCTTGCAAGTCATGCAGCAACTGACTTTACTAAACAGGCAAAAATACCCTCTATTGCTTTTAATGATCATAATTTAATAACTGCCTTGTCAAATGATTATGGTTATAAAAATTGGGCAGCTAAGGCTATTGAGTTTTATTCAAGTCCAGAAGATATGATCATATTTATAAGTGTGAGTGGTGAATCCAGTAACCTTATAGAGGGTATTAATTTTGCTAATAATAAGTCCATTACTACTGCTAGTTTAACGGGTTCAAGCAGAACTAATTCTCTAAGGAATAAGTCAAAATATTCATTATGGGTTAATAGTAAGGCGTATAATATAGTTGAATCAATTCATACCATATGGATCACTTTAATTATTGATTTATTTGTTGGTACGCCTGAATATGTGGTCAATAATAAATAATAAGTAGTCTAAATTTTTTTTTATTTATAAATAAAAAATTATGGAAGTTTCTGACCCATAAAATATTTAGTTCACTAAGTTATTAATTTATCTATTTCCATTTTAATTTATATAAATATTCTTTAAGTCGAAAAACAATACTAGGTAAAACTGGTATGCAGCTTAAAAATACAAAAGCAAAATTCCTATAATTACTGAAAGAGGTAATTTTAAGTTTTTTAAAATCATTAAAATTGAATTTATAATTTAAAATTCTATTTTCTGCAATGGTCAGTAACTCTAACTCTCTAATTTCTTTCTTGTAATCTGTTAAATAATTCTTGCTTAAATGAAATTCGCACCATTGCTTTTTTTCCTTATTGAAGAGTTCTTTCCTGATAAAACTTTCATTATTTTCATGTATTCGCCAAGCAGATAGAGATTTTTTTAAGTATTTTACTTTTGTTATTGCTGATAACCTTACCATTAAATCAAAATCGCATATATGGTTATATGTTTCATCAAAATGATACTCAAGATTTTTTAGTTTATTTATATCTATCATTATGGAATTTAATGATAAAGGATAATTTGTTATAAGCAAATTTGTATTTACTTCAAAATTTTTGTTTAATGAATATAAATTTTCTTTTCTTTTTTGACTAAAGTAAACAGTATTTGTAAATACTATCCCAACTTCTTTATTATCAAATATTCTGATTTGACTTTTTAGTTTTTCTTTCTCCCATAAATCGTCTACATCTAAGAAAGCAAGGTAATCTCCCTTGGCTTTTTGAAAAGCACTTTTTCTTGCTTGCCCCAAATTTGTATGTTCTTTACTTTTGAATATTTTTATCCTTTCATCTCCATAGCTTGAAGCTATCTCAATTGACTTATCTGTTGATTTATTATCCCAAAAAATTAGTTCCCAATCCTTAAAACTTTGTTTAAGTATACTTTCTATTGCATCTTTTAGGAAAATTTCTCCATTAAAGCAATTCATTAAAATGCTAATTATCGGTTTTTTAATCATTTTCGTAATACCAGCTTATTACTTTCTGTAGAGTTTTCTTGAAATCATATTTTGGTTCCCAGTCAAGAATAAGCTTGGCTTTATTGATATCTGCATAAAGTTCCATACTTTCATTTTCTCTATAATCTACTCCCCCGTATATAGGTCTTCCTTTTCCAATAATTTTATTTACTTCAGAAATAACGTCTTTTATTGATAAAGGTATTCCAGAAGCAATATTTATTATTTCTCCATATGCTTTTTCATTATTTAAAGTTTTTATTAAAGCTTGATTAAAATCTTTGATATATAAATAATCTCTAATTTGCTCTCCTTTCGTAACTTTAAATTCATTATCTTTTATACAGTTATTAATTAAATAAGGAAGAAATCTATTTTTGCTTTGCATTTCTCCAAAGATTAAAAATGGTCTCAAAATGACAGTATTTAGAATTCCTTGTTTAAAACATTGTTGTAAATAAAATGTGGAGGATAGTTTTGCAAGTGAATATGGAGATATAGGCGATTCTCTTACGGATTCTTTTATTGGAGACTTATTATCACCGTATTCATCACTCGAACCTAAATGAACAAAAGTCTTTACTCTTAAATCTATAGCTAGATTAGTTAAAGATATTAGTGAATTAAAGTGCTCATAAAAAACTTCTATCCCATAATCTCTGAAATCACTATGGTCGATATATCCTGAACAATTAATGATATAATCAACATCTGCAAAGTCTTCGGAAAATTTCTCTTTAATTGGTTGTTCTAAATCATGGAATATATATTGTGCATTTTTAACTTTTCTTTTAAGTTTATTTTTACTTTTTGAAATACTAATTACTTTATTACCGTTTGATATTAAATCTGAAATTAAGTTTGCTCCAATAAATCCAGATCCACCTGCAACAATTATTTTGGAATTTTTTACCATCTTTTTCTATCTGATTTAATAATCTCTTCTAAGTTATCCTTATCTCTTTTTGTATCTATACAATGCCAAAACCCATCATGTAAAAAAGCAACAAGTTCATTAGCTTTCGCAGCATTCTCTAAGGGCTCTTTCTCAAGTATGCATGTATCTTTATCCAAATAATTTAAGAATTCTGGTTCAATTACAAAAAAACCACCATTAATCCAACCTTGTGTCGCACTAGGTTTTTCTTTGAATTCTAAAACCTCATTTTCCTCGTTTATAGTTAATTCTCCAAATCTCGCAGGAGGCCTGACTCCTGTAACTGTAATCATTTTGCCATGCTTCTTGTGAAATTTAATAACTTCATTAATATCAACATCACTTACAGCATCTCCATAAGTTAATAAAAATGTTTCATCTTTTATATAATTTCTTAGTCTTTTTAGTCTCCCCCCTGTCATGGTGTTAATTCCAGTATTGATTAAATTAATATTCCAATCTTTTTTTGTCGAATTATATGGAGTGATTACTTTGTCATTTAAACTTATTTTGAAATCTGAATTTAAGATTTCGTAATTATAAAAATACTCTTTTATGATTTCTGACTTATATCCTAAAGCTAAGTAAAAATCAGTATGACCATATTTAGAGTATATTTCCATTATGTGTTCAATTATTGGTTTGCCACCTATACGAATCATAGGCTTGGGAATTATTGAAGTATATTCTGAAATTCGAGTACCAAATCCTCCAGAAAGAATAATAACTTTCATTTTTACTTATATGAAATTTAAAAAAGATAATGGTTCTCGTTCAACTTCTGATGGATCATGGGTCTCATTAGATATATTTAAAATAAAACTTGTATGAGAAGATAATCCTTTAAATCCAAACCAAATCTTTGGAGGTACTGTAATTCTACAGTAATTATCTTCACCAATAATTGTATTTTTCAAAAGACTTTTGTTGTTGTCGTAAAAAATAAATTGCACTTTCCCTACTGGTATTATCAAATTCATTGTCATTCTTAGATGCCTTTTCCAGGCTTTTATTTTATTTTTCTTTATTGTAGAAAAATAGGCTTCTTTAAAGCCCTGAAATTCATATTCTGAAGCTTTTAATACATGAAGAACATCTCCATCCTCTAAAGGTATTTTTTTTAGAGGTTTTATTATTATATCTTTTCTATTTATTCTCATATTATTTATTCACACTATTTTTAAAAAGCATAAAATCTTTTATTTGTTGCCTGCATTTTTCTAGAACATTTACACTCTTATCGTTGTAAAAAGAATGATACCAATCATTCGTCATAGTTATTGTAGTCTTAAAATCTAAATTAGGTTCCCAATTTAATAGAGATAAAGCTTTATCACAATTAAGCTTGAGAAGCTTTGATTCAGAATATCTATTTTGTTTTTCGTTTATTACCCAGGTAGAATTATCCCATCTCTTTGATAGCTCATTAACAATATCGATGACTTTGTAATTAAAGTTGCTTGGCGGACCAAAATTGAAGGATTCGCCAGAAAGTTCTTTTTTGAAATTCAACTTTTCTGCCAATGTTATATAACCGCTTAATGGTTCTAGGACATGTTGAAAAGGCCTTGTTGATTTTGGGGATTTGATATTTACAGCTTCATTCTTTATCCAGGATTTTATACAATCTGGAACTATCCTATTATCTGCCCAATCTCCCCCTCCTATTACATTACCAGCCCTAACAGAACATATCTTAATTGAATTATCATAATTTTTAGAAAAGAATGATTTATAGTATGAATTAAAGGCTAATTCTGCAGAAGCTTTTGAAGCACTGTAAGGATCACTACCACCTAAAATATCATTTTCACGATAACCCCATTCCCATTCTTGATTTTCATAGCATTTATCACTTGTTATTATTATCGCAATACAATCTTTTTTCAAAAATCTTAAAGAATCAAGTATATTAACAGTCCCCATAACATTAGTCATCCATGTCTCTATAGGTTTTGAGTAAGATAATTTAACTAACGGTTGAGCGGCTAAATGAAAAATATAATCTGGTTCGATTTTATTGATAAGTTTGAATACTTTTTCTGAATCTTTAATTTCAATATTATTACTTTCAATTAATTCATTTAAATTTGCTTCTTCATAAAGAGATGGATTTGTTGGGGGATCAAGAGCTAATCCATAAACTTTTGCTCCCAATAAATTTAACCATATACTAAGCCAAGACCCTTTAAAACCTGTATTACCTGTTATTAGAACTTTTTTATTTAAGAAAAAGTCACTATTAAACATTGGTTTTTGGTAAATGCTTCATCAAATTATTATACACTTATTTAGTTTTTTCATTTTAGAAATGATGGCATTAATATAATAAAGTTTTCCATAT
>QCIU01000019.1 GCA_003216465.1 Prochlorococcus sp. AG-402-N10
TATTTGGAGATAATTATGATGAAACTTATAGAGAAGCACAACGTATAAGTAAAAAAAATAATTTATGTTTTATTCATCCATTCGATGATCCTGATGTTATTGCTGGTCAAGGAACTATTGGTATTGAACTTGAACAACAACTAAATGAATCCCCAAATTCTATTTATGTTGCTGTTGGAGGTGGGGGTTTAATTGCAGGTATTTCTTTATACATAAAAGAGGTTTGGCCTAAAGTACAAATAATTGGGGTTGAGCCTGAAGATGCTAATGCAATGACTAGATCATTAAAAAACCAAAAAATTATAGAATTAACTTCAGTAGGTCAATTTGCCGATGGAGTTGCAGTTAAAAAAGTTGGAGAAAAAACATTTGAAATTGCAAAGAAGTATATAGACAAGATGATTACTGTAAATACTGATGAGATATGTGCGGCTATAAAGGATGTCTTTGAGGATACCAGATCAATTCTTGAGCCTGCAGGAGCATTATCTGTGGCAGGAATGAAGAAGGATATATTTGAATCAAATTATACAAATAAAAATATGATTGCTATTGCCTGTGGGGCAAATATGAATTTCGAGAGGTTAAGGTTTGTAGCAGAAAGAGCTGAACTTGGAGAGTGCAAAGAGGCAATGCTTGCTGTTGAAATTCCTGAAAAAGCTGGTAGTTTAATTGAATTTTGCAGTTTGTTAAATAACAGGAACCTTACTGAATTTAGTTATAGGATGTCGAATTCAAAAAATGCCCAAATCTTTATAGGAGTGGAAGTTAATGGTGTAATTGATAAAAAAGAACTTTTTGAAGATTTTAATAACTCTAATTATCCTTTTATAGATATTAGCAATGATGAATTATCTAAAAATCATCTTAGGCATATGGTAGGAGGTCGTTTACCTGAGAAATTTACAGAATCTGATAACTCAAGTAATGTCGAATTGCTCTATAGATTTGAATTTCCAGAAAGACCCGGAGCTCTAATAAATTTTTTAAAAAACATGAAATCTAATTGGACTATTAGTGTCTTTCACTATAGAAATCATGGAGCAGATGTAGGTAAAATTGTTATTGGAGTTTTAATAGATAGTTCCGAAATTAAAGACTGGCATAAATTTATTGAATTATTAGGATATAAATATTGGGATGAGACTAATAATCAAACTTACAAACTTTTTCTTGGTGCATCAGATTAAAAATGAGTTAACTTTAGGAAAGAGTTAGGTAGTAAAAATTAATCAAGCTGATCTTATTACAAAAAATTTGCCTGAGATAGAACTAGTTACTAAAGTTGAAGCAGTTCTTTATCTTAAAGGTAGACATATATCAAAACGAAATCTTTCTGAAATTACTAATGCGGATATTAATTCTATAATTGAAGCATTAAATGAATTAAAGAATAAATATTCAGATTCAAAGTCTGCAATTGCACTTAATGAAGTAAATAATTCTTATTGTCTAGAGTTAAAACCCTCTCTAAACGAATTTGTAGAAGATTTATTACCATCAGAATTAAGAACTTCTGAGTTAAGGACTCTTGCAATAATTGCTATTAAGAAAAAGATATTACAATCAGACCTCATAGTTTTAAGAGGTTCAGGTGCCTATGAGCATATAAAAGAATTAATAAATAAAAAATTTATAATAAAAAGAAGACAAAAAGATGGTAGATCATATTGGCTTTCTTTATCTGAAAAGTTTTTTCAAACTTTTGCAGTAAGCAATGAATATCTATCTGAGATAGGCGGCAATAAAAAGTAAATGTTAGGATATATTTACTCGCTTGAAAATAATGTTAACTGAGATTTTTGCTGTTTTAACTCAAACCTTATCTATTTACTCTTTTATTTTAATTATTAGGATATTACTAACATGGTTCCCAGGTATCGATTGGAGCAATGGAATATTATCAGCATTAACGTCAATAACCGATCCATATTTAAATATATTTAGAGGGATAATTCCTCCAATAGGTGGATTTGATATCTCTTCTTTACTAGCTTTCCTACTACTTAATGTTATTCAAAATCTAATTTCTCAAATCCAATATGCCAGCTTAGGATATGGATAAATATCAGCGATCATCTCCAGAACCAGATATTTTACCCTTAGCAGCTCGAAATTTTAATTTTTCTAAATTTTGAATTGCAACATCTTCCAAGTTAAATTCAAACTCCGTACAAAGATTAGATAAATACCATAAAACATCACCTAATTCCTTTTTTATCCCTATTTTAGATTCTTCATCAAATATACCTCTTTTATCTCTGATTACTTTTTTAACTTTTTCAGCTACTTCTCCAGCTTCTCCAACCAAACCAAGAGTTGGATAAATATTGTTAGAGCCTAAATTTGGATATTGGGCTGTTAACCGGGCTTTTTTCTGATAGGTTTTAAAATCCATAGATTAAATAACTAACTTTATGTATGTTAAATTTACTTATATCTAGCAATATTATTTATATATGTCGAATATTGATTTAAAAAGAAGAACAAAAATCGTAGCAACAATTGGTCCTGCCACTCAATCAGAAGATGTTATTACTGATCTGATTAAGGCTGGCGTAACAACATTCCGTTTAAATTTTTCCCATGGCGATCATAAGGATCATGAGGAAAGGATTAAAACTATTAGAAAAGTTTCAAAAAAACTGGAAATAAACGTTGGCATACTTCAGGATCTCCAGGGTCCTAAAATAAGATTAGGAAGGTTTATCGATGGTCCAGTAAAAGTAAAAAAAGGAGATAAATTTATATTGACTTCTAATGAAGTTGAATGTACAAAAGATATTGCCAATGTTACGTACAATAAACTTGCGCAAGAAGTTACGGAAGGGAAAAGAATACTTTTAGATGATGGAAAAATAGAAATGGTTGTTAAGAAGGTTGATATTTCAAATAGCTTATTAAACTGTGAAGTAACTGTTGGTGGAGTACTTTCTAATAACAAAGGAGTAAATTTTCCAGATGTACAATTATCTGTTAAGGCATTAACTGAAAAGGATATAGAGGATCTTGAATTTGGATTATCTGTTGGAGTTGATTGGATAGCTTTAAGTTTTGTAAGAAATCCATCTGATATTAATGAAATTAAAAATTTAATAAATAAAAATGGGCATTCAATTCCGGTAGTAGCCAAAATTGAAAAATTTGAAGCAATAGATCAAATCGATTCAATATTGCCTTTATGCGATGGTGTTATGGTCGCACGTGGAGATTTGGGAGTTGAAATGCCAGCAGAAGAAGTACCTCTTTTGCAAAAAGAGTTAATAAGGAAAGCGAACACTTTAGGTATACCAATAATTACAGCCACACAAATGCTTGACTCAATGGCATCAAATCCAAGACCAACACGTGCAGAAGTAAGTGATGTCGCTAATGCAATTCTAGATGGAACTGATGCTGTGATGCTCTCAAATGAAACAGCTGTTGGTGATTATCCTGTAGAGGCTGTTGAAACTATGGCTACAATTGCAAGAAGAATTGAACGAGATTATCCGCTTAAAGCAATCGAGAGTCATCTCCCTAGTACTATCCCAAACGCAATAAGCGCAGCTGTCAGCAATATTGCCAGACAGCTTGAAGCTGGAGCGATAATTCCATTAACTAAATCAGGTTCTACTGCACGTAATGTAAGTAAATTTAGGCCTCCCACACCAATTCTTGCCACCACAACTGAGATTAGTGTGGCTAGAAGATTACAATTAGTATGGGGAGTAACTCCATTATTAGTCAAAAATGACGAAAGAACAGCAAGAACATTTAGTATTGCGATGCAAATAGCACAAGAGATGGGTATTTTAAAGCAGGGTGATCTAGTTGTACAAACTGCAGGAACACTGACAGGTATAAGTGGCTCAACTGACTTAATAAAAGTTGGTTTAGTCAGAAAAGTTGTAACCCGAGGTATATCGATAGGAGAGATAGGTGTTACGGGTAAAGCAAGAAATATAAAGACCAATCTTGATTTATCATTAATATCACCAGGTGAAATTTTATTTGTACCTAAACATTTATTACCGGATTTACCTTTCTCTAAATCTATTAGTGGTATTGTTACTGATGAAACTGTTGATGAATGCTATAAGATTTTCAAAAATAATAATAAAAAAGTATCCACCATTTGTAATTTAAACACTATTGAAAATCATGTATCAAATGGTGATTTAATAACTTTACAATTAAATGAAGGGGTTATTTATATGGGGCAGATAGATGATGATGAAAATGCTCTAGATAAGTATAAATATGTCTAGGAATATTTCCCTTAAAGAAGCCTTTAAAATGGCAGGTAGGACTTTAGTCTCTAACAAGTTAAGAAGTTCACTTACTATGCTAGGAATAATAATAGGAAATGCCTCTGTAATAACACTTGTGGGACTTGGGAGAGGTGCTCAAACACTTGCAAAAAATCAATTAAGTAATTTAGGCGCGAATGTATTATTTATAGTTCCTGGAAATAACGATACAAGGAGACGCGGTATATCATTTCCGAAAAATTTAGTTTTAGAGGATTCAATAGCAATTAGCAATCAAGTCCCTAGTGTTAAAAAAGTTGCACCACAAATTTCTGCAAATGAAATTGTTCAGTCAAATTCAAAAAGTTTGAATATTTCAATTGCTGGGATAACTCCAGAATTCTTAGACGTAAGAAGTTTTGAAGTAGATGAAGGAAGATTCATAAGCGAAAGTGATGTTAATTCCGCAAGAAGTTTTGTAGTTATTGGTCCTGATCTTAAAGAAGAATTTTTTGAGGGGGAAAAAGTAATTGGTAAAAAAATAAGAATCAAGGACCATACCTACGAAATAATTGGAATGTTAAAACCAAAGGGGGCTGTTTTTGGTAGTAATCAAGATAAAAATGCTTATATCCCACTTAGTACAATGGTTAATAGAATTAGTGGGAAAGATCCCACTTATGGAGTTAGTTTAAGTTTTATAAGTGTAGAGGCGATTAATAAAAACAAGACAAGTGCTGCCAAGTTCCAAATTACAAATTTATTACGACAAAGACATAACATCATAAGAGACGATGATTTTGCAGTCAGATCTCAAGAAGATGCCCTAAAAATTGTAACTAATATAACAAGTGGCCTCACATTCTTATTGGCAGGTATAGGTGCAGTATCACTTATTGTTGGAGGTATTGGAATCATGAATATAATGCTTGTTTCTGTAAGCGAGAGAACCGAGGAGATTGGTCTAAGAAAGGCAATAGGCGCTAAACAAAAAGATATTCTTATACAATTTTTATTCGAAGCATTAATTTTATCTACTATTGGAGGATTGGTTGGAACAACAACAGGTCTCACAGGTGTTTTTTTACTAGGTGTAATAACTCCATTACCAGCTTCTGTAGGATTAACCACAACATTATCCACAATGATTATTTCAGGTTCTATTGGACTTATTTTTGGAGTCTTGCCTGCAAAAAGAGCTTCCCAATTAGATCCAATAGTTGCGCTAAGAAGTTTGTAAATATAGTTAGTTTATGCTCACTTTAAATAAAATTATTGAGATATTATTAAGTCTTCAAATAATAATAATTTCTACTTTTATTCCTGTATTTATATCTATACCCTTTACATACAAAATTTCTAGAATAATTGATATCCCAATTTCCTGGCAAGTACCATCTATTATTTTACTTACATTAATTTTTAAAGGTGATGTAGTTATAAAAGCATTTAGTATCTATTTATTAATAGGTTTACTTGTTTTACCAGTTTTTCATAATGGAGGTTCGCTAGGGTATATATTAACACCCAATTTTGGGTATTTATTAGGAGCTTATCCGTTAATAAAAATTATTGACAAACTAAATAAAAATAATTATAAATTTTATTATTTTAACTTTTTAAAATTAGGAATGTTAGGGATATGTAGTTTACATATTACAGGAATTATATATAGCTGCATTCAATTATTATATTATAAACAATCTGATATGTTATTATATAATATTTCAAAATATTCCTTTGGGAAAATTGGTTATCATTTATTAATGCTTACACCAGTTACTTTGTTGATTAAACTTTTTAAAATTAAATATAGATACGATAAATAATGATAGATAATATTAAAATTAATAGAATTTATTTATTATTTTTATCTAGTATTATATTGCTTTTTGATCAGTATACTAAACATTTTATAATTGTAAATCATAAATCATTACTAAATAAAAATTTAATAGTTTTTACTCTTGATTACGTTAAGAATTACGGAGCTGCATTTAATTTATTTAGCGGGAGTAGGTTATTCCTATCACTTATAAGTATTATTATTAGCATATTGCTTTTATACTTAATTTTAAATCAAAAAACTATTTCTAAAATAGATTTAGTAAGTTACAGTTTTATATTAGGAGGTACAATTGGAAACGGATTCGATAGGATAACTAAAGGTTATGTTATAGACTTTATAAATTTAACATTTATAAATTTTCCTGTATTCAATATTGCAGATATATCTATAAATATTGGTT
>QCIU01000020.1 GCA_003216465.1 Prochlorococcus sp. AG-402-N10
AGAATTTTCTTCATAACAAGTGGAATCTAGTTTTTTTTATTTGTCTGATTTCTATACTTGCAAGCACATTTTATAGTTGTATATTAAATCCCTCTAAGAGTTTATTAGATTTTAATAAGTCAATAATATGGCTAAATTTATTTAATTGGGTTCCTATATATTTTGCTTTTGTTGGATTCCAAATTTATTTAAAAAGTGAAAAACAAAGATTATTAATGCAAAAGATTTTAATCTCAGGGACAATTCCAGTTTTTGTAAGTTGCATTATGCAAAAGTTTTTTAATATCTATGGACCATTTGAAACTTTATTTGGAACAATTGTTTGGTTTAATTATGCACTCAACTCTGATCAAATAACAGGTTTGTTTAATAATCCTAATTATTTAGGAATGTGGCTTACTTTATGCTTTCCATTTACACTTTCTGCATTGAAATTAGAAAAAAATAATATTCCAAATTCATTAATAATGTATTTAATAAATATTTTGATAATTTACTTTGCATTTTTAACTTTTTCCAGAAATGCAATCTTTGGAATCATTGTAAGTTTTTTATTTTTATTAGATAAAAGAAAATTAATTAAATTTTCTATTTTCTTTATCTTAAGTTTTTTCATCTTGAGCTACGTTTTGCCAATTTTATTGAACATTTATCAAATCAACTTTTCAGGTTTATTCGAAGTAGATACATTTGAAAAGTTTTCTTCACTTCAGTTCTCCTTTGATAACCCAAGGATAGTAATATGGTCGAACTCATTAAATTTCATATCGATGAGGCCCCTCTTAGGATGGGGGGCTGGTTCATTTCCATATGTATTTAATCCATATTTAGAAATCACACAACAAAAATTTCAACATACTCATAACTTGATTATAGAGCTTGCCTATAATTTTGGAATCCCCATTGCCTTTTTAATTGTATCGACAGTATTTACATTATTTATAAAAGCATTTAAAAAAATAAACAGTTTAAAAAAATCAAGTTCTACTTATTTACTATATAAACCCTTAATAGCATCATTTTCAATATTCTTGATAGCTCATTTAACTGACATTACCTACTATGATGGTAAAATAAGTATTCTTTTTGCTCTATTATTAGCTGGATTAAAAAATATTATTGATGACGATAAGAATGAATTAAAAGATAATTATCAAGTATAAATTAAATCAAAATGAATATCTTAATTACTGGCTCTAACGGTTTTATAGGAAAAAATTTAATTAAATATTTTAAAAATCATACTAGTCATAATATCTATGAATTTTCAAAGCAAGATAATTTAAGTGACCTTGAAAATTTAATAAGTAAGATAGATATAGTTTTTCATTTTGCAGGTATAAACAAAGCCGAAGAAAAAATATTGTTCGAAAAGGTTAACGTTAGTTTCACAAAAAAAATTTGTACTATTATTAAAGAAAATCCAAATACAACTTTATTTTATGCTTCATCTATTCATGTTAATTTAAATAATTGTTATGGCAAAAGTAAAAAGAGAGGGGAGCAAATTTGCTTAGATTTAAAAAATCAATCTCACAATAAAGTACATATTCTTCGGTTGCCTGGTATCTTTGGAATTGGATGTAAACCCAACTATAATTCTGTAGTGGCTACGTTTTGTTATAATACTGCCAACAAAATTGGTCTCAAGATTTTTAATCCTGATAAAGAAATAGAGTTATTGTTTGTTGAAGATTTATGCGATCAACTGAATTATTTAATAAATGAAGAAAACCCTAGAGTATTTATTAAGCTCCTTAATGTAAAAAGAATTAGTACAAAAAAATTAGCGGCAACTATAAAAAAATTCCACAAAAACTTTAAAAAATTTGAGTTTATAGAATTTAATAATGTCCTTGAAAAGAATTTATACAAAACTTACAAAAGCTATGTAAGCAATTAAATAAGTATTTAGCTAAATTTTCACAAAATTAAAACAAATTTTTCAATATTATAGATTTTAAGATATTAGAAAAAAAGGTTAATTATAAATAACTATAATTATTTAATAAGCTCTAATAATTTATAATTTATTTAAAGATATTTATAAAATCGCTTCAATAAAAAAAGATGAATAAGTTACATGTAATGACTATCGTAGGGACTAGACCTGAAATAATAAGATTATCAAGGATAATTGCGAAGTTAGATATATATACAAATCATACACTTATTCATACAGGACAAAATTATGATTATGAGCTAAATCAGATTTTCTTTGAGGATTTAGAAATAAGACAACCAGATTATTATTTGGATTCATCAGATTCAAATGCGACAAAAACAATAGGCAAGATATTAATTTCAGTAGACGAAATTTTAGAAGAAATAAAACCTGATGCTTTATTAGTACTTGGGGATACAAATAGCTGCATGTCAATATTAGCTGCAAAAAAAAGAAAAATTCCGACTTTTCATTTTGAGGCTGGTAATAGGTGTTTCGATATGAGAGTTCCAGAAGAAATAAACAGAAAAATAGTTGATCATACTTCTGATATTAATATCACTTATAGTTCTATTGCTAGAGAGTATCTTTTGAATGAGGGAATAGCAAGAGAAATGGTTATAAAAGTTGGAAGCCCAATGAAGGAAGTTATAAACTTCTATAAAAAAAAAATAGACAATTCGAAAATACTTTTTGAACTTAAACTCGAAAAATTTAAATATTTCCTAGCAAGCTTTCATAGAGAAGAAAATTTAAATTCCAAAAATCTTTCAGAATTCCTTGAAATACTAAATGTTTTGGTTGAAAAATATAATCTACCAGTAATAGTTTCTACCCATCCAAGAACTAGAAAAAAATTAGAGGAATCAGAATATATAATTAATGAAAAGGTAAAATTTATAAAGCCTCAAAGTTTTTCAAATTACCTCTATTTACAAATCAATGCTAAGACTGTTCTTTCAGATAGCGGGACAATTAACGAAGAGTCTTCGATCCTAAATTTTCCAGCATTAAATATAAGAGAAGCGCACGAGAGGCCAGAAGCAATGGAGGAGGCTTCTGTTATGATGACGGGTGTTAATTGTGAAAGAATTAGTCAAGCAATGGAAGTATTATCTTCACAAAAAAGGGGGAGAGATAGGAGTTTAAAATTAGCAGAAGATTATAATGTAAACAATGTTTCAGAAAAGATACTCAGAATTATTATTAGTTATACTGATTTTATCAAGAAAAATATATGGAAAGAATACTAAATTAATTTGAAAATATTAATAATATCTCAGTATTTTTGGCCGGAAAATCTTCGAGTTAATGAACTCTCAGAGGAATTAAATAGACTTGGTCATCAAGTAACTATTCTCACTGGTTATCCTAATTATCCAAAAGGCGAAATTTATAAGGAATTCAAGAAAAATAAATCTAAATTCAGAAAATATAAGGGTTCGGAAATTATCAGAGTTCCAATACTTCCGAGAAAAAATAATAAATTTAATTTAATACTTAATTATTTTAGTTTTTTATTAAACTCTATATTTTTGGGATATTTCAAAATGCGAGGGAAAAAATTTGATATTATTTTTACCTTTCAATTATCTCCAGTTACAGTTGGTATTACTTCTGCATTCTTTTCCTTTGTGAAAAATTGTCCACATATTTTTTGGATATTAGATTTATGGCCAGATACTTTAGTCGCATTAAATGTTTTAAAGAAAGAATGGCAAATAAAGCTTTTTAAAATTCTAGTTAATTGGATTTATAGTAGATGCGATATTATACTTGCACAATCAAAAAGTATTTTAAAAGAATTAAATAATTATTCTTCTATTAAAAACAACACTTATTATTTCCCTTCTTGGGGAGAATCAGATCTATTTTTTAAGAATGAAGATCCTGCATCTGAAGTTGATACTAAGAATGTCTTTACAATATTATTTGCAGGTAATATTGGAGAGGCCCAAGACTTTCCAAGTATAATTAAAGCTGTTAAACACTTAAGCCTTCATAATATCAATAACTTTAGAATTCTTTTAATTGGAGGGGGTAGTAAAAAAGAATGGGTTATAAAAGAAGTTACAAAATTAAATATAGATAAATACTTTGAATTTCATAAAAACTATCCCTTTAGCAGAATGAATTCCTTTTTATTACATGCAGATGCTTTATTAGTAAGTTTATCGAATACTAGAGTTTTTAATATGACAATTCCAGGTAAAATTCCATTTTATTTGTCTTCAGGGATTCCTATAATTGGAATGATTTCTGGTGAGGGAGCAAAAGTAATAAAAGAATCTAAAGCAGGATATGTATGTAAATCCGGGGATTACATATCTTTATCTAAAATAATATCCAAAATTACAAAAGTAGATAAAGATTCACTAAATAAAATGGGACTTAATGGAAAAGAATATGCTGAAAAAGAGTTTTCTAAAAGATCATTAATAAATAAACTGAATAAACTTTTAATAGAAGCTTCAAAAACTTTGTCCTCTAAGATTAGTTAAAATTATTCTTGTAAATTTTTAATATATTAAATATTAGTTGGCATTTTTTTAAATAATGTAACGAGCTCTTTTTGTCTTTTAATAATCAATGATATAAATATTATCAAATAAAAATTAATTTAGAAATAATTCCTTAAAGATAAGCCTCTTAAAAGAAAAACTGTTATATCTAAATTAAAGAAAATTTATTTTTATAACAAATAATAAATTTAGATCAAGTTATAAATTAAATAATTGAATGGTTTAAGAAATAATTTTTTAATCAATTTTTTAATTCTTCTTTAATAAAATCTAACTTAAGTAATAAATTCTGTATCTGGGTGACATTTAGCCTTTCTGCATTGTGAGAATTATATTCTTTATATTCTTTTGAAATTTCTTTACCTTCTTCGTAGAATTTATCATAATTTAATGATCTGTTGTCAGCTGGCAACCTGTAAAATTTGTCATGATCATGTACTCTAGCCATCTCCTCCCTTGATAATAGTGACTCATAAAGTTTTTCTCCATGTCTTGTTCCAATTATTAAATCACTTTTTTTATAGTCAAAAATATTTTTTAGTGCCGTAGATAAATCATTTAGAGTACATGCAGGAGACTTTTGTACAAAAATATCTCCTTTTAAGCCTTTACTAAAAGCATGCATAACCAGTTCAACAGATTCAGTTAAAGTCATAAGATATCTAGTCATTTCAGGATCAGTTATTGTAATTGGTTTATTATTTTTTATTTGATTTACAAATAATGGTATTACTGATCCCCTTGAAAACATAACGTTTCCGTATCTCGTAGCACAAAATTCAGTTTTAGTAATATTTTGCATTGATTTAGCAAGCATTAATTTTTCCATCATTGACTTAGATATACCCATTGCATTAATTGGATAAACAGCTTTATCTGTACTCAAAAGCACTACTTTTTCTGTTTTCTTAAGTATTGCAGCTTTTAAAAGATTTTCAGTCCCTAAAATATTAGTTTTTACAGCCTCTATTGGATAAAATTCGCAGGAAGGAACCTGTTTTAAAGCTGCAGCATGAAATATATAATTGACACCTTCACATGCATCAACTAAAGAATCAAAATCTCTTATATTACCGATACAAAAATTTACCCTTGGATCATCAATTTCTCTTCTCATATGATATTGTTTATTTTCATCCCTACTAAATATACGTATTTCTTTAACATCATTTTTCAAAAGATAATCACATACTGTACTACCAAAAGAACCAGTACCTCCAGTGATAAGAAAACTTTTACCTTTGATATTCATTTATTTAATTGATTAAATTCGAACATTGACTTAATTAATAATGGCCATGAATTAACTTTATAACCAGTTAATTTATCAAATTGTGACCCATTTAAAGTTCTATTGATTTTTATAGATTCATTTGGTATTATTTTTATTTTCTTGTTATAAACATCAGCAAGGATTTTTAGTAAATCAAATTTTGAAATTGATTCTCCAGATATATTTAATATCCCTCTTAAATCATTTCTAGGAATAATATATTTTTCTATTAAATTTGCCAATTCAAGGACAGTTATACCAGA
>QCIU01000021.1 GCA_003216465.1 Prochlorococcus sp. AG-402-N10
AAGAATATAAATATATTTCACAACAAAAATAAATCAATAAATATTTTACTAACTCAGAATAAAAATAATGAAGAAAAAATACTTTTACAAGAAACAAATGAAATCGAAGAATTTTTAGAAGATATCTTTGGTTCAAACAATTTTGAGAACTTTAAAAATCCAAAAAGTAAACTAAATATTAATAATAATGATTTTGAGAAATTAGATAAAGAATCGGTAAATACAGAAAATAAAAAAATAGAATTATCTGAAAAAGAAAAAAAGAATAGAGGATTTAAAAATAAAAAGGTAATTATTAAAGGGAAAAAGATGAAACGAAAAAGTATAAATGAATTACCTTTACCCTCCAAAAGCATTATTTCTACAAGTGAATTTAAAGTCTCATCAAGAGGTTATGTAAAGTTGAAGGGACCAGAGATTACATTAAATTTGGAAGGAGTTGACTCTATAGAATCTTTAAAGATAATTGCTAAATTGGGTAACTATGGAATAGTTATAGTTGAAGAAGAAGGTTCCAATAATGAAGACAGTCAAGAAAATCCTAAAATTACCGCACGTTTTGAAAAATCAGATATATCTGATGTATTCAATAGCATTTTGCTTTCTTCAAATTTACAGGCAACCTTGGAGAAAAATATTATTTTTGTAGGTAAAAATATTTTAAATAAAAGTATTAAACCAAAAATTTCTAAGACTTTCAGACTTAATCAAGTTAATGCAGCTTCTGTAGCAGATTATCTTTCAACATTAGGGGCTCAAATATCAAAAGTTATGGTAGTTACCGGTTCAATTGATGGAAGTGAAGTAGGAGATGGTTTTGTTAATAAAAAAGAATTTAAAGATGAAATTGTCAATTCGTATGGAATTGAAGGGGGCCCATTAAATGGATTAATCGGAACAGCTGATTTAAGGTTGCAAACTATTACCTTAATAGGATCAAAAGATCATTTGAAAACTGCAGAAAAATATATAAAATCTCTAGACATCAGACATAGACAGGTAGCATTGAATATAAAAATAATAGATGTTTCTTTAACTAAATCTGATATAAAAAATAATGTATTTGAAACCAGACTTGGTAATACTAGAATTATTAATAATAGTGGTCTTGGTTTAAGAACAGGAAATCTTGATCCTGGAAATCCTCCTGCTACATCAAATGTACCAAACGTAATTACTAATGGAATTAGCCAAGGTAATTTTATAAATTGGCTAGAAGCTAAAATAACTAATGAGAATGCAAAGATCCTTGCTTCTCCAACTTTAATTCTTGGCGAAAATCCAAATATTCTTACATCTGGAGCTGCTTCAGTAGATGATTCGTTAAACTCAGCAACTATTGGCAGACCTTTTAAGAACGAGGGATTCATAAAAGTTGGTGAGACGGTAGTAACTGGCTTTACTCAAACAGCTAATGAAGGAGTAGTTACATGTACGGCATCGGAAGGTACTGCTGGTATAACATTCGGGGCAAAAGTTGATAAAATTGATGATAATGGTTATGTAACTTTTGCCTTAAGTCCTGCAATATCCTCAGTTACAAAATCAGTTGAGATTTCTGGTTGTGGTATACAAAATACCTTAAGTGTAAGGAAATTAGATACAGGATCTATTAGGGTTAAAAATAAAGATACTTTAATCCTTACTGGAGTCCTCCAAGACTCAGATACTGTCACTACATATAAAGTCCCTATTGTTGGAGATATACCAATTCTTGGGAGTTTATTTAGAAGTAATTCAACACAAAAAAAGAAAAGCGAATTAATTATTCTTGTAACACCGACGATACTTAAAGATAAATGATTTTATTAATTAATTTTTATTATTAAATGGTTAAAGCTAATTTTAAACAAATTGATTTACTCCGAAAAAGGAGGGACACTAATACTTTATTGGAGCCATATTTTATTGATAATAAGAAATATATTAAGAAGGGAATACTATCAGGTCTTGTTTTAATAATAACTACTTTAGTTCTTGGATTACCTTTTATTTTTAGAACACGTTTTCTGGAAAATAAAAAAGAACAAATAAAGAGCTTCAGTGATGAATATGATTTACTGGAAAAGAAATTAAATAATGAACAAAGCGAGTTAAAGGAAATTGCTTCCTTTAATAAAGAACTTAAAAATTCTATTATAAATATTAGTTCAAGTTCAGCTTTATTTAAGGAAATAGCTTTAATTATCCCAAAAGATATACAACTACTAGAAGTTAAATCTAAAAGCAATGCTCTTTCCTTGAAAGCAAAATTACTAAATGATGAATATTTAGAAACACTAAACTCCTTTTTAATAAACTTGGATAAATCTGAATTTATTAAATTTGATGATATTGATCTAAAAGGAATAAAGTTATTAAAGGATAATTCTGAAAATATAAGTTATATCGTTGATATAGACACTAAAATTTCAACTAATTTTAGTGATATTAATGAGAAATATTTAGTTAAGCTTGGCTCGTTAGGATTATTTAATAGGTTGCGTATTCTAAAAAGTATTGAAGAGCCTTTTGATTAGATAAATTATATGACTAACTCTTTTAAAAGAAAGCAAAAACTAATAACCCCAGAAAGAGCTGCTTGGTTTATACCAGTTTTTATATCTTCAGGTATATCAATATTATTAATTATATTTTTTGTGATACCTCAATATATCAAGTCTAATTTAGTTAGTTTGGAATTAATTGGTTTAAACCAGAAAAAAAATGAATTAGATAATTTGAAATCACAATATAAAATCATTAATCAAAAATTTGAAAAGTTGAAAAAAGAAAGATCAAAAATTATAGAACTAATTAGTGGTCAATCAAACTTAGATACTCTAATTGCTAAATTAGGTGAAATAGGGAATAAAAATAATATTAAATTTCTATCAATTGCTCCAATTAAAGTTATGGCTTTCGTTGAGGATGACAAAGATAATAATAATAAAAACAATAAAAAAATAGAGTTTTTAAATACAGATTCTTTATTAGTTGACGGGACAAAAAAATACTTAATTGATTTTACTTTGAATACTGAATTTGCTAATTTAATTTCCTTTATAAGAGAATTAGAATTTCAGAAGAATTTAATTTTATTAGATGACATAAATTTAAAGTTAACAGATAATATTAAAAATAATGATCTTATACCTACACAAAGGATGTTGGAAGCAAGATTAAGTATTACATTTTATGGGAAAATTTAATTCAATTATTTTATGACTTTAAACTTTAATTAAACATGACATTTTTATATATTGGTTTAGGTATAGCAATGATTTCTGGTATTTCTGCAATGATGCAGGTAGGTAAGAATATTAATAATACAATTCTTTTTAGTACTTTTAATCAAAATCAGTATTATAAGTCATCCTTACCAAGCTATGACAGAAGGATTATGGATATTTTAGATAATTATTCAGGCCCTGACCAAGATGTTTGTTCTGATATAAAACAAAAATTAAATGAGACTCCATACGATTATGGGGAACTATTTTTAAGTACAGGAACTCAAACACCTTCAAAAAATTCTTTGTTTTTAGGAAGTTGCGTTTTAGTTAATAAGGATATTAATCATAGAGTTCTAGTAAAAAAAAATAATCTTGGTTCTTTTAATTTATTTTCATGTTATTTGAAAGATCAGACTTTCTGCCCCTATGAAGTAAATAAATGATTTCCTCTTTGATTGGTTCAGTAATAATGTCTGCTGTTACTGTAGCAATGCTTATTGCCATAAATATTACTGATAAAGCTTTAAAAGAAGTTGGAAGATATTCACTAACAAGTCAAGAGAGACAAATCCTAATTGATGCAGGATTCAATTCTATAGATATTGAAAATTTAAATCAAGAAATAAAATCACTAAAATTTAATGATTAAATTATGAATAATGAAAGAATAAACAATAAAGGAATGACTTTACCAGAATTAGTATTAGCGGTTTTAATGTTGACTGCATTTACGGCAATAACAGTTATGGTTACTGAATTTACTTCAAGGTTTTTTCGACCTTTAAATGAAGAGGCTAAAGAAGAGTATATTTCATCTAATAAAGAATTTAGTGATGTACTTAATCATCATTCCCAAATAAATAATGCATTTGACTCAATTATAGAAATCCTCTCAGAACCAGGGATTGATAAAAATTTTATCCTTAATCTAGAATGTAGTTCTTTGCCATCATTAGAATGGAGTATCCCATCAATAGATTCTAGTGCAATACCAAAATCATATAAGATATGTATTAAGGCTACTTCTCTAACAGAGAGTAATTATTCAGAGTTAGCTAATTCTGATGGTAAGCCAGGGATTTACATTTTATATTCCAAACCCGAAAATGGTGTCACAATTAATGCAACTCCAGCTAGGAGGATATTTTGCAGACCTAAACCTTTTTGTAAATTATGAACTCAGCTAAAACACCAAATAAGAAAATCAGCGAATATAAGATTGAAGATTTAAAAGAAATATTTTCTGATTTTCTCAAGAAAATAAGTAGTAAAATTATTTTAATTGAGATATCAAACGAATCACTAAATATTGGGCTTGCTAAATCCCAGAATAATAAGTTGCATATAAAAAAAGTATTTAGGCAATCACTCCCTAAGGAAGCACTAGATAAGTCATTACCTAATGATCCAATAAATTTTGGTAATTTTCTTAAACAAGTCATTGATGAAAATAAAATTAATACTAATAGAGTTGCATTATCTCTACCTTCTGATGCCTGCTACACAAGATTAATTGATATTCCAGAAGAAGTTGATAAAGATGATGCTATTAATTTTCTTGAGGACCCTAATTCTGATATTCAAATACCAATTTCCTTAGGAAACTCGGATTTTGAAATTAATTTAACTAATTTACCTAAGCAAAAAATAAAAAATAGAATTTTTAATAAATATTTTTTAACATCAATACCAAAAAAAAGTTTAGATATAATTCTTGAATCTATAAAAAATGCAAATCTTGAAATATGTTCAATTCAGATGAGTCATATATGTATTGCTAATTTACTAAAAACAGAAATAGATAAATTAAAAGAAGATGATTTAATTATCTCAGTTGATTTATTAGATGAATTTACTCAATTTGTAATTTTTGATAGTTCAGGACCCTTGTGCATAAAAAGATTAGCTTCTATTAGAAATTATCCATCTATAGAAGATATGAAAAAAATAAATTTATCAAATTCTGAAAAAAATAAGAATTCTAACAGTCAAACAAAAACAGAGAATTACCATTCCTTATCTAAACTTGATTTAAAAGTCTTATTAAGAGAAATAAAACAATCATTTACTACCTTTTTAAATGAAAACAATATTGAAAAAAAAGGAAAAATATTTTTATCGGGAAGAAATAGTCAACATAATAATCTAGTTGAATTAATTGGCAAAAATTTAAATATTGATGTTGCCTTAATTTCTCCTATTAATTCTAATAATCTCAAGGAATTCTCATACAATCCTGATGAAATCAATCAATTTTCTATGTCCAGAATTATTGGTTTAGGTTTAACTTTAATAAAGGATAATGATTTAGAATATGAATCTTTAAATAGGGGATTTATAGCTCAAGATTTTGCTTTTCAAGAAGATTCCAAAAAAGTGATTGAAAAAGATATTAAAGATATTGAAGATAAAACAGTAACTAATTTAATGAACTCTC
>QCIU01000022.1 GCA_003216465.1 Prochlorococcus sp. AG-402-N10
GCTGGTTGGGATGACTGCTTCAAAATGATTGCAGATTTAGTTCTTCAACCTGAAGGATGTTTAGTTTCTGAATTTTTCCAAATATCAAAACCTCTTTTAAATAATTACTTAAAAACTGATATAGATAAAGAAAGGTTAAAGAAAACAATTCTTTTATATAGAATTAAATGGACATGTATATTATTAAATAATTTTTTTTACAATGAAGAAAAAGAGGGGAAAATTAATTCAGATATTTTGACTTTAGATAAATCAATAACCTATTTTTATAATTCTAAAAATTACGTAATGGATTTTGTTGATTTTTTAAATGTAAATTATTAATTCTAAATTTAGGTTTTAGCTCTCGAATAATAAGAAATTTCAAATAAAGTTAATCATTATAAGTTTGATTTTTTAATGAAAAGAATAATCCATCATGAAGAAGAATCTATATTAAATGTAATGACAATAAAAATGAGTAAATCAGATAATACTGAACCACATTACAACAAGGATAGGGATGAGGTTGTTTTTGTCATAGAGGGTAGTTTAAAGATATTGTTTGACTTTAACAAAAATATAACTTTGAGTTCTACAGATAATGTCTCATGGCATTTAATCAAGGCAAACACGACACATCAAATAATTCCATTAACTGACAAAGTGGAAATACTTGAAATAATTGGTGGTTTACATAAACAAGACTCCTGTATAATCACAAAATTCAGGAGTTAAATTACTCAATTTAAATTTAAATTATGTATGAGATTAAAAGAGCTACTATCTGCAGAGCATGTGGAAATAAAGATATTAAAACAATTTTAAAGCTCGATCCAATGCCACCAGGAGATAAATATGCTGAAAATAAAAATTTAATTCCTACACAATTACTACCATCTGATATAGAAATATGCCCAAAGTGTAATCACATTCAAATGTCAGGTTCAGCAGATCCAAGTTATGTTTACGGATCTTATCTCTCACGTCCAGCTTCTACAAATCCTGAATTAAAAAAAGCTTACATTGAATATTGTACTGATCTTGCCAAGCTTGCGAATGGGGGTTCAGTTTTAGAGGTAGGCAGCAATGACGGACTTTTTCTTGAACTTTTTAAAGAATTAGGAATAAAAGCTGTAGGTATTGAACCTGCAAAGAATTTAATTGAATTTGCTAATAAAAGAAATGTAGAATCCATTAACGATTTTGTTTGTGAAGAGTCTACTGAAATCGCGCGAAGCATTATTGGAAACCCTTCAGTAATTTTATCCAATCATTCTTTCTCTAATGTTGTAGATATCCAAGAATGGGCATCCTGCTTAAGCAAAATTTTAAAGGATGATGGATACTTAGTTTTGCAGACATTTTATCAAAAATCTGTACTAGAAAACTTCTTAATTGAAAACTACAATCATGAACATTTGTCATATGTTTTCATTGAACCCATATCATCATTTTTCGAAAAATATGGACTAAGATTAAGAAAATGTAAATACCTAAGTGCAAAAGGTGGCTCTATCAGACTATTTTTCCAAAAAAGCAACCAATTTAAAGAACTAGATTCACAAAGTAAAGAACTGATCTATCAAGAAAAGATTTATTTTGAAAAACTGTCCCAACATTTTTCACAAACTCAAGACTACATAACAAGAACAAAAAAACACTTGAATGAGATCCTTAGACAAACCCCAAATAATACTTGTGCTTATGGAACTTCAATCGGTGCGACGGTATTTACATACCAATTTGGTTTAACTGAACATATAAAGACCTTTTTTGATGATGATCCATTGAGGCAAAATAGACTATCCCCTGGCATTGGAGCACCTGTAAAAAAAGGGAGAAGTGATGAAATGAACCAATACAAGAATTGTTTACTATTTGCCCCTCTTTATAGTAAACAAATAGTCAGAGCAAATTCAAGATACATAAATAGTGGGGGTACATTTATTACAATTAGGCCTAATGTTTCTATAATTAAATCTGAATCAGATGCAGAAAAAATCTTAAATTGATCATGTCGAAGGGTAGTGTTTCATCTAAATTAAATGTTGCTGTAGTTGGAGGAGGTTTCATCTCACAAGTAGCTCATCTAAGAAATTTAAACGAGATAGAGCATGTAAATTTAATAGGTTTAGCTGAATTAAGGCCAAAACAAGCTAAATTAGTTGCCGAGAAATTTTCTATTCCGAATATATATAAATCACATTTAGAACTAATTGATCAATGTAAACCAGATCTTGTATATGTAATTACTAGAAGGCATCATACGGGTCCTATTGCACTAGATTTATTGAATGCAGGTCTCAATATTTTTACTGAAAAGCCTATGGCTCAAACTTACGAAAAATCTAAATTACTTGTTGAAACTGCTATTTCCAAAAAAAAATTTTACAGCGTAGGATTTATGAGAAGATATGACTGTGGAGTTAGAAAAGCAAAAAAAACTTTTGAGGATATTAAAAAAGATAATTCTTTAGGAAAAATTCTTAGCGGTAGAATTTATTTATCAGCAGGAGGTGATTATTGCAATATTTCTGGAGATGTTCAATCTGGAGAACCCAAACCAATGGACCCAGTATGGCCAATTGCTCCAGATTTTTTAAATAAAGATTTACATAAAGATTATGAAGATTTTGTAAATGTAAGTGGTCATGACATCAATCTAATGCGCTATTTCTTTGGAATGCCTGAAAAAATAGAGGGATGTTTTTATAAGAGTGGAACTGGTGCTGCCTGTATTTTTGACTATGGAGATTTTCCAGTTACTTACACATGGTCTGACACACTTCAATTAACAAGATGGGAAGAGGGATTAGAAATTAATTTTGAGAAAGGATCTATAAAGATTGAGTTAACTCCTGGCTTTCTTATGAATGTTCCTTCAAAAGTTAAATTAACAACATGGAGATCTCGAAATGATATTGAGACCAAAGAGATTCATAGTGATTGGACATGGTCTTTTAAAAATGAAGATTATGAAGTCACAAAATCAGTTTTAAAAAAAGAAAATTCAATCACATCTGGTTCGGACTCACTAAAAGATATGATTTTAATAGAAGATATTTGGAGGAAAATAAATGCAAAAAATTAAAAAGGTTAAATTTCTAGATTTATCAGTTAATGATCAAAAAGAACGACTTGAATTGCATAATGTATTAGAGAGATGCCTTGATCATGGACAGTTTGTTATGGGTCATGAGATTGAAAATCTCGAAAGTAATTTATCTAAATTTGTAGGAAGAAAACATTGTATTTCAGTTTCTTCAGGGACTGATGCTATATATCTAGCCTTAAAAGCATTAAATATAGGGGAAGGTGATGAAATAATCACTACTCCCTTATCATGGATAGCCACCGCTAATGCGATTGCAATGACATCAGCAGAGCCTGTATTCTGTGATATCGAAAAAGATCTTAATATTGATCCTAATTCAATAGAAAATTTAATTACGGCAAGAACCAAGGCGATAGTCTCAGTAGACTATACTGGCAATCTTGCTGATTATGATAAATTACAAGAAATTGCAAAATCAAGAAATTTATTATTAATCCAAGATGGTTCTCAATCTTTTGGCTCTTCATATAAAGGCAAAATGTGCGGATCATTTGGATTAATTTCAGGAATAAGTCATAATCCAATGAAAGTTTTTGGTGGCTTAGGTGAAATTGGTTCAATTTATACTGAAGACGACGAAATAGCAGATAGACTTAAAATCCTTAGATATAATGGAACTGTTAATAAAGAGTTTTTAAAGTACAAATCCCTTAACTTTAGAGCTGACGCTTTACAAGCTGCATTTCTTAATTTAAGACTTGCAACTTTACCAGGGAAATTAAAAAAACGAAAAAAAATTGCAGAAAGCTACAGTAAAGCTTTTTCTGACATATGTGAAATACCTTCTGAAACAAAAAATTCAAAAAGAGTTTTTTATACATATACAATTCAATCGGACGAAAGAGATGCATTAATGAGACATCTCTCTGAAAATAATATCGAGACAAAAATACAACATCCGTTACTTATGTCTCAGCAAAAACCATATTCAAATTGCATATCAAATTGTCCAAATGCTTTAAAAATTGTTAAAAGAATTTTATGTTTACCTATTCATGAGAGCCTAGACCAAGATGATGTTGACTATGTTATCGAAAAGGTAAGAGAATTTTTTAGATAGTTTAAACATAAATTGTTTTCTTATTATTAAATGGTCCACTAGCAATTTCAAAAAACACACACCAACCTTTTCTGCTTTTAACTGAATGAACAACTTTATTTGATAATCTACAAATAAAATTTTCATTCTCATTGAGAATAATTGTATCTAATAATTTGTTTTCATGATAAGTTTTAATTTCTAAACTTCCTCTCAAAACCTGTATGATTTCAGGCTCATTATGAAGATGATTTTTAACTAGAAATCTTGAATTTAAGGCTATCAACATAGCTTGAATAATATCTTGATCTCCATCATGAATGCATACTCTTCCTAAATCTAGATTGTTTTTTTCTAATTTATTTATCAGAAATTCACTAATTTTCTTATCAATAATTTTTATATCATGTTTAGGTTTAAAATAAAAACAGCCTTTATTTCTCTCTATTAGCAAAGAATCAACATCATTCATGAATAGTTAAATTAGTCTTTTTAAATTAAAATAACATATTATTTAAACTAGTCCTTAAATCTGACTAATCTGATATTAATAAAGGGTATTTCCTTAAAAAACTTGGAGCAATAATTCCCGAAAGAGGATCAGATGGTAATTTGTTTAGTCCTTTATTTATTAAAAATTTCCTATATTTAGAAATTAATTTTTTATCTTCAAGCGAAAAATTATTTTCTATTAATTTGAAATAATCTTTTATGAAATCTAATAAATCCAAACTATTATTTTCTTCTGCGTATAAAGAAAATTTTTTAAGAATATTATGATCCAATTTAGTATGAATATTAAGATTAACCATATCATTTATTGTTAGATAATTTTTAGTATCTGCGTATTTTATTAACTTAGGCAACCATAATTTGCTTTGTGGTGGTTCAAATATGGGGATCTGGTTTATTGTGATTATTTCTGTTTTTGCTGCATTTGCAATAGAAAAAGGACCTCCTCCATTATTTATATATAGGGTACATTGGGATATTAAATTTATATCATTTTCATCGGTTCTTAAATTAGATTTACTGTAGTCAAAAATAAGAGGATAATCTTTTTGCTCCCAAGATATTTTC
>QCIU01000023.1 GCA_003216465.1 Prochlorococcus sp. AG-402-N10
GCAGAAAGTATTGGAATAGTTTGATTAATTTTCAATTACTTACTGATTATGGACTAATTTCTGAAGATGATTTAAAAATTTTTAAATATGCTGATACAGCTTCAGAAGCTTGGGAAATAATTAAGTCAAGCAAAGTATAAAAATAAATCAAAACAATTAAGAAATAGTATTATTTTGTAAAAATTAAGATTCTAAATTTAATTTCGTAAGTAACTTAAACATCTGTAAGTTAAATTTATTGAGTTATTATTAATTACTTTGAGACAACAAATAATTATCCTTTGATATGCCTTTTAAAATAATTTAATCTCCTAAAAATCTCTTATTCCATGTCATTTAGCTTGAGTCATTCTGGGATCTAAAAAAGCATATCTAACGTTTTTTATATTTAATGCTACATTCTATTACTAGTATTTATTTTTATAGTAGTAAATCGTTAATTAGTCTGTTTTTAAAAATTTAAAGCACTTAAATATTTTTTTTGATTTTATTCTTGTCAAAAAAACTTTTAGAAATTTCTTGACTTGTTACTTGTAATGGTTCAACTCTGCCTACATCGCCATGAGTAGGGCAGTAGTAAGTCATTAACATCCATTTTTTATCTTTATTCATAACATTAACCTCCTTAATTAAAAATTTATGTATTCTTATCTAGGATGCAAATCTAAAGAAGTTTTTATATTTAATCTTTTTTTCATTTTTGCTTAACAATATATAGAGTTGTAAAGATATGGCCCTATTAGATATAAATACGCATGACTATAAAAATAATTACTGCTATTTATAAATAATTCGAAATTAAATTAATGTCTCTTGAATCTATACTCATGGTTGTAGCTCCAATATGTGTTTTTACAGCAGGCGTTATTATTTTGCCAATATTAGTAAAACCTCGAAAGCAACCAGTCTCAACTAAAAGATACGTTAGGGGTTTATAAAGTTAATCTAAGCCCTAAAAGATTATTTTTAAAAGTCAGAAAGTGAATTAATACCTAGATAAAAATTAAGACTATAGTAGATAAAAATATATATAAAAAATTTGTATATATATGGAGTATCCAGACGCAATTTTTTTTGATTTAGATGGTGTTCTTTTAAATACAGAACCTTTGCTAGCTAATGCCTGGAGTGAAACCGCAAAAAAATGTAATCACTATTTATCAAAGGAGAAATTATCAGAATTAAAGGGGAGAAGAAGAATAGATTGTGCTAAGAAAGTACATAAATGGATAAATAAAGAAATATCAATCAAGGAATTACTCGTTATTCAAAAAGCAAAAGTAGATCAGCAACTCACAAAAGCAAAACCTTTCAAAGGAGCCATAGATTTAATTAATTTTTGCATAAGTATAAAATTACCTATTGCACTAGTAACAAGTAGCAGTAGTGAAAGTTTTAAAATTAAAAGTTCTGTAAACCCATGGTTAAAGCTATTTGAAATAAAGATTCTTGGAGATGATAAATTTATTTCTGATGGAAAGCCTTCACCTGATCCCTATCTGAGAGCATTAAAATTATTGGATGTAGACCCAAATAAAACATGGGTAATAGAAGACTCATATGCAGGATCCGTCTCTGGATTAAAGGCAGAATGTAATTTACTGTTTTTTTCCAAAGATGTTGAGGTACTAAGTAAATTAATAAATGAATTTACCCAAGAAAAGATTCAAAAAATAAATGAGTTATCAGAAATTATTTATTATTTAAAATTATATAAAGGATTTTAAATTAATATATTAAATTTCGAACAAATTCATCACCCCAACTCTAAATACTTAAATATGTGCGGAAGGTTTGAACTGAAAACTAGGTTTGATAACTTACCAGAGTTATTAAAACAGGACTATCCAAGTAGGCTTAAGACTAAATACGAGACTCAGAACTTAATAAGACCTAGTGATCCAGTTCTTGTAATTAAGAATGAAGGAAAAATTCAGACAACTTTTATGACATGGGGCTTTATATCACCCTGGACTAAAGACCCCTTTGATAAGAGAAGGCCTAGACCATTTAATGCAAGATCAGAAACAGTAGAAGGGAAAAAATTATTTAGTTTAAGTTGGAAACATAAAAGATGCTTAATACCAGCAAGTGGTTTTTTTGAAAAAGCATATCGTATTAGGAAAGAGAATTATGAAACTTTTTGGTTGGGAGGAATTTGGAGTAAATGGTCTTCTCCTGATGGGGCAGAGATAGAAAGTTGCTGCATTTTAACAACTGAGCCAAATGATTTAGTTAAACCTTTACATCATCGTATGCCAGTAATTGTCCCTAATGGATACGAAGAACAATGGACCGAAGGAGTTAAAAATGCTTATGAATTAAAAAGTTTACACCCAATCATTAAGGGATGGTCAACTACCGGGTGGATAGTAGAAGAAGTTAATAAAAAACCAAAGGGTCAAATGAATCTATTTTAATTAAAGTATCTTTTATTTTTGTTATTGAAATTTATTAAGTTTATTTGATGTGACATTTATCCTTAAATAAGTTTAGATTAAATCTGTTTAACTCAATGGCTAAAGTAATTAATAGAAAAATTAGATTTTTTAGATGGCTAAATACTGGTCTAATTTTGCCTCTTTCTGCCTTGGCAATTACTTCAACATTTTTTCTATATTTAGTTCTATTGATAACTATTAAATAATTTTTATTTTTTTAATAAAAATTAGGAATTTATAACTTATAAAAATTTGAACTTTATTTATTAATTTTGAATAATTAAACTAATTAATACTTTTTAGGATATTCAAAGTACACATTACTTTCATAAAAAGATTATTTGATGGATAATAAATATGTAAATTAAAATTTATTTAAAACCAAATCCAAAACCAAAATAATTTGAGCAATATTAAATTTTCTGGCCTTAAAGGTCAAGCACTTGAGATAAAGATCAGTGATATCCCAAGCATGAAAGAGTTTAAAAGTGTTATTCCAGATCACTGCTTTAATTCTCAAACCACAACTTCATTAAAATATCTTTTACAAACAACCATAATCCAGACGATTGTTGTAGCTATAGGATTAGCAATTCCTTTCAGTCAAAGAATGATACCAATATGGATTCTTTATGCATTTTTATCAGGGACTACCGCGATGGGTTTTTGGGTAATCGCCCATGAATGTGGTCATGGAGCCTTTTCTAAAAATAGAGTTTTGGAAACCACTACTGGATATTTACTTCATTCATTATTATTAGTTCCATATTTTTCTTGGCAACGTTCACATGCAGTCCATCATCGTTTCACTAACCACATAACTAATGGAGAAACTCACGTTCCAATAGTTATTGATGGAGATGGAATTAAAGAAAAAGTTGGCGGAGAAAAAGAACTAGCTTTCTCAAGTGCATTAGGCAAAACTAAGTATGGAATTCTTCAACTTGTATTACATCTTATTTGTGGTTGGCCTGCTTATTTATTAACTGGAAGTACAGGAGGGCTCAAATATGGAACATCGAATCATTTTTGGCCAAGGAAACCTTTTTCTAAGACATTGTGGCCTGCAATATGGGCTAAGAAAGTTTGGATTTCAGATATTGGCGTAGCTATGGTGATAATTGGACTTATAGTGTTAGTCATTAAGTATGGAATATTTCCAATAATAGGTATGTATGTGGGACCTTTATTAGTAGTTAATTGTTGGTTAGTTTTATATACATGGCTTCACCATACAGATTCAGATGTACCACACCTTTCAAATTCAGGATTTTCTTTTATGAGAGGTGCTTTCCTTTCCATAGATAGGCCTTATGGAAAAATAATTAATATTCTTCATCATCACATTGGTTCAAGTCACGTAGTTCATCATGTATGCCCAACTATTCCTCACTATCATGCAAAAGAAGCTACTAAAGCAATAAAAAAGTCCTTTAATAAAGCCTACCTTTTTAATCCAGACCCAATACACAAGGCTCTATGGAATATTGCTTGTAATTGTATTGCTGTTAAATCAGATATCGAAGAAGAAAATTATATTTGGCAATCCTCTTACAAAAAAAATGCGAAGCCACTTATTAATATCTAATCTAATATCACATTAATTTACGCAAATCTGAAAATAATATAAAAGAATCCAAAATTATGTATTTTTTATCCTAAATACTTAATTGGAATACGGGTTTTATTTTTTAAGTTATGAGCGGAGACAACCTACACGGTAAGCAACCAATCAAGTTTTACTCTGAAGCAGTAACACTTACTAAAGTGCAATTATTAGAAAAGCAATTATGTTTAGGAGATAAAGTATCAGACTTAGATGAGAAGCACAAGGAATGGAGCAGGAAATTATCAGGATAATTTCTTTTAAAAAGATATTGAAAGTGCTGGAAAAAATAAAATAGTCAAAAGCTTTAAAATTAATTAAAGACTATTTTTAATAAATTATTTTTTAAATAATTAAAAAATTTATAGATAGGATATATTTTTCTTAAATTACTTATTTTTTTGAATTTCCAAAAAATTCAATTTAAGCCCGGTTTTTATTAAAAAATTTTCTTGTAAATTACCGAAAAGTTATTAGCTGGCATACTAATAAGTTCCTCTTTAACGAAACCATTCTTGGAAGCTTCTTCACTAACTTCTCCTAGATCTCTAACACCCCAAAATTTATTTTGCATTTTTAAGGAGCTGTCAAACAAATCGTTGCTTTTACTTATGTGCTTATTATCAATTTTAAATGGCCCATATAACATCAAAAATTGTCCTCTTTTTAATAATTTTCCAGACTCTTTAAATAGTGATTTTGTACAGTTCCAGGAAGCTATATGAATCATATTAATTGATATAATTCCTTGAAGAGAAAGAAGTAATTCTGATGGAATTTTCCAAGGAATTTTCTCCACATCAATATCTAAAGGTTGTGGCATTTTTAAATTTAGTTTTTCATGCTCAATCCAAGAACTTATACTATTTCTATGAATTAGTTCCGGATCGCTAGATTGCCAAGTTATTTCTGTGAAGCGTTGTTGAAATACAACT
>QCIU01000024.1 GCA_003216465.1 Prochlorococcus sp. AG-402-N10
TTAAGAAAATGGAGGATTGTTTTAAAGAATAAAGATATTCATGAATTAAGCGAATTAGAAAGATTTAGTTTACATCAAGAATTAGAAACTATTCTGCCTTCTTTTATTATTTCCTTGCCACAAACATTTCACATAGAATGGATTACTAGATGGCGTGATAAAGATGATAAATTATTTCATCCATCAAATCTAGTAAATGGGGATGATATAAAAAATTATCTTAAAATAAAAGATGGACCATGCTTAGGTAAGCTTATTAATTATCTTTCTATGGAGCTAGCTTTTAATAGATTGGATAATTTTGATGAAGCTATTTATAAAGGAAAGCAATGGATTAAACAAAATGCGCCAAAATGTGATTAAATACACATAGCTTAGTTTTGTTTAAAATTTCAGACTTACAAATTATTATTTAAAAATTTATGAGCATTCGTATCTACATTGGCAATTTACCACAAGGATTTAATCCAAAAGAATTTGATAGCATTTTAAAATCAGTAACTGACTCTATAAGATTTAAAGCCGTTTTAGACAAAGAGACCAAAGAGTGTAGAGGGTTTGGTTTTGCCACAACAAACGATGAAAAAAATGCGAACTTAATAATCGAAAAACTTAACGGTTTTGAATTTAATGGTTCTAAATTACGTGTTGAGCTTTCAGAAAAGAAAGATCCCTCCTCTAATAAGAGAAATAATCTAGGTTCTAATAAAAATAAAAAGAGAAAAGATTTCAAGAAGATAGTCCATAGTGATGCTCCTAACCTTGAGGCTCCTGATCCTAGATGGGCAGGTGAACTTTCAAAATTAAAAGATTTGTTAGCTAATCAGAAAACTCCTGCATAGTTACTTAATCCTTGAGATTAAAAAAGATATCGGGATTTCGAAAGCTTTTACAGATTTCTTTACGAAAGCTCTATTATTGAATACATCATAATCTAATCTTTCAATCGAATCTAATATGCCTCTGTAAAGACGTAATGATGTCCATACCGGCCATCTAGCATCCGCGGATAACCACTTAATACCTTCTTCAGATTTTTTAAACCAATCTCTGGCTCGTGTTAATTGAAAGTTCATAAGCATTCTCCATTCATTATTTATTTTTCCTTTTAAAAGCTCTTTTTCAGAATAATTAAATTTCTTAATATCATCCTGCGGTAGATAAATTCTACCCCTTTGACGATCCTCTCCAACATCTCTTAAAATATTTGTTAGCTGATTTGCTATCCCTAAAGCTATCGCAGCTTCTGAGGGGTCAGGCATACTGCTCCATGGGGCTGAAGTATATGCACTATCTATACCCATTACATTCTGAGTCATCAAGCCCACTGTACCCGCAACACGATAGCAATAAAGCTTCAATTCAGAAAAATTAGCGTATCTAAATTTATTAAGGTCCATTCTTTGACCTTCTATCATATCCAAGTATGGTCTGATATCTTGAGGGAATTTTTCTATTGTATCGGCAATAACAGCATCTAAATCTGACTTTACCTCCCCTTTAAAAATATTTTTTGTGTTTTCTTCCCATTTATCTAATTCCTCGGAAAGTTCATCGGGAGATTTAGTTGAAGCTTCAACACTATCCATGATTTCATCTGTTCTCCTACACCAAACATAAATGGCCCAAATCGCTTTTCTTTTTTCGTAAGGCAATAAAAGAGTTCCTAAATAAAAAGTTTTAGCCCATTGTTGTGTTTCTTTTCGGCATACTTCGTATGCTTTGTTAAGTTGAGAAAATGAATTTTTCAAAAAGTTATCTTACCTTGAAGGTTTAGTTAAATTAGGTGTCTCTTGAGAAACATTTTTGGGAGTTTGTGAATATTCTTTAGTAATTGATTCTGCACATAATTTACCGCTTAAGACGGCTCCTTCCATTGACGCAAGATATTTTTGCATTGTATAGTCGCCAGCTAAGAAAAAGTTTTTAATTGGAGATCTTTGACTAGGCCTGAATTCTTGACATCCTGGAACTGCTTTGTATACCGACCTAGGTGTTTTTACAACTTTAAATTTCCTTAGTTGTGTTTTGTCATCTCCAATAAAGTGATTAGGAAATAATTTTTTGAGCTCTTCCATTGTTGCATCTACTATATCTTTATCACTTCTGTTAATCCAGTCTTTCGCAGGAGCAAAAACTAATTCAAGCATTGATCTATTGGGATCTTCATACTCTTTACAAGTAATACTCATATCAGCGTAAACACTAAGAAGAGGTGATCTACTGAATAATAAGTGATCAATATCTGTTAACTTTTTATCAAACCACAAATGGATATTTATAACTGGGACTCCATGCAAGCCATCTAATTTCGAAAAATCATTTAGTCCTTTCCATTGATCAGGGATCATTAGTTTAAAAAGATCAACTGGCATTGCACTTACATATGCATCAGCTACTAGATCTTTTTTTTCATCTGAATCTAAGGAGGCGATTGTAAAACTTTTTACAGTACTATCTTCATTGAGATTAATTTTTCTTAAAGGACTTTTCATATGAATTTCTCCACCTCTGGCAGTGATATATTCAACCATTGGTTGGCAAAGTCGCTCAGGAGGAGCACCGTCAAGAAAAGCCATTTTTGAACCATTTTTTTCTTGCAAGAATCTATTAAGTGCTGTTAATAAAACTGTTGATGAGATTTCATCAGGTCCAATGAAATTTAGGGCTTTGCTCATTGCAATAAATACTTCATCATTAACTCTTTCAGGTATGTTGTGTTCTTTTAACCATTCTGTCCATGATTTTGAATCACTTTTATCTAAATATTTTTGCCCTCTCAACATTGCAGGAACAAGTCCTAAGCCGAATAGTATTTTTTCATTCCAGGAAAGCATATCATTATTTCTAAGAATTGCTGTTACACCATTTATTGGTGCAGGTATATCTGGGAAATCAAATCTGCTATAAGTACCTGGCTCAGAAGGTTGATTAAAAATCATCGAATGGCTTTTCCACTGTAATCTATCTTCAATATCTAATTCTTTGAATAGTTGAAGCATATTAGGATATGCACCAAAAAATATATGTAAACCGGTTTCGTACCAATCACCATCTTCGTCTTTCCAAGCAGCGACTTTACCGCCTAATACATCTCTTGCTTCAAGAACAATTGGGATGTGACCATTATCGACGAGATATTTAGCACAAGATAAACCCGCTAAACCCGCACCTGCAATTACAACACGCATTATAAAATCAAGAAATAAGTTAACACTTACAAAGAAGCTATCCTAAAGTTAGAACATTATAGTTTTATTTGTTGATTATTTTATTAAATTATGGAAAAAATCCTTTTAAAATCAACTACTAGACATGTCAGGATATTTACTGCTGATTTAGTTAATGGAGATTTAAAATTCCACCCAAATAAATTAACTCTTGACTTAGATCCTGATAATGAATTTATCTGGAATCAAGATTCCTTAAAAAAAGTAAATCAAAGATTTACTGAACTTGTTGGAGAGAGAGATGGAAATAATTTAGACGATTATGAACTTCGTAAAATAGGCTCAGAAATTGAAGGGTTAATTAAATATTTACTTCAAAATGGCTTGTTGAGTTACAATCCAAACTGTAGGGTTATGAATTATTCTATGGGTTTACCAAAGACGAATGAAGTATTGTGAATAAATATCCTAATAGAGGTTCTAGAAGAGGTCCTAGCAGAAGTTCATTTTCCTCAAATCAAAGAGATGGAAGTAATTATGCAACAAGAGGTAAACGAATAGCTCCTTCTAATTCTGAACAAAAAATTAATTTCAGTACTGGAACAATAGCAGTACTCGCTGGGGTATTAATTTTAGGAGTAGGAATTGGGAGTGCTATTACAAGTACTACAGATGGGGGGCAAGGTAACATAGCTAGTCAGCAGCAATTAGATATGGCTGTTCCAGATCCTGAATTTTGTAGACAATGGGGTGCAAGTGCGTTTGTGATTGATGTAGAGATGTATACAACACTTAATCCTTCAACAAGTTTTGTCACACAACCAGCTCTTCAGCCTGGATGTGTTATCCGCAGGGAAAATTGGACGGTTTTACAAAAACAAGGTGCTATCAGTAATGAAGATGTTAGAGAATGTAAGCAAAGAATGAATACGTTTGCCTACATTGGTTCAATAAGAGATAAGCCAATTGTAAAGTGTGTTTATCAGACTGATGTAAATGAGAATAAATTTATTATCAAGGGCGATGGACAGGCTGAAGATGGAGGAGTAGGAATTAATAAAGAAGCAATTCAGTTTTAAATAAAATTATTTTGCCTTAGTGGGCTTTTAAAACTTGCAAACTGAGGCAAAATATTTTTTTTAAAAGCCTCAGAGGCTCTTGAAGTATATCTTGAGGGATTTGTGATTAACTTTAGCTCTCTTTTAACTTCTAAATCAGCAACGTATGATTTATGAATAGACCCACCTTCTAATTCACGTTCTAAAGAAACAACAGGTAAAAAAGATGCTCCAAGGCCAGATTGAACTGCATTTTTAATCGCCTCTAGAG
>QCIU01000025.1 GCA_003216465.1 Prochlorococcus sp. AG-402-N10
TCTTAACGGCCTACCCATTAGCTCAGCACCTTGTAAGCCATCAATAGCAGTGGATTCAATAGATTCATCTGCCATTTCAACAAAAGCAAATCCTCTTTTTCTACCTGTATCTCTTTCCAAAGGGAGAGAACAATTCAAAACTTCACCAAAAGGTGCGAATAGTTCTAAAACGTCTTCTCGCTCTGCGCGAAAAGGCAAATTACCAACAAAAATACTCACTTGAAACTCAACTTTAAAAAATAACCAAGATAAAAACTACTAATTTTAAGCAGCCAAATCAAATTACTTTATTATTCTACTTCAAGACATCCCATGTTGTAGAAAAATTAAATGAGATTTAGATTAATAATTTTTTCTTCCAATTATTTAACTCAATTTTTACTTGATCAAATCCTGTACCACCTAAACTATTTCTTGAATTCACTACATTTACAGGATTAAGATTTTCAAAGATATCCTCCTTAAATTCGGGATGAAATGTTTGAAAATCTTGTAAATTTAAATCTTTAAATAAAATATTTTTTGTTAAGCAATATTTAACAATTTCTCCAACTATTTGATAAGCCTCTCTGAAAGGAACTTTCTTACTAACTAAATAATCTGCCAAATCAGTTGCATTTGAAAAATCATTATGTACTGCTTCCATTAACTTATCAACATTAAATTCAATACCCTCATTTATTAAAATTGTCATGGCATTTAAGCATGAAGAAATTGTACGTACAGTGTCAAAAATCGGCTCTTTATCCTCTTGAAAATCTTTATTATATGAAAGTGGGACTCCTTTTATAATTGTTAATAATGCTTGAAGATGTCCATATACTCGACCAGTTTTGCCCCTAATTAACTCTGGAACATCTGGATTTTTTTTCTGAGGCATCAAGCTACTTCCAGTAGCACATCTATCAGTTAATTTTGCAAATGAAAACTCGTCAGTAACCCATAAGATTATTTCTTCTGCAATTCTACTTAAATGAGACATTATTAAAGCTGAACTGGAAACAAATTCAATACAAAAATCTCTATCGCTTACAGCATCAATACTATTTTTATAAATTTTTTCAAATCCTAATTCTTTAGCCGTAAAGAATCTATCAATTTTAATTTTTGTACCTGCCAAAGCTGCTGAACCTAAAGGAGAAATATTCACTCTAGCCCTTACTTCCTTAAGCCTTTCACGATCTCTTTGAAACATTTCAATATATGCCAACAGATGATGAGCCAAAGATACAGGTTGGGCTCTTTGCATATGAGTATATCCAGGAATTAGTGTATATAAATTTGATTCTGCTACCAAAAATAAAGATTTTTGTAATTCAAACAATGATATATCAATATTATCAATATTTTTTCTCAACCATAATCTTATATCAGTTCCAACTTGATCATTTCTACTTCTACCTGTATGTAATTTTTTACCGGTTTCCCCGATTAAATCAATAAGCTTTTCTTCAATACAATAATGGATATCTTCAGAAGGAGCTCCAGGAGAAAATTTACCTTCTAAATATTTATCTTTAATAGTCTGAAGACCTTCGATAAGCTTACAAGATTCAATAGAAGATATGATTTTTGTTTTTCCTAGCATTTTTGCATGAGCAATAGAACAATCTATATCCTCTAAAATTAGTGCCTTATCAAAACTAATTGAAGCATTAAACTCTTCAATAAAAGGATTAAGACTGTTATCAAATCTATTACTCCAAACTTTGGACATATTGTTCTAAAACTTTAGTTACTTCTAATAAAGCATTTTTTTATATATGTGACAAAAAATTTACTCTAACTGAAAAACTACAATAGAGGCATCATCTTCCAATTGCCTATTTCTACCAGTAAAGTCATCTAAAGTTTTGAAAATCTTATGTAAGATTTCTTTAGATTTTAAAGATTGCTTACATAACTTTGAAAAAGATTTAATTAAACGATCTTCATCAAACCTTTCGCCTAAAGCATTAGAAGTTTCCGTGACTCCATCTGTGTAATATAAAATTGCATCATTTTTTTCAAGTTGTATCTGACCACATTTATATTTAGCGTCATTTTGCAAGCCCAAAACCAATCCCTCTGAATCTAATTTTATTATTCTTTGCTCGGAACTTTTCCAAAGCAAAGGAGGATTATGTGCAGCATTTGCATACCTTAATTTTTTTGTTCTTGGATCATAATCTGAATAAAACAGAGTTACAAACCTATGAGATTGATCTAAATCATAAATAGCTAACTGATTTAAATCATGCAAAATTCTATCTGGTGGTAAACCTGTAAGAACTTCTGCTCTTAGCATTCCCCGTAACATGGTCATCAATAGACCTGCAGGAATACCCTTCCCCATAACATCACCAATTACTAAGGCCCACCTCGCTTTTTGCTTTCTCTTATCAGAAATATTTGTTTTTAATGACATAAAATCGTAATAATCTCCTCCTAATTGGAGCGCTGGCCTACAATGAGCAGCTAAATCTACTCCAAAAATAATTGGACAGAAATCTGGCAATAGCTGCGATTGAATTTCTGCTCCTATAGAAATTTCTCTATCAACATTTTCATGCCTCTTTTTTGTTTTAATTAACCAATAGTTTTCTAGACCAACAGCTAAACAATTTATAATTAGATTTAAGTTACGCTCATTAATTAAAGATTGACTTACACATTTTTGATTAAAAGTGTATACAAATCCCCTGCATTTTCCTCTTGACGTAATTTTATATGAATTTATTAAATATTCTTTAAATTTACTCTTTAAAGTTTCTTCAAAAGAAATGATTTCTTTTATTTTAAAGTTCTTTGAAAAAACAAATTTTTCGAAATATCGTTTTATATCATTATCATTCTTATAGTTATTTGTAACCCCTGAAAACTGAATATTTTCCTTCCATATTTCTCCACGATCATTTAAAGGAATGATTAAAGTTAGCTGCTCATTAAATGTATGTTTTAAGATTAAAGAAATATAGTCCAGAAACCTCTCAATATTTGAAAAAGATTTTAAATAATAAGCTAATGAAGATGATATTTCGGTAAATTTATCTTCCATATCAATTGGTAATATGTGCTCATTATCTACTATTTGTTTAATAAATTTCTCAGACAATAAGTTTATTTTTCGATTATTAGACAAGAGAAAATTAAGATATTAGGTATGTTTTAACATTAAAATTACATTTTTAAAAAAAATTAATTAAATTTTTATCTATCTGCAAGCAAAGCCTCAACAAACTCAAAGCTATTGAAAGGTCTTAAATCTTTCATACCTTCTCCAGCCCCAATAAATCTAATTGGCAAATTGACTTCAGCAGAAACGGCTAAAGAAACTCCACCTCTTGAAGTGCCATCTAATTTAGTAATGATTGCACCACTTAAATTTGCTGATTTTGCAAAACTTTTTGCTTGCTTTAATCCATTTTGTCCTTGACTGGCATCTAATACTAATAATGATTCAATAATTGCATCTGGAACTTTTTTATCAATAATTTTTTTTATTTTTGCTAATTCATCCATAAGATTATTTTTGGTTTGCAACCTTCCAGCAGTATCTACAAGTAATAAATCACTATTTCTTTTTTTTGCAGCATTAATAGCATCAAAAACTACAGCTGCAGGATCTGCATTTTTTGATTGATTTGAAATTACATCAACATTACTTCGTTCACCCCACACATTTAATTGTTCTACAGCTGCTGCCCTGAAGGTATCTGCAGCAGCTATTAAAGTTTTATAATTACTTTTTGATGATAAATAAGCTAATTTCCCTAGAGTTGTAGTTTTACCAACTCCATTTACTCCTACTATTAACC
>QCIU01000026.1 GCA_003216465.1 Prochlorococcus sp. AG-402-N10
TAAAATCTCTTTCTGCAAGATTTTTAATTTTACCCCTCTTTATAAAGTCCCTCTCAATTACTCTTCTCATACATGATTTTTTACTTGTTTTTAAAATAATCAAAAGCGTTACTTTTATGTATTTAATTTTTAAAATTTCTTTTGCGAAAATCCCTTCTATTATTATAAATCTAATATTTTTAATATTTTTATAACTTTTTTTTATAGATTTCCTCTTGAAATCATATTTATATGAGAATTTTGAAAAACCATTTTTAAGAATAAAATCTAAATTTCTTTTTAATAATTTCAAGTTTAAGCTTATTTTCTTATCAAAATAACTTGGCACTATTTTTGAGGATATTCGACTTATTATTCCAGTTTTATAGTAATCATCAGTATTTAAAATAATTCCGTCTTTTAATTTTTTTAATATTTGCTTTGATAGAGTTGTTTTCCCACTCCCTGAAGGTCCGCTAATAATTATTACTTTCATTTTTATCCTTATATAAAGAGATTTAACATCAATGAATCTTTTATTAGTAAATATAAGAAGTCTTAAAAAGTCAACATATTTTGTTTTTAAAATATTAATTTCTTATTAGGATTAGATTAAAATAATATTTATTTTATTTGAATAAGAACTCTGATATTTATCTTATTTTTAGAGAGTCTTGCAACAAAATAATTGATAAGTTAATTCCTGGCTTTACCGCAATTTGAACTATTATAAATGGTTAATTTCTAATCTTATCTACTGATAGAATTATTTTAAAAGATCAAAGAAGAAGAAAAATAATATAATTATTACATCAGATCCACAAATATCGATAAATAAAAAAACATTATAGTTGCTCATTAGATTTTATGTACTTGCATCATAAATGAAAATATGTCTTTATATAGTTGTATATAAATTATTTTCTATAAATTCTTTTCAAATATACATATCAATTTTTTTAAAATTTTGATGATTTATTTAAGAATTTAGAATTTAATTAATTACTTCTATTGAATAAATGATCTCTAAATTTTTAAGTAAAGTAAAATCAATTCTTTTTAAGAGTGAATCTCCTACTAAACTTCCTGTAGCTAAAACTAAAACAGTAAAAGCTAAAAAGAAGACAGTTAAGTCTTCTAAACCAACTAAAACAAAAACAAAAAAAGAGGAATCAAAAAAATTAATTGATGCTTTAAAAGCCATTCCTGGTGTTGGAGCTAAAAGTGCAGAAGCTTTTTATAAGGCAGGTTTTAAAACACCTAAATCGATTACTTCTGCAAAAGATGAAGATCTTCTCGCTGTACCTGGCGTAGGAATTAATCTTGTTAAAAAACTTAAAAAGCTTAAATAAGGCTTAAAAAAATAATATTATAATCTTAATATTTATAAGATGTATTTTTTACTTGCCTAATTACCTAATTTATATGAAACGGATTTCTATAAAATAGAAATTAAATATTTTAAAAAATTATTATAATTTTTCTCCTTTAACTAAGGATATTTATTTTTAAGTAGAAGAGATCTCTGTCTAGTTTTAATTTTATATATACATTATAAATTTAGATTTGAAAAATAAGGTGAAGTATTCATTATTAAATTATCAAATTCAATTGATAGTAATAATTATTATTCTTTTTATTAGATTTAAGAGTCTATTATAATTTTTTAGCAGTTGATGAATCACTAAAAATATTTGATTTTAGTCTAAATGAATTAGCACAGTTATGATTAGATTAAATGAATGATCTTGTTGAATTAAATATCAAAAGGTATTTGTAATGGATTAGTTATCTTCTTCTTGCTTTTCTTCTTTGCTGTAACTTTCTCTTGTATTTTTCTATAGGTGTTTCATGATGCCTTAATCTTTTTAAATCGGCAAATATTCCGGATTTTGAGACTTGCCTTTTAAATCTCCTTAGGGCTGATTCAATTCCCTCATTTTCACCTACAGTAACTTGTGTCAAAATTTTACAAAATAAAACTCATTATATCATTTAAGCGGTGCCTTTTAAGATTTTTCTAATATGAAATTAATTAACCATTTAAATAATAATCACTTACTTTTTACCCACTTTAAAAAATTCTTTTTATTACTTGTTATGTCATCTATGCTTTCAAAATAGTTTTTTGACCAGTTTTTCTTTGATAGACCAATAAATAACATCAAATTAAGTGGATATTGGTCACTATCAGAACAATTCCTAAAATCATCTCTAAATAAGAATATTTCTTTTTTAAGTGCAATAGCAATTCCAAGTTCTACCATTACTCCTTCATCGGGAGGGTTGCCGTTAACTATCGCAAAAATACAATGAGAAGCTCTTAAATCATTAATATTTTTTTTTGCCAATTCGTATGCCCAGTCATTTTTATTACTTATTAAATGTTTTGTTCTCTCAAAAGGTTCATAAACTTCAATATTTAGATCATGAAAAATTTTAATGAATTCTTTTAAAAGAGGTTTTGTTTGTTTTGAGAATCCATATGGATTAGCTAAATATAATTTTTTTTTCACTTTATTCCCCTCTTCTTGTTGTATTCTTTCTTTTCTTTAAGATCATTATGTTTATTTTCCCAAGGAAAAACTATCCATTCTTTCTCATTGTATAAATTTGCTGTTTTCCACCAAATAGGTTTCTTTTTACTTACGAGTACAAAAAAATTCGCACCTTCAATATTTTTAAAATTATTTAATGTTATACCTGTTTCTAAAACATCATCCACAATTAGAGAATCTTTTAAGGGCTTATCAATTAGCTGCAAATTTAATCTATGACTTAATGCTACTGCAAGACATAACCCCCCTCTTGGAACTCCATAGATTCCTGAAAATTTTAAAAACTTACATTGATTCGCAATATATTCAACGCTTTTATCAAATTCATTCCATGTGAAATAACGAGGCATACTCTAAATATTTTTATTTTCAACTAAGGGAGAAAATTTTGAAGCAATCACACTTAAAAGTGCTACTACTTGCTCATTTGGACAATTTGTTTCATCTTTTAATTTTTCGCATTCTTTTATTATATTTGCATAGATTTTTTCAACAATTCCATTCATTTGTTCCTGAGTAAATGCATATGGCTGATTCATCTTTTTTTAGTATATTCCTTATTTTTACTTAAATATATAATAAGTAAATAAATTTATTCAAGAAAGATGAAATTATTGCCACATTGGGTCATTTAACTCATTTTTTTTGATTGAACTTGGCTTGTATTTGTGTAGTCTTTCTAATTCTATAGCCCATTTCTTGGAATTTCCTTTAATACTATCGCTGTTAATTAAATTTTTAAGGGATACTCTTTTTCTTATCTTAAGAAGACCTAGACAGGTTTCCCATTCTTCTTTAACCTTATATTTCTCTACCCAGAAATCAAAAATATTTTCTAATACGATTAAAGGAATATTGAAGGAAATACCTTTTGGAGGCGTATCCATTATAAAATTTTGTTTTTGTAATTCATTTGTTAAGTTACCCAAGGTTAAATTAATTGCATTCAGAATATCTTTAGCTGGCTCATCTCCTATAAGTTCTTTTCTATGACACTCTAAAAGATTTTTGTCATCAAGAATCTTTGTTTCACTACTTTTTATTCCTACTAGCCAAAAACCTTCATCATTTAATACGCCACTTGCTAGGTATAGAAATGAATAATTATTTAACACAAAAATATTATAACTTTTCAGTTTTAGCATTTCTAGCAAGGAATATAAATATATCGACTTAAAACGAAGATCTTTTTTT
>QCIU01000027.1 GCA_003216465.1 Prochlorococcus sp. AG-402-N10
CACTAGAACCCTAAGGGATAAAAGAATAGAAAATTTATCAGAAAAGATAATTTATACAATAGGACTTCAAGGACCAATATCTATTCAATTTATAAAATCAAAGAAAGATAATAAACTTTGGTTAATGGAAATCAATCCAAGACTTGGAGGTGGAGTAATAGCTTCGATTGAAGCTGGTTATGATATTCCGAAAATGTTAATTAGTGACATTTTGGATTATGATATAAAAAAATCAATTTCAAATACTAAGTTGATAATGAAAAGATATTTTGAAGAGATATTTTATGAAGATTATAGTTGATTTAGACGGGACTATTTGTACTGAATTTACCTTAATTATTTATTCAGCTAGAACTTGGGCAGAATATGAATTAACAATTGATTGGTTAAAAAGAAATAAAATTCCATTTGATCAACTAATTCTTGGTAAACCTCAAGGCGATTATTGGATTGATGATCGAGCGATAAGATATAACAGTTGGGAATCTATTCTAAAAAAGATTTTATGAAAGTAAAAGTAATTGCCGAAGCAGGTATAAATCATAATTGTAATATTCAAAATGCTTTTGAATTAGTTGATGCTGCTTTAAATGCAGGCGCAGATGTTGTTAAATTCCAAGCGGCTATTCCAGAGGAAGTAGTAACTCAAAAAGGAGAAATGGCTAAATATCAAATAGAAAATATGGGAAAGGAATTAACTCAACTTGAAATGACAAAAAAAATTCATTTTGATTTATCCTCATTCAAAGAGATATATTATTACTCAAAGAAAAAAGGAATTGAATTTTGTTCAACAAGCTTTGGTGAAACATCAACTAAATTTTTATCAGATTTTGATATGCCATTTTGGAAAATACCTTCTGGGGAAATCAATAATACTCCTTATCTTAGACAAATTGCTACTCAAAAAAAGCCTATAGTATTATCTACAGGCATGTCTAATATTTCAGAAATTGAATTTGCTTTGAAAATTCTTGAAGATTCTGGACATGATAGACAATTAATTACTTTGCTTCACTGTACAAGTGAATATCCTGCAAATAAAAAAGAAATAAATTTAAGTGCAATTAAAACCTTAAAAAATATATTTAAAGTTGATGTTGGTTACTCTGATCATACCTTAGGTATTGAGATGCCCATCGCAGCAGTTGCACTTGGAGCCACAGTAATTGAAAAACATATAACTCTCAGTAGAGAAATGGAAGGTCCAGATCACATTGCAAGCATAGAACCAAAAGAATTCAAGAAGATGGTTGAGGATATTAGAAATGTTGAGAATGCATTAGGAGATGGTATTAAAAGACCAACGACTGCAGAAAAAATAATAAAAAGAAGTGTAAGAAGATCAATAGTTGCTAAAACTTATATTAAAAAGGGAGAGCACTTTACTCAAAATAATATTACGACTAAAAGACCTGAGGAAGGTATATCTCCAATTTTTTGGGATAAAATTATTAACTCAACCTCAAAAAGAAATTATTCGCCTGATGATTTAATAGAATGGTAAACAAAAAGAGAAAAATATGTATTGTTACAGGCTCTAGAGCAGAGTATGGATTATTAAAGTCTGTAATTAAATTGGTAGATAAATCATCTGAACTCGAGCTTCAGCTTGTGGTAACTGGAATGCACTTATCTAGTGAATACGGCTTCACAATTAATGAAATTTTAAATGATAATTTTCATATAAATAAGAAATTAGAGACTCTTATTAGTTCTGATACTCCAGTTGGAGTATCTAAATCTATAGGTTTGGGTGTATTAGGATTTTCTGAGACTTTAGAAGAACTTAACCCAGATTTGATAGTCATACTAGGAGATAGATATGAAATATTAGCAATTGCAATTTGTGCCTTAATTTCTAGAATTCCAATTGCTCATATATCAGGAGGGGAAGTAACTGAAGGCGCTATAGACGAATCAATAAGACATAGCATTACAAAAATGTCATCTATACATTTTGTTGCAGCAGAAGAATATAAAAGAAGAGTAATTCAACTTGGGGAAGATAAAAATAAAGTTTTTAATGTAGGAGGGTTAGGAGCCAAAGTTGATAATAAATCTGATTTATTTACTAAAAAATATTTAGAAAATGATCTTAATTTTAAATTTAAATCTAAAAATATAGTAATAACATTTCATCCTGAAACACTTGATTTGAATTCTACAGAATATCAGATTGAAAATTTGCTATTTTCTTTAGAATATTTTGATAATATTGGATTGATCTTTACAATGCCTAACTCTGATAACAGAGGCAAAATCATAGATAGTAAGATACAAAAATTTTGTTTTAAAAACAAAAATTCAATTTACGTCAAATCACTTGGTCAAAAAAAATATTATTCATGCTTAAATATTGTTGATGGAGTTGTGGGTAATTCATCAAGTGGGATTTGTGAAGCTCCTTCTTTTAAAATTGGTACAGTAAATATAGGAGATAGGCAAAAAGGAAGATTAAGATGCGAGAGTGTTGTTGATGTTAATAATAACGAAAAAGAAATAACTGATGCTATCAAATTGATAATCTCTGAGAAATTCAAATCCGATATAAAAAATGTTCTAAACCCATATCAAGTAAAGAATACTCCGGAAAATATTGTACGAATACTTGAAGAGATTAATTTAGACGGGATTACAAAAAAGAAATTCTTTGATTTAGGATACCAAGCTTAATAAATAAATATCTCTTAAACTTAATCATAATAGAAAAACAAGATTTTTATTTTTCCATTTTATAGATGAAACTGTTTACTTTTACTATTAGAAATTATGTGAGAATAACTCTCAAAAAGTCTTTTTTCTAGAAAGTAAAACAAAAGTCAATTCCTTACTCTTTAGTGTTCCCCATAAAGCAATAGATTTAAATATTAAAAAATTTTTCAACCTGGGGAGTTATAATTTATAACTAAATAGATTTAAAATAAATGCAAATCAGTGATCGCGGCGAGGGATTCAAAAGAAATGAAATAGAGCTGCAAAAAATTGATACATTAATGTCTCAACATATGAATCTATTGCCGAGATTAGGAAGAAATTGGAATAAACATTCTCTAGTAACACTTCGCAGACAATCTATGAGTAAAATTCTTTATTTAGATTGGATATATAAGAAATTAATTGGAAAACCCGGTGTAATTTGCGAATTCGGAGTTCAATGGGGAGGTGTGCTCACGACTTTAAATAACCTTAGTGCAATGTATGAACCATATAATCATCAAAGAGAAATTTATGGATTTGATACTTTTGAAGGATTTGTTGAAGTTTCTAAAGAAGATGGTAATGGTCACAAGAAAGGAGACTATGCAACCGACCTTGGATATGAAAAAGAACTTTCCAACATTTTAGATAATATAGAATCATCAAATCCTTTAAGTCACATCAAAAAAACATTTCTAATCAAAGGTGATGTTTCTAAGACAATACATGAGTGGCTAGATAGAAATCCAGCTTTAGCAATTGGATTAGCGATTTTCGATATGGATTTATATAGTCCTACCCATGATGTTTTGAAAGCAATTAAACCTCGTCTATTTAAAGGTTCCATTATGGTGTTTGATGAATTTAGTTGTTCGAATTGGCCTGGAGAAACAATTGCATTAGATAAGGTTTTCGGTATTTCCAATTT
>QCIU01000028.1 GCA_003216465.1 Prochlorococcus sp. AG-402-N10
AAATATTTGTAAAAATTTTAGTAAGGATTATTCCTAATGAAAAAAAATAACTATTAAAATTTAGAAATTTATTTTACTTTGCGCTTTAGTAGCCTTTATCAATATAGTTCTTGCTTCGTCTCTCGTAAGGCATTTTTCCGCTTTTACATTTAAATTCTTCAGTTTTTGTAGTTGCTTTTTATTACTCATAACTTAACCTATCCTTAAAGTTAGATTAACATAATTTTAATTAAATTACCTCTTAAACCTTTGCATCAATCAAATCGCTTTCAAATGATACAGCTTGGAGAGTGGAATTATCAGAGCAATATAAAGGGTGTATAGGATTTTCTTTTTTTGTTTTTTTTATAAAAAGAGGACCTAATGGATTCATAAAATTATTTTTTTTTGTTGTATAAAAATTCATTATCTTTTTAGAAATTTTTTGATTCCTTTTGAAAAAGTTCCCATTGTTACCCCAGCCCATCCAAAGATCACAATTATTATTTTCAGACCAATATTTCAAGTTTTTATTTATAAACCTATTATTTAGATACCCAACAGGTTTTTTATGGATTAATAATTTATCGGGAGTTCTAGAAATTAAAGCGAAAAGATTTATTATTTTAAGTTTTCCATAATTATAGTTTGTACTAATTTTGATTATTTTCTTAGTTGTATTGTCAATGTAATTCGCATCTGAAAGGGAGGGATTAAGACCTATAAAAATTATTTCTTTTTTTGATTTAGAAATTTTAAAACTTAAGCTCCATCTATATTCCTTACTTTTACTTATCAAACAATTTCTTTCGTAAAAAAAAAGCTTCAACCTAGACCTACTCCCCTAGCCATTAAAGTTGCAAAGAGCGGGATAGTTGCAAAACCAATCAGTTCAGTTGTGATAATGAATTTAAACCTTTTAACAAGATTTTCAGAGATTTCAGGTAGTTTATTTTTGCTCAATGGTATTGCCCATAATATATAAGTTGTTGTTGGGTATAAGGACAATAATCCTACGACAATATATAAAGAAACTTTAATCCAAAAGACTGGATTTTCTGTATAAAAATCACCCCCTTGTCCGAAATATTTAACTCTTAAAATACCTGTAACCAATATTGCAACCCCTGCTAAACCATAAATAATATCTGCAATAACCATTGATATAGTTTGATTTCTATTAAGATCAACTTTTAAAGTCAACCTTTCAAACAAAAGGGATCCGAAGCAGAGTATTATCCCCAAATAATGGATATAAGCAACTAGTGCACTTTTAGCTATTTCACCAGTAAATAAAGTTCCTATTAACATTTGTAAGTCAAAATTTATACAATACTAGCTGTTTAAATATATATTCGTCCAAAAACACTTTCATTTGAAGGGTAAATTTTAGATTTTAAGATTCTAAGAACCTTTTCTGCCCCTCCTGAAAAGAGTCTTTTTTGTTCCATACCTCTACTACATCTGGGAAATGCTTTTCCATGCAAATATCACAAACTCCATGACTAAATCTGATATCACTTACTTTCGAGAGATATTTTTCTAAATGCATCCAATCACCATCTTTATTTTTTACTTCCCTGCAATAAGAACAGACTGACAATATACCTTCCTGTTTATGTAAAGTAGACAATGCATCTAATAAATTTAGAGATTTCTTTCTCAACTCTAAGAACGAAACTATTTGCTTGGATAATAATTCCATTACATTAAATTGTTTAGGAGAAAGATTACCCGGTTTCCTATCAATCACACATAGAGTTCCAAGTTTATTACCATCTCTATTTCTTAAAGGGAACCCAGCATAAAACCTTATTTTAGGATCATTAGTTACCAAAGGATTATTGATGAATCTTTCATCTTGAAAAGCATCTTTAATAATTAATGGACTATTTTCTTTTATAGCATGAGTACAAAATGACCAATCCCTTGGTGTTTCTTCAATTTCAAGGCCCACTTTTGACTTAAACCATTGCTTATCTCTATCAACTAAAGTCATTAAAGATATTGGAACATCACATGTGGAAGCTGCGATTTTTGTAATGTCGTCATAACATGATTCTGGTTTAGTTCCCAATATTCGATATTCGGCTAATGCTTTTAACCTTTTCTCTTCTTCTTCCTGTTTAGGAATTAGATTTTGCATTATTCTTTTTAAGTTTTTCAACTTTAAAATTATTCTCTGGTTAAAAACCTTTTTCCTTTTAATACTTAATAAAAAAAGATAAACTTATTGATTTGTTACTTTATAAATAATTTTGAAACTGCTTGTCCTGCAAGCCATCCACTAGTCCAACAATGCTGAAAATTGAAACCCCCAGTAATTCCATCAACATTTAGGATCTCCCCAGAAAAAAATAAACCTGGGCATATTAAACTTTCCATACTTTTAAAATCAACTTCATTAATTGACACTCCCCCTGAGGTGACAAATTCCTCCCCAAACGGCCCTTTGCTAGAAATTATATATTTATCTTTTAAGAGACTATTTATCATTATCTCTCTTTCATTAGCAAGTAGATCTGCCCACTTCTTATCCTTATTAATATTCATTTTATTTAATAAGAATACCCATAACCTTTTAGTTAACAATGGGAGGGGTCTTAGATTAATTAAGTTTAATTTACCATTATTTAATTTAAGATTATTTATTTTTTCTTTTAACTCCTCATATTCCAAGTCTGACCATTTAATTATTAATTTACATTTATATTTTTGTTCAAATAACTCTCTTGCAGCTATTGAAGAGAGCTTTAAAACAGCAGGGCCGCTAAACCCCCAATGAGTTATTAGCAAATCTCCCCTATTTTTAAAAGACTTATTATTTAGTTGAATTTCAAGATCTATATTCTTAATTGATACTCCACTACACTCAGTCAACGTAGTTTCTTTAGTAGTAAAAGTAAAAAGGGATGGAACAATTTTTACTATGCTATGACCAATGCTTTTAGCTAATTTATGTCCACTAGGATGGCCACCAGTAGAAAGAACTATATTTTTTGCAATTATCGAATCTTTCTCACTATTAATAAGATTAAAAAAGTTATCTGAGGTTTTAAAAATCTCTTTTACAAAAAATTTAGTTGATATCTCTACACCTTTAGTGATTGCATTTTTTTTTAAGCAACTTATTACATCTAAAGATGAATCAGATATTGGGAATACTCTATTATCATCCTCAATTTTTAATTTTAATCCTCTTTTCTCAAACCAATCAAATACATCTCCAGCAGCAAAACGATTAAATGACTCTAAAAGCTTAATTCCACCTCGAGGATAATTTTCTGCCAACTCATTAGGTATCCATGACGCATTTGTTAC
>QCIU01000029.1 GCA_003216465.1 Prochlorococcus sp. AG-402-N10
GAACATCTAATAGAATTAATTTCTAATAGTTTGATTGACGAAAGCCAAAATCATCAATCGAAGGAAAGTTTTAGTGAAATCATAAATTATTTAAATAGATTAAATTTAGATCAACTAAGGACTATGTCTAAAGAATTTATTCTTTAATCTCCAAAATCGAAACATCTTAATTAGAGAAAAAATTGATCTAATACTAAATTTATGGCTTAAGATTTGTTATGTGTACAAATTTATAACTTAACCACGATAGATTTTAACTTTACTATCCTGTGTATATAGATCTAGTTAAAATTTATATATGAATAAAATTAAGAGATCCGACTTCTTAATAAAGCCATTTCTAAAAAGGAATAACTTTAGAGCCTTTTATCAGTTAATTATTACTTTTATACCAATAATTTCTCTATGGTTAATTGTTTCTAAGATAGTTTATTCTCCTCTTTCCCAAATTACAAAAGGGTTGTTATTAATTCCCATTCTTTTTCTTCTTACCCTCTTATCTTCTAGAATATTCTCATTAATGCATGATTGTGGACATAATTCTTTATTTGAAAACCGTTTTTTAAATAACCTATTCGGCTTTTTCCTAGGCCTATTAAATGGAATACCACATAAACCTTGGGCTAATGACCATGCCTTCCACCATAAAAATAATGGTAATTGGGAAATTTACAAAGGTCCGGTTGATGTTTTAAGCCTCGAAGATTATGAAATTCTCACTAGAAGAGAAAAACTAATCTATAAGGTAAGCAGGCATTGGTTAATGCTTTTACCTGGAGGGTTCTTCTATTTAGTTATTAAAGCTCGATTAGGACTAATTTTAATTTTCTTTAATTTCATTAAATCTTTAATTAAAGAAAGTTTAAAAAAAATTAGAAAAAGAAATTATATAGAGCTCATAAAAATTCAATCGCGAATTACCTCCCCCTTCTCTGATTATGGAGACAATTTTGATGAATTATTTGAACTAATAGCAAACAATCTTATTGTGATAACTGGATGGATAATTATGTGTAAATGGTTAGGAGCAATGTTCTTCTTAACTTTTTATTCACTTATATTAACTTTTTCAGCAGCAATATTCATATGTATTTTCTTCATACAACATAACTATGAAAATGCATATGCAAGTAGTACAAAAAACTGGGACATTATCGAAGGTGCTATTTCTGGGAGCAGCAATTTAGATATCCCAAATTGGTTAAATTGGTTTCTGGCGGATATCTCATTTCATAGCATTCATCATCTTTCTGAAAGAATACCTAATTACAATTTAAGAGCTTGTCATAAAGCAAATTTGCATTTACTACAAAAATCAAAAATTCTCAAATTAAGTGACTTCCCAAATTGCTTTAAATATATTATTTGGGATAGCAAGAACGAAGATCTAATTCCAATTAAATCCTAGCTAAATCTTCTTCGCATTTTCCTTTTTAAAGGAATATTAGTATAAGCATGAGCTCCAATAGATGGGGGTAAGTCATTTTTAACAGGATGAATAAAAGCATTTGCCATGCTCTCTAACATTTTAGAAAGCCAATTCATAATTGATCTCATTTGAAAATCTAAAAAGTACACTATTATCATCTAACGAAAATCTTAAAAAGTAAATCAGTCTTTATGCTGATTTAATTTACTATTATCCTTGATATTAATATTTATATAATTAAAGGTTGATAAATAACTATGATTAATCACAACTGGCAGGCAACAAATTATCAAAAAGAAAGGCACATATCTAGTACTAAAAAATATATAAAACAAAAGTTAGATGAACTACAAAGAGAACTTGAATGTCCGAATGAATTTATTTTTGATTTTATAAAAGATATCCAAAAGGATTGGGATCCGGATAGTTTTAAATTAAAAGCCCAGAAATTACAAGAAAGTAACTTTAAAGAAAAAGAAATTCAATAAATAGAATTTATTCTTTAGTATTCAATTAATCTAATTAAGCTAAGCTTTAATTAACTTTTGATACCTTTATAATTTAGATATTCAAAGCTAGTAAATATTACTTATTTTTTCGAAGTATCTTAACAAAGCAAAATTTAATTTTTAATGTCGTGCTATATATTGTTCCAAATTTAAGGAATAAAAATTATGGATGAATTGTCTTTTTCTTCAAATCAAATAAACGCAGAAGATACCATAGATTCATATTTTGAATGCATCAGCGAATGCAGCATTGTTGATGGCCATCAAGAATGTATTACTAGATGCGTAGAAGTTCATCTTAAAGGAGGAAATAAAAATGAATAAAAAATATTCTCCTCAAAGAAAAACAACTTTAAAATGGAACTCAAATGGAGATCTTTCTGAAATTGATATGCTAAGAATTTTGGATAAAATTTCTACTGCTGAACTTAATCAATGTGAATTAACTTGTGATTTAGATATCTAGATTAAAAATAATTTATTTTATATTTTGCTTTTAACTATTTGTAAAAAGAACAATTCTCTATATTAAAGATATTTTTTTAATGAATCCATGATAAAGAACAAAAAGAACTACCAAAACCAAAATGATTCTGATATTAGAGAAAAAAATCTAAATTTAATACTTGATTCAAATTCCTACAAACTTGCTCAAGAGGATATTAATTTTCTTAGAAGTGATGAAATGCGTGGTGTGAGGATGCTTT
>QCIU01000030.1 GCA_003216465.1 Prochlorococcus sp. AG-402-N10
AGAAACGATTGCTGATATTAAGAATAAAAAAATATATATTTCTTTTGAAAAAACAATTTGATTTAAAAATTTAATATTTATGAATAGATTCTTTTTATCTAAATTTGTTATTAAATTTGCAAGTAGATAAATAGAGAAAGTTTCTGATAGTGCTCCTATAACTCCAAAAATTATGGCAAGTTTGCTTTCTTTACCAGTTACTTTTATATATCTTTGATAATTTTTCCAAATGTTTTTAAGCATTTTTATAAATTAATAATATCTTTGCCATATAGATTATTTGTAAGGTCAAATATCAGAGTACCCTCAAGTGAAAATTTTAATAATTTATTTTTGGTAAACACTTTGAATTCGTCATGATATAAAGCAAGAATTATTATTGTATATTTTTGTTTACTTGGGATACAAGGAAGTGATAATAGTCCTGTATTTTTTAAAACCTCTTCTGCATCAACCTTTGGATCAACAATGGTTATATTCATTTTAATATCTTTAAAACTATTAACTAAATTAATTAATTGAGAATTTCTTATATCCCCACAATTTGATTTATAAGATAATCCTAGGAGTAGAACTTCTTCATTTAAAATGTCAATTTCTCTTTTACCTTTATGAAAAAGAATTTGATCAAAAAAGTACTTATGCATGTAGTCATTAATATTTCTCCCTGCTGCAATTAGTTTTGTTTCATGACCAATTTCTTTTGCTTTAAAGGTTAAATAGTATGGATCAACTCCAATACAATGTCCCCCTACAAGTCCAGGCATGTATTTATGAAAATTCCATTTCGTACTGGCTGCGTTCAAAACCTCGTATGTATTTATATTTAGTTTATTAAAAAGGATAGTCAGTTCATTTATTAAGGCTATATTTATATCTCTTTGTGTATTCTCAATTATTTTTGCAGCTTCTGCTACTTTAATGCTGCTTGCTTGAAAGGTTCCTCCAGAAATGAAGGATCCATAAAAAGAGTCAATCCATTTTGCAACTTTTTTATTGCACCCACTAGTGACTTTTGTAATTGAATCAACATTATGTTTTGTATCACCTGGATTTATTCTTTCTGGACTATAGCCACAATAAAAAGAGTTCTTATAATCATTAGAATTATATTTATTATTAGATTGTTTCTCTATGATTGGGATACAAAATTCTTCTGTTAAACCAGGGTATACGGTACTTTCAAAAATAATTATTGGACTTATTAATCTTTCTTGATTATCCTTTATTAATTCACCAACCATTTTTGAAGCTTTTTCAATGTAAGATAAATTCGGTTCATTTTTAGTATTTATTGGGGTAGGTACTGTGATAATAAAAATATCAACGTTTCTAATCAAATTATTATCATTGACAAATTTGATATTTTTAACTTTTTTAATTTGTTCTTTTGAAAAAATTTTGTTACGATCAAAACCCTTTTCTAATTCCTCTATTCTTTTCTCATTGATATCATAACCAAAAACAAAACGCTTAAGTTTTTTTTGAGTTAAAAGAGAAGTTGTTTTTAGGCCAATTTCTAACGCTAATGGTAATCCAACATATCCAAGGCCTATTATTGCTACTGAGCAATTTTCAAGTTTAGGTAACATGATATTAATTATCCCCTCTTTTTTCTATGATACGATAAATACCAACTTATAAATCTTTTTATCCCTTCATCTATTGAAGTGCTTGGTTTATATTTGATCCATTTTTCAAGCTTTTCAGTATTAGCGTAGGTTTTTTCTACATCTCCAGGCTGCATACCTTCTAAAATTATATCAGCTTTTTTATTAAGATTTTTCTCTATTGCTTCTATATAAGTATATAGATTTGTTGGTTGGGAATTCCCAATATTAAAAACTCTATAAGGAGCCCAACTATTTGATGCATTGTAATTTTTAATATTTGAATAATCTTCCTCAATAGGTATTTTATCAATCAAACAAATTATGGATTCAATAACATCATCTATATATGTAAAGTCTCTTGTCATTTTTCCATAATTAAAAACCCTTATAGGTTTATTTCTCATCATTAAATCTGTAAATTTGTAAAGTGCCATATCTGGTCTTCCCCAAGGCCCATAGACTGTAAAAAATCTTAGACCTGTTGTAGGTAATTTAAAAAGATGACTGTATGTATGAGCTATTAGTTCGTTAGATTTTTTTGTTGCAGCATATAAACTTATAGGGTGATCAATATTGTCAGATTCATTAAAAGGAATTTTTTTGTTACCACCATAAACAGAACTACTACTAGCATATATGAAATGCTTAATGTTATTTATTTTTGCCTGTTCTATTAAATTCGAAAAACCTACAATATTAGACTGGATGTATGCTGATGGATTCTTAATAGAATATCTAACACCTGCTTGCGCAGCCAAATTAATAACACATGAAATTTTTGATTCTGAATGATTATTAAATGTTTTATAGCCCTTTTTAAAAACACTTTCTAAGTCTTCATTATTAGTAAGATCTCCTTTTATAAAATCAAATATAACTTCATTTTTTTCTGCAATCTTTCTTAATTCATTAATCCTATCTGTCTTAAGATTGATATCATAATAATCATTCAAATTATCAAATCCAATAACTTTGATATTTTTTTCTATTAATTTCTTGCAA
>QCIU01000031.1 GCA_003216465.1 Prochlorococcus sp. AG-402-N10
TTTATACTTTTAATTTTTGATTCCGTTTTAACATTGTTGATAAATTAACTCTAACTCTTTGATTAATATCTTGATAATATCGCTGCATATAAATATTAATTTTAATTAAACTAAACTTTTTAAGTATTTATTACATTGTATATCCTAAGGAAACATAATTTTCTTTTATATCAAATTTCGTTGGTGCTGTATTTTAAAGATGTTTAAAAATTTTCGACCAAATTTTATAAGTTAATTCAGGGTCTAATTTTGATATTCTTGAGTATTTATTCTAAACTTTCTTAGTTTGAAAATCAATGAAGCCAAGCGGACTCGAACCTCTGACCCCATGCATGTCATGTAGGTACTCAATTAAGCCAATACTTGTTTTTGCAACTGTTTAGCTAAGTTGGTCGCAGGGATAAAAATATTAACAATACCTAACAAAATACCTACTTTTTCTTTTGGTTAAGTGATTTTAAATATCTCTTTCTTTGACCACTATGGATATACCAAACTGCAGTTAATCTTGCATCTATTTCATTAAAATCATCAATTTAAAATATAAAGTTTGTTTTTTAGAAAAATATTAATTATTGTAGTTATCTTTTAAAAGCCAATTTTATATATTTTATTAATAGCTTGGTGAGGTAAGGTAATTGAATAAGCATTTTTAAAAAATATTGCAATGTTCTATATATCCTCATTAGGTCACAGTGCAACAGGATGGTTATCATCAATTCTCTCTGAGCATCCCGATTTAGTTTGTTTTCACGGAACTAGGTCAATACCTCCTTATGATTCTGGAATTTTTGATATGACCGCATCCGAATTTGCAGATGGATTACTGCAATTAGAAATGAATTGCAGAAACAAGAAACAGTTTGGGGCATGTCATGGTTTCTACGGCAATTATTTAAAAAAGGATATTGAATCAAGAGGTGGTAAGTATATGGCAATTGTTAGACACCCAGTCAAGAGAATACAATCAATATTTGAATCGAAATTATTAAATTGTTTGACAAGAAAAAAATATATGAAGGGTTTAACTAGAATTAAACTAGATTTTTATAATAAATTAATAGACTATGAAACTTTGAAATATGCTGAGGAATCAAAAATATTTAATCCTGATTTCTTAATAAACAATTCTAAGATCAAATCATCCAATATTTCTCTCATAAAAAAAATAAAGAAAAAACTTTATAAAAGTTATATTGAACTTAACCATAAATTATTGAGTTTTAAATATTTGAATTCCGAATTAATTGATATTAATGGATATAAAAGTAAAAAATTAGTCCCTTTACTTATAATCGATCACTTCTCTAATTGCTGTGATATTGTTTTAAAGTTTGATTTAGAGAATTTCAATGAATGTGATTCATCTCAACTTTTGGTGATGGAAGAGATGACAACTTCTAGGGAATATTTTATGGATAAAATATTATCTAATCTCGTTAATGATCCTGATAAATATTTCTTGCCTGATGATTTTCAAACTAAGGAAGTTTATAATAAACACTCAAAAATATCAAAATTAGATGCTGAATCCACTTATGAAAAATGGCCGCAAATTTTTAAACATATTTATAATGCATCATTAAAGCAATATGATACTAAAAAAAACTACGTTTCCTTAGGATATAAGATTTAATAAAACAAAGATTTAAAAGGTTTAGTTTATTTAAATTGCCGACACCTTATTACATTAAAAGTTTTAGTTTTTCATTACGAATTCAGTTGATTGAAATTATAAGCCAATATCTAATTAACTTGACTCTAAAAATTAAGTTTTGGAAAATCTTTTCTTTGATCCCAGATCAGCTTTGGCATAGTTTGTAAGAGTTACAGTATATACCAAAATACCTATTTGCAAGACTTGCTGGCCACAGAGGTAGTCGCAGAGGGGTCATATTTTGCAATATTTTACCTTATCAAAACGTATCTTTTTGTTATGATAAATTGTTCAAACTAATTGGTATAAATAGCGATAACTTTGATGGAGCCAAGGAGACTCGAACTCCTGACCCCCTGCATGCCATGCAGGTGCTCTACCAGCTGAGCTATGGCCCCAAATCGCAAAATAAAATTTGCAACAATCTATCTTAAAATTTGTTTAACTGCCCTCAATTTAAATTTTACTTTAATGCGATTGATTAATCAATTGTTTAATTCTGAGTAAAATAGAAGTAAATTGTATTCTATAGTTTTTATAGATCTGCATATTTTTTTACGTACTTCGCTATAGCAATAGAGGAGGTTGCTGCAGGACTAGGAGCATTTAATATAATTATAATTTCCGACCTAATGCGAATATCAAAATCTTGAATCAGATCACCATTATTTTTCATTAATTGTGCTCTTACTCCAGCTTCACTTTTTTCCAACATGTTTTCATTTAGATCTGGAAGAATATTTTTTAGGTCTCTGACAAATAATTTTTTTGATAAAGATTTGGTTAACTCATCAAATGTTGTTTTAGGATAAATCAATAAATTCACTCATATTTACATCACCCCAAGTATAACCTTCTCTAGCCAAAGCCATTACTGCATTAGGACCAGCTTCTAAAGTTCCATCTATCATTTTGGTTAAGTGAGATCCTAAA
>QCIU01000032.1 GCA_003216465.1 Prochlorococcus sp. AG-402-N10
CAATATTTATTGTTGACAAAGTAAACGAAAATGAAAAGGAAGCTCATCTATACATAAGACCTAATGTAATTTCAAATACCAATATTTAATAGTTATTTTAAAAAAGGAAAGTCTATTTCTTTTCCACAAAAAAAACGCTCTAGCATTAACTCAGTGCTTGCTTTACTTACCTCGCAGTCATTTAGATAATTTACAAATCCTTTATTATTTCTTTTATTTTTAGTATTTTTGATTGTTTTAGAATACATATGAAATAAATACTTAACCTAATATTATTCAACACTAAAAAAAGAATTTAATTCTTTATATTTAATTAAGATTTAGCGGATTCCCATCTCATGTTTTCTTCTAATTCTTTGAGATTATCTGCAATCGAGGCTAATTGGACTATTTGAAGAATTTGTTTTTTGTTTAATCTATCCGAAGCTATAATTCTATTTATCATCTCGAGAACTGATACATCGTTAACATTCATCTTAAAAAATTTATTTAATATATATTAAAAATTTCATAATAGAAATAATTATATTAATTGTAATTTTATGTTAATTTTTGAAATAAATTTTCTGATTTATCATTAAATCTATTCCTAAAAATTAAAGGCAAATAAATTTCTAGTTAAATAAATTGAACTAATAGATCCCACTTTTTACATATTTCGATTAACCTAAAAAAAAAATCGTAATGACTGAAAAATCGACTTCTGAATACATTAGTAAAAAAGAGGTAAAAGAAATGATTGAAGAAGCTCTTCGGAGGCACAATAGAAGATCAACTATTATTTCGAGTGTCCTAGGTTGGATTTTAATAGGAGGTTATTCATTTGGATTATTTCAAGCAGTTCAGAACGTCTAATTATAATTAAACTGTTATAATTAAGCATTTTGATGTTAGATTAGATATGACTTCTTTGATTGTTATGAGAGAATATATTAATGCTAATCTAAGAATTATAAGAAAGGACTTAAAGAAAAGAACAAAAAAACTTTCTAATATAAATAGCCTATCAATAAAGGAAGAGTTTAAAGAATGGAATGATCCTTTATTTAAGGATGAATTAATATGGACATTACCTGATTTAACAAGAAAAGAAAGATTTAAGAACTTTTGTAGATCGATTAAAAAAGAAATAAAATAACGAAATTAATCTCCTAAGTGGATATCATTAATCTTCAAATAAACGTAACCGGCAAAACCAACAATATTCAAAATCAACACAAAAAGCCAAGCATTAATAGGTTGATCTGAATCAAATTTTTTTATTTTTAGTTTATTTTTTAATCTTTCAATGTAATTCACAATACTTTTGCTAATGTCTTAAGAATTAAATTTAATTTGATACTAAATATAAATAACATTATCAAAAATTTTGTTAATTTGTTTTATCTTCTTCATATCTATTAATTGGGTATTTAATTAATTCCCTTTTTAAATTTTTTAATAATTTAGAATAACTCATTATGCCAAATTTCTTTGGTAAGGAATTGTGCCACTTCATAAAGTACAAAATAAAGAATTACTTGCTATATTGTAAAGGGTAAAATTAAAATTTATTTAGTTATTTTTGACTTAATTTATTTTTCAAATCAGGATTAGAATTCCCATGAGTTTAAGAGTTGGACAAGAAGCCCCAGATTTTGCTGCAACAGCAGTTTATGATCAAGAATTTAAGGAAATTACCCTTTCAAGTTTCAAAGGTAAATGGGTTGTATTATTTTTTTACCCGTTAGACTTTACATTTGTTTGTCCTACAGAAATTACTGCGTTTAGTGATGAATATGATAAATTTTCTGCTTTAAATACGGAAGTACTTGGAGTTTCTGTAGATAGTAAACATTGTCATTTGGCATGGATACAGACCCCTAGAAATGAAGGTGGCATAGGTGATATTAAATATCCATTAGTATCTGACTTAAAAAGAGAAATATGCCAAGCTTACAATGTCCTAAATGACGACGGAGAAGCTGATAGAGGATTGTTTCTTATCAATCCAGAAGGCATCGTTATGCACACTACAGTTAATAAAGCGCCAGTAGGAAGAAATGTAGAGGAGACACTAAGAATTCTTCAAGGATACCAATATGTAGCAGCTAATCCTGATGAGGTATGCCCTGCTAACTGGACACCAGGAGAAAAAACTATGCTAGAAGATCCAAAAGGGAGTAAGGAATACTTTTCAGCTCTTTAATTATAAAATAATTAAAATCAATAAATTTAATTCCCAAGAATTGAATAATAAACAAATATATATGAGTAAAAAACAATAATTTCTAAAAGTGGTGCAAAATCTGCTTTTTTAGGAATTGGAACTACCCAATCGGTTAGATTAGATTTATAAGAAATGTATGACCAAAAATAATAAAGGGCTTCGATACTAAATATAAAAAATATATTTATAAAGTTTATATTATCGAAATTTAAAAAATTAAGCATTATAAAAGTATTACTTAGTGATA
>QCIU01000033.1 GCA_003216465.1 Prochlorococcus sp. AG-402-N10
ACCTTCAAGTTTATTAAATAATATAGTCATTGTTCTCAGAAATAATTCAATTGAGGGGAGCTGGGAAGATTAATAAGCCTCTCAGATTGATTGCGAGCCTCTTTTAGATCCCCACAGGGAGCTTCAACATACATAGGTAAATCATTTAATAAATTCCAGCAAGGCCTTAAATATATTTTAGATTCATGAGATTCTTTCAGTATCTCTTCTCTTAATATATGTGGGTTATTAACATTAATGCGCATTGTTACAAGCCAGTAATTACTTTCGTTTTGATTATATTCTTTAATAATTTCTATTTCTTGTAAATCATGGAAATATTTTAAGTATCTTTTGTGAAGATTCCTTTTACTAATTAATTTGTCTTTAATCTTTTCTATTTGAGAAACTCCCAACGCTGCATTTATGTTTGGCAATCTATCATTCCAACCAACTTTATCATGATAAAAATTCCAAGGGTGTTTTTTCTTTGCAGTAGTAGATAAATGTTTAGCTGATTCAGCAATTTCTTTATTATTAGTCAAAAGTGCGCCTCCGCCCCCTGTTGTAATAATCTTATTTCCATTAAAACTTAAAGTCCCAATATCTCCTAAGCAGCCGCAATGAATTGATTCTGCTTTTGTCTTAATAAAGCTTCCTAAAGCTTCAGCTGCATCCTCAATTAAAGGTAATTTCCATTTAGAACAAATGAGTCTTATTTCCTCAATTTTTGAGGGCAATCCAAAAATATGAACTGGTAATACAGCACTAATTTTATTGCCTGTAATTTTATTGAATAATTCACCTTCTTTTATTAAGCCTACTTGATTTAATCTTTTCTCAAGTGCTAAGGGACACATTCCTAATGAATCGGATTCAATATCTACAAAATGAGGTGTGGCACCTAAGTGGGAAACAGCATTAGCTGTGGCGACGAAGCTCAAGGGAGGTATCATGACCTCATTGCCTTTCTTAACCCCTATTATGTGCAAAGCTAATCTCAAGGCATCCGTACCATTTGAAACTGCTATTGCATAATTACTCCCAGTAAATTCACTTATTAAATTTTCAAATCTTGATACCCACTCACCTGAGCTGCTAACCCATCCAGAATCTAAGCAATCCTTTATATACTCATATGCGTTTGTTCCAACAAAACTTGGTTCATGAAGATAAACATCACTTGATTCATCAGCTTTATTAATTGCTAATTTAATACGATCAATAATTTCTTTTGAAGTGCAAATCATACTTTTTAAATATAAGAAAAATAATCTAATCCTGATTTAAATAAGAAATTAAAGTGAGCAAAGTTAAATCTCATAATTTGTTGAGTAAGCACTAAGATTTTTAGATTTTGAAAACCATTCTATTGTAAGTTTTAAACCTTCCTTAAAACCCTCTAGGCCTCCATAGCGAGGCTTCCATCCTGTTAGGTCAATAAGCTTTTTATTACTTCCAAATAATCTATTTACTTCGGAACTTTCTGGCCTCAATCTTTTATCATCTGCAACTATCAGAATTTCTCTATCCATTATATTTGAAATTAAAATTGCGGTCTCACCGATTGATATTTCAAAATTACTAGCTGAGTTTATTACTTCTCCAATAGTATTAGATGAATTTGCGACTGCAATAAATGCCTCACAAGTATCTGTGACAAAATTAAAGTCTCTTGTAGGAGAAGTGGCGCCTAGTTTAATACAATCATTTTTATTTGCAATTTGTGTAATTATTTGAGGGATAACAGCTCTATTACTTTGTCTAGGCCCATAGGTATTAAATGGTCTCAAAATTGTAATTGGCATAGAAAAACTTTTATAGAAGCTCAAAGCCATTTGGTCCGCTCCCACTTTTGATGCAGCATATGGCGATTGAGCCAAAGAAGGATGTAACTCTGTAATTGGAACGAACTGCGCAGAACCATAAGTCTCAGAAGTTGAAGTATGAATAATTCTTGGAATATTTAAATCTCTTGCAGCTTCTAAAACATTTAATGTTCCTTTAATATTTGTATCTACATAACTTGATGGTGCAACATAACTGTAAGGAATAGCTATAAGAGATGCTAAATGAAAAATAATTTCACTACCTTTCATAGCATCTTTAAAAGAAGAGGGATCTCTAACATCACCGAGAATAATATTTACATTTTTTTTCTTATTTTCAGAAATATTATCAAGCCATCCCCTTTTTCCAAAAGAATTATATAAACATAGTGCAGTTACTTCATGTCCCTTTTCGATTAATATTTCTACAAGATGTGAACCAATAAACCCCTCGGCTCCAGTTATAAATATTTTCATGATGATTTTGACATTAAGAATTCAGCAAATTCCCAATCTAACTGTGTATCTATATCTATTGAAAACTCTTCTGCCATTATATAACCAATAGTTGAATTTGAAATAAAGGATT
>QCIU01000034.1 GCA_003216465.1 Prochlorococcus sp. AG-402-N10
AGGAAAATATTCCTAACAAGAATCCTAAACATAGGCTTAAGCTTCCTGGATTAAAGTCCATTAAGAAATATTGATAAGCCAATCTTTTGAAGAAGATATTTATATGTTTGTAGAAGAATCTAAAAAATTCTTTTAAAGGATTCAAACTAGAATTTTCACTAGCGTAAACAGCTTCCATAGCTATTTCACTTATAAGAACATTACTTAATGAACATCTAAATAAAAGATCTGTTTCAAAAAAATAACCATTATCAACTTTTTCTAATGATATCTCTTTTAATACTTCAGCTCTTAAAGCTATAAATCCATTAGTTGGATCAAACAATTCCCAATATCCTGTTGATAATTTAGTCATAAATCCTAGACCTATATTTCCTATTATTCTTATTAAAGGCATTTTTTTTATAGAAATTGGGTTAGTAAATCTATTACCTTTTGTGAGGTCAGATGAGCCATCAATAATAGGTTCTATAAGTTTGGGGATTAGAAAAGGATCCATCTGGCCATCAGAATCAATTTTTATAATTATTTTAGGGTCGAATTTTAAAGCATAATTAAAACCAGTCTTCATTGCTCCACCAATACCTTTATTTGAACTATGAAAAATAAAATCTACATTTTCACTATTCAATGAAAATTTAATCTTTTCACCAGTAGAATCTGGGCAGGCATCATCAACACAAATTAATTTATCTACATATTTAATTACGTCTTTAGCAACTGATGGTGCAATTTCAGAACTTTTATAACAAGGCATTACTGCGATTATCTTGTACATCAAATTATCTTTAGTATTTGATTTTATAACCTAAAAATACAATTAATAAATACTATGTTTTAGATTTATTGCAAATGTGAAATATTCTTTTTCTTAAATTGAATGGGTTTCTAGAAGTTCTGTTGGCCGTATATTTTGTACATTTAAATTCATCCAAGATTAATGGTTTTTCTCTATAAATTACTACAGAGTTTGGTTCTAGTTTAGAAATGCACTCAGAAATGTTTAAAACTTCTTTATCACTATAATTTTTACAGCGTTTAAATTTATCCTCATGGATGTAATCTTTTTCAAAAAATGATAAAGCAGTTCTATCTCCTATATTCATGACTGGTTCTTTTGAATAATTATTCAAAATATTCGTAAGATTATAATTAAATGCATATCTACTCATATATGATTCATAATCAAAAAGACTATAAATTGTCTGGTATCCAGAAACAGAAGTAATCGAGAGAAAAATCAGTATTTGTACTATTAATAATATTTGAAATATAAACTTAAAAGAAAAATTATTTGAAATTATAAAATTTGAATATGAAAAAAAATCTCTCTCATGATCATTTCCAATCATAAAAACAAGAATTATGGGAGATAGAAAATAATCACCTCGACCTTGAGAAAATATTAATAGTAAAAATAGTTGGCAAATGCCAACAAATTCAGGACTTGATATAAAAGCTTTTTTATTGATTAACCTACTAACTATAGGTATAGATATTAATAAAAAACCAGTTGCAGGACCAATAATCGTACCAAAATAATTTGCATTTTTAGTTATAATCAAATTAAATGGGAAACCATTATCTCTCATAAAACTTCTAAGAAAAGTCTCAAAATCTATCATCTGTTGATTATCTGGAACAAAGTAATTATTTAAAATAGGGTAGAGTGGGTTGCCTGTAACGTAAAATCTGTAGCCTAAAATTAAAGTTACAGCTGATGTTGAAAAAATAAATAAACAAATTTCTAATAAATTTTCTTTAGGATTGAAAAATATAAATTCTTTATTTTTTAAATAATAAATCAAGACATGAAGAATAATTGGCAAAGAAATTATTAAACATGATATTTTAAAACTGAGAGATAATAAAATAACAATTATTAAATTTAAAATCGAATTTTTATCTTTAAACTTAGTCCAAACCATATAGGTTAAAGTAATACTTATATCGGGTAAAAAAAGATATTTACCAATTGTTAACCATTGAATAAAAACAGGACATGTTAGAAAAGAGTAAATAAGCAGTTTATTATTTTTTCGTAAAATAAAAATAGATATTATTAAAACTATGGGAATTGATTGTACCGATCTAATAAACCAAGTATTCCTTTCTTGAAGAAAAGATAAATTAGCAAAGTCACAAAGTCCTAAGACTCCTTGATGCAATCCACCATCAATAAAGTGTTTATTTTTCTGGAAAAATTGGTATGGATATCCTAGATAAGTAGTTATTGTATCAGGATGATTAATTGGACCAAAAGAAATAAAATATAACCAAAACATTAAAAAAAT
>QCIU01000035.1 GCA_003216465.1 Prochlorococcus sp. AG-402-N10
ATTTTTTTCAGATACTATAATTCTCCAGAAAATATTGAGGAACGATGTAATCTTAAATTTCAAAAAGATGTTAAAAAAGGTGTAGGAAAATCTGATGAAGAATGGGGTTTAAATATGGATGAAGCAAATGAAAATTATTTTCAATGCATGAAAATTCCCTAAATAATATCTAACTTTAATTTATTATTAAATAATCGATTTCTTAATTTTTAAATGGCTCGTTAAGAAACAAGAATTAATTTTTTTTATAGTATTTAATTATGCCTTTAACATTGAATGAGGAGTTTAAACTCTTCTAGCTTTATTTGCTTTGTTCATGATATTTTTCAAAATATTTTTTTTTATCGACATATCAGAAATACAATAAAGAGATACAAACAAAAAAACTTTTGCAAAAAATGAGATTTGCATACTTAAAATAACTCTATGTGTATAGAACCAAATATCAATAAAATTAGCAATTTATAAAAACCCTCTAATCCTAATAGATCAATTATTTAGAATCATTGAGAGTAGGTCAGTTCTCTTTTACTCTTTCTCAAAAAATATCACATATAAGATTTGTTTTTTGGTAATTTAATACATTTAATTTTTATAGAATTAGAAAAAAAGCATTTAAAAAGTTAATAATATCTCTAATAATAAATTTTTATTGAATATCTAATAGATAAAGTGTTTTTCATTTCAAGTAAGTAGATCCTCTATATTTTAGTTTTATTGTCTTCTCTTCTTGATTCTTGCAATATACAAATGATTTGCCATTGAAATACATGTTTACCATGATGCAGCTCCTTAACTTGCTCAAGTCCCCGTCCTATGGCTTGAGTCGTACTGCGGTCTATCTATTGGTAGATCGGACGATTTTGTAGAATTGACTACATTTTATTTATAAAGTATTTATACTTATTTGTCAATTATATAGGGTGAATCAATCTTCATTAATTAAATATATAAACTAATTTTGAGATTATCTAGGGTCTCTAATATATGGCCTGACTTGCAATAACATATTTCATTTGCTACAAATACAACGCGGGCTAAAGTCCAACACTCCACGAGGATTTAGTCCGCTGCCGAAAGGTAAACATTTCATTATTAATGATAGGCTTGTAATCATATTGATCCAAATATCTTGATTACTTGACATTTTTTTTGGTATATTGCTTTTACAAAATTTATAAGGTTATCTAATTTAGTGACTAAATCCTCGTGGAGAAAGCTTTAGTTAATTTATTTTACTGGTTTCTATTGAGATCAGTACTTTCACACTACTGTGAATCATTGATCCCAGTTGAAGTCCCATCCAATTCGATCAAAACTTTTTCTTAATACTTTAAAGTTCTTAATAGAATTGGATTAAATATCTTAATCCAATTCTTAGTCACACTTCACTTAGTTATTACTTTTAAGTTAGTTAATTATCTCTATAAAAATACCTATTAGATTGTTAATCTGGAACATATAGAAATATAAAAAATTTCGCCAAATGATGGCTTTAGATTATTGCTATATCAGTGAAGATAATATCCTGATTTCAATAGATGAGTTAAAGGCTTTACGGCTGCATCAGCGTAAAGTTGAGAATAAGAAAAAAGCCAGGAAATATATATCTGAAATAAATAAAAGATATCGAAAAATAAAAAATAAAAAATAATGAATTTCTCAAAAATTTCAACCCTTTTAAAAGAGCTGCTTAAATTATCTAGCCTTTTTCATATATAGGTTCTTTGTATTTGGCTTATTTGCTGTAAATAATAAAAATAAAATACTTCCTACTAAACCTAAGAATATAACAATTAGCTGAATCATCTCTATCAATTCGCTAGGTAAATAATTTAAAAACATGAAAATAAGTAGGACTCTTATTTGAAACTTAGCAATTATGAAAGGTATATACAGTTATTAACCTAAATCTTTAATGTATATTTCAAATCACCAACTTCTTGTCTCCATAAAATACTTAAAAATCTATTCATGATATCTCTTTTATTTTGTGATTGGACTTTTCTACTTTTCATAATTTTACTAATAGCTAGTTTTAATTTATAAATAGTTAATAAAAAAATAAATAAGTAAAACTTCTTAATTTTTGTAGAGTTTGCTATCTGAGTAATAAATAAAAAAAGGGCGTTAGGTACGCCCAATTAAAAAGCTAGAT